>JACIZI010000032.1 GCA_014359475.1 Marinobacter sp. | reverse complement strand
CGAGCAAGGTGGGAAAGCGAGCGCAGATTTTCTGGATTTTGAGGCGCATAGTGGTTCTATGCAACGAAAAAGCCGGGAAATATGAGCCGTTTTCCCACCGGCGCAGTAGATTAGCCTTAAGTCCGACAGGCTGCTAGCTTCGAGTAAAACGTTATTGAGATATGAGTCTTGGTGAAAATGGTCTTTGGGACTCATATACAAATGTTAGGGCTGATCGTAGTGTCCACCAATGGCGAAAATATAAATGGATTTATCATCGAACCGGTATATCAGCCTGTCCTTCTGTGAGATGCGTCTTGACCACAGGCCTGATAAGTTGTGTTTGAGCGGTTCAGGTTTGCCGGTGCCAGTGGATGGATCTTCAGACCGGAGCATTTCTTTCAACAATTTGCAGAGAGCCTTGTGCAGCTTTTTGTCTTTCTCGCGCATCTTTTCATAGGCTTCCCAGGTGTTGCCCTCAAATACCAGTGATCTCATTCATCTGCTCATCATCAGGTGTGAATCCTTGGCCACGGCTGTGAGTATTGAGGGAGGCCGCAATCTGTTGCATTAGGTCTCGGTTCTGGAGAACGTGCAGGGTTTCTTGCTCTCTCTCCCAGTCCTCAGCACTAATAATCACGAAAGCCTCTCCGGCACGACGCGTTACCTTGAGGGGCTCGTGTCTACTAATGACCTGCTCGACAAGGTTTTTCAGATTGTCTCTAAATTTGTTTACACTGATTATGTCCATAGCCCCACCATCACGTACGGAAACTCCGTACAACTATAGCGCAATAGCCCTAACAAGGCCAAGCACAGCGACAGCTTTTTCGTTGCGGCTTCGCCTCCACTACAAAGCTGCGCGTGTTGCCAGCACTTGATGTGGAACCACCACACCTGCGCACTGGCGCCTTGGCCAAGGGCCTCAGCGCCACGCAGTAGATTAGCGAATTAACCAGACGGGACACCGGGATGGAGTGACAGGATGAACAGATGTGAAGAACCGTTGACGTTCCGTGAGATGCCAGATCTGCCAAAGGCGCTGACAGGCAGTCACCAAAAGGTAAGCAATCTCGGTCGTGACCTTGATAACGTGGGTCACGCGTAGACACCGCATTGCCGGGATACAGGTTCCATCTAACTCACTCGCTAAGGTATTCATGCAGAACATGGCAATGTCGTAGAGCCTTCAGGAAGGAAGAAGGTAACCAGTGATGGAGCCGGAGACTCTGCGTCGATGAGACTGGGGAAGAAGCGAAGGGCCTTCTGTAATGGAAGGCATACGGATTCAGGCTTTGTCCGACACGAAAGTGGACAGACGTCCCCTTGGTGCTTTGGTGCGAGTGAATGTGCGGGATCGATTTTATGAATATGGCTTTCGAGAGAAGCGAAGCCTGCACGATACCTGCAAGCAAGGCTTCATTGTATTGGCGCAACGAACCGCCGCACAATGGGTTCTGGAAGCCGATATCAAAGCCTGTTTCGACCGCATCAGTCATGAATGGCTGTTGACGCACATCCCGTTGCCCAGGCCGGTGTTAAAACAGTGGCTTAAATCGGGGTATATGAGCACGATACGCAGACGACTTTATCATCACAGGGAAGAGTCCCGCTATCCTGGAACACGACGTCCGGCCACAGGTCGAGCAGTTCCTGGCACAGCGGGGGCTACAACTCTCAACCGAGAAAACGCGGATCCGCCATATCGGGCAAGGCTTCAACTTCCTGGGATTCCACTACAGGAAGTACCGGGGGACCTTACTGGTCCAGCCACAGGACGGTAAGACCGGAGAATTGCTGGAGAAGGTGCGAGGTGTGCTGGCGAAGTACCGGGGCATCCCCTTCCACGCTCTGCTGGCGAAACTCAATGCTGTCATCAGAGGCTGGGCTGATATTCTGACTGTGCGTCGCAGTAGCCAGCTATTACGGACGTCCGAAATCAACGATGACGAAACATAACAGCGGCTGCACAGCGACCGATTTTCCGCTGCTTCGCAGCTCCAAACCGGCAGCAATTGAAAGAAATAGAATCACTGGTGGAGGACCAGGCACGGCGACGTCTACTACGCTGCGGCTCCGCCTTCATTCCGTAGCCGCGTGTGCTAGCAGCCTTGTGAAAGAAATCTTCTCAACAGTAGAGCGACTTAAGCTGTTTCCAGAGTCCGGCCATGTACCACCAGAGTTGCCTGATTCGATCTATCGTGAACTGTATGTCAGACCTTGCCGCATTTTTTATCGGAACGAAGATGGCATCGTTCTTATCTTACACGTCATGAGAGAAGAGAGTCAGATGCGCAGATTTCTTTTAGATCCTGAGTTGAACAGCTAAAACAAGTGGCGGCACGGTGACCGCTTTTCCGCCTGAACAGGCCAGTCACGCGATACCCTTTCCATTGCGACTTCGCCTTCATTCCAAGGCCCGGAGTCGTGGCGACCCGAAGGTCGCCACCAGTCACTGCTGGAGCTTCCGGTCTTACTGACCGAGGTAGCTCCGGTACATCCACACCGTTTTCTCCTGCTGGGAGATGTAATCGCTCATCAGGGCAATGGTGCCTTCGTCGTCCGCTTCACCCGCCAGGTGCAGCAGTTCCCGCTGTTTGCCAATCAGTTTGGCGAAGCTCTCTACGATGTTGTCAACCGCCTCCTTGCCATCGGATACGTCCTTGCGCTCAGGTATTTCAGACTTTTCCATGTAAGTGCTGTAGGCGTGCGCAGGACGATGGCCCAGCGTCAGTACCCGCTCGGCAATCTCGTCAATTTTCAGCAGCAGGTCGTCGTACAGTTCTTCAAACTTGGCGTGCAGTTCGAAGAAGTTATCGCCCTTGATGTTCCAGTGGTAACCACGCACGTTCATATAGAAAATCTGGTAGTTGGACAGCAGATCATTCAACGCGCTGGCCAGTTTGGTCGTTTTTTCTGTATCAAGACCGATGAAGTTCTTACTCATTACGCACCTCCTTGAGTGCCTGGTTTCGAGTGTTCTGCCCTTCACTGTACACAGGTCCGGGCAATGAAGAAAACCTTGAACATGCAATACCCTCGATAGCTATAGCCAATCCCACTTCCGAAAGAACGATATGCTGAAGCTATCGGATCGCTCCGTATAATTTATTTCCAAATAATTCTCAACTGCGTTCCAATAAGCCCAACGATCAGAATTCAACAGGAGCAAAGCCATGAGTGCCCTGAAACTGTTCATACACAATCACGACCAGGACGGAGATCAATCACTGCTGAAGACGATCACCTTTGCGATCACTCACTTCTTTGTGGCTTTCTCCGTTGCCTATATGCTGACCGGTGACTTGCTCATCGGCAGTCTGATCGCTCTGGTGGAGCCGTCCATCAACACCGTAGCCTACTTCTTCCATGAGAAGATATGGGCACGGCACCAGAAGAATGCAAGCGCCAGCCGCACCGACCTGCACCAGCCTACCGTTTGATGGTGGCCGGGGAGTCAGCCCCCCGGCCCACAGTCCATGCAGTCGTCGCCCCCTTCAGGGCCCATTCTCAGCTTCCTGCCCAGGTCTTTCAGAGCCGTTCGCAGCCCCTCCTCAATCACCGGATGGTAGAACGGCATTTCCAGCATCTCATTCACGGTCATGCGCTTCTGGGCACACCAGGCCAGCAGATGGGCGATGTGTTCGGCCGCCGGGCCGAACATCTGGGCACCCATGAAGATGCCACTGCCATGCTCACCATAGACCCGCAGCAGGCCCCGGTTCTTGCCGATCACCTTGCTGCGCCCCTGATCTTCGAATGACACCTCACCCACGGCGAAACATCCAGCGCACCGTTCATTGACCTGTTGCGGCGACAACCCCACACTGGCGATTTGCGGGTCAGTGAAGACCACCGACAGAGGCACTTTGCGATGCCCTGCCCTGATATCCGGCCAGGCGCCGGCGTTATCGCCCGCAATTCCGCCTTCGTCGGCCGCTTCATGCAACAGGGGCCGGTCATTGTTGACATCCCCTGCGATAAAGATGTGGCTGTCGCCGCAACGCATGGTGTAGGGGTCAAATAGCGGCATACCCCGGTCATCGGTTTCGATACCGGCGTTCTGGATATCCAGGTGGTCGATGTTGGGCCGACGACCGGTGGCCGCCAGCAGGTAGTCGAAGGTTTCCTGGTGCTCCTGTCCGTCTTCTTCCCAGGTGATTTGCACGCCCCCATCCACCCGCTCCACACGCCTGGTGTCTGCTTTGGGGCTCAGGACCATTTCTTCGCTGAAGGTTTTCAGGGCATAGTCACGGACCACCTCGTCCCGGATACCCGCCAGCCCACCGCTGACACCGAACAGGCGTACGCGAACCCCAAGCCGGCTCAGGGCCTGACCAAGTTCCACGCCGATCACACCCGGACCAAAAACCGCTATGGAACCGGGCAGGTCCTGCCAGTCGAACACATCGTCGTTCACCACCAGGCGGTCTTCAGCTTCCTTGAGAATACCGGGGATATTGGGACGAGAGCCGGTGGCAATCACAATGCGCTCTGCATGGACCTCGGTCTGGTCACCGACCATCAGCCGGTGGCTGTCGATAAACCGCACGTGTCCCATCAGGCGATGTTCTTCCGGCAGGGATTCCATGGATTTCACCACCGGAGCTACAAACTTGTCGCGCTCGGTGCGCACCCGCTCCATCACCGCCGGACCATTGATCCGGACCTCGCCGGGTTCGACACCAAACGTCTTTGCCTGCCCCACCTGGTGTGCCACTTCGGCGGCGGCAATCAGCAGCTTGCTGGGCATACAGCCTACCCTGGCACAGGTGGTGCCGTACTGTTCGCCCTCAATCAACAGCACCGAGTCGGTGTGCCTGGTAGCCTGCTTGTAGGCCACCATACCGGCGGTGCCGGCACCAATCACCGCCACATCTGCATGTCGTTTATCCACAGTCCACTCCGTCAGGTTATTAGGTTGTATTTAACACAGGATTTTGTGCGCCTGTACCTCTATCCTTTCCAGTTTAAACCCTAATGCCTGAACTTACGTTCCGCCAACTGTCAGGAGATCAGAGCCAGATGCACGATTACCGGGCCGAGTTCGCCACCGTTGCCATTGTTCACCTGCTTGCCGTCGCCAGCCCCGGCCCGGATTTCGCCATCATGATCCGCCAGGCGCTGCTGCAAAGCCGCCGCAATGCCCTGCTGAGCGCTGTTGGTATTGGCACTGGCATTTTCGTGCATATCACCTATTCGCTGCTGGGCATCGGTATTATCATTCAGCAATCCCTGACGCTGTTCAGTATCCTGAAACTTATCGGTGCACTCTACCTGACGTGGATTGCGATCCAGTGTCTCAGGTCAAACGCCGGCGCAATCCACGTGGATACCGACAATACTCCGGCCCAGTCCGGGTTTGCAGCCTTCCGGCTGGGGTTTCTGACGAATGTACTGAATCCGAAGGCGACGTTGTTTTTTGTCTCGCTGTTCTCGGTGGTCATCAGCCCAGGTACGCCGGTGGGAGTGCAGGCGGCTTATGGGCTTTACATGGCGCTGGCCACAGGGTTGTGGTTTGCGTTGGTAGCGAGGTTTTTCACCCTGCCCCGGGTGCGGCGCGCCTTCGGGCGCTTCGGGCACTGGCTGGATCGCCTGATGGGTGGCGTGCTGCTTGCCCTTGCGGGGCAGCTTCTGTTGTCTACCGTTTCTGGTGAGGAATCCGGAGACTGAGCCTGGTTTCCGGAACTTCGTTTTTAGTGGTTCTGGTTCGTGCATGGCCCACGACACGAAAGGGAAACGGGTGGGGCTTTTTGAGTCCGGTGGCCGCCGCCTTCAGGTTTTCACTGAAAGCTTTCACAAGTTTCAATTGACAGGCCGCGTTTGAGGTCTTCATGCTTTTGGACATATAACCTCGGTCCGTATTCCTGCAACTGGTTTTTACCGTTCCGGGGATCAGATCCATTTTCTGCGGAGAACATCATGGCCCGGTTCCAGCGCTCATTTTCTTCACTGTTCGCTGTGGTTCTGCTGCTGACAACGACTTCCCTGGCCCAGGCGGCGATAGAGTCCCGCACCTATAAGGTTAATAACCGGACGGCGGAGGATATCGCCGGCCAGATCCGCCAGTTGTATGGCGACGGGCAGATTCGTGTGACCGCCCAGGGGCAGCAACTGGTTATCCGAGGCGATGCCGAGGCTCTGGATGAGGCCGGCCGACTGATCCAGACCCTGGATGTGGCCCCGGCACAGATGCGCATTACGGTCCGCAGCCGCCAGACAGGGTCCGGTGCACGCAGCGGTGGCGGCGTTTCAGCCAACGGTAGTCAGGTGTCGGTGCAGGCAGAGCGCAAGGTCACCACTACCCGAAGCCGGCAGGAGCGGTCGGTGGTGGTTCAGGGCGGGCAGTCTGCGCACATTACCCAGGGGCAGGTTCGCACCCTTCCCGTCGCCATTCGGGGTGGGCGAAACCCGGCTGCGATTCTACAACAGGTGGAAACCCGCAGTGGTTTTCTGGTCAGCCCCCAGGTCATTTCCGACCAGATGGTCGAACTGACCATCATGTCGTTCGAGAATGACCCGGAGAACGATATCCAGGGCTATGAGACAGAAGCGGTGATGACCATACGCCGTGTAACCACCGGGGAATGGGTGGAGCTCGGGAGCGCCCGCGAGACCCGTGCCGTGGAAGAAAACGGAATTACCTATCAAGTGGGCGGCGATAGCCGGAACAACCAGGTATTCGAGGTGCGTGTCGAGGTGATGTGATCCCTCAGGAGAACTGCCGGAGCAGCACCTCTTTGGCTTCATTGACCCGGGCTGCCAGATAATCATTGCCGCCCCTGTCCGGGTGCAGTTTCTGGATCAGACGGCGGTGGGCAGTCACCACTTCCTCACGACTACACCCCCGGTCCACGCCCAGTACCCGGCAGGCCTCCGCCACCGTCATTTCACCATTGTTTGCAGTAGCCTCCTGCCGCCGCTGCCCTCCGGGTCCGCCACTATTTTGCTGCTGGCCCGCCACCTTCTTCACCCAGGGCAGCAGCTTGAGCAGCATCGGCAGTTTGCGCAGCAGAGGGAGCAGCCCGGCAACGGCCGCTGTCAGTACATGCACCCGGCCAGTCAGCACCAGCAGCAACAGTACGGCAGCCCCCGCACCCAGCACCACTTTCCAGGTTGCAGCCTTGCGGGCAGGCGGGTCCAGCTCGTTCCACTTGCTCAGACCCACAAATAAAACGATAGTCAGAATAATTCCCAATACCCAATGCATTAAAATCACTCGTATAAAGAGTCAATGAAATCTGTCGCAGCATAGCTCAAACAATGCCAGGGACACCCGTAACACCGGCCCTCGCATTGTCTTGTATTCTGCTGCAGAATACATTCCTTTGCCTTCGAACTCGTGACAAAGACGCTCACCTTGTATAGGATGCTATTCGCTTTTGAGCCCCGACTGCCTCACGGGGTTCGTCCAATAGCAAACCTGTTCCGTACAACTGCCAAACAAACTGACCACTATCAGGATCTGCACTATGAAAACGGCTTCCCGCTTTCTAATCGTCATCATTTTTCTCGGTGTCGTGCTCGGCGGCATTTTTGGCTACAAATTCATGCAATTCGGCCAGATGAAAGAGAAACTGTCTCAGCCTCAGCCGCCCGTCATTATTTCAGCGACTGAAGCCCGGCAGGAAAAGTGGACCCCCGCCATCAAGGCTGTGGGCGGCACTGAAGCCGTTAACGGCATTCAGGTCGCCAATGAGGTACCTGGCGTGGTTGAGGAAATCAACTTCGAGTCCGGGGACATGGTCCGCCAGGGCGACGTGCTTATCCGGCTGAATTCCGACATCGACCAGGCTGCGGTACGCACCCGCCGTGCAGAGGCACAATTGGCCCGGCAGGAGTTCGAACGCGTATCTGACCTGCTGCCCAAGCGGGCAGTCTCCCAGTCAGACTACGACAAGGCAAAAGCAAATTACGATGCCGCCCAGGCCAGGGTTAATGAAGCGGAAGCCCAACTGAGCAAAAAGGTTATCCGTGCACCATTTGACGGCAAGCTGGGCCTGCGGATGGTGGACCAGGGTGAATACCTCGCCACCGGCACAGCGATTGTCGAGATCAATATGCTGGACCCGATCTACGTGGACTACACTCTGTCCGAGAAAGAGCTTCCCCGCGTTGATAAAGGCTATAAGGTAATTGCCACCGTAGCCTCGGTTCCGGACCAGACCTTCAGCGGCAAGGTCAGCGCCATCAATACCTCGGTCAATCCGGAAACCCGCACCGTGCGAATCCGCGCAACCCTGGCCAACTCCGACAACATGCTTCGCCCAGGTATGTTCGCAACCGTCCAGACCCTTCAGCCTGAAGACCGCGAACTGGTCACGGTTCCCCGCACTGCCATTTCCTATAACACCTATGGCGACTTTGTTTTCGTGGTTGCCAAAAATGACAAAGGCGAGCTGATCGTCAACCGTCGTACCGTCGAAACAGGCGAAACCCGTGACGGACGGGTGGCTGTCCTCAAAGGGCTGGAAGCCGGTGAGCAGGTCGTTGCCAAGGGGCTTCTCAGGTTGCGTGCGGGACAACGGGTCACCATCCAGGATGACCAACAGGCGGAGGCATCTGAATAATGCGCTTTACCGACATATTCATACATCGGCCGGTTCTGGCCACAGTGGTCAGTCTGCTGATATTGCTGCTCGGTGCCCGGGCTGCAATGGAAATGGAGATACGCCAGTATCCAGAACTCGAGAGCACCACCGTGACCGTCACAACGGCCTACCCCGGTGCCAGTTCCGACCTTGTGAAAGGCTTTATCACCACACCGCTGCAACAAGCGATTGCCGAAGCCAGTGGCATTGATTACCTGACCTCTCGCAGTACTCAGGGTACATCCGTCATCGAAGCAAAGATGGTGCTGAACTACGACGCCAATGCGGCCCTGGCGGAAATCCAGGCCAAGGTGGCCAGCCAGCGCAATGTGTTGCCCGAGGATGCCCAGGATCCCGTGATTACCTCTACCACCGGTGACACCACGGCACTGATGTACATTGCTTTTTATAGCGACGAACTGGCGGTGCCGCAGATTACCGATTATCTGACCCGGGTGGTACAACCAAAACTGCAGGCTCTGTCCGGTGTAGGCAAAGCAGAACTGCTGGGCCGGAAATTCGCTCTGCGGGCCTGGCTGGATCCGGAACGCCTGGCGGCGGTGGATATGACGCCACAGCAGGTGGTGCAGATACTTTTGCAGAACAACTATCAGGCAGCGGTCGGTAATACCGAAGGCAGGTACACCAAAATAAGCATGACGGCGAATACCGACGTGGCCGATCCCGACCAGTTCAGGAACCTTGTGGTCAAGCAACAGAACGGCTCCATCATCCGGCTTAAGGACATTGCCCGGGTGGAACTGGGATCAGAGAACTACGACACCCTTGCGCTTTACAAGGGACAACCGGCTACCTACGTCGCCATTGAGCTGGCCCCGGGTGCCAATCCACTGACGGTGGCGCAACTGGTCAAGAATGAACTGCCCGGAATCAAGAGCCAGTTGCCCTCCGGACTGAATGTGCGCCTGGCCTATGATGCATCGGATTTTATCGACAACTCCATCCAGGAAGTGATCAGCACCCTGCTCGAGGCGCTGGTAATCGTACTGGTGGTGGTCTTCCTGTGCCTGGGCTCATTGCGGGCCGCCATTGTACCATCAGTCGCCGTGCCGCTATCGCTGGTGGGCGGAGCCTTCGTGATGCTGATGATGGGTTTCTCCCTGAATCTGCTGACCCTGCTGTCAATGGTGCTGGCCATCGGCCTGGTGGTGGATGATGCCATCATCATGGTGGAAAACGTCCATCGTCACATCGAGGAAGGCGAATCCCGCTTCCAGGCAGCCATCAGCGGTGCCCGGGAAATGGCCACGCCTATTATCGCCATGACCACGACCCTGGTGGCGGTTTACGCCCCGATCGGTTTCATGGGCGGTCTGGTCGGTTCCCTGTTTACCGAGTTTGCCTTCACCCTGGCGGGTACCGTGGTGATCTCAGGTATTGTTGCTCTGACCCTGTCCCCCATGCTGTCCGGCAAGGTCCTCAAACCCCACGGCAACCCCGGCAAATTTGAGCAGCTGGTGGAAAAGACTTTCAGCGGCCTGGCCAACGGCTACAAGCGGGCCCTGGACAGCCTGATGGACACCAAGTCCGTGGTGATTTTCTTCGCCGTGGTGGTTCTGGGCTCCATCTACTTCATGTTGATGATGAGCCAGAGCGAGCTGGCCCCCACAGAAGATCAGGGGATTCTCTTCTATCAGGGACTCGGACCGCAGACTTCAAACCTGGAATATTTGCAGGAACATGGCAACGAAGTTCAGGCGCGCATGGAAACAGTGCCAGGCTACGAGGAAGATTTCATGATCCTCGGCATCACGTCCCCCAACGCCGTTTTCGGGGGCTTCAAGATGGCCCCCTGGAGCGAGCGCGAGATCAGCCAGTTTGAAGTGCAGCCGAAACTGGCTGCGGAGCTGAAAAAGGTGACCGGTCTTCAGACAGCTGTTTTCCCACGGCCATCCTTGCCTGGCTCCGGGGGCGGCCTGCCGTTCCAGTTCGTGATCACCACCGGTGAGAGCTACGAACGCCTCAATGATGTGGCCAACGAAATGCTGGGCAAAGCCATGCAAAGCGGGAATTTCATGTTCCTGCAGAAGTCCATCGACTTCGACCGGCCGGTAACCCGGATTAAAGTGGACCGCGACCGGGTGGCGGACCTTGGCCTGTCGATGCAGAATATTGGCCAGGCTCTGTCCAGCATGCTGGGTGGTGGCTACATAAACCGTTTCAGCATGCAGGGCCGGTCTTACCAGGTCATTCCTCAGGTAGACAAGAAGTTCCGGCTGGACGAACAGGCGCTGAATGAATACTACATCCGGGCCGATAACGGAGAGCTGGTACCCCTGAGCAGCGTGGTCAGCTTTGAGAAGGATGTTGAGCCCTCGCAACGCACCCAGTTCAACCAGCTGAACTCCCTGACTCTGGAAGGCGTGGTGATGCCGGGTGTCACCCAGGGTGATGCCATGGCCTTCATTGAACAGAGCGCCGGAGAAATATTCCCCCAGGGCTTCAGCTATGACTACACCGGTCAGTCACGGCAGTTTGCCCAACAGGGCAGCGCCCTGGCGGTGACCTTCTTCCTGTCGCTGCTGGTGATCTACCTGGTGCTTGCGGCGCAGTTCGAGAGCTGGCGTGATCCGTTTATCATCCTGGTATCGGTCCCCATGTCTGTGGCAGGTGCCATGGCGTTCATCGTGCTCGGCTTTGCCACCATGAACATCTACACCCAGGTGGGCCTGATCACACTGATCGGCGTGGTATCGAAGAACGGCATATTGATTGTGGAATTTGCCAACCAGCTACAGGTGGACAAGGGCCTCAGCAAGCGACAGGCAGTGGTGGAAGCGGCGGCTATCCGGCTGCGCCCCATCATCATGACCTCGCTGGCGCTGATCTTCGCCATGGTGCCACTGCTGATTGCCGTCGGCCCGGGCGCGGAAAGCCGCTTTGCCATCGGCCTGACCATAGCCACCGGGCTGGGCATCGGCACATTCTTCACCGTTTTCGTGCTACCGGCATTCTACATACTGCTGGGACGTGACCATCACGGCACCGCAGAGTCAGAATACGGCGACGACGAAGACCTGAAGGAAAACAGCCAGACCAGCTGATCGGTTCTGGCGCCATGAAAAAGGCCGGCTCCCTAGGGAGTCGGCCTTTTTTTTGCTGCAACCTGTGCTTATTAACCAGTTTCGACAACCGAATCGGCCAGGCTGGTGCGCCACTGCACCGTTTCGCTGGGCAACTCGCCGAAATGCTCACGATACAGGCCGGCAAAGCGCCCAAGATGGGAGAACCCCTCATCCGAGGCATACCGGGAGATGTGGGGTTCGCGGCACTGGCAATTCACCAGGCGCAACCGAACCCTGAGCAGCCGGCAACGCTGGAAAAAACGATAGGGTGTAAGCCCGGTTTCCCGCTGCATCAGATAGTAAAGGTTGCGCTCACTCACACCCGCGATACCCGCCAGCTCCGCCAGACTGAACGACCACTCGCGATTCTGTTCGATATGATCCACAGCTCGCTGAACCCGCTTATCCTGCGGCACCGGTTTCGGCTCCCGGATGTGGAGATCCGATGTCAACGCAATGTCCAGGGTCTCCAGAAGCCGGTTACCACTGGCAACCGCATCGTCATGGTCACGGAAGAAGCGGGAGCGCTGCATGAAATCGCACAACAGCAGATCGATACCGCGGCGGGTCACTGGACTGGGTTGCCGGCAGCAACTGGCAAAGGGTCCGGCAAACCATTTGATCACCAGTACTCGCGCGCCCTTGCCAACCTGCATGTCGCCCCCCGAGCCGCCGGGAAGACAATAAAGATCACCGGCTTGCAAGTTGGTTCCACTAGCGGTGAGGGCCACCTCCCCCTGACGGACCAGAAGCAGTGAACTGAAGTCACAATTCAGGTCTTCCATACGGAAGCTCTGGTCGGCGGAATAATAGCAAAGCGCCCCGCTATCCAGAGTGAGTGCGGAGAGACTGCCCACCGGGGTGCCCGGTTGCTCCGGCACACACTGCACCTGATCACATCCGGAAAGCCGGCAAAAAGCCGCGGACCATTCCAAGGACGATGCACCACTTAACCGCAGGTAGGCTGCAAACTCCATCGGTACAGGTCGATAAGGCATACAACAGGCTCTTGAGGATTCCGGGCACTTTTTATGTCAGACAACCACTCCCACCAAGCCGTTTGTTGCAAAATAGTGCAAAGTGCGTGCTTTGCATCACTTTAATTGACCGACATCAAGAAAATGGTCGGTTATCGTGGCCCACGAGGATGGCCTCGCCAAGAAAAAACCCTGGCCACGATGGCAGCGCATTTCCCGCAAAATCCTCCTTTGCAGTTCGTCCTCGATACCCTCTGCTACCACTTCCAGTTGCATGGCTTCGGCAATTGCAACAATGGCCGTCACAATCCGCGAATCCCGGCAGCCCTCCTGGAGCCGGCTGACAAACTGCCGGTCGATCTTAAGAACATGCACCGGCAGGTTGTGCAGATAGGCAAGGGATGAGTAGCCGGTGCCAAAGTCGTCAATAGCCACACGTACGCCCTGACGGCCAAATTCCTCCAGGCGCTGCAAACAGAGGGGGGCCAGGTTCATCAGGTGGGTCTCGGTGATCTCGATTTCCGGCTGCCAGCCCCGCTGACGGGTTTCCCTGATGAAAGGAGCCAGCAGATCCGCCAGCCGTCCATCAGTAATCTGACGAGCGGAAATATTGATTGCCAGCACCATGGGCCCGACATTATCGGACGACAGGGTCTGCAGATCCGTCAAGACACGCCGGATCAGCACACCGGTCAACTCGTGTATCAGCCCCCGCTGTTCCGCCATGGGCACAAACTCACCGGGGGGTACATCCCCCAGCACCGGATGGGTCCAGCGCAGCAGGGCCTCCATCCCGGTCATGGTACCTGATTGCAAATCGTACTGGGGCTGATAAACCACCGAGAACTCTTCCGGTGACAGTTTGAGGGACCCCTGCAGCGCCTCGGTTAGACGCTGGGTCCGCATGCCCTCTTTCGACTCAGCAGCGCTGTAAATGCGCGCGCAGCCCCGCCCCGCCTGCTTGGCAGAGAACATGGCACGATCCGAGTTCTGCAGCAGTTCAGCGGCTGTCTGGCCGTGGCCGGGGAAAAGTGCCGCACCCACCGAGACAGACAGAAAAAATTCCCTCCCTTCAATCACGACCGGGGACGTCAACGCCTGGAAGATCCTTCGCAGCAGATGTTCAAGTTCCTCACTCGTTCCGGCATTCACGATGGCGGCGAATTCATCACCACTGAGGCGGGCAACAATATCCCCCTCCCGCAATACACTTCGCAGGGTGGCCGCCATATGAACCAGAATACGGTCGCCGCAAGCGTGGCCGTGCAGGTCATTCACGCCCTTAAAGAAATCCAGATCGATGAACAATACTGCAAAGCGGCTCTCGCTGCGGGCGCCCTGGGTAACCCTGGCCTTCAGGAATTCCTGGAACAGGGAGCGATTGGCCAGCCCGGTCAGCGGATCGTAGTAAGCCAGAGCAGTAATGGACTCGTTGCTGACCCGATTTTCCCCCACATCAGAAAATACTCCGGCGTAGAACCGGCCTTCCCCGGTCTGTACCGGGTAGATACTGAGCCACTGGGGGTAGGTCTCGCCGCTCTTGCGGCGGTTCCAGATGACGCCTTCCCAGTGCCCCTTGCTTGTCAGGGATGCCCACATGTCCCGGTAAAATTCCGGTGGGTGCACCCCGGAACTGAGCACCGACGGACGATGGCCAATCACGTCCCCCTCGTGGTAGCCGGTGACCCTGCGGAACATCTCGTTAATATACATAATCCGCGGTTCGTCCGTGGCCAACATCATGGCATGCGGGAGCTGGTCAAACGCGGCCCGGTAGTGAGATTCCGGTAGCGACGGCATGGATTCCATCCCTTCTCTTTGACAATGTACCGATATCTGAGCTTAAGCCGGAAAAACCGTCGCATCTGGCCACATATTGCAGACTTTGCAGGGATATACGCATAAAACTAACGAAATACCCCATAGATTCAAAAATTCTGCAATATCAGGCTATCTTATCCCTCGCTTGCCAACCACATTTTATGCAGAGCAGACACTCCAGAACTGCTGAAGCAATGAGGCACAGCCATGCGCAGGAACGAGCCGGTTACCGGCAAGGAACAGATCTATCCGGACCACTACCACCTGATCACCACCACGGACCTGACCAGCCGCATCACGTCGGTCAACCCGGAGTTCAGCGAAGTGGCAGGTTTCACGGAAGACGAACTGGTCGGGGAATACCACAACATCATTCGCCACCCGGATATGCCAACCGGGGCCTTCGAAGATCTCTGGAACACCATACGAAAAGGCGAGTCCTGGAAAGGAATGGTCAAGAACCGTTGCAAAAACGGCGACCATTACTGGGTAGATGCCTTCGTCACACCGATTCGCCGTAACGGTGAGATTGTTGAATACCAGTCGGTGCGATGCCGCCCGAGCGCAGCCCAGATCAAGCGGGCGGAAATCGTCTACAAACACTGGCGTTCCGGTGAGGTACCGCGTCGCTGCCTGGCTGCTGCCGCGCCTATGGCGGTAAAGATTTCACTCATGTATCTGATGCTCGCCGGGTTGATTGCCGGCATCACACTACCGGCGCTCTCAGTGCCACTGGCCGCAACCATCCAGGTATTGCTTCTGGCGGTATTTGCCAGCATCGGCCTGATGGCCAGGCCCATGATGCGCATGGCCCGGGATACCTGCTGCGAGGCCCACCCGGCCATGCCCTGGATTTACACCGGCCGGCGCGACGAAGCCGCCTGGGTCGAATTTGACCGGCAGAAGCGCAACTCCACCCTAAGGGCCATTTCAGCCCGCATGCATACCAACCTGGGCAACCTGCAGAACCGCAAACAGAAGACATCCCGCTGGGTCTCGGATTCGGTCGACAGTATTCTCAGCCAGCAGAAGGACATCGAAGACATCACCCGGGCCTTCGAGGAGTTGGCCCAGAGCATACGCAAGGTCTCCGAGCTGACCAGCCGCACCCATGATGCTACGGAGAATGCCACCCGCTCTGCCGGTCAGTGCCAGCAGCAACTGGATGAGATGCAGGCCTCACTTGCTACCCTGGAGGAGCAATTGACCAGTGCCAACAGGGGTATCGAGAGCCTTTCGACCCGCAGTAACGAAATCGGCATGGTACTGGATGTGATCTCCGGCATCGCCGAGCAAACCAATCTTCTGGCCCTGAATGCCGCCATTGAAGCGGCCCGGGCGGGAGAGGCCGGCCGTGGGTTTGCGGTGGTGGCGGACGAGGTGCGGGGGCTGGCCCGGCGAACCCACGAATCCACCCGTCAGATCGAGGAAATGATCCTCTCCCTGCAGGGGGACACCCATACTGCGGTAGAACTTATCCACAGGGGCAGCAAGTCCTGCAATACCACGGCCAGCCAGGCTCGGGATGTCGCGGGAGCACTGGAAGACACGCTGAAAGATATCGACATCATCGGTCAGTGCTCCCGGGAGGTGGCAAGTGCCACTGAAGAACAGTCCGCTGTTGGCACCCAGGTGGAGCAGCAGGCAGCCCGGCTGCTTGAGCTGGGCACCGCGTCGGTGCGCAGCAGTGAGAGCGCCCGCATGGAATCCGATGCCCTGGGACAGGATGTGGACAGCGCCCACCTGCTCAGCGACCACTTCCTGCAGATGCTCTGCCAGCGCCTGCGGACGATTCAGGGGCCGGTACCAGAGAAGGCCTGATTTCCAGACAGGCGGCGGTTAGTGTAGGCTTCCGGGTATTCTGCGGAGATATTCAACGTGACACTCGGAACCCTTTTCTGGCTGTTTCTGGCCGGTTTTATGATCTGGTACTGGTGGCGGGCCAAGGCCATCAAGGACTCTGTCCTGCAATCGGCGAAGGCCTACTGCAAACGAATGGATGTGATGCTGCTGGACGATGCGGTTTACCTGCGTGGCCTCTGGTTCAAACGGGATGCGGACGGTCACCTGCGGGTCTGGCGGCGTTTCCTGTTCGATTTTACCTCCACCGGTGAGCAGCGCTATCAGGGGCGGGTCATCATGCTCGGTCAGCGCATTATTCACATGGAACTGGACCCGCATCGCATCGGTCCGGCAGCATGACCCCCCACGCCTGACCGGGTCTGCGGCAATCACCTACCCCGGCCCGGATTCACAAACCCCTCATGTCCCCTATACTCACCGTGAATACCTGCCACAACTGCAGATTCCGGAGCCATGAACATAAAGACCGATCATCACTACGCCATTAACCTCAACGTCCGGGGCATCCAGCCCTCGGCCACCCTGCGCATCAACGAGCTGAGCAACCAGCTCCGCTCCGAAGGCCGCGACATCATCAAGCTGGGCCTGGGCCAGTCACCCTTCCCGGTGCCGGACCGGATCGTAAAGGCACTGCAGCAACATGCTCAGGAAAAAGACTATCTTCCGGTCAAGGGGCTCAAGAGTCTGAGAGAAGCCATTTCCGACTACATCAACCGCAGCGAGCGCATGCGCTCTGGCTGGGAAGACGTACTGATCGGCCCCGGCTCCAAGGAACTGCTGTTCATGCTGCAGCTGGCCTACTACGGTGACCTGCTGATTCCCCGGCCCAGCTGGGTGTCCTACGCACCCCAGGCCCGCATCATCGGCCGCTCGGTGCACTGGCTGCCGACCCACGCGGAAAACAACTGGCAACTGACCGCCGAAGAACTCGACATCGTCTGCAGGGATGACCCCTCCCGGCCACGCATCCTGATTCTCAACTATCCGTCCAATCCCACCGGCTGCACCTACACCGACGATCAGCTGCTGGCAATCGCCAACGTAGCACGCAAGTATGAGCTGATCCTGCTGTCGGACGAGATCTACGGGGAAGTGCACTTCGAAGGCAAACACAAGTCCATCGCCCGCTACTACCCGGAGGGCACCATCATCAGTACCGGCCTGTCTAAATGGGCAGGTGCCGGCGGCTGGCGGCTGGGCACCTTCATTTTCCCGCCGGAACTGCGGCCTCTGCTGGATGCCATGGCGATCATCGCCAGCGAGACCTATACCGCCACCAGCGCGCCCATCCAGTATGCGGCCATTGCCGCCTTCAACGGCTGCGAAGATATCGACGACTACCTGGTGCAGTCCCGCCGGGTGCTCAAGGTCGTGGGCGAATACCTGCACCGCCGCCTGACAGAGATGGGCGCCGCGGCCCAGAAACCGGAGGGTGCGTTTTACCTGTTCCCGGACTTCAGTCGCTTCCGGGAGCCACTGGCCGCCAGGGATATCAAGACCTCCCAGGCCCTGTGTCAGGCTTTACTGGAAGACACCGGGGTGGCCATCCTGCCCGCCAGCGACTTTGGCTTCGTGCCTGACCACCTGGGTGCCCGCCTGGCGTACGTGGACTTCGATGGGCGCGCGGCGCTGGAGCTGGCCGGTGGTGACTATGCCGACACAGAACTGGACGACGGCTTCGTACAGCAGGCCTGCCCGAGGCTGGTGACCGCAATGGACAAAATGGAGCAGTGGCTGAAAAGTCTGTAACCGGTTCTGTTAGACTGGCTCCCTCGATCCGCAGTCGCTCAAGGGGGAGCCATGCCTGACCATCTGCCAGCCATCACCGACTTTGCCGAACAACTGGCCCTGGAAGCCGGCGAGCTGATCCGCCGCGAGCGGGAAGAGAACACCCTGCGCACCGGCTACAAGCACCAGACCGAGCTGGTCACACACGCCGACGTGATGGCCGACGAGTTCATCACCGGCGCCATCCGCAAGCGCTTCCCGGACCACCGCATCCTCTCCGAGGAAACCATGCCGGACCTGACCCAGGCGGAGAACCTGGACACCCCGTTGTGGATCGTCGACCCCATCGACGGCACCGTGAACTACGCCTACGGGCATCCCCAGGTGGCGGTATCCATCGCCTATGCCGAGCAAGGTGAAGTAAGGGCCGGCGTGGTACACGCTCCCTTCCCTGGCGAGACCTTCCGGGCCATCAAAGGCGAAGGGGCCACCCTCAACGGCCGGACCATCCGCCACAGCGGTGCCACCGAACCCCGGCAAGCCCTGTTCGCCACCGGCTTCCCCTACACCAAAGACAGCCTGGAACCCCTGATCCGCCGCCTGGATGCCATGATCCACCAGTGCCGCGACCTGCGCCGCATCGGCTCGGCGGCACTGGACATCTGCTGGGTGGCCTGCGGACGACTGGATATCTACTACGAAAACGTCAGCCCCTGGGACTTCGCGGCAGCCCGCCTGATCGCGAAAGAGGCCGGAGCCACTGCCGGGCACTTCAGCGATGTTCCCGAGGGTTACCCAGCCGATCTGTGGGGAAAGGATATTCTGATTTCGGCACCGGAAATCTGGGAGCGAATCAGAGAGATTCTTCGCTCCGCGTCGGGCTACTCATAAACAGGGCGATATCCCGGAAGCCCGAAAGGGCGGTATCGGGAACGGCTTTCCCGGAATGTCGAAGGCCATGGATGGACTGAGTCAAGCGCACACGGACGTGCTCGTAGCGTTTCCGGGAAAGCCGTTCCCGATGGCGACCCGGCGCCCAAATCATCAGGCTCCGGAAACACCGCCAAGCACAGATTCAGAAACCAGCCCCCAGGCCTCATCAAACTCCGCCGTCGGCAACCGGGCAAACGAAGACCGCACAAACCGCTGAATGCGCCCCTCAAGAAACACCATCACAAAGTCCGCCCCCCGGACCGCGCTGGTGCGGGGCCGCAAGCCCTGGCGAATCTCCCCTTCCTTGAGGGCCTGACGCAGCTGGGTTTCCAGCCGCTCGAAGAACTGGGAGGCACGGCGGCGCAGGCTGTTGTCCTCGCCCATCAGGGCGTCACCGGTCAGCACACAACACAAACCGGGATTGCGCTCGGCGAACAGCAGAACCAGATGCCCGATCTGCCGCAGGCGTACCCGCACATCCTCCTGCTCCTGCAGGATGGTCTGGCAACGGGAAAACACCGCGTCCTCAGCGAATTCGATCAATACCTCGAACATTTTCCGCTTGCTGGGAAAATGCCGGTACAGAGCGGCTTCCGTGACGCCCACGGTTTTCGCCAGTCCCGCCGTGGTGATGCGGGCCCCGGGGTCGTTCTGCAGGCGTTCAACAAGTGCCCGGAGAATCGCCTCCCGGCGGCTGGGTTTCTGGTTAGTCATAGGCAGGGCTACAGCGCTCTGTTTTGTGGGCCGCGGAATCCGCAGAAGAACGCGGAAAAGAAAAACATATATTTGCAACAGGCAGCACCGACAATCACGGACAGGCAACCGATAAAGAATTGTCCGTGTATTTTCCGTGCCATGAGTGGCTCTTTTCTTTTCCGCGTTCTTCAGCGGTTTCCGCGGCTACCAATTACTGTTAAAAGAAGGTACCGTCAATGGGCGATGACGCACTGGCGTACATTTTTTTGGGCATGCGGCCCGCCAGGTAGGCTTCGCGGCCGGATTCGATGGCCAGGCGCATGGCGCGGGCCATGCGGACGGGATCGCGGGCCTGGGCGATGGCGGTGTTCATCAGCACACCGTCACAGCCCAGCTCCATGGCGATGGAAGCATCCGAGGCAGTGCCCACACCAGCATCCACCAGCACCGGCACATTGGCATTTTCGACGATCAGGCGGATGTTGTAGCGATTCTGGATGCCCAGTCCCGACCCAATGGGCGCGCCCAGGGGCATGACGGCAATACAACCCATCTCTTCCAGTCGTTTCGCCAGCAACGGATCGTCGCTGCAGTACACCATCACCTGGAAACCATCCCGGATCAGCTCTTCGGCTGCCACCAGGGTTTCGGTCATGTTCGGATAAAGGGTTTTTTCTTCCCCCAGCACTTCCAGCTTGACCAGGTCGTGGCCGTCCAGCAGTTCCCGGGCCAGTTTGCAGGTGCGCACCGCATCTCTGGCGGTGTAGCAGCCTGCGGTGTTGGGCAGGATGGTGAAGCGCTCGGGGTTGATGACATCCAGCAGGTTCGGCTCGTCGGGGTTCTGGCCCAGGTTGGTGCGGCGCACGGCCACGGTCACGATTTCGGCACCACTGGCCTCAATGGCGCGGCCGGTTTCCGCCAGATCGCGGTATTTGCCAGTACCCACCAGCAAACGGGACTGGTAGGTCCGGCCGGCGAATTGCAGGGGTTTGTCCTCGGGCAGAGGACGGGGAGCGTCGTCAGTCATTCAGCACCTGATTGTTGCGGATCAGAAAAGGATTGCTCAGCCACCACCAATCGCGTGGACCACTTCCACGCGGTCGCCGTCATTGAGACGGCGTTCGGCGTGCTGGCTGCGCGGCACTATGTCTTCGTTCACTTCGACGGCCAGCCGTTTGCCGGTCAGGGACAACTGATCGATCAGGTCCGCCACCGTGGCTCCGGCGGAAAGTTCCCGCAGCTCGCCATTCAGTTCGATTTTCATCTCAGGCACCTCCCGATGAAGACTCGCGGCGCAGGGCAGCCGCCACCAGTATCCCCCAGCCCACCATAAAACAGATACCCCCGGCCGGGGTCACGGGGCCGGGCCAGCGCAGGTCAGTGAGCACCAGCAGGTACAGGCTGCCGCAAAACAGAAGAATACCGGTCAGGTAAAAACCGGCAGCCCATTTCAGCAACCGACGTGACAGCCCCATGCCTGCCAGCATCGCCACCAGCACCAGCGCAAATGAGTGATATATCTGGTAGGTGACGGCGGTCTGGAAAACTTCAAGTCCCCGGGTATCCACCAGCGTACGCAGGCCATGGGCACCGAAGGCCCCCGCCATTACGCCCAGCAGGGCCAGTAAGGCACCAGCGGCCAGAACGGGTCGCATCAGTGCCGGTTGTTCACGGGCAGTCACAGTGTATCTTCTCTCCGCTGTCCAGATTCATCATGGTCAGTCGCCCACCCCAGACGCAGCCGGTATCCAGTGCGGCAAACCGGTCGTCATGGGTCACCCCCTCAAGGGCTGCCCAGTGACCGAACACAATCTGTGCATCGTCCGGTCGGTCATAGGTGAACCAGGGGGCATAACCTTCCGGTGCCTGGTCGGCGGACTCCTTGGCGGCCAGTTCCAGGGTGCCGTCGGCTGCGATAAAGCGCATCCGGGTGAAATAGTTGGTGATCATCCGCCAGCGGTCCATGCCGCTGAGGTCATCCGACCAGCGCGCCGGCTCATTGCCGTACATGTGGGTGAAATAATACGCTGCCTCCCCGCTCTGGATGACCGCTTCCACCTCCTGGCTAAAGGCAATTGACTGATCGAGGGTCCATATGTGAGGTATACCGGCATGGGCCATGACCAGGTTGCGCTCCCGGTCATGTACACACAGCTTTTGCCGTTGCAACCAGGCTACCAGTGCGTCACAGTCCGGCGCTTCGAGGATTTCCGTCAGGGTGTCCTTTTTGCGAGGAGAATGGCCACCCAGTGCCACTGCCAGCAAATGCAGATCATGGTTACCCAGTACCACTACCGCAGAACTGCCAAGCGCTGCCACATAACGCAACGCCGCCAGGGAGGATGGCCCCCGGTTGATGATGTCGCCGGCCACCCACAGGCGATCCCGGGAGGGTGAGAACGCGGCTTTATCGAGCACATCCAGCAGCCGGTCATGGCAGCCCTGAATGTCGCCTATTGCATAGTCTGTCATGGTTTATCCTTGCTCCCGTCTTCTGCCTGATTCAAACCACCGGCTTCGACCACCTGATCGGCAATGGCTACGTAATCGGCCAGGCTCAGGTTTTCCGGACGCAGGCCATCGTCAATGCCCAATTGTTGCAGCTGCTCGATGGTCACCAGTCCTGCGAGGGCCTTGCGGAGGGTTTTGCGTCGGGCATTGAAGGCGTTGCGCACCACTGCCTGCAGGGTTTTCAGGTCTTTGGCCGGGTGCGGCAGTTCTTTATGGGGCACCAGCCGCACAATCGCGGAGTCCACTCTCGGGGCCGGTCTGAAGGCCCCCGGGCCTACCTCGAACAACGGCTGCACCCGGCAGAAATACTGGGCCATGATACCCAGCCGCCCGTAGTGGTTATCACCGGGCCCGGCCGCCAGCCGCATCACCACTTCTTTCTGCAGCATGAAATGCATGTCCTGCACGATACCCGCCTGGTTAAGCAGGTGGAAAATCAGCGGTGTGGAGATGTTGTAGGGCAGGTTGCCCACAATCCGCAATGGTCCGTTGGTGGCCAGCTCACTGAAGTCGAACGTCAGGGCATCGCACTGGTGGATGGTGAAATTCGGATAGTTGAAAAATTTGGTGCGCAGGATCGGCACCAGATCCCGGTCCAGTTCCACCGCATGCAGGCCGGGGTTTCGCTCCAACAGTTCTTCCGTCAGCGCCCCCAGGCCGGGGCCGATTTCCACCAGGGTATCCTCCGGTGCCGGGCTAATGGAACGCACGATCCGCTCGATCACCCCCGGGTCGTGCAGGAAATTCTGGCCGAATCGTTTACGGGCCTGGTGACCGGCTTTCTTGCTCATGATGCGTTTTCCTGCTGCTTGAGAAAGGTGGCGCAGCTGAGCGCCATCTCACGCCCCACCCGGATGGCGGTATGCAGACTGCCGGAATCGGCCCGGCCTGTGCCGGCCAGATCCAGGGCGGTGCCGTGGTCCACGGAGGTGCGCACAATCGGCAGGCCCAGGGTAATATTCACGGCCCGGCCAAAGCCCTGGAATTTCAGCACCGGCAGGCCCTGATCGTGGTACATGGCCAGCACCGCATCGGCCTTGTCCAGCCAATGGGGGGTAAACAGGGTATCCGCCGGCAGCGGCCCGACCAGGTCCATCCCCTCGCCACGCAATTCTTCGAGGGCCGGCTCAATCACATCGAGTTCTTCACGGCCCAGATGCCCGCCCTCACCAGCGTGGGGGTTCAGCCCCGCCACCAGAATGCGTGGATGCCCCACCGCAAAATACCGGCACAGATCCCGGTGCAGGATGCGGGTGACCTGATGCAGGCGTTCCCGGGTAATGGCGGCCGGCACGTCTGCCAGTGGCAGGTGGGTGGTCACCAGCGCTACCCGCAGCTCCTCGGTGGCCAGCATCATCACCACCCGTTCCACGCCACACAGTTCCTGCAGGAATTCGGTGTGGCCACTGAAGGCGATACCTGCCTGATTGATCACCGCCTTGTGAACCGGGGCAGTGACCATGCCATCAAAGGTGTCATCCAGGCAGCCCCGGGCGGCAATGGTCAGGGTATCCAGCACATACTGACTGTTTCCCGGATCCGTGCGGCCCGCCTGGCAGGGACCGCATCCATCCACATGCAGGAGCGAAAGTTCTCCGGCCTGCACGGCGGGCATCTCACCCGGCTGCCAGCCCCGCAGGGTGACCTGCAGCCCCAGAGTCTGCATGCGGGCGGCCAGCAGATCGCGACTGGCCACCACTACCACCGGCTCATGCTCTTCCAGGGCCAGTTGCAGGCAAAGGTCCGGACCGATGCCCGCCGGTTCACCGGCGGTCAGGGCAAGAATCGGCTGCCGGCCCATCAGCCTTCGGCTCCGTTGCTGCCAGTGGATTCAGGGGTTTCCTCACCCTCCGAGAGGCGGCTGAAATCGCCCTTGAACTCCACGTAGGCTTCATCGCGGATTTCCCGCAGCCAGTTCTGCAGTTCCGCCTCGAATTTGCGACGGTAGATGGCCTGGCGCGCCTGGGAGTTGCGGATTTCGCCACTCATATCTTTTTCCCGGCGGTCAGTGACCTGCAGAATGTGCCAGCCAAACTGGGAGCGGAAGGGTCGGGAGATTTCCCCCACCGGGGTACTCTTCATGACCTGTTCGAATTCCGGCACCATCTGACCCGGGCTGACCCATTCCAGATCACCACCGGCGGAACCGGACACCGCGTCATCGGAATGCTCGCGGGCCAGCCCGGCGAAGTCGGCCCCGTCACGAAGCTGACGGTAAAGCTCGCGAATCCTCTCTTCGGCCGCCGCCGGGCTGACGGTTTCAGAAGGACGCACCAGAATATGCCGCACCCGGGCCTGTTCAATCACTGTCTTTTGCTCGCCACCGCGCTTGTCCAGCACCATTACCAGATGAAAGCCGGAGCCACTTTCCAGCACCTGCGAGGGCACTCCGGTCGCCAGGTCCGGCACGACCGGCACCAGCAACGAAGGCAGCTGGCTCTCAGTCCGCCAGCCCAGCTCTCCCCCCTCAAGAGCATTGGGGCCGTCAGATTCCGCCACCGCAACTTCACGGAAGTCCCGGCCATCCAGAATCTGCTGACGGAGCCTTTCGGCCCGTTCCCGCGCGGCCGCGACTTCGGCTTCATCACCGAAATTATCCACGCCAATCAGCAGATGGGCCAGGCGGTATTCGTTGTTGCTGCCCTGGCGCTCCTGCCGGGCTTCCAGATAGTTGGCCACCTCCCGGTCGGTGACCCGTACCCGGTTGCCCACCTGGCGCTGCTGCACCCGGCTGACCAGCATTTCCCTGCGGATCTGCTCCCGGGCCTCGCGGTAGCTCACACCTTCACGGGCCAGCTGTTGCTCGAACTGTTCCAGTGTCATACCGTTATTGCGGGCGATATTGGCCATGGTTTCGTTCAGTTCGTTGTCGCTGATCCGCATGCCGGCTCTTTCCGCCATTTGCAGCTGGATGGATTCTGTCACCAGTTGTTCCAGCACACGCTCTTCCAGCAGTTGCCGGGGTGGCAGGCCGGTACCCTGGGATTGCAGGCGACCCACGATGGTGGCAATCCGGGCCTCCAGCTCCGACTGCAGGATAACTTCGTCATCCACAATGGCAATCACCTGGTCGAGCATCTGCCGCTCGGCACTGGCCAGTAGCGGTACCATGATCGCAATGGCAAAGATCAATGACTGAAAAACCGGGCGAATGGTCGCCTTCATATTCACCTCTTGTGGTCAGAGTATGGACGGTCAGCGGTTGCCGAAACGGCGCCGCTCCCGCTCATCGAATCCGTAAATGGCATCGGAGATCCGGGCGCCGGCTCCGCCGCTGCCACCCAGTCCCTTGAGCTGGATCTGAAACAGCAGCCGGGTGTCCAGCTCGCGGTCGCTGGTCAGATAGTTCTGGTGCACCAACTGCATGCTCCAGCAACAGTTATTGTACTCAACACCGGTCAGTGAACCGACAGTTCTGTCCAGGCCGGAGTCATAAACCCAGCGACCAATCAGGCTGACCTGGTTTGTGACAGGGAAAACCGTGCCGATATCCATCTGCTCCAGAGCATCACGATTGTAGGTATGGCCGATACTGGTCAGGTAGCGGTAATCGTCGGAATGGTAAATCAGCTGGGTCCGGCCCTCCTCGGTTTTGCCGGTGCGATGATCCCAGAGTCCGGAGCTGCGGATTTCCAGGTTCGCGAGGGGCCTCAGGAACAGCTCACCTGCCAGTGGTGACTCACTGCCTGTGCGGGCACCCTGCCCGGCCAGACTGACTTCCAGCTCGTCATAGTAATACACTTGGCCGATGCTGACTCTGGCCCGCTCGGCACCGCTCAGCAGGTCATTAAAGCGGCTGGTCAGGGCTACGGTCAGCTGGTTGGCATCCGCCACCCGGTCACCCCCGGTGAAGCGGCTGGGGGTGAACAACTGATCAAAGCTGAAGGAGGTAACCCCGGTATCGAAATCCGGAATCTCCGACTGGTCTTCCGCATCGGCCCAGGCATAGTAAAGCCGGGGCTCCAGGGTCTGGTTATAGGGAATGTCAAACAGGCTGGACTGGCGGTCAAAGTAAAGCCCCGAGTCCCACTCCGCCACCGGGACCGTGCGGTCAAAACCGCTGTCGCCGGCAGTGTAATCTTCCAGCTGGTAACGGGTGTAGTCCACACCCACCGAGGGCCTGGCATAGCCCCATGCCCGGCGCAGTGGCAGAGCCAGCTCCGGAATCATCCGCAATCGCTGGCCGTTGGCCCGCTCCAGACCGGACAGGTTTTCATTATCGCGATGGAAGTAGGTGTACTGGCTTTCCAGGGACAGCTCGGTGACGCCCAGTTCCTGATTGATACCGTACAGAATTTCCGGCAACTGATCATAGGGTTTGTCACTGTCGGCGATTCGCTCCGGCAGGGTCTGATAGCCACTCAGGTAGGCTTCCAGGAACTGATGACTGTCCAGGTAACGAATTCCGCCACGGCGTTCCAGGTGAGTCTCCTGGCTGATGTCCAGAGTGCGGTTGAGGTCACTCAGATAATCCTCATCGCTGACCACCGAGTAGTCGCCCCAGGCGGACCAGCCGCCCCCGAACCCGGCCTGAGTACTGAAATCCAGACCCCAGCGCTCGCCATCCTCACCCGGGTTTTCATTCTGCCAGGCCTGGTCATTACTGATGTATCCGAGCTGCAATACTGACTCGCCATAAGGGGACAGGTAACGCCCTTCCACCTCGGTGAACAGTCCCCGACCGTTAATGTACTGGGGAGTGATAGTGGCATCGTAATGGGGGGCAAGATTCAGGTAATAGGGCAGCGAAATATAGCCACCGCTACCGGCACTGGAGCTACCAAACGAAGGATACAGGAAACCGCTCTTGCGACGGTTATCAATGGAAAAACTGGCCCAGGGCCAATAGAACACAGGTACATCCTTCACTTCCAGTCGCACATGACGGGCGGTGCCGAAACCTTCTGCCCGGTTCAGGTGAATCTCGGAGGCGACCAGCGCCCAGTCATTGCGGCCCGGGGCGCAGGTGGTCAGCCGGCCGGAACGGATATCCACCTGACGCTCCCCTACTCGGGAGAGCTTGCTGGCGGAACCACGAATTTCCGGCCCGTGCAGCAGGAATGTGGCCGTGTTCAGATTCATGCGACCCGTATCGGTATCGTAATCCGCCGCGGCACCGGTAAGCACAAACCCTTCGCCGCGACTGACCAGCGGCCCGGAAACCGCGAGCTGCCCACTCGTCTGGTCATAACGGGCCTCGCTGCCGGTGACCAGGAAGCTGCCCTGACGCAGCTCCACATCGCCCTTCAGGTACAGGGTGGAGTCCAGCTTGTAACGTGCACTCAGGGCCCGGGCCTCAATCGGCAGACCGGACGGGTCGCCGCCGGCTCCGGGCACCATCACCTCATCGGATTTACCCTGGCTGAGAGGATCCACATAGCCGCCGGCACAGAAGGGCGGCAGGCTATCCCGAACCCCGGCCGGCAGTTCCGCCCGGGGCCGCCAGTCCAGCCCGGCGGCGGTGGGCTGCGCTCCCTGAGCTATCAGCGATGCCCCTGCCAGCATGGCCAGTGCCAAAGCACGCGGCAACCCGGATGCCGCTGACGGCAGAGTCCGGACGCTGTTCAGTCGCAAGCGCGGGGTCAATAACACGATCTCGAGCGTTCCTGGGCCGGGTGGATGATAACGACGGCTAGTCTACACGGCGGCCGGTGGCTTGTTAACGGAAACCCGCTTTGCGTCAAAACCGATTTACCGTCCCTGCAGGGATCTGCTAGTGTCCGGAATTTCTGAAGTACAAACAAATTGCAGTACAAACCAAAAGCACCGGGCGTACAAAAAAACAGTACAGACCATCACAGAGAGCACAGACCAATCCATGGATACACGCCTGCAAGAGCTGACCGACTGGGTGCGACAGATTCCCGGTTTTTCCGGAGCAGAACCCGCTACCGTTTCCGGTGATGCCAGTTTCCGGCGCTATTTCCGGGTTACCGGACAGCCAGAGGGGCGGGCTGAAGGAAGCTTCATTGTCATGGATGCGCCGCCGGAGAGGGAAGATTGCGCCCCTTTCGCCGCTATTGCCCGCCACTGGCGCAGCGCCGGCATTCGCGTACCGGAGATTCTTGCTGAAGACGGCAGGGAGGGCTTTCTGCTGCTGGAAGATTTTGGTGACCGGCTGCTGCTCGGGGAACTGGACGCCCATAATGCGGACCGGCTGTATCAGGGTGCCATGGAAGAACTGCTCGCCATACAGCAAGTCACGGATGCCCCCGGGCATCCCTTGCCGCCCTATGACGAAGCCCTGCTGGACCGGGAAATGGCCCTGTTCCCGGACTGGTTGCTGGAAGGCCGCCTGGGACTGACCCTGTCCAACGGCGAAAAGGCCCTGCTGGACACCACTTTTGCATGTCTGCGCGAGTCTGCCCTGGCGCAACCACAGGTGCCGGTGCACCGGGATTACCATTCACGCAACCTGCTGGTGCTGCCCGGAGATAACCGCCCCGGCGTGATCGACTTTCAGGATGCGGTGACCGGCCCGGTCACCTACGATCTGGTGTCACTGCTGCGGGATTGTTATATCCGCTGGCCGTCAGAGCGCGTGGAGACCTGGCTGGAGCACTATCGTGTCGCCAGTCGCGAAGCCGGGCTGCACCGGGCCGACAGTGCAACCTTCCGGCAATGGTTTGATCTGATGGGCATGCAACGGCACCTGAAAGCCGCGGGTATCTTTGCACGGCTGTCTCTGCGGGACGGCAAGCATGACTATCTGAGGGACATCCCCCGCACCATCGGCTATCTCCTGGATACCAGCAGCCGCCAGGCATCCCTGCGGCACTTCCACGACTGGCTGGCGACAACCGTGGCCCCGGCGGTTGCGGAACAACCGGGCAGAGAGGATGCCGACCAGTGAAGGCGATGATTCTGGCAGCCGGCAAGGGAGAAAGGATGCGGCCCCTCACCCTGCACACCCCGAAACCCCTGCTGGAGGCCGGTGGTCAGCCGCTGATACTGCACCAGATCAAGCAGCTGCGGGCAGCAGGGTTCCGACAGCTGGTAATAAACCATGCCTGGCTGGGAGACAAAATCGAAGCCCGGCTGGGAGATGGCAGTGCCTGGAATGTGCAGATTGACTACTCCCCCGAGGGTTCCCCACTGGAAACTGCCGGCGGCATCATCCGTGCCCTGCCCTTGCTGACACAGGGCAGTGACTGGTTTCTGGTGATCAACGGAGATATCTGGAGCGATTTTGACCCCCGGCAACTTACACCACCATCCGATGCCCGGGCCCTGCTGGTACTGACAGACAATCCGCAGCATCACCCGGAGGGGGATTTCCAGCTGATGCCCTCCGGCCGGGTAGCCCGTGACGGTCCGGACAGGCTGACATTTGCAGGTATCAGCCTGCTGCACCGCTCACTGTTTGAGCAGCTGCCGGCGGGCACCCGCAAACTGGGCCCGGTACTGCGTGACGCCATGGACCGGGAACAGGTCCGGGGCATCCACCACCGGGGGCACTGGATCGACGTGGGTACCCCGGAACGACTGCGGCAGCTCGAGGCGCTTCTGGAGCAGGAACACACCAGACCATGAGCTCAAAACAGGCATCCCTGCCGTCCCGGCTGGACTCCGAGTTATCCCGGTTGCTGGAAGAGCTGGGCCATTGCGGGCATCAGGCCCAGGAGCTGGTATACCGCACCCGGCTGCCGCGCTGGTGCCGCCCGGCGCTGTTCTATATGCTGGGCTACATCGCCAGATCAGAAGGCCGGGTCTCGGAAAAGGACATTCATTTTGCCGAGGCCCTGATGAAATCACTGGGCCTGTCGAAACGGCAACGCCGCCACGCAATCAAACGCTTTCAGGCCGGAAAACTGGTCAGTAAACTGCCAGCACCTCGCGCCCTGACACTGAGAATAGCCCGCCCCCTCTGGCCATCGCCCGCCCTGCGGGTTGCCATCTGCCTGTGCCATGGCGCGCAACTGCACGGTCGTCCGGGCCAGGCCAGGCGCTATCGTTACGAGGATGCGCTGGATCAGCTGGGTCTGCCACCGGAGGTCAGTGACGACATTCTGGAAAGTTACGCCCGCAAGGCCTGGATCACCCGGCCGGAAACACAACCGGCACCCACCACACTGGAGCAGGCCTGTGAACTGATTGGTGTCACCCGCCGTACACCCTATGCGGAGATCAAGCGCAGCTACCGGAAAAAAGTTTCACAGTGCCATCCGGACAAGCTGGCCAGGCAAAACCTTGATGACGCACAGCGGGCCCTCGCCAAGGACCGCCTGTTGCGCTACCAGCAAGCTTGGGAAATCATCAAACGCCACTACTGACTCCCAGAGATACTTCTTCCCGACTTACTTCATTAAGGGAGCGAACATGCAACGCAACAGGACCGTCTTTGCCGCCATACTGCTCACACCACTGATGCTTGCCGGCTGCGGCTCCGTGCCGGAAAGGGACTACCAGGCTCTGCTGCAGTCGGGCCTTCCCGACTGCCCGGACAGCCCCAACTGCGTCAAGACCGATGCCCGTTCTGACAGTCACCGGGTGGATGATTTCCAGCTGACCGGCGACTGGCCGCAACAAAAGCAGGCAATTATCGCCGCTGCCACATCAATGAAGCGAACCGAACTGGTGGAAGAAAAACCCTACTACCTGCGCTTTGAAGCCACGTCCCTGCTGATGCGTTTTGTGGACGACCTGGAGGTGCTCTACCGGCCGGAGCACGGGCTGGAAGTTCGCTCAGCCTCCCGGGTGGGACATTCGGATTTCGGAGTCAACCGGGAGCGGGTAGAAACCCTGCGGGCAAAACTGAACTGACAGCAGCTACTGCCCCCGGGCAAGGGCGGCCGCCAGTATGCTGGCAACCGCCCCGGCATGCTCCGCCGCCGGTGGATCTCCGGCAATTACCGTAATGGGGCGATAACCGGCAATGCCCGCCCGCCGAATCAGCGCCTGCCGCTCCCTTACCTGTTCGCCGGCACCGGGGTTGTGAAGATCCAGCAGCGGCCAGTCACCCTTACCGCCAAGCCATTCACTGACCGGCTCAGCGGTGCCGGAAAACTCCGGCGCAATCCAGACCAGGGCAGCCGCCCGGCCCGAGCCGACACTGTAGCGGGTTACATGGCCCGCTGCCCGACCAACGCCCGCCAGCACAATCCTTTCGTAACCCTCATCCGTGAGTCGTTGCACTGCCGCATCCAGGCTGGCCTGCACCCGCGCCCGGTAATCTTCCGCCGGGGATTCTGCTGACATCTCCTCGATCACATCAATCATTACCTGCTCACCGCCGGCATTCGCTGCACCCTCTTCACTTCCGGCATCCGTTGCATTCCCCTGATCTCCGACAGCCGCCTGCTGTCCAGCAACCCCGGCCGCCGTTTGCCGACGGCTGTACGCCACCGCCACCGGCAGCCGGGCCAGCCCCAGTGACATGACCGCCCAGCCGGCCCTGGCCATCGGCTCATGCAGAGCTCCCGCCATACCGGCGGCGGGTGTATCCCCTTCGTTGGCCAGCACCAACAGGGCTCCACGGGCGGGGACATCCTGTTCACGGGTCAGCAATGCCAGAGCCCGGGGGCCACCCTCCAGTTCCAGCCACAGGGTCCGGTCAGACCAGCGGCCAGCGAGGTTTTCCTCGTCTGGCCCGCTGCTGATGATGTAACGTTTTTCAGCAGCCCCGGCATCACCCGTGGGCTCTGCCGGCCCTGTGTCGGGCCGGGTGCCTTCCGCCCGTTCATCCTGCTGGGCATGGGCGGGCCAGGCCAGCCCCAGGCAAGCCAGCAACAGCGCCGCTTTCATCCCCGAATAAATTTTTTCAATCACCGAATGCGCTCTTTTGATCACGAAAATATCCCGTCAAACTGTTAGAATAGCGCAGTACATCACCTTCAGTCCCGACTGGTCAGTATCCATTAACTGTCGTTGCCGAGAGAGTCGTATGAACCCCTATCAGATTGCCCCGTCCATCCTGTCCGCCGATTTTGCCCGGCTGGGTGAGGAAGTCGACAATGTTCTGGCTGCCGGTGCCGACATTGTGCATTTCGATGTCATGGACAACCACTACGTGCCCAACCTCACCATTGGCCCGATGGTCTGCGAGGCGCTGCGCAGGCACGGGGTTACCGCCCCCATCGATGTGCACCTGATGGTCTCTCCGGTGGACGACCTGATCCGCATGTTCGCCGATGCGGGTGCCAGCTACATTACTTTCCATCCGGAAGCCAGCAACCACATTGACCGCTCCCTGCAACTGATCCGCGAGGGTGGCTGCAAGGCCGGCCTGGTATTCAACCCGGCTACGCCCCTGCACTACCTGGACCACGTGATGGACAAACTGGACATGATTCTGCTGATGTCCGTGAACCCGGGGTTCGGCGGCCAGACGTTCATCCCCGGCACCATGGACAAGATCCGCCAGGTGCGAGAGCGCATTGATGCCAGCGGACGCAACATCCGGCTGGAAGTGGACGGTGGCGTAAAAGCCGACAATATCCGCGAGATTGCCGCCGCCGGTGCCGATACTTTCGTGGCCGGCTCGGCCATTTTCAACACTGACGACTACAAGGCCACCATCGACGGCATGCGCGAACAGCTCGAGCTTGCCCGTCAGGACCGTGAAAAATGAGTCTGAACGGGCTCTTCAACGCACGCTGGCCCCGACTGGCCCTGTTTGACCTGGATGGCACCCTGGTAGACAGCGCCCCGGACCTGGCGGCGGCGGTTGACCAGATGCTGGAACAACTGGGCCGTCGCAAGGCGGGCCTGGAGAATGTACGGCAGTGGGTCGGCAACGGCTCTCCCATACTGGTGCGGCGCGCCCTGGCCGGAAAAACGGACTGGGAACCGGCCAGTGAGCGCGACGACGCCCTGTTTGCGGATGCCGAGACGCTTTTTTACCGGGCCTACGAACACCTGAACGGGCAACATGCCCGTGTCTATCCCGGCGTCAGGGAATGCCTTGAACAGCTCAAGACCCATGGTTGCAAGCTGGCAGTAGTGACCAACAAGCCGCAGCGCTACATTGAACCCTTGCTGACCCGGCTCGGCCTGATGCCATGGGTGGACCTCGCCGTGGGCGGCGACAGCCTGCCGGAGCGCAAGCCCAGCCCGGAACCCTTGCTGTACGCCATGACGACCCTGGGCGGCTCCCGGGGCACGACGGTCATGGTGGGCGATTCGGTCACGGACGTGGAGGCGGCTCTGGCCGCGGGTATTCCCTGTGTGGCGGTGCGGTACGGATACAACTACGGTGCCCCGATTGATTCACTGGGTGCCCACGCTGTAGTTGATTCCCTGGTCCAGCTTTTGTAAGCTCGGTGAGGATTTTCATCTTGAACACTTGGTATCGGGAGATTCCTGCCGTGCAGGGACTGAATCTGACTGCAGCGCGAGGCGTTCTGGCAACCCGCGCAACACGATGGTGGCGATGGCGCACTGGCTGAACACACAGCCCGGCGGCACACGGACACGTGTACGCGCCAGATAACCAGCCCGGATACCCCGCGTGGGGCGTACCACGGGCCATCGCAGATCAGAATTCAGGAATGATTCCATGACACCCGAGCAATATACCGAGCTTGCCCAGGCAGGTTTTAACCGGATCCCTGTATACCGGGAAGTTCTCGCCGACCTGGACACCCCCCTCAGCACCTATCTGAAACTGGCCAGCGGGCCCTATTCCTACCTGTTCGAGTCCGTGCAGGGCGGTGAAAAATGGGGCCGCTACTCCATCATCGGCCTGCCCACCCGGGAACTGCTGAAAGTATTCGGCAACACCGTACAGATCATTCGCCAGGGTGAAGTGGTGGAGGAAACCGAAGCGGACGACCCACTCGCCTTTGTGGAAGGCTATCAGCAACGGTTCAACGCTCCGGACCTGCCGGAACTGCCCCGCTTTAACGGCGGCCTGGTGGGTTACTTCGGCTACGATTCCGTGCGTTATATCGAGAAACGCCTGAAGGACAGCTGTCCGCAAGACCAGATCGGCACCCCGGACATCCTGCTGATGGTGTCCGACGAAATCGTCGTATTCGACAACCTGCGGGGCAAGCTGCACCTGATTGTGCACGTGGATCCATCCGTGGACGGCGCGTTTGACAGTGCCCAGGCACGCATCGACGAACTGGAAAACCGCCTGCACCGCCAGACCGCGGATGCGCCCCGCACTCCGGAACATCTGCGGGGCAAGACGGTGGACGAAAGCGACTTTGTGTCCGGCTTCAGCCAGGACAAATACGAGGCCGCCGTGGACAAGATCAAGGGCTATGTACTGGACGGAGACGTGATGCAGACCGTCATCTCCCAGCGCATGTCGATCCCCTTCGAGGCACCACCCCTGAACCTGTACCGGTCCCTGCGGGTACTGAACCCATCGCCGTACATGTATTTCCTGGACCTGGACGACTTCCACATCGTCGGTTCCTCTCCGGAAATCCTCGCCCGGGTGGAAGATGAAGAAGTCACCGTGCGGCCCATCGCCGGTACCCGCAAGCGCGGAGCCACCGATGCCGAGGACAAGGCCCTGGAAAAGGAATTGCTGGCAGACCCGAAAGAGATCGCCGAACACCTGATGCTGATTGACCTGGGCCGCAACGATGCCGGCCGGGTATCGGAAACCGGCACCGTGAAACTGACGGACAAGATGATTGTGGAGCGCTATTCCCACGTGATGCACATTGTCTCCAACGTCACTGGCCGGCTGAAACAGGGCACCAGCTGCCTGGACGTACTGCGCGCCACCCTGCCCGCCGGCACTCTGAGCGGCGCCCCGAAAATTCGCGCGATGGAAATTATCGACGAACTGGAGCCGGTAAAGCGCGGTGTCTACGGCGGTGCAGTGGGTTACCTGTCGTTCAACGGCAACATGGACACCGCCATCGCCATCCGCACGGCGGTGATCAAGGACAACACGCTGCATATCCAGGCCGGAGCCGGCATCGTCGCCGACTCGGTGCCACGCCTCGAGTGGAAAGAAACCATGAACAAGGGCCGCGCCATCTTCCGGGCAGTGGCCATGACCTACAACGATTTCGACCACTGAGGCGGGGGTAATCACATGTTACTGATGATCGACAACTACGACTCCTTCACCTACAACGTGGTCCAGTACCTGGCAGAACTGGGTGCCGAGGTGCAGGTTTACCGCAACGACGAGATCACGGTGGAGGAAATCGAGGCCCTGGACCCGGAGCGGCTGGTGATCTCGCCCGGCCCCTGTACCCCGAACGAAGCGGGCATTTCCATGACGGCCATCCGTCACTTTGCGGGCAAGCTGCCGATTCTCGGCATCTGCCTGGGCCACCAGGCCATCGGTCAGGTCTACGGCGGCAATATCATCCGTGCCGGCCGGGTCATGCACGGCAAGGTGTCCCCGGTTTACCACGAGGACCAGGGTGTCTTCCGTGGCCTGAGCAACCCGCTGCAGGCCACTCGCTACCACAGCCTGGTGATCGACAAGAGCTCCCTGCCGGACTGCCTGGAAGTCACCGCCTGGACCCGCAACCGCGACGGCTCGGTGGAAGAAATCATGGGAGTGCGCCATAAAAACCTGCCCATTCAAGGGGTACAGTTTCATCCCGAGTCCATCATGACCGAACAGGGGCACGAATTACTTCGCAATTTCCTCAAACAAACACACGAGGCCGGCTGACCATGAACATGAAAGAAGCCCTCAACCGCATCGCCTCCAATCTCGACCTGAGCCGGGACGAGATGAAAGATGTCATGCGCCTGGTGATGCAGGGTGAAGCCACCGACGCACAGATCGGTGCCTTCCTGATGGGCCTGCGCCTGAAAAGCGAGACCATCGACGAAATCACCGGGGCCACCGAAGTCATGCGGGAACTGGCCACCGGTGTCACCGTCAAGGCCGACAACATGGTGGACGTCGTCGGCACCGGCGGCGACGGTGCCAACCTGTTCAACGTCTCGTCCGCCTCCGCCTTCGTCGTGGCCGCCGCCGGCGGTGCCGTGGCCAAGCACGGCAACCGCGGCGTCTCTTCAAGCAGTGGCAGTGCCGATCTGATCGAAAAAGCCGGTGTAAACCTGGACATGACCCCGGAACAGGTCGCCCGCTGCGTGGAACAGATCGGCGTCGGCTTCATGTTCGCCCCGGCCCACCACAGCGCCATGAAACACGCCATCCGTGCCCGCAAGGAGCTGGGCTGCCGCACCATCTTCAACATCCTCGGCCCCATGACCAACCCGGCCGGGGTCAAACGCCAGCTGGTGGGCGTATTCACCCGCGAACTCTGCCGCCCCATGGCGGAAGTGCTTCACCGCCTGGGCGCCGAACACATCATGGTGGTGCATGCCAAAGACGGCCTGGACGAAATCAGCCTGGCCAGCCCCACCCACGTGGCGGAACTGAAAAACGGCGAAATCACCGAATACGACATCACCCCGGAAGACCTGGGCATCAAGAGCCAGTCACTGGTGGGGCTGAGCGTTGAATCTTCGGACGAATCCCTGGCCCTGATCAAAGCCGCCTTCGGCACCGGCCACGACGAAACCGCCGAAAAAGCCCGCGACCTGATCGCCCTCAACGCCGGCGCAGCCATCTACGTCGCCGGCCTGGCAGACACTGCCAAAGCCGGCGTGGACATGGCCCTGGATGCCATGGGCTCCGGGCTGGCGGCAGGCAAGATGTCCGAACTGGCGGATTTTTCGCACTGTTTTGATTGAAACCGGCAGAGAATCAATGCGATCCCGGGCAGACCATACCCAAGCCGGATGAACCGGTGGGCGTGTGGCGCTTTCCGGAACCGTGGAGCGCCAGGGATGGCGCGATACGAGCCCCCCATGGACGGGTTTACGGGCGTGTTCCGGAAAGCGCCACCCGCCCGGCGGTTCCAGCACCCACTGGACCCATAGAGAAATGACAGACAGACATAACGATCGTACACCCACCATTTTGCGCAAAATCGTCGACCGCAAATGGCAGGAAATCGACGAACGCAAACCCAAGGCCAGCGAAGCCGACCTGCGCGCCAGAGCCGGCGACCAGCCTCCGAGCCGGGGCTTCGCCGATGCCATGGACCAGCGCATCCAGGCAAAACAGCCTGCGGTCATCGCCGAAATAAAAAAAGCCTCCCCCAGCAAAGGCATCCTGCGCGACCCCTTCGACCCGGCCGCCATCGCCGAAAGCTATCAAGCAGGAGGCGCTACCTGCCTGTCCGTCCTCACCGATCGCGACTTCTTCCAGGGCCACGAAGACTACCTGCAACAGGCCAGAGGTGCCTGCAGCCTGCCGGTGCTCCGCAAGGACTTCATGGTGGCCCCCTATCAGGTCTACGAAAGCCGCGCCATCGGAGCGGACTGCATTCTGCTGATCGCCGCCTGCCTCAGCAAAGACCAGATGCAGGAGCTGGAAGGCATCGCCCATGACATCGGCCTGGACGTACTGGTCGAAGTGCACAATGGCGAAGAAATGGAGGATGCCCTCACCCTCACCACCCCGCTGGTGGGCATCAACAACCGCAACCTGCACACCTTCGACGTATCACTGGATACCACCTTCAACCTGCACCAGCACATCAGCAACGAACGGCTGACCATTACCGAAAGCGGCATCATGAGCCGGGAGGACGTGCAGGCCATGACCCGGCGGGGCATCTACGGCTTTCTGATCGGAGAGTCTTTCATGCGGGCACCGGAACCAGGCGAAAAACTCCGGGAATTCTTCAGTTGATTGACGCATCTCATTGGCAGGAACAGACAGTATCGACCGGGAACCAGGGCCCGGTTATTTCGACAGGGCTTCCTGAAGCAGCGCCAGAAGATGGGGCGGCATGCCCTCCGCCAGTTTAAGGGCATGCTCATGCCCCCGGTGGGTCATCTTGCCCCAGGTGCGCCGCACAATGCGCAACCACTTCTCCTTGTCGAAGTCGGCATTTTCTTCATAGAAACCGGCAAAGTAACGTTCCAGAAACACCAGGCAAGCAACATCTTCCAGTAACTGGGTATCCGGATCCTGAAGCAGCTGACGCTTGGTGAGAATGGTTTCCACCTTTCTGCATTCTTCATCAGGATAGCCGCACTCTGCCATAAGCTCGGCAGCGCGGCGGCCATGCATGCGCCCGCAGGCCTGGCGCCACTCGTAGTACCCCTTGCGGCCTTCCGGAAAATCCGATCTCGGCATTGTCCACCGCTCAATGTGCTGGGCACGACAGGCGATTTCCATGCGCTCCGCAGGCTCCGGATCCAGAGTGTGGAGCCACCGGGTCATATGCTGACTGTAGGCGTATTCCCTGGGCAGGGGTTTCCCATCGCAATCTTCACTGTTTGGATCCGCCTGATTGGCCTTATCAATACGGCCCAGTGTGCAGATCAATTGTGCCGACGGTGCCATAGCGTTCCTCCCTTAGCTGCAATAATGCCTAGCAGCCTGTCGGACTTAAGGCTAATCTACTGCGCCGGTGGGAAAACGGCTCATATTTCCCGGCTTTTTCGTTGCATAGAACCACTATGCGCCTCAAAATCCAGAAAATCTGCGCTCGCTTTCC
>JACIZI010000031.1 GCA_014359475.1 Marinobacter sp. | reverse complement strand
TGTGGAAATGGTGATGCCGGGTGATAACGTGAAGATGACGGTTACCCTGATTGCGCCGATCGCCATGGAAGATGGCCTGCGCTTCGCGATTCGTGAAGGCGGCCGTACCGTAGGTGCCGGTGTGGTATCCAAGATCATCGAGTAAGTATTCGCTTGATCTTCCGGAAAGAGGGGCTGTCACCAGCCCCTCTTTCTGTTTAAGTCGCACAATCATGCCTGGTCGCGATCAACTGAAGGTCAGTTGACATGGCTGGGTATTATGCATACAATGCGGCTCCTTTTTTTGAAGGTCGGCTAACAAGTAGCTGCTACGAGTGGAGTTTGGTGCATCATGCAAAGCCAAAAGATTCGAATCCGGTTGAAGGCGTTTGATTATCGCCTGATCGACCAGTCCACGCAGGAGATCGTCGATACCGCCAAGCGGACCGGCGCTCAGGTGCGCGGACCTATCCCTCTGCCGACGCGGAAGGAAAAGTACACGATTCTGATTTCCCCGCACGTCAACAAGGACGCGCGCGATCAGTATGAAATTCGTACTCACAAGCGTCTGCTCGACATTGTTGAGCCGACGGAAAAGACAGTAGATGCGTTGATGAAGCTGGACCTGGCAGCAGGTGTAGACGTTCAGATCAGCCTCGGCTAATACCGCCCGGTATTAGTCTGTGTAACTGTCATAAGGCCATAGAGGGTGCGAGCCCCGTACACTGAAGAGGTGAAACATGGCAATTGGTGTTGTCGGCCGGAAGGCCGGTATGACCCGTATTTTTACGGAAGACGGGCAGTCTCTGCCCGTAACGGTAATCGAGGTTGAGCCCAACCGCATTACCCAGCTGAAAACTCTGGAAAGCGATGGCTACCGTGCAGTTCAGGTTACGGTAGGCAAGCGTCGTTCTTCTCGTGTGACCAAAAGCGAGGCTGGCCACTATGCCAAAGCAGGCGTGGAAGCTGGTCGCGGTCTGTGGGAATTCCGTCTCGCCGATGGCGAGGGTGAGGATCTGTCCGCAGGCGGTGAGATCGCTGCCACCATCTTTGAGGATGGTCAGGTGGTTGACGCAACCGGTCAGTCCAAGGGTAAAGGCTTTCAGGGCGGCGTGAAGCGCTGGAATTTCTCTATGCAGGACGCCACCCACGGTAACTCCCTGTCTCATCGTGCCCCTGGTTCTATCGGTCAGAACCAGACGCCGGGCAAGGTATTCAAGGGCAAGAAGATGGCGGGCCAGATGGGTAATGAGCAGGTGACTGTTCAGAACCTTCAGGTTGTTCGCGTCGATGCCGAGCGCAACCTGCTGCTGATTCGTGGTGCCGTTCCCGGCGCTACCGGTGGCAACGTTGTCATCAAGCCTGCAGTTAAAGCCTGAGGAGCGGTGCGATGGAATTGACAATCACAGGCAGCGGCAAGGGGATTTCGGTTTCCGACGCTGCATTCGCGAAAGATTTTAACGAGTCGCTGGTTCACCAGGTTGTTACCGCCTATATGGCTGGTGGTCGTCAGGGAACCAAGGCTCAGAAGACTCGTGCTGAAGTAAGCGGTGGCGGCAAGAAGCCGTGGCGTCAGAAGGGTACTGGCCGTGCCCGTGCGGGTACTATTCGTAGCCCGATCTGGCGGTCCGGTGGTGTTACCTTTGCTGCCAAGCCCCGCGGCTTTGAGCAGAAGGTAAACCGCAAGATGTACCGCGCAGCGATGCGCTCCATTTTTTCCGAGCTGGTTCGCCAGGAACGTCTGGTCGTTGTGGACGATATCAGCGTCGACAGCCCGAAGACCAAGGTGTTCAACGCCAAACTGAAGGATCTCGGTGTAACCAACGCGCTGATTCTGTCCGACAACGTCGAGCAGAACCTGCACCTGGCATCGCGCAACATTCCGCACGTTGATGTGCGCGATATTGTCGGCCTGGATCCGGTCAGTCTGGTTGCCTACGAAAAGGTCGTGGTCACCGTTCCCGCTCTGAAGAAGATCGAGGAGATGCTGGCATGAATCAGGAACGTATTTATCAGGTTCTTCTCGGACCTCACGTATCAGAAAAAGCATCCCTGGTGGCCGAGCACGGCCAGGTAGTGTTCCGGGTTGCCCCTGATGCCACCAAGCCCGAGATCAAAAAAGCCGTTGAGCAGTTGTTCAACGTCACCGTCGAAGGTGTTCAGGTTCTGAACCGTAAGGGTAAGCTCAAGCGTACCGTTCGCGGCTTCGGCAAGCGCTCTGACATTCGTAAGGCTTATGTGAAGCTTGCGGAAGGTCAGGACATTGATTTTCTGGATGTGGAATAAGGTAAAGGGGTCGTAATATGCCGATCGTCAAAACCAAACCAACATCTGCCGGACGCCGCCACGTTGTAAAGCTTTACAACCCGGATCTGCACAAAGGACGTCCTTACCAGCCGTTGGTAGAAACAAAGAGTAAATCTGGTGGCCGTAACAACGCGGGCCGGATTACCACTCGTCATGTTGGTGGTGGTCACAAACAGCACTACCGCGTTATTGATTTCAAGCGGATCAAAGATGGTATCCCGGCGATCATTGAGCGCCTGGAATACGATCCGAACCGCTCTGCGCACATTGCACTGCTCAAGTATGCCGACGGGGAGCGCCGCTACATCATTGCGCCCAAGGGCATGAAGATCGGTGATCCTGTGCGTTCCGGTATCGACGCGCCGATCAAGGTGGGTTCTACGCTGCCGCTCCGGAATATTCCGGTAGGTTCCGTGATCCACTGCGTCGAACTCAAGCCTGGCAAAGGTGCCCAGCTGGCTCGCTCCGCGGGCGCATCCGTACAGCTGGTTGCTCGGGAAGGTGCTTATGCCACCATCCGCCTGCGCTCAGGTGAAATGCGTAAGGTGCTTGTGGATTGCCGTGCCACGCTGGGGGAAGTATCCAACAGCGAGCACAGCCTCAAGCAGCTTGGTAAAGCGGGTGCATCACGTTGGCGCGGTAAACGTCCAACAGTACGTGGTGTTGCTATGAACCCAGTTGACCACCCGCATGGTGGTGGTGAAGGGCGTACCTCTGGCGGGCGTCACCCGGTTACTCCGTGGGGTGTTCCGACCAAAGGGCATAAAACTCGTAAGAACAAACGTACTGACAAGATGATAGTACGTCGTCGTTCAGCCAAGTAAACGACTACATAGAGGTAATTGCTGTGCCACGTTCTTTGAAGAAAGGTCCTTTTATAGACCTGCATCTGTTGAAGAAGGTCGAAACAGCTCTGGAAGCGAACGACAAGCGACCGATCAAGACCTGGTCGCGTCGTTCCACAATCTTTCCGGAGTTTGTTGGTCTGACCATTGCTGTCCATAACGGCAAGCAACACGTGCCTGTTTATGTCACCGAAGACATGGTTGGTCACAAGCTGGGTGAGTTCGCGGCAACGCGTAACTACCGTGGTCATGCGGCCGACAAGAAAGCTAAACGCTGATTGTGAGGGGAATAGAAATGGAAGTAGCAGCCAAGTATAAGGGCGCTCGCCTCTCTGCTCAGAAAGCACGTCTTGTGGCTGACCAGGTACGCGGCAAGGCTGTTGAGGACGCCCTGAATATTCTGACTTTCAGCCCGAAAAAGGCATCGGTTGTGATCAAGAAAGCTCTTGAGTCTGCCATTGCCAATGCTGAGCACAACGAAGGTCTGGACGTTGATGAACTGCGGGTTTCCACCATCATGGTTGACGAAGGTCCGACCATGAAGCGGATCAAAGCCCGTGCCAAGGGTCGCGCTGATCGCATTTTGAAGCGCACCTGCCATATCACCGTCAAGGTCGCCGACAAGTAGGAGATGCTCAGATGGGTCATAAAGTAAATCCAACCGGCATTCGCCTGGGTGTGATCAAAGAGCACAACTCAGTCTGGTATGCCGAGAAGAAGGAATACGCGAATAACCTGCTGAATGATATTCAGGTTCGTGAATTCCTGGACAAGCGTCTGGAAAAGGCGTCTGTCAGCAAAATTGTGATCGAGCGCCCGGCTCAGAACGCCCGTATCACGATTCATACTGCCCGTCCCGGTATTGTTATCGGTAAGAAGGGTGAAGATGTTGACCGTCTGCGTCGCGAAGTGAGCGGCATGATGGGCGTGCCTGTGCACATCAACATTGAAGAAGTCCGCAAGCCGGACCTGGATGCCCGCCTGGTAGCGCAGAATGTTGCCGGTCAGCTGGAGCGTCGTGTAATGTTCCGTCGCGCCATGAAGCGTGCGGTACAGAACGCCATGCGCCAGGGCGCCAAGGGCATCAAGATCCAGGTAGGCGGTCGTCTCGGGGGCGCTGAGATTGCCCGGTCCGAGTGGTATCGCGAAGGTCGTGTACCTCTGCACACACTGCGTGCAGATATTGATTACGCAACCTACGAAGCGAAAACCACCTACGGCATTATCGGCGTCAAGGTATGGATCTTCAAAGGTGAGATTCTTGGTGGTATGGAGCAGGTCCGTGCTGACAAGAAAGCCTCTGGGAAGAAAGGTTCTAAGTAAAGGGGCACTCTTATGCTGCAACCAAAACGCACCAAATTCCGCAAGGTAATGAAAGGCCGTAACACCGGTCTCGCGCACCGTGCAAACAAGGTGAGCTTCGGTGAATACGGATTGAAAGCGACCAGCCGAGGGCGTATAACTGCGCGCCAGATTGAGGCGGCTCGTCGTACCATGACCCGCCGCATCAAGCGGGGTGGTAAAATCTGGATCCGGATCTTCCCGGACAAGCCGATCTCCAGCAAGCCGCTGGAAGTACGAATGGGTAAAGGTAAGGGTTCTGTAGAGTATTGGGTAGCTGAGATTCAGCCAGGCCGCATGCTTTACGAGATGGAAGGTGTATCCGAGGAAATTGCTCGTGATGCCTTCACTCTCGCAGCGGCCAAACTGCCTGTACAGACCACCTTTGTAACGAGGACGGTGATGTGATGAAAGCAACAGAGCTGCGTGAAAAGTCAGTCGAGGAGCTGAACAAGGAGCTGATCGACCTCCTGAAGGAGCAGTTCAACCTGCGCATGCGCAAGGCGACAGGACAGCTGAATCAGTCTCACCTTCTCGGCGGGGTGAAGCGTGACATTGCTCGCGTGAAAACGGTTATGAATGAAAAGGCAGGACAGTAACATGACTGAAGCTACCAAAACTGCCAGAACCCTGAGCGGCAAGGTCGTGAGCAACAAAATGGACAAGTCCATTGTGGTTCTGGTTGAGCGCCAGGTTAAACACCCGCTGTACGGTAAGTACATGAAGCGTTCAACTAAAATTCACGCTCACGACGAGAGCAATCAGTGCAACATCGGTGACAAGGTTACCATCCAGGAAACCCGGCCGGTCTCCAAGACCAAAAGCTGGGCTCTGGTGGAAGTCACCGAAGCTGCATCGAAGGTGTAACTCGCCCGGACGGTGAGTCTTGTCGTAACGGCAAAGTGGTTTCTGCTGGAGAACAACCATGATTCAGACTCAAACAATGCTTGAAGTCGCGGACAACAGTGGTGCACGTCAGGTTCAGTGCATCAAGGTCCTGGGCGGTTCACATCGGCGTTACGCCGGCGTGGGGGATATCATCAAGGTGACCGTCAAGGAAGCCATTCCCCGCGGTAAAGTGAAAAAAGGCCAGGTCCTGAACGCAGTTGTCGTGCGGACCCGGAAAGGTGTTCGTCGTCCCGACGGATCCCTTATCCGGTTCGATGGAAATGCGGCAGTACTTCTGAACAATCAGGACGCTCCCATTGGTACCCGTATCTTCGGACCGGTTACCCGTGAACTGCGTAACGAAAAGTTCATGAAAATTATTTCACTGGCACCCGAAGTACTTTAAGGACCAGAGGCCGGTTATGAAAAAGATCAAACGAGATGACGAAGTAATCGTCACCACGGGCAAAGACAAAGGCAAACGTGGTAAGGTCCTGAAGGTTCAGGACGATGGCCGTGTGATTGTTTCTGGTATCAACATGATCAAGAAGCACACCAAGCCGAACCCGATGCTGGGCACCCCGGGTGGTATCGTCGAAAAAGAAGCACCTATCCAGGCTTCCAACGTGGCTATTTTTAATCCGCAGACCGGCAAGGCCGATCGTGTTGGCTTCCAGATCAAGGAAGACGGCGCCAAGATGCGGATTTTCAAGTCCACGCAAGAAGCTGTCGATAACCAGTAAGCGGTGGTGGTTACGATGCTTAACATGAAAGAAAAGTACGGTAAGGAAGTGGTACCCGCCCTGCAGAAGGAGTTCAGCTACAAGAACGTCATGCAGGTGCCGCGTATCGAGAAGATCACCCTGAACATGGGTGTCGGTGAAGCCGTCGGTGACAAGAAGCTGATCGAGAATGCGGTTGCAGACCTCGAAAAACTTGCTGGCCAGAAAGCGGTAGTGACCCTGGCGCGTAAATCTGTGGCGGGCTTCAAGATCCGTGAGGGATGGCCGATCGGTTGCAAGGTTACACTGCGCGGCGAGCGTATGTGGGATTTCTTTGATCGCCTGGTGCACATCGCGATTCCTCGCGTGCGTGACTTCCGCGGTCTGAACCCCAAGTCGTTCGACGGTCGTGGTAACTACAGCATGGGTGTCCGTGAACAGATTATCTTTCCCGAGATCGAGTACGACCGAGTCGACAAGATCCGCGGTCTGGATATCACCATCACGACCTCAGCCGGTACCGATGATGAAGGCCGTGAATTGCTGAAAGCCTTCGGCTTTCCGTTCAAGAAATAAGGAACGAATGTAATGGCTAAGGTGTCCATGAAGAACCGTGAGCTCAAGCGTGAAAAGACCGTTGCGAAGTTTGCAGCGAAGCGCGCAGAGCTCAAGGCGATTATCAAGAACCCCAATACCAGCGATGATGACCGTTGGGATGCTCAGATGAAGCTGCAACAGCTTCCTCGCGATGCCAGTCCTTCGCGTCTTCGTAACCGTTGCCAGGTAACAGGTCGCCCTCACGGCGTACTGCGCAAGTTCGAGCTTTCACGGATCAAACTCCGTGAATACGGCATGCGTGGCGACGTTCCGGGCCTGACCAAGTCAAGCTGGTAGGTGGGTGTCCGGCCAGTGAGCCGGGCGCCTGTTGGTAAGCGGTGCGGCGCGCCGCTGCACAACTAAAAAGATCAGGAGCCTCATACCGATGAGTATGCAAGATACGCTTGCGGATATGTTTACGCGTATTCGTAATGCACAGATGGCAGAGAAGGCCAGTGTGGCCATGCCGTCTTCAAAAATGAAGATCTCCGTAGCCCAGGTCCTTAAGGATGAAGGTTACGTGGAGGATTTTTCCGTTTCAGCTGATGCCAAACCCGAGCTGACCATCACCCTCAAGTATTTTGGTGGCAAGCCCGTTATTGAAGAGATTCAGCGGGTCAGTCGTCCGAGTCTGCGCCAGTACAAAGGCGCAGGAGAGCTGCCGAAAGTATCCGGTGGTCTGGGAGTCGCGATTGTGTCAACGTCCAGGGGCGTTATGACAGACCGCGCCGCACGAGCTGCAGGCGTGGGTGGCGAAGTCATCTGCACCGTATTCTAGGAGATTCACATGTCCAGGGTTGCCAATAATCCTGTCGTGCTGCCTTCCGGTGTTGAGGTCAAGCTGAACGGACAGGAAATCAATGTGAAGGGCTCCAAGGGAGCGCTTCAAATCACCATTCACCAGGCGGTAGAGGTCAAGCAAGAGGACAGCGTCCTGCGCTTCGCTCCCCGCAATGGTGCCAAACAGTCCCGTGCTCTTGCCGGTACTACCCGTGCGCTGGTCAACAACATGGTCACCGGTGTCACTTCCGGCTGGGAGCGTAAGCTACAGCTGACGGGTGTCGGCTATCGTGCCCAGGCGCAAGGTAAGAAGCTCAACCTGACACTGGGTTTTTCTCACCCGGTTGAGTACGAGCTGCCCGAGGGTGTTACCGCTGAAACTCCGTCCAATACGGAGGTTGTGATTCGCGGTATCGACAAGCAACAGGTTGGCCAGGTCGCTGCGGAAATCCGCGCGTTCCGTCCGCCCGAGCCTTATAAGGGTAAGGGTGTTCGTTATGCGGATGAGCAGGTCAGACGCAAAGAAGCCAAGAAGAAATAAGGCGGGACTATGAGCGCGAATACTGAAAGAATGCGTCGCGCACGGAAAGTGCGCATGAAGATCCGTAAACTGGGCACCGACCGTCTGTGCGTACACCGCACACCGCGTCACATGTATGCCCAGGTTACCACTGCAGACGGCAGTAAGGTGATTGCCTCTGCCTCTACGTTGGACAAGGACCTGCGTCAGGGTGCCACCGGTAACGTTGATGCTGCCAAAAAGGTGGGTCAACTGATTGCCGAGCGTGCCAAGGCCGCAGGTGTCGAGAAGGTCGCTTTTGACCGGTCCGGTTTCCGCTACCACGGTCGCGTCCAGGCGCTTGCCGACGCAGCCCGTGAAGCTGGTTTGCAATTCTAAGAGGTGGAGAAGATGAGCGTTAACGAACAGAAGGCGCCTGAGCTCCAGGAGAAGCTGGTCCAGGTCAATCGCGTCGCCAAGGTGGTCAAGGGCGGCCGTATCTTTGCCTTCACTGCACTGACTGTAGTGGGTGATGGCAAGGGTCGCGTTGGATTCGGTCGTGGCAAGGCGCGTGAAGTGCCGGTTGCGATCCAGAAGGCGATGGAAGCCGCACGCAAGAACATGGTTGATGTGCCGCTGGATGGTACCACTCTTCAGTTTGCTGTCAGGGCGCAGCACGGTGGTTCCAAGGTATACATGCAGCCGGCTTCTGAAGGTACCGGTATCATTGCCGGCGGCGCCATGCGTGCCGTACTGGAAGTAGCGGGTGTGCAGAACGTGCTGTCCAAGTGTTACGGGTCTACCAACCCGGTAAACGTGGTGCGTTCCACCATCAAGGGTCTCCAGGCTACTCGTGCGCCTGAAGATGTTGCAGCCAAACGCGGCAAGACCGTGGACGAAATTCTGGGTTGATGTCATGGCGAATGCAAAAACTGTCAAGGTAACACTGACCCGCAGCCCGATCGGCTGCCAGCCCAAGCACAAGCTGTGCGTAAAGGGCCTGGGTCTTCGTAAAATCGGTCACACCGTAGAGCTGGAGGATACGCCTTCCGTTCGCGGCATGATCAACCGGGTAAATTACCTGGTACGGGTTGAGGAGAACTAAGATGCGTCTGAACGAACTTAGTCCGGAGCCCGGTTCACGTCCTGCCGCCAAGCGGGTAGGTCGTGGTATCGGTAGCGGTCTCGGCAAGACCGGCGGCCGTGGTCACAAAGGTCAGACTTCCCGTTCCGGCGGCCGCATTGCGCGGGGCTTCGAGGGTGGTCAGATGCCTTTGGCCCGGCGTCTGCCGAAGTACGGCTTTACCTCTCGCCAGCAACGTTACGTGGCGGAAATCCGCCTCAATGAGCTGTCCAGGGTAGAAGGCGATGTTGCCGACCTGGACGCGCTGAAGAAGGCGGATATCGTGCGCGAAGAAATTCGTGTGGCGAAGGTTATTCTGTCCGGTGAACTGGACAGGGCTGTGACTGTGAAAGGTCTCAAGGTGACCAAAGGCGCGCGCGAGGCAATTACAGCCGCGGGCGGTAAAGTCGAAGACTAAGGCGAGTCGAGGACCAAATGGCCAAGACAGCATCGTTGCCTCAGGGCGCGGGAAAAGGACTTGCAGAGCTGCGTTCGCGACTCTGGTTCGTCTTTCTGGCATTGCTGGTGTACCGGATCGGTGCGCACATTCCGGTACCGGGTATTAACCCGGACCGGTTGGCGGCACTGTTTGAACAGAACCAGGGTACCATCCTGAGCATGTTCAACATGTTTTCCGGTGGTGCACTTGAGCGGATGAGTATTTTCGCTCTGGGTATCATGCCTTACATCTCGGCTTCTATTATTATGCAGCTTATGACGGCGGTCAGTCCGCAGCTTGAGCAGCTGAAAAAAGAAGGTGAGGCGGGCCGCCGCAAGATCAGTCAGTACACGCGCTACGGCACGGTGATCCTGGCGTTGGTCCAGGGTATGGGCATTTCGGTAGGCCTTGCTTCCCAGGGTGTCACATTTAACGATAGCTTCAGCTTCCACTTTGTGGCGGTTGTGTCCTTCGTGTGTGGTGCCGTCTTTATGATGTGGCTTGGTGAGCAGATCACCGAGCGGGGGGTCGGTAACGGCATTTCGCTGTTGATCTTTGCCGGTATCGTGGCGGGCTTGCCCGGCGCGATCGGTCAGACCCTGGAGCAGGCGCGCAACGGCGAGATGAGTCTCCTTGTTGTGCTTGGTATCGGTGTGCTGGCGGTGGCCGTCGTCGGGTTTGTGGTGTTCATGGAGCGTGGCCAGCGAAGGCTGACCATCAACTATGCCAAGCGCCAGCAAGGCCGGCGAATGTATGCCCAGCAATCGAGCCACCTGCCCCTGAAAGTGAACATGGCGGGTGTTATCCCTCCCATCTTCGCGTCATCTATCCTGCTGTTCCCGGCCTCTCTGGGTCAATGGTTCGGCCAGGGTGAAGGCATGGAGTGGCTGGGCAGCCTGTCGCAGATTCTGGCACCAAGTCAGCCGCTGTACATTATTCTGTTCGCAGCAGCTGTGGTATTCTTCTGCTTCTTCTACACGGCGTTGATGTACAACCCGCGTGAAGTGGCGGATAACCTGAAGAGATCGGGCGCCTTTATCCCGGGTATCCGTCCGGGTGAACAGACTGCCAAGTACATTGATGGCGTGCTGACCCGCCTGACGCTCTTTGGTGCCATGTACATCGCAGCGGTTTCCCTGTTCCCTCAGTTCCTGATGGTGTTTGGAAACGTACCTTTCTACCTGGGGGGTACATCGCTGCTGATTGTGGTAGTCGTAGTGATGGATTTCATGGCGCAGGTCCAGTCGCACCTGATGTCCCATCAGTATGAATCACTGATGAAGAAATCCAATCTCAAGGGCTATGGACGGAACGGTTAAACCGTTCCCCGATAAAACTGGAGTCGACAATGAAAGTACGCGCTTCGGTAAAGAAAATTTGCCGTAACTGCAAAGTAATTCGTCGCAATGGCTCGGTAAGGGTCATTTGCTCGGAGCCTCGCCACAAGCAGCGTCAGGGCTGATCCCTCGGGAACAGACTGACGACGCAAAAGGGGCCGGAATAGTAGCGCTTGACTCCCCAGGGGGTCAGGCGCTATTATTTCGCGCCCTTTTTGTGGCGGAACATTCACACAGCAAAGCTTTGAACGCGGAGTAATTTGGATGGCACGTATAGCCGGTGTCAATATACCCGATCACAAACATGCTGTTATCTCGCTGACCTACATCTTTGGTGTCGGCAAGACAACAGCCCAGAAGCTTTGCGATGCAACCGGCGTCAAGCCGGACGTCAAGGTCAAGGACCTGTCCGACGAGCAGCTTGAATCCCTTCGTAGTGAAGTGGGCAAGGTGGTTGTCGAAGGCGATCTGCGTCGTGAAGTACAGATGAACATCAAGCGTTTGAAGGATCTCGGTTGCTACCGTGGTCTGCGCCACCGCCACGGGCTTCCCCTACGCGGCCAGCGCACCAAGACCAATGCCCGCACCCGGAAAGGTCCTCGCAAACCGATTCGCAAGTAACAGGTAGGCAAACATGGCAAAGCCAGGTACACGTACCCGTAAAAAGGTGAAAAAGACGGTTGTTGATGGCGTCGCGCACATTCACGCGTCCTTCAACAACACTATCGTGACCATTTCTGACCGTCAGGGCAACGTCCTGTCCTGGGCCACTTCTGGTGGTTCCGGTTTTCGTGGGTCGCGCAAGAGCACACCTTTTGCTGCGCAGGTAGCAGCTGAAAGAGCCGGTAATGCGGCTGCTGAATACGGCCTTAAAAACCTGGACGTAGAGGTTAAGGGTCCTGGGCCCGGACGTGAATCCGCAGTTCGTGCGCTGAATGCGTGCGGCTATAAGATCACCAACATCACAGATGTTACGCCGATTCCACATAACGGCTGTCGTCCGCCCAAGAAGCGTCGCGTTTAACACAGGAGACAGTGAAGTATGGCTCGTTACATAGGTCCAAAATGTAAGCTGTCTCGTCGTGAAGGGACAGATCTATTTCTGAAGAGTGGCGTTCGCGCACTGGATACCAAGTGCAAGATCGAAACCCCTCCGGGAATGCACGGCGCTCGTCGCGGTCGTCTGTCCGAATATGGCGTACAGCTTCGCGAAAAACAGAAAGTCCGTCGTATTTACGGAGTGCTGGAGAAGCAGTTCCGTAATTACTACAAGGAAGCCGCCCGCATCAAAGGCGCAACAGGTGAAAACCTGTTGCAACTGCTGGAAGGGCGTCTCGATAACGTGGTATATCGCATGGGGTTTGGTTCAACCCGTGCCGAGTCCCGTCAGCTCGTTTCCCACAAGGCGATCCTGGTGAATGACAAGGTAGTGAACATTCCTTCCTACCAGGTCCGTCCCGGCGATGTCATCAGTGTGCGGGAAAAGTCCAGGAACCAGCTGCGCGTTAAAGGCGCTCTGGATCTTGCTTCTAGCCGTGCGCCGGTGAGCTGGGTAGAGGTTGACGCCAACAAGATGTCCGGTACCTACAGGTCTGTGCCCGAGCGCACTGAACTTCCGGCGGACATCAACGAAAACCTCATCGTCGAGCTTTACTCCAAGTAAGGCACATTTATAACGAGAGTAGATAGGGGCGTCTATGCAGCGTTCAGTACATGAGTTATTGACACCTCGTACCATCGACGTGAAAGAATCCAGCATTACCCGCGCCAAGGTAACTCTGGAGCCGCTTGAGCGGGGCTTCGGGCATACCTTGGGCAGCGCGCTGCGCCGGATCCTGTTGTCGTCCATGCCGGGATGTGCCGTTACCGAGGCACAGATCGACGGTGTTCTGCACGAGTACAGTGCTATTGAGGGTGTCCAGGAAGACGTCATTGAGATTCTCCTGAACCTCAAGGGCGTAGCCATCAAGATGGGTGGCAGTCGTGATGAAGCCGAATTGACCCTGAACAAGAAGGGCCCGGGGGCAGTGACTGCCGGCGATATCAAGCTTGATCACGACGCTGAGATCACCAACCCTGGTCATGTGATCTGTCACTTGAGTGACAAGGGTGAAATCAACATGCGTCTGAAAGTGGCGCGCGGTCGTGGTTACGAGCCGGCGGACCAGCGTGGTCTGGACGAGGACGAAACTCGTGCCATCGGACGTCTGCAGCTCGACGCCACCTTCAGCCCGGTTCGCCGTGTTGCCTATGCCGTGGAAAGCGCACGGGTCGAGCAGCGCACTGACCTGGACAAGCTGGTTATTGACCTGGAGACCAACGGTACCATCGACCCGGAAGAAGCAATTCGTCGGGCGGCTACCATTCTTCAGCAGCAGTTGTCTGTGTTCGTGGACTTCGATCATGAGAAGGAGCCTGAGCGAGTAGAGGAAGAGGAAGAAATTGATCCGATTCTGCTGCGCCCGGTGGATGATCTGGAGTTAACGGTGCGTTCGGCGAACTGTCTGAAGGCAGAAAATATTTACTACATCGGCGATCTGATCCAGCGCACGGAAGTTGAGCTGTTGAAGACGCCTAACCTGGGTAAAAAGTCGCTGACCGAGATCAAGGATGTACTTGCGTCCCGTGGTCTGTCCCTGGGTATGCGTCTTGATAACTGGCCACCGGCTAGCCTTCGTGGCGACGACCGGATACTGGGCGGTTAATCGCTGATTGGTTTAAGGTAAGGAATCAGAGCAATGCGTCATCGTAAGAGTGGTCGTAAGTTCAGCAGGACCAGCGCGCATCGCAAAGCCATGTTCCGTAACATGACTGCGTCGCTGGTAGAGCACGAGCTGATCAAGACAACGCTGCCGAAAGCCAAAGAGCTTCGTCGGGTAGCCGAGCCTTTGATTACGCTCGCAAAAAATGATTCGGTCGCGAATCGTCGTCTGGCGTTTTCTCGCCTGCGTGACGATGCAGCGGTTGCCAAGCTGTTTGATGAGCTTGGCCCCCGTTATAGCGAGCGTCCGGGTGGGTACCTGCGTATCCTCAAATGCGGCTTCCGCGCCGGCGACAATGCCCCGATGGCATTTGTCGAACTGGTTGGTCGTCCGATCGAGGTGGAAGCAGAAGAGATGGACGACGACGAAGAGTAAAATCTTCCGAAGCGTCGCTGAAAAGCCGGGTGCCGAGAGGTGTCCGGCTTTTTTGTTTGCCCGGCGAAAAGCCGGCAAACCCGGCCAGGGACCTCAGCGCCGCGCCCCTCGGGAGCCACTGAGAGCCTTTCAAGGCTCCCAGTGGCTCAGTAGGTGAGCGAATTAACCAGACGGGACACTGCAACCTCTCGGACTTAAGGCAGTAATCTACTGCGCCGTTTTCCCCACCTTGCTCATGACGATCGCTCAAGTCTGACAGGCTGCTGGTGCTTGGTAATAGGGCGAGCGACAGCTTACCTGTCACTTCTTGGTGCGGAGTTGTCGCCGTGGAGACCGATGATGCAAGCCTGAAGCAGCGGGTGTCTCGGTCTTGGCCCGTCCTTCCTGCCCTTACTTTTCCAGATTTACAGGTTTTTCCTCCATCTGGGCCGTTTTTTGCAGGACTCCTCTGACAAAGAGCGCGCCGCTCTCAACTTTGAAACCTGATGGCAATCATGTTGCTCGGCCTCCTTCTTCTATTGCCGTCGCGCTTAAAAAGGGGAATAACCGCCGTATGGAATTGTATCTGCGCCGATTCACCATTGTGCTGTTATTAGCCGCCTTGAATTGCGCAGGATCTGTCCAGGCGCAGGAAGCTAACGCCTATATCCTGGGTACTGGGGATCGTATCAGCATTCACGTCTACGGGCAGGAAGAGCTGGCCACGGAAACTGAGATCGATGTTTACGGAGTGGTTGCGATGCCATTGTTGGGTTCGGTTGAGGTTGCCGGTCTTAGCGCAAGGCTTGCAGCGCGGAAAATTGAGAAACTGCTGGAAGTTGGGGGGTACCTGCAAAAAGCCCATGTCAATGTGCTGGTGACCGAATATCACAGTCAATCCATTGCAGTATTGGGCCAGGTTAATCAGCCAGGCCGCATCACACTCAGGGGGCCAATAACACTCACGGAAGCACTGGCTATGGCGGGCGGCATCAACGAGCGTGGAAGCGAGCGCATAGTCCTGATTCGCACTGACAGCGAAGGACAGCAGTCGCGGCGTGAATTTTACCTGCCCGAACTGCTTGATCGTCATGCTGCAAGCCGGGAGGCCGTGAGGCTGATGAGTGGTGACACTCTGTACGTGCCCTTGGTGGATCATTTTTACGTGAATGGGCAGGTTCGCAATCCCGGCACCTATGCCCTGAATCGTCCGCTCAATGTTATGCAGGCGCTGAGCCTCAGCGGGGGAATGAACCAGCGAGCCAGCAAGGACTCTGTTGTGCTCTACCGGCAACGTAAAGACGGCAGTGTGGAAAAACAGGATGTCGGTCTTTATAAAAAAATTGAGGATGGGGACGTGTTGTTCGTTAAGGAGAGTCTGTTCTGATGGATGTGCTGCAAGCGGGTCAAACCATTGATTAAGCAATCGTGTTTGCCAGGCGGGCCCATAGGAGGCAGGGCAGGAGCCTCTTTGCCGGAGTGTCAAAAGCGCCCGGAGACAGTTGGCTTGCTGCTGTCGATTGAGGGAGGTGCCGCATGACGTTCGACACGTTTTTTCGCGTACTGCTCGCGCGCTGGAAGCTTGTTTTTGGGTGCTTTGTGCTGTGCGTGGGCGCGGTACTTGCCATATCCATCATGCTGCCAAAGACCTACACCGCTTCGACCGAGCTGATCGTGGACGACAACGCCCAGGATCCACTTAGCGGTCAATACCTGCCTTCGGGCAAGGGCTATCTCGCCACCCAGGTGGACATCATTACCAGCCGTAATGTGGCCGACCGGGTCTGGGCGCTTCTGTCTGATGAAGGCAAGGCTTTGTCTAAACGCCAGTTCAGCCAGGAAGAGCTCGACAGCATGGCGGTGGATCGTCTTATCGGCAATTACATCATCAAAAACGTGAAAGCGTCACCGCGGCGCGATAGCAATGTGATCCGGGTTAGCGTCGATAGTGAGAAACCGGAATTTGCTGCTATGCTGGCGAATGCCGTTGCCGTGGCTTACATTCGCGCCAGTCTGGAATTGCGTACCGAGCCGGCGCGACGGTTCACGAAATGGTACGAAACCCAGTTGAATGTGCTGCGAAAAAATCTCCGGGAAGCGCGCGAAGCACTGTCGTCCTACCAGCGAGAAAAAGGCATCGTGGCAGTGGATGAGCGTCTGGATGTAGAGAACAGCAAGCTCCGGGAGCTATCGTCCATGTTGGTGGAGGCACAGGGGCAGCGACTGCAGGACGAGACCAAAAGGAACAGTAGCGAGGGTGAAGAATGGCGTACATCCGGCTCCGATGTGATCAACAGTCCGGTACTGCAGAGGCTGCGTTCTGACCTCGCTGAAGCGGAAGCTCGTCTTGAGGAGTTGTCCACTCGACTTGGCTCCAATCATCCCCTATACATCCAGGCCCGCGCGGAAGTTGTTACGTTACGCTCCCGTATTGCCCGGGAAACGTCGGTCGTGGGTAGCAGTCTCCGCTCAGCAGCGAAGTTGTCCATGAGTCGGGAAAAGGAACTGGCGGCAGCTGTTGCCGAGCAGAAACAGAAGGTACTCGAATTGACCTCCCAGCGGGATGAGCTCTCTTATCTGCAACATGAGGCCGACATGGCCCAAAAGGCCTACAATGCGGCGGCGAACCAGGCGTCATCCAGTCGTCTGGAGAGTCGACTTGCCGAAACCCGCATTGCTGTCCTGAATGCCGCTACCGTGCCCTCAACTCCCTCTGGTCCGAACGTCAAGCTCAATCTGGTAATCGCTGCCGCCCTGGGTCTGCTTATGGGCATTGGGCTTGCCCTCATACTGGAGTTGGTGAACCGTCGCGTGCGTAGCGGGTCTGACCTGGAGGATGCGCTGGGACTCCCCGTGCTGGCTTACCTGCCCACTGATCGAAGGCATTGGATCTAGAATTGAGGGATACCATGAACGAGTACCAGCCTCCATTTGCGTTTGAAAACCATGATACTTCTGAGGCAACCAGGCGTACCCTGGCAAAAAGTGGCCAGATCGGGCGAGTACTCTATAGCAACGGTAAGCTCTCGGCCGACGATATTGACCGCGTGGTCCGGCTTCAGGAAAAGCTAAAGCTGCGTTTCGGAGAAGCGGCCATCAAGTTGCGACTGGTTTCTGCTGACGATGTCAAAATGGCACTTGCGGAGCAGTTTTCCTATCCCGTCGCCCCGCTATCCGGCACTAGACTGGACCGTTCGCTGACCGCAGCTCTGCGACCGCAGAGTCGGCGGGCAGAGGCATTGCGCGGGTTGCGCAGTGAGCTCATGCTGCGCTATTTCGACCGGCCGGACAGGCGTATTCTGCCGCTTGTCAGCACCGATGATGCGGATCAATCGGGCGCGTTGGTTGCCAATCTGGCGATCGTGTTCTCCCAGCTCGGTGCCAAGACACTCCTGATGGACTGTAACCTGCGCGTACCCTCCCTGCATCGTCTTTTTGGCCGTGCCAATCGTCTAGGCTTATCCGACATCCTGGCAGCACGGGCCGAGTTTCATCCGCAGCTTTGTGCCCCGCTTGATTCATTGTGGCTACTGAATGCGGGCACGACGGCCCCCAATCCCCAGGAGTTGCTGGCAAACAATCGCTACCGGGACCTGACGGCGACACTGGCCGATCAGTTTGACGTGATTCTTGCCAGCACACCGTCTCTCGATACCAATCTGGACGCGCAACTGGTGGCTAACCGCGCTGGAGCTGCCTTGCTCGTGGCCCAGGAAAACGTCACGTCAATGCGTAAGCTGGATGCCGCCTGCCGTCGCCTGCAGGACGTGGGGGTCAGCGTGTTGGGGGTGACGCTTTCTCAGTGAGCCGGTGCGACCATGGACGAATGATTGGGGATCACCCTGCAACTTGAAAGAGGTGCTCGATCAATGCAGAACACGGTGGAGGACTCGCGGCAGTTCCGACTGATTCTCCTGGTGCTTGGCAGTACCGTCGTTTATCAAGCGGTCCTGTGTGCGCTTAACACGTTGGGATTGCCTGTCTCCAGAGCGCTTATTGCGGCGTCGGAGTTTCTGATACTAATTGCCTGCCTGCCCCTGATTCTGCCGCGGGTCTTGCCCGGTGTGGTGATCCTGGCAGCGTTAAGCGGCGGGATGCTATGCCTGCTGGCCCTTCTGGGCGGTGGCCTGGACGTCAAGGCCTTCCGCGATTTGCTGATTCCGTTGTGTTTCTACTGGGCGGGTCGTAACGCTGGCAATCCTGGCGGGATCGACAAGGCAATAGCGGTCATTGTTGGGGTTGTGCTGTTCTTTGCCTTCCTGGAACTCCTTGCCCTTAATCTGTACACCCGGGTCTTCAATATTTTCGCCTATTACGTCAATACCGGGGGCCTTCAGGAAATCACTGAATACCAGCGGGACAGCCGCCTGCAGATGAACGGTATCCGGCCTCCGGGCATTGGCCGGACCCTGTTGCCGGGGCTCCTCGACAGCCACCGTGTATCGTCGGTATTCCTGGAGCCGGTGTCCATGGGTAATTTTGCAACGATCATCGCAGCTTGGGGCCTGGCCAAGGATCGAAGTCAGCTCAATCTCACCCTGTTATTTATCGGCGCTGCGGTGGTACTGATTGTGCTCGCCGACTCACGCTTCGCACTGCTTTCGGTGGGGGCTCTGGTGGTGGCTCGCCTGCTGTTGAATGGCTGGGCCGCATACCTGCCAGCCCTGCTGCCACTGCTTCTGGTTGGGGTTCTGGTGGGGCTTGGCGTTTTTGGACTCAGTATCCAGGGGGACGACTATCTTGGCCGGCTGGCATCCAGTGGTCGCAGTCTGGTCGATTTTGATGTTGATACGTTGCTGGGTTTCGGCAACCGCGACGGTTTCCCGGACCAGGGCTATGCCTATTCGTTTGCCCGATTCGGGCTGGTCCTGGTAATGGCTCTCTGGCTGGTTTTCTGGTTGATTCCCGCCCCCGACGACCAGGCCCGTCGTTTTCGTTGCTACGCCGGTATCTATATCGCCCTGATCCTGTGCGTCAGCGGCAGTTCGCTGTTTGCCATGAAAACCGCAGGGCCGTTGTGGTTTCTGTTTGGTGTGGTCATGAAGCACCCGATGGAGAGCCGTGAGACGGCGTGGGCATCCCTGGGAGTCCGGGCCCGTAAGCGACACGGCATCGCCTCCGTGTCCCCTTTCATGCAGTCGGAGGTTAACCCACGATGATCAACGTTACTCATGTGGTGCGGCAGTACTCGCCTTCGGTGGGTGGAATGGAAGATGTCGTGCGCAATATTGCGGCGAATCAGTTGGCGCAATCGGGTGTAAAGCCAAGAGTCATCACCCTGGACAGACTTTTTCGCCAAGGAGAGAGCCCGCTTCCTTATGAAGAGGAAATGGAGGGCGTGCATGTCACTCGGCTGCCTTATTTTGGCTCCAGCCGGTATCCGCTCTGTCCGCGCATCCTGCGTGAAGTCAGGGCCGCGGATGCCATCCATGTTCATGGTGTCGACTTTTTCTACGACTTTCTGGCAGCCACAAAATGCCTTCACCGTCGACCCCTGTTGCTATCGACCCACGGTGGTTTTTTTCACACGGCGTTTGCCAGCCGGCTCAAGCAGCTTTGGTTCCAGACGATAACCCGCGCCTCGTCAATTGCTTACGACCGGATTATTGCCACCAGTGAGAACGACGGCAAATTGTTCGGTCGCGTGGTGGCGCCGTCGCGGCTCACTGTGATCGAGAATGGTGTCGACACGGGCAAGTATGCTGATTGTGCCAGCACGGCATTGCGCAGGACGTTGATCTATTTCGGGCGATGGTCATCCAATAAGGGGCTGCTGGAATCACTGGATTTCCTGCGGGCGCTAAACGGCGGGGATGAAGGCTGGCGACTCATTATCGCCGGACGCGAATATGATTACAGTGCGCGGGATCTTGAGCGGGAAGCCCAGGACCGGGGTCTTGCCAATTCGGTCATCATCGCCCCGAATCCATCCAATGAACGGCTGCGGGCGTTGATTGGCAACGCCAGTTACTTTCTCTGCCTGTCCCGCCATGAGGGCTTCGGCCTGGCAGCTATCGAGGCGCTGAGTGCGGGGCTCACACCCGTGTTGAGCGATATTCCGCCGTTTCGCCGGCTCCTGGAAGAAAGCGGCATCGGGCTGATGGTGGACCGGACGGCAGTGAACACTGGCGCCGGCAACCTGATTGATCTCCACAAACACGGGCAGGATTCGGCGAGCGCACGTCGCTCGGCAGCAGAGGCCTTTGCGGATCGCTACGGCTGGCCGCGAATTGTGCAGGATTACTTCGATATATACCGGCAACTGGGTGACTGACTATGTACGAAAATGAGAGTAAGCGGGCGCAGTTGGGCCGCCTAAAGATTACCAGCCGGCTGGCGGGGTTAATGCTGTCACTATGCAGCCTGCCGGTCTTCGCGGTCTGCCTCGAGAATCAGGATCTGCGCGGCGTGAACCTGGCGGGCGCGGAATTCAATGGCGCTAAGCGGCCCGGTGTCATGTACAAGGACTACACCTATCCCAGTAACGGTGAAATGGATTACTACGCCAATAAAGGTGTCAACGCAATTCGTCTGCCGGTGCGCTGGGAGCGCGTGCAGCGAGAGCTGTTCGCAGAACTCAATGAGCAGGAAATGGCAGCCATAGGCAAAACACTGGCCGCAGCAAGAGAGCGTGGAATCTGTCTGATCCTCGATATCCACAATTACGGCACGTATAACGACATGCCTATTGGTTCAGCTGAAGTGCCGGTCGAGGCTTTTCACGATCTGTGGCTGCGCATTGCTGATGCCCTTGATAATCCCCGGTATCTGGTTCTCGACCTGATGAACGAGCCGTTCACGCTGGACATCGCCTTCTGGGGACAGGTTGCCCAGAGTACGGTGAACGCCCTGCGCGAGGCCGGTGCTGACCAGCTTATATTTGTTTCAGGCGGTCGCTGGAGCGGCGTGCACGAATGGAGCAAGACCATCTCGGGAGCCAGTAATTCCGGAACCTTCGCTGATTTCAGTGATCCCCTCGGGCGCACGGTACTGCAGGTTCATCAGTATGCGGATCAATACTATTCCGGCACCAAAAATACCTGCCACGAACCTGCCCATTTCAATGGCATGTTTGCATCGATCGAAAAGTGGGCCCAGGACAATGACCAACAATTATTCCTCGGTGAGTTCGGCGTACCAAAAAGTGATACATGTCTTGCCTCCCTGGACAGAATGCTGTCACTGATGGAAGACAGCAACGTATGGCGGGGCTGGACCTACTGGGCCGGTGGCGCCTGGTGGGGGGGCTATCCTCTGTCCATTGCGCCGAAAAACGGCTCTGATGCTGCTCAAATGGAGGTCGTGGCACCGTATCTGAGCGCGAAACAATGCGGGGAAAGAAGGCAGGAAGACTGTCCTCCGATGCCGCCAGGTAATTTAAAGATAGATGGTTAACCAGACTGATGAATTGACCCGAGGGTACAACGATGATACCAGAGAAACCGGCAACGCAGGGCACAAGTTCGACGCCAGAGCGGTCAAATGCTGAGACAGGTGACGGGGTGCCGAACTACCTTATGTTATCTGCCCATGACTATCGTTCACCGCGCAAAGCCCGTGTTCATTTCATCACCCGCGAATTGGCAAAGCAGGGCAACGCCCGTTTTTTTTCCCTGCGTTACAGCCGCTTGTCACGATACACCGGCGATCCGCGCCTGAGCCTCGACGCCCGGGCCAACCGGGTCGAGCAGCATGAGGGTGTGGACTGCTACCTGTGGAAGACGCTGCTGCATCCGATCAACATACGCAAGCCATTTCTGCGCCCCGCGGAAGCCCTGTTTTTTCGGTGGTATATCAGCAGTGCAGGCGCGACCCTACGGAAATGGATGGCTCAAGCCGATGTTATCCTGTTTGAAAGCGGTATCGCACCCATCTTCTTTGACATGGCGAAATATCTAAATCCATCAGCACAGACCGTTTATATCGCCTCTGACGCACTCGATACCATCAACGCCGCTGACTATATCAAACAGACGTTCCAGCGCGTAGCACCGGCGATGACGACCATCTGCCTGCCCTCAAAAGCACTGCAGAAAACGATGCCCGGGGGGGCCAATCTTCGCTTTATTCCCCATGGCATCGATCGCTCCCTGGCGACTAATGCTGGCGCCTCTCCGTATGGACCGGGGATCCATGCGGTATCGGTGGGCTCGATGCTGTTTGATGCGGACTTTTTTGTCGTCGCATCCAGGCAGTTTCCCTACATCCATTTCCATATCATTGGATGTGGTCAGCCCATGTCTGATGCCTTTGGCCCTAACGTTACCCTGTATGAGGAAATGCCCCACAGCGACACCATCCGCTATCTCAAGCATGCCACCTTCGGTATCGCACCTTATAGAGGCGCAGAGGTTCCCGATTATCTGGCGGACACCTCCATGAAACTCATGCAATACGATTTTCTGGGGCTTCCGGCGGTGTGTCCCTGGGCGGTGGTCGGGGACTACAACAGCCGCATTGGCTACACCCCGGGTGATGGTGCGTCTATTGAGCGGGCGATTCTCCAGGCGATGGAAGCGCCCCACCGGCCTTCCTGCCGGCATCTGGACTGGGGGGCGGTAACGGATCGAATTCTTCATCCTCAGAAGTATGATGATACCCGCATGCGGGAAGGGGTGTGAGCATGGCTGTAGCAGACGACAAGACGATGCTCCCCCTCGGTGGCCTGAGGGTCAGGGCGCTGACATACCGTTCCCTTACGCGCCGTATTTCTACTGCCGTGGAGACGGACAGGCAGATCTCGCTTTTTTTCGTGAACAGCAATCTGGTGAATAAATGCGACAGCTTTAGAGACGAGTTGAATGGTCCGGATGTGATCCTGGTCAACGATGGCATTGCCATGAATATTGCCAGTTGGCTGATTCACCGCCGCAGTTTCCCCGAAAATCTCAATGGTACGGATTACACTCCCGCCTTACTCGCTCATAATGCCCGAGTCAGTGACCGGCCCTGGGGCGTCTATCTGTTTGGCAGCAAACCTGGCATTGCGGAACGGGCAGCAGACAAGCTCAGGGAAAAACACGTCCGAGTCGTTGGTACCTGTGACGGATACAGCCGGGATAACGATGCGCTAATTCGATCCATCAATGAATCCGGGGCAGACGTGGTGCTGGTGGCTCTGGGGAATCCTTTGCAGGAGCAGTGGGTGCTGGCGTACCGGGGCCGACTGCAGGCCCGGCTATTGATCGGTGTGGGCGCGTTACTGGACTTTCTTGCGGGCAATGTGCCCCGCGCGCCCCGGTTTCTTCGTCGCATGCACCTGGAATGGGCGTTCCGGTTGAGTCTCGAACCCACTCGCCTGATGCGTCGCTACACACTGGATATGGCTCTTTTCTTGGCGCGCTGCGTCAGTCGTCTTCGTTCGTAAATGGAAAGACCACCTGGCTGGCGTCCCTGACAGATCTGGCCAGCATATGATTTGACCTGTAGAAGAAGGAGGGAGCCCGTGATTAAGTCTTATGTTATTAATATGAGTAAAGACAGTGATCGTCTGCAATCCTTTAAAAAACAGTTCGACAGGCTGGGGCTCGAATACGAGCGGATTCCGGGGGTAGATGGCCATCAGATGCCGGAAACCGACTATGAGGCGTTCAAGAACGCCCGTCCCCGGGATCACAAAAAAGGATGGATGCGGGGTCAGATGGGCTGTCTGCTTAGCCATCGGCTGGCCTGGGAGGCCATTGCCAGCGGCGATCAACCGGTCTGCGCCGTCTTCGAGGATGATCTGCATATTTCCGATGGGTTGCAGTCACTTCTAAGAACCGACTCCTGGGTGCCGGCGGGTACCGACCTCATTCGCCTTGAACCCTCCACAAATCGGGTGAGACTGGGCAAGCACAAGTTGGCATCGTTCGAGGAGCGCGATTTCAATACCGTACTATCGACCACCTGGTGTGCCGGCGCCTACCTGATCACCCGTGAAGCAGCCCAGAGACTTGTTGACGTTCCTCCAGAGCGTCATCAGCCCGTTGATGTTATGCTTTACTGTGTTGAGGAGCCGGTATTATCTCCACCACTGAATATCGCTCAGTGTTCGCCTGCCCCGTGCATTCAGGACAAGTTTCTGAATCCGGATAACCAGCGTTTCAGCAGCAATATCGAACACAATGAAATAAAACCCGGCACCGGCGGCGTTGCACCGAGTCGGCTGTCCCCAAAAAGTATTTTTGGTGCTGGTCGAAGGACGCTACTCAACTATCAACGGGTGAAATATCGCTAACGCCAGTTGTTTCGGGTCAAACCGAACACGATGAGTCGCCCGGAGGCTGAAAGGAAATGAGCGCTTAAAAAGCGGTTGGGCTCCAGCACACTCTGGATGAGCATTGGTGCCACCGCCACCAGTATCACCGGCGTCATCGTTTTCGTGATGATTTCGAGACTGCTCAGTCCCGTTGAGATCGGGCTGGTTGGGTTTGCCCTAATACCGGTGGATATCGGCAAGCTCATCACCAATGCAGGGCCGGACAAGGCGATTGTTCAGGATCTGAGACCTTTGCATCTACCTGTTTCTACCTGAACCTGTTTACCTGAGCCAGGCGGGTTTTCGCAGAGCGGGGCCGCCGCGTCATTATCCCGGTCATCCCCGCTTTTATTGCCTCAATAACCATAGATGATGGCCGGGGGCGACCCGCTACCCGGACGACGTGCCTGAATATCTCAGCGTGCCGGCGCTGAGCCTGGTGGGCATGATCTGCTACTTGCTCCCTAAAATTGGCCAGAGAGACCGAGCGAAAGTTCCCGCGCAGTGTAGTTGAGGCTTTCGATTGGTGATTTGCGTTGCTGAAAGCCGCTGGCCAAGCGCATGCTGATCATATCGGTTATGGTGTAGTTGAGCACCACCGGTCGCCAGTAGTAAATTTCTTCGTCCCGGGGAACGCGCGCGAAGCGATCATTGAATTGCTTTAGCTCCACTTTTGCTGAGGTATTGAGGGTGATCTTTTCGGTCCACTGCCAGGATGCGGAAGCACCCAGGCGCCGGATTTCGCTGGGGTTGGTTGAGTCCTCACCCACGGCGGGCTCGTCGTATCCGAACGTCAGATTTAATATGGTTTTTTCAGTGGCCTGCCAGTCGGTCTGGAGGCTCGCCTTAAGGCCTTTACCGGAGTTGATCTCGCCATCCCGGTCAAAATGACCGATAGTGCCGGTTACCCGGGTTTTGCCGGTGACCTGCCATTCAGTCTCAAAGTCCAGGCGCTGGTAATCATAATCCAGGTCTCCTCGTGCGCCAGTGGCAGACAAACTATCGCTAGCGGGATTGGAGAAGTGGCGCTCGCCACCAGTATACCGGAGCGTGACCCTCGACCCTCGACCGGACCGGTACTGTACTCCGGCGTTGAAGTCATATTCTTCAAAGTCCAGAGACTGACGATCTTCATTCGAGTGCGTCTGTTCGGCATCCCGAACACCACCGACCAATGACCATCCGGCGTAAACCGCGTAGTTAAAGGACGCTTTTTTCTCGTCACGATTAATGATGTCTCTGCCGGCAAAGTCCAACCGGTCCGCCAACCGGTCGCGGTAGTCCCATAGCAAAGTGAACGAGATCCGGCTGCCAAACTCCCCCTGCCAACGAAGACTGCCGCGATAAAGTGTTGCGTCCAGAAAATCCCTATGCCGGTGGCGGTAGCGAGAAGCGCCGATACCGGCGCTCAGGGTCTGACGACGAATGGACTTTCTGATACCGGCACCCAGGCTGGCCTCGGTGATTTGCTCGGAGAAGGCGTCTGGGGAGCGGTCATAGTTGCTGTCCCAAGTGTGATTGATACTGGCCCTTGCCGATAGGTTATCATCCGCCTCGGCGGCCAGTGTTTTAACCATCAGGCAGAGCAATAGAGGAATCGGTGACCGCCACATCAATAGGCTGTGTCCGAGAACAGCGAGAAGGGCGTCTTGACCAGGATCTTGATATCCGCCCATATGGACCAGGTATTGATGTATTCCAGGTCCAGTTCCACCCGCCGCAGCATCTTCTCGAGCGTATCGGTTTCGCCCCGCAGGCCGTTGATCTGGGCCAAACCCGTCATTCCCGGTTTGATGCGGTGGCGCAGCATGTAGGACTGGATCTTTTTGGTATAGAGATCATTGTGGGCAATGGCGTGGGGGCGCGGTCCCACCAGGGACATGGTGCCCTGAAGCACATTGAATAACTGGGGTAACTCGTCAATGCTGGTGCGCCGAATGAAGCGTCCGATCCGGGTAATCCGTTCATCGTTCTTGGTGGCCTGACGAACACGGTCATCAACGTGCATATACATGGACCGGAATTTCCAGACTTCGATGATCCTGCCATCCCAGCCGTGGCGTTTTTGCTTGAAGAGTATTGGCCCGGGTGATTCGTGCCTCACCAGGAAAGCAATCACCATCATGAATGGGCTGAGAAGGACCAGAGCAAGCAAGGCGAACACCTTGTCAACAACACTTTTGGCGAGAGCCTGGGACTGGGAGACCAGGGGGCTTTCTGACAGTGATATCAGCGGCAGGCCGTTGAGCTCTTTCACGGAATGGTTGAGCAGGCGCATGGCAAAAATATCCGGCACCCAGACCACATCTACGGGAATGTCAGCCAGCTTTCTGCAAATTTCTTCAATGGTGGCAGAGCAGGTGATGGGCAGCGCGATGTAAACGCGGGTTATCTCCCTAGATTGAAGGGTGGAGCCCAGTTCGTCAAAGTCTCCCAAGTAGGGAACCGGGTCACGTGTCCATCCTTTCAGACCGTCTCTATTGTCGTCTATGACACCGATAACCCGGTCGGGCATCCATTCGTTGCTGGTGATGCTTTCAACAAGATGTTCGGCCAGCCAGTAAGACCCGAGTACGACCGCACGGATTGGCTGCTTGCGATGATAGCGATAGCGTTGCGACAGTTTGAACGACAACAGGTAGGCAATGACCTGCGCGATGTAACCTGCCGCACCCCAGCCAAGGATGACCATGCGTGAGAAATCGTTGCCGGTCTTCGTAAGAAAGGTGGCCACAATGGTCAAGGCCGTTACCAGAAGCCAGGATCGCGCCAGACGCAGGCAGGTATCAATACGACCGGAGAATCTGCGATAGACGCCGCGCCACTCGTAAATCACCAGGATCAGCAGACCAGAGATGACCGCCAGTGAACGGTAATGTTCGAGAATCAACCCATCCCGCCACCAGGCGAGCGCGAACATCATTACGGTCGAAATCAGGATGCTCAAGCCGATCTGGATATAGTGCAGAAGATTGTCGTGATTCTGCAGCAGCCGTTTCGGCCGTTTGATAACAGGGCGAAACGCTGAAGTGGAGCGAATGCTGTTTCCTGTGACCGAATTCCAGTCCATCGGCTTGCTCCTTTGGTGTCATAACTACCAAATAAGAAGCAAGCTGCTTGCCAAAAGAATACACCTTTAAAAACAATATCCTGTAAAACAGGCCGATTAAAAACGATGACCTAAATAAAGCACGCGCCCTTTTTTTGTGCATTCTGGTGCAGGGCCACTCGCACCAGACTCAATTGCCATTCGACTGAGGTCTCTCCCGCTGTCACTTCCGGTCCTTAGCTAAGACTCCCTTCAAGTACTGCCCGGTATGCGACACGCTCACCTCAGCAACCTGCTCTGGTGTCCCCGTTGCAATAATCTGACCGCCACCGGAACCACCCTCCGGCCCGAGATCGACAATCCAGTCCGCGGTCTTGATAACATCCAGGTTGTGCTCGATGACCACCACGGTATTGCCGTGGTCCCGCAACCGCTCGAGGACGTTCAACAGCTGCTGGATATCGTAGAAATGCAGGCCGGTGGTGGGCTCGTCGAGGATGTAGAGCGTCTTGCCGGTATCCCGCTTGGACAGTTCTCTCGACAGCTTCACTCGCTGGGCCTCACCGCCGGAAAGGGTGATTGCGCTTTGGCCCAGGCGTATATAGGAGAGGCCCACGTCCATCAGGGTCTGGAGTTTGCGGGCAAGGAACGGTACCGGGTCGAAAAACTCCCGGGCTTCTTCCACAGTCATTGACAGCACTTCATGAATGTTCAGGCCCTTGTAGCGTACTTCCAGGGTTTCCCGGTTGTAACGCTTGCCCTTGCATACATCGCAGGGGACATAGACGTCCGGCAGGAAGTGCATTTCCACCTTGATCATGCCATCACCCTGGCAGGCCTCACAGCGGCCGCCCTTGACATTGAAGCTGAAGCGCCCGGGCTTGTAGCCCCGTGAACGGGCTTCCTGGGTGCCGGCGAACAGTTCCCGGATCGGGGTGAAGATGCCGGTATAGGTCGCAGGATTGGAACGCGGGGTCCGCCCGATCGGGCTTTGATCTATGTCGATCACTTTGTCCAGATGCTCCAGCCCCGTGAGCTTATCGTAGGGGGCATGGTTCAGGCTGGTGGCCTTGTTCAGTCTGGCGGCGGCGACCGGATAGAGTGTGCTGTTGATCAGGGTGGATTTGCCGGAGCCGGATACGCCGGTCACACAGGTCATCACGCCCAATGGCAGGGTCAGGGTGACATCCTGCAGGTTGTTGCCCCGGGCGCCGGTCAACACCAGTTGCTTGCCGTTGCCAGTGTGCCTTTTTTCAGGTACGGCGATTTTCTTCGCGCCGCTCAGATACTGGCCGGTCAGGGAGTCGGGTGTGTCGATGATCTGTTGCGGGGTGCCCTGGGCAATTATCTGACCGCCATGTACGCCTGCGCCCGGCCCAATATCAATGACATGGTCGGCGGCCCGGATGGCATCCTCGTCATGCTCCACCACAATGACGGTATTGCCCAGATCCCGCAAATGGGTGAGGGTGGCCAGCAACCGGTCGTTATCCCTCTGGTGCAAGCCGATGGAGGGCTCATCAAGAATGTACATCACCCCCACCAGCCCGGCACCGATCTGGCTGGCCAGGCGAATGCGCTGAGCTTCACCGCCGGAGAGGGTGTCAGCACTGCGCTCCAGGGTCAGGTATTCCAGCCCCACATTCACCAGAAACTGGAGGCGCTGGCGGACCTCCTTGAGGATCTTTTCTGCGATTTCGCCGCGCCGCCCCGGCAGGGTCAGTTTTTCGAAGTAATCATGGGCTTCGCCTACCGGCAGGTGGGTGATCGCCGGCAGATTTCGTTCCTCGATAAATACATGCCGAGCGCTCTTTCGCAGCCTCGTACCGTGGCAGGCGGTGCAGGGTTGCTGGCTCAGGTTGCGGGCCAGCTCCTCGCGCATGCTCTGGGATTCGGTTTCCCGGTAGCGCCGCTCCAGGTTCGGAATAATCCCCTCGAACGGATGGGACTTCTCCATAATGTGCCCACGGGAATTGACATAACTGAAGGTGATGTCCTCGCCGCCGGATCCGTACAGGAGTGTCTGGCGGAAATCTTCGGGCAGGTCGCGCCAGGGTGTATCCAGGTCGATGCCATAGTGGGCTGCGACGCTGTTAAGCATCTGGAAGTAGTAAACAGCACGGCGATCCCAGCCTTTGATGGCGCCGGCGGCAAGATTGGCCTCCGGGTGCTGGATGATTTTCTCCGCATCAAAAAACTGTTTTACCCCCAGACCATCACAGGTGGGGCAGGCTCCGGCGGGGTTGTTAAAGGAGAAGATCCGGGGCTCGAGTTCGCTCAGGGAATAGCCGCAGTGGGTACAGGCATAGCGTGAAGAAAAGGTGGTTTCTTCGCCTTCACCGTCCATCGGGGCTACCAGCGCGATGCCGTCCGCCAGGGCCAAAGCGGTTTCAAAGCTCTCTGCAAGGCGTTGCTCCAGCCCTTCCTTGACCTTGAACCGGTCCACCACCACGTCGATCTGGTGCTTGCGCTTCTTGTCCAGGTCCGGCAGGTCGTCGATGTCATAGACCCGACCGTCGATGCGTAGCCGGATAAAACCCTGGCTGCGCATGTTCTCGATCACCTGCACATGCTCGCCTTTACGGTCACGGATCACCGGCGCGAGAATCATCAGCTTGCTGCCTTCGGGCATGGCCAGAACCTGGTCCACCATCTGGCTCACGGTCTGGGCTTCCAGGGGCTCGTCGTGGTCCGGGCAGCGGGGCTCGCCGGCGCGGGCGAACAGCAGCCGCAGGTAATCATAGATTTCGGTGATGGTGCCCACGGTGGAGCGGGGGTTGTGGGAGGTGGACTTCTGTTCGATGGAGATGGCCGGTGACAGCCCCTCGATATGGTCCACGTCCGGCTTCTCCATCATGGAGAGGAATTGCCGGGCGTAGGTGGAGAGAGATTCCACGTAACGGCGTTGACCCTCGGCGTAGAGTGTGTCAAAGGCCAGGGAGGACTTGCCGGAACCGGACAGGCCGGTAATCACGATCAGCTTGTCCCTGGGCATATCCAGGTCGAAGTTTTTCAGGTTGTGCGTGCGTGCGCCCTTGATCTGGATATGATCCATTAAAACCTCGCTCGGAGAATAGAAACGCCCAGTATACCGGCTAATGCCCCGGGGCGTGAAAGAGTTGGCAGTGCGTATGCCCATGCCCCGAGGGCATCTGATACAATATGTCGCCGTTTTCAAGTTTCATTGTTCCGGCCCATGGTGCCCGGCAACCCGAGGTAGTTCCTGCTATGAACACACTGGAAAGGCGCTCAGTAGCTGCTCTGGCATCCGTCTATGCCACTCGCATGCTGGGTTTGTTCATGGTGTTGCCCGTGTTCGTGCTGCTCGGAGAAGACCTGGTCGGGGCTACGCCTGCTCTGCTGGGTTTCGCGATCGGAGCCTACGGGCTGAGCCAGGCCCTGCTGCAGATCCCGTTCGGGCTCTTGTCAGACCGCGTTGGCCGCAAGCGGATGATCTACATTGGTCTGGCGCTGTTCTGTGCCGGCAGCCTGTTGGCAGGAGCCGCCGATTCCATATACGTTGTGATTCTCGGTCGGATTCTTCAGGGGGCCGGGGCGGTGGCCAGCGTGTTGATGGCACTGCTCAGTGATCTGACGAGGGAAGAGCAGCGCACCAAGGCCATGGCGACCATCGGCATATCCATCGGCCTGTCCTTTTCCCTGTCCCTGGTACTGGGGCCGTTGCTGGGTTCCCTGTTTGGTCTCTCCGGCATCTTCTTCGCGACTGCCATCCTCGGTGGTCTGGCGATGCTGGTGGTGTGGCGCCTTGTGCCAGATCCGCAACGCCGGGTGATCAGCGCTGACACTCATCCTGCCGGCAGGATGCTGGGCCAGGTGCTGCGCAACGGCCGCCTGTTGCGTCTGGATTTCGGCATCTTCGCCCTGCATCTGGTGCTGACCGCGGTATTCCTGGTGGTTCCCTCGCTGCTGCAGAACCAGCTGTCCATGCCATCGGCCCATCACTGGTGGTTCTACCTGACCGTGATGGTCACCTCTTTTTTCGCCATGGTGCCGTTCATTATCATTGGCGAGAAGTACCGCAGGATGAAGCCGGTCTTCGCCGGAGCGGTATTGCTGCTGGGGCTTTCCGTGGCCGGGCTGACCGGAGTCGGCTCCAGCTTCTGGCTGGCCTGGGGGGCGCTGTTCTTCTTTTTCATGGCGTTTAACCTGCTGGAAGCATCGCTTCCGTCACTGGTCAGCAAGGAAGCCCCGGCAGCCAGCAAGGGCACCGCCATGGGCGTGTATTCCACTTCTCAGTTCAGTGGTGCGTTTCTGGGTGGCAGCATCGGTGGCCTGCTGCTGGAAACCCAGGGCGCGAACGGCGTCATGTGGTTTATGGTGGCGGTGATTGCCGTCTGGCTGCTGGTGGCACTGACCATGCCCAGCCCGGGTTACACCAGGAGTTTCGTGGTACAGTTGCAACAGGGCTGGCAGAGCTTTGATGAGGTGGATCTTGCCTTGCGCCGGTTGCCCGGCGTGCGGGACGTAGTGATTGTCGGGGAGGCACGCACCGCCTATCTCAAAGTCGACAAGCAGCAATTTGATGAGCAGCAGCTTGCGGACATGTCGTTTGTCCGGCAGGCTGGTACCGGTTAACCCGATCCCGGCAGGGAAGTCCGGGGTCAATGAGCAAGTGAGTCAGGAGCAAATCATGGCACGAGGCGTAAACAAGGTAATTCTGATCGGCAACCTGGGGCAGGACCCGGAAACCCGCTATACCCCCAACGGTAATGCGGTGGTCAACCTCAGTCTGGCAACCGATGAGAGCTACAAGGACCGGCAGACCGGTCAGATGGTTCCCAAGACCGAATGGCACCGCATTGTCATGTTCGGGAAAATTGCCGAGGTGGCGGGCCAGTACCTGCGTAAAGGCTCCAAGGTCTATATCGAAGGCAAACTGCAGACCCGTAAATGGCAGGGCCAGGACGGTCAGGACCGTTACACCACGGAAGTGGTGGTCGACATCAACGGCCAGATGCAGATGCTCGACAGCCGGGGTAGTGGCGACAACAACTATCAGTCCCAACAGCCCGCCGGGGCGCCCCAGTCGCAGCCGCAACCCTCCCAGCAGGGTGGTCAGAACCAGAACGCCCCGGCCGGTGGCTACAACCAGGGCCAGCAGGGCGGTGGTATGCCGGAACCGGTGGATGATTTTGACGACGACATTCCCTTCTAGCGTTTACCTGATAAAGGGAAGCCTGATTTATAATCCGGGAAATGACCTTCAAGCCCCTTGATTTTGGGCTTGGAGGCTTTTTATCGATGCTATTTTCTATACTGATTGGCAGCTAGTTTATCCCGATATAAAAACCTTGCTGCGAGATTTTCCTCTGAAAACCCTTAAGCCCGGTGTCAGTTCCTGTTATTCACATGCTGAGGCGGTCCCTTGAACTCGTTCCTTCAAACGGCCAGGTTGAAAATCGAAGGTTGTTGTGTCCATCGGCTTTGTCTATCGTTTTGTATTGGCTCACACTGGGGAGTGAGCTTGCAAGTGTAGTGAGCCGCCTGGCCCCGGTTCGCAACGGAATTGGCCGACATCCGGTGCGGGAGGCCAACGGATCAGTGTTCCTCTATCTCCGGATGATCCAGCCCCAGTTCATTGATCTTGCGGGTCAGGGTATTCCTTCCCCAGCCCAGCAGGATTGAGGCATCCCGCCGCCGCCCGCCGGTGTGCTTGAGGGCGGTCTCGATCATGATCTTTTCGAACTCCGGAACGGCCGTATCCAGAATACCCTTGTGGCCGCGCCTCAACTCTTGCTCTGCCCAGTTTTTCAGGCCTTCCTGCCAGGTCTGGCCGGTGGCGGGCGTCTCTGCCTGCTCCAGCAACTCCGGCGGCAGGTCGTCGATATGAATTTCCCGGCCACTGGCCATCACCGTCAGCCAGCGGCAGGTATTCTCAAGCTGGCGCACGTTGCCGGGCCAGGGCAGGGTGGTCAGATATTCCTCGGCTTCCTGGCGCAGAACCTTGGGCTCCACGCTCAGCTCTTTGGCGGCCCGTTTCAGGAAATGGCCCATCAGTCGCGGAATGTCCTCCCTGCGTTCCGCCAGCTTGGGCAGGTGCACCCGAATCACGTTCAGCCGGTGGAACAGGTCCTCCCGGAAGCTGCCCGCCTGCACCAGTTTTTCCAGGTCCTGGTGCGTGGCGGCGATGATTCGCACGTCCACCTTGATGGCGGTGGTGCCGCCTACCCGGTAAAATTCTCCGTCGGCCAGCACCCTTAGCAGGCGGGTCTGGGTGTCGGCAGGCATGTCGCCGATTTCGTCCAGGAACAGGGTGCCGCCATTGGCCTGCTCGAAACGGCCCTGGCGCGCGGCCCCGGCCCCGGTGAAGGCCCCTTTCTCATGGCCGAACAGCTCTGATTCGATCAGGTCCTTGGGAATCGCCGCCATGTTCAGGGCAATAAACGGACGATTGGCCCGGGGGCTGTGGTTATGCAGGGCCTGGGCGACCAGCTCCTTGCCGGTGCCGCTCTCGCCGTTGATCAGTACGGTGATGTTGGAGTGGGACAGGCGGCCGATGGCGCGAAAGACTTCCTGCATGGCCGGTGCTTCACCAATAATCTCGGTATTGGGCTTGCTGGTGTCTGCCTGGGGCACACTGCTGGCGCGCTTTTCGTGGCTGTGTGCCACGGCGCGTTTGACCAGGGCAACGGCATCATCCACATCAAACGGCTTGGGCAGATACTCGAACGCACCGGTCTGGTAACTGGTCACCGCGCTTTCCAGGTCCGAGTGGGCGGTCATGATGATGACCGGCAGGTCCGGGTACGCCTCGACAATATTGGCGAGCAGGGTAATGCCATCTATCCCCGGCATGCGGATGTCGCTGATGATGGCATCCGGCTGGTCCTGTGACAGGCGGGCCATAATGCTTTCCCCGGTTTCGAAAACCTTCGGCTCCATATCGGCCTGGCTGAGGGCCTTCTCCAGTACCCAGCGAATGCTGCGATCGTCGTCAATAATCCATACGTTTGCCGTTTGGCTCATTTGTTCTCCTCCAGGGGCAGGAAGACGGTGAAATCGGTTTTGCCGGGCTCGCTCTCGCACTCCACCAGCCCGTGGTGCTGGCCGATGATGCTCTGGGTGATGGACAGGCCCAGGCCGGTGCCACTGGCCCGGCCGCTGATCATCGGGTAGAAGATGTTTTGCAGCAGGTCCTGGGGGATGCCCGGTCCGTTGTCGATAACGTCCACCCGACAGGCCAGCCGGTAACGGATATGGCCAATGGTGAACTGGCGCAGTACCCGGGTGCGGAAAGTAATCATCGGCGGCTCTCCGGGGTGGTTGTTCTCAAAGGCAGCCTCCATGGCGTTGCGGGCAATGTTCAGAAAGGCCTGAATCAGTTGCTCCTTGTCCCCCTGCAGTTCCGGCAGGCTGATGTCGTAGTCCCGGCAGAACTTGATGCGCCCGCGGCTTTCCGCTTCCAGTAGCGTCTTCACCCGCTCCAGCACTTCGTGGATGTTGGTGCTGGCCAGCTTGAGGGCCTTGTTCGGCCCCAGCATGCGGTCCACCAGTGAGCGTAACCGGTCGGCCTCGTCAATAATGACCCGGGTGTATTCCCGCTGGTCATCGCCTGCCAGTTCCCGGTCCAGCAACTGGGCGGCCCCGCGGATGCCTCCCAGCGGGTTCTTGATCTCATGGGCCATGCCGCGAACCAGAATGCGCGTGGTCTCCTGCTGGGCGATCAGGTCTTCTTCCCGGCTGATTCGCAGTAGCCGGTCCCTTGGCTGGATTTCCACCAGCATTTCATTGGGGTCAATGCCTACTGGCGATACGGAGTAATCCACCATCAGCCGGGATCCGCTGAGCAGGCAGAACTCTGCTTCGCGGCGGGTGTAGGACTGGCCATTCTCGGCAGCGGCATGAAGGGTTTTCAGGGCATCCCGGGAATCCACCAGCACGTCGCTGAAGGGGTTTCCCTGGCTGCGGGTGATACTGGTTTCGAACAGGCTTTCCGCCGCCGGGTTCAGGTATTTGATGGCGAGTCCCTCACCGAGTACCAGAACGGCCGTGGTCAGGCTGTCGAGGATATTTTTGTATTCCGCGGGTGTGGCCATGGATGCTCCCTTACATGTCGTGGATTGATTAGCAAGAAGCGAACCAGTTTGTAATCAGGAGCGTAAATAATGCGCTGTTGCCGGGCATGGGCTGGTACGCCTTGCCGGGGCGCTATGGATTGGTGCAGAGGGAACGGAAGTGTCCGCCGGATCCGGCCTTTGCGCCCCGGATCTGGTCAGAGTATGGCTTTTTTGTGGTGCGAATGCACCAGCATGGTGCGAATCAGTTAAGGCGGGACGGTCGGTGAACGGTAAAGGAAATGGTATTGCCGCTGCGAATACGGATACCGTTCCGATTGATAATGTGCGCTGTCGCTTCGTGGGTGCCGCGGTCAATATGCTTGATCATTACCGACCCGGAGGTGCTCTGGCCCACAGGTTGGCCGTCCAGTGTGACCTCGTAACGGTGGCCCGGCTGCAGTGCCGGTGTGCTGGTAACCTGAATCTGAATGTTACCACTTCCGCTATGGAATGCCTCGCCATCGGATGGAGAAACAATGGAGACACTGGTATAGCGCTCGCCTTGCTCCCGGGCCTCCTCGATTACTTCAGGCGCATCCCGCACGTCCTCCGGCTTCGGCAGGGTGATGGTAGTAACGGGTTTGAGCTGGACGGCTTCGCCACCCTCCATTGGCTCGTCCGAGAAAGTGACATTGCCCTGGGCATCCACATGCCGATAAACCTCCCCGTGAGCGGTGATGGAGGCCAGTGTGATCATGCCGGTGAGCACAAGAATCCTGGAAGTCATGGAGAATCAGCCCGAGTAGTTGTTTCACCTGATTATCGACTGCGACAACGCGCTTTTCAATCTCCGCACCTTACCGTTCGTCAAGGATCAAAAAAAGCCCCGCACGGGGCGGGGCTCAGGTTCCGGCAAAGCTGGTGCCTTATACGGAGTAGTACAGCTGGAACTCGACCGGGTGGGTGGTCATGTTCAGCTTTTCCACTTCACCGCGCTTCAGGTCAATGTAGCCGGCGATCATGTCTTCGGTGAACACGCCGCCACGGGTCAGGAACTCGTGGTCTGCTTCCAGGCAGTCCAGGGCTTCCTGGAATGTTCCTGCAACGGTCGGAATGTTCAATGCTTCTTCCTTCGGCAGGTCGTACAGGTCCTTGTCCATGGCATCGCCCGGGTGGATCTTGTTCTGGATGCCGTCCAGGCCTGCCATCATCAGGGCTGCAAAGGCCAGGTAAGGGTTGGCGGCCGGGTCCGGGAAGCGAACTTCGATACGGCGAGCCTTCGGGCTGTTGACGTACGGAATACGGATCGACGCGGAGCGGTTGCGGGCCGAATAGGCCAGCATGACCGGTGCCTCAAAACCCGGCACCAGACGCTTGAAGCTGTTGGTGGAGGCGTTGGTGAAGGCGTTAATGGACTTGGCGTGCTTGATGATACCGCCAATGTAGTACAGAGCCATTTCGCTCAGACCTGCATAGCCATCGCCGGCGAACAGGTTCTTGCCGTCCTTGTTCAGGGACATGTGTACGTGCATGCCGGAACCGTTGTCACCAACCACCGGCTTGGGCATGAAGGTGGCCGTCTTGCCATAGGCATGCGCCACGTTGTGTACGCAGTACTTGAGGATCTGAACTTCGTCGGCCTTGCGGGTCAGGGTATTGGCACCCACACCGATTTCGCACTGGCCGGCGGTACCCACCTCATGGTGGTGAACTTCGATTTCCAGGCCCATGGACTCCATCGCGGCACACATGGCACCACGCAGGTCGTGCAGGCTGTCTACCGGCGGAACCGGGAAGTAGCCGCCTTTTACGCCCGGGCGGTGACCGATGTTGTTGCGGTCGAAGTCTTCGCCGGATACCCAGGCCGCTTCCTCGGAGTAGAGTTCGTACATCGCGCCCTGCATGTCGACCTTCCACTTGGCGGAATCGAATACAAAGAATTCCGGCTCGGGGCCAAACAGGGCGCCTTCGGCGATGCCAGTGGACTTCAGATATTCCTCGGCACGCTTGGCCACGGAGCGGGGGTCACGCTCGTAGCCCTGCATGGTGGAGGGCTCCACGATGTCACAGGTGATGTTGACGGTGGTTTCTTCGGTGAACGGATCCAGGACACAGGTCTCGTCGTCCGGCATCAGGATCATGTCGGATTCGTTGATGCCTTTCCAGCCGGAAATGGATGAGCCGTCGAACATCTTGCCCTCGGCGAAGAAGTCGTCGTCTACTTCGGTGGCCGGCAGGGTGACGTGCTGCTCCTTGCCGCGGCTGTCGGTAAACCGAAGGTCAATCCATTTGGCATCGTGTTCTTTGATCAGATCAAGGGTCTTGGACATTATGCATGCTCCGTAATTTGCCCGCTGGGCGGGTTATGACTGTGTTCGTTTTGCCGGGCTGGTAGTTTGCTGAATGCCAGCCGTCTTTCCGGGTTCCGGCAGCTTAACAGATGCCGAATAGGCTTACCTGCAAAATCGGCTGCCTGGGTTTAAGCAATAGTCTTGCCAGATTTCCTGTCTTTAAGCCGGAGTGCGCAATATCAGGGCGTACGGGCTTTTTTGGCGCGACCGGCCCGGTCGAAGGCCGGGGTGTGCACTACAGAAGTGCATCATTATGGTGCGCGACCGCCTGAAATGCACGGCAATGGTGCTTTCCGGGTTTTTCAGGATAGGCGTTAATCTTCATATTAACCAGTCGGACTTTGCTATATACTTCGCGCCACTTAAATTTTGTCTGATCAGAAAATGCTCAGGCGTTTGCATACCCCCAGGATACAGTTGTGATAGAAAAGCTCAGAAATGTCGCCATTATTGCCCACGTAGACCACGGTAAAACGACCCTGGTCGACCAGTTGCTGCGTCAGTCCGGCACCCTGGACCGTAAAGAGCTCGAAAATGAGCGCGTTATGGACTCCAATGACCAGGAGAAAGAGCGCGGTATCACCATTCTGGCGAAGAATACCGCTCTGAAGTGGCATGACTACAATATCAATATCGTAGACACCCCGGGCCACGCGGACTTCGGCGGGGAAGTCGAGCGGGTAATGAGCATGGTTGACAGTGTGCTGCTGGTGGTCGATTCCATAGACGGCCCCATGCCCCAGACCCGCTTTGTAACCCAGAAGGCTTTTGATGCCGGCCTGCGCCCGATTGTGGTGGTCAACAAGATTGACCGCCCAGGTGCCCGGCCGGACTGGGTGGTGGATCAGGTGTTCGATCTGTTTGACAACCTGGGTGCCACCGACGAACAGCTGGATTTCCCGATTGTGTTTGCCAGCGCCCTGAACGGCATTGCCGGCATGGACCACGAAGCCATGGACGACAACATGAATGCGGTGTTCCAGGCGATTGTGGATCACGTGCCGGCTCCTGCGGTTGACCCGGAAGGCCCCTTCCAGATGCAGATTTCCCAGTTGGACTACAGCAGCTTCCTGGGTGTGATCGGCATCGGCCGCATCCTGCGTGGCAAGGTGAAAACAAACACACCGGTGACCGCGATCGGTGCCGACAGCAAGAAACGCAACGGTCGTATCCTGAAGATTATGGGCCATTCCGGTCTGCAACGTGTGGAAGTGGATGAAGCCCAGGCAGGGGATATTGTGTGTGTCAGTGGCCTGGACCAGCTGTTCATCTCTGACACTCTCTGTGACCAGAACAATGTCGAAGCCCTGCCGCCCCTGACCGTGGACGAGCCTACGGTATCCATGACCTTCCAGGTGAATGACTCGCCGTTCGCCGGCAAGGAAGGCAAGTACATCACCAGCCGTAATATCAGGGAACGCCTGGAGAAGGAACTGCTTCATAACGTGGCATTGCGCGTGGAAGAAGGCGGTTCAGCAGACAAGTTCAAGGTTTCCGGCCGGGGTGAACTGCACCTCTCCGTACTGATCGAGAACATGCGCCGGGAAAACTTCGAGCTGGCGGTAGGTCGCCCGGAAGTGGTGATCCGTGAGGTCGACGGTGTCAGACAGGAGCCCTACGAGAACCTGATCGTTGATATCGAGGAGCAGCACCAGGGGCCTGTGATGGAGCAACTGGGTCTGCGCAAGGGCGAAATGACCAATATGGTGCCGGATGGCAAGGGTCGCCTGCGCCTGGATTACACCATCCCGGCCCGTGGCCTGATCGGCTTCCGTAACACATTCCTGACCATGACATCCGGTACCGGTATCCTGACTTCCACCTTCAGCCATTACGGACCGATCAAGGAAGGTACCATGGGCAGCCGTCAGAATGGCGTGCTGGTCTCCATGGCCAATGGCACGGCGCTGACCTACTCTCTGGAAACCCTGCAAAGCCGTGGCAAGCTGTTCCTTGAGCCGGGTCAGGAAGTGTATGAAGGACAATTGTGCGGTATCCACAGTCGCGAGAACGATCTGGTGATCAACCCGACCAAGGGCAAAAAGCTGGACAACATGCGTGCCTCCGGCAAGGACGAAGTGATCGGCCTGGTGCCGCCCATCAAGTTCACCCTGGAGCAGGCCCTGGAGTTTATCGACGATGACGAACTGGTAGAGGTCACGCCCAAGTCGATCCGCCTGCGCAAAAAGCTGCTCACTGAAAACGAGCGCAAGCGGGCGAACAAGAAGTAAGGCTGAATTGCCGCGGATTCCGCGGCTATTTACCTTCTTATCTCACCTTGCTCGAGACGATTGCTTAAGTCCGACAGGCTGCTAGCAGCCTGTCGGACTTAAGGCTAATCTACTGCGCCGGTGGGAAAACGGCTCATATTTCCCGGCTTTTTCGTTGCA
>JACIZI010000030.1 GCA_014359475.1 Marinobacter sp. | reverse complement strand
TGGGGAGAGGTTTCCAAAACACGCCCGCAAGTACGTCCATGTAGGGCTCGGGTCGGGCCATCCCTGGCCCTCCACGGTTTTGGAAACCTCTCCCCACCACCGATCGTTCAGGCATACCAGATAACGCCGGCAGATGGAGTAGTCTCAATAACATCAATGGTAACAGCCCTGAATCGGGTAGGCAGCCAGGAATGTGTTCGCCATAGACCAGACAATACGGGGCAGATAGCTGGCGATATCTGAGATGTGATCAGGCGCGGTGCGGGAAGGCCTTTCCAAAACCGTGGAGCGCCAGGGACGGCGCGATACGAGCCCCCCAGGGATGGGTTCACGGGCGTGTTTTGGAAAGGCCTTCCCGCACCGGGCCAATGCACCCCAATAAGCAGGCTACATGCTAGAGGGCGACGCCAATGGTCAGGAAACCAACGAACGAACTCCGGAAATCAGGGCATCATTCTGTTCGGGGGTGCCGATGGTAATGCGCAGAAACGCCGCAATCCGGGGTTTGTCGAAGTGACGGACGATAATCCCCTGCTCCCGCAGGCCGGAGGCCAGCTCCGCACCGCCCACGGAAGCGTGTCGCGCGAACACAAAGTTTGCCTTCGAAGGCAGCACCTCAAAACCACGCGACTCCAGCTCGGTAGCCACCCGTTCACGCTCGCTGATGACACTGGTGCAGCATTCCCGGAACCAGGCCTCGTCTTCGTAGGCAGCCCTGGCCCCTGCGAGGGCCAGGCGATCCAGGGGATAGCTGTTGAAGCTGTTTTTCACCCGGTTCAGTGCCTCGATCAGGTCCTGGTGACCGATCGCGAAGCCCACCCGCAGGCCGGCCAGGGAGCGGGCTTTGGAGAGGGTCTGGGTGACCAGCAGGTTCGGGTGGCGGTCGACCAGGGTGATGGCGGTTTCGCCACCGAAGTCGACGTAGGCTTCATCCACCACCACGACGGAATCCGGGTTGTTGGCGAGGATGGTTTCCACGTGTTCCAGCCCCAGGAAACATCCCGTTGGTGCATTGGGGTTGGGAAAGATAATGCCGCCATTGGGGCCACTGAAATCTTCCGGGTTGATTTCAAAGTTGCCGTTCAGCGGCACCGTCCTGCCCTCGATCTTGTAGAGGCCGCAGTAGACCGGGTAAAAGCTGTAGGTGATATCCGGGAAGAGCACCGGCTTGCCGTGCTGGAACAGGCCGTGGAAGATATGCGCCAGCACTTCGTCGGAGCCATTGCCCAGGAACACCTGCTCCGGACGTACTTTGTGATAGTCCGCCAGGGTCTGTTTGAGCGCCTCGCCTTCCGGATCCGGATACAGACGCAGGCTGTCGTTCAGTTCTGCCCGGATGGCTTCAATCACCTTCGGTGAGGGACCGAAGGGGTTTTCGTTGGTGTTCAGTTTGACGAGGTTGGCCATTTTCGGCTGTTCGCCCGGTACGTAGGGCTTCAGCTCGTTCACCAACGGGCTCCAGAATTTGCTCATGATTTATCTGCTCCAGCCAGTACAGCTAATCCGGTCAGTCTTTGATTCGGTATTCCGCGGACCGTGCGTGGGCGGTCAGTCCTTCGCCGCGGGACAGCACCGAAGCGACGCGCCCCATGCGATCCGCCCCCTGTTGGGTAAAGCAGATCAGTGAGGAACGCTTCTGGAAGTCGTAAACGCCCAGGGGCGAAGAGAACCGCGCCGTTCCGGAGGTGGGGAGTACGTGATTCGGGCCCGCACAGTAATCACCCAGCGCCTCGGCAGTATAGCGACCCATGAAAATGGCCCCGGCGTGGCGGATATCCTCCAGCATGGCTTGCGGATCTTCCACCGACAGTTCCAGGTGTTCCGGCGCAATGCGGTTGGACACCTCGGCGGCCTGCTTCAGGTCCGTCACATGGATCAGCGCCGCGCGGTCAGTCATGGAGGTGGCAATAATTTCCGAACGCTCCATGGTGGGCAGCAGTCTGGCAATGCTTTGTTCCACCCCATCCAGGAATGCCTTGTCGGGGCTGATCAGGATGCTCTGGGCCTGCTCGTCGTGTTCAGCCTGGGAGAACAGGTCCATGGCAATCCAGTCCGGGTCGGTCTGACCATCGCAGATCACCAGAATTTCAGACGGACCGGCAATCATGTCGATACCGACCACGCCGAACACTTCCCGCTTGGCGGTGGCCACAAAAATATTGCCCGGCCCGACGATCTTGTCCACCGGGGGAATCGTCTCGGTTCCATAGGCCAGGGCTGCAACAGCCTGCGCCCCACCAATCGTGAACACCCGATCCACCCCGGCAATCGCGGCCGCGGCGAGCACCATGTCGTTCACCACACCATCCGGCGTGGGCACGACCATGATCACCTCCCCGACCCCGGCCACCCTGGCCGGGATGGCGTTCATCAGCACCGACGACGGATACGCGGCCTTGCCGCCAGGCACATACAAACCGGCCCGGTCCAGCGGTGTCACCTTCTGACCCAGCACCGTGCCGTCTTCGTCCTGATACTGCCAGGACGGTGCCAACTGTTTCTCATGATAAGTGCGAACCCGCTCCGCCGCCTTCTCCAGCGCCTCCCGCTGATCCGCCGGAATCGCCGCCAGCGCCTGTTGCAACCGCCCGGAACTCATCTCCAGCTCCGCCACCGATGACACCGCCAGCCGGTCAAATTTCCGGGTAAACTCCAGCACCGCGGCATCACCACGGGTTTTCACCTGGTGCAGGATATGACGCACCGATTCATTCACCTGCTGGTCCACGCTGTCATCCCACGCCAGCAGGCGATCCAGTTCAGCATTGAAGTCCGCGTCGGAGGCGGTCAGGCGTTTGATGCTCAGGTTTGTCATTGATCCTGTTCCCGGGTTTGCTTTCGGTTTTGGGTTGGTTCCATATGATACACGGTTGTTTTACAGGCTTCCGCTATGCCGTTGTTTGGTGTTCCCGCTTGGTTCTTGCCTTCGGCTTAGTAGCCTGCGGTTTAGGGGTTTAGGTGCCTGTCTCCGATTTAATAGCCTGAGAGATCCGGGGCTGCCACTGCTGTGTGGTACCCCTTTCCAAAACACGCCCGCAAGTACGTCCATGTAGGGCTCGGCTCTGGCCATCCATGGCCAGAGACGGTTTTGGAAAGGGGTACCACACATCAGTGGCGATCAGGCTTTTCGGGTATACCGCTTTATCCGGTTTTCGTTAACGACGAAGCATGATGAACGGTGTAGTAACTCCCAATCAGCACTTGTCGCAGCATCTCCGAATCAGCGCCACTGGAGGGGGGAGGGGTTTCCGGAACCGTGGAGGGCCAGGGATGGCCCGACCCGAGCCCTACAGGGACGTACTTGCGGGCGTGTTCCGGAAACCCCTCCCCCCTCCAGTGGCGCGTCTCAAATGCAACAAGTGCGTCTTGAAACCACCAGCCAGAGAAAACGAAACGAGGAGGTCAGCCTTGGCGGCGACGCTCAACCGCCGCAGCCATCTGCTCGATAATCGGATTCAACTTGCCGTGCTTCATTTTCATCGACGCCCGGTTCACCACCAACCGCGAGCTGATATTCTCAATCAGATCCCGGGGCTCCAGGCCATTGGCCTTGAGGGTATTGCCGGTATCGACGATATCCACGATTTCGTCCGCCAGCCCGAGAATCGGAGCCAGTTCCATCGCGCCGTACAACTTGATGATATCCGCCTGGCGGCCTTTGGCGGCATAGTAGCGGCGGGCCAGGTTGACGAACTTGGTGGCAACGCGGATGCGGCCGCCGGGCGGGGCTTCGCCTTTGCGGCCGGCGGTCATCAGGCGGCAGCGGGAGATGTTCAGGTCCAGTGGTTCGTAGAGTCCGTCACCGCCGTGCTCCATCAGTACGTCTTTGCCGGTCACGCCCAGATCTGCGCCGCCGTATTCCACATAGGTGGGTACGTCTGTGGCGCGGATGATCAGCACCCGGACGGCCGGATCCGTAGTGGGAAAGACCAGCTTGCGGGATTTTTTTACGTCATCCACAAGCTCGATGCCGGCTTCTTTGAGCAGCGGCAGGGTCTCGTCCAGGATTCGGCCCTTGGATAATGCAATGGTGATGGAGTCTGTCATGCTTCCTTCCGGTTGTCGGGTATCAGGCCGGCAGGCGGCGGATGCTGGCACCCAGTAACTGCAGCTTCTCTTCGATACATTCGTAGCCACGGTCGATGTGGTAGATGCGATCAACGATGGTATCGCCTTCGGCTACCAGGCCGGCGATGACCAGACTGGCGGAGGCCCGCAGGTCGGTCGCCATGACCGGCGCACCGGTCAGATGGTCCACGCCTTTTATGATGGCCGCGTTACCCTCCAGGGCAATATCCGCACCCATGCGAATCAGTTCCTGCAGATGCATGAAGCGGTTTTCGAACACCGTCTCCACGATGGTTCCGGTACCTTCCGCAACCGCATTCATCGCCGCAAACTGGGCCTGCATATCCGTGGGAAAGGCCGGGTAAGGGGCCGTGCGCAGGCTGACCGCTTTCGGGCGGTTGCCTTTCATATCCAGGGCAATATAGTCCTTGCCGCATTCGATGTGGGCGCCGGCTTCTTCCAGCTTGAGCAGTACCGCTTCCAGCAGGTCTTCGCGGGTGTCTTTGAGCTTCACGCGGCCGCCAGTGGCTGCAGCGGCCACAAGATAGGTACCGGTTTCCACCCGGTCAGGCAGTACGTCGTAATGGCAGCCGTGCAGGCGCTCCACGCCGTGGATTTCGATGGTGGCCGTGCCGTAACCACGGATGTCGGCACCCATGGCGATCAAACATTCCGCCAGATCGACCACTTCCGGCTCCCGGGCGGCGTTTTCCAGCACGGTTTTACCTTCCGCCAGGGTGGCGGCCATCATCAGGTTTTCTGTGCCAGTGACGGTGACGGTATCCAGGAAGATGTGCGCGCCTTTCAGGCGACCGTTGGATTTAGCCTTGATGTAGCCGTTTTCTACCCGCACATCCGCGCCCATCAGTTGCAGGCCGTGTATGTGCAGGTTGACCGGCCGGCTGCCAATGGCGCAGCCACCGGGGAGAGAAACTTCCGCCTCGCCGAAATGGGCCAGCAAGGGCCCCAGCACCAGGATGGAGGCGCGCATGGTCTTGACCAGCTCATATGGCGCGTGGGTGTGCTTGATCGTGTTGGCGTGTATTTCCACACTCATCTTTTCGTCGATCATCAACTCGACACCCATGCGGCCCAGCAGCTCGATCATGGTGGTGATGTCGTTGAGGTGAGGCAGGTTGCCAACGGAGACCGGCTCGTCCGCCAGCAGGGTAGCGGCAAGGATCGGCAGGGCCGAGTTTTTGGCACCGGAAATCCGGATTTCCCCATTCAGCGGCTTGCGGCCCCTGATCAATAATTTATCCACTGTGCTCTTCCTGTTGTCTGCCGGGCTCAGCCCTGGCGTTCGGCCCACTCGGCCGGTGTGAACGCCTTCGGATGCAGGGCGTGGATGGTACCGTCCATTACCTTGTGGAACAGTGCCTTGTTGATCATCTGCTGGCGCTTGATGGTGGACAGGCCGTCAAAGACGTCGCCTATAACAACCACCATGTAGTGGTTGCCGTCGACCTGTACCTCTACCTGACAATCAGGCAATTCCTGCCTGACCAGCTCGGCAATTTCGGTGGGGTCCATATAATGATCCTCGGGAATTTGCAAAAATCAGGGGCGGGATTGTACCCAATTACACGGCCCGGGTCAGCCGCAGGGAGCCGCAATGAGTAATCTGTCTGAAGGGACCCCGGGAGACTCTGATTACGACAGGCCCTGCAGATGGCGCTGCAGGCCACTGAGGGAAGCCAGGGAGCGCAATCGCTCGCTGGCCCCGGTAAACACGAGCGATCGCTGACAGGTGCGGGCATGCCGCGCCCAGCACAACAGCAACGATAAAACCACGCTGTGGGCTACCCCCAGGCCTGAGAGATCCACTTCCAGCTCACCGTTGCCCTTTGCAATCAACGCCTCACCATGCCTGCGGACAGTAACCACCGTCTCAGGATCTATGTCGCCGACCACCCGCAGGCAACCGTTGTCCAGCCGTACATCCGGCTTCACGACTGCGACTCCTTCTTGTCGTCTTCGAGTGACTCAACCGCACCGCTCCAGCTATTGATTACCGCTTCAACGTTGCCACCATTCTTCTCCATTTCCTGAGCGAAGCGGTCCCGGAAGGCAAGGCCAACATTCACACCTTCGATAATGACGTTCTCCATCAGCCAGCGCTCCTCATTGTTCCGATACATGGAATAGGTTACCGGATAACGGTTACCGGAGGCGGAGATGACCTCCATGCTCACTGAGGCGCGGTCTTTGTTATTGGGATTGATGACAGCCTCTTTCACCTCGATTCTGAAGTCCTCGGCATCGACCATCGCCTGGGCATAGCTGTCGAACAGGCTGCGTTTGAAGGTTGTCACAAACCTGTCCCGTTGTTCGGGCGTGGTCTGCCGGGCATAGCGGCCCATCACCCGCGCGGCTATGCGGCGGAAATCCACGAAGTTGGTCAGCGCTTCTTCCATGCTCCGATAAAAAGCCTGCTTGTCTTTCTGGTACAGGTCCCGTTCGGTATTCAGTTTTTCCACCAGCCGCTGGGTGTTCTGCTCTACATACTCAAGCAACTCTTCCTCAGAACTGGCCGCGGCAGGTAAAGACAGCACCATGACTGCCAGGGTAAGAAGAAGGACTAAGGGACGGTGCAACACCATGTTTTTCTCCGTTAGTAAGGGCTTGCGGTTTCAGGCTCTGGCACGTTTATTTGCCGGTGGCAAAGTTGCTGATCAGCCGCTCCAGGTTCATCGCTGACTGGGTGGAATAAAACGTGTCGCCCGGCTTGAGGGACTCTGTGTCACCACCCACTGATATATCAATGTACTGCTCGCCCAGCAGTCCGGATGTACGTATTACTGCGGCGCTGTCGGCGGGAATATTGTCCACGGTCTGGTCGATTTCCACTGCGACGCGGGCCTGGAAGGTTTTTGTATCCAGGGCCACATCCCTGACCCGGCCAATGGTCACTCCCGCCATGGAAACCTTGGCCCTGGGTGCCAGACTGCCGGCATCATTGAAATTGGCGTACAGGGTGTAGGTCGGGCCAGACTGGGCCGCGGACAGGCCACTGACCTGCAACGCCAGAAACACCAACGCGGCGAAACCGGCCAGCATAAAGAGCCCTACAGTCACTTCAGTTGTTCGTTGTCCCATGCCTTTAACCTCTCCTCAGAAGTCACCGAACATTACGGCGGTCAGAATAAAGTCCAGCCCCAGCACGGCCAGCGAAGCATACACCACGGTTTTGGTGGTTGCACTGCTGATGCCGGCGGACGTGGGTACGCAGTCATAACCCTGATATACGGCAATCCAGGTACACACCAGGCCGAACACTATGCTCTTGATGACACCGTTCATGACATCGGAGCCGAACTCCACGGACGACTGCATATTGCCCCAGAAGGACCCTTCAAACACGCCCAGCCACTCAACACTCACCAGCATGCCGCCCCAGATACCCACTACGGAGAAAATCAGCGCCAGCAGCGGCATGGAAAAAAAACCAGCCCACAAGCGCGGCGCAATCACCCGTCGCAGGGGGTCCACTCCCATCATTTCCATACTGGACAGTTGCTCGGTGGCCTTCATCAGTCCAATTTCCGCCGTCAGGGCCGAACCGGCCCGCCCGGCAAACAGCAATGCGGTCACCACCGGCCCCAGCTCCCGCAGCAGGGTCAGGGAAATCATCTGCCCGATGGCGGACTCGGAGCCGTAGTCACTGAGGATGGTATAACCCTGCAGGCCCAGTACCATGCCAATAAACAATCCGGACACCACAATAATGGCCAGGGAAAGCACGCCGACCACATAAAGCTGCCTGACCAGCAGGCCCAGCCCCACGGAGAAACGGCCGCCGCCCGGCATCAGGCCGGCAACGGTTGCGACCAGCGTCGCCCCGAGAAACTGCGAAGCTCTTCCCAGGGAAGCCAGCAGATCGAGACCGGTGCGGCCCAGTACAGCAATAACATTCATCAGCGACTGTCCTCTGCTGTAAGCCCCAGTTCCTCGGCGGCATCACGGGCAGGGTCATGAAAAGGTACCGGTCCGTCCGGCTGACCGGTCAGGAATTGCTGTACCCGTTCGGAAGAATGGTTGCGCAGCTCCTCCGGCGTGCCCTGCCCGATCACCTTGCCATCCGCGACGATGCAGGCGAAGTGGCAGATGCTCAGGGATTCGGGCACGTCGTGGGAAACCAGCACGCTGGTCAGCCCCATGGAACTGTTCAGATCCCGGATCAGCTTGACCACCACCCCCATGGCGATCGGGTCCTGGCCGGCGAACGGCTCGTCGTACATGATCAGCTCCGGATCCAGAGCGATACTCCGGGCCAGCGCCACCCGCCGGGTCATGCCGCCGGACAGCTCCGCCGGCATCAGCTGGGAGGCTCCCCGCAGACCCACGGCTTCAAGCTTCATCAATACCACATCTCGGATCATGTCCTCCGGAAGCGCGGTGTGTACCCGCAACGGAAACGCCACGTTCTCAAATACGCTGAGATCGGTAAACAGGGCACCGCTCTGGAACAGCATGCCCATACGCTGGCGCATCCGGTAGAGATCTTTCTTGCGCAGCTCCGGCACATTCTGACCATCCACCAGTATCCGGCCCTGCTCCGGGCGAAGCTGGCCACCGATCAGTTTCAGCAGTGTGGTCTTGCCCGTGCCACTGGGCCCCATAATGGCGGTTACCCCGCCCCGGGGGATTTCCAGGCTGATCCCGTCAAGGATCCTGCGCCCCGAGCGGCTGAAAATCACGTCTTGCAATGCGATATGTATCGAGTCTGTCATCTTGCCCCGCGAGCACCTCCATGGATGCGTTACAGTATGACAACCCGGGGCCAAGCTCAATCCCGCAAAGCATGAAATCCGCTGATGACAAGCATCGGTTCTGTTGAATGAAATGATATACTTGCCCGGCATTGATTCACGGATCAGGACCCAGCGCCCTATGAGCAACCAGTACCGTACCGCCGCCTTGCGTGCCATCGACATAGAAAAAAACGCTATTGAAGCGCTGATGGACCGCATTGGTGATGACTTCGAGAGGGCCTGCAGCGTCATCATGGACTGCAGTGGGCGGGTGGTAGTGACCGGTATGGGCAAATCCGGCCACATCGGCAACAAGATAGCCGCCACCCTGGCCAGCACCGGCACGCCGGCCTTCTTTGTTCACCCGGGCGAGGCCAGCCACGGCGATCTGGGCATGATTACCAGCCAGGATGTGGTGCTCGCCATTTCCAACAGCGGCAATACCAGCGAGGTACTGACTATTCTCCCGCTGATCAAGCGCATGGGGGCGCCGCTCATCAGCATGACCGGAAACGCCGGCTCCACGCTCGCCCGGGAGGCCGTCGCCAACCTGGACATCAGCGTGGCGGAAGAAGCCTGCCCCCTGGGCCTGGCACCCACTTCCAGCACCACCGCCACACTGGTCATGGGTGACGCGCTGGCGGTGGCCCTCCTGGAAGCCCGGGGCTTCAGCGCAGAAGACTTTGCCCTGTCCCATCCCGGCGGCAGTCTGGGCCGCCGCCTGCTGCTGAGAGTGTCAGACATCATGCACACCGGCGACCAGATTCCCCGGGTGCCGGAAGACTCCACTCTGGGCGCGGCCCTGCTGGAAATCTCCCGCAAGGGCCTGGGTATGACGACCGTGGTCAGCAAAGACGGCGACCTGGCGGGCATTTTCACAGACGGTGACCTGCGTCGCTCCCTGGACAAGTCCCTGGACATCCACAACACGCTGATCCGGGATGTCATGACCCGCAACGGCAAGACCATTGAGGCCAATCACCTGGCCGCCGAGGCGCTCAACATCATGGAAGAGATGAAAATCAACGCCCTGCCGGTCACCGATGAGCAGGATCGGCTGGTGGGCGCCATTAACATGCACGACCTGTTGCGGGCGGGGGTCATCTGATGAGCAGCCCCGGAACCCTCCCCCACTGGCCGCAAGCACTGCTGCACCAGGCGGCGGATATTCAGCTGCTGGCCCTTGATGTTGATGGTGTGCTCAGTGATGGCACCCTCTACTTCACCGCCAATGGTGACGAGATCAAGGGCTTTAACATTCTGGACGGCCACGGCCTGAAACAGGTGATGAAAGCCGGTATCACCGTGGCCGTCATTACCGGCCGCCGCTCACCACTGACCGAGAAGCGCATCGCGGACCTGGGTATCCGGCACCTGATCCAGGGCCGTGAAGACAAGCGGGTGGCCCTGCAGGAGCTCTCGGACCAGCTGGGCATCCGGGGGCCACAGATTGCCTATATGGGCGACGACCTTCCGGATCTGGCTGCAATCTGTATGGCCGGACTGGGCATTACGGTACCCAACGGCCACTGGTTTGTGCGCCGGCATGCAGATTACTGCACTGAAAATGCCGGCGGCCAGGGTGCCGTGCGGGAGGTGTGCGATATGCTGCTGGCCGCCAGGGGCTGCCTGCAGCAGACACTGGAGAAATACCTGGGAGATGGCCATTCATGACCTCGCCCGCCACCTTCCTCGCCCGCCCGAGAATCCGCAACACCCTGCTGGCATTGCTGGTCTCAGCTCTGCTCATGCTGATGTGGCAAAGTGATCAGCCGGAGCCGGCCGGCCCCGGAACCTCCAGAGATGGCAGCCAGGAGCCAGACGGTTTCGTTGAACAGGGCCGCTACCTGTCGTTCAATGAACAGGGCCGCAAGGTGATCGAAGTCACCTCACCACGCATCGAGCAGTTCGAGCAACGCCAGCTGGCCATCATGGAATCACCGGAAGCCTGGCTGAACCACAACGGCGAGGACCCGCCCTGGCACCTGGTTGCGGACCATGGCAAGCTTGAGCAGGATGGCATGATCCTGACCCTGACTGACCATGTCGTCATCAGTACCACGGATGGCCGGGGCCGTCAGGCAACGCTTTCCACAAGCCGCCTGCAACTGGACAATAAACAGCGGACTGCCACAACCGATCAGCCCGTTACCATCCGCGACCCGGCGGGGGTCACCCGGGCTACCGGAATGAAAGCCTGGGTAGATGACCGCATTCTGGAGCTGCAATCGGACGTTGAAGGTATCTATGAGCCTGCCAGGTATTAAACAAAATTCTGCTTTCCGGTCGCTGTGCCTGGGGCTGCTGCTGGTTCTGCCGGCAACCGCCAGCGCCTTTGACCTGGCATCGGACCAGCCAATCCGCGTGAAGGCAGATTCCGCCCGCCTCGACGACATGACCGGCACTGCCACCTACACCGGGGATGTTCTGGTGCAGCAGGGTGATACCCGGCTGGAAGCTGCCCGGGTGGTACTTTACCGCAATGAACAGGGCCTGACCCGAATAGAGGCGGAAGGCAACCCCGCCCATTACCAGCAACCGGCCAGCGATGGCACCGGAAAAACGAATGCCCGGGCCCTGCGCATTACCTACTCATCCGCGGACAACCGGCTGGTATTCGAGGAACAGGCGGTGATCGAGCAGAATGGTAACCGCTTCAGCGGCAACCGGATCGACTACGATTCCACCCAGCGTGTTGTCACCGCCACGTCCAGCCCTCAGAAGGACAGCCAGGGTGAAGACGGACGGGTGGAAATGATCATACAGCCACGGTCAGAATCCGGCGGGCAATAATCCAGATTTCCAGAGCAAGGACAAACCCGGCATGGCAGTTCTTCGCGCCAGCAACCTGGCGAAAAGCTACAAACAGAAAAAAGTGGTTATTGATGTCTCCCTGGAGATCCGCAGTGGCGAGATTGTCGGGCTGCTGGGGCCCAACGGTGCCGGCAAGACCACCTGTTTTTACATGATTGTGGGGCTGGTGAATGCGGACAACGGCCAGATTACCATCGACAACCAGGACATCACCCCTCTGCCCATGCACGGCCGTGCCAGGCGCGGCATCGGCTATCTGCCTCAGGAAGCCTCGATATTCCGCAAGCTGACGGTGCGGGATAACATTATGGCGATTCTGGAAACCCGCAAGGAGCTGACGAAGGTTCAGCGGGAAGAAAAACTGGAATCCCTGCTCGAAGAGTTCCACATAACGCACATACGCGACAGCGTGGGCATGGCGCTCTCCGGTGGTGAGCGGCGCCGGGCGGAAATCGCCCGGGCCCTGGCGGTGGAGCCCGCTTTTATCCTGCTCGACGAACCTTTTGCCGGTGTAGACCCCATTTCCGTCAGCGACATCAAACACATTGTGCGCCACCTGCGCGACAAGGGCATCGGCGTATTGATCACCGACCATAACGTGCGGGAAACCCTGGATATCTGCGAGAACGCCTACATTGTCAGTGACGGTCACATCATCGCCTCCGGCAACTCCGAAGACATACTGGCCAATCAGCTGGTCAAGGAGGTCTACCTGGGCAACGAATTCCGTCTCTGATTGTTTTGCCTGAAACAAGCAAGTACACTCGGCAAAGAACTTGCTTGGTTTGGCAAGTAGGCAATGTGCATGACTTTTTTGTCCGCAGCAAGGTATTAGAACGGATCCGCGACCATGGTGATGAAAGCCTCATTACAGCTCAAGCTGGGCCAGAGCCTGACCATGACCCCCCAGCTGCAGCAGGCCATCCGGCTGTTACAGCTGTCTACCCTGGATCTGCAGCAGGAAATCCAGCAGGCGCTGGAATCCAACCCTATGCTGGAAACCCCGGAAGAGGAAGACGCAGCGGACAATTCCGCAGATAGCAGTGAGGCCGGGGAAAACGCCAGCAGCGGCGGCGAGGAAGTTACCGGCGAAGACCAGGGCTGGGACGAGAATGAAAACGGCCCGGACTGGTCCTCTGAGACAGAAACTCCGGAAAAGATCCCCGATGACCTCCCCGTGGATACTGCCTGGGACGACATATACCAGTCAGCACCGGCCAGCTCCGCCCCCAGGGACGACGAGAACGATCACGATTTCGAGACCCGCAACTCGCCAGCCGAAACCCTGCAGGATCACCTGGAGTGGCAACTTAACCTGACGCCCATGAGCGAACGGGACGAGGCCATTGCCCACGCGCTGCTGGATGCGGTGGATGACCGGGGCTATCTCACTTCGTCTCTGGAGGAGATCCACGGGGGCCTGATGGAGGACGCGGATGAAGACCCGCTGGAAATGGATGAAGTGGAAGCGGTGCTACACCGCCTGCAGCATTTCGACCCGCCCGGGGTGTTTGCCCGCGACCTGCAGGAATGCCTGCTGATCCAGCTCAACCAGTTGCCGCCGGACACCCCCTGGCTGCCCCAGGCCCGACTGGTCATTACCCACTATATCAACCTGCTGGGCAACCGTGACTACGCACAGTTGCTGCGCCGCAGCCGCCTGAAAGAAGACCAGTTGCGGGAAGTACTGGCTCTGATTACCGGGCTCAACCCGCGCCCCGGCGATGCCATCGACCAGCCGGAACCGGATTACGTTATTCCGGATGTCATCGTCCGCAAACACGAAGGCCGCTGGCGGGTAGAGCTCAATCCGGAGATAGCGCCGCGCATCCGGGTGAATGCCGGCTACGCCGCCCTGATCCGCCGCGCCGACAGCAGCGCCGACAATACCTACCTGCGGGATCAGTTGCAGGAAGCCAAGTGGTTCATCAAGAGTCTGCAAAGCCGCAATGAGACGCTTCTGAAAGTGGCCACCCGCATCGTAGAGCACCAGCAGGGCTTCCTGGAACAGGGCGAAGAGGCGATGAAGCCGTTGATCCTGTCCGATATTGCCCAGGCAGTGGAAATGCACGAGTCCACCATTTCCCGGGTAACCACCCAGAAATACATGCATACCCCAAGGGGTATTTTCGAACTGAAGTACTTTTTCTCCAGTCACGTGAGCACCAACGAAGGCGGCGAAGCCTCATCCACCGCCATTCGCGCGATGATCAAGAAGCTGATTGCCGCCGAAACTCCCAAAAAGCCGTTGAGTGATAGTAAAATTGCAGCCATGCTAGGAGAACAGGGTATCCAGGTGGCCCGGCGTACCGTGGCCAAATACCGGGAAGCCATGCATATACCACCGTCCAACGAACGGAAGCGGCTGGTGTAAAAAGAGACCCTGAACACGAATTCCGACTCAATGACCCGACCTGGCAGGCCGGGTTTTACACCGACCCCGCGGGGAAATCGGTATCCAGCAAACAGGAGACGCCAATGCAACTCAACATCTCAGGCCATCACGTTGATCTGACTCCCGCCCTGAAAGACTATGTTTCCGAGAAGTTCGGTAAACTGGAGCGCCATTTCGATCACATCAGCAACTGCCAGGTGACCCTGGAGGTGGAGAAGGTGCGTCAGATTGCAGAGGCTACCCTGCACGTGATCGGCGGAGAAATCCATGCAAAGGCCGAGAATGAGGACATGTACGCCGCTATCGATGCACTGATCGACAAGCTGGACCGGCAGATCCTCAAGCACAAGGAAAAAACCGTAGACCGGATGCATGGTAACGGTGCCCGCTAGGCACGCTCTCCCGGCTGCCTGATTCTGACGCTGCGGCACACCTGTTGTGCCGCAGCATTTTTACGGATTCACCCCAGATCCATGACTGATTCACAATTGACCATCGATAACATCCTGACCAGGGATCTCACACTCTGCCGCCAGCCCGCCTCCAGCAAGAAACGGGTACTGGAATTTATTGCAGAGCAGATTCACCGGCACGATCCGGCGCTGGATGACACACGTACCTTCAACAATCTTGTCAGCCGGGAGCGCCTCGGCAGCACCGGCATCGGCCAGGGCATTGCCATCCCCCACTGCCGGCTGGAAGGGCTGAACCATGTGGTGGGCGTGCTGGTGACGCTGGAGGAAGGCGTATCTTTTGATGCCATCGACAACCAGCCCGTTGACCTGGTGTTTGCCCTGGTGGTCCCTAAAGAAGCCACCAGCGAACACCTGGAACTGCTCAGCCAACTGGCCGAAAAGTTCAACGACCGCAGTTTCTGCGACCGGCTCCGGCAATGCACGGATGCAGACGAGCTATATCGGGAAATGACCTCTGGCAGCAGCTAACCCGGCCTAACCGATTTCAGGAGCTACCAGTTTATGAAACTCGTTATTGTCAGCGGACGCTCCGGCTCAGGTAAAAGTACCGCGCTGCATGTACTTGAAGATCTGGGTTTTTACTGCATCGACAATCTTCCCATTGGCCTGCTGTTCCCCCTGACCCGGGAAGCAACGGACGGCAACGGCACCGATCAGCCCAAACGCATTGCGGTCAGTATCGATGCCCGCAACCTGTCAGAGCAACTGGCCAATTTCGAGGATATCTACCGTAAACTCCGGGATACCGGCCTCAGCATCGACATCATTTTTCTGGACGCAGACGAACAGTCTCTGCTGCAGCGCTTTCACGCCACCCGGCGCAAACACCCGCTGAGTAACGACAGGACCTCGCTCCGGGAAGCCATCAGCCATGAGAAGGTGCTATTGGACCCCCTGTCACGCCTCGCCGACCTTTATATCAACACCACCGGCATGTCCATGTACGAACTGCGGGACATGATCAAGCAGCGGGTAGCCGGCCGCCGTGACCAGGAGCTGGCGCTGTTGTTCCAGTCCTTCGGCTTCAAGCACGGTGTGCCGGTGGATTCCGATTACGTGTTTGATGTGCGCTGTCTGCCCAATCCTTACTGGGATACCAGCCTGCGTCAGTTCACCGGGCTGGACCAGCCGGTCATCGACTTTCTGGAGCAGGAGCCTGCACCATTGCAAATGGTCACGGATCTCACCCGGTTCCTGGAGGGCTGGCTGCCGGCGTTCGCGGACAGCAACCGCAGCTACATGACCATATCGGTAGGCTGTACCGGCGGCCAGCACCGCTCCGTCTACGTTTGCGAGCAACTGGCGGGACACTTTGCCGGCCGGTACCAGAACGTGCAGACCCGCCACACCGAACTTCCGCATCTTCAGAACCGGGACACCTGACGCATTATGATCCGCCGCCCCGTGACCATCATCAACAAACTCGGCCTGCACGCCCGTGCTGCCAACAAACTGGTGTCCACCGCGGGTGATTTCCAGAGCGAGATCAGGGTCAAAGGCAACGGTCGGGAAGTGGATGCCAAAAGCATCATGCCGGTGATGATGCTGGCGGCGAGCCAGGGCACCCAGGTGGAGCTGATCGCTGAGGGTCCGGATGAGCAGGATGCGGTGGAGGCCCTCACGGCACTGATCAATGATTATTTCGGCGAAGGCGAATAAGCATACTGCCCTGTGACTTTTTACCGGGAACTTCCCCGGAAACTCGCTAACTCCGCTATAATACGGGCGTTTTCAGTCAACAGGTGAGCCATGACCGATATTCTGGAAAAAAGCCAGGCCCGCCAGCGCCTCCGCTCCCTCAGCGAGGCGCTGGACAGCGGGGCACTCAAGCAGGTCGCCCGCATACTCAACGGTGGTCTGAGTCCCAGTGATATCGCTCACCTGCTGGAATCTTCCCCGCCCCGGCAACGGACCCTGCTCTGGAACCTGGTGGACAAGTCCCTGGAAGGGGAAGTTCTCCAGTACCTGAACGACGATATCCGCAGCTATTTCCTCAGCCGGCTGAACGCCCGGGAACTGGCGGATATTATCGAGGATTTCGAGTCGGACGACCTGGCCGACTTGCTCCAGCAGCTCCCGGACACGGTGATCCAGGAAGTGCTGGACACCATGGACGAGCAGGACCGACAGCGCGTAGAAGAAGTACTCGCTTACCCGGAGGACACTGCCGGCGGTCTGATGAATACGGACACCATCACGGTGCGCCCGGACATCAGCATCGATGTGGTGCTGCGCTACCTGCGCCGCCACCGAACCCTGCCGCCGATGACCGACAGCCTGATTGTGGTGAGCCGGCGGGACGAATTTATCGGCGTATTGCCCATCACCCGGATTCTGGTTTCCAACCCCGCGTCTACCGTGCGGGAAGTCATGGACACTGAAATCGAACCGATTCCGGTGATGCTGGCAGACGACAAGGTTGCCACTATGTTCGAGCGCTACGACCTGATCTCTGCGCCGGTGGTGGGCGAAAACGGCCGGCTGCTGGGCCGGATCACCATCGATGACGTGGTCGATGTCATCCGGGAGGATGCCGACCACTCGCTGATGAGCATGGCCGGTCTGGACGAGGACGAAGACACCTTCGCACCGGTATGGAAAACCACTCGCCGGCGCGCTGTGTGGCTGGGCATTAACCTGATCACCGCCTTTACAGCCTCGGCGGTGATCGGCCTGTTCGAAGCAACCATTTCCAAGGTGGTCGCGTTGGCCGTTCTCATGCCCATTGTTGCCAGCATGGGCGGCATCGCCGGCAGCCAGACGCTGACCCTGGTGATCCGCGGCATGGCCGTGGGCCAGATCAGTGGCGGCAACGTCAAATGGCTGCTCAACCGGGAATTCCTCTCCGGCATACTGAATGGACTGCTATGGGCGCTGGTGGTCGCAACGGCTGCCGTGCTCTGGTTCGGTGACCCCCTGATCGGTGCGATCATCGCTGCCGCCCTGCTGATTAACCTGGTGGCCGCCGCCTTTGTCGGCACCCTGTTGCCCATGTTTCTGAAATCGCGGAACATCGACCCGGCCCTGGCCGGGAGCGTGATCCTTACCACCGTGACCGACGTGGTAGGCTTCATGTCCTTCCTGGGCCTGGCCACTTTCTTCTATTCCTGACGGTATCCCGGATATGACCGACTACAACAACTTCGACGACCAGCCGGAAGAGGAACTCGTCAGCAAATCCCGGCTGAAACGGGAAATGCATGCGCTGCAGGAAATCGGCAAGAAAATGCTGGACCTGAGCGACGAGCAGCTCAACAGCCTGCCTGTCAGCGAAACCCTGCACGCCGCTATCGTGGAATCCCGCCGCATCACGAAGAACGAAGCGCGGCGGCGGCATTTGCAATACATCGGCAAGGTGATCCGCCAGGAAGACGATCCGGAAGCCCTGGAGCGGGCCATTGATGCGTTCAATTCCGGCAGTGTGGAACACACCCGCCGCCAGCATCTGGCGGAGCGCTGGCGCGACCGTATCATCGAAGAAGGCGACGGTGCCGTTGGCGCATTCCTGACCTACTGCCCTGGCGCGGATGTCCAGCACCTGCGAAATCTTGCCCGCAATGCCCGGCGGGATGTCCAGCAACAGAAAAACACCGGCCAGTCCCGCAAGCTGTTCCGGTACCTGCGGGAGTTGGTTGATCTTGCCGAGGCCGGGTAGGCCTCCTTTTCAGGACTGCCGGTTGTGGGGGCAGGGGGCGAGCCGGTAACCCTTTTCAGGACACGCCCGCAAGTACGTCCCTGTAGGGCTCGTATCGGGCCATCCATGGCCCTCCACGGTCCTGAAAAGGGTTCCCGGCCCACCCCTCTCAATCCTCACAGATGTCGTTAACGAATATGAAAGGTCAGGCTTCGATTGGACTCAACGTCTTCACGCTATCTGTTTTGCCTTGCCAGCGACAACTCCCTGGTTTTTAAGAGCTAGTCCGGGGAGACTTTCCAAAACCGTCTCTGGCCATGGATGGCCAGAGCCGAGCCCTACAGGGACGTATTCACCGGCGTGTTTTGGAAAGTCTCACCGGACCGGCTCCTGGCACCAAAGCTGCAGTCCTGAAAAGGGTTACCGGCCCGCCCCACGCCCCCAAAACAAGAAGTCCTGAAAAGAGACAAACTCAAAGCCGCCGATGCCCCCAGACCGGCATGGACTCCCGAATATGCCGGAGTTTGTCCCGGTCGAGGTCGGCAAACGCCACACCCGGCCCCTCGAGGAGTTCATCCACAACAGTGCCCCAGGGATCCACAATCATTGAATGCCCCCAGGTCCGGCGCCGGGAGCTGTTCCAGCCGCCCTGCCCCGGGGCTGCCAGCCATACCTGATTCTCAATGGCCCGGGCCCGCACCAGGGGTTGCCAATGGGCTTCACCGGTCTGGTAGGTGAAAGCCGATGGCAGGGTAATCCATTCTGCGCCCTGTTCCCGGAGTTTGCGGAACAGCTCCGGGAAACGCAGGTCGTAACAGATGGCCAGACCCAGTTTGCCGGCCGGGGTGTCGAGGGTGACGACGTCATTGCCCGGTTCGAAGGTGTCGGATTCCCGGTAGCTGCCGTGGGCATCATCGACCTGGGCATCGAACAGGTGGACTTTGTCGTAGCGGGCAACTTCCCGGCCCTGGTTGTCGTAGACCAGGCAGGTGGCCCTTACCCGGTTGTCGATGCTGCTGCCGTCGGGGCGGGTGGCCAGTGGCAGGGAGCCACCGACAATCCACAGGTTGTGGTGCCGGGCGCGTTCGCTCAGCCACTGACGGATACGGGGGTGGGAGCCGGCTTCGGTCTGGCCCTGCGCCTGCATCTGGCGGGTGGCCAGTACCGCAAAGTTTTCCGGGAATACGGCGATCCTGGCCCCACCAGCGGTAGCCTCTTCCAGCAGGGTATCCGCCTGGGCCAGGTTGGCTTCAATATCGCCGGTACTGACCATTTGCACCACACCAATTCTGCAACCGGCTGTCTGTTCGCGTTTAGCTGACACCATGGTTCTGCTCCCGGGGATCAATTCCCTGCACCAAAGACACCCCGGAGCTCCACTTTCGGTTCGCTCCAGGTTCCGGTAACACTATAGTTGGCACTGGCCAGTTTGCTCAATGGGTCCCCCAGAATCTTGTCCAGTACAAACAGCGCCCCGCCAATGGGCGCCCCGGCTCCCAGCAATAGAGCAGCCAGGGGCAGGTTCTGGGTGAGCGGCAACACCACCACCAGTTGCATATTGAGGCTTTCTTTCGCCATATTGGTGGTGCCGGAGAGCTCAAATGCCCCGGATGGCCCGACTATCTGCAGTTCCGGATTCCAGGTAAGCAGACCGTCGGTGATGCTGGCGCTGCCGGAGATGGCATCGAAGGCGACCCCTGCTTCATACAGGTCGGAGAAGTCAAACTGCAGGCGGCGCCAGAGAGTGTCAGTATTCAGCAAATTGAAAATGCGGAACAGCTGGGCGGTGTTGTTCTGTTCCAGTATGACACCATCATCCAGCTGCAGGCTGACGGAACCACTGAGCCGCGCCAGGGAGAAGTCATCCGGCCGGCCGGGCCATTCCAGATCCAGTTCAATGGCGGTTTTCTTGTTGCGTAAGGGGATGCCGTTGTTGGTAAGCGGATCCAGCTCCTGCAGCCCGCCTCCTTTGAGGGTGCCCCGGAAGCGGGAAATTTCATTGCCGGTGACAACACTCCAGGTCATTTCGCCATCCAGCGTCAGTTTCTTCAACTCACCGTGCAGGTTGTCGATACGGAGTATCCCCGGCTCCGGTCGTAACTGCAGTTTCCAGCGCCCCAGGTGACCACCATTGAACTGCAGGTCATCGATACGAATATCAATGTCCGGCCATTCCTCCATCGCCAGGGCGCGAAAAGCATCCAGCTGCCGCTCCACTGTCAGCGCCTGGCCCGGCTCCGTGATGCTTGCCGCACGTGCCAGTTTCAGTTCAGAAAATGCCACCTCAACAGGCGCATCCTGTGCCCGGGGTACTTCAATACGACCGGTGGCCCGCGGGGAGCGGGTTTCTATCAGCCAGCCGCCATCGTTCTCCGGCCTGGCGTCAACCTGCACGTAACGGAAGCTCTGGCCCAGCATGACCAGCTCGCCAACCTGCAGATCCAGATGGTTGATCAGTGAGGTATGACCACCGCCAGATGGCGCTGCATTGCCGCTGCCCGGTATCCCCGACAGGGCCTCTTGCCAGGCTCCGGGATCCAGTTTCTCCACCGGGCCTGAGACAATCAGTCCCGGCTCTGCGGGCAACGGGATCTCCGGCACTTGCAGGGCGATGTGTCCCCGGTGGAAGCGATTGTCGCGCCAGGCCAGGTTGAAGGCGAGGCGGTCGCCCCAGTAACCCGCGATGGCCAGATCACCTTCATCTGTGGGATTCAGCGATGCCCATAGCGGGGTTTTCTCACCGGCCTGCTTCGCCAGCGGGGCGGGCCAGTCAATCCCGAGATTTGCGAGATTGGAGGAAAACGTCAGATCCGGCTCGCGATTTGCCTGCAGGGTCAGCTTCGCCTGATAGGTGAACTGGCCCGCCAGGTTCAGGGCCTCTGCTTCCAGACCCAGCTCGGCAAGCAGTCTGGCAACCGCCTGATTTCCGGTCTGGCGCAACACCAGACCATCATCTGCCGGCGGTGACGCAAAGGTTACCTGCACAGGGTTGCCCATAAAGTTCGCCGCCAACGGCTCCGGCGAGAAACCCCGCTCGCTGGACCAGACCAGCTGCCCTTCCACACCTTCCCAGGCCAGGCCCGTCTCCGGATAGAGCACCCGCACACCTTGCGGGCGTATATCCGCAGTGACCACCGGCGCCTTTCCTTTCACCAGCGGTATTGACAGGTCGAGGTCCAGGGCGGTTTTTCCTTCTACCGTGATCAACTCGGTGGCATGCCCGCTCATCTCGCCCAGCGGGCTGTTGTTCATCCAGTAAGGCAACGCCTCACCAGGCACCTGAGCGCCGGTGCGGACTCTGACGACCACACCGGAATCCGCTTTTTCACCAGGCTCCACGGTCACCACAGAAGGTTCTATATCCAGTCCGCCAACCCTGGCACTGCCAACTTCGACCCGGGTGCGGCCGTCATGAACCCGCACTTCTCCGGCCGCATTCTCCGCCTGCGGCCAAGCCTCATCGTAACGGATAGTGGCATTGCTGAAACGATAGCGCATGGCCGAATTGAACGACCCGGGAACAGCACCGCGGCCGATCTGGCCATGGCCGAAGTAAACACCTTCACTGATTTTTGCCCCGGTGATCGCCGTGGTCAGCCAGTCGTACAAGCCCGGGTCCACCAGGTGGTAAGGGACAAAATCCGCCAGCATGGAGGCATCGCCATTTTCCACCCCTACCCGCAGACCCAGGTTATCCTCCCCGTCCCGGGCCAGCCGCAGATCGAAGGCAGCGGTGAGTCTGGCATCCTGCTGGTACTGCACGCGGATATCATCAGACCAGATCCGGGTAATACCATCCTCCAGGGACCAGGCGACTGTCGCCTGAACCCGGTCCAGCAACCAGTTATCAGCAAACAACTCCGGAAAGCCGAGGGAAACCTGTTCGCCGGTGGCCCACACTGCGCCCCCGCGATTGTTAACAACCACCTGACCGTTCAGGTTGCGGACACCCGGTGCCCCGGCGTGAGCATTGACACCCACATCCTGCAAACGCCCCCTCAGCCGGAAAGACTCCTCCCCCGGACCGGGAACGGACAGCCGCCAATGGTTCAGGTAACCGTCCGGCGCATAATCGGCCAATGCCTGCTGGATCCGGGGCGGCAGAAATGCTAACCGGCGGGTCATCAGGGCCAGTGCCTCCAGGGCCAGCCCATCCCCGGCAAATTCCAGTTGTTGCGGGCCAGAGGTCAGTGCCAGGCTGAAGGGTTCGATCCGGTGCTTTTCCCAGTTCCACTGCAATTCCTTGATATGCAACTGCCCCTGCTCCAGTAGCCGGTTATTACCAGCCTCCCCGGTTCTGCGCCATCCTACCCGGGCGCGGATATCCTCCAGCGGTGCAACTGTCGCCATGTCAGTGCCGAGCTGCAGGTAGGGGGCATTGAGTATGCCGCTGACCTGGTCCAGATGCCCCTCATCGAAGGTAAACCACGCCTGGCCGCCGAGTTCCACGCCTTCCACACGAAGGCCGCGCCAGCGAAAATCGTCCATCAACCCGTCGAAATAACGTCCTGAACTGAGGTCCAGGTACACCTGTCCATCAAATTTGCCCCGAAAGAATTGCTGCCCCAGCAGCCGGAAGCTGGCCAGCTGCTGATTGGTACCGGCGCGCATGGCCCGACCGGAGGCATAGAGCATGCCGCGCCGGTAAGCAATATCCAGCCGGGGAATATCCACGTAGCGCGGAGTGTTACGGTCGCTGCGGATTACGAGGTTTACGCGGGTAATTCTCACAGAAGGGTCGGACATCCACTGGTCGGCCAGATCGACCCAGCGGGACAGGCGGTTCCCGGTTGAGTCCGGCAGCTCCGCGCCTTTAACCTTAAGGTCACCGTCGCTGGTGTGGCGCAGGGTGACATCCAGCCGATCCGCCTCCAGTCTGGCAAAGACCAGCCGCATCCGTGCCAGGGATGCCAGTGTATCAAGCCGGATGCGCAGGTTGCCCAGGGCACCGAGCAATTCGTCGTCGGAACGGCGGACCACTCTGAGCTGGTGTGCTTCGATCACGGGATCCAGCCAGATCCAGCGGGATTCCAGAGCACCGATCCTGACTTCATGGCCCAGCTGACGGGAAAGGTAAGATTCAATATCGCCCCGGAAACTGTCGATATTGTTGCTCAGCTGCCGGCCGATCCCGGCATAGAGGGCTAACAGAACCAGCACACCGAGCAGAGACCACCAGACCAGGGAGGCAAAGAGGCCGGCCAGTCGACTGAACCTGGCTGGGGCTGTGAGCTGATCGGGAGTTCTGGGCATATTGGCTAACCGCCTGCATCAGCCGCTGCTAGCAGCCTTAAGTCCGACAGGCTGCTACAGCAGCACCACATCGTACTGTTCCTGACTGTAGAATGGCTCAACCTGGAAACGGATGGTCTTGCCGATAAAGCTCTCCAGGTCCGCCACGTTGTCGGATTCTTCATCCAGCAACCGGTCCACCACTGTCTGGGCGGCCATCACCAGATAGCTGTCCGCATCATAGGCCCGGTTGACCCGCATGATTTCCCGGAAGATTTCATAGCATACGGTCTCGCAGGTTTTCAGGAAACCCCGGCCCTCGCAGATCGGGCAGGGCTCGCAGAGAATCTGGCCCAGACTCTCTATAGTGCGTTTACGGGTCATTTCCACCAGCCCCAGCTCGGACACGCCGGTAATTTTGGTTTTGGCATGATCCCGCTCCAGCATTTTTTCCAGCATTCGATGCACCTGACGCTGGTGTTCCGGATCCGCCATGTCAATGAAGTCGATAATGATAATGCCACCGAGGTTGCGCAGCCGAAGCTGGCGGCTGATAGCCCTTGCCGCTTCCAGGTTGGTCTTGAAGATGGTTTCCTCAAGATTACGGTGCCCTACAAAAGCGCCGGTATTGATGTCGATGGTGGTCATCGCTTCGGTCTGGTCGATGATCACGTAACCGCCGGATTTGAGCTGCACCTTGCGGCTGAGGGCTTTCTGGATCTCGTCTTCCACCGAATAGAGATCAAAAACCGGCCGCTCGCCCGGGTAATACTCCACGCGGTCGGCAAACTCGGTCACAAATTCCCCGACAAACTCCATCACCCGATCATAGCTCTCACGGCTGTCGATGCGGATTTTTTCGGTCTGGGGACGAATCAGGTCCCGCACGGTGCGAATAAAAAGAGGCAGATCCTTGTAGATGACAGAGGGAGCCGGTGCCTTTTCCATACGTTCCCGCACTGACCGGCTGACCCGGTGCAGGTAGGCCATATCAGCAATCATATCCTCCGCGGACGCACCTTCGGCAGCGGTGCGAATGATATAGCCGCCTGAGGCGGTGTCGTCGTCCGCCGCCGCCTGTTCTACCAGCCCTCTCAGCCGTGCACGCTCTTCCTCGTCCTCGATGCGCTGGGAAACACCGATGTGTGTCACGCCGGGCATGAAAACCAGAAAACGCGACGGAATAGACAACTGGGTGGTCAGCCGGGCTCCCTTGGTGCCGATCGGGTCCTTGGTAACCTGCACCACCAGCGACTGACCCTCCCGAAGCAGGGAGCGGATATCCGGCACAGGACGGGGCCCCGCGTCTTCCCCTTCTTCCTGGTGTGCAGGCACCACGTCAGAGGCGTGAATGAAGGCCGCCCTCTCCAGCCCTATGTCCACGAACGCTGCTTCCATGCCGGGCAGCACACGCACTACTTTGCCTTTGTAGATATTGCCGACAATCCCCTTGCGGCTGGTGCGCTCGATATAGGCTTCCTGAAGCATGCCGTTCTCGACCAGCGCAACCCGGGTTTCCACGGGGGTCACATTGATCAGGATTTCCTCACTCATTCTGTTCCTCCTGAGGGTTTTGTGCCGGCGCATGTCTGCAGCCGCTGAGGGCTTTCTACAAGCGCGCTGAGGGCTCCTTATAACAAGCGCTGAGGGCTCCCTGCACTACAACCGCTGACGGCTCCATGCCCGCCAGACCGGATAACCGGTCTGGGCCAGCATCCGGGATGTTTCGTTCAAGGGAAGGCCGACCACGGCACTGTAGCTACCCTCTATGCGGGACACAAAAATGCCACCCCTGCCCTGAATTCCGTAACCACCGGCCTTGTCCATGGGCTCGCCGGTGGCTACGTAAGCCTCAATTTCAGGGATCTCAAGACGACGAAAGCTGACGCGGGTTGCCACCAACTCCACCCGGCAGTCCCCGGCAAAGGCGACGGCCACTGCGGTCAGTACACGGTGGGTGCGGCCGGACAGGCGGGCAAGCATCGTCACCGCTTGCTTCGCATCCTCCGGCTTGAGCATGGTCTGTCCTGCCAGCTCCACGGTGGTATCTGAACCAATTACCCGGGTTTGTTCACCGCCCACAGCTGCGAGCCCGGCCAGGGCTTTCTCGCGGGCCAGCCGGCACACATAGTCTTCCGACAACTCTCCGTTCCGGGGTGTTTCGTCGATATCCACGGGCCGGACCGTAAACCGGAGTCCCATCTGTTGCAGCAATTCGGCGCGCCTTGGTGAGGCGGAGGCCAGTACCAGACTGGCGGAATATTCAGTCATCCCAACTTCCGGTTAAGGGTATCCAGTAACGGGCAAACTATCGGCCAGGCGAGCGCGCCGGTCAGCGCCGGCCACAGGTAGCTGAAGCCGGCCTCATCGCCCCCCAGCAACTGTTTGACGAAATGAACGATCATCTGATTAATGCCCAACAGCAGGAACAGGATCGCCGCCTGCTGGGGTATCGGAAACATGCGCAGCCGCTGGTGAATGGTCAGTACCAGAAAAGCGACCACAGCCATAGCCAGCCCATTCACTCCCAGCGGGGTGGATTCCAGCACATCCAGCAACAGCCCCAGGCACCAGGCTATCAGTATCCCGAACTGGGCGGGGGCGCGGAAAGTCCAGTAGAACACGATCACCCCAAGCCACTCAGGCCGGAACTGAAACCAGTCCACCGGGAACAGGGATATACTCATGACCAGTGCCAGAATAATACTGACAATCATCACCGGATAGCTGATTACCGACAACATCAGTTGGCCTCCCCGGTCGCATCTGCCCCTGCGCCACCCGACAGGGAGGGTGCCTCTGCGGACCGCCCGTCATCCGCCGGAGTAAATACCACGAGAACCAGCCGGCTGCGGTTAAGCTGCGCTTTCGGTGCAGCGGCGATATCGACAAAGGGCTCTCCGGACTGCTTGCTGATGCTGGTAATCTCGGCCACCGGATAGCCCTTAGGGAAACGCCCCCCCAGCCCGGAGCTGACCAACAGGTCCCCTTCGCGGATATCGGCCGTGTCCGGCACATGGACAAGCTCCAGAGCTTCAGTGTCGCCATTACCCAACAGTATGGCACGCAACCCGTTCCGCACCACCTCTACCGGCACGGCATGACTGCTGTCGGAAATCAGCAGCACCCGGGAGGTGAACTGACTGGTCTGGACCACCTGCCCCATGAGCCCGTTAGCATCCAGTATCGCCTGTCCGACCTGGACACCGTCACGCTCGCCCTTGTTGATCACCACTTCGTGGGAATAGGGGTCCGGTGAAACACTGACCACTTCGCCGAGAATTACACGGTCATCCAATACCCCGGCGGAATTCATCAATTCCCGCAACCGTGTATTCTCCGAGGCCAGAGCCGCATACTTCAGGGCACGCCGCTCCAGAATCAGCAAGCGGGCGCGGAGAGCTTCGTTCTCTTCGAGCAGGTCTTCGCGGGTAGTAAACAGAGAGGAGAACCAGTCACTGGCACGATCCGGTGCATTGCCCAGCCAGTGCACCGGCGCCAGGCCCGTGCCGATTGCACCGCGCACATCGTCCAGGCGGTTAAAGCGGGCATCCAGCACCACCAGAACCACAGACAGGATAATCACCAGGAATAACCGGATACCGGGAAGTGGCCCCTGCACAAAGATGGTTTTAATGGCGCGCCTCCCCGCCACTCATTACGGCGCAACAGAAACGACAACCGCCGCAGGGGTCAGCCTGCGGCGGTTGCTGGCAGAACCGGCAGTTGATCCCGGCTGCGAGCCCCATGATCAGGACTCCGAATACAGCATTCCGGCACCGCCGCGGTCGATCAGCTCGAGGGCCTTGCCACCGCCACGGGCCACACAGGTAAGTGGATCTTCGGCGATAATCACCGGCAGGCCGGTTTCATCGCTGATCAGTTGGTCCAGACCCCTGAGGAGTGCGCCGCCACCGGTCAGCACAATACCTCTTTCGGCAATGTCCGAGGCCAACTCGGGCGGCGACTGCTCAAGCGCACTCTTGACGGTCTGGACGATCTGGGCCAGGGATTCCTGCAGTGCGTCAAGAATTTCCTCACTGTTCAGGGTGAAGGCGCGGGGTACGCCTTCGGCCAGGTTGCGGCCGCGCACGTCGATTTCCCGAATTTCCAGACCTTCGTAGGCACAACCGATTTCATGCTTGATGCGCTCTGCAGTGGAATCACCGATCAGGCTGCCATAGTTACGACGCACGTAGGTGACGATGGCTTCGTCGAACTTGTCACCACCGGTGCGAACGGATTCGGCGTAAACGATACCGCTGAGGGAGATGATGGCAATTTCGGTGGTACCCCCGCCGATATCCACAATCATTGAACCGCTGGCTTCCGCGACCGGCAGACCGGCACCAATAGCGGCGGCCATGGGCTCTTCGATCAAGTGTACTTCCCGGGCTCCGGCGCCCAGCGCGGATTCACGAATGGCTTTGCGCTCTACCTGGGTGGATTTACTGGGCACACAGACCAGCACCCGGGGACTGGGGGTGATGAAGCTGTTTTCGTGCACCTTGTGAATAAAGTGCTGAAGCATTTTTTCGGTGACCACGAAGTCGGCAATCACACCGTCTTTCATGGGCCGGATGGCGGTGATGTTGCCGGGGGTCCTCCCCAGCATGCGTTTGGCTTCCGCCCCTACGGCTTCTACTCTTTTCTGGGAGTTGTTGGTGCGAATGGCTACCACGGAGGGCTCGTCCAGAACGATGCCGCGGTCACGCACGTAGATCAGGGTGTTGGCGGTGCCCAGATCGATGGACAGGTCGCTGGAGAATAAACCTCGGAGTCTTTTTATCAACATTCGTGTAGTTTCAACCTGAGAGTTGCGGTTGCGGGAATGAATGCGGCAACTTTAGCAGTGGGGCCCCCTGCAGGCAAGGCGCTCGCGCGGGTATGGGGTCCCGCAATTATTCGAATCTGTTATCATATTGTGTTCTTGTTTCGGCTAATGGTGCCTGGGGTCTGACGGGATGACCTTTCCAAAACACGCCCGTGAACCCGTCCATGGGGGCTCGGGCGCAGCCATCCATGGCTGCTTACGGTTTTGGAATGGTCATCCCGCCAGACCCCGACGATCATTCCGGGTAAACGCCAATCCTCCGGAAGCGATTGGTGGCACAGAATAATTACTCAAGTTTCATGTAGCTGGGGAGGTAATGTGAGCATTTCCCGCGAGGATATCGAGAAGGTCGCCGTGCTCGCCCGCATCAAGGTGGACGATAAGCAGGTGGCGGCGCTGGAGAGTGATCTGGGGAATATTCTGGATCTGGTGGATCAGTTGGGGGCGGCGGACACCAGTGATGTCGCGCCTATGGCGCATCCGCTGGATGCGGTGCAGCGCCTGCGGGCGGATGAGGTGACGGAAACAGACCAGCGGGCGGCGTTCCAGGCCATTGCGCCGGCCACGGAAGATGGCCTGTATCTGGTGCCGAAGGTTATTGAGTGATCACCGCGACATTGCACTACAACAGGTTTTCCCCGATCAGTAACAGGATTTATCATGCATAACAAGTCGGTAGCAGAGCTTTCCCGGGAGCTGGAGAGCGGCAGGATTTCCAGTGTGGAACTGACACAGCAGTTCCTGGAGCGCCTGCAGCAGGAAGACGGCAAGTACAACAGCTTCATTACCATCGCTGAAGAGCAGGCCATGGCGGATGCCCGGGTGGCGGATGAGATGCGGGCCGCCGGCAGGGCAACGGCCTGGACCGGGGTGCCGTTTGCCCACAAGGATATTTTCTGTACCAACGGGGTTCGCACCACTTGTGGCTCCAAGATGCTGGAGAATTTTGTGCCGCCCTATGATGCGACGGTGACGGAGAAGTTCCGGCAGGCCGGTGCGGTGTGTCTGGGCAAGACCAATATGGACGAGTTCGCCATGGGCTCTTCCAACGAGTCCAGCTTTTTTGGTGCCGTCACCAACCCCTGGGGGCTGTCTTCCGGTGAGAAACGGGTGCCGGGTGGTTCGTCCGGTGGGTCGGCGGCGGCTGTAGCGGCGCGTCTGGTGCCGGCGGCGACGGCGACCGATACCGGCGGTTCGATTCGCCAGCCGGCGGCGCTGTGTGGTGTGACCGGGCTGAAGCCGACCTATGGCCGGGTGTCCCGTTACGGCATGATTGCCTTTGCTTCGTCCCTGGATCAGGGCGGCGCTATCGCCAGGAGCGCAGAAGATAATGCGCTGATGCTGAATGTAATGGCGGGGTTTGATCCGAAGGATTCCACCTCGATCGACCGGGAGGTGCCGGATTACACCGCGACCCTGAACGAGCCACTGAAAGGCCTGAAGATTGGTCTGCCGAAGGAATATTTCACCGATCAGCTCGCCCCCGCCATGGAAGAGCAGGTTCGCAACGCAGTGAAGGAATACGAGACGCTGGGCGCGACGGTCAAGGAAGTATCCCTGCCGAACGCGAAGCTGGCGATTGCCGCCTATTATGTGATCGCCCCGGCGGAGGCTTCGGCCAACCTGTCCCGGTTTGACGGTGTGCGTTACGGTTACCGCTGCGAGGACCCGAAGGATCTGATGGATATGTACACCCGGACCCGCGCCGAAGGCTTCGGGGCCGAGGTGAAGCGGCGGATTCTGGTGGGCACCTATGCCCTCTCCCACGGTTACTACGATGCCTATTACCTCAAGGCGCAGAAGGTGCGCCGCCTGATTCAGCAGGATTTCGCGAGTGCCTTCCGGGAAGTGGATGTACTGATGAGCCCCACCTCCCCGTCTCCGGCGTTTATCCAGGGTGAGAAGACCAGCGATCCGGTGACCATGTATCTGGAGGACATCTTCACCATTGCCATCAACCTCGCGGGACTGCCGGCCATGTCCGTGCCGGCCGGTTTTGTCGACGGGTTGCCGGTGGGCCTGCAGATCATTGGTGATTACTTTGCCGAAGCCCGGCTGCTCAATGCCGCCCACCAGTTCCAGCAGGTGACCGACTGGCACCAGCGTGAACCGAAATAAGCCCGACAGAGGAGACGAACACATGCAGTGGGATATCGTGATCGGGCTGGAAATCCACGTTCAGCTCGCCACCCGGAGCAAAATCTTTTCCGGCTCCAGCACCGCCTACGGTGCCGGGCCCAACACCCAGGCCAGTGCCGTTGATCTGGCCATGCCCGGCACCCTGCCGGTGCCGAATGAGAATGCCTTTCGCTACGCGGTGATGTTCGGCCTGGCGGTAAACGCCGAGATCGGCCGTCGCTCCATGTTCGAGCGCAAGAACTACTTCTACCCGGACCTGCCCAAAGGCTACCAGACCACCCAGCTGGCGCAGCCCATCGTCGGCCCGGGCTATGTGGACCTGGATCTCTCGGAAGGACGCACCAAGCGGGTACGAATCCATCACGCCCACCTGGAGGAGGATGCCGGCAAGTCTCTGCACGAGGCTGTTTTTGATGAACTTGGCCACAGCATGTCCGGCATCGACCTGAACCGCGCCGGCACGCCGCTGATCGAGGTGGTCACCGAGCCGGATATGAACAGCGCCGAGGAGGCGGTGGCCTTTGCCCGCAAGCTGCACAGCATCGTGACGTCACTGGGTATCTGTGACGGCGACATGTCCCAGGGTTCCATGCGTTTCGACGTCAATATTTCCCTGAAACCGAAAGGCTCCGACACTCTGGGCACTCGCACCGAAACCAAGAACCTGAACTCCTTCCGGTTCATGGAACAGGCCATCGCCCACGAAGTGGAGCGGCAGATGGACATTCTGGAAGACGGCGGCCGCATCATCCAGGAAACCCGCCTGTACAACGGCGACCGGGACGAGTCCCGCTCCATGCGCACCAAGGAAGAGGCCAACGACTACCGTTACTTCCCCTGCCCGGACCTGCTGCCGGTTGAAATCGACGATTCCTTTATCGAGGAAGCCCGCCGCAGCCTGCCGGAACTGCCGGATGAGCGCAAGGCGCGCTTCAGGGAGCAATACGGTCTGAACGATTACGACGCGGGTCAACTCGCCGGTGATGCAAAGCTGGCCGCCTTCTTTGAGGACGCGGTTGACACCGGTGCCGATGCCAAGCTCGCGGCCAACTGGGTTCAGGGAGAATTGTCCGCCCGGTTGAATGCGGAAGAGAAGACCGTCACCGACTCTCCCATCACCGGTGCCCAGCTGGGCCGGTTGGTGACCCGGATTGCTGACAACACGGTTTCCTCGGCCGGGGCCAGGAAGGTGTTTGAGTCCCTGTGGAGCGGTGAGAGCGCCAATGTGGACAGCATCATCGAAACCAGGGGCTTGAAACAGGTGTCCGATACAGGCGCCCTGGAGGCAATGGTTGATGATGTTCTGGCCAGCATGCCGGAGCAGGTTGAACAGTATAAAAACGAGGAAAACCCCAAAAAACGCAAGAAAATGCTGGGAGGATTTATGGGGCCCCTGATGAAAGCCTCCAAGGGCCAGGGCAACCCCAAACTGTTCAACGAGATTCTTGTCCGCAAACTGGACAACTAACCGGATCGCCGGCCGGCAGGCCGTTGGGGAGCGTATTATGGATCATATCGTCCGCGGAGTACTGGACTTCCGCAAGAATGTTTACCCGGAACACAAGGAGCTGTTCGGTGCCCTGGCGGACAGCCAGAATCCGGATGTGCTGTTTTTTACCTGCTCGGATTCGCGCATCGACCCGAACATGGTGACCGGCTCACACCCCGGGGACTTGTTCATCTGCCGCAACGCAGGCAACGTGATCCCGCCCCACAGTAATGAGACCGGCGGCATGACGGCCTCCATCGAATACGCGGTGGCGGTACTGGGGGTAAGACACATCATTGTCTGCGGGCACACCGACTGCGGTGCCATCAAGGGTGCGCTGGACATCCCGGCCCTGAAAGGCCTGCCCCACGTAAAGGAATGGCTGGGGCATTGCCGCTCCGCCATGGAAATTGTGCGGGAACGCCACAGCATCGACGGTGATGCTCCGGTAAGCCCGGAGTTTCTCAACGAAGCCATCGAGGAGAACGTGTTGCAGCAGGTCCAGCACCTGCGCACTCATCCGGTGGTCGCTGCCAAGCTGGCCACAGGCAGGATCGAGATCCACGGCTGGGTGTATAACATCAAGTCCGGCAGCATCCGCTGTTGCGGGCGGGACAGCATCCAGTTCCGGGACTTTGACGACTATTACGCCGATATTATCGCCAGGGTTGCAGAAGACTGACCGGGGTGTCCGGGCGGGGTGAGGGTACCTTCCCTCCGGGAAAAGAACTCGCTTCGCTCAGACACCTTTTCCCTGCGGGAAGGCACCCCCACCCCACCCATTTCGGCTTTCTTTCTGTATTCCCGCATTCCTGTATTCCTATTCGACCAGGGCTGCCCATAGGTCGTGCTCGTCGGCGTGCTCCACCACCGCCCGGACAATCTGGCCCGGCTGCAGTTGCGTTTCACCGTTGAGGTAAACCATACCGTCGATTTCCGGGGCATCTGCTTTGGAGCGGCCGATGGCACCTTCTTCGTCCACTTCATCAATCAGTACATCCAGGGTCTGACCAATCTTTGCCTGCAGGCGTGCTGCGGAGATTTCCGCCTGTCTGGCCATGAACCGGGCCAGGCGCTCCTCTTTGATTTCCTCCGGTACCGCGCCCTCCAGCTCGTTGGCTTTTGCACCTTCCACCGGGCTGTAGGTAAAGGCGCCCACCCGGTCCAGTTGAGCTTCGTCCAGCCAGTCGAGCAGGTACTGGAAGTCTTCTTCGGTTTCGCCGGGGAAACCGACGATGAAGGTAGAGCGGATGGTCAGTTCCGGGCAGATTTTCCGCCACTGCCTGATCCGCTCGAGGGTCTTGCTGTCGTGGGCCGGGCGTTTCATGGCCTTGAGCACTTTCGGGCTGGCGTGCTGGAAAGGGATATCCAGGTACGGCAGGATCCTGCCTTCCGCCATCAGCGGGATGATGTCGTCTACGTGGGGGTACGGGTACACATAGTGCAGGCGCACCCAGATACCCAGCTCACCCAGTGCTTCGCACAGTGCCTGCATCTTCGTTTTCAGGGGCCGGCCCTGCCAGAATCCGGTGCGGTATTTGATGTCCACACCGTAGGCCGACGTATCCTGGGAGATCACCAGCAGTTCTTTCACCCCGGCATCCGCCAGCCGTTTCGCTTCGTCCATCACATCCCCGATGGGTCGGCTGACCAGCTTGCCCCGCATATCCGGAATAATACAGAAGGTGCAACTGTGGTTGCAGCCTTCGGAGATCTTCAGGTAGGCATAATGACGGGGAGTCAGCTTGATGCCCTGGGGTGGCACCAGATCCGTGAACGGGTCATGCCCTTGCTTCGGCGGCACATACCGGTGGACAGCACCCACCACTTCTTCATAAGCCTGGGGACCGGAAACTGCCAGCACACCGGGATGGGTTTCACGTATCTTCTCCGCTTCAACACCCATACAGCCTGTCACAATCACCTTGCCGTTTTCGCTGATCGCTTCACCAATGGCATCCAGGGATTCCTGTTTGGCCGCATCAATAAACCCGCAGGTGTTAACCACCACAATATCGGCATCGTCATAGCTGGGCACCACATCGTAGCCGTCCAGCCGCAGCTGGGTAAGAATCCTTTCGGAGTCCACCAGTGCCTTGGGGCAACCCAGGCTGATAAAGCCCACTTTGCCGCCCTCTTTCGCGTTTTCGGTACCGATGTCTGCGGGTTTGTTCTGTTCGATCATGATCTGCTGGTATCCGGCCTGTGAAAAGCGGCCAGTTTACCCCATGGCTTGCCCTGCCACCAAAACCCTCAAACCGGGCACCACCCCGGGCGATCAGCAAAACGGTGACGCATCTCTCATTTTCTTTGGCATACCTGACGAGACTGGCGACATGCAACTTGCTGGCTATAATTTAAACAACTACACTTTCATGAGTTTACTGACATTTTTGACCCCCTTGCATCAGACAGTGAATTGAATCATGGGAAACGCAACCTCATTTCCACCAACTTCGAACGCCGGAAGGGTGTCCATGAAACCAGTTGCCGCCAAAGTCAATCTGCGCAACCAGCAGCGGGTAGAGGTTGCTCTTGATGTTGCCCTCACCAGGCCGGATGGCAGCCGGGTTGTCAGCCGTGTTGCCAACCTGTCCCGCGCCGGCATGATGATCGAATGTGACGCCCGGACCGCCCAGGTGCTGGTGCCCGGCAACCGCACACCCGCACCGGGCATCTGGCTGGAAGTGGCTGCGGATTTCTCGGTGCCCGTGGTTATTACCCAACCGGTTACCATTCACGCGGACTGCCATGTGGTGCATTTGCGGCGCATTTCCCGGGACTGCTTCCAGATAGGCCTGCAGTTCATCGAGTTTGACGGCAACGGATTCGGCCATCTGGATGCCTACGTGGCCCGGCTGCTGGCCACCAGCCACTGAGCGATGATTCCAGCACCCCATCTTTTTGTTGCCGGCATATTGTTATAGCACCAAACTCTAGCCGGCCACCTTCTTATAGCTGCCCCCCGTCTGGTATAGTTGCCGCATTCATTCCCCCCAGCCATCAGGCAAGCAAAGCGGTAAACAGACGATGACCACTTATAACCTGACTCACCTAAAACAGCTGGAAGCTGAGAGCATCCATATCATCCGGGAGGTTGCAGCCGAATTCGACAACCCGGTCATGCTCTATTCCATTGGCAAGGATTCCGCGGTGATGCTGCACCTTGCCCTGAAAGCCTTTTACCCGGGGAAACCCCCTTTCCCGCTGATGCACGTGGATACCACCTGGAAATTCCGGGACATGATCGACTTCCGGGACCGCAAGGTGAAAGAGTTCGGCCTGGACCTTATTGTTCACAAGAATGAGGAAGGCATTCGTCAGGGCGTCGGCCCCTTCACCCACGGCAGCGCCAAACATACCGACATTATGAAAACCCAGGCCCTGAAACAGGCTCTGGACAAGTACAAGTTTGATGCGGCTTTTGGCGGTGCCCGCCGTGACGAGGAAAAATCCCGCGCCAAGGAGCGGGTCTACTCCTTCCGGGACGAATACCATCGCTGGGACCCGAAGAACCAGCGCCCGGAGCTGTGGAACATCTACAACGGCAAGATCAACAAGGGTGAGAGCATCCGCGTGTTCCCCCTCTCCAACTGGACCGAGCTGGATATCTGGCAGTACATCTACCTGGAAAACATCGAGATCGTACCTCTGTATTACGCTGCAAAACGTCCGGTAGTGGAGCGCGACGGCACCCTGATCATGGTGGACGATGATCGCATGCCCCTGAAGGAAGGTGAGGAACCGGTGATGAAATCGGTACGCTTCCGTACCCTGGGCTGCTATCCCCTGACCGGCGCCATTGAATCCGACGCGGACACGCTGCCGGAAATCATTCAGGAAATGCTGCTGGCCACCAGCTCCGAGCGCCAGGGCCGGGTCATCGACCATGACTCCGCCGGCTCCATGGAACAGAAAAAGCGGGAAGGGTACTTCTAAGATGTCACACCAGTCTGATCTGATTGCAGAAGATATTCAGGCCTACCTGAAGCAACACGAGAACAAGGAACTGCTGCGCCTTCTGACCTGTGGCAGTGTGGATGACGGCAAAAGCACCCTGATCGGCCGGCTGCTGCACGACACCAAGATGATTTATGAAGATCATATGGCCAGTCTCAAGACCGACAGCGCCAGGATGGGTACCACCGGCGAAAAGCTGGATCTGGCCCTGCTGGTGGATGGCCTGCAGGCGGAGCGGGAACAGGGCATCACTATCGATGTGGCCTACCGTTATTTCAGCACCGACAAGCGCAAGTTCATCATCGCCGACACCCCGGGCCATGAGCAGTACACCCGCAACATGGCCACCGGTGCGTCCACCGCACAACTGGCGATACTGATGATCGATGCCCGCTACGGCGTACTGACCCAGACCCGCCGCCACTCCTATATCGCTTCCCTGCTGGGCATCCGTCACATCGTGGTGGCGGTGAACAAGATGGATCTGGTGAAGTTCAGCGAGGAACGCTTCAACGAGATCCGGGACGACTACCTGGCCTTTGCCGCCAAGCTGGGTCTGAAGGATATCCGCTTCGTGCCGATTTCCGCTCTGGAAGGCGACAACGTGGTAAACAAGAGCGAGAACACGCCCTGGTTCACCGGCCAGCCACTGATGGAGATACTGGAAACCGTGGAAGTGGGCCGGGACAAGAACCTGGAGCATTTCCGCTTCCCGGTGCAGTACGTCAATCGCCCGAACCTCGATTTCCGCGGGTTCTGCGGCACCATTGCCTCCGGGGTCATCCGTCCGGGCGAAAAAGTCATGGCCCTGCCCTCACGCCGCACCAGCACGGTAAAAGAGGTCGTGACTTTCGATGGCAACCTGGAAGAGGCCTATATCGACCAGGCGGTTACGCTTACGCTGACGGACGAAATCGACATCAGTCGCGGCGATATGCTGGTCAAAGCCGAAGACGAGCCGGAAGTGGGCAACCGCTTCAACGCCAACATTGTCTGGATGACCGATGCGCCACTGGAAACCGGTCGTCTGTATGACATCAAGCTGGGACCAACCTTTACCTCCGGTACGGTGAAAAAGATTCATCACCAGACCGATGTAAACACAATGGAACAGCAGGCCAGCCCAAGCCAGCTCCAGCTCAACGAAATTGGTCTGTGCGAGGTGACCCTGAACCAGCCGATCGCCTTTGATGCCTACCCGCGCAACCACGCCACCGGCAGCTTTATCGTGATCGACCGGTTGTCCAATGTCACCATCGGGGCCGGCATGATCGCCGGGCTGGCCGAAAGCGGCGAATCCCTGGACCCGGTCTCGGTGGAAGAACGCGAGCGCCGTCTTGCACAGAAACCGGCAATCATTGCCTGTAATGGCCGCCAGGCTCCTGCACTTGCCCTGGCCGTCGAGCGCGCATTGTTCGATCAGGGCAGGACCGCGGTGGTGGTCACCGAAGAAAACACCGGCGATGCCGACCAACGCCGCCGGGTGGCACAGCTCCTGACCTCCCACGGACTTGTTGCCATTGCTGTTAACCTCGGCACCGACATTGCCAACGCCAGCGTTACTGCCGATACCGAGGCTGAGATTCCCGAAGCGGTTTCGGGATTGTTGGACCGGAAAAGGGGGTAATTTACCCCCTCTTTAAAAAGCACTGCCCCCTCCCTATTGGCTACTGGAGCATACCGCCGGGCGTAGGGGGCAGGTGAGGCATGGTCTGTTTAAGACCTTCACCGGTCAGGCTCCGAAGAAACGCTGCGATATCCGCAACCTGCTGATCGGAAAGATCCTGGTTCAGCTGGGCTGAACCCATTACCCGGACCGCTTCTTCCAGGGTGTTGACCTTCCCGTTATGGAAATAAGGCGCAGTGAGCGCAATATTGCGTAAGGTGGGCACCTTCCACATATGCTTGTCGGCTTCTTTGCCTGTGGACTCAAAGCGACCCTTATCCTCCATCAGGCCATACTCTTTTACAAACCTGGAGCTCGCGAAAACCGGGAACCTCTGCAGCTGTCGCGGTGTGTCCGGGTCCATCTGGCCGCTGAAATTAGCCCCGGAGTGGCAGGCCTGGCACCCGACTGCCGCGAAGGTTTCCATGCCACGCTGCTGGCGCGCGGTCAGTGCCTCGCTATCACCCTTGACGAACCTGTCGTAGGGCGTGTCGGGCGTAATCAGCGTGCGTTCGTAGGCTGCGATAGCCTGTGCGATGCGGTCAATGGTGATTTCGTCGGTACCGAATGCGGCGGTAAAATAAGGAGCATAACCATCAAGTTGCCGGACGCGCTCCATAGCCAGGGAAAGGTCTGGCATGCCCATCTCAACAGGGTTGGTAATCGGTCCTTTAGCCTGTTCTTCCAGACTCGCCGCCCGGCCATCCCAGAACTGGCTGGCATGGAAAGCCGAATTGAAAACCGTGGGCGCATTACGCGAGCCGAGTTGCGCCTCCACACCAACTGAGGTCGGCCGGCTGTCATCGCCGCCTTCCATAACATTGTGACAGGACTGGCACGAAACGGTACCGTTCTGTGACAGCCGCTTGTCAAAATACAGCATTTTACCCAGCTCGACCTTCTCCGGTGTCGTCGGGTTGTCCTTTGGAGCCGGCGCGGTATCCGGCAGCGCCTGCCACTCGGCGTAGGCAGTGCCCGCCAGCACACTCAACCCGAGCATCATGAATGTCAGGCAACGCTTTATCGTCCTCATAACCTTTTCCTCTATCCGTCAATGCGTTCAGCAGATAATTCCGTGTTCAGCAACATCCATCTTTGCTTGCCGATCCATTGGCACTACTTCTTTTTCTTATTGGCATTCGCAGCCACCGGCCTGGCAGCCTGTCGGACTTTAGGCTAATCCACTGCGCCGGTGACCATGGACCTTTGGCAACAGGTTTCTTTTGCCATTTAAATGACCGGATTACATGATACAAATGCCCTATTGGGTTCCTTGGGACAGATGTCTGATGACGATTCGGAGCGGAATGATGAGGGATTCTCGACACCACGACCTTATTATGCTGGGTTTTTTCCTTCTGGTAGCCTCTGGCAGCGCCATAGATCTGCATGCAGATCTGTCTCTTGGTGTCAGCAGACTTCACACAATAAAAGAAGTCGCGGTTTTGCTTGCGGCCCTGACGGGGCTTGTCTGGATGGGAATCGGTTTTAAAAGAAGCCGGCTCAGAATCCTGAAGCTGAATGAACAACTGGAGACGGCCCGGGCACTGGCGGACCGCCAGTCAGATGAGATGAAAGATGCCAAGCGCAGGATGTCCGGCGTCATCCGTGAACAATTCCAGAAGTGGCGATTAACGGGCAGTGAAGAAGAGGTTGGCCGCCTGATGCTTAAAGGCCTCAGTTTCAGGGAGATCGCCGGGGTGCGTGCGGTTTCCGAAAAAACCATCCGCCAACAGGCTTCAGCTATATACCGCAAATCCGGACTCAGTGGGCGTCATGAATTTGCGGCCTGGTTTCTGGAGGATCTGTTCTAGCATAAGGGGCCGCACCCGGAGACCAACCACTCAGCTCCCGAAAACAGCCAGTGAAATTAACCGGGGACCATGGCAGAATCTCCACCCCTGCAACACCCACAGGAGCTGAACCCGATGGCCATCAAACACCTGCGCACCGCCTTCACCAGCCAGTACCAGCCGGGGCAGCCCGCACGCCTTGTTGCCGGAGAGGCCCTGCGGGAGCCCGGTGGTGATTACGAGGGCCTGCACAAGCAGATCAAGCGGGTTTTCAACAGTAAACCCGGCAAGAAATACGGCCGCTTTTCCGAAGACCTCGGGGAGTGTCCCTTCAGTGCCTGGCTCAAAGACTATGTGGCAGACAAACAGAGCTTCCATGCCCTCACCGACCGCCTGTTCGGCCAGTGGCAGGAACTGCTGAACGGGTGCCAGGAAGAGTTCGATGGCCACCTGATGATCCTGCACGAAGCCCTGGCTGATGCGGAGGTGGTTTACCTCTACATACTGGAAACCGACAGTGCCATGCGCTTCGACGGCAACCAGACGCTGGATATGACTGACATCATCAGCCTCTCCCGGCTGAACCTGGCGATACGGATAGAACTGGACGACTGGCTGGCAGAGAACGGCGGCGAGAACTACCTCACCCTGGTCCACGGCCGGGGCACCGGCGAGCCCGGTGAACTGTTTATCCGCCTGTGCGGCTTCGCCAACAGTGTGGATGTGGAAAAGGAAACCATGACCTTCCTCGACGCGGTGGAAGCCTTCGCCAAAACCACCGAACCGGAAAAAGCCGGCCAGGTACGCCACAAAGCTTACGAATTCTGCAAGGAACAACACGCCCTGGGCGAGCCGGTGGAAATCGAAGCCCTCTCCGGCTACCTGGACGAAGACCATCCCCAGCGCTTCAGGGAATTCGCCAGCGAAAACGCCGAACTTCCTGAAACCGGCGTGCTCCACCCGGACCACCGCAAAGTCAAAAAACTGGTTCGCATTGCCGGCTCGGGCGGGGGCATGAGCCTGTCCTTTTCATCCGATCTGGTCAACCAGGCGGTCTACTACGACCGCGACCAGGATGCACTGACCATCACACGGCTGCCCAAAGCCCTGCGCGAGCAACTGCAGCGGTACCTCGAAACCCGGGAAGAGTGATCTTTACTGCGGAAACTGTGGGCAAAAGCGCCGATTCGCCACAAAATCCACGAAAAATCCTGAAGCGGGTCAGGCAGCCAAAACCAGACAGGTAAAACAATACCTGGCAGTCTTGCAGGAATACCGGGACAGAGGTGGTTACCCGATGATCACCCCGTTATAATACCCGGTCCGGTTTCCCAAGGTGCCATTCGGGCCCCACATCCACGGACAACGTTGAGAACCATGGCCAAAAAGCTGTACATCAAAACCCACGGCTGCCAGATGAACGAGTACGACTCCGCCCGCATGGCGGACCTGCTCAAAAGCGGCGAAACCGTCGAAATGACGGACTCAGCGGACGACGCCGACATCCTGCTGCTGAACACCTGCTCCATCCGCGAAAAAGCCCAGGAAAAAGTATTCCACCAGCTCGGCCGCTGGAAAAGCCTGAAGAGCAAAAACCCCGGGCTGATTATCGGCGTGGGTGGCTGCGTGGCGTCCCAGGAAGGTCAGGCGATCATTGACCGTGCCCCCTACGTGGACATGGTTTTCGGTCCCCAGACCCTGCACCGCCTGCCGGACATGATCACCGAAGTACGTGCCAAGGGTAACGGTGTCGGCGTGGTGGATGTCAGCTTCCCGGAAATCGAGAAATTCGACAATCTGCCTGATCCCGGCGCCGACGGCCCGTCCGCGTTTGTCTCCATCATGGAAGGCTGCAGCAAATACTGCACCTTCTGCGTGGTGCCTTACACCCGCGGCGAAGAAGTCAGCCGCCCGGCAGACGATGTTATCGCCGAGGTCGCACACCTGGCCGCCCAGGGCGTGCGGGAAGTGAACCTGCTGGGCCAGAACGTCAACGCCTATCGCGGCGAGACCCACGACGGCGACGTTATGGACCTGGCCGAGCTGATCGAACTGATCGCCACCATCGACGGCATCGACCGTATCCGCTACACCACCTCGCACCCGGTGGAATTCACCGATGCCCTGATCGATGTCTACGAGCGGGTACCGGAACTGGTCAACCACCTGCATCTGCCGGTACAAAGCGGTTCCGACCGCATCCTGGCCGCCATGAAGCGCGGCCACACGGCCCTGGAATACAAATCCAGACTGCGCCGTTTGCGCAAAATCCGCCCGGACATCAGCTTCTCCTCGGATTTCATCATCGGCTTCCCCGGGGAAACGGATAAGGACTTCGAAGACACCATGAAGCTGATCAACGACATCGGCTTCGACATGTCCTTCAGCTTCATTTACAGCGCGCGCCCCGGTACCCCGGCGTCGGATCTGCCGGATGCCACGCCCATGGAGGTCAAAAAGCAGCGCCTGAAAATCCTCCAGGACCGCATTAACCAGCAGGCCATGGACATCAGCCGCAAGATGGTCGGCACCACCCAGCGCATCCTGGTCACCGGCCTGTCCAAGAAAGACCCGGGGCAGTATGCCGGCCGCACCGAGAACAACCGGGTGGTCAACTTCCGGCACGATAATCCGGAGGTGGTTGGCAATTTCATCGACGTGGAGATTGTTGAGGCCTTGCCTAACTCGCTTCGTGGCGTGCCCGCTGGGTCTGAGGTTTACTGAGACGTTTGAGTTGCCCGCCAGGTCTTGGCCCCATGGGTCCTGGGTATGGTGGGTGGCAAGTGGTGGGGAGGTCTTCACAAAAAGCGCCCGTGAATACGTCCCTGTAGGGCTCGGGTCGCGCCATCCCTGGCGCTCCACGTTTTTGTGAAGACCTCCCCACCACTCGCTTTGCAGACCTTGTTCGTGTCTTCCCGGAGTTTCGGCAGACGCTCGTTTTTCGGCATCGTTGCGCAATGCTGTACATTAATTATTCATACACGTCGCGGAGGCCAGCACCGAGTTAGCAAGCCCGGGGTGCGGTAAGACTTTTCAAAACCGTAAGCAGCCATGGATGGCTGCGCCCGAGCCCTACAGGGGTGAGGCCGAGCGCTTATGAAGCGAAGCTTCATGCGACAGCCTCACGACCGCAATCTGTGATTGCGGGCCGGACCCGCTTGCGGGTGTTTGCGGGCGTGTTTTGAAAAGTCTTACCGCACCCCGGGCCCAGCACCCAAAGCCAGAAGCCTGGAACCGAACCGCGGAACACCGACAAAAGAACAGAGGCAAGATTGACCACACAAGACGCCAGACAATTTGATTTGCACCCCGTGGACCAGCGCCGCCTGGCGGCCCTCTGCGGCCAGTTCGATGAGCACCTGAAGCATATTGAACGCCGACTGGAGGTACGCATCGGTCGCCGCGGCCATCACTTCCGGGTGGAAGGCGAGCAGGAACACGTGACCGCCGCCACCGAGGTTATCCGCCATCTGTACCGGGAAACCGAAGCCACCGACGACATCAGCCCGGACACCGTCCACCTGTTCATCCGCGAGACCGGCTTCGAACGGCTACCCGAGGACGTGCCATACGACGGAGCCGTCACGGTTATCAAGACACCGAAGCTGCAGGCCAAGCCCCGGGGCAAGAATCAGCAGAAGTACGTGCACAATATCCGCACCCACGATGTGAACTTCGGGATCGGCCCGGCCGGTACCGGCAAGACCTGGCTCGCGGTAGCCTGTGCCGTGGAAGCACTGAAAGACGAGCAGGTAAAACGGATCCTGCTGGTACGCCCGGCGGTGGAAGCCGGTGAAAAACTGGGCTTCCTGCCCGGAGACCTTGCCCAGAAGGTGGACCCGTACCTGCGGCCGCTCTACGATGCACTCTACGAAATGCTCGGGTTTGAGCAGGTTACCCGGCTGATCGAGAAAAGCGTGATCGAGATCGCGCCACTGGCCTTCATGCGTGGCCGCACCCTGAACAACTCATTTATCATCCTTGATGAAAGTCAGAATACCACCCGGGAGCAGATGAAAATGTTCCTGACGCGGATCGGCTTTGGTTCCACTGCAGTGATCACCGGGGATACCACCCAGGTGGACCTGCCCCGGGGGCAGAATTCCGGGCTGATTCATGCGGTGTCAGTGCTGGGCAAGGTGTCCGGCATCGGTTTTACCCGCTTCGAGGCAAAAGATGTAGTCCGCCACCCGCTTGTACAGCGTATTGTCGAGGCTTACGATTCCTTTGACGACGGGAGCGCGACAGGCCAGTGAGCACACTGACAGTCGATTTCCAGCTGGTATCCGCCACTCCCGGAGTAGCCGATGAAGCGGACATGAAGGTCTGGGCGCAGGCCGCCTGGCAGGGTGCAGAGGATTCCGAGGTGACCGTCCGGGTGGTGGATGCAGCAGAAAGCCAGGCCCTCAACCATCAGTACAGGGGTAAGGACGCACCCACCAACGTGCTCTCCTTTCCCTTCGAGGCTCCCCCGGGGATTCCGGTGGCCCTGGCGGGGGATCTGGTGATCTGCGCGCCGGTGGTGGAGCGGGAAGCCCGGGAGCAAAACAAACCCCTGAACGCCCACTGGGCGCACATGGTCATTCACGGAATCTTGCATCTGCAGGGTTTTGACCATATAACAGACGAGGACGCCAGCGTCATGGAAGAGCTGGAGATCCGATTGCTCGCGCAACTCGGATTCAGTAACCCTTACGAAGCAGAGGAAACGGAAGCAGGCTCATGAGCGACGATCAGTCGAGTCGCAGCCAGGGCAGCAAGTCCTGGCTGGAACGGATATCACAGGCCTTCTCCAGTGGGCCTGAGTCCATCGAGGACGTACTGGAGATTCTTCGGGATGCCGAGTCACAGGAGATTATCGACACGGATGCCATGAGCATCATCGAAGGTGCCATGCAGGTCATCGACATGCGGGTGGATGAAATCATGATCCCCCGTTACCAGATGGTGACAGTGCGTGCCTCCCAGGAACCCAGGGAGTTCCTCAATGAAATCATTTCCTCTGCCCACAGCCGGTTCCCGGTGATCGGCGACAGCCAGGATGATGTCATCGGCATTCTGCTGGCCAAGGACCTGCTGCCCCTGGCCCTGAACAATGACCTGCAATGGAGCCGCATCCGCGAGATCCTGCGGCCACCCACGTTTATTCCCGAAAGCAAGCGACTCAACCAGCTGCTCAAGGAATTCAAGGAAACCCGCAACCACATGGCCATTGTGGTGGACGAGTACGGTGGTACCGCCGGGCTGATTACCATTGAGGACGTACTGGAGCAGATTGTCGGCGAGATCGAGGATGAGCACGATTTCGACGAAGAAACCCACATCAAGGCTCGTGGCGATGGCACCTTCGCCGTCAAGGCGGTCACACCGGTGGATGACTTTAACGAGTTCTTCGGTACCGATATTGATGAAGAGGAGTTTGACACCATCGGCGGCGTGATCCTCCGCGAATTCGGCCACCTGCCCAGGCGGGGGGAGTCGGTTGCAATTGGCGATCTGACGTTTACCATTGCCAACGCTGATAACCGCGTCATCCGTCTTCTGCAGGTCACCCGAAGTGAGCGATAACACCCGTCTGGCCGGACTGCAACAGGCGCTCTCCGACAAGCTCTGGCTGCGGGCTCTGCTGTTGCTGGTCGCCGGCGGTCTGCAGACCCTCACCTTTTCGCCCTTCCGCCTCTGGTGGCTGGGACCTCTGTCCATTGCCCTTGTTTTGCTGGTAACCGCCAGACTGGAGTCTCGCCGTCTGTTTGCGGCGGGCTGGTTCACCGGCCTTGGCCTGTTTGCCTCCGGGGCCTCCTGGGTGTATATCAGCATCAGCCAGTACGGCAACACACCGGCCTTCCTGGCGGTCATCCTGACCGTGCTGTTTGTCGCCGGGCTGGCGCTGTTCCATGGGCTGGCATTCTGGTTCTGGGGCAGGCTGGCCAGACACAACACGGTTCGACGGGTTATTCTGTTTCCCGCAATCTGGATCCTGGGGGACTGGTTGCGGGGCTGGTTGCTGACCGGTTTTCCCTGGTTATATCTGGGCACGGCTCATACCGACGGCCCCCTCGCCGGCCTTGCACCGGTCTTCGGGGTGCATGGTGTCACTCTGTGGGTAGTTGTGACCGGTGTTGCCATCTGCTCCGCGGTATTTCTCGCCTGCCAGCGCCGTTACAAGGCAACAGGTGTGCTGGCGGCACTGACCGCCCTGCCCTGGGCCGCTGCCCCGGCACTCAATCAGGTGGACTGGACCGATGTCTCCGACGAGCCGATCAGCTTTGTGGCCATGCAGGGCAATATTCCCCAGCAGATCAAGTGGGACCCGGACTTCCTGAAAGACCAGATCGTCACCTATCTGACCATGACGGAGGATGACTGGGACAAGGATCTGATTCTCTGGCCGGAAACCGCTATCCCCATTCCCCATAATCAGGCCGGAGAAATCATCAGTCACATTGCCGGCAAACTGGGGGAAAACAGTACGCTGATCACCGGCATTCCCTGGTACGGTTTCAGCGAGCGGATCGAGGACTTCACCTTTCATAACAGCATCATGGCCATTGGTGCCGGCGAGGGCATGTATCACAAGCAGAAGCTGGTGCCTTTCGGGGAATATGTGCCACTGCAAAGCGTGCTGCGCGGCCTGATCGGTTTTTTCGACCTGCCCATGTCCAGTTTCTCCCGCGGCCCGGCAGACCAGGGGCCGCTGCTGGCGAATGGCCTCCGGATCATGCCTGCTATCTGCTACGAGGTCGCCTATCCGGATTTTGTGGCAGCCAATGCCCGTAATACAGACCTGCTGCTGACTATCAGCAACGACGGCTGGTTTGGCGACTCCATTGGTCCACAGCAACACCTGCAGATTGCCCGCATGCGGGCCCTGGAAACCGGGCGTTATATGCTGCGAGGCACCAACAACGGAGTGACGGCTATCATCGACAACAAAGGCCAGTTGACCGCCCGGATCCCCCGGTTCGAACGTGCGGTGCTGAGCGGCGAGGTCTTTACCGCCACGGGTACCACGCCCTATATGGCCACAGGGTCATGGCCGGTACTGACGCTGGCACTGATTCTGGTTGTCTTTGTGCGGGAGCGGGTGATTCCGCCTGTTAAGCGGTGACAATCGCCCAGCCTGATGGCTTGGGTGCTCCGTTCGGTGTAGTGGTTCCTCTTTTCAGAACACGCCCGTGAACCCGTCCATGGGGGGCTCGGCTCCAGCCATCCCTGGCTGGAGACGGTTCTGAAAAGAGGAACCACTACACCGAGCGCCCGAAATCCAGGCGAGCCTTTAAGTCACAGGACTTTGCGAATTTACCATCGGCGGGGTCTGTCCCGTGGGGACAGACCCCGCCGATACCTTAGTACCCATGTCCGTGAATGTTCGTCGTCCGCAGCCCATT
>JACIZI010000003.1 GCA_014359475.1 Marinobacter sp. | reverse complement strand
ATCAAGGGGTTCAACCAGCTGAAGCTGGTCGTAAACAACGTCCAGTTTCGAGATGGAGAACGAGTGGATGATCAATCCGGCAGAGACGCCGCCTGATGGTCATACACCAGATTTGACAATAACTCATGAAGCTATGTACCTTTCAAAAAAGGAGGGCAAGAGTACCTATCGCATTTTCGGTGATCATTACGTGTAAGGATCAGAGGTGACTCGGAAAATCGGGAAGTTGAATCCCGCTCTCTAACTCCCCCCGCAATACGACATGGATTGTCCGGACACCCTCAAGGCGCAGAGGGCGGGCTTTTGATTGAGCTGACAGTGTTCCTCACATTGATCGCCCTTTATCTGTACTGTAACAGGGGTGGACCCATAGAACCGGAAGCACGTGCATGGACACGCAAGTGCAAAGACGATCTTCAGAAATACACTCTGGATGCGGCGGATACGGTAGAGCTTTTGACTGAGGCACTTCAGCATGGTCGCTATCGTGATTTGGAATGGTGTGAGCAGCGTCCGACGGGCCCCCGGGCTGCCTGTGATGCCTACACATTAGCCAGAAAGGAATGGATACCTTATGCGCACAAAGAATTTCCGATTGAGTACTACATCAAGTTTGCGATCGCCAAAACCGGCACTGTAATACTGCTAGTTTCCTGCCACTTGCCGGAAGATCGAGGTTAGGTATCGGTAAGGAAGTGAAAAGCAATATCACCGGTAACGAAAGCGCCAAGATCACTGGTTGCTCCTGCAAATTTTTGGGTTTCTCTACGGCCTCGTTATGCCCTAAAGCAGATGCCCTTCAGGCAACATGCGTTTGTGTAGATTGCGAACAATTTCAACAACACCGTCGGTGGCTAGCCGATAAAAGATGATGTGACTTCCCTGAGGGTACTGTCGGTAGCCCGGGCTGATCTCATCGCAGGATTGCCTCAGGTTGGGATTTTCACCCAGTAGGTGGAAGCACTGGTCGAACTGAAAAATGTAGTGGTTTCGCTGATCCCGGCCCCATTCACGCTCCGTGTGCAGTGCAATAGATTTGAGGTCAGCTTTGGCCTTCCTGGAAAGCTTGAAATTCGACATCAGCGCTCTTCGTTGTCCAGTTCGCGAATGAATGAGTCATAGGAGTAGTCTTCAAAACCACTGTCCTCGCCGTCCTTAAGCAGTTTGCGGAGCGTAGTCAGGCGGGTTTCGGACTCTTCAAGCAGGCGCAACCCTGCACGAACGACTTCGCTGGTTGAGCTGTATCGGCCATTTTTGAGCTGTTCCGCGATGAAAGCATCAAAATGTTGGCCTAGAGTGATGCTGGTGTTTTTTTGCATGGCGCCACCTCTCAAGTACCAAGAATTGGTATATTTTGGGCCAGGCGGCATAACAATGCAATCCACGCGACAAGCGCGGAGTTATTGCAAGCGTTATGTTTCGCTCAGGGCACGAAGTCCAAGGTGATCAACAAAAGGGGGTAAAGTCGCGACCCAGAAACAGCAGGGATACTTCCTTCTCTATGCAGAGCGTCGCGATGATCACGTCGGCAGTTTTCTGATCGTGATGCTGATATTGCCTCGCAGTTTTCGAATCTCCAACCGCTTGCTTAGCTGGACCAGAAGTTTCAGGCTTTGCTCAACGGCTTCTTTTTGGGACACTAGCAGCCTGTCGGACTTAAGGCTAATCTACTGCGCCGGTGGGAAAACGGCTCATATTTCCCGGCTTTTTCGTTGCATAGAACCACTATGCGCCTCAAAATCCAGAAAATCTGCGCTCGCTTTCCCACCTTGCTCGCGACGATTGCTTAAGTCCGACAGGCTGCTAGTCAGGAAGGGGGCAGGTTACCGAAGGGCATTCGGCCGCAACGCTTGCGGGCATGTCTGGCAGATCCGGGCTGAATCGATCGGGCTTGAGGCCGTGGGCGCACCAGGCGGCGGTTTGTGCGGCGGGCTCACAGCCCTGTTTGGCCAGTGACTGGGCGAGGTTGTTCCAGCCGGCGGCGAGGCCGGGAAACCTGGTGGTGAGTCTCAGGTAGTGCCGGGTGGCTTCCGGCCAGTTGCCGGCCCGCCAGGCGATATTGCCCTGCCCCAGGATGGCGGCGGGCTGATCGGGCCAGGCATTCTCTGCGGTGCTGTAGGCCTGTCGTGCCGTCTTGATGTGGGCCGTTGTTTCCAGGTCGTTGACGGCCATCAGGTAGTCGATAGGATCGGCGGTGGCCGGCAGTTGCGTCGGTGGCAGCATGACCACTGCCCAGTTGTTGGCCCGGCCCCAGGTGGCCATGAACACTTCCACTGCCTCTTCATGGCGCTCTCTGGTGTCGGTATTGAGAATGACGTTGCGCTTTTGCCGATCAAAACCGGTGACCACCGCGAAGTGCCATTGCGGCCACCAGCTGAATCTCAGGTTCTGCATAACCATGACGGGATGACCTGCCGCGACTTCGCTGAGCAGGCTCCGCAGGGAGCCATCGAGTTGATAGACCACCATGCCGTGACTGCGGCCGGCGGCGACCAGTTCCACCTGAAGGCTGCCTTCGCGCTCGGGGATATAGACGAGGTCTTTGAGCTGCTCGGGTCTGGTTGAGAGCCCCTGGGCATTCAGCATCATGGCGAGGGAGGCGGGTCCGCACTGGTAGAGCTCCTGGGCGTAAAACGGGACCTGGTCGAGGATGACCCTCTGCTCCAGGTCCAGCCCGGATTGTTCGGCAGCGGCGGGCCAGGGAGGCCGGCTGGCGCAGCCGCTCAGCATCACCGCCAGCAGCAGGCTGATGGTGATGGCGGCTATGCGCCTCGACGTCCGCCGGTTCATGTCCATGATCCCGACCGGCTATCGCACGCAGTTGACGAACGAATAGATATTCGTTGCACACAGCATGTCGGTGATAACGAAGACCAGCAGGAACAGCACGATAATGCCCACCACGCTGTTCTGACCCACCGGCGCTTCCGCCAGCTGCTGCTCGAAGGCCGACAGTTCAGCCGGTGTCAGGTTCTGGATGCGCTTTTCCACGTCAGCCTGACTGACACCCATTGCCGCCAGTTGGTTCTTTACTTCTTCCTGTTCGAGCATGCTCAGCAGGGAGGCGCGGTCCAGCTCAACCCTTTGTTCGCTCAGCAATTCTCCGGTTCCTACCACACCTGCGGCGGCGGTAGACGCCCAGATGCTGGAGAAACCCATCAGGATGGCCATGAAGAAAGCGGTTAGTCTCAAATTGGTCCGAATTGTCTGCATTTCAGGCTCCTGTTGTCAGCTCTGCATGGCCACCGGAATCCGTTGATTACCGATGCCACTCGTCAGTAGAACACATTGACTCTCCCTATGGTAAGGCTGGTAGATACCTTTAGAAAACCAGCGCGGCGCCATTTAAACGGATTGTCATGTTTTCCGGGCAGTGGCCTCCGCCTGACGTCCCGGCCCGTCCAGATTCCAGGGAAAATTGGCATGAGTCCTGCCCGGGTGGGTATATTGGGATAAAGTCATTGATTCAGGAATAAGTCACCAGAGGCAGAGAAATAATGACCGATATTCGCCACCTCGTGTGTCCCCATTGCCATAAAGTGAATCGTGTACCCGCAGAGAAGTTATCCGCCGGGGGCAATTGCGGTGCCTGCAAGCAGCCGCTCTGGCCGGATCAGATTCTGGAGTTATCGGGCCAGAGCTTTGCGGCCCATACAGCGCGCAGTGATGTGCCAGTGCTGGTGGACTTCTGGGCCAGTTGGTGTGGCCCGTGCAAAGCGATGGCTCCGCAGTTTGAGCAGGCTGCAAAAGCCTGGCGAGGGAAAGTGCGCTTTGCCAAGCTGAACACCGAACAGGCTCCTGGGCCGGCCGGTCAGTTTGGCATTCGCAGCATTCCCACGATGATTCTGTTCCAGAACGGCCGGGAGGTGGCCCGCCAGAGTGGCGCCATGAACCAGGCGCAGATCAGTCAATGGCTGCAGTCGAAGGGTATTCTGTAGGCCCTTGATCACTGTAGAAAACCGGGACAGGTTTTGCCCTCTCTCGCACATTCCTGTCGTTTGAGCTCTCAATCAGTAATGCGGGTGCTGTTCGTGCTTTAAGCTGAAGTACTACGTCATGCTACGATGCCCGGGAAGATGAAGCGGAGGTAACCTTGGTAAATAAGCAATTTCTGAAAGGATATGCCGCGCCGTTGGGCTTTGCATTCCTGGTTTCATTCCTTGCTTCACCTGGCATCTTGATGGGTAGCAACAAACTGACATTTGAGTTCAGCGAAAGATCACCGCCTTACAGTTACTCGAATGGCGAGAAGGCTGCCGGGCTGTTTCCGGATATGGTGCAGCTGGTGTTCAGTTTTATCCCCGACTATACCACGAAAAATGTGGTGGTGCCTTGGTCGAGGGCGCAGTACAACGTCAGGCTGGGCCGCTCCGATGGCCTTCTCACCTACCCGTCGAAGGAGCGAGGGGAATACGTGGTCTTTTCAGCGAAACCGCTCTTCACACAGGACTTCGGTTATCTGGTTTACTCGGCTGAAAACCCCAACGTAGACCTGATCGAGTCGGCTACTCGCTTTGCCGACTTGTCTGGTCTGACGATCATCGTTGAGAAGGGCTCCAAATGGGAAGAGGACAATATCCCCGACTATCTGGAGCGTGTGCCGGGCCGGCACCTGAATGCGATGATGCACCTACTTATGCTGCGGAAGGCCGGGGATTTTTTGGTGCAGCCCGCTCAAGACGCCCGATTAGTCGCTCGACAACTTGGCTACTCCAGGAAGCTGAGAGTTCGCAAGGTTGATTTTATTCCCAATTCCCTGATCTCTTTTCACATTGGCATTTCGCGCAAGCTTCCGTCAGCTATGGAGGTGATCAACCAGGTGGATTCGGTCATGCAGAATCCCGAATTCCAGTCACAACTGAAGGCTCTGATCGAGAGTTATCGATAGTGCATTTTCAAAAGGGTGAAGACTCTGTCCCGCTGATTGATCACGGCGCTTTTGAACCGTCGCCGAGAACCCTATGCCAATCGAAAAAATCAGGTGGTCTTGTTTCACTACAGCGTCAGTGATGAACAGGGCAACGCTATTGAAACCTTCCACGGGGGCGAGCCGAACGCCTACCTGCATGGCCACGGCTGCGTTGTCCGGGGCCGGTAAAACCCTGACCTTTGATGCCAAAGTCGTCGACGGGCGGGCATCACTGAAGACTCAGTGTCCCGTCTGGTTGTTTTGACGGTTACAGGCAACAGGCCTTGTACTTCTTCCCGCTGCCGCACGGGCAGGGTGTGTCTTGGGAAGACTGGGTCATTTGTCTGTCTTGTTTCCAGGCTGGTTTGCAGTCGATGCTGAGCCTCTCATGAACGGTTGCTTCGGTCGATACGGGCAAGCGCCTGCACACAGCGGTGGAACAGCTCCGCCGAAAAAAACCGGTGTTCGCCCGGTTGCTGAGCCACGAATAGCTGGCCACCGGAGTCGCGGATGCCGCCCCCGATCATCAGGTTGTCGCTCAGCTCAAAGTCTTCGATAGCGTGGCCCCGGTCGTCCAGGTCGGTTGCGCCTGCCCGTTCCCGGTAGCTCCGGCTGTCCAGGGTGAATCCGAAGGCGGGCTTGCCCTGGCCGATCACATAGCCCACTTCAAATACCGTGCCCGGGTCCGCGCTGATGCCGCGGAAGGGCGTGAGGTTGGCAATGATGGCACCGCAGCTGTCCATCAGTTCGCGGTTGGCCTGGTAAATCCGCTGGCCGCGTTCGGGTTTTGCTTCGTCGTTCGAAAGTGCCAGCTCTGTGTCCAGCGGGTCCACGCCTTCAAGCCCGTATTCCCGGAGCAGGCGCTTTTTCCCGGCCACGATGGTCTGGTGTTCTTCTGCCGGGAAGAAAACTTCGGGGCCGGCGAGGTAGATGCGTTTGGGGTTTGCCATGGGCGATTCAAAACTCCTAGCAGACAACGGCCAGTGATCTGAGTTCTACGTTTAACTGGTCGAAAGAAGATAAACAAGGGTGTTTGTTCAATGGACTCTGACTCGGCCTGCCAGGCCTCAAGGCATCACGATGTTAAACCGCCCCTCTGGCTTACCCAGCATACCGAAGAAACCCATCGGGTCCAGTCGGCTGGACCAACCTGTGTTCGACAATACTGGTATTGGATACGGGCTTCGAATATGTGCAAGATAGCGCTTCATAACCAAGGAAGCATCATCATGACCCGACGTATTTTTCAGGCCTCGTTCATCACTGCCCTGATGCTCGTTGCCAGTGGCTGCAGCACCAGCATGCCTGCCGGCCCTGATGATCAGACGGGAGAGGCATCTGGCCCCAATCTATACGATGACTTTATGGCGGAAGAGCGGCAATGGGCGGGGCTGGTCACCCGGCGTGTCACAGTGGGTGACGGAATGAAGATTGCCTATTCGGAGAGTTCGAATGCTTCTGGCCCTGTGCTGATCCTGCTGCACGGTTACTACGGTGATCGTAATAACTGGAATCGTGTGGCGCATTTGCTTGGCGATCGATACCACCTGATTATTCCTGATTTACCGGGCCATGGTGACACCGACCCGGATCCTGACAATCGTTATACGTTTGGAAAAATGGCGTCTGTGATGATCGATTTTATCGATGCGCTGGGCATCGATAAGTTTCATCTGGCCGGTCATTCCATGGGGGGTGGTCTTGCGATTCAGTGGTCAGTCCTGGATTTTGGTCAAGAGATACAGAGCTTGATATTAATCGGCAGTGCCGGTGTCTATGCCAACAACACCTCGCCGATCATGGAGCGGATTCTGGCCGGGGATAATCCCATGCGTATTGCTCAGCCCGGCGATGCCCATAAAGTGCTGGATATAGCAATGTCCCTGCCGCCCTTTATCCCTGAGCGCGTCATGAAGGCCTATGAATCCAAACAGATAGCCCGGCTGCCGATCTACGACAAAGTGATGTCTGATATGCTCGGGATTCAGGAGCACATAAGTCCGGATTTTTTCTATGTCGGGCTTGAGAGGTTCGACAGGCCTGCTTTGGTGATCTGGGGCCGTGAAGACAAGCTGTTCAGTGTTGAAACGGCCGGGGAGCTAGCCAGTGCGCTTCCTGATGCAACCAAAGTGATCATCGACGGGGTGGGCCACACGCCCCTGTTGGAGGCGGCGTGGCTAACCGCGCAAGCGATGGGAGCTTTCCTGGTTGAGGTGAGTGGGCGGCAACCTTTGGCTTGTTGTGCTCGCGGCAACAGCAATTGCACCTTACCTTGCAGCGAAGCTGAGGGAGGTTGAGGTAGAACGGGTGGCATTCGGAGCGTTTGATGCCGGACAATGATACCGATATCAATCTATCCGGATTGGCAATGGCTGCCCATTCAGTCGATACTGAAGGTGGTTCACAACCCCGGGCATGGAATGGCATGCTGAACATCCAACAAGCTGATCCAAGGAGGCACAATAATGGGCGTTTCCAAGCATGAGTTGCATGAGGAATTTCCCCAGTTCAGCCAGCTGATTGATCAATTGAAACAGGATGACTTCGATTTCCGCGAGCGCTTCAAGCAATATGCTGAGCTGGACCAGCAGATTGAAGGCCTCGAACTTCGCGACTCGCCCATTGGGGATGACAGCCTGCATCAGCTCAAGCAGCAGAGACTTGAGCTGAAAGATAACCTTTACAGGGAATTGGTGAGGCAGTCCGGGGGCGCGGGTTAGGCGCACGGTAATCTCTGAGGCGAACAGATCACGTGAACCCCTTCAACCTCTGCCTGGCTGGTGCGGGCAGTGATCGTGTTTTCGATCCGGACAATGAAGGGAGGCCTCATGAGTAATGATCCGTTAATTCAGTATCTTGAGATGGATGGCGAGGAGCGGTACGACTATTTTCTGGATGCGGTGGTTGAGGAGCGTGAGGTCTGGATTCTGGTCAATGGGGACAACCACTTCCTGAAAATCGTTTCTGAGGAAGACAGCGTTTCGTACCTGCCGGTGTGGCCTGCCGAGGCTTTTGCGGTGGATTACGCCAAGGGAACCGGCGACCTTGCTCCCAAGGCAATCTCCCTGCCGGACTTCTTCAAGAAGTGGGTGCCGGGCCTGACCAGAGACGGGTTGGAGGTTGGTGTTTTCCCCGGCGCGCAGAGCGAGCTCTGGATTACAGCCCCGGAGGAGCTGCAGCGTGACCTGAAGGAAGTGTTGTCAGGGGCCTTCTAGCGCGCATTTCACTCCGAACCATTATTTTCTGGTTGGGGAACTATGGATATTGGTGTGTCGCATTCCGTTACCGATAATCGATTCCAGACTCCGCGGCGCAATATCCAGGTCCCGGAAGGTACCCACGTTATTGCCAACCACGTTGTCATTTTCCATGAGGATGACCTGGTCGCGGTTCAATGGTAGCTGAGGAAGTCGACCGAGTAATGCGGCCAGCAGGTGCCAGAGGCTGAATGGCAGGGGGATCTTCATTCGCTTGCTGCCTTTTTGCTCAAGCACGAGATCGATGCACTGGCGATACGTATAGACGGTACCCCCGCCCAGTTCAAACATTCGGCCGGCTGTTCCGGGCATTTCAATACAGCGGCGCACGGCGGCCGCCACATCCCCGACATAGACAGGTTGCAGGCGCGTTTCCCCTCGGCCAAACAGCGGGATGATGGGAAACCGGGTAACCATCTCCAGGGCGCTCACAAAGCCGTCATGGTGATCACACAGGCCCCTCAAGGAACAACTGAGCAATGCGGTCAAAGATGCGATGCGGAACAAGGAGAAAACGCGGCTTGGTACCCTGCGTATGGCTCAGTCGGCGATCAAGCAGATCGAGGTAGATGAACGTCGCGAACTGGGCGACGAGGATGTCCTGAAGGTGCTGGATAAAATGCTCAAGCAACGCCGTGATGCTGCCAGGCAATACGACGATGCTGACCGCGAGGACCTCGGTGACAAAGAGCGGGCGGAAATGGTAGTGATCGAGGAATTCATGCCCGCTGCCCTCAGCGAGGACGATCTGGATGGTCTGATCCGTATGGCCATCAGTTCAACCGATGCCCGGGGAACAGCAGACATGGGGCGGGTAATGAACCATCTGCGTCCCGAGGTGCTGGGCCGGGTTGATATGGGCCACCTGAGTAATAAGGTGCGCGCCGCGCTGGCGGAACACTAGCAGCCTGTCGGACTTAACGCTAATCCACTGCGCCACTGAGTTGGTCCCCCAGAAACCAGGTGTTTTTCGCCAGGTGGGGTGGGCTTCCACAAAGTCCATATTCCTGCAATCATTCCGTTCAAGACTTGAGGCACTCCTTCTGTGCGCGCATACGCCGATAACGATTATCCCGCGAACCACCATCCCGACTGGAAGGTAATCAGCGGTCTCTGGCCCTACCTGAGCGAATTCAGAGGCCGGGTTCTGCTCTCGGTGCTTCTGCTGATCGCCGCCAAGCTGGCCACGGTGGCAACTCCCGTGCTGCTCAAATGGATCGTCGATACCCTTGAGAAAAGCGGCGATTCGGGGGAGGTGATGCTGGCCATCCCCCTGCTTCTGGTGCTGGCCTATGGTCTGCTGCGTTTTGGCTCCACTCTGTTCAGCGAATTGCGCGATGCGGTGTTCGCCCGGGTCGCGGAACGGGCCATGCGCCGGGCTTCCCGACGGGTCTTTGAGCATTTGCACCGGCTGGATCTGGGCTTCCATCTGTCACGGCGCACCGGCGGTCTGGCCCGGGATATTGAGCGGGGTACCAACGGCATCAGCTTTCTGTTGCGCTTCACACTGTTCAATATTATTCCCACCATCCTGGAACTGATTCTGGTCGCGGTGATTCTGCTGGTGGCCCTCGATGCCAGTTTTGCCCTGGTGGTGGTGATTGCGGTGATGGTCTATGTGACCTTTTCCGTGAAAGTTACGGAATGGCGCACCCGCTTTGTCCGGGAAGCCAATGCCCGTGATAACCAGTCCAACTCCCGGGCGGTGGACAGCCTGCTCAACTTCGAGACGGTGAAGTACTTCGGGAATGAGCGCTTCGAGTCCGAGCGCTACGACGAGGATTTGGTGGAGTGGGAAAACGCCCGCCTGAAAAACCGCCTGTCACTGGCGACCCTCAACAGCGGCCAGTCCCTGATTATCTCCCTGACCATGATACTGATCATGGCGATGGCCGTGCGCGGTGTTGTCGCCGGGGAGCTGTCTCTGGGGGACTTTACCATGGTCAATGCCTTCATGATCCAGCTGTTTGTGCCTCTCAATGCCCTGGGTTTTGTCTACCGGGAAATCCGGCAGGCGCTGGTGAATGTGGAACGTATGTTCAAGGTACTGGAGCAGCCGCCAAGTATTGTGGATGCACCGGACGCACGCCCCCTGACGCCCAAGGGTGGCGAAATCGCCTTCCATGATGTGTATTTCAACTATGACGGCCAGCGCCCGATACTGCAGGGCGTCAGTTTCCGGGTGCCAGCGGGCAGCAAGGTGGCGGTGGTGGGTGCCAGCGGTGCCGGAAAGTCCACACTGGGCCGGCTGTTGTTCCGCTTCTACGACGTGGAGCAGGGAAGCGTCACTGTGGACGGACAGGATGTGCGTCAGTTGCAGCAGGACAGCCTGCGCCGGGCCATCGGGGTGGTGCCCCAGGATACGGTGCTGTTCAACGACAGCCTCTATAACAACATCGCCTACGGACGGCCCGGGGCCAGCGACGAGGATATTCGCCGGGCCGCCAGCCTGGCTCACCTGGACAGATTTATCGCCTCGTTGCCCCAGGGCATGGACACGCAAGTGGGTGAGCGGGGGCTGAAAGTCTCCGGTGGCGAGAAGCAGCGTCTTGCCATTGCCCGGGTGATCCTCAAGGATCCGGCCATATTACTGCTGGATGAGGCCACGTCGTCGCTGGATTCCGCCTCCGAGCAGGCCATCCTCGCCGCCCTCAATGAGGTGGCCCGCCAGCGTACCACCCTGGTCATCGCGCACCGCCTATCCACCATCCAGGACGCAGACCAGATACTCGTTCTGGAAGAGGGGCGCATTATCGAGCAGGGCAGCCATCCGCAGCTGATGGCCCGTGACGGGGCCTACGCCAGGCTCTGGCGTAACCAGCAGGCACGGCAGGAGGGCTAGCGCGGGGTGTCGGTGCCGTTTTTACCCCGATCACCGTCATAACGGCGCGCCTTGAGCTGAATGCCAATTTTCACTGGCATCCCTGCGATCCGTTTAAGCAGCTCCTGCCTGGCGGTGTTTATCGGTACCTACCTTGTGCTGATGGGGGGATACGGCTGGCGATTGGCAAGCCGCTACTTAGAACCAGTCTTCGAGACCGGCCTGTAATGCGTTCAGGGTTTCGAAATCATTCATGGGCGTGACTCCACATCCACAACCCGTCCGTTTTTCAGGGTGACAACCTGCCGGAACTGGTTGCTCGAAAACTCGTAAAGCCACTCCTGAACCAGCACCGGCTGTGCTGCCCGCCAGATATCGGAGCGACTATGCAGTGTGGGTGCCCGCCATTCCATCTGTTTGGCCAGGGGGCGCCGCAGCGGGCAAGCAGTTCGTATTCTGTCTTGACGTGCCTGAGTGTGCTGACGCCACAGGTGGGTGAATCCGATACGTGGAATCCATACCCCAGGCTGTCGACGCGGACAAGCTTGCCGTTGCGAAAGATCAATCGTCGGATGAAGCTCTGTGGGCCAGGGTTGTAGTACCAGTGTTCTTCGGTCTGCACCACGCCCAGGCCAGGAAGCGTCGCAGTCGGGTATTTCACGCGGTAGTCCGGCGGCCCGCAGCTTTCCTCTACCTCTACGGGCCAGGCGCCTTCATTGATCAGTGAGTTGCCGCAACGAAGCGCGCCCTCACTGTTCTGGGTGAGGGCGGCGAGGAGTATCAGGGCTGCTATGGACTGGCGCTTCGTCATCGTCTGACTCTGCCACAGTTTGGTCACCTGTGCATAATAGTCTGACGCATTTGGTTTCATCGGAGTTCATGGTGCTTCTCCTGACAGGCCCTTCCGGGGTGGAAGGGGTCAGGAAAGTGCAGACGATTCAGAGCCCGATCGGTTTATTCGTTTCTTCTTTAAACGTAGAAGTCCAGATCTTCCTGGGCTTTCAGAAGATCCCGCATTTTGATCGGATCATCCCCGAAGAAGAAGACGAGGCCCCAGTGGGTGCCGAAAGCGGATCGTTCCGGAACGGTTTCCTCCGCAGGTGCCACCAGCTCGTGGAAGTCAAAGTAAGGGTGTTCAACACATTCCTTCGGCATTTCCAGCTTGCTGACGACACGGCGTCTCGGGTAGACACCAAAACAGCCGGCATAACCCTTCGCATCGACCACTTCACGGGGGAAGAAGGCATCAACCTCTTCTTTGGTGCTCTTGGGGTCAAACACCAGCATGGAAGCCTGGTAGGCATTGAAGCCATAAGCCCGCTCGATCAGTTCGAAGGCCTTGAACCCCGGTGGGCGGTATGCAACCTCGCCAAAGTACATGGTGCCGTCACTGGTCACGAAATACTCAGGGTGAATCTGACCGAACTTGATATCGAAGGTTTTGATCAGCAGCTCAATCTGCTTGGTGATCGCATCCCGCCAGCTTTCCAGTTCTTTGGTGGCAGGCACGAATACCGAATAGCCCAGAGTGACGTATTCCGAGATATTCAGGAACTTGATCTTTCCATCGTGAACCCAGGCTTCAACCGCAAACTCCCAGCCGCTCAGGTGGCTTTCCATCAATAACGGGTATTCTTCGTCGGGAATAGTGTCGATTTCATCGACCGTGCGGATCATGCGGTGGCCCAGGCAACCGGCTTTGTCAAAGGCCTTGACGTGAATCGGGTCATCCGGGTCACCGTCGAGCTTCAGTAGCGTCTGGTTAACGCGCTTCATGAAGCGAATGACGTCTTCTTTTTCGTGGGCTTCTTCGAATATCCCCACACGGATGCCGCCAAGCTGGGCGCGACGTTTCATCAGAGCCTTGTCCCGGAACAGGATGGACTGGCCGTACATGCGCGGGTTATTCAGCAGAACAGAGTTGATCGCTCCGGCCCACTCGACTGTCTCCTCGAACAACGGGACAGCGACATCCACCCCCTCTGCTTTCAGTTTCTCAGCGATTTCCATGGACCGGTCATTGAGGCGAACAAAATCCCAGGGGATAAAGGGAATGTTGTTAGCGGTGCAAAAATCCGCTGCCCAGTCGGGTGCTACAACAAGGTATCGTCGGTCAAACTGCTGAGCAGCCTTGATTGCGTTCACACTCCAGCCCAGCAGTGCAATATAACCCTTGTTGGGGTCTTTGGGTGTTTCGGTCCCACGAACTGAGTCCATAGAAGGATCTCTCCAGGCCAAGACTTCCTGGGACATTTTTGATTCAGGTGTAATCGCCATGTTTGACTCCTTTCTTTGCAATAAGGCGTAGGAAAAGTACGTCAACCCAGTAGACCCTACCACGTTCCGGGCTTTCTGGTGCAATACATCCCTAACAATTGTCATTGGAAATGAATCAGGGATGAATTGTCCCCGGGGTCTTTACCGGCCCTCAATTCGACTCAACGCCCTTGGGCGCCGCGGCGCAGCCAGTTGTGCACAAATGCCAGCTTTCGATGTGCGGTCTCAGATAACGCAAACGGATAGAGATCCGAGAGCCCCATGGATCGGTTAATATGGTTGATCCGTGTTGCCAGAGCAGACGCCACGTTTACCAGCCTTGCGGTATCGGGCTCGGCGTAGGGGTCCCACTTGTGCCCGGGAATCTCGGGCGATATGAGGCCCGTTGCCAAAAAGCTGTCTGTAATATCAGTGAGATGCAGAAGGTGAGCTGCCGTCTCCGCCCAGTCCTCGTGGGGGTGCGCAGAGGCGTAGGAGGTCAGATAAAACAGGTTCCAGTCCTGAGGTGGCCCCTGGTCGTAATGCTTCTGTAGCGCCGCGGTGTAATTGACTCGTTCGTCGCCGAACATTTCCCGGAAGGCGGTAAGAAAATCCTCCCGCAAACTCAACCGCCACCAGAGCATGTGTGCAATTTCATGGCGCATGTGGCCAATCATGGTTCGAAAAGGCTCAGCCAGAGCCTCTCTGCGTGATACGCGCACAACCGGGTCGGCCTCGGAAACGCTTATAGTGACGACACCGCTGCCATGCCCCATCGCCGCCAGTGTGTGCCCATCGGCGAGCATATGGAAAACTGGCCGGGTGCCCGGATCTTCGGGTCGGAACCAGTGCCATCTTCCCAGGTTGTCAATTACCCAGCGCTTGGCCATCTCTGTTTCGGCCCAGTGTTCAATGGCATTGGGTATTTGAGGGTCAGGTGCCAGGGCCGTCATGGCACAGGAGCGGCAGAAACTGCCCTTTTCGGGAGCAATCCAGTTACAGCCGATAATGTCGCGATTGGCGCAAAATGGCGGCATGGTAATGAATGCCCTTGCCTGTGGGTCGTAGGCGACCGGGGTTCCATCAGCCGTCGTCAGATTATGAAACCAGAGGGTTCCGGAACCCACCGGATTATTGAAACTCATCATGTTCAGAAAAACTCCAGGGAAGAAAAAGGGCGGCCGAAAAACAGCCTCCACTGCGACTAACGTAGAGGTTTGGTGACCAGAAAGCCACCCATACGCATCAGTCGAATACTCTGACAGGCTGAATGGAGGTTATAAGCGATTATCTCGCTCAACCGTTTGTTATTGCAGGTTTTGGGTGTGGTTTTGGCCGTTAGAGGTCACGATTTCAGGTTAACGGCCATCAGGTTGTCATTCAGCTCAAGGTCTTCTCGAAGAATGCCAGCACCCGCTGCCAGCTGTCTTCGGCAGCCTCCGGGTCATGCCGGGCGCGCAGCGGCGAATACCAGGCCAGGTTGCGGAAAACATAGTTTTGGTGGTCGTTCATGTAGGAGTGGCCCGCCTCGGGGTAGGTCTTGATATCGTGCTCGACCCCCAGAGTGGTGAGATGGCGCTCCAGCCGGTCGCCGTGTCCACCATAGATCAGATCCTTGCGGCCCCAGCCGCCCACTGCCGGACAGATTCCCTGTAAGTCTTCGGCTTTGGCGGGTACGCCGCCATAGAAGGGGGCTACCACCTGCACCGGTGCCCGGGCAGCATAGAGCAGGGCAAAACGACCACCCATGCAAAAGCCCATCAGTCCGACTTTGCTGGCAGGCTGCTCATCCTGTTTCAGCAGCCAGGTGCGACAGGCTTCCAGTTGCTCAAAGGAATACCCTTTACCGGTTTCATGGGCCTTGAGTGTTTTCACCACGCACAAGGGCTTCATGCCCGGGCGGTCATAAAGATTGGGAGCGAGCACCGCATAGCCGTTTTCCGCCAGGCGGCGGGCAATGCGGCGAATGTCGTCGCTGTAGCCGAAAATGTCGTGGATCGCGATGATCGCCGCGTCAAAGCCGTTGGGCTGGTCCGGCAGGACCCAGTGGGCGCGCATGACATTACCGTTGGGCAGCTCAATTGCCACCTCCCGCTCTTTCATCATTGTTCCTCGCTGCTTCACTGTCTTTCGAGTACTGCTCAAGCCTACCCGAGCGTCACAGATTGACCAATGGGTAGTGAGGTTGATTGGCCTGATCGGCAGCCTTTTCACGACAGAAGGCTACCCTCGTTCAACCCATTAACAGAGGATGCGTCAATAACGTTCTGCGACCGATCTCCTGATGAGGCTATGACTGCCTTTGCAATGACGGGCTGCTGGTGTCGGAAATGGCTAAATCGACCACACTTCGCCGTGCTGCATTACCCGGAAGGCTGACTCACTGATACCTTGCCTCTCCAGCGCCAGCTGCAGCCGTCTGGGTGGCTCGTCCATGGGTTCGTCGGTCAGCACGAAAGTGCCCCAGTGCATGCCTACTGACTGGCGGGCGCCAATGTCCTGATGGATTCTGACTGCTTCTTCCGGTGCCACGTGCACAGGCGCCATGAACCAGCGCGGGTCGTAGGCACCGATCGGTATCAGCGCCAGATCAATGGGTGAAAACAGCTCGCCAATGTCGCGGAAGATCTTTCCATAACCCGTATCACCGCCGAAATAGAACCGGAAACCGGCGATTTCCAGGAGCCAGCCACACCAGAGTGAGGTATTGGTGTCGGTCGGGGTTCGTCCGCTGAAGTGCTGGGCTGGCAGGCAGAATACTTCGCTTTGGGTGGCCAGTGGCAGGGGCGTTGATTGCCACCAGTCCAGTTCCACCAGGTTGTGGATGCCACGCTTCTCGAACCAGCGTCGCAGGCCCATCGGAATGCAGAAGCAAAGGTTGTCACCGAAGCGTCGGTGTAACTGGCGCACGGTTGCTTCGTCGAGATGGTCGTAGTGATTGTGGGAAATCAGCACCAGGTGAATCGGTGGCATTTCCGCCACGGTCAGGGCTGGTGGTGTGAACCGCTTTGGCCCGACCAGCTGGAAGGGGCTTGCACGGTCTGATAACACCGGGTCGGTCAGTAGGTTCAGGCCCTGATACTGGAACAGGAAAGACGCATGCCCAAGCCAGGTCAGTTGTGGCTCTGCTGGTGGGTTGATCAGCAAGTGGGCATCCGGCCGCAGGAGTGTGTAGCGCTTGCCCGGGGGAAAGCGACGACCGGGCGCCAGTTGCCAGCGCAGAAAATCCCCAAGCCCACGGCTGGTTACGGGCTCCAGGTTTTGATACCTGCCCCGGTGAAAATGGGGTTGCGCGGCAAGGGCTGCAAGGCGCTCACGTGAAGCTTTGGGAAGAGGTGTGGTTTTTGGCATAGGATATTTTTCAACATTGTTCAAAGTTCAATGAACCGGGGCGTCAGCATGAGTGCGGCACCAACAGCCACCATGGCAAAGGTATCCGTGACAAGGTACGGAAAAAGAATCAATGCGAGACCGCACCAGCGGACGACCAGGTTCGACTGCTTTCGCCCGTAAATGAAATAACCGATGCCGATGGAGCTGAAAATGAGGCCCCATAGCAGAGTCGCAGTTTCCATAGTGTACATACCTCCGGCGAGATGGTCTGCTTTATAGTCAGGGTCCCGCGGAGCAAATCGCAGCCGCTCGGCTGAGAGCTGACCAACGGCTACAGACGGCCCTGTGGGTGGCCAAGAGGCGAAGCCTGGCGGCCATGCCTCGCCGGGCCTGCCCGGGATCGTCGCCAGCGGATCAGGACCTTATGCAGCTCCTCCACGATGAGGAGGCTCATGGCGAAGGCGAGTAATTGCAGCCATTCCGTCACTGAAATCGGCTGAATCTGTAGCACATCGGAGAGCCCCGGAGTGTACATGGCTCCAATGTGGGCCAGTTGCGCGAGTGGGACAGCCAGCATCAGGAAAGGGTTTCGGAGCAGTGAGATACGGAAAATGGAGCGGAACTCCGAGCGGCTGTTCAGCGCGTGTATGTTGCCGAAGAGCACCATCAGCATCAGGGTCAGGTTACGAGCCTCCTCAATACTCTGGCCCTGGCCGAGCGTCCACTGGAAATTGAGGAACGCGACGAGCCCCATCCATGATCCCACCACCAGAACATGCTCGATGATGTGTTTATCGAACACGGGCTCTTGGGGGGAGCGTGGCTTTACGGATAGTTCGCCGCCTTCCTTCGGTTCGAATGCCAGTGCCACGTCCTGGAAGCCGTTTGCAACCAGGTTAAGCCAGAGCAGCTGTACCGCGATCATGGGCATTGGCAGGCCGGCCAGTACACATAAGAAGAACAGCAGGATTGCCGAGAAGCCGGTGGCAACCAGCAGCCCGATCACCTTACGGATGTTGTTGTAAACTACCCGCCCCTGTTCGATGCCGGCGACGATGGAGGAAAAGTTATCATCGGTAACGATCAGGTCTGCCGTTTCCTTGGCCACGTCCGTTCCGCGCTTGCCCATGGCGATTCCCGCATGGGCCTGTCGCATGGCGGGTGCATCATTGACGCCATCCCCGGTGACGGCGACAAAATGCCCGGCCCGCATAAAACTGTCCACAATCTGGGCTTTTCTGGCGGGCTCTATGCGGGCGAAGACCCGGGCCTGGCGAACGAGCTGGTCGACAACCTCCTGGCCCCTGGCGCTGGCTTCATCAAGCATGGGGCCCGTGACAACTGTCGCGTCCGCATCACACAGCCCCAGTTCCACGGCGATCGATTTTGCGGTGGCAGGGTGGTCGCCGGTGACCATGGCCACTTCAATGCCGCCGGTGCGGCACTTTTCGATGGCATCGAAAGCCTCATGGCGGAGCGGGTCGATCATGGCGACCATACCGAGAAAGACCATATCGGCCATCTCATGGTCGCCGGATGAAGAGGTTTTCTTTGCCAGGGCGATAATCCGATAGCCTCGGGAAGCAAGCTCAGTGAACTGGCTTTCGAGGGCAGGTTTGTCGATGTTTGTGGAGCCGTCAGCGGTGGCCATCCGGTTGCACATGGCCAGCATTTTTTCAGGACTGCCTTTGGCATAGAGAACGGTCTGATCGCCGATCCGGTTGACCACTCCGCTGTAGGCCTTTTCCGACTCATAGGGGATCAGCGCTATCTGCTCCTGCCGGGTTCGCAGGTCCGTGATGGACATGCCCAGCTTCTTGGCCATGACCAGGAAGGCGATGTCCACGATATCGCCCTGGGAAACCCACTCACCGCCGCTATAGTCCAGGTGGCTTTCGTTGGCGAGGACACCTGCGACGCAGAGCTCCCTGAGGGTCTCCTGGCCTGCCGTATCCACCTCGTCCCCAGTCTCGCCTGTGATTTCCCCACCCGGGGCTACCCCCTCGCCCGTGACATCGAACTGGTGCCCGTCCGGCAGCATCACCTTGCGAATGGTGAGTTCGTTGACGGTCAGGGTGCCGGTCTTGTCGGAGCAGATGAGGGTGCAGGAGCCGAGGGCCTCCACCGCCACCAGCTTGCGGATGATGACATGGCGCCTGGCCATCCGTCTCATGCCGATGGCCAGGGCAACGGTCAGTGCGGCAGGCAGGCCCTCGGGGATCACCGAAACCGCCAGGCCGATGGTCATGAGCACCATGTCTTCGATGGAATAACCGCCGTCCAGGATCATCAGGCCTGCCAGGGCGGCAATGGCCGCAAGAATGCCGAAGGCCATCTGGTAGGTGAATTTGCGGATCCGGATCATCAGAGGTGGATCGGCGGATGTTTTGCCGGTGACTCCCTGGGCAATCTTGCCAAGCTGGGTCTTTGAGCCGGTGGCGATCACCCGGCCGCTTCCGCGCCCGTGGGTGATAATGCTGCCCGCAAAGCACTGGTCAATGCGCTCTGTGAGCGGCGTGCTGTCGTCGCTTGTCGCGCCCGCATTCTTGGCGACCGCCAGGGATTCCCCGGTCAGCATGGATTCATCCACCGCCAGGTTGCTGGCGCTGAGCAGCTGAATATCTGCCGGCACCTTGTCGCCCGAGGAAAGCAAAACAATATCCCCCGGAACAACTTCTTCCACGTCAATGGTCAGAATCTGGCCGTCCCGTAGCACATGCGCGGTCCCTTTCATCATTTGCTTGAGCGCGGCAGCGGCTTTCTGGGCCGAAAATTCCTGGACCGTGCCGATAATGGCATTGATCAGCAGGACGATCAGGATGAAAACCCCGCTCGGGGTCTGGCCGAGTGCAAATGACACCCCGGAAGCGATCAGCAGGATGTAAATAAAAGGGCTCAGGAACTGCCGGGCAAACAGTTCCGGCAAGCCGGGCATGGGAGGGGCCGGCAGTTGGTTGTAGCCATATTTTTCCAGGCGTGCACTGGCTTCCTGGCGGGATAATCCGTTATTGGCGTTTTCCCTGGACCAGGAAGTTTCTGTTTTGGTCACTTTCATCAAGCTCCACCTCGTTGCTTCGGTCCTTAAGTGCGACGCCGGATGTTTTGAGTCGCTCTGCTTCCCGGATCAGATACAGCAGTCGCTGGCTTGCCAGTCCGAACGACAGGCCGGCAGGTCGGATGTTGGACAGGCAGTTGCGCCGGGAATCCGGCAGTCCGGGTTCCGGTGCGTGGGTCAGGTAAATGCCGAGGCTGTCCGGGGAACTGAGGCCGGGGCGTTCCCCAATCAGAACGATAACCTGGCAAGCACCGAGCAACTGTCCGATCGGATCTCCGATCGCCACGCGCCCCTGCTCAACCAGCAGAGGCGGCGTCAGGTAAGGTGTTTGAGCTTGTGCCCCCAGGTCATTGAGAAAAATCTCGAGGAATCCGGTGGCGTTTTGTTGCACAGCGCGCGAGGACAGGCCGTCGGCAATCACGATGGCCAGATGCGGTGGTTTGCTCAGAGTTTTCCGCAAGTTCCCGAGTTCTGCAACCGACTGTTCTGACAGTTGGCGGCCCCAGTCCGGTCTTTGCAAGTAAGCCTTCCGGTCAGGCGCCTGGCTGTGCAGGCACAAGGGCGGGCCCAGAGCTGCAGCTTTGGGAGTGTTGGCAAGCGCCTGTGTCAGGGCCGGAACGTCGAGTGGTGAGTGAACCGAATCCCGCGCTCTGGCATGGGCTAGCTGGAAGTCCAGTAATTCCGAGGTGGGCAGGCTGACACCGGCGCGTCCAAGGCCTATGCGCGCATCCGTGTATTGACGAAGGCGCCGCCAGGGGTTGCGAACGACCGCCGGAGTATCGGGATCAGTCATCGGGGTTGCCTCCATCGGGGCCTGTCAGGCTGTGGCGGAAAGCGGCCGGGACATCCGGGTTGAGCGCAACCCGCTCGGTGTTCTGGAATATCTGCATCGACTCCAGCCAGCTTTCGAATTCCGGGGCCGGCTTCAGATTCAGGGCCCGGCGTGCGTACAGGGCATCGTGGAAGGAGGTGGTCTGGTAGTTGAGCATGATGTCATCGGACCCCGGTATGCCCATGATGAAGGTGCAACCGGCGACACCCAGCAGGGTAAGGAGGTTGTCCATGTCGTTCTGGTCCGCTTCTGCATGGTTGGTGTAGCAGATATCGCAACCCATGGGGACACCAAGCAGTTTCCCGCAGAAGTGGTCTTCCAGTCCGGCGCGAATGATCTCCTTGCCGTCGTACAGGTATTCGGGACCGATGAAGCCGACGACGGTATTCACCAGCAGGGGGCTGAAATGCCTGGCGACGGCGTAGGCACGTGCTTCGCAGGTTTGCTGGTCCAGTCCTTGGTGAGCATTGGCGGAGAGCGCGCTGCCCTGACCGGTTTCGAAGTACATGACGTTTTGTCCGACGGTCCCCCTCTTGAGGGAAAGGGCGGCATCCTGAGCCTCGCGCAGCGTGGACAGGTCGAAACCAAACCCTCGGTTGGTGGCCTCAGTGCCGCCAATGGACTGGAATACCAGGTCGACCGGAGCCCCCTGTTCTATGGCCTCAATTGTGTTTGTGACATGGGTCAGAACACAGGATTGGGTGGGGATGCCATAGTGCTGGATGACGGAATCCACCATGGTGAGCAGTTCGCGGGTCTGAGCGACGCTGTCTGTCGCCGGGTTGATGCCGATAACTGCATCGCCGTTACCATAAAGCAGACCATCGAGAATGCTGGCGGCGATGCCCGCCTTGTCATCGGTTGGGTGGTTGGGCTGCAGCCGGGTCGACAGTCGTCCCTTTAATCCAATAGTGTTCCGGAAGGCGGTGGTGATCCGGCATTTCTGGGCCACCAGAATCAGGTCCTGATTGCGCATCAGCTTACTGACGCCAGCAACCATTTCCGGTGTCAGGCCGGGCCGCAGCTGCTCAATGGCTTCGGGTGTGGCCAGGTCGCTCAGAAGCCAGTTCCGGAAGTCGCCAACCGTGAGGTGGCCAACCGCCTGAAAGGCGTTGGCATCATGACTGTCCAGAATAAGCCGGGTGATTTCGTCGTCTTCGTAGGGAACCAGTGCCTCGGACAGGAATGTACGGAGCGGGAGTTCGGCAAGGCACATTTGCGCCACCACTCTCTCTTCTGCGGATTCTGCCATAACGCCTGCCAGGCGGTCTCCGGAGCGAGGGGGCGTGGCCTTCGCCATCAGGCCCGCGAGATTCCGGAAGCGCCAGGTCTGGCTGCCCATCTGATACCTATAGCCACCAGCCATGGAATTCCCCCTGTCCAATTCGACGTGAGAATGATCCCGGGTGCAACCCACTGCCATTACCTGCACTCTGATGGTAAGCAGTGGCGGGCTTAACCACACCACTAACCACTATACGACCATCGGTGCCTTCAATCGAGGACGGAATTTATGGCTGAAGCTATCCCCCTGCTGCTTTCAGCTTTATCTTTCAGCCGCTGGGATTAAGTCAGGGGCTGTAAAGTCCGGTTGGAAGCGCCTGGCAGAGTGCGGCGCCTGGCGGAGCGTGCCATGTCCACCGAGTAGGTTTCGGATTTTACAGTACTTACGTAGCGCCAGTCAGCTTCCACCGCTTCTGGACGGAAAGTGACCACCAGAAAGCCCCGCTGACTCAGGTTGGTGTAATCCAGACCATCCACCAGAATGGTCAGTGCCTGTTCGGCATCGGGAGTCTGGGCCTCGTTCAGTTGCAGGTAAGATTCGAGCCCGGGTGAGGTTACCGAGGGGGTGGCCAGTTCAACGCCCACGGCGGTGCCGTCCAGCGTGGTCAGGTTGCTGGCCCAGGCATTGTGGGTGTCGCCGGCCAGCACCACCAGGTTCCTGTCCTGTGCATGGGCGGTTTCGAGGATCGTTTCCCGCTCGTAAAAGTAGCCGTCCCAGGCATCAAGGTTGTAGGGCAGGGTGGTGGTCACCCGTGCGATTTCCTGGGCAGTCAGTGTGCTGTCCCCCTGCAGATAGCGAGCTTTCAGGGTGGCCAGTTCTGCAAACAGGCCGGCGACGGAGTCTGATCCGAGATTCAGTAGCAGTTCATAAGGAAGGGTCATACGCCCCATCAGCACCTGCTGGCCCAGTACGTCCCAGGTGGCATTCGATTGCGCCAGGCTGTTCTGTAGCCACGCCCGTTGTTCAGCGCCCAGCAGGGTGCGGTTGGGATCCGTCAGGTCCGCCTCGAATGCGGCCGTGTTGAAGCCGGAGCCCGTGAAATAGCTGTTCAGGTCCAGCTGTTTGTCGCGGCCGATTACTCGGGTATCCAGCATGTGCAGAGATACCAGGTCGCCGAAGCGGAAGGTCCGGTAGATCATTTCCTCGTTACCTTCGATCACCGGGCGGATCGGCATCCACTCGAAGTAGGCCTGGAGCGCGTTAAGTTTGCGGGTAGTGAAGTCACCTTCGCCTTCGTTGTGGTTTTCCGCTCCTTCACGCCAGGTGTCGTTGGTAATCTCGTGGTCGTCCCAGACGGCAATGAATGGTGCTGCCGCATGCAATGTCTGCAGATGGGTGTCGGTCCGGTAGAGGGCGTAGCGCCTGCGATAGTCAACCAGATCGATAATCTCAACATCGTTCTCGGGTGGTAGCGTGCGGCCCAGTGCTTCGGCATCTTGGGTGGCATAACCATTACCATCGTATTCGTAGATGTAGTCCCCCAGGTGGACCACGGCGTTCAGGTCGTCGATGCCGGCGGCTTCACGGTATACGTGGAACAGGCCGGCCGGGTAGTTTGAGCATGACATTACCGCCAGTTTGACCTGGGAAACGTCGCCTTCCGGCAAGGTGCGGGTGCGGCCTGCCGCGGATGTCTCGTTGCCTGCGGTGAAGCGGTAATAGTAGGTCTGTCCTGGTGTCAGTCTGCGCACATCCACTTTGACAGTGAAGTCGTGGTCGCTGCTGGTCTTTATTTCCCCGTCGTGGGTCAGGTTGGTAAATTCGGCATCCGTGGCCACCTCCCAGCGAACGGTAACCGGTGTTGCCGGGTCCGTGGCGGGAACGGCGCGGGTCCAGATGATTACCGCGTCCTGCAGCGGGTCGCCGCTTGCTACGCCGTGGGTGAAGGACACGGCTCTGTCATCGGTTAATTTGCAACCGGTCAGGCCGGTAGAGACGGCCACCGCACCTATTGTCAGAGCCGAGACTTTAAGGAAATCCCGTCGGGTTATGGAAGGCATGGAACACTCCTGTCAGGCATCAGCCATGGTTTCAGTGGTTGTGTGGTCAACAAAGGGAGTTTACGAGTGGCTTGTGACTGTTCTGCGACAGGTTGTTGGGGCGTCCTGTTTTGCTCCAATCGTGGTCCAGGGCTGCCCGGCAGGCCAGATGCAATGGACTTCCACAGGACCGGACGAGGTAGTTGTTGACATTTGGTTGCTTAACCAACTAACGTGGTCGTAGATTCTTTGTTCATCATGCTGGAGGTGACACATGACTACTGCTGTGCCAATTCAACCCCGTAAGGTCCATTTCGACGTTTCATCGGTTCCGCGCCACTGGAATGGTGGTGACCCGGTCCTTACACGCTTTTTCGATGCCCTGTCGCTGCATTTTCCCGATGGTGAGCGGTTTTTTATTGAATCTGTGCGTAACTACCAGGATAAGGTAACGGATAAGGGCCTGCGGGAGGATATTCGCCATTTCATCCGCCAGGAGGGGCAGCACGGGATTGTCCATGATCGCTTCAACGATGTAATGAAGTCCCAGGGAGTTGATGTCGATAAGGCGATAGCCAATATGCGGGTGGTTCTTCGCACCACGCAGAAATATTTGCCGAAAAAGTATCAGCTTGCCATGACGGCTGCCTTTGAGCACTTCACGGCGACACTCGGTGAGGCCATGATTAGTGACGAAGAGAATATGTTCCGTGAGGCTGATCCGGTAATGCGCGCCATGTTCCTGTGGCACGGTGTCGAAGAAGTTGAGCACAAGGCGGTGGCCTATGATGTTTACCAGGGAGCGGCCGGGGGCGGCTATCTGATTCGCGCTTCGTCGCTGATTGTGGCCACTCTCATGGTTCATGTGATAGTGGCGCCGGTGTTTATGAACATGCTCAGGCTCGACGGTGTCTTGGGCAAGCCCGGTGTGATGCTGAGAGGCCTGAACAAGCTCTACGGCCGAAAAGGTATTCTGACCGGTATGCTGCCTGAGTTTCTCGCCTGGTTTCGTCCGGGGTTCCATCCCTGGGATACAGGTATGCCCGAGAAGGTAGCTGCCTGGCTGAGCGAATATGAATCGCACGGCGACCCGTTGCGGGCATCGGAAACGATTTATGGTGCGCCTGCGGTCCAGGCGGCGGCTTGAAGTGAATGCCGGGTAGCTTACTGATGAGGCTTTAAGCCTCATCAGTTCAAGGAGATCCTCAACGGTTTATCCTGCTTTCAGCAGATGCACTGCGAACCAGTGGTTATCGTCGGTCCAGCAGTCCACGGGCTCAAACCCGGCGGATGAGGCCAGGCGCCTGAAGGCCTCAGGCTGATATTTGTAGGAGTTCTCTGTATGGATGCTCTGGCCTGCGGGCAGGGTAGTCTGTTCCTGCCCGATTCGGACAGGCGTGTCCCGTTGGCAGACCAAGTGCATTTCTATGCGCCCGAGCCTGTCGTTGTAGAAGGCTTTGTGTTGATAATCTTCCGGCACAAACTCGCAATCGAGTCGGTCATTCAGATGGCTGAGCATGTTGCGATTGAACCTGGCGGTCAGTCCCTGACTGTCGTTGTAGGCCGCTTCCAGAACGCTTCTTTCCTTGGGCAGGTCGGTTCCGATGAGCAGGTAGCCGTCTGAAGAGGTTGCAGCGAGGCTGTGAAAGTTTTCCAGTAACGAACGGGCATGCTCCGGGTCAAAGTTACCGATGGTCGAGCCGGGAAAGAAAACCAGCCGGCCTTCTGCAGGTACCGTGTCTGGCAGTGCGTTGCAGCTCACGAAATCCCCGCAGATGGCGTCAATCGTAAGGTCCGGGCTTTGTTGGGCCAGCCTGGCGCAGCAATCCATCAGGTACTCGCGGGATATTTCCATGGGCGCATAGTGCGTCAGCTTCTTATCCTGAAGCAGGGCCTGGGCCTTTTCACAGCTGCCGCTGCCAGGCTCGATCAGAACCTTTCTCGCTGCCACCCAGCGGAGCATGTCGTCCAGATGACGTGCAAAGATGGCTGCCTCGGTTCGGGTGGGGTAATACTCGGGAGTTCCGGTGATGGCGTCGAACAGTGCCGAGCCGCGGGTGTCGTAGAAAAACCGCGGGTGTAGCCAGGGCTGTGTTGAAAACAGGCCTTCTCTGACGAGGGCCAGGTCGTTGTCGATGGCATCCGGCAGATGGTGAATCCGCAGGTTCGCGGGTGTTTGCCCCGTCAGGGTGTGCTGCGCTGCAAGGCCTTCCATGGTGTTTCCCTCTGGTTTGTTTTCAGGCTGTGGTTAGGTTACGGCATCGCGTCGCTGGCCAGGCGAAGGCCGGTAAACTGCCAGCGATCCGGCGGGTAAAAGAAGTTCCGGTAGCTGGGCCGGCTGTGCCCGGCCGGAGTGGCGCAGGAACTGCCGCGAAGCACGAACTGGTTGCACATGAATTTGCCGTTGTATTCCCCGATCGCGCCCGGTGCCACCTGATAGCCGGGATAGCCTCGATAGGCGGAGGAGGTCCACTGCCACACCTGACCGAACATGTTTGCCAGGCTCTGGCCGGACTGCCGGCAGGCGTGTTCCCATTCCGCTTCCGTGGGCAGGCGGGCCCCGGCCCAGCGGGCGAAGGCATCCGCCTCATAATAGCTCAGGTGGCATACCGGATCCTGGTCCCGCAGTGGCCGGGGACCGCGCAGGGTAAACACCTCGGGGTGGATGCCATCGAGTGACCAGTAAAGGGGGTGGGTCCAGCCTTCCTGCCGGATATGACTCCAGCCGTCCGATAACCAGAGCTCCGGGCGCCGGTAGCCGCCGTCGGCGATGAATTCCCGGAACTCGCCGTTGGTGACCAGATTGCGACAGAGGGCATAGGGCTCCAGCCAGGTTTTATGGCGGGGCCGTTCGTTATCAAAGCTGAAACCCTCATCGATGTCCTGGCCAATCTCCACCAGGCCACCCTTGTAAAACTCAAAGCCGCCTTTTCCGGCTGTGGCCTCGGGTAGTGTGTCTTCCATATAAGCGGGCAGGAGCGGATTGCAGCTGAAGTTATACTTCAGGTCGGTCAGCATCAGCTCCTGGTGTTGTTGCTCGTGGTTGAGCCCGAGTTCAAGGCGTTCGGAGATGCCCGGCTGCTCGCAGGCCGTCGGGTGCTCGAGCAATGAGGTCATGGCCCTGTCGACTGCCTTGCGATAGGCCAGCACCTCGTCAAGACCGGGCCGGGACAGCAGGTGGCGCTTGGATCTGGGGTGTTGCTGACCGATACCGTTGTAGTAGGAGTTAAACAGCACTTCAAAGTGTTTGTGAAAAGGGCGGTAACCGGGGCTGAAGGGTTTGAGAATAAAGGTTTCGTAAAACCAGCTGGTATGGGCCAGGTGCCATTTGAGCGGGCTGGTTTCGGCAATCGCCTGCAGGTTGCAGTCTTCCGCGCTCAGGTGAGCGCACAGGTGTTCTGAGTGATCCCGTACCTGACGGAACCGGAACGTATTATCCAGCGGTGCCTCACTCAGCATGTTGGTAATCCTCCCGGGCTCATTGTTGCGGATTTTTGCGTCCCTTGGCAAAAATGCCTCCTGATGCGTCCTTTTGGGGCTTCCAGCCGGGAGCGGCGCAGGTGAGCCGCCCCGGAACGGCCACTCGGTAATTAACTGAATTCAGGCCCTTATAGCATACTTTCGGAAACCCACTTCATCCAGGCTGTATTAATGATGAAATCGATTGCCCTGGGGACGCTGGGTTTACACCGGTCATGTCCGGGAAAATCACCATCACGGTGGAGTAATGAATGGTTGGTCCCGGGCCGGCGTATTTCCTGGTCTGGGTGGTTTCCAGCAATTTTTCCCGATTTCGGATACTATAGACCATTAATACTGGCAAACAGGCCAGTATTTACCTTGGGGAAACATGATGAGCAAGAAACCTCAAAAGTCTGCATTAACGTCTGCCCAGATTGAGGAGCATACTGCTGCTTTTTTGAAGTCCGGCGGATCTGTCGAGTATGTTGATAAAGGCAAAAGTGGACAATTTGCCTTTACCGGTTCCAAACAGATTAATCTGAAAAGTAACTAATGAGTTCACGATAAGCGGGGCAGACTGGGGGAGCGAATCTGTCCCGGTTTTGCCGTTGTCCATGCTCGCAGCCCTTGCCAAAGCATCATGTCCGGCCTCGGCTGCGGGCATTAAATACAGCGCGCTGCAGGTCCTTCAGGGCTTCTGGTACTTTGACCGGCAGCAATTTCAGGGTTGCTTTTAACAGGTAGATCGCCAGGTTCATTCGCTTGTACCAGAGCACGTTGCGGATTTTTTTCTTCATTGGATGGTAGCCTTCCATATAGAGCTCGTTTATACGGCCGGAGTTGTTGGTGAGGCTATAACGGCTCAGGTCCAGCGGCACAGCTATGTCTGCTTTTTTAAGCTGCTTGCGGGTATTGAAGTCGATGCCGATATTGATGGCGTTGGCGACTACATCCAGCGTGTTTTGCGGTTTAGGGTACCGGCCGACATGGCTCAGATCGACGGCTACAATGATGCCTGCCCCCATTTTCCTTAATGGCGAAATCGGGACATTTTCGACCAGGCCACCGTCTACCAGTATCCGGCCATCGATTTCCACCGGCACAAACAGGCCGGGCACTGCCATGGATGCGCAAACAACGTCTGCCAGGTTTCCTTCCCTGAAGATCAGTTGCTCGCCGGTTTCGATATCCGTGGCGCAGATGGCCAGGGGAATCCCGGCATCTTCGATGCGGCAGTCTCCCAAGTCCCGCAGGACCATCTCCCGAATGGTATCCGTACTGAACAGGCCTCCGCGTTCCAGGGTGAAGTCGATAAGCCTGGAGAGATTCAGCTCGGAGCAGATGGACAAAATGGACTCTGCCGGGCGACCGAAGGCGAAGTAGCTGGCAACCAGTGCCCCCACACTGGTGCCGGACACACAGTGAACCTTGATGTGTTCCTCTTCGAGGGCCTTTAAAACACCGATGTGAGCGATGCCTTTGGCGGCACCGCCTCCCAGTGCCAGGCCGATACGGGTATTAAAAGGGTTGAGTTTCATGCCATGGGTGCCTGCTCTAAGTTTGAAGTCGCTGTAGAGTGGTCAGCTTAACAGAGCAAGCCGCAAATGGCCTTTTGCTCTGCCGGCTGCGTCTTGGCCCAACCCTGTTCAGCGAACTGCGTGACACGGCTTTTGCCCGGGTAGCGGAACCTGTTATGCGCCGTGCTCGCTCATTGGGTGTTCGTCTTGTTGCTCGCGTACAATGGTAGTCATGATTGCGAGTTAAATGCCATTTGGGGGGGCGGAGCACGGTATGAATCGTAAGACCTATGAGGATCAGTATTCAGAAACGAGTTTCTGGAAGAAGGTGAGAAAATATGGTCATAAAGCGGGAACCAGCGTTCTGGCGCCGGCGCTGAAGTTGTATTACGCGTCCGGGGATTCTGACACGCCGGCCTGGGCCAGGACGACGATATACGCAGCGCTTGGCTACTTTATCCTGCCGTTGGATGCGGTTCCGGACTTCATGCCATTTGCCGGCTATACCGATGATCTGGGTATTCTGGTGGCTGCAGTCGCAACGGTAGGTGCCCATATTAAAGAAGAACATGCACAGAAGGCGAGGCTGACCCTGAATCGGTGGTTTGGTTGAAGGGTGGCGTGCACCATCATAGCGCGACCATGTCTAAATGCGCTTAGACGGTGCGCCAAAGCTTGGTGCGGAGGCCCTCCCATGCCGCCTCTGGCCTTATTTTACAAAGATTCCGGTTTCGGGCCCGGTCCTTGCTTAGCTTCCTCTTGAAATCAGGTTCGTCTGCACTGAATTGTGGCGGTGCAGGCGTGATGTACCCGTTTGAGGATAGCGCTCTATGACTCTACGCAGTGATTCCATGAACCTTTCTGCCGCTGAACGGCGTTGGCTTCCCTGGTTTGGCGCCATGGGCAAGTTAAGAATGAGCTGGTCGTGTTTTTTGAATCGACAGCAGTACGCCACTAATGAAGAAATCTTCGAAAGTATCGCAAAAACACGTCGAGAGGCGCTGCTTGCCTGGGCCAATGCCAAGTGGGCATTTCTTGATGGTATAGCCACAAGGCTTGATGGAGTGGAGGAGTCCGCCATCGGGGAAGTACTGGCCTCCGCCATGGCCCGCCTTCGGGAAATCTCGGAGCTGTTTGTGATCGGTGTTGAGGGTAATGTCATTATGTCGACAGTGCCTGGACGGCCTGGGATGGCTGACCTGATGCCGGGGGCCGTCCAGCGCGGATTGAAAGAGCGCTTTCTCCATGGGCCGTACAGCGACCCGGTTACCTTGAAGCTCGGTGCCACTACCTCGAAGTTTCACGATGATGTGACGTTGATGTTCTATCAGCCGGTTACCCTGGCGAACGGCCGGCCCGCTGCTGTCTGTGCCCGGGTCCCCAACGATGTCATGAGCGACCTGATCCAGCGCGAGGCCGGACATATTTTCGAGGAATCCGGGGATAACTATCTTTTCATGATCGACAGCCGTTTCGATCCGGCAATACGCACCGGGGTCGCGCTTTCCCGGTCCCGTTTTGAGGATGCGACCTTCAGTCACGGTGATAATCTCAAAGAGGGTATTCGAACCGGTTTTGGTACAGTGCGTATCCGTGAGCATACCGAATTTGAAATACGTTTTACCGATCCTGCAACGGGGCAGTTGCATCCCGGCGTACGTGAGACCATTGCTCATGGCGAGAACCTCTATGTCAAGTATCCGGGTTATTCCGACTATCGCCATATCCCCGTGATTGGCAAGGGTGTGACTTTTCAGTTGCCGGGCTCGCCTGATCGTTGGGGAATGATGTGTGAAGGGGATCTGGAGGAAGTCTATCGCAAGCGCTCGGTCAGTTACCGTTTGACGGCAAGGCTCGGCGTTTTGCTGGCGCTGATCTGGGTGGCAAATCTGGCTGTGTCTGCCAGTGGGGCGCCGTTATGGTTAGGGGCGACGGTAAATGGAGTGGTGGCTTTGTTGGGCCTGGTACTGTTTCGCTTGAGCTCCGCCAAGCCCTTGGCAGAAAGCCTGGCGTCGCTGGCGGGTGTGATACGGAACATTGCGGAGGGCGGCGGCAACCTGCGCCAGCGCCTCGACGTGAATAAAACCCAACGGGATGAGACTGGTGACCTGGCGCGCTGGATGAACAGTTTTCTGGACACACTGGACGGAATGGTGGGACAGGTTATTGGTCTGGCAGGGGAGTCGCGCTCGGCGAGCGAACACCTTGTAGAGCACAACCGACAGGCAGATGAGCGGATTCGTCGAGTGATCAGTGATATCGAACAGATGCTCGAGGGAGCAGAACTGCAACAAAAAGAGATCGGTAACGCCTCCACCACCGCGCAGGAGATGCGCATAAGCATGGAAGAGATGGTTAATCGGGCTCGGGAGCAGTTCGCACGGGTCAATCAGGAAACCCAGAGCATCCGTGATGTTATCGGACGCTCAGCGGAGGGCATCCGGGCAGCGAATGATCGGACCGAGGAGATTGGTAAAGCCGCAGAGATGATCAACGGGGTGGCGGATCAGACCAACCTGCTGGCCCTTAACGCAGCCATTGAGGCCGCGCGGGCTGGTGACGCCGGCCGCGGATTCGCGGTGGTGGCCGATGAAGTACGGCAATTGGCGAGTCGAACAGCGCAGGCAACGAAAGAGATTGATGAACGGTTGCACCGGGTCAGGGAAGAGACTCAGAGAGCGGTGACGACCATGGAAGAGGGGATGTCGGAAATGGAGGCGCGTCTGGCTCAGGTCCGGGCGGCATCGGACGACAATGTCGAACTCCATCATATGGTCGACAAGCTGTTCAGAGCCATCTCCGGTATTGCCGAGACCAATGCAGTCCAGAGTAAACAAACCAGCGGTGTCGCCGAGAGTGTGGGCTTTATGACTAACGTGATAGCCGGCCTTGCAAGCAGTTCGGAGATGACCCACGCCTCGGCGACTAAACTGGAATACCTGACCGGCCAGTTCCAGGTCAGCGAATTAACCAAACGGGACACCAGTAGCCTGTAGGACTTTAGCAATCGTCGCGAGCAAGGAGGGAAATATGAGCCATTTTTCCACCGGCGCAGCAGATTGGCGGTAAGTCCGACAGGCTAGACCTTCGGCCCTTTACCTCTGAGTACATTAATCACCAGTGAAACCACCAGCAGCACCAGGAAGATGAAAAACAGTATTTTAGCGAATCCGGCGGCTGTTCCCGCAATGCCGCCAAAACCGAGGATGCCGGCGATGATTGCGATGACCAGACAAACAATGGCCCAATAGAGCATTTCCTGTCCTCCCTTTCAGAGTGGTCCGTTCACAATGGCATGCGGTTATTGTTTGCGCAAACCAAATAGTCGTTTCTGAAACAATAGTAACCACGGATTCATGTGGGTACCATTATGGGACTAACAGGATGCCCGCATCTTTTCAGGGGGGGCAGTAGATGCCAGAACCGATAGAAACCAGGCAGCGCGCCATTCTGAAACGGCTGGACACCTTCAGCCGTTTTACCGACAGCAGTATCCGCATCCCGTTTACACGGTTCCGGATTGGTGCGGAGCCGATTATCGGTCTGATACCGGTGGTAGGCGACATGGCCGGTCTGCTGCTGTCTGGCTACGTGTTGCTGGAGGCCCAGCGGGCCGGGGCGAGCCGCGAGGTAAAGGTGAAGATACTGCACAATATGGGAATCGACTTCCTGGGTGGTCTGTTGCCGGTTGTGGGGGATGCGTTTGATGCCATTTACAAGGCAAATATCCGCAATGCACGGTTGTTAAGGAATTACCTGGAGAAAGAGCTGGCGGAGGAACCGCCGTCGTCACCCTTTCCGTGGAAGACCCTGATCTGGTTGTCGATCCTGTTTGCGGCCGTCACCGGCGGACTTTCACTGATTCTTTGATGGGTAACCCGAGGCTGCGGTGGCTCTATAGGGCCACCCAGAAAGTCCGGCAAAGTAACCGGGTATGAAGTAGCTCGCCAGAGCGCAGAATCAATTTAAAATCAGGAGAGGGGCAGGCCTGGCCCGCCCCGTAATTGCTGCATATTATGGATTCCAATAAGACGATGAACAGGGAATCATTGGATGGACCGATTACCCTGAAGCTTGGCCCAGAAGAACTCATCATCCGCCGTCGTTATGAGGTTATAAGCATTGCCAACGACTTCCTCATTGCCATCTGGTTTCTCCTCGGGAGTATTCTGTTCCTGTTTCCCGAGTATGAGACCGCAGCGATCTGGTTGTTCATTATCGGCAGTTTCCAGTTTCTGATACGCCCGACCATCCGCTTGATAAGCCATATTCATATCCGTCGTATACCCGGTAGCAACTGGGATTCCTGATTCAGGAGACGGCATGGGCAATCGGGCTTTCAACCGTGGAAGGATTGCGGGTCCACCCGGTAAAAATCACACAGGGCCTGATACACCCCGGGTTGTTCGGTTCTCAGGTGGGAAGGCTGTTGGAAAAAAGCCTCGGTAAGCACCGCGAAGAACTCCGCGGGCTCGGTGGCACCGTAGGGATCCAGCCATGGATGGCGGTGGTGCAGGGAATGCCTCAGATTTTCATAGGCGCGGGTCATCGTGCTCTGCCAGTGCCGTGTCTGTTCACCGCTCAAAGGAGGCGCACCATCTGCGGTGCCATCCAGGTAATCCAGTTGGTGGGCAAATTCGTGCAGGATGACATTGTGTGCTTCATCCGGTTCCCGGATGGCGTTTTCGCATTCTGCCCAGGCGAGTACAACCTGGCCCCGACTGGATGCCTCGCCTGCACGGATCTGGCTGCGTTCACTGACCACCAGCCCGTCACTCGCCACGCTTCGTACATGGTAGGCATCGGGATAAACGAGAATGCTCTGCACTTCGTCATAATCCGAGTAGCGGCGCGCCATAATCAGCAGGCAGGCATGTCCCGCAATGGCCACACGGACACGTTCAGTGACATCAAACCCATCGCAACCGTAGAAATCCTTTTCCGCCAGAAAAAGCTGGATATGCTGTTCCAGTTGCCGGGCCAGTGACGCTGGCAGGCGCCGGTAAAGCGGTACCATGGATTGCAATACGCTACGCCAACGGTCCGGAAAGGGCTGCTCCAGGTGCCGTTGCCTGCGCCAGTTGCGGTAGAAGAACAGGTAGAAGAATGTGAATGCGATGACCGCGATGGCGCCAAGGCCGTAGAGCAGCATGTGAGGGTTCCTGGTGACGTGTTGGGTTATTCTGCAGGCTGCCCGTCGGTTTCAGGGCCGGGCAGGCGTTCCCATACCGTGACCTCCGACAGGCTGTGCTGGCATTTGTGTTGAGTTTCCCGGATAACAAACGGCACTTTCCGGGGCGGGTCGATCAGCCTGAAGTGCCCGCCCAGATGGTTTTGCAGGCCGTCCAGCGTGGTGTATCTTCTGCCGTCTTTCCAGTAGCCGCCAATCCATTCCTCTTTCGGGGTGTGCTCTTCCATCCAGGTATAAGGGGAGGCGATGATCAATAGCCCGCCTTCGCGGATGCGGGCGGGTATGCTGTCCAGGAAGAGGCGAGGGCGGTAGAGTCGGTCGATCAGGTTGGCGGCCAGCACCAGATCGTAGTCGGAGAATCTTGTGTCCAGGTTGCAGGCATCACCCTGATAGAAGCCCACCTTGCGGGCACTATCAGACAGGCCCAGGGATTCCAGGGTGCGGGTATGATCGCTGACCAGATCGCCTTCCTCGACTCTGGCATAGTGCACGGCACCGGTGTCCACCATGCTGGTGGCCATGCGGATAAAGTTGTGGGAAAAGTCGACCCCGTCGACTGAATCGAACTGCCGGGCCAGCTCAAAACTCGCCCGCCCTACTGCGCAGCCCAGATCGAGAGCCCTGCGTCGGGGACGATCCTGCATGTGTGCAAACGCAAGCTCGGCGAGCGCTTTGGGGAAGTTGGGGACTCCGTAAACCATGTCCCCGAAATGGAATTCGGCGTATTCCGCCAGTTGGCGGTCGCTTTCGTAACCGGTATCGGTGGAGGCGGAAGCGTTCAGGGAAGTCATATTGGAAACGATCCTTGCTCAGTTTGGCTGGCCTTTATCGGCTCAGTATGCGGCAGTCAGGCAAGGGGCGACAAGGCTTGTTCAGCCGGCGGGCGGAATGATTATATCCCGCCGCTGTTACCGGTTTTTTTGCAGCCACTGGTCCAGTTTATCCGCAAATCCTTTACGGTCCGTCTGGCTGAACGGAGCCGGGCCGCCGGTGGCCTGACCGGCGTTGCGCATTTCCTCCATAAAGTTCCGCATCGCCAGTCGTTGGCGGATGTTCTCCTTGGTAAACGCCTGACCACGGGGATTGAATACCTCTGCGCCTTTTTCGATGGCTTCTGCAGCCAACGGGATGTCTTGGGTGATCACCAGATCCCCGGGTTGCATCTGGTCCATAATTTCGTTGTCGGCCACGTCAAAGCCTTGGGGCACCTGCCGCCGTTTGATGAACGGGCTGGGGGGCAGGTTGATGGCGTGATTGGCGATAAACGTGGTGATTACCTGCCAGCGGACGGCTGCCCGGCAGAGAATTTCCCGGATGGGTACAGGGCAGGCATCAGCGTCAACCCAGATTGGCATGGGAGGATCCTTATTGAATCAGTGTTTGGCGAAGTTTACCGTTAATTACGCTGGGCCCGGAAGCGTCTGGTCGCGTATGATCTCTATAATCTCCCGCGGAGCAACCCCGCTTCATTGATAAGTCTCGGAGTGACCCGATGGCTGGCGAAAAGAAAGCGATAGAGCCTGCAGAGCGACATAAAGAGGAACCGAAAGGAAAGCGGCATGAACTCCACCAGGAGCTTCCGGTGGATTTTCCGGATCCGCTGTTCCGCGGCCTCCACCAGATTATCCGGTTTGCGATCCGGCTGCTGGCGGTGTTGATGGTTGCGGTGATCCTGTGGGGCGTGGGAGATGTTATCTACATCATCTACGATCGGTTGATTACCCCGCCCTTCCTGCTGCTTGATATCAATGACATCTTCTATACCTTTGGCGCGTTCATGGCGGTGCTGATCGCCGTCGAGATCTTCATCAACATCCGGTTATATCTGGGCACCAATGTATTTCCGGTACAGCTGGTCGTCGCAACGGCTCTGATGGCGATTGCCCGGAAGGTCATTGTCCTCGATTTCGATACGCTGACACCCATGTACCTTGTCGGTATCGCGGCCACGACTCTGGCTCTGGGTATTTCCTACTGGCTTTTGCGGCAGGCAAATCAGCATCAGGAATGGGATGACTGAGCGGTAAGCGAAGGAGGGAGCTCCACCTCACTGCAGTGCGTAACACACTCACGTCGTTGATTGATGGTATTATGGCCACTTAACCAATCATAAGGAACCGATCATGTCGCAGCTTCCCCCATGCCCGGCCTGTGCCTCTGAATATACCTATGAAGACGGCGTACAGCTCGTTTGTCCCGAATGCGGGCACGAATGGACCGAAGTGGAAGTGGCCGCCAGTGAAGCTGCGGAAGCGGTCCGTGATGCCAATGGCAACGAACTGCAGGACGGTGATACGGTCACAGTGATCAAGGATCTGAAAGTCAAGGGCTCGAGCTCCGTGGTGAAAGTGGGTACCAAGGTGAAGAACATCCGGCTGGTGGATGGCGACCACGATATCGACTGCAGGATTGATGGTATCGGGGCTATGAAGCTGAAATCGGAATTTGTCAAGAAAGCCTGATTGGCGCGCTATGGGTACTGATACCAGCCGTTCATGCCTGGGTGGCGCGGGGGGTGGGGGAAAAGAGCCAGCGGTGGGCGTTAATCGCTTGGCAAAACTTTTCGCTCAAACCATCCGAGCACCACAGTAATAATCAGCGCCAGCAGGGTGACGGTTCCTGCCAGGGCCAGGTTTCCGATGCCGCAGGCAACCCCCACTGCTCCAACCGTCCAGATGGAGGCGCCGGTGGTAATACCCTGGATATTACCCCGACTCTGAATGATGCTCCCCGCACCGAGAAAGCCGATGCCGCCCACGACGCCCTGGACGATGCGTGTGGGGTCGATCATGGCATTGGCGTCACCCTCCGAAGTTGCGAAGAGGATATCGAGGCCGATCATGATGAAGGCGGCTGCACCCAGTGAAACCATCATATGGGAGCGAAGCCCGGCAGCCTTGCCTCGTAATTCCCGCTCGAGCCCAAGAAGCAGGGCCAGGCCGGAAGCGGCAAGCAGCCTCATGATCATTTCCTGCAGGGGAATCTCAGTTTCAAACACGCGTTAGCCTCCGGCATGATCCTGATAAAGCAATTTACCAGATACTACCGCTCCCAAGTGGCTGGGGCCAGTATGGAGACTGGAGACGGTCCGGAAACAGTGGTGGCAGCAGGACCCCGGCAGAGGGGGCCTGCAGTCACCTTCTGCTTACTGCGCCGGTGGCGTGTAGGATTGTGTGGAATAATCCTCCAGGGCCGGTTTGCTGATGGTGCCCTGCCCTTTCACGTAGTCGACGAAAGACTGGGCATAGTCCAGGTAGGTATCGACGGCTCGGCCATCCCGGGACACCGCACCAAAGGTAACATAACCGTCACGACCGCCGGCGGTGAAGCTGTTGGTCACCACGTTGAATTGGTCGGTGTCCGCCAAGGCGCGCCAGGCGTTTCCATCACGGGGTTTCACCTCGATGTTGTAAAGCCGTGCACCCGCGGCACGCGTCATGTCCACCTCCCAGCGAAGGCCGGCCGCATAGGGGTAGGCTCCGCTGGAGCCGTCCGGAGCGTGGGCATAGTCAACCGCCTCGTTCAGTACCTGGCGGATCTCAGCTCCGGTCATGGTCAGGTCGACCAGGGTATTGGCAAAGGGCAGCAGTGTGTAAGCGTCGCCGATGGTGATGGGTCCGCTGGGGATGTCGGTGCGCACACCACCAGCGTTCTGGATGGCTACATCCGCATTCTTGCTCTGGAACAGGAAAGCCTGGGCGACCACGTTGGGAATGTCCCCACCGCGCTCTTTGGTAGCCTCGTCACAGCCGGCAATGCTGCTGCGACCGCCAGTGCCAGGAATACGCTCCAGGCACAGATCCTCGGTGGCCGTGCCGACAACCTGATTGCGGAAGGTATCCAGCTGATCGGTATACTTCTGCAATGTTGTCTCTGCGTTGGTATCCGGGGTCACAATGCCAAGCTGGTCGTCGCTTTCGATGGCCGCCATGATAGCCTGAAGTTCGGACCCTTCCGGACTGTAGTCTGTGTCAGTCTCGTCCGTGCGGGTAATGTTATCGCCCAGCAACAGGTGGGGTGTTCCGCTGCAGGCATCCACCTGGCCGCTGGCGTTCCACTGGACGTTGAGTTCGCCGACCACCTGGGCGTATTGCCAGGCTTGGGCAACACAGGCGCGATCACCATCGGCATTGGTTACTTCCGTGGGATAGGGGCCGCCGGCGGTAAGGCCGTATGCGTCGAAATCGCCAAGCAGGGTGTGGGAATCACCACCGATGATTACGTCAACACCGGACAGGTTTTGCGCGAGCTGAAGGTCATTCTGATACTGGTAATGGGTCAGCAGGATGATCTTGTTTACGCCCTGGGCTTCCAGCTCATCAATCATGGTCTGGGCCGTGGTTTGCTCATCCAGGAACCGGGTTGAGGCCAGGGGGCTGGAACTGTTCCGGGTCTTGTTGGCAATGTCGATGCCGATAATACCAACCTGTTCGCCGCCGACTTCCCGGATGACATAGGGCTTGATGTAGTCATCCACGGCGGTCGGAGCCAGCGGTGTACCCACTTCGGGGACGACGTTGGCAGCCAGTACCGGGGTGTTGCAGCTACCGGCAGATAGCCAGTCGAGGAATTGTTTGAGGCCTTCGTCACCACGGTCAAACTCGTGGTTGCCCAGTGCAAACGCGTCAAAGCAGACCAGATTCATCAGCTCAGCGTCTGCTTCACCCTCAAACGAGGTGAAGTAAAGCGTGCCGGTGACTGCATCGCCGGCGTGCAGTTTCAGCACGTTCTCCCGCTGTGCCTCCCGCTCGCGAATTTTGCTGACGACCCGGGCGAAACCACCGGTCTCAAATTCCGTCTCTTCGCCATCAATATTCAGGGTCTGGGAGGCGGGTTCCAGGTTGGAATGGTGATCGTTGATATGCAGTATGCTGAGGGTCAGCGGGCCAGACTCTGAACCATCGTCGTTGCAGCCTGCCAGCAGAGCCAGCGGTATCAGCATCCAGGCTGATTGTTTAAGCATGTGTATGTCCTCCGTGGTTTATTTTCCTGAGAATGGGGCATCCGGATGACATCGGTATGATTGTTTTGTTTCGGTTAGGAGACATACCGGTGAGGCCCACCGTTAAGCAGGGTAATCGCGTCGTCACCGTTGAAAAAGCCAGTGCCCGGCGGTCAGGCAGGTTGAGCGCCTGCGGAATGAGATTGTCTGGAGATTAGGGTAGTCTGCAGCCATAGCCATTCGTTAACAAATTCAGGTCATTTTTTATGTCTGTTATGTCTGTTATGTCTGAAGACCCGTTAAAACCCCTGTCCGATATGACCAGCGCTGCGCACACGCGCATCCAGCAGGCCTGTGAACATATCAACCCGGTGGTGGCGGTGCGTCGCGGCATGCGGGATGTGGGTATTCCGGCGGATGCGGTGACCATTGATTGTCTGCGCACCGGTCGGCGTATCATGTTGGTGCTCCATGATGAGGTGCCGGGCATGCTGCTCTACCAGTTTATTACGATCGCGGAAGAAGCCGGTGATGAATTCAAACAGATGCCTCTGTCGGATGTTGAAACCGATACCCTGTATAGCTGGATGGAAGAATATTTTGGCCAGGTGGGGTGAATCCATCGATGACCTGATCCCGGATGCAAGGGATGGCCTGACCCGCACAGAACGGATCATCATGTACCTGCTGAAGCAGACCCGGGAAGAGCTGGGTGGCCGCAATGTGCCTACCGTCATGCTCTATGGCCGGGTGGTGGAGCATGTGAACATTACTGAGCAGGAGCTGCACCTTCTGCTGAACCGGTTGGGGGTCAATGGTGACGGTTCCTGATCGCTGCGCGCCCTTGATCCTGTTCCGCAACGGCCGGGAAATGGGCCAGCAGAGCGGTGCCATGAATCAGGCACGGATCAGTCAGTGGCTGCAGAAAGCCGGCGTCTGGTCAGGCCGGCTATGCCGTTGGGCCGGAGGCCCGGGTTTTCCGGTCAGTAAGGGCGCTTTTCGCGTCTTCCAGTACCAGATACAGGCAGGGCACGAGGAACAGGATCAGGGCGGTAGCAAACACAATGCCGAAGCCCAGAGAGACCGCCATGGGGATAAGGTAGGTGGCCTGCAGGGAAGTCTCCGAGATAATTGGCAGCAGCCCGCCGGCAGTCGTCATGGTGGTCAGCACAATGGGCCGGAAGCGGCGGATGCCGGCTTCGTATATGGCCTGCGCGGTGCTCATGGTGGCTCGCTGGCGGTTGGCATAGGTCACCATAATCAGCGAGTCGTTCACAACCACTCCGGACAGCGCCACAATCCCCATGATGCTGACCAGCGACAGTTCCATACCCAGCAACATATGCCCCATAATGGCGCCGACCGCGCCGAACGGAATGGCCAGCATGACCACCAGTGGTTGCAGGTAACTGCCGAAAGCAACGGCCAGCAAGGCGTAGATTACCCCCATAGCCAGGGCAAATCCGCCCCAAAGTGCTGAGGTTGATTCCCGCAGATCTGCCTGACTGCCCTGGAAGGTCCAGGTCAGACCGGGGAAGTCCGCGCGCAGTTGCGGGAGCAGGTCCACCTGGATGACATCCAGCACCTGTCGGGTGGCGGATTTGGGCTGGACATCGGTACCTACGGTAATGATCCTGCGGCCGTTCCGGCGGTCGATGGAGCGGAAGGATTCACCTATGGTGACCGAGGCCACATCCATCAACGGCACTTCCTCACCAGAGGGGGTGCGGATAACAAAGTTGTCCAGGTACTCCAGGTCCTGTCGCTGGTATTCCGGCAGGCGCACGCGGATTTCGTTTTCATTGATGCCGCGGAGCTGACGCAGTGCAATCGCGCCGTAGAACGCATCCCGCAACTGGCCACCAATGTGGGCACCGGTCAGTCCCAGGGCCTTTCCCTCGTCGTTCAGGCTGATGTCGAACTGGGGCTTGCCGGCGGTGTAGCTGTCATTCACGTTGCGGGTCTGGCTGAGCTGCTGCAGTTCGGCCACCAGTCGCTTGCTGGCTTTCTCGAGAATTGCGGTGTTGGTATGGCTGAGATCGATACTGATATCGTCCCGCCAGCTTCCTGGGCCCTGCTCGGCGCTGAAGGTGATCTGATCCACGCCTTTGAACTCGCCCAACTCAGTGCGCCACAGGTCAACGATGTCGCTGACTGCCATGGTGCGTTCCTCTTCAGGGCGCAATACCAGCTCGACATCAATCGTGGTTTCGTTGCGGACATTGGTCTTGATGCCTTCGGCATTGGCATCAAGGTTGTGTTGCTCGAATAATCGGCGGGTGTCGCGGGTAATGGCCATGGCCAGCTCTTCCGCTTGCCGGGTGGTTGTGCCCACAGGGAGGCGCAAATTGGCTTCGATCTCGTCAGCCGGTGCTTCCGGCATCATGATCATGCCCATGTGGGCGCTCATGGCATAGGCTCCGCACACCAGCATGATGGTGACCGAAGCGGTCAGGGTGATATAGCGAAAGCGCAGCGCCAGATCCAGCAGTGGCCGGTAACCCCGGTCGATCACCGCCTCAAAGCCTGCGGCAAATACCCGTTGTAACCGGTGCAGCATCCGGCCATAAATGGTGACGCTGCCCCGGCCGCTGTGGGCCAGGTGGGCGGGCAGTATGAACAGGGCTTCCAGCAGGGAAAGAGCCAGCACCAGAATGATGACAATCCCCAATGGCCACCAGAATTTGCCCGTGGTGCCCGGAACAAACAGCAGGGGCAGGAAGGCGACAATGTTGGTCAGAATGCTGAAGGTGACCGGCCCCGCAATGTCTTTGGCACCCTGGATGGCGGCATCCATAAAGTTCATGCCGCGTTCCCGGTACTCGTAGATGTTCTCTCCCACCACAATGGCATCATCCACCACGATGCCCAGCACCATCAGGAAACCGAACATGGAGATCATGTTGATGCTGACGCCCAGGGAGGGCAGGAACAGTACGCTGCCCACAAAGGAAACAGTCATACCCATCATGATCCAGAAGGCCAGTCGGTACTCCAGGAACAGGCTGAGAATGACCAGCACGATCACCATGGCCATGATGCCGTTCTCCAGCAGCATGTCCATGCGGTCTTCGAAGTGTTGCGCCCGATTGCCGTCGATGCGAACCTCTACCGCATCGGGCAAAGTGGTTTTCAGCTCCGCCATAACGCTTTTGACGGCGTCAGCGATGTCCAGGGGAGACTGGGTTCCGGTGCGGAAGATCTCTATTTCCACCGAGGGCAGCGCGTTAAACCGGGAGTGAAAACCACTTTCCTCGAAGCCATCCTTTACGCTGGCCAGCTCTCCCAGAGTGACGGTGCCCCCGCGATCGGAGGTGAGAATGACGATCTCCGAGAAGGCGTCGGCCCATTGCTTGCGTTCCTTGAAGCGCAGCAGGATGTCACCGTTGCTGGTGGCCATGGAGCCGGCGGGGATGTCGCGACTGGACTGTTCAATACGGCGCGCCACTTCGGACAGGGTAAGATCGTATTCCCTCAGGGTTTGCTGGGGGATTTCCACGCTGGTGACATAAGCGGGGACATTGCTGATCACTGCCTGGGTGATATTGTTTTCGCTCAGCAGTCGGTTACGCACCTGTTCACCAAGCTGGCGGAGTGTCCAGATGTCCACATCCCCGTACAGCACCAGTTCCATTACATCGCGGGTGGGTACCACCACACGGACCCGGGGTTCCTCCGCCTGATCCGGGAAGGTGCGTACCCGGTCCACTGCCTGCTCGACATCCTGCAGGGCCTGCATGCGATTGGTGCCGGGCACCAGCTCCAGGTTAATGGTGCCGTTGCCTTCCCGGGCAGTGGAGGTCATTTCCTTGATGCTTTCAATGCCCTGTACTGCTTCTTCGACGGGCAGCAGTATGCCTTGCTCGACTTCCTCGGGGGAGGCTCCCGGATAGCTGACGGTCACCTGGATCAGGTCCAGCTGGAACTCGGGGAATACTTCTTTCTGGACGTGGCCGGCCATCCAGAAACCGCCGGCCAGCAGCAGAATCATCATCAGGTTGGCGGCGATGGAGTTGCGGGCGATCCATTCAATGGGGCCAACCCAGCCGCGGCGTTCCCGGGAGTCGCTCATTGTGAATCGTTCTCCAGACGTAGCCGTGCGCCTTCCACTACCGAGGCCAGATTGTTGGTGATGACCTGGTCGCCCTCCTCAAGTCCTGCTCGCAGATAGGCGTACTGGCGGTCCTGAAAAGCGATATCTACCTCGCGTATCTCCAGCTTGCGGTCCCGCATGACCCACACTGTGCTATTCCTGCGTACCAGCTCCCGCTCAAGTCGAATCACGTTCCTGAGTTCGCGGCCTTCAATGCCGGCCCGGACAAAAGAGCCAAGAATCAGTGGTGACCGGTCTTCGTCCTGATCCAGTGAGAGGGGATCCTTCACAGTAATCAGCACCCTGGCCATGCGGGCGTTGTCGTCCAGCGCGCCAATCAGCTGTTGCAGCCGGCCCTGACGGGTCTGGCCTTCCCGCCAGGCAGTGTCATGATGAAGGGTGACGGGCGTACCACCCTCGTCGCTGTGTTTGCTGAAATCAAGCCAGGCCAGTTTGTTGAGCGGCACCGTGGCCTCCACCCAGTATTGCCGGATGCCGACGAGGTGGCCGAGGGTTTCACCCACACTGATTTGCGAGCCCGGCGCGACATCACGGCTGAGGATCTGGGCATCAAAAGGTGCCTGGACAGTGGTGCGCTCCAGATCCAGCTGCGCTTTCCGGACGGCGGCACGGGCTGCCGCTACCTGCGCTCTGGCCTGCTCAAGCTGAGGCTTGCGCAGCACCAGTGCCTGGTCGCCTATAGCAATGTCTTCCCCCAGCAGTTCGAAGTCCTGCCGGGCCACCGACTGGCGCCCTTTTTCCAGCTCCAGATCGGCCAGGGCCTGTTGCAGTTCAGCTTCCCGTTGTTGCAATGTTGTGCGGTAGTCCGTCGGGTCGATTTTCAGCAGCAGCTCGCCCTGGCGGACCTTCTGGCCAGGCATAAAACGGTCGGATTGTTCGATGACTTCGCCACCCACGCGCGAGCGCAACATGATTTCCTGTGCCGGCATGACCTGTCCCATGGCTTCAATGAGCGGCGAGAAATTCCCCTGCTGGGCGGGTTTGACATCCACCAGCATGGCGGTCTCCCGGGCCGGGTTTTTGCGGGTGGCTGTAGGCTCCGTTTTGAAGATCAGCCATATCAGTGCGATACCGGTCAGCAGGATCAACAGACTGATCAGAGTGGTTTTCAGGGGGCCGGCCTTGCCCTGTTCCGGACGTGCTGCACCTTCGTTGACGGGATGGCTCATGCCTCATTGCTCTCCGTATTGGTTGCCTGCTGTTGCTCGATGAGGTCTCCGGGACTGCCCGCCAGGGCGCGGTAAAGTGCCACCCGGTAACCCAGCAGCTGCTGCCGGGCGGTGAGTCTGGCGCGGCGTAAGTCCTGGCGGTCCTGCAGGGCGCTGAGTACTTCGATATAGCTGACGATGCCGTTAAGATATTGGGTGCGAAGCTGACGATAGGTGGCGTCCGCGAAGCGGATCTGTTGTTCCAGCTGTTCCAGCCGGCGGACCTGTTGCTGCTCCCGGGTGAGGGCATCTTCCACTTCCTGTATAGCCGTCAGCACGGCCTGTCCGTATTCCTGGAATCGCTGTTCCATGACGGAGCGGGAACGACGTACTTCCGCCTGCCGCTGACCGCCATCAATCAACGGCATCACCAGATTGCCAGCCAATGTCGCCAGCCAGTTGTCGAACAGCTGCCCCGCGTCAGCAGACTGGGAGGTCACCGAGGCCTCGATGGAGAACCGGGGGAAGCGATTGCTGATGGCCGCCGCCAGATCCTTGTCTGAAGCCGCAACCAGTTGCCATGCCTGGCGGATGTCCGGCCTTTGCTGCACCAGCCCGGCGGGTATGCCAGTGTCCGGCAGCGGGGGCAGCTCTGGCAGGGATTTGCTGGCAGGGAGTTCCGCCTGGCCGGGGGGCTGACCCAGCAGAACCGCCAGTTGATGCTCCAGGGTACGCCGCTCAGCCTCGATGTTGTAGAGGCGTTCCCGGGAGCGGCTGACCAGTTGGCGCTGGCGCAATACATCGGCGCTGCCGCTCAGGCCGGTGGCAAAGCGGGTTTCAATCAGCCTGAGCACATCCTGGTTGGTTTTCAGCTGATCCCGGGCCAGTTCTGACTGTGCCCGCTGCTCCACCAGGCGGAACCAGGTGCTGGCAATTTCGCCGGACAGGCTGATGGCGGCGGCCTGGTAGTCCGCCAGGCTGGCAGAAGCGCGTAATTCCTCGGCTTCGACTTGAGCCCGGACCCGGCCCCAAAGGTCCACTTCATAGCTGGCACTGAGGCCGGCGCTGTAACGGGTGCTGCCGGTGGTATCAGACTCCTGGCGCTGGGCATCGGCACTGGCATCCACAGACGGAAACAGACTGGCGCTTTGCCGGTCTGCGACGGCCCGTGCCTGCAGCAGGCGCTGGTAGCTGGCTTTCAGGCTGAGGTTATCGTCCAGTGCCCGGTTTACCAGTTGCGTCAGAGCCGCATCGTCGAATGCTTGCCACCAGCGGCCCGTAACCGGGTCTCCGGTGGTGTTGCGGTGGTGCGAGAAAGCATCCGGTACCTCCACCGGGGGGGCTCGCTCCAGTGGCTTCGCCGCACAGGCGGCCAGAGCCGTGGCGACGGCCAGCGGTAGCAGTCGGGTAATTGTTCTGGTCTGCTGTTTCAGCATAGGGAATAACGTCCGGTAGTGTGCCGGTGAGTATACTGAAGCATCGTATCGTAATCAGCCTGCGGCCAATGCTTCGCAGGTTCTGCAAGTGACTTTTACGCGGAATTTACATGAATCGATTGCCTGGGCGGTGAACTGGAGATGGCGTGAATCTACGGATCCCGTAAACTACAAGGTCTGAGACCTGCAGCCTGCGCTGCTTCGGATAATCTGCTTTCAGGAATCCTGATCCATGCCAAAAGCCAGTGAAATCAAGAAAAACTCCGCTGTTGAATACGAAGGTCGTGTCTATTTCGTCAAGGACATCGAGCGCTCGGTACCCCAGGGCCGCGCCGGCGGCAGTCTTTATCGCATGCGTATGTACGATGTGGTGACCAACAACAAGATTGACCAGACCTTCAAGGATTCCGACATGCTGAATCTGGCGGATCTGGTGCGTCGTCCGGTCAGTTTTTCTTACGCGGACGGTGAAGAGTATGTGTTCATGGACACGGAAGACTATACCCAGTACATGCTCAACCGGGAAGCCATCGAAGATGAGCTGCTGTTCATCAACGAGGACACTCAGGGTGTTATGGTGGTGCTGGTGAGCGACAGCCCGGTGGCCCTGGCCCTGCCGCCTACGGTGGATTTGCAGATCGAGGAAACCGATCCCTCCGTCAAGGGTGGATCAGCTACTGCCCGAACCAAACCGGCCCGGCTGACCACAGGGCTGGTGATTCAGGTGCCGGAGCACATTTCCACCGGTGACGTTATCAAGATTAACGTGGAGGAACGCCGATTCCTGGGGCGGGCCTGACGATCAGGCACCGAAGCGCCTGAATGTCTGCTACCATCCATCCCCGTTACATTGTCTCAGCGCGCGGGCCGGCATTGGTGCCGCCGCTGTTTATTACTCTGAAAGGAGCCCCGCTTATGAAATCACTCGCCGCCATTGCCTGGGAAGCAGGCAAGCCACTGGAACTGGAAGAAATTGATGTGCAAGGCCCGAAAGAGGGTGAAGTGCTGGTGCGAATCGTGGCAACCAGTGTGTGCCACACCGATGCTTATACCCTGTCCGGTGCGGACCCGGAGGGTAATTTTCCGTCCATTTTCGGCCACGAGGGGGCCGGTGTGGTCGAGGAAGTCGGCGCGGGAGTCACCAGCCTGAAGCCCGGCGACCATGTGATTCCGCTTTACACCGCCGAGTGTGGCAAGTGTAAGTTCTGCCTGTCCGGCAAGACCAATCTGTGTCAGGCGGTGCGGGCCACCCAGGGCAAGGGCCTGATGCCGGATGGCACGTCCCGTTTCTCCTTCAACGGCAAGCCGCTCCATCATTACATGGGCTGCTCTACGTTCAGTAACTACACGGTGCTGCCGGAGATTTCCCTGGCCAAGGTGTCCAAAGAAGCGCCCATGGACAAGATCTGCCTGTTGGGCTGTGGTGTCACCACTGGCATCGGTGCAGTCATGAACACCGCCAAAGTCGAGCCCGGTTCAACCGTCGCCGTATTCGGTCTGGGGGCAATTGGTCTGGCAGTGATCCAGGGAGCCCAGATGGTGGGAGCCAGCCGTATCATCGCTATTGACGTAAACCCGGACAAGTTCGAGCTGGCGCGCCAGTTCGGTGCTACGGATTTCGTGAATCCGAAAGATTACAGCGATCCGATCCAGCAAGTGATTGTCGATATGACCGACGGCGGCGTTGATTATTCGTTCGAATGCATTGGTAATGTCAACGTGATGCGCTCGGCCCTCGAATGCTGCCACAAGGGCTGGGGTGAGTCGGTGATTATCGGCGTGGCCGGTGCCGGCGAGGAAATTTCCACCCGCCCATTCCAGCTTGTCACCGGCCGGGTCTGGCGTGGTTCCGCCTTTGGCGGCGTAAAAGGCCGCACTGAACTGCCGGGCTATGTGGAACGCTATATGAACGGCGAGATCAAGATCGACGAGTTCGTGACCCACGACATGCCGTTCGAGAAGATCAACGAAGCGTTCGAGCTGCTGCACGAAGGCAAGAGTATCCGTACGGTACTGCATTACTGATCGGGAGCCATAAGCATGAGTGAACTGTCCGAAATCGGTGCCAACCGCAGCTTCGGCGGCTGGCACAAACGCTTCCGGCACCAGTCGGAGGTACTGGGCTGCGAAATGGTGTTTGCAGTCTACCTGCCCCCGGCAGCGGAGCAGGGTCCGGTGCCGGCGCTCTGGTGGTTATCGGGACTGACCTGTACGGATGAGAATTTCATGCAGAAGGCCGGGGCACACCGGGTGGCGGCAGAGCTGGGCATGACGATTATCTGCCCGGATACCAGCCCGCGGGGTACCGATTATCCCGGCGAGCATGACAGCTATGACTTTGGTTCCGGGGCAGGTTTTTATCTGAATGCCGCCAGGGAGCCCTGGTCCCGCAGCTATCGGATGTACGACTATGTGGTGCGTGAGTTGCCAGAACTGGTGTCTGAGCATCTACCGGTCAGTCAGCGGCAGTCCATCAGCGGGCATTCCATGGGTGGGCATGGTGCCATGATCTGTGCTCTGAAAAACCCGGGGCGCTATGCTTCTGTGTCTGCCTTTGCGCCCATCTGTCATCCCTCGGAGTGTGACTGGGGCCGCAAGGCATTCAGCGGTTACCTTGGAGAGGATCGGCTGGAATGGGTAAAGTGGGACAGCTGCGAGCTGATCCGTGGCGGCGGGAAGGTGCCAGAACTGCTGGTGGATCAGGGAGAGGGTGACAACTTCCTTGCCGACGGTCAGCTGAAGCCGGAGGCGCTGGAGCAGGTCTGTGAGGAGCACGGCATTCCGTTAACCCTGCGTCGCCAGGCAGGTTATGACCATTCCTACTTCTTCATTGCCTCATTCATTGAGGATCATCTGCGGTACCATTGGGAATTCCTGAGCCGTTAACCGCCCAGTCCGCTATCTGACAAGGAGCCAGACCCGTTATGCCCGCCAATACCCCGAAACCGGTCGCAGCCTCGGCCATCGACAAGCATGTTTACAAGGTGTTCCCCAACGACATGAACGCCCAGAACACGGTATTCGGGGGCATGATCATGGCCAAGTGTGACCGGCTGGCGCTGGTGGTTGCCGAGCGCCATTCGGCGAGTGTATGTGTTACAGCTGCGGTTGACTCCATCCATTTCCGGGCACCGGCTAAAGGCAATGACACCCTGCTTTTCAACCTCTCCCTGAACCGCAACTGGGGTTCGTCCATGGAAATTGGAGCCCGGGTCGAGGCGGAGAACAGTTACACCGGGGAAGTGCGCCATATTCTTTCGGCCTATTTCACCTTCGTCGCCCTGGATGAGGATGGCAAGCCGACTCAAGTGCCGGACGTATTGCCGGAAACCGGCGAGCAGGAACGCCGCCATGCCGATGCGGGCATCCGCCGGGAAGCCCGGCTGGCCATGCGTAATCAGATTGCCGACAAGAACCGGGTCGTGTGACTTCACCGAAGTAGGACATACATCAGGGTTATGGCCAGAATCCCTGAGACACCTTGCCAGAACAGCACCGGGTTACGCTCCAGCAGTGGTGGCCGCTCCCGGTTGAGGTAAGCAGGATTGGGATGGCGCAGGTCATGGATGAACTCGCTGAGAGCAGGATACCGTTTGTCGGGATCGGTTTGCAGAGCCCGGCGTAGGGTGTGGTCAATCCACGCCGGGACATCCCGTTGCGGGTCCATAACCGTCTGGTAGCGAAGCCTGCGCTGGGCGGCGATGGTGCGGGCTTTGGCAACGTTGGTGCCATACGGGAATCGCCCGGACAGCATGTGGTAGGTGATCACCGCCAGTGAGTAGAGGTCTGATGCAGCGGAACCCGATTCCCCCAGGAAGTATTCCGGGGCCATATAGAGAGCTGTTCCGGGCATTGGTGTGTCTGCATGGGGCAGTTGGGTTTCGGCAATGCCGGCGACTCTGGCAGCTCCGAAATCGATCAGCTTTGCCGTGCCGTTCTGGTCGATGATGACATTCTCCGGCCGTAAGTCCTGATGGAGTATGTCCATGCGGTGCAGGGCCTGGAGCCCTCTGGCCATCTGTTCGGTCAGGTTCCGGACTGCTTCCAGCGACGGCGAGGGATTGTCGTTCATCCATTGCGCAAGGGTCTGTCCCTCGATATATCCGGTGACAGTGTAAAGATAGCTGCGCGCCTTCGGGGACCCTGCGGCGGATACGATATGGTTGCTGGTTACCCGGCGGGCGATCCATTCCTCCGTTATCAGACGTTCCAGATATCCGGGCTCCTCCCGCAGGTCGAGGGAGGGAATCTTGAGAACGACCGCTTCCCCGGAATCTGGGGCACGGGCCAGGAATACATGGCTGCGGCTGCTGGCATGGAGTTCTCTGAGAATGGTATAGCCGTCCAGCGTGTCGCCTGCCTCCGGAATCGGTGGTGGTGGCAGGTTTCCTGCAGGGCTTCGGTGCGCCTCTGATCCGGGTTCGGGCAGTTCATCGATGTGGATGATCTGGATGGTCAGGTTGTCGTCGCTGCCGTTCTCCAGCGCCATTTCGATAATGCGGCGGGCGACCTGTTCGAGTGGTATGGCGGGGTCCTCAAGTGCCTGAATGATCGCCGTTGTTTCGAGGTGATCATGAATGCCGTCACTGCTCAGGATAAAGGTATCGCCCGGGCGCAGGTCTGTTGCCCGGTAGTCAATTTCGATGGTTGCTTCGACCCCGAGCACCCGGCTCAGATACTGCTCGTGCCGGGAAACCCAGAGGGTATGGTCATGGGTCAGTTGTTCAGCGGCCCGGTCCCGGAGGCGGTAGATGCGGGTATCGCCGATGTGGAACAGGTGGGCGATGTTGCCTTTCATTACCACGGCACTGAAGGTACATGCATAGCCGCGGTCCGGAGAGTCACGGTAGGGGCTTTTTCGCGTCTGATCCCACAGCCATGAATTGATGGCAGAGATGACCCGTTCTCCGGAATGGCGCACGGACCAGGCATCCGGTGTGCAGTAATAGTCTGCCAGAAAGCTTTTAACAGCGGTTTCGCTGGCTTCCTGGCTGACATCGCTGGAGCCGATGCCGTCCGCAATGGCAAAGGCCGTTCCTTTCATAGTCAGCGTGTGGCCGCGGGGAACAAGCCCTCCATGGAAGTCCTGGTTGACCGGCTTCTGACCCCGGTCCGAAGAAGCACCTGTGGTCACCTGCAGGCGGCCGCTAGCTGGCCGCCCCGGGAGCAACTCGTCGGTCATAGGGGTTATGCCGTCACACGCTCACTGCGACCCCGGGCAGTTGGGCGCTTGGGGGCCGTACGGATATGAGTGGTGTATAACGTAAGGCCGGTAAAGGCCAGGCCGCCCACCAGATTGCCCAGCACTGTGGGAATCTCGTTCCAGAGCAGATAGTCCATGACCGAGAACTGACCACCGACGATGATGCCGAAAGGGAACAGGAACATGTTCACCACGGAGTGTTCAAAGCCCATGTAGAAGAACAGCATGATCGGCATCCACATAGCGATGGCCTTGCCGCTCACTGTGGTGGAGATCATGGCACCTACCACGCCCATGGACACCATCCAGTTGCAGAGCATGCCCCGCAGGAAAATCGTCAGCCATCCGGTCAGGCCATATTCGGCGTAACCGACGGTGCGGGCTTCGCCAATGCTGGCGGCCTTGCTGGCAACGGCTCCGGCATCAGCCTTGAAGCCGTAGGTGAAAACAAACGCCATGATGAGGGCCACGGTGAGGGCACCGGCAAAATTACCCAGAAAGACCAGTCCCCAGTTCCGGAGAATGCCGGAAGGCGTAACCCCGGGGCGGCGGTCGATTAGGGCCAGCGGGGTGAGCATGAAAACCCCGGTCAGAAGGTCGAAACCCATCAGGTACAGCATGATAAAACCCACCGGGAACAGCACCGCACCCAGCAGGAAGCTGCCGGTCTGTACCGCTACGGTGATGGCAAACACAGCGGCCAGGGCCAGAATGGCACCGGCCATGTAAGCGCGGATCAGGGTGTCGCGGGTGGACATGTGGATTTTGGATTCGCCGCCATCCACCATTTTGGTGACGAATTCAGAGGGAGCCAGATAGGACATTGTGAGTACCTCGATTACGGAGTCGGTTGTTTGACACCCGTTCCTGGCTGGCCTGGGACGGCCTTGCATGAGGCACTACCGCAAAGGCATCCCCAAGCCTGGGAACGGTGGACGCCTTTGTCCGGGAATGGTTTGGGGCCTGGAAACGGCCAGGCTGTTCAAGCCTATGCAGATGCCGTGCCGGTATGGCAGAAATGGCTTTGTGCCGGGGCGGATCCGGTTTCCGGTGGGTGGATGTTGGTGTCTGTCCTGTTTTACTGCACCAATGTGCAGCTGGCTTTGCCCCAGGATGGTGCGCTTACAGGCTGGCGTAACGGTCCCGCAGAATAGACACTCGCTTCACGTAAGCTTTGGTTTCTGCGTAGGGGGGGATGCCGCCGTATCGACCCACGGTGCCAGGCCCGGCGTTATATGCGGCGGTGGCGAGGGAGGTGTCGCCATCGAAGCGTTGCAGCATTCTGGCAAGATAGTTTGCTCCGCCAAGGATGTTCTGCCGGGCATCCAGCGCATTGGCTACGTTGAGTTCCCGTGCCGTAGCCGGCATCAGTTGCATCAGCCCCTGGGCACCTTTGGGGGAGACCGCCGCAGGGTTGAACGCAGATTCCGCATGGATGACAGCCTGGACCAGTGCAGGGTCCAGGTCGAAGCGGTTTGCCGCCGCATTGATGATGTCGGTAAAGCGGTTGGCAAACAGCGGGGTGTTGTGCCAGTCCACCGGGGAGTCCGGATCGCAGGCGTAGCATTGGAAGCGGATGACCTCGTAGTCTGCATCGGCAGGACGCACACCGGAATACGACACCACGCCGTCCCGGTCCTGATAACGGTAGACAATTTCATCCTTGCTGGACCCCCGTGCCTTTTGCCCGCTGGTGCCAACATTGGTGAATTCGACGGTACCATCAGGATGGACGATTTTTTTCACCGAACCGGCATGTGCAGACAATGGCCCGATAATGAAAAGGGTGATCAGTGCCGGGAAGAAGATTTTGCTGGGTAACATCGCTATACCGTAACCTGCCTGACGTGCGACCTGACAGTATTATAGATCTCGTGGCGCACTGGCACACGGAACTGGTCTGCGTTTATCACTTGCTGTCCAGACCGCCCCGTTTGCGGATGTAGCTCTCCAGATCAAAACCGTCGATGCCATCGGGAAGGGCCATGCGGATTTTGCGGGCACTGCCATTATCATTGGCTGCGGACTCAGCCAGGTCGATCACCCTGGGCTCACAGGAGTTGCCATCTCTATCCCGAACCACTTCCACCACCGGTTGCAGTTTTTGGTTGGGGCGGCTGGAAACCACGACGGCAATCTCGCCGTTATCCAGCTCGACCAGCGAGCCGGAAGGGTAGATACCGATCATGCGGATGAACACCTCCACCAGACGGCCATCGAACTGGTTGCCGCTGCACTTGTAGAGGATCTTCAGTGCTTCTGCAGTAGAGCGGCCTTTCATGTAGGGGCGGTCACTGGTCATGGCATCGTAGGCATCGACGATGGAAATCAAGCGGGCAAACAGGCTGATGTTGAGCCCGGAAACGCCATTCGGGTAACCGGTACCGTCCAGTCTCTCGTGGTGGGACAGGGCGGCATCGAGTACGACGGGGTCCAGTTCCTCCTGCTCCTGAAGCAGTTGATGACCCAATTCAGGATGCTGGCGCATCAACTGCCACTCTTCCGGGCTCAGGGCACCTGGCTTGTTGAGAACATCGTTGGGGATCTTCATTTTGCCTACGTCGTGCAGCATGCCGCACATGCCCAGGGTCTGCAGATCTTTCTCCGGGAAGTCCAGAAAACGGCCAAAGGTAATGGCCAGAACGCCCACTCGCAGACAGTGCTCCGCAGTATAGGCATCCTCGTGGCGGATCTTGGTGAGCCAGAACATGGCGCTGGCGTTGGACATGATGCTGGTTACGCAGTTTTTCACCACTTCCTGGAAGCCGTCCAGGCGCAGTTGGTGGTCCCGTTCCACTGAGCGGAGTAAGTCATTGATGTAGCTCTGAGCGTTGCTCAGGTGTTCATGGGCGACCGGCAGTTCTTCTGCAAGGCTGGCGTTTTCCGGGAATTCATCCAGCGGTTTTCGAAGCAGGTGCCGATTCCGCTTTTCCATCTCCCGCAGGCGACTCTCGGTCATTTCCACCGTGACCGAGAAGCAGTGGCTGCGCAGGACTTCGAGTTGGTCTTCGTTTTCGACCGCGAACTCCCGGAACAACAGTGGAACCTCGGTCCATTCCCGGTCCAGGCGCACGACATACATGCCGATGCGCACGGCATCGGACGGAATCTCTACCTGCCGGATCATTTCGCCGGTTTGACGGGACAGACGTTTGCCCGGTGATTTTTTTCGGGATAGCGGCATGGCAACCAGATCATCAGAGTATTGACTGGCTTCCCAGTGTAAAGATAAACATGCGGGCAGACTGTAAGAAATAGTAAACAGGCTACCGTTTTGGGTAACGATGACCTTGAACAGTACCGATCTGGGGTAAACTCATGGTTTGAGTTATCAACGGGGATTGTTCATGTTCGGCCTGTCCAGCCAGGGAGAAATAGTTCACGCGGTCCGCGACAAACTGGGCAACATTCTGGTGATCGATTACCGCAAACACCGGATAATGACCTTTGATTCGGTGTTTGAGCAGAGCAAGGTCGAGCGAGAGCGACCCTGGTTGCCGGTACATGAATACAACCGTGCCATGCTGCTTCCGACAGCCTATTTTGCTCCGGAAAACGCTCTGGTGTTGGGACTGGGTGGTGGTGTCCTGGTGTCGGGGCTGATGCGCCTGCTGCCAGACATTCAGGTGCAGGCAGTGGAGTTGCGCCCCAGGGTTGTGGAGGTGGCCCGATCCCACTTCGGGCTGCCGGATTCCGACCGGTTGAATGTGTTCTTTGGCGATGCGCGATGCTATGTGGAAGAGTCGGAAGCGGGCCGTTACGATCTGATTCTGACGGATCTTTACCAGGCCAATCGCATGTCGCCCGCCCAGTCCCAGCGGCAGTTCATTCGCCAGTGCAGCCGGGCGCTGACCGACCGGGGCTGGCTGGCACTGAATTTTCACCGCATGCCCGATGAAAACGGCACTCTGTTCCGGGAAATCCGCCGGCAATTTGCCTCGGTGCTGGTTTTCAGGAGTAAAACCAATAACTACGTCATCTATGGCAGCAAGCAGATGTTGGATCCGGTGGAGGTCGGGGATGGTCGGTTGCTGGAACTGGAGCAGCGGCTGCCCATTGGCTGGAAAAAGCTAATGGCCAAACTGAGTAACAGCTCGCTCGCCAATTGTCGGGCTCAGGACTGATCCTGGCGGTCTGAATGTCCCAGTGAGTGTTCCGGGGCGATCCGGTCGCGGACCAACTGTTTCAACTGCTTGATTTCCGGGAAGCCGCCCTGGTCTTTGCGGGACCAGATGCGTTCGTCGTTCACCCACACCTCGAAAATGCCACCGGAGCCGGGTGTCAGAGTCAGTTCGTCGACCATGCCGTCAAAGGTGGTAAGCAGTTCCTGAGCCATCCAGGTCGACCTGAGCAGCCAGTTGCAACCGGTGCAGTAGTGAATCGTAATGTTCGCCGACATGGTTGGGGTCCTCCCGGTTTTGGCAGGTTAACAGGCCGCAGTTTCACTTTCGCATTGTCCGGCAAAATTTGCCATGAATGAACGGTCAAGCTGTTCCACGAGATCACTGGCACCTTCCAGGCTTTTTGATACAACCAGTGCCACGCGCCATTGGTCCAGCAGGCTGCGTTGCAGGCCTTCAATGGTTACTGTTTTTTCCGCTGCCTCAAGCGGGCGACCGAAATCGAGCAGATAATCTCCCCGACCCATAGCCAATAACCGCAAGGCAGAACGGTGGTTGGGAGCAGTGACAATGTCCTTGTTGGCTTTGCGCAGGCTGTTCAGTTTGCTCAGGTAGGTATAGCCGCGGATCAGAATGAGGCGTTTATTCCGGATCTGCTCCAGTGACTCTATGGGGGGCACGGACTCCAGATGATAAGCATACAGCCGGACCTTAATGCCCGGAGCATCCTTGGTTTCAAGTACGTATGGCTGGATGGAAGGCACGCCGGCACTGCCCGGCCAGAGATCAATCAGGTTATGACGAAAGCTGTGATAGATCCTGCCCAGCGGATACTCTTGCCAGGCCACCTCGAGGCCGACCTCCCGCAAAAGTCGGTTGGTCAGTTCGATGCCTTCACCGGCAGCCTGGCCGGAAGCATCGGTATAAGTCAGTGGCGGGAAGTCGATATAACCGCCCCGTAACACCCCGGGTGATTCTGCCGAGACAAATCCCGGAAGAAACAGGATGATCAGAACCAGTGTGCTTAAAGTCAGCGGGCTGTTCTTTTCAGGCATTGGATATCTCATGACGACTTACTACGAGAGGGCACTCAATGGCCCGCCACCAGGGGGTAGGATGCCTGCAACATGTATAATTTCAAGAGAAAAAGTGTAAACATGAGAGTTTGTTGATTTTTAGGTGTAATCCTGAACAATGTAGCAACGGTGTCTCCAAACAACTCATACAACCAGGCGGGAGCCGGAACAATGACAGAAGCTATGGACAGAAAGACTTCACTGCATTGCCTGTTTTACTGGGCAGAGCAGAACCCGGACAAGGTGTATCTTACCCAGCCCTACCCGGATGGTACCCTGGAAGATATTACCTGGGCGTCAGCGGCAGATCAGGTACGGCGCATGGCCGCCTACCTGCGAACCCTGGGGCTTCCGGATAAGTCCAACATTGCCATACTCGGCAAGAACAGTGCGCACTGGATACTGGCCGATCTGGCTATCTGGGCGGCCGGGCATGTTTCCGTGCCCATGTATCCCACGCTCAACGGGGATACTGCGGCCTATATTCTCGAGCACAGCGAGTCCAGGCTCCTGTTTATCGGCAAGATGGATGGCGTATCAGACGGTTGGGAAGATATTAAGGGGGCTCTTCCGGAGGACCTCAGAATGGTGTCACTGCCAATGTCACCACGGCCGGACACGCCGGCCTGGACCGACATCATCGGCGAGACAGAGCCGGCCGAGTCGCACCTGCCGGACCCCGAGGATTTGGCCACCATTATATATACCTCCGGCAGCACCGGTCGGCCGAAAGGGGTCATGCACAGCTTCCGCACGATGATTTCGGTGGCAAACGGCCTGCGGCAGATTTTCCCGGTAACCACGGGGGAGCGCATGCTCTCGTATTTGCCGCTGGCACACGTGGCTGAGCGGGCGGCGGTGGAGACCCAGTCCCTTTATTTTGGTTTCCGGCTCTTTTTTGCCGACTCTCTGGACACCTTTCAGCAGGACCTGAAAAGGGCAAGGCCCACCCTGTTCTTCTCGGTTCCCAGGCTCTGGACCAAGTTCTATCTCACCATCAATGAGAAGTTGCCACCCCGCAAGCAAAAGGTGCTGTTCCGTTTGCCGATCCTGAGTCGTTTCGTCAAGGGCAAGGTGCTTAAGCAGCTGGGGCTGGACCAGTGCAAGGTTGCGTTGACCGGCGCTGCACCTCTGCCGGGAGAGATCGTCCGCTGGTATCGCAACCTGGGGCTTGAACTGCTGGAAGTGTATGGCATGTCCGAGAACTTCGGATACTCACACGCTAACCGGCCGGGCGAGGCCAAAATAGGCTCTGTCGGCGTACCCAACCCGGGTGTCGAGCACCGAATTGGGGAAAACAATGAAATACAGGTGAAAAGCGCCGGCCAGATGATCGGGTACTTCCGCAATGAGGAGAAAACCCGGGAAGACATCACTGAAGATGGCTTCCTTAAAACCGGCGATATGGGTGAGATCGATGGGCGCGGTTACCTGCGCGTTACCGGTCGGGTGAAGGATATGTTCAAGACATCCAAGGGTAAATACGTGGTACCGGTGCCCCTTGAGAATCGCTTCAATCACCCGGAAGCGGAGGCAGTTTGTGTGGTCGGTGCCAATCAGCCGCAACCGTGCCTTCTGGTGCTACTCTCCGAGGATGCGCGAGAAGATGTAAAGCAGGGTAGACAGGATCGGGGCGAGCTGGAAAAAGAGCTGGCTGACGAACTCCAGGAGGTCAACGCCGGGGCTCAGGCTCATGAAAAGCTGGCCTTTGCAGTAGTGGTCGGTGACCCCTGGACGATTGAGAACGGCATGCTTACTCCCACCCTGAAAATCAAGCGCAATGTAATTGAGGGTTTTTACAGCGGCAAGATGGATGAATGGTTCGCGCAGCGTAAGCGGATCATCTGGGAATTCTGAACGGTTTTACCAAATGACGCAGACACAAAAAAGCCGGCGCTCATTACGCCGGCTTTTTTGTGTCTCATGGGGTATGCCGGTCAGTGGCCACCTTGTACCTGGGTCATATCCGGCGCCACCCGGGTGGCCTTGCGGTTCAGTGAACGCAGTTTACGGCGAATCATGCCGGAAAACTGCTGAACGGCTGCACGGGTGTGTTGGCGCCTGACCTCAGTACTGTTGTGGAGGATACTGGACGGCAGCGGGTGTATGGTTGCGATATGCTTCTCAGTCATAGCGCCTTCCTCCTTAATCTGGTGGATTGATGTGTGTGGATTATCTGACTGTGTTTTGTATTCTAAGGGTTCTTTTTTGCAGTTTGAATACGTTAAACTTCGTACCCACGTTGCAAATATGCAGTAGCTATGGATTGGGATTATCTTCGTTATGTAAGGGCTTTGGCAATAGGTGGAACCCTCGCCAAAGCCGGTGAAATACTGGGTGTACACCAGACCACCGTATTGCGTCGTCTGGACCAGATGGAAGAGCAGCTGGGTGTACGTTTCTTCGAGCGGAACCGGGAAGGTTTGCAGCTTACCCCGGTGGGGGAAGCGGCTTTCAGGGAGGCGGAACGTCTGGCGGCGGCCATGGACAATCTCGAGCGCAAGCTGGTGGGCCAGGATTCGGCTCCGGTCGGGAAGATCCGCATTGCTGCCGAAGACTCCATGCTCAGCGAACTGCTTAGCCCGATACTGGCGGATCTGGTGCAGGAATTCCCGGGGCTGGAGCTGGAAGTGCTGACTGACAACGATGTGGCCAATTTGTCCCACCGGGAAGCAGATCTCACCCTGCGTCCGGAAAACCGTCCCCAGGCAACGCTTGAGGGCGAACGCATCGCGGCGATCGAATCCGCCGTCTACGGTGCCTCCCGGTATTGCCGCCGCAACCGCAAAATGGATATCGCCAATCGGCCGGAAGAATGTGTCTGGATCATTCCGGATGAAACCTTCAGCCATCTGGCGACCGGTCGCTGGTATCGTAAGCACCTCAGGAATGTTACGTCGCTGATTCGCTGTAACAGTTTGCAATCCATGCATGCACTGGCCCGGGCCGGTGCTGGCCTGGCGGTGCTGCCGTGTTATCTGGGGGAGGCCACCAAAGAACTTCGGCGTTTGTCAGATCCGCTGGAAGGCGAGAGTGTGGATCTCTGGCTCCATGTCAGTCAGGACACTCAGCAGCTGGCCCGGGTACGGATTGTGATGGCGTTTCTGGTGGAACGCTTGCGGGCCGTCGATTCGGATATCGAAATCAGCCTGACACCCTGAATCCTGTTATTCGCAGAAGGGCGGAAACTGGTAGAAGTGCCGGCATCGGAATTCCGCCTCACACTGTCTCAGCTGGTGGTCGTAGCGCCACGCCCGGGCTTCAATCTTGCCGGCCAGCGACTGAATGATCGGCTTTTGGGCCCAGGTTTTACGCCGGTATCCTGCCCGTCCTTCGTGGTAGGCCAGGTACAGATGGCGAGGGTTCGTCAGTGCGATGCCCAGTTGTTTGTGGCTGAGCAGGTTATACCAGCCGATAAAGTCGAGCGCATATTCCATGTCGGTCCGGACCACAAAGGGGCCATCGTTCACCTCCGCCAGGTACTCGCTCCAGGCGGGGTCCAGGGCCTGGGAATAACCCTGAGCGGTGGAGGGTCGGTTCCAGGGAATAAAGCCCAGCAGCTTCTCGCGGGGCGGGCGGGCATGACTGCGGAATGACGACTCGTAGTAGACGAAGGCCATCTGGGTCGCTATGGGCAGGCCCCAGCGTTCCTGTGACTGCGCCGCATAGTCATACCAGACCGGGTGTTCCCGGAATATCTCGCAAATATTGTCCGGTTGCCGGGGAGGTTCCGGTTCCAGCAGGCCCAGCCTGAGTGTCGTGGCAATGGACAGCACCAGACCGGCCAGGGGCAGGATCAGCCACAGGGCATCCCGGCCAAGTTCCCGGAGTCTTTGTTGGCGGCTGCGTTTCATAAATCCTACAGAACTGTCATGGAACCGGGAGCGTATATTCTTGCCCGGAAGGCGGGCATCGTGGCATAACCCCCGGACACATCCCGCGCCGGAAAACCGAAAGGAAGAGTATCATGCCTGATCATCGCTCCAGGATTACCGTCTGGAAAGCCACCGTTTTCACTGTGCTGTTTGCCAGCGCTGTGACCACTCACGCCGCGCCCACCGCACAGCAGGTGGTGGACGCCTCCCCCATAGACGACATCATCGACCAATACCCGGCCATGCTTAACGAGGGCATCCGCCGGGGGCTGAGCCAGGGCACACAATTACAGCCGTTCCTGGTGAATTCCATCGGTGCCGTGGTCAGCAGCGCATTCAGCGGTGCCGATATCGAGCGACAGGTGGTTGAGGATCTGCAGAGCAGTCTTGGCGAGTCTCAGCTTGCGGCGGTTGCTGATTGGTATCAGACACCCCTGGCAAAGCGTATCTCGAAAGCTGAAATTGAGGCTTCATCCCCTTCTGCCTGGAAAGCGGTGCAGGCCAAGGGGCCGGCTCTTGTGAAAGAGTATCAGGGAACTGAGCTTGCCAGCCTGTTTGATCGCTACGATCAGGCAGCCCGGGCCACCCAGAGTGCGGTGGATACGGCTATTGCCATGCAGTTCAGTATGGCGGCGGCCATGAATGCCCTGAAGGGTTCCGGAGCCATGCCGGTGGGCGAGTTACGTCAACAGGTTGAAAGCCGGCGCACCATGCTGCGTGGCCAGGTTGGTCAGCAGGTATACACGGCTTATCTGTATACCTACAACGCATTCACCCCGGAAGAACTGCGGGAATACCTGGCCTTTCTGGAAAGCGATGCCGGATCCGCTTTCACTCGCATCAGCACCCAGAGCATCCAGAAGGCACTGATGGAACCGGTGGATATGATCAGTCGCAAACTCAGCCAGCTGCTGGGTAACGGAGCGCCCTGATCATGGCGCGGATGATGGCACCGGACCTTGCCGGAGAGCAGCTGGCGGAGTTTCTCCAGCAGCATCCGAAAGTGATGGTGCTGTCCGGTGCTGGTGTTTCCACGGACTCCGGTATTCCCGATTACCGGGACCAGAAAGGGGAATGGAAGCGCCGCCAACCGGTCCAGCACCAGGAGTTCCTGGGCAGCGAGCCGATTCGCCAGCGTTACTGGGCCCGCAGCCTGGTGGGCTGGCTGGTGGTCAGCCGTGCGCGGCCGAATCCTGCCCATTATCATCTGGCGGATCTGGAATCCCGCACCTCCCTGCTGGTGACCCAGAATGTCGACCGTTTGCACCAGAAAGCCGGCAGCCAGCGAGTGGTGGACCTGCACGGACGGGCGGACCGGGTTATCTGCATGGACTGTGGCTACCTTTGTACGCGGGATCAGGTGCATGAATGGAGTGGTGAGATGAACCCGGATTACCTGGGGTTCAGCGCCAGTGCCGCACCCGACGGTGATGCGGACCTTTCAGTGGATTTCAGTGGGTTCCGGGTCGTCAATTGCCCCTGTTGCGACGGCATTCTCAAGCCGGATGTGGTGTTCTTTGGGGATTATGTGCCAAAACAGCGTGTTGATACGGGACTGAATGCACTCCGGGAAAGCGATGCCCTGCTGGTGGTCGGTTCTTCGCTCATGGTGTATTCCGGTTACCGCTTCTGTCGCTATGCCCGGGAGTGGGGCAAACCCATTGTCACCCTGAACCTGGGGAAAACCCGGGCGGATCCGATTGTGGATCTGAAACTGAATGCGCCCGTCACCCAGAGTCTCGCCCGATCCCTCGCATTGCTCCAATCGTCTGCGCCTGCCTGATTTCCTGATCCGGATCCCTGTAGAATAACCGCCTCATTCGTTTATCGGAGTTCACCCATGGGTCTGTTGTTCGAGGAAATTGACAGTCAGCCATCGTCCATTGGCCAGATGAGCCTGCGTCGCCGGCGGATACCGGCGCTGGGCGACCGTGATATCTACGAGGTCAAGCTGGGCGAGGAGTTCCTGATGTCCAGCATGTTTGTGGATGCGGAGGTAGCACTTGCCGATCTGGGTATTGAGGCTGTCGATGGAGATGCCCTGGATGTCGTGGTTGGCGGACTGGGACTGGGTTACACCGCTGAGGCGGCACTAAAGCACGACCGGGTGAATGAGCTGCTGGTGGTGGAAGCGGTCGATACCGTGATTCACTGGCACCAGCAGGAGAAGGTGCCGCTGGGTAAGGTGCTGAACGAAGATGCCCGTTGTCGTTACGTGCACGGCAGTTTCTTTGATATGGCCGTGCAGGACCCGCAGCAGGGCGGTTTTGATCCGGAGCAGCCGGGCCGTCAGTTTGATGCCATTCTGCTGGACATCGACCACTCCCCCCGGGCGCTGCTGAATCAATCCAGCGCTAGCTTCTATTCGGTAGAGCCCCTGTCCCGCATGGCACTGCAGATCAAACCCGGTGGCTGTTTCGCCATGTGGTCCCAGGATCCGCCCGATGAGCCGTTCGAGCGGGTGTTGAAGGAACTGTTTGCGGATGTTGAATCCCGGGTGGTGGAATTCTTCAATCCTTTCCAGAACGGTATGTCGTCCAATACCGTCTACCTTGCGCGGAAGCCTGTCCAGTGACCGATACCCGGGAATCTGCAAGTCCGGTAATCTCCGACACTCGTCGTTGGGTGGAGCGAGTGGTGGTTGGCCTCAATCTTTGCCCGTTTGCCAGAAAAGAACTGGAGGCTGACCGGGTGAGGTTTGTCGAAACCGATGCGGATAGCGAGGAAGCCCTGTTACAGGCGCTCCACGCCGAGTTACAGCATCTGGAGGACAGTCCGGAAACCGAAACCACGCTGTTGATCCTTCCGGAAGCCTTACAGGACTTTGATGATTACCTGAATTTCCTGGCCATGGCGGAGGATCTGCTGGACTATCTGGGGCTGGAAGGTATCTACCAGATTGCCAGTTTTCACCCCTGTTATCGGTTTGAGGGTACCGGACCGGAAGACGCGGAGAACTACACCAACCGTTCCCCCTGGCCGATGCTGCATCTGTTGAGAGAAGACAGCCTTGCCCAGGCGATTGATTGCCATCCGGACGTGGAAGGTATTCCTGGCAGGAACATCGAACGGATGAACCGAATAGGTGTTGATAAGCTCAGGGAGTTGCTGGCAGCCCCGGATTAACGGAAACAGGATCGATCAGAAAGTGCTCAAGTAATGCCGCCGACGGTAGAGTCAGTCGGATCGGCGAGTGGGCCTGATAACTACTTCCGCATCATTGACCGTCTGCGCGAGCACCTGCTGGAGTCTGGCGACGAGAAAAAACGCGCCGCCAGCCGCTATCTGGAATTTGCCCGGCTCTGAAATCAGTCAGCGTCTGCGGAGGTGATGGGTGCCGGATCGCTATCTGCCATGGGGTTCGGATTGAGCAGGCCCAGTTCCCCGAGGCCAGGCAGTTTTATGGAAAGAGCGGCGGGGTTGATGCCCAGCGACAACCCCAGGATGTTCAGCTCCAGTCCCTCACGAACGCCTGCCAGTAAGCCAAAGTAGCCCCCCAGAGACAGCTGGTAACCGAGTCCGCCGGGTGTCTCTGATACCAGAGAGGCTCCCAGATAGTCCTTGCCGATCGCATGGCTGGGCAACGCAATATCCAGTCCCGGGGTTTCCCGGATTACCCAGGCCACAAAGGTATTGCTGTTGGGGCCTGGCCAGGCTTCGTATTGTTCCTGCCATGGATAACTCTGTACGGCGGCTTCAATGTCCGGAATCAGGCCAGCTGCCTCCGGACCGCGCAGGTCGGCATAGAGCGTCGGTCTGGCACCGTACCAGTGCCGGTCAGGCACATCTGGCCGGGAGTTGACGACATAGCGTCGCCATCCGGTCACTTCGTGCACCTTGTAGTGATCCGCCCCAGCTTCCTTGGTACTGATCCAGGTGTGCACCGCAAAATAGCCCCGCCAGCTCCAGGCCCGGGCTCCGTATACCTGCACAATCGCTTCTTCATACGCCGCCGGATCCGGCGCAATACCCGCTGAATCCCGGTTGGCCGTGCGCCAGTCCTCTGCCCCATGCAGGCTGCCGCTCGCAGCCAGAAGGAGCGGCCCCAGGGCAACCAGGGCAATCAACAGGCCGCTGCTGTATAGCCATGCTCTCAACGATTTCATACTACTCTCATGTTTTGGGGGTGGTTGATTATACGTCGTGACACCCTCAAGGATCAGATAAGGGCAAACGAAACTGAAGGAGAATGTATGAGTGATCACCACGTTTATAAAAAAGTAGAGATTGTCGGTTCTTCCAAAAACAGTATTGAAGACGCGATCAATAATGCCGTGGCGGAATGCAGCAAGCAGATCCGTAATGTTGAATGGTTCGAAGTGCAGGAAACCCGGGGCCATGTGGAAAATGGTCAGGTGGGCCATTATCAGGTGGTTCTGAAAGTGGGTTTCCGGATAGAGAATAGCTGAGAAACGCGAGAAGCTGGCACACTGAGGAGGATACCTTTATGGCTGCTCAGGCCAACGCGCTGTTACTGGTTGATATCCAGAATGATTTCTGTGAGGGCGGCAGCTTGGCGGTCGAGCCGGACAAAAGTGACCGGATATTAAAGAAGCTGGCAGATCAGGGTGCCAACCTGATTCAGGAGGATTAACCACTGTGGAAGCCGCAGAGTTGGTACGTGAAGCGGATCTGCCACTGATGGTGGATTTGTACGAGCTGGCAATGGCTCAGGCCTATTGGTCGGAGGGTATGGATGATACGGCGGTTTTCAGCCTGTTCTTCCGCCAGATGCCCGAAAATCGCAATTTCATCCTGGCCTGTGGCCAGCAACAGGCGGCAAAGGTGATCAGCCGGTTGCGCTTTACTGACGATCATATCGAGCGGTTGCGGAAGCTGGACCGGTTCAAACCGGAATTTCTCGAATGGCTTCGCGATTTCCGGTTCACCGGTACCATCCGTGCCGTTCCGGAAGGTACCCCGCTTTTCCCCCAGGAACCGTTGATGGAAGTGGAGGCTCCGATTGCAGAGGCTCAGCTGCTGGAAAGCCTGCTGATGAACTATGTACATCTGGAAACGGTGATTGCGTCCAAAGCTGTGCGCCTCAGGCTGGCAGCCGGGGGCAGGCCGGTTGTGGACTTCGGCATGCGGCGGATGCACGGCCTGGATGCCGCGCACCGGGGTGTCCGGGCGTTCCGGCTGGCGGGACTCTCCGGAACCAGCAATGTGCTGGCGGGTCAGGATTTTGGTCTGAACGTCAGCGGCACTATGGCCCACAGCTTTGTGCAGGCCTGCGCCAGCGAAATGGAAGCCTTTGAAATCTATGCGCGGCTTTACCCCGGCACAACCTTGCTTGTCGATACCTATGACAGCCAGCAGGCGGTCAAGCGAATCGTCGAGTGGCTGAAGGCTTCCCCGGCCAGGATATCGGCCATACGACTGGATTCGGGTGATCTTCTGGAGGAATCACGGGGCTGCCGGGCGATCCTCGACGATGCGGGATTCACCGATATCCGCATCATGGCCAGCGGCGGTCTGGATGAGTACCGTATCCGGGATTTGCTGGGCCAGGGTGCACCCATAGACGGCTTCGGTGTGGGAACCGCGACAGGGGTGGCGAACGATGCGCCGGCTCTGGAGCTGGCTTACAAGCTGACCGAGTTCGGCGGTGAGCCGAAAATGAAAAACTCACCCGGTAAGCGGTCCTTCCCGGGGGCCAAACAGGTTTTCCGACAATATGACCGGTCAGGAATCCTGGCAGGTGATGTGATTGCCGGCGTAAACGAACATCATCAAGGAGTGCCGCTCCTGCGATGTGTGCTGGAGTCAGGGCAGTTGCAGGCATTCGATAGCCTGGATGATCAAGTCCGCGCCGCAGCTGATGCTGTTGATGCGCTGCCAGACCTGTTAAAGGGTCTTGAGCAGACAGATCTGGCACCTGTGACCATCAGTGACGGACTTCGGGCCCTGCAGAAGAACACCCTGGCCAGACTGCGGGAATGATTAACCCGGTTGGATTGTGCGCCGGCGTATCGTGGTGGTCAGCTGATTGATCAGTTCCCTGGCTTCCCCGTCATACAGAATATGGTATTTTTCCTGCAGATTCTGGCGGTCTTCCTGAGTCGGCTGTGTCGAGACATCCTTCAGCATATCCAGATAGCGACAGGCGGCAAGGTGGGCCTTGATTTCGGTGTCCACCAGATGAGTCACCAGTTCGGCGACCTGTTCACTGCAGAAAGGGCGCTGGGTGTTCAGTAACCGGCGCACCTCCAGCGCGGCATTGCGGGCTTCCAGACGTAACTCGCCGGCTGGCTCTCCGGCCTCCACGCTGCGCAGGAATAATCCGAGTCGATCGTGAAGCCGCCAGATTTCCGGCCAGATCTGGGCATAAGCGTGTTTTTCTGTCCGGTAGCGTTCTTCTGCGGTGACAGTATTGTCCGGCTTTTGGCCTTCAGGGGAAACGCCGGGCGCAGAGCCGGAGCGCAAGTCATCCAGCTCCCGCCATAACAGATCGGCTTTTTCACGCATGAGAACGTATTGGCCCTGCTGGGTGCGGCGGACGCTGGCCGAATGCAGCAGGGCAATAAAGGCGATAATCAGGCCTGCGAAGCCCAGCGAAAGGGGCAGAATGTCCGGGGCTAAAGAGCCAAACAGCGTTTCCACGTCCATGAGGATATCCTGTAGTTGAACCAATGTTCGGGGTCAGGGCCTATCAGGAATACACACAACAAGATAGTGAGTTGATTATAACGTTATCCGGTATCGCTCTGGCGATAGGGAAGCAGCTTTGTTGCCTGATCGTAATAGGCCGCCACCTGCTCCGCTTCATCCGTAATGAATGCCTCAATGGCCGGGCGAAAGCCGGGCTGGTCGATGCTGTGCCACGAGTGGGTGAGCACCGGTTCAAAGCCCCGCACCAGTTTGTGCTCGCCCTGGGCTCCGGCATCGAAGCGTGTCAGCCCCAGCTGGATGGCCAGTTCGATCCCCTGGTAGTAGCAGGTTTCGAAGTGCAGGTGAGCAAATTCCTCCAGGCAGCCCCAGTAGCGACCATAGAGGGTGTCCCCGCCACTCAGGAACAGGGCGGCGGCGATAGGTTCTTCCTGCTGATACGCCATGATGATGTGCAGTTTCTCCGGTAATCGCTCCCGCACCATCCGGAAGAAATCGGGATTGAGATAGGGTCGCTGCCCGCGTTTCAGATAGGTTGCGCTATAGAAAGTGAAGAATTGGCGTAGCTGGTCATCGGTCAGCTCGCTTCCCGGATAGACACGGAAGTGGATGCCCTGTTCCAGCACCTGCCGGCGTTCCTTGCGGATGGATTTGCGCTTGCGAGAGGTAAGGGTGGCAAGGAAATCCTCAAAACTCTGGTAGTCGCGGTTGAACCAATGGAACTGGCAGCCCAGTCGGTGAAGCTCCTGCTCATGAGATAACAACGCCTGGTCCCGTTGGTCCGGAAACAGCAGGTGCCAGGAATGGGCGCCCAGCTGTGCCATGTTGTCATCGAGCAGGGATGCGAGTTGTTCGCCGTGCAATTCAGCGCGAAGTGATTCCTGAAACAGCAGGCGCGGTCCCTGACAGGGCGTGAAGGGAATGGCCATCAGCAGTTTGGGGTAATAATCCAGTCCGTGGCGCTGCCAGGCATCCGCCCAGGCCCAGTCGAACACATACTCCCCCATGGAGTGGTTTTTCAGGTAGGCGGGTATCAGGCCGGCGATGCAACCGTTCTGTCGAAAGACCAGGTGGCTGGGGGCCCAGCCGGTCTCAGGAGCGGTGCAGCGGGACTCCTCAAGTGCCAGCAGGAACTGGTAATGCAGGAAAGGGTTCTGATCCCCTGCCAGCCGCGCCCACTCCGTTGCGTCTATGTCGCGGATTGACGATACCTTTTCCAGGGTCAGGTTTCTGGTTCCGGGTTCCGGCATGGTAGGGCAAACTCCTTGTGGGGGTCGGACCGGATTGCTGGCCGCAGGCGCATGGGATCCATGTTACCCTTAAGCCACTGTAAATGGTGGATCGAAGGGGCTAAGAGGGACGATCCTGCTTCCGTTGTTTGTGGTGGATTGAGTGCGTCTCTCCGCTGTCTTCCGGTTTGAGGTCTGCCGCACCGGAAAAATCGATGCCCTGCTGCAGTTCGTCCTCATCGAAGCGGATACCGCAGGCGGCCTTGCGGATGCGGGCCGGTGCCACAGTACCGGCTGGTGGGCGATTATCATCAGATTCGGTCACAGGAATTACCTCCATGGGTCAAGATTACCCGGTCCCCGCAGGATACCTTGAGCGGGAGACGGAAGTGAAGAAAAGCCGTTTTATTGCCCGTGTGCTGCCAGTGAGCTCCCGGGACGAGGTGAAAGCCCACGTCGAACAGGCCTGGCAGGACCACCCTGATGCGCGCCACGTGTGCTGGGCCTATCAGATAGGTCGCCCGGGGTCCGCGGCGGAGGCGGCTATGAACGATGACGGTGAGCCTTCCGGCACGGCGGGCAAGCCCATTCTCAGCGTGATTCAGTACAAGGATATGGGCGACATACTGGTCATCGTAATCCGCTATTTTGGTGGTATCAAGCTGGGTGCCGGCGGACTGGTACGTGCCTACGCGGGTGCGGCGGAATCTGTTCTTTCCGCGGTGGACCGGGTGGTGCAGCAGCCCGAGGTGATCGTGCATGTGGCGCTGGATTTTGCCGATGAGCAGCCGGTCCGCCACTGGTGTGCTCAGAACAACGCCCGTACCGGAGACGTGGATTACGGGGCAGGTGTCAACATGGCGCTGGTGATACCTGAGACCGCGCTGGATGAATTCAGAGCATTCTGCGATGCTCGTCAGCTGGATTACCGATTGGACACCGGGTCAACGTAACCGGGCCTTGCTGCGTATACTGTTTACAGTGAGGTAACCTGTTTTAATGGAGATGCATTATGCGCTATCGCTATGTAGGAATGCTGTTAATGGTTTTGTTTGTCAGTGGCTGCGCCAGCAATGTGGTGCTGGACTACAATGCCAGCGCCGGTTTTGACCGTTATCAAAGCTGGGCGTTCGCCGCTTCAGGCGACAAGGGCGGCTCGCAGATCGTCTCGCTGGATGGTACCCGGGTCCGCGCGGCGGTTGACCGGGCCCTCAAAAGTCACAATATGACGCAGGTGGAGCCCGGTAAAGCAGATCTGCTGGTAAGCTGGCGGATTGTGGAGGAAGAGCGCCTGGAGCGGCAAGGGTTTGGTCTCGGACTCGGTTTCGGCAGTGGTAATTTTGGCTGGGGCCTATCGTCTGCGCCTCCGGTCCGCGAGATCGAGGAAGGCAAACTGGTGATCGAACTGGTCGACACCAGCACCAGCGAAGTGGTCTGGCGAGCCGCCAGCCGGCGCTACCTGAACGAAAGCCAGTCTCCGGAAAGCCGGCGTAAACTGATTGATGAGATTGTCGCGGAAATGTTCAGCCGCTACCCTCCGGAACAGAAATAAACCCGGGTATTGATTGGAGGCGGAATGAAAAAACGATCGGAAGGGGGGCTGGTGTTCTCTACCGAACAGGGGAGAATGTGCCCGGAGTGTCGCAATCCGGTCGATGCGTGCACCTGCAGGCAGCAAAGTGCACCGGCAGGTGACGGGATTGTGCGTGTCAGCCGGGAAACTAAGGGCCGCAAGGGCAAAGGTGTTACGCTGATTACCGGTATTCCCCTGGCGGGTAATGAGCTCAGGGCCCTGGCCAAGACGCTGAAAGCGCGCTGCGGTGTCGGTGGCACTGTGCGGGATGGTATTGTGGAGATCCAGGGTGACCAGCGGGACATTCTGGTACCGCTGTTGCAAGACAAAGGCTGGACCGTCAAGAAGGCCGGTGGCTGATCAGCCACTATCGGGTCGATTAACGTAGTGGAGGAGCAACATGCATATTCTGGTTCTGGGAGCCGGTGTTGTGGGCGTTACAACCGCCTGGTACCTGCGTCAGGAGGGCTACGATGTTACCGTCGTGGATCGTCAGCAACTGGCCGGGGTAGAAACCAGTTATGCCAACGGTGGGCAGATCTCTGTTTCCCATGCGGAACCCTGGGCTAATCCCTCTGCACCCTTCAAGGTGCTGAAATGGCTGACCCAACCGGATGCACCTCTGTTGTTCCGTCCCCGTATGGACCCGGACCAGTGGCGCTGGGGGCTGGCGTTTCTGAAGGAGTGCTCCAGTAACCGCGCGGCCCACAACCTGCGCCAGATGGTGCAGTTGGGCACCTACAGCCGTTCGCGACTGCAGGCCCTGAGAAAGGAAACCGGTATCGACTACGACCACCTGGAAAAGGGCATCCTGCATTTTTATACCGACCAGCAGGAGTTCGATGCCGCCATGGGACCGACCCGGCAGATGCAGGCTCTGGGTTGCGACCGGCAGGTCATTGATGCGGAGAAGGCGGTCGAGCTGGAGCCGGCTCTGGCCCCTGTTCGTCATCGTATCGTCGGTGCCACTTACACGGGCGAGGATGAATCCGGCGATGCCCGCAAGTTCACCCAGGCGCTGGCCGGGAAAGCCGCCGAGGCCGGAGTGGAGTTTCTCTACGGCACCGAAGTGCTGGGCTTTGAGAACACCCGTGACCGGCTCCTGGGTGTTGAGGTGTTGCGCTGCGGTCACCACGAAACCCTGCGGGCCGACCGGTACGTGCTTAGTCTGGGCAGCTTCAGCGCACCGCTGGCGAAGCAGTTGGGTATTCATCTGAATATCTATCCTGCCAAGGGCTATTCCATCACTGTGCCGGTCCGCAATGAGAGCGCAGCATTCCGGGTAAGCTTGACGGATGATCAGTACAAACTGGTCTATTCCCGTCTGGGAGACCGTATCCGGGTAGCGGGCACTGCCGAACTGAGCGGCTATTCAAGGCAGCTTAACTACACCCGGTGCCGGGCCATCGTGCGCCGTGCGGCAGAAGTGATGCCGGAAGCCGCGTACTGGGATCAGGCCGAATTCTGGACCGGGCTGCGCCCGGCGACGCCTTCAAACGTGCCCTACATCGGCAAGAGTCACTTTGTTAATCTGTACCTGAATACCGGTCATGGCACACTGGGCTGGACACATTCATGCGGGTCTGCCGCGGCTCTGACGGATATTGTTGCGGGCAGAAAGCCGGACGTGGATTTTGCGTTCAGCGGGTGACGTAAGGGCAAACGGGCCGCCTGGTCCGGCGGCCCGCTTTGGTACTTACTGCAGTTGATCGCGGATCAGCTTCTTGTTGATCTTGCCGACGCTGGTCTTGGGAATGTCGTCAACAAAGTCGATCCGCTCCGGAATCGCCCACTTGTTGATTTCACCGGCATCCACAAATGACTGCAGGTGTTTCCGGATATCCTCTGCGGTCGCTTCTGTACCGGGTTTCAGGCTCACCAGGGCGTGGGGACGCTCCCCCCATTTCTCATCCGGTACACCAACCACCGCAGCGCCCGCCACCGAGGGGTGCTGGCTGATCATATTTTCCAGATCCAGGGATGACAGCCACTCTCCACCGGTCTTAATCACATCCTTGATTCGATCCTTGATGGTAATGACGTTGTTGGGCTCCATGCTGGCAACATCTCCAGTGTGCAGCCAGCCACCTTCCCAGAGTTCCTCGCCCTTTTCCGGCTGTTTGAAGTAGCTTTGCGTCAGCCAGGGGGCCCGGGCGACCACTTCGCCTTTGGCTTCTCCATCGTGGGGGACCGGCTTACCGTCGGGGTCGACAATCTCCAGGTCCACCAGCGGTATCGCCTTGCCGGTCTTGACCCGCAGTGGTGTCTGCTGTTCCAGGGGCAGTTCCAGGTCACGGGGGGTCAGGTGGGTGGTGCTCAGCAGCGGGCAGGTTTCCGACATGCCATAACCCGTGTACATGCGGATACCCAGTTTCGCGCCCGCATCACACAGCCCCCGGGTCAGGGCGCTGCCACCGATCAGTACATGCCAGTTGCTCAGGTCTGCCGTCTTGATGGACTCGGTGGCCATCATCATCTGCATGATGGTGGGTACGCAGTGGGAGAAGGTGATACCGTGTTCCTTGATAAGGTCCACCAGTAGTTCCGGATCATAGCGGCCGGGATAGACCTGCTTCACACCCATCATGGTGGCGGCGTAGGGGACGCCCCAGGCATGGACATGGAACATTGGGGTCAGGGGCATGTACACGGAGCCGGAGCGCATCAGCGGGGATTCATCAAAGAAGCCCAGGGTGCTGGTTTGTCCCAGGGTATGCAGCACCAGCTGGCGATGGCTGAAATAGACCCCCTTTGGGTTACCGGTGGTGCCGGTGGTGTAAAAGGTGGTGGCGACACTGTTTTCGTCGAAATCCTGGAAATCGAAATGATTGCCCGCCTGGCTCAGCAGCGCTTCATACTCACCGGCCGTGTCCAGAGTGGTGGGCTTCGCCTGTTGGTCATCGGTGAGCTGAATGTACTTTTTGACCGTCCTGATCTCATCCTTCACGCCTTCGAGGATTGGCAGGAAATCGTCGTGTACCAGCACCACGTCGTCTTCGGCATGGTTCATGGTGTAGACAATCTGCTCTGGTGACAGGCGCACGTTCACCGTGTGCAGAATGGCCCCGATCATCGGAATGGCGAAAAAACATTCCAGGTAGCGCGGGGTATCCCAGTCCATTACCGCCACAGTATCGCCGGCTTTTACGCCGGCATCCGTCAGGGCGTTGGCCAGGCGGTGGATGCGGTCCACCAGATCCGCGTAGGTGTACTTGCTCTTGTCTGCGTAAACAATTTCCTGGTCCGGCGCATAGCGGGGACCGGACAGGAGCAACTGTTTGATCAGCAGCGGGTACTGGTAGGCATTGTCCGCCGGTTGCAGGATTCGGGTCTGAGTCATGGTGCTACCTCTTTGTTGGCGTTGTTGGCGTTGTTGGCGTTGTTGCAGTTATTGGTCCCAACCCTGACCCCGGGTTTCCTCTGTGGTCCTGACGCCAATGTGCATGGCGGCCTTGGCCATCATGTTGGCACTGACCGGTGCGGTGAGCACCAGGAAAACCATGATCAGGATTTCCGTCATGTTAATGCTACCCTCGGTGACGGAAAAATAGATCAGTGAGCTGATCATGATGGCACCCACGCCTAGGGTAGTGGCCTTGGTCGGCCCGTGCAGGCGGGTATAGAAATCCGGAAGACGGGCCAGCCCTATGGCGCCTGCCAGGGTGAAGAACCCGCCGGTCAGGAGTAAAATACTGAGCAGAATTTCGAGGGCCTGGTTCATCGGGGGCTCCTTATTCGATGACGCTGCCGCGTTTGAGGTATTTGGCCATGGCAACGGTACCCACAAAGCCCATCACCGCGATCAGCAGGGCCGCTTCCAGATACAGGCGCGTACCGAGGGTGATGCCGAGCAGAATGATCAGCGCAATGGCATTAATGTAGAGCGTGTCCAGTGCCAGCACCCGGTCCGGCGCGTCAGGGCCACGCAGTAACCGGTATGTGTTAAGCAGGACGGCCAGCATTACCATGCCGATTGTAATGTATAGAGCCGTGGTTATCATTGGAACATCTCCAGCAGTCGTGACTCGTAGCGGTTGCGGATGGTATCAATCACTTTCTGTTCATCCTCCGTGTCCAGGCTGTGGATCAAAAGAAGTTTGTTGTCATCGCTGACATCGGCACTGACAGTGCCCGGTGTCAGGGAGATGGTGCTGGCGAGCATGGAGATGGCCAGCGGGTTCTGCAATGTCAGCGGATAAGAGATAAACACCGGACGAGGCCGGCCCGGGGTCAGGATCAGTCGGGTAACTGCAATGCTGGCCGTTACGATGTCCCGGGTAACCAGTAACAGGTAGCCTGCCATTTTCCAGGGCTTCCGGAAGGGCGGCCGCTCCGGCCAGAAACCATGGGTAAGCCGGGGGATCAGCCAGGCCAGCATCAGGCCCATGACAACGCTGGCCCCACTGACGCCATCACTGAGTACCTGCCAGACCACGAACAGGATCAGGCTGAGACAGGGCTGCGGGAAATTGAGTCGGTCGAGCATCAGTTACCCTCCCCAACCATCTGTGTTTCCAGGATTTCTGTGTATTGTTCCGGGTCCAGCAACTGGGCTGCGGTGGCATCGGTGTAGCGGCTGATCGGGCCGGCCAGTATCACGAGAATGACGCCGGCACTGATCAGGGCTCCCGTGGAGAAGGTGACCGAGCGGGTCAGGGTACCGTGTCGCTCTATGTGACCCTCGGTATTGCGCCAGAATACGATACTGCCGGCGCGGCTATAGGCTACCAGCGTCAAAAAGCCACCAATCAGCACCACCGACCACAGCCAGGCCATCCGGGCTCCGGGTTCCGCGGCCATCAATATCAGCAGTTTTGCGAAGAAACCACTGAGTGGCGGCAGCCCCACCGCGGCTACGGCACCGAACAGGAACAACACGCTCAGCAGGGTGCGGTTGTGCATACGGGGTGCGGTGACAATACCATCGGATGCCGATCCGCGCTGGCGGGCGACCAGGTCCGCCAAAAGGAACAATCCGCCGACCACCCAGGTGGTATGTAGCAGGTAGAACAGGGCGGCAGAAATGCCAGCCTCGGTTCCCAGTGAGATGGCGGCCAACAGCGTTCCGACGGAGATAATCACCTGCCAGGCGATAAGCGTTTTCAGGTTTGCCGCCCCGATAGCACCGATCACCCCCATCGCCAGGGTGATCAGAGCCAGCGGGAAAATCCAGTCCATGCCCAGGTTGGCGAGTTCACCGGCAGTGTCACCAAAGATCAGGGTGTAGACACGCAGAATGGCGTAGATGCCGACCTTGGTCATTACCGCAAACAGTGCTGCCACAGGCGCCGTTGCTGCTGCATAGGCCCTGGGCAGCCAGAAACACAGGGGCAGAATGGCTGCTTTCAGGCCGAACACGACGAGCAGCATCATGCCGCCGGCCTTGACCAGCGGCAGTTGCTCTGCGGATACCCGGGGTATCTTTACCGCCAGATCAGCCATATTGAGCGTGCCGGTTACGCTGTAGATCATGCCCACGCTGATCAGGAAGATGGAAGAGCCGATCAGGTTGAGCACCACATAGTGCAGCCCCGGCACAGTGCGAACGGTGCCGCCACCATGGAGCAACAGGCCGTAGGAGGCGATCAGCAGAACCTCGAATGCCACAAACAGGTTGAACAGGTCCCCGGTGAGGAACGCAATGTTGAGGCCCATCAACTGGAACAGGAACAGCGCATGAAACTGGCGGTTTTCTCCGTCGGCTCCTCCGAGAGAGTAGATGTGGCAGAACAGGGCCAGCACCGAGGTCAGCAGAACCATCAGGGCTGCCAGCCGGTCCAGAACCAGCACGATACCAAACGGCGGTTGCCAGTTACCGAAGGCGTAGGCGCGGTAGCTGCCGTCATCCGCCATCATCACCAGTACGGCCGAGGCGCATACCAGCAGTACCGTGGTAATCAGACCCAGAGTGCGACGCAGGTTGACCGGCGCGTAGCCCATGAATATCTGAGTAATACCCCCGAACAACGGAAGCAGTATGGGGGCAGTAAGCCAGGGATTCATTGGTTCTGCCCCCCCCTGTTTTCGGAGACAGGTTCGCCGGGTGGTGCCTGCCGACCATCCACATGGTCGTCGTCATGGTCCGCCAGGCTGCGCAGGGACAAAACAACCACAAAAGCCGTCATGGCAAAGCCGATGACAATGGCAGTCAGCACCAGCGCCTGGGGGAGGGGGTCGGTATAGGTTTCGGTGCTGCCGATAATCGGCTGCTGGCCAGTGGCGAGCCTGCCGGTGGAGAACAGGAACAGGTTCACACCATAGGACAGCAGTGTAAGGCCCATTACCACCGGAAAGGTACGAGCCCTTAACAGCAGGTAGACTCCGGAGGTTGTCAGTGCTCCGATAACGAAAGCGAAGGCAATCTCCATTAGTGGCTCTCCTTGTGGCTCTTGATGGCGGAATGGGGCGACAGGCGACCGATGCTCACCAACGCCAGCAGAGTGGCTCCGATGACAGCCAGGTACACACCCAGATCGAAGAACAGTGCCGAGGCGACTTCAAATTTCCCCACCACCGGCCATTTCAGGTATTCGAAAGTAGAGGTCAGGAACGGATAACCAAAAGCAAAGCTGGCTGCGCCGGTTCCGGCGGCAAACAGTAACCCGAGTCCGATCACGTTGTGATAGCGGAATGTTATCCTTTCCTGGGTCCGGACCATGCCGCTGGCGATGTACTGCAGTACCAGGGCGACGGCGGTGATCAGGCCTGCGATAAAGCCGCCACCCGGCAGGTTATGCCCCCGCAGGAAAATATACGCCGACACCATCAGTGCCAGTGGCAGCATCGGCCGGGCGATCTGTTGGAGCATCAGCGGATAGGCATCCCGGGTCCAGGCGCGTCCATGGTCGCTGGGTGGCGGCGTCATGACGGTGTCCCGGAGCATTGCGTAGATGCCAAGGGCTGCTATGCCCAGAACGGCGATTTCGCCCAGGGTATCAAAGCCCCGGAAGTCCACCAGAATGACGTTCACCACGTTGGTACCGCCACCGCCGGTCTTGCTGTTTTCCAGGAAAAATTCAGAAATCGAGGTGAACGGCTCGGTCAGCATTGCCAGTGTCACCAGCGTCATGCCGGCACCCGCGGCCAGGGAAATCACGATATCCCGGAAGCGACGGCTTCTGCATGACTCGACCGGTGCCCACGCCGGCATGTAATAAAGCGCCAGCATTAACAGAACGATCGTCACGACCTCTACGGATAACTGGGTCATGGCCAGGTCCGGAGCCGAGAAACGGGCGAAGCCCATGGCGACCATCAGGCCCACCACGCTCAGCAGGACCAGTGCGTAGAACCGCTCGCGATGCATTGCGGCGGTGCCCAGCGCGCAGACAATCAGGATTGCTGCACCGGCCAGGGTGGGCCAGTCAATCGGACGGATCCCGGAGCTGCCAATGTGGATGCCCTGATCCGCAAGGGGCATGACCGCAACCGCCACTACGCTCAGTACCAGCAACAGGGCATAGCGTTGCAGGGAGCCGTTCTCGATCATGGCGGTGAGCCGGTTGGCTTTATCTACCGTCCAGGACACAGCGGATTCGAACACTGCTTTCTCGTCAATTTCCCGGAAACGGGCGTGGAAATCGAAGAACCGCTGGCGCTGGGAGTACATCACCAGGCCGCCGACAAAGGCGGCAATACTCATCATCAGCGGCAGGTTGAAGCCATGGGCAATGGTCAGGTGATATTCCGGGACATTCCCCCCCAGCGTGGCGGACGCGGCAGAGTAAAGCAGCGGGCCGACGGAAAACGCCGGGAAAACCCCCACCATGATGCAGGCAAATACCAGCACCTCCACCGGAATTTTCATGTACCGGGGTGGCTCGTGGGGCGGATACACCGGCAGATCCACCGGTTTACCGTTGAAAAACACATCGTGGATGAAGCGCGCCGAGTAGGCCACCGCAAAAATGCCGGCCAGCGTTGCCACAATCGGTGGTAACCAGGCCCAGAGACCGGGAAGGTTCAGTGCCAGCGACTCCGCAAAGAACATCTCCTTGCTGAGGAACCCGTTCAGCAACGGAACACCGGCCATTGATGAGGCTGCCACCATGGCGAGGGTGGCAGTGTGGGGCATGAATCGCCAAAGCCCATTGATGCGCCGCATGTCCCGTGTACCGGTTTCGTGGTCGATAATACCGGCCGCCATAAACAGCGACGCCTTGAACGTGGCGTGGTTTATGATATGGAATACCGCCGCAACCGCCGCCAGTTTGGTGCCCATGCCGAACAGCAGGGTAATCAGGCCCAGATGGCTGACGGTGGAATGGGCCAGCAGTCCCTTCAGGTCGTGTTTGAACATGGCCACATAGGCTCCGATCAGCAAAGTGGCCATGCCGGTGAAGCTGACCATGTAGAACCATTGCTCGGTGCCGGCCAGGGCAGGGTAAAGGCGCGCCAGCAGGAATACACCGGCTTTCACCATGGTTGCGGAGTGCAGGTAGGCGGACACCGGCGTAGGCGCCTGCATGGCGTGAGGCAGCCAGAAGTGGAAAGGAAACTGCGCCGACTTGGTGAAGGCCCCGAGCAGGATCAGCGTCAGGGTAATCGGATAGAGTTCATGGGATTTGATGAGTGCGCCGGCGGCGAGCACATCGTCCAGCTCGAAGCTGCCCACAATATTGCCCAGCATCAGCACACCTGCCAGCAGTGCGAAACCGCCACCACCGGTTACCGCCAGAGCCATGCGGGCACCCCGGCGGGCATCCTGTTTGTGGTTCCAGAAACTGATCAGCAGGAACGAAACCAGACTGGTCAGTTCCCAGAAAATCAGCATCAGCAGCAGATTGCTGGACATTACAATACCCAGCATGGCGCCCTGAAAGCACAGCAGCATGGAATAGAATTTGGCGATATTCTCGTGGGGCTTCAGATAATACCGGGCGTAGAGAATAATGAGCAGGCCGATGATCAGGATCAGCAGGGCGAACAACAATGACAGGCCATCCAGCCTGAAACTGAAGGAGAGCCCCATGGCGGGCATCCATTCAAAGGTATTGAGTACAATGCCACCACCCGCCAGGGTTGACCAATGGGGGTAAAGAGCAGCCAGGGCTATGACAGAAGGCACCGATGAGGCGATGGCTATCGCCGTGCGCCCCCCCTGGGCAAACAGGGGCGCGAGAATAGCCCCGATGAATGGCAAAAATACAACCAGCGGTAGCGACATCGCAACCTCGTTATCGTTCTTGCTTGGATTGGTTGAGCTGCTGCGTTGAACTGAGTCTAGCGTCCGGACGCTGGGTCTGCACCAGCTACGATGAAAGTCGGCGCGCAGATCACGGGATCACTCTGTGACGGGCGGGTCCGGGAAGTAGGGCAGCCGACCACGATCCTGCTGAATTCGGGCGGGCATGGTGGCGTAGATAGTCGTGTTATGGGCGCGGGATCTTGCGACCATGTGCTCTCCGTCTGTGGGATACCTTGCCAGATAATACTTGGCAGGCAGCGCAGGTCAAGTGCGGCGGTCCGTTCCTTGATGCCAAACGTACGTCGGGTGAAGAAGGGTTCTAGGATAATCTGAGCGGCAGTTGTGACGCTGCCGGCTCATTAGTGACCGTTTTGGTCGCTTTGTCCTCAGCGCAGCGCCTTGAGGGCGTCCGAGATGGCCTGAGCCTCCGCTTCAAGAACCTGGCAGCGAAGTGGTGCACCCTGCTGCTGGGCGCGCTCAATCTGCTGTCGTTTCATGTCATACAGACGGTTAAGGAGTGCGGCCTGATTACTGTGTAAAGCTGGTTGCATGACAGACTTCTCCAATTCAAGCACCTGTGTCAGGATTCTTTACGCTTTGATGCTCTGCAGGTGCGTTCACTTTTATAACATGCATAATCCGAGCCCAAATGCTTACTGCTGGGAAAAGCTCAGTTATTCCGGTTCCCTGGCATCATTGACTATGAGAGCCTGTACAGCATAAAAAGGAGAGATTCCATGACCGACACCCTGATCGAACGCCGCGACCTGGCCTTCCAGCTTTACGAAGTACTGGACACCGAAACCCTCACCAGCCGAGAGCGCTTCAGCGAGCACAACAAAGACACTTTCGATGCCGTCATCGAAACCGCCGACAAGATCGCCCGGCAAAAGTTTGCCACCCACAACAGCGAAGCCGACAAAGATGAGCCCAGATTCGTCAACGGTCAGGTGGAAATGCTGCCCCAGGTAAAAGAAGCCTTCGATGCCTACGCCCAGGCCGGCTTCATCGCCGGACGGTACGATTATGCTCTCGGCGGCATGCAGCTCCCGGAATCCGTCATGGCGGCCTGCAACGGCTTCTTCACTGCCGCAAACCCCGGCACCGCGGGCTACCCGTTTCTCACCACCGCAGCCGCCAACCTGATCCGCGTCTTCGGCAACCAACAGCAGCAAAGCACCTTCCTGCCCCACATGCTCGCCGGCCGCTACAGCGGCACCATGGCCCTGACCGAACCCCATGCCGGCTCGAGCCTCGCGGACATCCGCACCACCGCCACACCGACGGATGACGGCCATTACCTGATCAAAGGCGCGAAAATCTACATCTCCGGCGGCGAGCAAAGCATCACCGACAATATCGTTCACATGGTGCTGGCCAAAATCAAAGGTGCCCCTCCCGGAGTGAAAGGCATCTCCCTGTTTATCGTGCCCAAATACCGGGTGGACGAGAATGGCGAGCCCGGAGAGAAAAACGGAGTCAGTCTCGCCGGCCTGATCCACAAACTCGGCTACCGGGGCACCACTTCCACTGCCCTGAGTTTCGGCGACGATGCTCCCTGCCGCGGCTTCCTGGTGGGCGAACCACACCAGGGCCTGAAATACATGTTCCAGATGATGAACGAAGCGCGCCTGGGTGTCGGATTTGGCGCAGCGGTCATCGGCTACCGGGGCTACATGCATAGCCTCGAATACGCCAAAGACCGCCTGCAGGGCCGCAAACCCTCCGAAAAGAACCCGCAAAGCCCGCAGGTGCCCATCATCGAACACGCCGATGTGCGCCGCATGCTGCTGGCGCAAAAAGCCTACAGTGAAGGCGGTCTGGCCCTGTGCCTTTATGGCGCACGTCTGGTGGATGACCAGAACACCCACACGGACGAGCAGAAACGTCTGGAAGCCGGCAAGCTGCTCGACCTGCTGACCCCGGTCATGAAGGCATGGCCCTCGGAGTACGGCCCGAAGGCCAACGACCTGGCAATCCAGGTCTATGGCGGCGCAGGCTACACCCGGGAATACCCGGTCGAACAGTGCTGGCGGGATAATCGCCTTAACCCCATCCACGAAGGCACCAACGGTATCCAGGCACTGGACCTGCTCGGCCGCAAACTCTGGCAGGACCAGAGCCACGGCCTGCAGATCCTGATGCAGCAAATGGAAACTGACCTGACAGCGGCCACCACCGACCGCTGCCAGCAATGGGCCCTGTCTCTGAGCGAAACCCTGCAGCAGGCGGTACAGGTCACCCAGAGCCTGGGTAAGTCACTGATGAGTGAAAGCCCGGATAAAGTCCTGGCCAACGCCTCCTGCTTCCTCCACTTGTTTGGCCACATCGTTGTGGCCTGGATGTGGCTGCGCCAGGCCAACGCCGCAGCCCATGCGCTGGGTTCCGCGAACAGCGATGGGGAACGCAATTTCTACCAGGGCAAATTGCAGGCGGCCCAGTATTTCTTTCACTGGGAACTGCCGCTGGTGGCGCAGGATCTGGTTCTGTTACGCAACCAGGACGATACCTGTTTCAACATGAAGGCGGAGTGGTTCTGAGTTCCGGAGCGGACACGCTTGCCTGGACCGGCAGGCGATTACAGTCAGTGAGAAAGTAAGAAGTGGGGAAGTGAAGATGTGAGGGAAGGGGCCGGCTGTTCCGCCGGCCCCGGGGACTGCTTTATGCAGCTTCTACCTCGGAATCCGAGGACTCTTTTTCCGCCTTGCTCCTGGCAGCCACTTCCGCCGCATAATCGGCGTATTTGGCCATCAACTCTTCCTTCCGGTCCGGATCCCAGTTGATCTTGCTCAGATCCCCTTCATAGTGATCGATCACTCGCTTGTCCATCTCCTCATACCACCACTTCGGGATGTAGGCGGGCAGCAGCATCGAGGCGTAGCCACTGGGCAGTTGCGGTGCATTCTCGAAGTGCCGCAGGGCCTGGAAGCTCCGGGTGGGATGGGCGTGGTGATCGGAATGACGCTGCAACTGATACAGGAACAGGTTGGTTACAATGTGATTGCTGTTCCAGCTGTGCTCCGGCCTGGTACGTTCATACTTGCCGTTCTTGTCCTTCTGCCGCAGCAAACCATAGTGCTCGATATAGTTCACGCTCTCCAGCAGACTGGCTCCATACACTGCCTGAGCCGCCAGGAACGGAACTGCCCGCGGACCACATACCAGCGTCGTCGCACCAAAGAAGCCGGCACTCAGGGCCCAGCCCTGCAGCAGCTCGTTGTCCAGGCTCCAGAAGGATTTTCCCTTCCGGGCAAGGCGGGCTTTCTCGATCTTGATGGACGACTTGATGCCACCCACCACGGTGCGCGGCAGAAACTTCCAGAAACTCTCACCCATCCGGCTGCTGGCGGGGTCCTCCGGCGTTGCCACGCGCTTGTGGTGGCCGAAATTGTGCTCCACCACGAAGTGTGTGTAACCGGTGGGGGCCAGTGCGGCCATCGCCATCAGCTTGTTGAATTTGTTCGACTTGTGACCCAGTTCATGGGCGGTGTTGATGCCAACGCCATTGATGGCTCCAACCGTCAGGGTCAGGCCGATCTTGTCTTCAAGTGGTGTCTTTTTCCGGCTGGCGAGCCAGGCTCCCATGAAGGTCATGGCGTACTGGGTGGGGATAAAGGCCTTGACGATCCGGTCGTAGTATTTGTCCTGCTCCAGTGATTTGACGGCAGACTCCGGCGGGTTGCTCTTGTCTTCGCCGATGACGCGGTCCAGTGCCGGGATGATTCCGTGTACCAGCGCCGGGCCTGTCCAGGCCAGAGCCTTCAGTTTTTTCGGTGCCAGGGCATAACCGGTCAGCGCGGCCAGACCGATGCCGGGCAGGGCCGGGCCCATCAGCCACAGGTACCGCTTCGGGTCTTTCCAGGTGCTGCCCTTGGCCGATGGCCTGACAGCGGCGTTGCCTTCGGGAGTTGTCACCCGTTGGGATTCAACATTGGGCTGGACTTTGGCATTCATTACTCGACCTCCATTGCTTGATCTGTAACACCGAGTTTATGTCGGACAATCTGTCAATGCAACAACAAACCGGAAATTGGATTATGCCATTTCTGGCGCACCCGCGTTTTCTGTACCAGACTTTTCCGGACCACCAAAAACGAACGGCAAAGGAATGATCCCATGACAATGCACGGCAACGTTGCACAAGAGGGCTCTGCAGGCTGGAGTGCCTCCGGGCTTATGAGTGAGTACATCGCAACCGGCCGGTTGGCGGAAGTGGTGTTCCTCGACCCGTCTGGTCAGATCATTACCGTTCACGACCGCCTGAGGGATCTGTTCTGTCGGGCAGGTCGGGATTTCCTGTTGCTGGCCCAGGGGTTGATGCTGCCGGTGGATCACATCATCACCCTGGACGGCCGGCCCGTGGCCAGCCCCCTGCAAAGCCGGTCGTGAATAAAGCGTAATGGCCACTTAATTGTGTTTGTACTGTCTTGCCCCTAGGGTGTGTAGGGTGAACACACACCAGAAGAGGGAAAACGCTATGAACAGGATGACGTTGGGTAGTCTGATTGTGCTGATGACGCTGGGCCTGGGGCTGGCGGGTTGCAGCTCGGACGAAAACGAGGGTGTAGATCTTGAGCAGGCAGGGGATAATGTCGGGGAAATGGCCGACGATGCCGGCGATCAGATGGAAGAAACCTACGAGGATGCCACCGGCCAGAATGACACCGCCTGGGAAAAAACCAAGGATACCGCCGGCGATGCGGCGGAAGAAGTCGGTGATGCTGCCAGCGAAGCCGCAGAGGAAGTTGAGGATGCCGCCAAGGCAACCGGTGATGCAGTGAAAGACAGCTATAAAGAGATGAGCAAGTAAACGCCTCTCCTGCGGGGCCTTTGACAGGTCCCGCTTCCTGCCCGCCAGCGCTTTGTAAGAAAATGTTAACCCTCCTGTCCGAAAACGGACCGTAAACTGTCATCTTGCTGGCAGACACTGCCTCCCTGCACACCCATTATCACTCTTGTGTGAGAGAGGCAGACACCATGGCAAAGCACCATCTTGATCCGAATTATCTTGACCCGGACTATGAGCCGGTCGTTAATCATTCTGGTAATACTCCGTTCAATGAAGTGCTGGCCGCGCGCATGCAGCGCCGCGCGTTGCTCAAGGGCAGTGTGGGGGCCGCGCTCGCCAGCGTTATGGGCTTCGGTCTGGCGGCCTGTGGCAGTGATGACGATAACAATGACTCCGGCAATGGCGGCAGCAATGAGGAGGCAGTAACCGAGCTTGGCTTCCGTGCTGTGCCGGTCTCCTCCGAGAATCGTGTGGTCGTGCCGGAGGGTTATACAGCCAAGGCCTTCCTGCCCTGGGGCACGCCGATCACTGGCGAGTATCCGGCGTATCGTTCCGATGGCACCAATACCGGTGCCGACCAGGAACAGCAGATCGGCATGCACCATGATGGCATGCACTTCTTCCCGATTGATCAGAAAGCCGGCGGTAACAGCAGTACCGAAGGGCTGCTGGTGATGAACCACGAGTACATCAACCAGGACGCGCTTCATACCGAGGGCGCAACCTACGTGGGCGGTAAGCGCCCCAGTGATGAGGTGCGCAAGGAAATTGCCGCCCACGGTGTCTCCGTGGTGCATATCAAACAGGACGCGAATGGCACCTGGGATATCGTATTCGGCAGTCCGTTCAACCGCCGTATTACCAGCGGTACCCCGATGGATATCCGCGGGCCTGTGCGTGGCTATAGCAAGCTCCACACCCGCTACAGCAAGGACGGTACGGGAACCCGCGGCACCATTAATAACTGCTCAATGGGGCCAACACCCTGGGGCACCTATCTGACTGCCGAAGAGAACTGGCACCTGTACTTTGCGAATAGCAGCGATACGCAGCCCCGGGAGCAGGTCCGTCACGGCATCGGAGACAGCAGTCGCTATGACTGGGAGCTGGCCGAGAACACTGCGGATGAATACATCCGTTTTGACCTGACCCCGGACGCAGGCTCTGAAACCGAGGACTACCGTAACGAGGCGAACACCTTCGGATACATGGTCGAGATCGACCCCTTCACGCCGGACAGCAGGCCACAGAAGCGCACCGCGCTGGGCCGTTTTGGCCATGAAGGTGTGATCTTTGCGCCGGCCGAGGAGGGCAAGCCGGTGGTCTGCTACTCCGGGGACGACTCCCGCTTCGAGTACATCTACAAGTTTGTGTCCGCCAAGCCTTATTACAAGGCGACTGCTGGCGGTTACCTGCTGGATGAAGGCACCCTGTACGTGGCCCGCTTCAACGAGGATGGTTCCGGTGACTGGCTGCCGCTGGATCTTGAGGATACAGACTTTGCCGCGAAAGTGGCTGAAGCTGAAGGCAACATGGTGGGTGACATCACGTTTGACGGCTTCGAGAATCAGGCGGATGTACTGCTCAATACCCGCCTGGCCGCGGACATTGCCGGCGCCACGCCGATGGACCGTCCGGAATGGGGTGCCGTGGACCCCAACACCGGTGAGGTCTATTTTACCCTGACCAACAACTCCAACCGGGGCAAGGAAGGCTTCGATGGTGCCAATGCCGCCAACCCCCGCGAGCCTAACGACACCGGCCACATCATCCGCTGGACCGAAGCCGGTAACGACCACACGGCTACCGGATTCGACTGGGATATCTTCGTGTTTGCCGGCGGTCCCGGCACTGAAACCGAGGTGGATGGTGAAGTCGTGGTCACACTGGATGACGATAACATCTTCAACAGCCCTGATGGTCTCTGGTTCGACTACAACGGCCGCCTCTGGATCCAGACCGACGGTTCCGACGCGCCTCCCTACCAGAACAACATGATGCTGGCGGCCAATCCCAGGACCCGGGATATCAAGCGTTTCTTCGTGGGCCCGGTCGGCTGCGAGGTAACCGGGGTGGTCACGCCGCCGGATGTGAAGACCATGTTCGTCAACATCCAGCACCCGGAAGCCAACTGGCCAAATTCGAATGAACCGCGTCCCCGGGATGCCTGTGTCATCGTTACCCGTAATGATGGCGGGGTGATCGGAGCCTGATTGCCCGCAGTCCCGTTTGCAAAGCCGCTGACTGGCAACGGTCGGCGGTTTTTTTTGCGGGCTTCGCCGGCCAAACAAAACGGCAATCCAGGCTCCCTCGCCTCGGGATGTCCCTTAAATGTACTATCTTTGAAGCCTGTTTAACGCCCCGCTATCGGCCGCGGTTGAAATACTGCATGGATGGGCCAACTGACAAGAGATGGTTTCGAATCCGTTTTTTCAGTCGGTCATAGGTATCAGCGCGGTCCCGAAAGGAATCACACATGAGCTTTGAGGAAAAAATAAAGAAAATCGCGGGCGATCGGGAGCATGGTTCATCGGTGCTTGTGGATCACATCTGCCAGGAACTGGCATCTCTCGAACGGGACCCTGCATATGAAAAGCGTCTGAAGTGGGCGTTTCGGGAGCTGCGGAAGATAGACGAGTCCATGGTTGTGGTGCATCACTTGCTGGATTCCCTTGAGCCTTGTATCGGTCCGGATTTTCCTGATGAGCTAAAAGCTTATGAGAGCCGCTGGAGGAATATTCACCGAGATATCGCCAGACACCTGCTGGAAAAGCAGGACTTCACCGGCCAAACGGTGCTCATGCATTCCCATAGCGGTATGTTGATCGGCGTAGCCGCGGAAGTTGCCGGGCAGGCGGAAGGGCTGCATGTCTGGCAGACCCGCTCGGAGCCGGGCGGCGAGGGCGAAAGCCAGTATCAGGAACTGCGCTCCCGGGACATAAAGGCCTGGCTGATCGAAGATGAACGCCTGCCTGATATAGTTGCACGGCTGGACGCAGCCTGGCTGGGGGTGGACCAGTTCAATGATGAGTTTTTTGTAAACAAGCTGGGAAGCCGGCGAATAGTCGGGCTTATGCAGTCCGTGCAGAAGCCGGTTTTCGTGCTCGGCGATTCCCGTAAAAAAGTTCATCAGCTAAAGTTTTCGGAGGAAATCTTCGAAAAAACACCTTTTGGTCAAAATGTGTTCCTGATTACCGAAAGTAGTGAGTGAGACTCTGCCCCGGTTACCAATCTGCGCGTGAGCCGATGGCAATCAGCGCCTTTGCCGCAGCCTTCGCTCGCGCCGATTGCTTAAGTCCGGCAGGCTGTCTAGACTTCTGGCAACGCTATTCAAGGAGTTGTGCTTTGGCCGATCAAGATTTTATCCCTGCCGACCCGGACCCTGTAAACCGCCGTTCCGACCCCGCCCGCAACCTGGCGGTCGTCGTATATATACTTCAGGCGCTGGCGTTCTTTGTAGGTGGTATCACCGGTCTGGTCGGTGTCATCATCAACTACGTCAAGATGGAGGATGTTCGGGGTACCTGGGTGGAATCCCACTTCCGCTGGCAGATTCGCACCTTCTGGATCGGGTTGTTGTGGAGCGTTGTCGGCACCGTAACAATACCCTTGATGGGCTTCGGCATACTGGTTCTGGTCGGTGTGGCTGTGTGGGTCATCTATCGGGTGGTGAAAGGTGCGCTGGCCCTCAACGACGGCAAGACGGTCTGATTCGTGCAGGTGCGTCATTCCCCGGTGACTTCCCCCAGGCGCAGGGCGCTGAACAGGCCCATTAGCCCCATCACCCCCAGCAGCAGGACGACAGCCACCTCCGAGACCAGGGAAATCAGCGCCGTCAGCCCCCCGGTGAGCAGCAACAACACGCCGATAACGGTATTGCTCACCGCTGTATAGTCAGTTCGCTTATTGCCTCCGGCCATGTCTATCAGGTAGGTCTTGCGCCCCAGCCGCACCCCGGCATGGGCAATATTCAGCACAAAGAATGCCACAGCATAGAACCAGGCTCCGCCAGAACCCTTGCCCGGCACCAGTGCATTAACACCTCCCACCAGCAGGCAGACAGCACTGGCCATGGCCGCACCCCGGATCATAACCCGGCGGCTGGAGGTGTCGGCGGCCCAGCCCCAGAAACTGGCGCTGAGGGAGCTTGCCAGGCTGCTTGCCAGCAGGAAAACGCCCAGCATCCAGCCGGTATCGGAGGCCTGCTGGGCCAGTACAACAAAGTACGGAGCAGCCAGCGCAGAGCCGAGCAGCAAGGCCCGGGTGATTACGAAATGGCGGAAGGGCGCATCGTCCCGAAGCAGAGACAGGCTATTGAATGCCTCATTGATGGCGTTGCCACCGCCGCCGGTTTCACCGGCGTATTCGTCAACACTGGCAAAGAGCACTCCGGCGATGAGCCAGAGCGCCGCGGCCAGCAACAGCAGCAGGGTGTAGAAGGTGAGAGAGGGGTCGCCACGATCCCAGAACAGCGCGGCGGTGAGTGCCACGGTGGCGCTGCCTCCGATAGTGGTGGCCAGGCCGGACAGTCGCCCGCGCCGGGTTTTTGGTATGCACTTGCCCTGCACATCCTTCATGGACACCGAGCAAAAGCCCCGTGCCAGGGAGAAGAACACCAGAGCGCCTGTAATGCCACCCCCGGCCGCGTAGCCCTCCAGATACCAGACGCTGCCCGCCATGGCCATCACACTGGCAGACTGACCGAAGGCCCCGAGCGTCCAGAACCATTTGCGCACAGCCCTGCGCCTTACCCAGGCACCAATCACCATCTGCGGCACCATGGATCCGGACTCACGTATCGGCACCAGCCAGGCTACCAGCGCCGGCGCACCCACCGCCGTCATCAGCCAGGCCAGTACTGTCTTGGGGCTGATCAGCAGGTCCCCCAGCTTGGTCAGAACATTACTGCCCAGAATCAGGAAGAAGTTGCGGGGCACCTCCCGGCAGGCCTCGGGGGGTATATCCTTGCAGACCCGTGCATCCTCTTCGTTGGCAATCAGGCTGTAAAGCTGCTCAATAGTATCCCGGTGCTGTGCTGACAAAGCTGATTCTCCTTGAAATTGTCAGCACAGCATAGCAGGACACTGGGGTGACCTTAACCGTCCCCCTGACTTCAGACCAGATGATGGTCCCAGGCGACGGGAAGCTGCGCGATGTCCCGGGGATTGTTGTCTGCTCCCAGTCGCACCAGCCGGCCCTGACCGGAGGAAATCATGAAATCGCCACCGGCCAGGGCATGCGCACCGGCGCAATCGGTGATCGGGGCACGGGCCAAGAGTTCGCCGGTGAGGCCATGGAAGACAATGGCGGTACCGCCGACCGGGGAGGTAGCGGCCACCAGGTTGTTTTCCGGATGGGCCACCACGCTGGCGATGTAGTTTGCCAGGGATTGTCGGGTTTGCGTGTCGAACCCGAACTCCTGTAGCCGGCCCTGGTGCAGGCGGGCCAGCAAGGGCGGTGTTTCGTGAAGTGGTCCCTGGTACTGGTAGGCCACATAGACCCCGCCCTCGGAGCTCACGCTCACATGGCGGCTGCTCTGCTTGTGGTGAGCTGGGCGGAAGCGGCCGCGGGTTCTGCCGGAGCGACGTTCCATCAGAATCAGCGCAGGCTCCATGGTGTCCAGGTTCAGTTTGATTCTGTCGTAATCCGGGTGGGTCAGTATGCCACCCAGGCCGATGATCAGTGTCTCTCCATCCGGATGCAGTGTCAGCTCATGGGGGCCGATGCCTTTCAGGTTGAAAGTATCCACCCGCTGGAAGCTCTGGCGGGCATCGTAAACGGCAATAATACCCTCGCCATGCTGGTAACGGCTGGCAGTTGCGTACAGGTAATGGCTGTCAGGGGAGAATACGCCGTGACCGACAAAATGCTCCCCCTCCGCGGCTTTGATATGGTGTCGCCGCTCGCCGGTATGGGCGTCGATGACGTGGAAGGACCAGCCCGGACGGCGCTCGAAAAAGATCAACTGGCGGCCATCGGGAGCGCTGCAGCCACTGTGACAACGTGTTTCCACCGGGCATTGCCAGAGCGGTTCGCCGCTGGCATTGATGGCACTGATTGCGAAACGGCCGTCTGGCAGGCCCACCGCACCGACATATGGCTCGAACGAAGAGCCGGATTTGCGCGGAAGCAAGGCGCAGCTGGACATGCCGCCGAGCAGGCTGGCCGCGGCCCCGGCTTTGAGAAGCCCGCGGCGGCTGGTGGAACAGGGTTGGCTGGCCATGTCTGCGCCCTCCTCAGTCGCCATCGCTTGAGTTGAAACCGCGAATCACACCGAGCTCTGCCGCTGCCTGCTCATTAACCAGGTTGGCCAGTTGCGAGATGTCCACGTAGAGCCCCTGAAGTTTGCCATAGCGGCCATCCTCGGAGAGTAGTGCGCTCATTGCAGCACGCAGTTCCGGAAAATTTTCCTGTACTTCCTCAAACTGGCCCCTGATCCGATCAGCCAGTTCCGGCTGACTGCTGTGTAACAGCAGCGTTTCAAAGCCCGGCAGGAAATATCGTTGCAGACCGGTCACTGTGGCCTCAATGGCGCGGGTGCTGGTGCCGCTGCGCCAGGCATCCGCTGCGTAGGCTGATCGGTTGCCGTTTCCGCGCAGGCCCATGGGCTGTGCCAGACGCCGTTCACCCAGAATTTCCAGGGCTGCCATTGCCGCGCGTATGGTAGTGTCACGGTAGGCGTCGGTGTCCAGGTAGTGACCCCGGAAAGACTGCCAGTCATGCGCCAGTGCCTGGCTGTTGGCACGGATATGTACGGAGACTGCAGACAGGAGGCCGCAGGTGGAGGTCGCCGGTAGCGCTCGCTCAGAGTGGTTCAGCTGTTCGTCAAACAGCAGATACTCGGCCATCGGAAAACCCTGTACCGCGACACCGGAATCGGCCACCATTTGCGGCGTCACCGGTTCCTCCTGTTTGAGCAGATACGCAGCCTTGCGCCCGACCAAATTCTTCGGGTCCGGCCAGAACTGGAATTGCCAGGCCAGGTTGTCGTTCTCGATCGGACCAAAATCCACAAAACGTATCCGCTGCCAGGCCAGGAACGCGCTTAGCCAGGCATCCTCGACGGACTGCCGGGATCTCTTGTCGGGAGCTTTGCAATAGCCATTACTGACCGCGGCAAACTGTTCAGCGGCAGCAGCCAGTGCCTGATAGCCATTGGCGATGGCCTGGTGCCACTGGACCCTGGCTTGCTGGTTTACATCGTTGCCGGGCGAAGCCGTGGCGGTTGTGACCATCAGCGCGGCAAAGCCTGCGCTCAGTAGAATTTTCAGCATATTGTGACCTCAAAGGGATTGCAGGAAGTCGATAAGTGCCTGTCGCTCGTCGCCATGCATCTGACGATAGCGGTCGGCGGCAGCGTCGGCTTCGCCCCCGTGCCACAGGATGGCTTCTTCCAGTGTTCTGGCCCGGCCGTCGTGGAGGAAGCCCGACTGGGGGTTGACCACCTGCGCCAGCCCGATGCCCCAGAGCGGAGGCGTGCGCCATTCGTTGCCGCTGGCAAGGAACTCCGGCCGGCCATCGGCCAGGGCCGGCCCCATGTCATGCAGCAGCAGATCGGTATAGGGCCAGATGGTCTGGTTGCTCAGGTCCGTGCGGTCTGCCACCTTGCCGGTAGTGTGGGTGGGCGTATGGCAACCGGCGCAGCCGGATTCGTTGAACAGGCGGGCACCCTGTTGTACCGAATCGCGATCCATATTGCGGCGTGCAGGCACGGCCAGGCTGCGGGCGTAGAAGGTCACGAAATCCGCAACCTTGTCGCTCACTTCCGGTGTGCCGCCGGCAGTGAAGCGCTGGCATTGTTGGTCCGGTCTGCAGTCGGTGAATGGTTGCAGGGTAGACGTCAGCCCCATGTCGCCGGCAAAGGCCTCCATGCTTTGTTCCCGAACGCTGGGCTCTCCGGCTTTCCAGCCAAAACGGCCTGCCACCGTCTGCTTGGCGGCCAGGTCCCAGACCCGGTTCAGTTTGCCGGAAATGCCATCATCATTGGTATCTTCGGGGTCGGCCAGAGCTTCCAGTGCTGCGACGGGAATTGCCTCGAGCAGCCCCATGCCGATCACCTGGGGAGCTACTCTTGGCGACACCTGAAGATCTTCCGGCAGTGGGCCATAGTTGGGGTTTTCGATCCGGTAAACCGGTTCCCTCAGCTCCACTTTGGTGCCGTCCGCCAGTGTTGCGCGGCGAGACTGCCACTCCAGAACCAGGTCTGCTTCGGGGTTCGCGGCGGGCAGGGCAGCGGTTTGCAACTGGGCACCATAGACGGTGGCTGGTTTGAAGCCATGCACTTTCAGTACTTTTTGGTCCTGCTCGGGATCTGCGGGTACCGAGAGCCGCAGGAACAGAGAAACAGGCGGGCTGTCCACGCCCGGCGGGTGGCCCCGTCCATCCTTGATATGGCAACCCTGGCAGGAGTTGGTGTTGAACAAAGGTCCGAGTCCGTCGCGGGCATCGGTGCTGGCCGGTGCCTCGACCCAGGGATTGCGGAAAAAACTGTTGCCGACACTGAAGTCCAGACGCCTGGTCATCGACAGGTTGGCCTGGGGCAGGGAATAGGCATTGGTGTCGGACTGCTCGACAGTTCCTTCCCCTCCGCTTGCGGGGCTGGTCTGCAGGGGGAAGCCTGCGTACTCCGCTGCCTGGGACGCTGCTCCGGAGAGGGTCAAACCGAGCAGAGGGAACAACAGAACTGTCAGCCTTGTGTTCATAATACCTTGTGCCTTAACGGAATAAGTCATGGACTTGTGCGTGAGCAGGCTTTGCACGGCCCGGGTGTATTCTGAACCTTAACGGAAGGGGATGCTTCCGGTTACTGCACCACCGGTCAGAACGAGTGGCCGGCATCATCCGGAGACAGGGCCTCAAGGCCCAGTTCACGGGCGGCCTGTTCTATGGAGGCGGTCTGCATGACCAGGGCACGGATAGCATTGTTCACGATGCCGGCACCCCTGTCGTTGCCCGGGGCAATCATCATATCGAACGGCATCGGCTGGTCATTGGCCTCGGCAGCTGACTTCAGGTCACCGAGGGCCGCCATGGAGGCATCCAGCCGGGCATTAATCCGAGCGTCCAGTTCCGGGTTGATCTGTTCTACCAGGTCCGAGAGAGATGGACCGGTCACCAGTGAACCGTCTACCCGGCGGTAGGTGCCGGTGTATACGTTATGGATGCCCTGACCATTGTAGTAATGGGAGTTGTGGGTATTGTCGCTGAAGCAATCGTGTTCGTCCTCGTAGGAGTTGGCTTCCAGGGCAACCTTCATGCGCTCGCCGGCCAGCTCGCCCAGGGACAGGGAACCCATGCCGAACAGCATCTTCTGTACGCCTTCGTCTGCACTGGCAGAGGTCAGCTGGTCGCGGTAGTTGCCGTCGCCTTCCGGAGCCCACTGGGCCACCATCCATTCCAGGTCGGAAACCAGCAGGTCGGTGACCGCATCCAGGTATTCACCGCGGCGGTCGCAGTGGCCATTGGTGCAATCCGCGCCTTTGCCGTAGTCGGTCACCGGACGTTCGCCGGCACCGCGCTCAAAGCCGTGCAGATCCTGGCCCCACAACAGGAATTCCACCGCATGATAGCCGGTGGCTACGTTGGCTTCGGAACCACCCACTTCGTTCAGGCTGGCCAGCAACTCTGCATTCAGTTCGGTTACGTTCAGGGTTTCGCCACCCACGTTGATGTGATCACTGGCGATAATGTTTGCGGTGGCTCCGGCATTGCCCAGTTCGTGCTGGTAGTCATCGGCCCTGACGTAGTCGATCAGGCCTTCGTCCAGGGGCCAGGCATTCAGCTGGCCTTCCCAATCGTCCACAATAGCGTTGCCAAACCGGAACACCTCGGTTTGCTGGTAGGGAACGCGGGCTGCCAGCCAGGCTTCTCTGGCAGCGCCCAGACTGGCCTGGGTGGGGTTTGCGATCAGGCGATCAGTGGCCTGGTCCAGGGCACGGGCGGTGGTCAGTGCATCCTGGTAGCTGGCATGGGCCAGGTCGGCATAGTGGGCGACCACCGAGGCCTTGGTGGCAGGCAACCTTGCCTTATCAGCTCCGCTGGTAACGCAGCCGGCCAGAGCGATGGTGGCCGTGGCGATTGCAATAGAGGTTGCGCGAGAACAGCTTGTCATTGAGGGGGCTCCGGGTTGGTCTGATGGTTATTAAATAATAATTGTTCGCATTATGTTTACATTTATTCCTTATGGCAAGTCCGGTTCGGGTGATGGGTGTTGATGGCGGTCAGTCAGGAAAAAGCGATATTGTAGGCTCCTGCGATGGTTCTGTTGTGCTCTGTTATTGGAAAGATGAATGGGAAGTTGGCAGGAGTGGTTGGCAATGAGTGAATGGCACCTGTATCTGATCCGTACGGCCAGAGGGGATCTCTACGCAGGTATTACCACTGACGTGGAACGGCGTTTTGGTGAACACCAGGCGGGTGCGCCCAGAGGTGCCAGGTCATTGCGCGGGAAGGGCCCGCTGGTTCTGGAATATCAGGCCGGGGTAGGCGATCGTCGCAGTGCCCTGCGGCTCGAGTGGCGGGTCAAACGCTGGCCCAGGGAGTACAAGGAGGCGCTGATTCGGGGTGAGCGTTTACTGCCCGACCCCGAATAACGGGACATTCAGGCGCGTGAGAATGTCCTGTCCCGGATAAACTGCCCGGCTTCCCGCGTGGCTTCGGTGGCCCGCGCCAGTTGACCGGCGTGCATCTGGAAAACGTGCCAAAGGCCGTTATAGATGTCCAGGCAAACCTCAGTGCCTGACTTACGCGCGGCCTCTGCCACTCGTTGTGCGTCGTTGAGCAGTATTTCTTCGCTGCCCACCTGGATGAGTAGTGGTGGCAGTCCACTGAAATCGCCGTAGACAGGTGATATCAGAGGATTCTTGCGGGATTCGCCGACGCAGTAAAGGCCCGCGGCCTTGTCAATCCAGCGCTGCGGCAGCATCGGCTCGACCTTCGGCTCATAGAGCTGACTGTGGGTCAGGTCTGCCCAGGGAGAAAACACGACGATGGCGCCGGGCAGCCCGACCTCTTCGTCGCGCAACTGCATCGCCAGGGCCAGAGCCAGGCCGCCGCCTGCGGAGTCACCTGCCAGGGCAATCTGAGCGGGCTGGTAGCCATCCTCAAGCAACGCCAGATAGGCAGCTTTCGCATCCTCCAGGCTCGCCGGGAAGGGGGCTTCCGGGGCCAGCCGGTAGTCTGCGGCATACACGCTGGCACCGCTCGATACGCAAAGGTGGCCGGTGATACCGCGATGGGTATCCGGTGATCCGATAATATATGCGCCACCATGGAGATACAGAATGGCTCGCGCCGGGTCACTGTCTTCGCACCGGGTTCGGGTGACAGGAATGCCGCCCAGGGTCATGTGCTCGAAACGGCAACCGGCCGGTGGGGTCGAGGCCAGGTAGGCCTTGCGAATCATCGACCGTTGCGCCCGTACCGGAATTGCCGGGTGCAGCAGGGGCTTTACAAGGCGCTGTAAAACTTCTTTCAGGCTGTGCTCAAGGGCAGTCTGAAGCATCGGTTTCTCCGTGATTTACTTCTGCGTATCATCCGGATGGCCATCCGGGCCGGTCACATAATACTAGCAGCCTGTCGGGCTTAAGCAATCGTCGCGAGCAAGGTGGGAAAGCGAGCGCAGATTTTCTGGATTTTGAGGCGCATAGTGGTTCTATGCAACGAAAAAGCCGGGAAATATGAGCCGTTTTCCCGCCGGCGCAGTAGATTAGCCTTAAGCCCGACAGGCTGCTGGAAACAGCCGGTCTCTGTCCTATGGCTCCGGTGACAGGCGTTGTGATGTGCCGGCGGCCATAACGGAAACGTCGGATATCCGGCTGCCCTCCGGGTCTCCGGCTGTGCTAGTCTTTAACCTGCACAATGGAACCCAAACTGATGACAGGCGTGTAACCCCAAGTGTACTGGAAAACAGATAGCATAAAGATACCTGACTGGGATCGAAGTTCGCTGCTGGAAAAACTCCGGCCTTTTGATCCGGCCCGTCAGGAGCAACTTCCTGACGAAATGGTAGCGTATTGCCGCTACTACGGGCTGGACCTCTGGGTGGAGCACCCGGATGTGGAATACCATCAGGGGTTTGTGGATGCTGCCGGTCACCGGGTGGTGGTGCATTATTACCATCTTCCGGAGACCCGCAAGCCAAAGGGAACAGTGTTCATCTTCCATGGTTACTTCGATCATGTCGGACTTTATACCCAGTTGATAGATCGTTGTCTGGGGGCCGGATTTGACGTGTTGGCCTATGATCAGCCCGGGCATGGACTGTCCAGCGGGACACCGGCAGCCATCAGCAGCTTCCTGGAGTACCAGGAGGTTCTGTGTGACATGCTGGCGCGGATGCGCGGCCGGATCAGGAGCCCCTGGTTTGCCGTGGGGCAGAGTACCGGTGGAGGAATATTGATCGACTACCTGTTGTCGAACGGGCTCAACACCGAAACATCGGTATTCCGGAAGGTTGTGTTGCTGGCGCCTCTGGTGCGTCCCATGGGTTGGCTGGGTGCGCGGGTACTGCATTCGGTGGTGAAGCCCTTCCTGTCTCGCTGGCGTCGGGTATTTGCAGAAAACAGCGGCGACTCCCGGTTTCTGCAATTCCTGCGGGAGCATGACCCGCTGCAGGCCAGGGCGGTTCACGTCGACTGGGTATCGGCATTGCGTCAGTGGGTGCCCCATATTGAATCCGCACGGCCGGTGGACTTTCCGCTGACGGTGGTGCAAGGAGAGAAGGACCTGACCGTGGACTGGCAACATAACCTGAGGATATTGCGGAACAAATTCGCCTCCGTCGAGGAAGTGCGCATTCCCGACGGACGCCATCACCTGGTGAATGAGGCCCAGGATCTTCAGGCAACGGTGTTCAACACCATTGTTGATACGTTCTCAAAGCAGGACCCCGCGCCTGTCTCCAGGGCGGGCTAGGTTTTCATTGCAGTGAAAGAGAGGTTGTTTGTGAAAAAATCAATAGTCGCAGTAAGTATGGTAGCCGCCCTGGGTCTGGGTGGTTGCATGACCTATGATCCCTATACCGGTGAGGAGAAAACCTCCAGTGCCACTAAAGGCAGTATCATCGGCGCGATTGGGGGTGCCGCTGTAGGTGCGGCCACATCCAGTAAAAGTGACCGGGGCAAGGGTGCTCTGATCGGTGCCGCTTCTGGCGCCGCCGTAGGTGGCGGTATCGGTTATTACATGGATCGCCAGGAAGCCCAGTTGCGGCGTAAGCTGGAGGGCTCCGGTGTGCGGGTGGTTCGCAATGGCGATCAGATCGACCTGGTGATGCCCGGTAACATTACGTTTGATGTAAACCAGTCCACCATCAAGCCTTCCTTCCAGGACACGCTGGAGTCCGTGGCCGTTGTTCTGAAGGAATTCGACAAGACCAGTATTCGTATCGAGGGGCACACTGACAGCACCGGCTCACGGGATTACAACCAATTGCTGAGTGAGCGTCGGGCTGGTGCCGTTCGCGATTTCCTGCTGGACCGGGGCATTGATGCCAGCCGCACCCGTGCGGTCGGCTATGGCCCGCGTCAGCCGGTTGCCTCGAACGATACGGCTGCCGGGCGGGAACAGAACCGTCGTGTGGAACTGACACTGGTGCCGATGGCCCAGTAAAGCTCCAGGAGTGTGTCAGCCGGCCCCGGGGGCGGCTGACACATCCTTCCGTATCAGTTGGTATTGCTCGGCAGCCAGTCGTTGATGGTGGCCTTCAGCTCCGACAGCTTGTCTTCGCTGCTGTCCTTGACTTCAGCGAGCTTCTGGCGGGCTTCTTCAATCTGGTTCTCCAGACTTTCTATCTTCTCTGACATCTCTTTCTGGATCCTGGCTTCCGCCTGGTCATCCTTCGCCTTGGCCATTTTCTCATCGGCTTCCGCCTGAAGGGCCTGAACCTGCTTGCTCCAGTATTCGGTCTGGGTTTCCAGTTTCTGTTGCAAAGACTCTTTCAGAGACATAGGTTTCTCCTTCTCTTGGTTTCAGAGGATGTAACGATTTCATCCTGCTCTTATAACCATGGGCCTTACTGGCGTTATCTCAAGGAAAATCTGCAGCCGACGAGTTACATCTTCGTCACCCCGCAAGGAAATGGCCTGAAATGAAACAAAAAAGCCGGAGGGGGACTTCCCGCTCCGGCTTTCGATACGTCAGGGCAGTGGGGTATCAGAACAGTACCCGGCAGCGAATGGTGCCCTTCACCTGGCGCAGCTTCTCCAGGGCCAGCTCGCCGTATTCCTTGTTGACATCCACCACCACGTAGCCGATGTCTTCCCTGGTCTGCAGGTACTGACCGCATATATTGATGCCGTTCTCGGAGAACACCTGGTTGATCTCGGACATGACACCCGGCACGTTCTCGTGAATATGCAGCAGACGATGCTGGTTCGGGTGCGACGGCAGGGCCACTTCCGGGAAGTTTACGGAAGAGACGGAGGTGCCATTGTCGCTGTACATGGCCAGTTTTTCGGCCACTTCACGGCCGATATTTTCCTGGGCCTCAATGGTGGAGCCGCCCACATGCGGGGTCAGGATACAATTGTCAAATTCCCGCAGCGGTGATACGAATTCCTCGTCGTTGGACTTCGGCTCAACCGGGAAAACGTCAACGGCGGCACCCAGTAGCTTGCCGGACGAAAGCGCCTCAGCCAGTGCATCAATATCGACAACAGTGCCCCGGGAAGCGTTCATCAGGATTGAGCCCGGCTTCATCTGGGCGAACTGCTCGGCCTTGAACATATAACGGGTGGCCGGAGTCTCCGGCACGTGCAGCGACACCACGTCGGCGATGTTCAGCAGCTCCTGCAGGGTGCCGACCTGAGTGGCATTACCAATCGGCAGCTTGGAGACGACATCGTAGAAGTATACGTCCATGCCCAGGCCTTCAGCGAGCACACTGAACTGGGTGCCGATGTTGCCGTAGCCGATAATGCCGAGCTTCTTGCCGCGGATTTCGTAGCTGTTTTTCGCGGATTTCAGCCATTCACCCCGGTGCGCCCTGGCGCTCTTCTCCGGTACGCCGCGCAGCAGCAGAATGGCCTGGGCCAGTACCAGTTCGGCCACAGAGCGGGTGTTGGAGAAGGGGGCGTTGAATACTGCGATGCCGCGACGGGTCGCAGCCTGCAGGTTGACCTGGTTGGTACCAATACAGAAGCAACCCACAGCCACCAGCTTTTTGGCAGCCTCAAGCACACTCTCGGTCAGCTGGGTGCGCGAACGAATCCCGACGAAGTGCGCATCGGCAATCTTCTCGATCAGGTCTTCCTCGGCCAGTGAGTGAGACAGGTACTCGATGTTGGTATAGCCTGCGGCATTCAGGGTATCAATAGCAGATTGATGCACGCCTTCCAGCAGCAGGATCCGGATTTTGCTCTTTTCGAGAGACGTATTTGACATGGGCTAGCTTCCGAACCTTTCCGTCATATGAAATGACCTGCAGCCGGGGATCGTCAGCCCGGCTCACAGAACAGGGGCGGTATGATACCATAAACGCAGACTTTCACAGCGCGTTGCATTGTCTGAATCAATCCCCCGGCCCCGGCGGGCAGCAGGCAGGTAACCGGAACCGGACGAGACTGAATTTCCCATGAACGCTGAACAGATCATTGCCTCCCTGAAGGACCTGATGGCATCCGGCGATGCCCCCGGCAAAGTCCTCACCGATCCTGCCGACCTGGAAAACTACGGCAAGGACTGGACCAGGATCCACGCGCCTAAGCCCACCGCCATCGTATTACCCAAAACCACCGGGCAGGTGCAGGCACTGGTCAGGTTTGCCAACGAGAACCGGGTTGCCCTGGTGCCCTCCGGCGGTCGCACCGGCCTCAGTGCCGGTGCGGTAGCTGCCAACGGCGAAGTGGTGGTGGCGTTCGACAACATGAACCGGATCCTTGACTTCAGCGCCAGCGACCGCACCGTGCGCTGCCAGGCCGGCGTGGTAACCGAGCAGTTGCAGAACTTTGCCGAAGATAACGGCCTCTATTACCCGGTGGATTTCGCCTCCGCAGGCTCCAGCCAGCTGGGTGGCAACCTCTCCACCAACGCCGGCGGCATCAAGGTCATCCGCTACGGCATGAGCCGGGACTGGGTGGCGGGCCTGAAGGTGGTCACTGGCAAAGGCGATATTCTCGACCTGAACAAGGACCTGGAGAAGAACAACACCGGTTACGACCTGCGTCACCTCTTTATCGGTGCCGAAGGCACCCTGGGCTTCATCACCGAGGCCACCATGAAACTGTCACGCCAGCCACACAACCTCACCGTGTTGGTGCTGGGCCTGGGCGACCTGACCAACACCATGGACGTGCTGCAGACCTTCCAGAAAAAAATCGACCTCACTGCCTACGAGTTCTTCTCCCACCAGGCCATGCAACACGTCCTGGCTCACGGCCAGGTGCCGGCACCGTTTGAAACGGAAGCGCCTTACTATGCGCTGCTGGAATTTGAGGCCGTGTCCGACGAGGTGATGGACGATGCCATGGCCCTGTTCGAACAATGTGTGGAAGAAGGCTGGGTACTGGACGGCGTGATCAGCCAGAGCGAAACCCAGGCCCGGAACCTGTGGCAGTTGCGGGAACGGATCTCCGAATCCATTGCCCCGCGCACGCCCTACAAAAACGACATCTCCGTCGTGGTCTCCCGGGTGCCCGGCTTCCTGCAGGAAATCGATGCGGTGGTGACCGAGCATTACCCGGACTTTGAAATCATCTGGTTCGGCCACATCGGCGACGGCAACCTGCACCTGAATATTCTGAAGCCGGAAGACATGGCCAAAGAAGACTTCTTCGAGAAGTGCCAACAGGTCAACAAATGGGTATTTGAAATCGTCGAAAAATACCAGGGCAGCGTCTCTGCCGAACACGGAGTCGGCATAACCAAGAAACCCTACCTGCACTACACCCGCAGCGAAGCGGAAATAGCCTACCTCAAGGGCATCAAGCAGGTATTCGACCCCAACGGCATCATCAACCCCGGCAAGATCTTCGACTGATGGGACAGCATATCGTGGTACTCAGCGGCGCCGGCATCAGCGCTGAAAGTGGCCTTTCCACCTTCCGCGACAATGGCGGACTGTGGGAAAAGTACAGCGTGTATGACGTAGCCACCCCCGAAGCCTTCCAGCGCAACCGCGACCTGGTCCTGCGCTTCTACAACCAGCGCCGCCGCCAACTGCAAGACGTTCAGCCCAACCAGGCCCACCGCCTGCTGGCCGAACTGGAAGCCCGCCACCGCGTTACCGTGATCACCCAGAACGTCGACGACCTCCACGAACGCGGCGGCTCCACCAACGTACTGCATCTGCACGGTGAACTCACCAAAGCCCGCAGCTCCGTCCACGCGGAACTGATCTACGACATCGGCTACAACGACATCAAACCGGGCGACACCTGCGATCGGGGATTCCAGCTGCGGCCGCACATCGTCTGGTTCGGCGAAGAAGTCCCCATGCTGGAAAAAGCCGCCGACGTGGTCCGAACCGCCGACCACCTCCTGATCGTCGGAACATCACTGCAAGTCTATCCGGCAGCCGGACTGGTCCACGAAGTGGACTTCGATGTACCCGTCACCGTCATCGACCCGGGCGAACCGGCCTCGGTTTCAAGGGCGCAGGTGATCCGGAAAGGGGCATCGGAAGGTGTGGAAGAATGGGTGAAGCGTTTTCTGTAAACAGGCGGTATCGGCGGGGTCAGTAAGTCGGGCAGGGGGATTCCCTTTCCAAAACCGTAAGCAGCCATGGATGGCTGCGCCCGAGCCCTACATGGATGTATTCACGGGCGTGTTTTGGAAAGGGAATCCCCCTGTCTGACCCGCACCAAACCTAAAAGGCTGGGGCCAGAGTTAGTGCTCCAGCCCAAGGTATCGGCGAAGCTCCTCCCGAAAAGCCGCCTGCACCCCCAACCGCTTCAGCATCCAGTAATGCCCCGCAATCATCCGGTCAATAAAAATACTCTCCACCGGCGGCTTGAAATACTCCAGATACCTGAACACCGTCCGCGCCCTGGAGGCCACATGCTTGTGCAGCTCAGATTCCGAGAAATCATAGGGCTCATCAGAGGCAAACGGCTGAATCAGAATATCCCGCCACATCGCATAATAGCCCTCATCCACCGCCGGCTGCGACTCCACCCGTGCACCCAACGAAATCAGATGCCGGTCCAGAGCCTGATAGTCCTCCTGAATTGCCGCAACCAGTGCCTTGCAGTAGGAATCCACAATCTCCGGCTTCAGCTTCTTCACACAGCCAAAATCATACATGATGATTGAGCCATCGGGCCGATAGGCAAAGTTACCGGCGTGAGGGTCGCCATGAATGCACTGGAAGCGAAATAGCTGATCCGCCATGGTCGTGAAGATACGGTGGCCGATCAGATTAATGGTCTCCTGGCTGTAGCGGTCCGGGGTCACCTTGCTCACATGATCGCCTTCCACCAGCTCCATGGTCAGCACCCGTCGTGAGGAATGGCCCGCAACCACCGCCGGAATGACTACCCACGGCTGATCCTTGTGGAACTCCCGGAACAGTTCGATATTGCGAGCTTCATTCTCGTAATCCAGCTCCTCCTTGAGGCGCTCGCGGATCTCCCCGAACAGCTGGTCCACCGACGCCTTGGGCATCTTCAGCAGTCCACCCAGCCGCAACGCCATACGCAGCTGCCTGAGATCGGAGTCGCAGGATTCATCTACCCCCGGATATTGCACTTTTACGATTACATCCGTGCCTTCATGCAGCCGGGCGCGATGCACCTGGCCGATAGAGGCCGCCGCATAGGGCGTTTCCTGAAAGTATTCGAACAGCTCGCCTACCGGCTTCCCCAGTTCCGATTCCACCTGCTCCAGAATCACCTCGAAGGGCATAGGGGGAGCTTCTTTCTGCAGGGTCTGGAGGGCATCGGAAAACTCTTTGGGCAAGAAGTCCTGGGTCTGGGAGGCTATCTGCCCCACCTTCATGACCGCCCCTTTCATTTCTCCCAGAGTGCCGGCGATCTGGCCAGCCATCCGGGTATAACTCTCCGACCGGGCAACTTCATCATCGCCCCGGAACATCCGCCGTGCCCGTTGGCCTGCATACTGGCCTGCCACTGAGGCCGTCATGCCGGCCAGTTTGAAAAAACGACCGCTTCTTGAAGTAACCGGTTTTTTGCTCATAGTGTACCCAGCCTTATGCCACATGAGTCCCGACAAATAAATCGTCGCCGAGTTCCAGCGACAACGCCTGTCCTGCCTGCAACGGACCGACCCCTTTGGGTGTACCGGTCAGCACCACATCCCCGGGCATCAGGGTAAATTGACCGCTGATGTGGGCAATCAGTTCCCGTACCGGCATCAGCATTTCCCGCGCGTCACCGGATTGCTGTTGCTTGCCGTCCACTTCCAGGGTGAAACGGGCCGTGAGGGGGTCTACCCGATCGCTGCTGATAAACGGAGAGAGAGGGCAGGCACCATCAAAACCCTTGGCGCGCTCCCAGGGATGGCCCTGGGCTTTAAGCTGCGACTGCAGATCCCGCAGGGTCAGGTCCAGTGCCAGCCCGTATCCCAGAATGGCCTGGCCAGTCTCCTCCGGGGATGCGGCGGTCAGCGGACGTCCGATCAGTACCGCCAGTTCCGTCTCGAAATGCACGGAGCCACGGCCTGCAGGGATTCTCAAGGGGCGTGTCAGATATGCCGCGGAGCTAGCCGGTTTGATGAACAATAGTGGCTCGTCCGGCACGGGATTATCCAGTTCCCTGGCATGGGCGGCGTAGTTGCGCCCGACACAGACAATCTTGCCGAGGGGGAGGTGGACGGGGGTGCCGTCTTTCCAGTGATGCTGGTAGTCCTGCATGATGCTCCTGATTCCTTGGTCGGGTCAGCAGCAGTTTACCCCCTCCGGCGCGCCACTGGCCACAGCGTCGGAGGGCCTGGCAGCCTGTCGGACTTAATCGTCCGTAAACGAGCAGACGGTATAGAGCTCCAGATCTTCCTCCCCGGGGCGGCGGGAACCACCCAGGTCCGGCAGGTCAATCATGGCGGCCACCTCGACAATCTCCACACCAATGCGGCGGATCAGACGGGAAGCGGCTCAAGCCGCTTCCAGGAAAATAAACTTCAGCACAAACACCACGGCTATGATCACAACGGCGGGATTAAGCTGGGACCAGCGACCACTGGCCGCCTTGAGCAGCGCATAGGTAATAAAGCCCAGAGCAATGCCGTTGGCGATAGAGAAGGTCAGCGGCATCATCAGGGCGGTGACCACGGCCGGGGCCGCCTCAGTGATATCGTCCCAGTCAATCAGTTTCAGGCCGCTTGCCATCAGCACGGCGACGTAGAGCAGTGCCGGCGCAGTGGCATAGGCGGGGATGACACTGGCAATCGGTGAGAACAACAGGCAGGCCAGGAATAACACAGCCACGACCACGGCGGTCAGACCGGTACGGCCACCGGCAGAAATGCCTGCGGTGGACTCCACATAGCTGGTGGTTGTCGAGGTACCCAGCGCGGCGCCCGACATTGTTGCGACGGAATCCGACATCAGTGCCCGGCCCAGGCGGGGCAGTTTGCCGTCCTTATCCAGCAGGCCGCCACGCTGGGCGGAACCGATCAGGGTGCCGGAGGTGTCGAACAGGTCTACGAACAGAAAAGCGAAGATTACGCTCACCATTCCCACATTGAGGGCCCCGGCGATGTCCATTTCCATAAACGTGGGCGCGAGGCTGGGTGGGGCGGACACCAACCCGTCGTACTCCACCATGCCGAACATCATCGCCATCACCGTGACTGCCAGAATGCCAATCATTACCGCGCCGGTGATCTGCCGGAAGGACAGGGCGCAGATCAACACAAAACCACCAAAGAACAACAGCGCCTCAGGTACTTTTACATCGCCCAGGCCGACCAGGGTAGCCGGATTGTCCACCACAATGCCGGCATTTTTGAAGGCGATCAGGGCCAGGAAGAAACCGATGCCGGCAGAAATGCCGAAGCGAAGGGACAGAGGGATGCTGTTAATGATCCATTCCCTGACCTTGAAAATGCTCAGCAGGAAGAAGATGAAGCCGGACAGGAAGACCGCCCCCAATGCCACCTGCCAGCTGTAGCCCATGCTGCCGACGACAGTGAAGGAGAAAAAGGCGTTCAGCCCCATACCGGGTGCCAGCGCGATAGGGTAGTTGGCCCAGAGGCCCATGATCAGGGTGCCGATGGCGGCCGCCAGACAGGTGGCCACAAACACAGCGCCGAAATCCATGCCGGTGGCGGACAGAATGCTGGGGTTGACCACAATAATGTAGGCCATGGTGAGGAATGTGGTGATGCCGGCAACCACTTCCTTACGGACCGTTGTGCCATGGGACTGGAGCTGGAACAGTTTTTCAAGCATGACGAACGCCCGGGTCAGGAATTGAAAGGTGCAACAAGGAAAAGATGTCGGAAAAAAGACAATGTTACCGACTCAGGCCGGGATCGCCAAGATCGGCGATAGGCCGGAAATGTAAATTATCAGTCCCTTGAAGTGGAATTACGCTGTAAACGTATATCAAAACGTACCGCCAGTATCCTGACAATTACTGGCCGTCGTCCTCCCTGCTATACACCCGGAGATATCTCCGCAGTTAATGAGAGTGGGGCCGTTATCTCTTGTCAGGACCGTAAGCAGCCAGGGATGGCTGCGCCCGGGCCCCCCATGGATGGGTTCACGGGCGTGTCCTGAAAAGAGATAACGGCCCCACTCCAACGCTGGAGCTCGCAGGCCGGATTCTCGCGGCCGCCCCGAACGATGCAGGCTACGAGGCCGGACGCACGAACATCGAGACCGCCTCGGCTACCGGGCTGTCGCCGGAAATCAGATCAAACCCGTCGCAGCCTGTAGGCCCTTCATTGATGACTGCCAGTAAGGCCCTGGCAACATCCTCCCGGGGAATCTCGCCGAATTCCAGTTTCTCGCCGACACTCACCTTGCCAGTCCCCGGCTCGTTGGTCAGTTTGCCCGGGCGGACGATGGTGTAGGACAGACCGCTGGCGCGCAGGTGTTCGTCGGCCTTGTGCTTGGCGTGCAGGTAATGGCGCAGTTTCTCCGGGCCGTTTTCGGGTTCTTCTGCCCGCATGCTGCTTACCATGATGAAATGCCTGATACCCATCTTCCAGGCGGTATCAATCAGCCGGATGGCGCCGTTCTGGTCCACATCAATGGTCTTGTCCGGTCCGGTGTGAGGGCCGGAGCCCGCAGTGAAAACCACTGCGTCACAACCGCGCATGGCCTCACTGCAATCCTGTTCCAGATCGCCGACCACCGTCTCGGTGGCACCCAGCGACTGCAGCTTCGCGCCCTGTTCCGCATCCCGGATCAGCGCCCGGGCCTCATGCTTGCTGTCGGCCATCGCCTTCAGCAAATGTTGCCCGATCTGTCCGTTGGCACCGGCAATCAAAACGTGCATGGGGTCGCCTCCTGTAGAAGTTAATAAGCAGGTGGTCAGGTTAACACTTCTAAGGTCCGTTGATCGTGGTTTGATGATGCAGATTGTATCTCTGAAGGGTGGGCGTGCCTGGCAAGAGGGACCAGCATGCCTGCCCTCCACTGATGTTGGCAGGCTGCTGTCATTGAAGGCAAGGTCCAGCTCAGAACTGAACCTTGCCGGCATCAATATCCTTGACCAGTTCGGGCGTCAGAAGTGTATAGCCGTCGGTTTTTGGCAACCAGACGAAGACATCGTCTGTATCGTTGTCCAGTGCATAACCGCGCTTCTGGATGTCTACCTTGCGGTATTTGAAGGTACCGGTTTTCTCGATGGCATCGGTGACACGGATAAATACCGGAATGGCATAAGGTGGCAGGTTGTCATTCAGATAACCGAACAGGGCCTGAATCTCGAAGTTATCCTGCGGCACCAGGGTCACCATGCCGGCCTTGCCATTAGTGTTGGGAACCTCGATGCCGTACACGATGGCTTCCTCCACCATGCCGGAGCCATCGATGATGTTCTCCACTTCCGTGGTGGACACGTTCTCGCCTTTCCAGCGGAAAGTATCACCCATGCGGTCGACGAATTGCAGGTGGCCGAACCCGATTTCCCGCAACACATCGCCGGTGTTGAACCACTGGTCACCCTTTTTGAAACCGTCCCGGATTATGGACTTCTCGGTGGCTTCTTTCTGGGTATAGCCTTCAAACATCCATTTCCTGGTGATTTCGCCCAGCAGCAGCCCCGGCTCGCCTTTTTTTACTTCTTCCAGAAAGCCTTTTTCGTTGCGGACCGGGTCACGGGTTCCCTCGTGGAACTTTACCAGCTTGTAGGGGGCTGTGGAGAAGCCCACTGTGTTGTCTATGTTGAAGAAGTTGCTGAAACCGACATTACCCTCACTCGAAGCATAGAATTCGACGACTGTTTCGATGCCGAAGCGCTCCTTGAACTCCTTCCAGATGGATGGGCGCAGGCCGTTACCCAGCATCTTGGTCAGAGTATGATTGCGGTCCTGGTCGCTGGGTGGCTGGTTCAGCAGGTAGCGGCAGAGCTCGCCCACGTAGCCGAAGGTGGTTGCCTGGAATTTGCGTACGTCATTCCAGAACTGGCTGGCAGAGAACTTGCGGCGCAGGGCGATGGAGGCCCCGCCGGCCAATGCGCTGCCCCAGCAGATCACCAGGGCGGTGCCGTGATAGAGGGGCAGTGTACAGTAAAGGACGTCTTCGGGTTTCATCCCCACGGACATCAGGCCGAAGCCGCCGTAGGCGCGCACAAACTTCTGGTGGGAGCCAGGGGCCGCTTTGGGCAGTCCGGTGGTACCGGAGGTGTACAGATAAATGGCCGTGTCGCCCATTCTGGGCGGATTCGTCACCGTGGGATTGGTGCTGTTATGGGCCGCCACTTTTTCCGCCATATTGACGTAGCCTTCCGGCGCATCCCCGAAGATGTTCAGGGTGTTGGTATCCGCGAGGAACTGGAACGGGTTGGCGTGGTCCACCTTGATATCCTTGCGGACCGCTTCAAAACTTTCGATCAGTTCTTCGCCGACCACCACCATGCGCGGTTTGACCAGGTTGATACTGTGTTCCAGAACGCGGCCTTTCTGGGAGGTGTTGAGCATGGCGCAGGCCACGCCGATTTTAGCGGCGCCGGTCACGACTGCCAGCAGTTCAGGACGGTTTTCAAGGAATACCGCAATCGCATCGCCTTTTTTCAGACCCTGCCCACGCAGATACTGGGCGATGCGGTTTGCCCAGGCGTTAAAGTCAGCATAATTGATCTCCCGGTCTTCGTACTTGATTGCCGGGCGGTCGGGGTACCTGCGGGCATTGTTTTCAACCAGTGTGCCCAGGGTAAGTTCTTTCTTTTTATCCCCGACGGAAAAGTAGTACAAGCCTTTGATGATGGCAGGAAGCCGCCTGGCAATGCCGGGCAGGCTGCGGGCAAGGTCGCGGGCGGTTACGGTATCTTGTGTCATTATGTCGTCCGTCAGGGGTAGGTTGATAGCTGAGTGTGTTTCCCGGATGCCTGGCGGCGACAGCATGGTGGTGCTGCTGGCAGCCTGTCGGACTTAAGGCTGATCTGCCGCGCTGCTTCCCATCTTGCTCGCGGCGATTGCTTAAATCCGACAGGCTGCTAGGAGTCCGTGCCGGTGTCGGCTGACTGACCGGCTTCGACCTCGGCCAGCAGTTGATTCCGTTTGACCTGATCGCCAACCCCGGCGAACAGGTCGCGGATGACACCGTCCCGGTCGGCCTTGACCGGATGTTCCATTTTCATGGCTTCCAGCACCATCAGGGTGTCACCCTGTTTTACGACCTGGCCCGCTCTGACCGGCACGTCGATAATTGCGCCGTCCATGGCGGCCTGTATCCGGCCGCTTCCGGAATTTGTCGCCCCGGCAGCGGGCTGATGGGTAACATCGGTTACCATGACCGCCCGTCCGAGCAGCTGCAAATATAGGTCATCGCCGTGCCGCTGATATTGGCACCTTTGACGAACCCCCCTGTCGATGATGCATAGTACGCCAGAGCTTGCACTCCGGAGGGTAATTTCCCGGTTTTCCTCTCCCATGCGTACCAGCATCTGTTCGCTGCTGTGCCGCGCCATCAGTTCAAAGGTCTGGTCCTGATACCGAAGCACCACCGGCGTTTCAGTGGCCGGTGCATTACTCCAGCCTGCCCTGCCATTGTCAGTCTGGCATGCAATGGTTGCTGCGAGGGCCAGCTCCTGCTCACTGATCTCAAGCGGAGAAAGCGAATCATCTTCCCGGAATTCCTTGCTCAGGAAGGCGGTGGTTGCCTCCCCTTTACCGAATGTCGGGTGGGACACGATACGGCTCAGAAACCAGCGGTTGGTGGTCACGCCGAAGATGGTTGTATCCTCCAGTGCGCGGATCAGCCGGCGTCGGGCTTCATTGCGATCCTTGCCCCAGGCGATCACCTTGGCAAGCATCGGATCATAATGAGGGGTGACCTGATCGCCAGCGCGCACACCGCTGTCAAAGCGGATACCGTCACCTTCAGCCGGTGCGAATCCCAGCAGCTCCCCGGTCTGTGGCGTGAACTGATTGGCAGGGTCCTCCGCATAGAGACGTACTTCAATGGCATGGCCGTCCAGGCGGATGCTGTCCTGGGAAAGAGGGAGCACCTGACCTTCGGCCACTGCCAGCTGCCAGGCCACCAGATCCTGTCCGGTAATCAGCTCAGTGACCGGGTGTTCTACCTGCAAGCGGGTGTTCATTTCCAGGAAGTAGAAATTCCGGTTCTTGTCCACCAGGAATTCCACGGTTCCGGCGCCTTCATAATGGCAGGCCAGGGCGGCTTTCACGGCGGCTTCGCCCATGGACTGCCGGAGTTCCGGGGTCACAAACGGGGACGGCGCTTCCTCTACCACCTTCTGGTGGCGGCGCTGCACCGAGCAATCCCGCTCCCCAAGATGGACTGCATGGCCGTGCCGATCGGCAAACACCTGAATCTCGATATGGCGCGGTTCAATCACGGCTTTTTCAAGAATAAGCTCATCATCACCGAAGGCCTGACGGGCTTCGGACCTGGCCCGTTTGATATTGTCTGCCAGTTCCGATTCACTTTCCACCAGCCGCATACCGCGACCACCACCGCCCGCCGAGGCCTTGAGCATCAGCGGGTAGCCGATATTTGCCGCTGCCTCAATCAGCTCCTCATCGGTGGCATTGTCCCCCTCGAAACCGGGCACTACCGGCACTCCGGCCTCCTGCATGGCGATCTTCGAGCGACGCTTACTGCCCATCAGCTCGATGGCTGACTCGGGCGGGCCGACAAACACCAGCCCTGCGTCCTTGCAGGCCCTGGCAAAACCGGCATTTTCCGACAGAAAACCGTACCCGGGGTGCACACAATCCGCCCCGGTCCTGCGGGCCGCATCCAGAATGGCCGCCACGTTCAGGTAGGACTCTGCTACCTGAGCCGGACCAATGCACACAGCTTCGTCCGCCATCTCTACATGCAGGGCCCGGGCGTCCGCTTCGGAATATACCGCCACCGTGCGGTAGCCCAGCGAGCGGGCCGTTTTCATAATCCGTACCGCGATCTCCCCACGGTTCGCTACCAGCAGTTTAGTCAGCATGCATTGAATCTCTCTTGTAGTGCGTGTTGTGTCGGTGCTGTGGATGGCTCAGTGGCTGTCTTCCGCCCAGGCGGGTTTGCGTTTTTGCATGAACGCCAGAGTGCCTTCCTGGCCTTCCTTTCCCCGAACCGCCGTGGCGAAGGCCTCTGCTGCCTCGTCGAGCAGGGTGTGCATCGGCTCATGACCCACCCGGTGTAACAGTGCCTTGGTTTCAGCAGTGGCCCCGGGGGCACAATGCCGGATTCGTTCAAGGGCTGCCTCAAGCAGTTCGTCGATCCGCTCCTCCGACTCCGCACACTCGTGCACAATCCCCAGTTGTCGGGCCTGGTTGCCGTCAACCTGCAAGCCCAGCAAGGCCAGACGCCGCGCCTGTGTCAGTCCGATCCGCTCCACCACAAATGGCGCAATCTGGGCAGGAATCACCCCCAGCGTCGTTTCGGGCATGGCCAGGCGCGCGGTGGGCCCGGCAATCGCCACATCCGACACACAGGCCAGCCCGAACCCACCGCCCATTACGGCGCCTTCTACTACAGCGATCACCACTTTCGACGACTCATTCACCTGCTGAATCATTTGCCCGAAGGCCCGGTTCAGCCGATAAAACGGATCATCCCGGCCTTCCCCGGCCTGCTGGCCGCGGGCACCCGCCATATCCTTGATGTCACCCCCGGCACAGAAATGCCCTCCGGCACCACGGAGCACCACCGCCCGGATGGCTGCATCGTTTTCCACCAGGCTGAACACAGTGGAAAGTTCCGCCACCATCTCCAGGCTCATCGCATTCCGCACTTCCGGACGATTGATCCTCACGTGCAGCGCCGGTCCTTTCTTCTCCAGAAGCAGGGTGTCGCAGTGCGGCAGTTGTTCCATCTCTGGCTCCCTTTATCCGTTCTTACCGGGTAGTGTGCCCATCAGCTTGCAGATGATACCAAGCATGATCTCGTCCGCGCCGCCGCCAATCGACGCCAGTCGCACATCACGATAGGACCGGGAAATCGGGTTGTCCCACATGAACCCCATGCCGCCCCAGTACTGCAGACAGGAATCCGTTACCTCACGCCCCAGCCGGCCGGCCTTCAGCTTCGCCATCGAAGCAAGCCGGGTCACATCCTTACCCTGCACGTGCAGATCACAGACCTGGTAGGTCAGCGCCCGCAGCGCCTCTACCTCGGTCTGCAATTCCGCCATCCGGAAATGAATCGACTGGTTGTTAATCAGCGGCTGGCCGAAAGTTGAACGTTCCCGGCAGTACTCGATGGTCTTGTTGATGCAGTTCTCCAGTGCCTTGAGCATGTTAGCCGCGGCCCACATGCGTTCCTCCTGGAACTGCACCATTTGCATCATGAACCCGGTACCCTCGGCTCCGATGCGATACCGTTGGGGCACCCGCACGTCGTCAAAAAACACCTGGGCGGTCTCGGAAGAGCGCATCCCCAGCTTGTTCAGATTTTTGCTGAAGGAAATCCCGGGACTGTCCATGGGCACCACAATCAATGACTTGTTCTTGTGGGGCTTGTCGTCAGAGGTATTGGCCAGCAGGCAGATAAAATCAGCCTTCGGGGAGTTGGTGATCCACATCTTGGAGCCGTTGATGACGTAGTCGTCACCGTCTTTCCTGGCGGTTGTCTTCAGCCCCGCCACATCAGAACCTGCGCCCACTTCACTGACGCCGATGCATCCCACCTTGTCACCGGCTATGGCCGGGGCCAGAAACTGCTCCTTGAGCTCATTCGATCCGAACCGGGCCAGGGCAGGTGTACACATATCCGTCTGCACGCCGATCGCCAGCGGCACACCGCCACACTCGGCCATGCCCAGTTCCTCGGCAGCCACCAGATTGTAGCTGTAGTCCAGTCCCATGCCGCCATACTCCGTGGGCTTGTGAATACCCAGCAGTCCGAGGTTGCCGAGCTTCTTGAACACCTCATGAATGGGAAACGTACCGGCTTCTTCCCACTCGTCGCAGTGGGGGTTAATCTCCTTCTGCACGAAGTCCCGGACGGTTTTTCTCAATGCCTCGTGTTCCTGGGTAAAATTCACTTTTGTTCTCCTGTTTTGTTACGGCTCGCGTGTTAGTTGCGTGCGTGTCTGTTGATTTGATGCCAGTGCCCGCAACGTTTTCCGTTCCTGTTGAACTGATTTTGCTTGTTCCAGTCCACTGCGGACTGGAACAGGCAAAACCTGTCGTCTCACCTGCGCAATCATGTAACAGCGATAACTCCAGCCCCAAAGATCAGCAATCCTGCGGGTCATGGACTCCCGGACAACCGCCACTGCAAAACCTAGAACCGACCAACCCCGAAGGTGTTCGGATTCAGAGACCGGACCGAAGCTTCCCGGCAAACGGACAGCACCATGGCCAGAACACGACGGGTATCCCGTGGGTCGATCAGTCCGTCGTCCCACAAACGGGCGGTGCCGAACAGGGCCGTGGAGCCATCCTCCAGTTTCCTGGCGGTGGCCTGTTCCAGAAAATCCAGTGTCTTGATATCCGGCTCCATGCCGTTGCGCCGCTGCTTCTCCTCCGCGACAATGCGCATCACCTTGCCCGCCTGGGCAGGGCCCATGACGGCAGTGCGGCTGTTGGGCCAGGCAAAAATAAAGCGAGGGTCCAGGCCACGGCCGCACATGGCGTAGTTTCCGGCACCGTAGGAGCCGCCCACCACCACGGCGATTTTCGGCACCCGGCAGTTGGCCACAGCCTGCAGCATTTTTGAGCCGTGTTTGATAATGCCATTCTGTTCAGAATGGGTGCCGACCATGAAGCCTGTGGTGTTGTGCAGGAACACGATCGGAGTGCCCGCCTGGTCACACAGCTGAATGAATTGCGCCGCCTTGGTGGCGCCCCCGGCGGTGATCGGGCCGTTGTTGCCGACAATACCCACCGAGTGACCTTCGATGCGGATGGTGCCGCACACGGTCTGATCGTCGTAACCGTTCTTGAAGTCCAGGAAACGGGAACCGTCGGCGATACGGGCGAGGATTTCCCTCACGTCGTAGGGCTTTTTCGAATCGGCCGGGATCACCCCCAGCAGTTCGTCGGGCGAATGCAGGGGTTCTTCCCATTCCGGTTCGTGTTGTGCTGGCAATTGTTCGTTCCAGGGCAGGGCGCCGAGGATTTCACGTGCCTGGCGGATACCGTCGGCGTCGTCTTCCGCCAGGTACTCCGCCGTGCCCGCGATGGTTGCATGCATCTCGGCACCGCCCAGTTCCTCATCCGTGGCCACTTCGCCGGTTGCGGCCTTAAGCAGTGGCGGACCGGCCAGGAACATCTTGGCCTGTTCACGGACTGTAATCACATAGTCGGACAGGCCCGGCTGGTAGGCGCCGCCGGCGGTGGCATTGCCGTGGACCACAGTGACTTGCGGAATGCCAGCGGCAGACAGACGTGCCTGATTGGCAAAACCCCGGGCGCCGAGTACGAAAATGTCGGTGGCGTAGTTCAGGTTGGCACCGCCGCTTTCGGACAGGGAGACGACCGGCAGCTTGTTTTCCATGGCGATTTGCTGCAGTCGCAGCGTCTTGTCCAGGCCGGCCGGGGTGATCGTGCCCCCCTTGATAGCACTGTTATTGGCGACCACCAGGCAACGGACGCCGCACACTCTGCCAATTCCGGCAATGATGCCACCGCCGGCCTGGCTGCCATCCTTGTCATCGTGCATCTTGTAGCCGGCCAGGGAGCACAGTTCCAGAAACTCCGAACCCCGGTCCAGCAGCCGGTTGACCCGGTCCCGGGGCAGCAACTTGCCGCGTTTGGTGAACTTCTCCCGGGCCGACTCCGCCAGATCCAGCACCTTTTGCTCCACCTCGCGGAAGGTCTGAATGTGGGCCTCCATCGCCTCCGCATTCTCGCGGAATTCCTCGGAGCCGGGGAGAATGTTGCTCTGCAATAACTGCATCTTGCCTGACCTCAGTCTTCTTTAAGAACGTTCGGAGTCGTTGCCCGGTGGAAGCCGTTGTAGGGTTCGTTATTCTTGGCCTTGGGCATGGGCCAGACCCGTCCACCCTGGGAAGCGGCACCGTCAATCCGCAGGCAATCCCCGGAAATAAAAGCCGCGCCGGGGCTCAGCAGGAAACATATGGCACTGCTCACCTCCGATTCAGTCCCCATGCGCTTAAGTGGTACCGCATCTTTCAGGCTGCGAATCCACGCCTTCATGTCGGCGGGGTAGTTGTCCATGCCGCTGGATGCGATCCAGCCGGGAGCCACTGCATTCACCCGGACCCCGGATGGCGCCCACTCCACCGCCGCAGTCTGGGTGAAATTTACCATCCCGGCCCGGGCGGCTCCGGAATGCCCCATGCCGGGCATTCCGCCCCACATATCCGCCACGATATTCACAATCGACCCGCCGGACTTGCTCAGCGCCTGGGTGAAAGCCTCACGGGCGATCAGAAAACCACCGGTGAGGTTTGTCCGGACCACCGTCTCCCAGCCCTTCTGACTGATCCCGGTCAGCGGAGCTGCAAACTGGCCCCCGGCGTTATTCACCACTCCGTTCAGCCCCCCATGCTCCTCAATAACCGCCTTCACCGTCGCCTTGACCGACTCTTCCTCGCGGATATCACAGCTGTGAGCAGAGGCAATGCCCCCGTCTTTCTCGATCTCCGCCTTAACGGCATCCACTTTTTCCTGCTTGCGGCCTATCAGTGCCACCCGGGCACCCAGGGCAGCAAGCTCATGGGCGGTACAGCGACCGATACCGGAACCGCCGCCGGTGACAATAAATGTCTGGCCCGTAAAAAGACCGGGTTGAAAAATTGATTGGTAGCTCATGTATCAGTCCTTGTAGAAAGTTCGGGCAGCTGACAGGGAGTCTCCCCCGCCAGGCGCATCGCACACCTGTTATCAGTCAGCAATGAGTCCGGAAGGTACGGGCACGGGAAACTCCAGAAGCTGCTGGGCAAACGCCTTCCCCTGAGGGTCAATGCGCAATGAAGCTACACCCCCACCACCAAGGCTGTGTTCCAGCAAAAAGTTGATGCCTTGAATTCCGGGCATTCCCCAGCGGGTCACGTTTCCACGCTGGGGATCCAGTGTATGCTGCATCCAATCCGCTACTGCCTGCTCTGTCAGCGCGGCAGCTATATAAGGAAGGTAGTCTGTCTTCCTGGCCACTACGCCAATGTTGCTGTGGTCACCCTTGTCGCCACTGCGCGCCCAGGCCAGCCTGACCAGCGGTACCGTCGTGTCTGTATTTCCGCTCGCACCCGGCAGGTCCACCGTCGGCAGAGAGCGATCATCAAACCCGCCGTTGGTGGAAATCTCCACCGGAGTTGATGTGCCTCCCAGGTCCACTGATACAGATACCTGCGCCTTGGGCACCAGGCAGGACCATAGCCGGATTTTCGGCCACACCGTGGGCCGTCCCCCTACAATGCCGGTGATCCCCGGAGCCATGCCCGTGGCTGCCTGGGCAATCTCCCGGGAGAACAACACCAGCGCCTCCTTTTGGGGATGGGCGGTGCCGATCTTCACTACCACCTCCCGGCAATCCGAGCGACGGCCGTGATCTCCGTAGGTGGTTTCAGTGCCCAGCAATTCGATGCTGGTCTCCGAATAATCCGGCAGTCCCCTGTCGGCAAACATCCGGGATGTCTTGCGCAGAATGGCTTCTGCTACAGTCTGTGCCTTCCTGGAGGCCTCCATGCCGGCAAGCAGGAAAGTGACCATGCATTTAAACCCGTCCGGCCAGGTACCGGATACCTTGTAGCTGTCTGTGGGTGCCTGGCCACGGGCTCCTCTTACGGTCACCTGATCGGGACCGGTTTCCTCAAGTGTGACCTGGGTGAAGTCACAGCTGACATCAGGAAGCAGGTATGCCCGGGGGTCGCCGATCTCATAAACCAGCTGCTCTGCGACCGTGCCGCGGGTGACCTGACCGCCGGTGTTGTCCGGCTTGGTGATAAAAAAATCACCACTGGCGGAGACCTCGGCGATGGGGAAGCCCATGTTGTCAAAACCGCTGGCTACGTCCTCCCAGTCCGTGAAGTTGCCACCGGTAGCGTGGACTCCGCATTCCAGCAGGTGGCCAGCCAGGCTGCCCTGGGCGAGTCGATCGTAATCGTCCCATGCCCAGCCGAATTCGTGGACCAGAGGGGCAAGCACCAACGCACTGTCTGCCACTCGCCCGGTAATAATGATGTCGGCTCCCTGTTCCAGGGCCGCCACCAGGCCAGGCGCGCCCAGATAGGCATTCAGGCTGACCATCCTGCCGGGCATTGGCGCGCCGGTGGTCATTTCGGTGGTGCCTGCATCGGCTAACGCCTTCTTGTCCGGCAGCAGGTCATCGCCCAGTACCAGCGCAATGTTCAGCTCAACACCTGCCTCTTCGCACAGGGCCTGCAAGGCATCCCGGCAGGCCACGGGATTGACCCCTCCGGCGTTGGACAAAACCCGGATTCCTTTTTCCCTGATGTCGGTAAGCAGAGGGCCGAGCGCCGTCTGGACAAAATCCCGGGCGTAGCCCTGACCGGGGTCCTTGATCTTCTGTCCGGCCATGATGGACATGGTGATCTCGGCGAGATAATCCGCTACCAGATAATCAATGTTACCGCTGCGCACCAGTTGCGCCGCAGCGGTTTCCGTGTCGCCCCAGAATGCGGCAGAGCAGCCGATGCGTACGGTCTTTTGGGTGTCTGGCTGGTCGTCAGTCATGAGCGGAGAGCCTCTCGAAGGTGCCTGTAAATAATCTTTGATGGACAATACCAAGCAAGCGCTTGGTTTGTAAATAGCCGGTGGTCGGGTAAAATCGGCCGACTTTCACCGGATCACTGGATACTCATGTGAATCACAACCCGCTTCTTCAGTCACTGATTGAGCAAAATAAAGTTTCCGACCCGGACAGTGCCCGTGGCCGGCTTCTCAGAGAGGCTGCCCGGTTGTTCCGGGACAAGGGCTATGAGCGGACGACGGTGCGCGATCTGGCTGCTGCGGTGGGCATTCAGTCGGGCAGTCTGTTTCATCATTTCCGTACCAAGGAAGAAATTCTCAAGGCGGTCATGGTGGAGACAATCCAATTGAATACCGCCATGATGCGGGCGGCGGTGGACGCTGCGCCGGATATGCATGGCAAGTTGAAAGCGTTGGTGCTGGCCGAACTGGAGTCTGTTAATGGTCAGACCGGAGAGGCGATGGCAGTGCTGGTGTATGAATGGCGCAGTCTGTCATCGGCAGCGCAGGAAGAAGTCCTGGTGTTGCGGGACATCTACGAGCAACTCTGGATGGACGTCCTGTGTGGGCTGCAAGAGGAGGGAGCTCTGCAGGCGGACCCTTTCATTGTGCGGCGGATGCTCACCGGGGCGCTGAGCTGGACTATTACCTGGTATCGGCCGCAGGGTCCCATGGGGTTGGGCGGACTGGCTGACCAGGTCATGTTAATGCTCGGGCTGTCACGAAACGGCAAAAGTTCATAGTTTTCCGTCAAAAAATTTGACACAATGTCTTCCGCAACCTTCAGTCAGTAAGTGGCTGTTTGTGAAGCATAAACCTTTTTTATGCGTGGCCCGTTTTTCAGGCCATTGGCCTGATTGGCATGGCTTGTTGGCAACAGAGCCATTTTGGTCTGGTTGCAATCGTCGCACTCTTGCGATCGCTGAACTGCTCAGGGGAGAGCTGGCCCGGCCCCGGTCCGAGCTATACACACAAGGACATCGCGTGGGAATCGGGTGGATCATCCCCCATAATTCCGATAAAAACAATTTCAGAACAGGACGAGTTATGACCTCTCATTTCCTCAGGTTTTCCGTATTCCCCGGGCGTGCGCGGTATATTCTTTCGATACTGGCGGCGCTGCTGCTGTCCGGCTGCTCCACGAATCCGCTCATGACCCCTGTTTATAAGGTAACCGGGGGGGTGCTCAAAGGCTATGCCGAGACCGAAGCAACGCCTTATGTGCTGGAGATGTCCGATACGGGCATGGCGTGCGCACTGGGTGAGTCGGTCGATCCTTTGCTGTACTCCTTCTCCCGGGTGGTGGATGCGCCGAACGAAACCGGTTCGCTGTTGATGCTGCTCTCAGCCAACTGTGCGGAACAGGAAGCATGGGAAGCCGAGCTGCGCTACCGCACTTACGAATTTGCCGGCGCCATTGACCAGGCTAAAGACGCCCGGGAGCGGGCCAAGCGGCTGAATGCGCTGGTCGCCAAGCGGCGCTATAAAGCCTTTCAGCGCGCCATGGCAACCTACGAATTCGACCCTGCTGCCGAGAATGCCGAATGCCCCTTTCTTTTTGACGAGTACGACGAAATTACCTTCCTGCTGGGCCTGCTGACGGGTATGCAGGCGATTGTGAATGATGCCAACTCTGGGGCCCTTGCCGGTGTGCCCCGTGATATCGCTGCTCAGGCAGAGCGCGCCGCCAAGTGTGTGGACAACGAGAAGTGGGCCGGGCTGCCCAATGCAATCCGCGGCCTGGTCTGGCTGCTTCTGCCGGATACCCGCCCCGACCTGTCGCCGGACCCCTGGGAGGTGCTGGAAAACAGTTCCCGCCTGAGTGTCGAGAAGGGCATGCGGGCGTCCATGGCTCTGGAGGCTGTCGCAGCGGAAACCTTTGGTCGGGATGATGTTCTGGAAGACGTGCTTGCGCGGTTTGTGGCATCAGAAGAAAGTTTTGACGTTCAGGAGAAGTACCGGTTGATCGATGAGATTGCCCGCTTGGTGGTCACTTTCGCCTCTGACAAATACTGGGCATCCCACTACGGCTACCGTACCCCGAGCACCTATTTTGGCAAACTGAGCGACCAGCGTGACATGGAAGGCGTAGAAACCATGGACCTGGACGGGCTTCTGTAGGAAGGCTGGCCGGTGCTGTTACTACTCTGAACAACATAATAAATGAGCGAACCCGGAGGTAAGAATGATTCGTAAATCCCTTGCAGCATTGACGCTTGCGTCGATGGCGTCCCTGGCATCTGCCGAAACAGTCAAAACCTGTGTATTTGACGTAATTGGTGCCAACGGTGATTTCTATAACATCGTCAAGGACTATGCCCTGGAGATGAAGGCCCATGGCGTTGACATGCAGCTCAAACCCTACACTGACGAAGGGGTTGCGGTGGGCGATTTTCGCGCCGGACAGTGCGATGCCGTAGCCGCTACGGATATCCGTATTCGTCCGTTTAACCGATTTACCGGCACCATCAGTGCGGTGGGTGCCCTTCCCACTTATAACAACCTCAAGACGCTGCTGGCCACCCTGGCCCAGCCGAGGGCGGCCAGCCTGATGAGAGACGGCGAATACGAAGTGCTGGGCATTTTCCCGGCCGGCGCGGGTTACCTGTTCGTTGACGACCGAAGCATTGACACGGCAGCCGAGCTGGCAGGCAAGCGAATGGCGACTCTGGAATACCAGAAAGATGCGGTTCACATGGTCAATCATGTGAAGGCGACCGTTGTGCCTTCCGATATCACCAACTTTGCCGGCAAATTCAATAATGGTTCCGTGGACGCTGCCTACGCTCCGGCTTTTGCCTATGAGGCGCTCGAATTGTACAAGGGCATTGGCGACAAGGGAGGTATCGTGGACTACCCGCTGGCACAGCTGACGCTGCAGCTGGTTGCTCGCGATGATGTGCTGAGTGACGAGAAAGCCCAGAAGGCCAGGGAGGTCGCATGGGGCATGTTCCCGCAGGCCATGAACCTGATCGAGCGTCAGGAAGCGGCGATCCCGGATAAACAGTGGATCCGCATTCCTGAGGAGGATATCACCGGGTACCAGGAAATGTTCCGCGAGAACCGTTTGCAGTTGCGCGATGGTACAGGTGGTGCCCGCGAGGTCTATCATCCGAAGATGCTGGGCCTGATGAGCAAGATCCGGTGTGCAAGCAACCCGACAGCAACCGAATGTACCGCGGAAAATCGCGAATAACCAAACGCAAGGGTTGACCTCCATGATCTGGCGAGTGCTTTCAGCAGCCGGGACAAAAACGCTGTACCCCGTGCACCGCCTGCACGGGGCGGTGCTCCTGCTGCTTCTGATGTTTACGTTGTTGCTGGGAATGGGGAACTCCCTGCATTCCCGGCTGCTTTGGGTGGGGGAGCAGACCTGGCCCAACTATTACACGCTCGATCCCAGTCCGACCGAGCCTGCCTGCCAACTCAACGTTGATATTGATGCCGAGGTAAAGCGGCGCATTGAGGCCTATAAGCCCGATCCGGATGCGCTGTTCAGCTCGCCACCTGACCCCGGCGCAATCCGCAAGTCACTCGAGCGAAATGTAGAGCTGTGCCAGAAGAAATATCAGGCTTACCAGTACAACCTTGAGCATGGGTCCAAAGCACTGGCCATTTTCAAGTCTGTTGAACAGGGGTTTGCGGATTTCCTGCTCAACAATATGGGCTTGACCAGGTATCTGTTCATTGCGATGTTTGCGATGGCAGCGGCCATCGCGGCTCTGGATGCCGACCATATTGCTCTGCGACTGCCCCGCAACCGGCGCGAGTGGAAGTTGAGCCAGGCCAGCCAGTTTTTTACCAACGCCCTGATGATCATTGGCCTGCGGAGCTATACGGGAGACCTGGAGGCCTCGCCCGGCTCGGCAGATGCTCTGGTCATACAGCATGCCTGGACGGCGGTGTTCCTGCTGTTCATGGTAATCAATGTGGTGCGATTCTTCCTTATACCCGGGCGGATGGGGCCTGGTGAGCTGCGGCCGTCATCGCTGCTGGCCATACCTCTGTTCGCCATCATGGGTGCCATTGCGATGGCATACTTCTTCTTTATTGACGGTTATACCTCCGGGCTTGCCATCTATTTTGGCATGATGACCGATCTGTCCTCGATCTTTATCAATATCGGCCTCTATGTGCTGGTGGGCATGATGCTCAAGCAGACCCGCATTCCGGAATTGCTGATCAACATTATCAAGCCCTATCAGCTGCCGGCTCCCATCCTTGCATCGGTAATGATTTTTGCCACCGCCTTCCCCACTGCATTCACCGGCGCCTCCGGCATCTTTATTCTTGCTGTGGGGGGGGTGGTGTACGACGAACTGCGTCGTGCGGGCGCCGGCCGGCAACTATCTCTTGCTACTACAGCCATGAGTGGCAGCCTGGGTGTGGTGCTGAATCCCTGCCTGCTTATTGTGGTGGTGGCAGCCCTGAACAAGGAGGTTACAACGACCGAACTTTATGGCTGGGGCTTCTGGGTCTTCATTATGTCCGCGTCCCTGTTCACTCTGGTGGTCTGCAAAAGCGAGGGTAACTGGAAGCCACGCCCTGTCCAGGGGGCGTTTGCACAGTCCGTGGCGAATTTACGGCCGTTGATCCCCTATGCCCTGATGGCCGCAGCGGTGATCATTGCCATCTGGGTTATTCTCGGGCTGCAGTTTGATGAATACAGCGCACCGATGATCCTGCCACTGGTGATGATGGCTCTGGTTGCACTGGATGCCAGCAGACATAACCGCGAGCCCGGTGAAACCCGTGCGTCGGCTTTCTGGACCCGTAATGTTGCTGCGGCGAGCGATTCCGCGGTGCACATCGGTGCCTTGCTGGGGCTGATCGGCTTCACCCTCTGTCTCGGCGGTATCCTGGAGCGCTCTGATATTGTTACAGAGTTGTTCCCGGAGGATCTGACCAGTCCCTGGGTAGCGATGGCGATCATCGTCGTGATGCTGACCCTGATTGGTATGGTCATGGATCCGTTTGGTGCGGTAGTACTGGTCTCGGCAACCGTGGCCCAGCCGGCCATGCAGATCGGCATCGATCCGGTTCACTTCTGGGTGGTTTGCCTGGTCGCCTTCGAGCTTGGTTACCTCAGCCCGCCGGTGGCCCTTAACCACCTGCTGACACGGCAAGTTGTCGGAGAGGAGGAAGTTCTGGCGGCCGAGCGTAGCGGTAGCATCTGGCACCGTTATGAGCGGTTGCTGCTGCCGCTTCTGGTGATGATTCCCACGCTGCTGGCGACCGGCTTCATACCGATGTTGTTCTACGCCCTGTAGGAAGGAATGCCCTCGTCAATACCAGAAACCGACACCGGGGAGACGCCCGCTGTCGGTTTTTTTGTGGGGCGTTGAGGGGCAAGTCCATCCTGTTGAACTTCCTGGAAAGCCGGGCCACTGCTTGAAGTGTGAGGTCGTCGTGGTAAAAAAGGAGGGGGGATGAATGTTTATTGACGATGCCTTGGAAGTGGGTTACGGTTGCTCTTGCTTCATCGCCCGATGGAGCAGGCATCAAAGTGTTCTCCAAAGCTGTTAAAGGATTTGACTGCAACGTGAATGGACTGCGCAATCTTTACATTACTGCCACCCTCCTTCTGGTCTCGCCCGCCGCGGCCGCTGAGCTCCCTTTGACGATTGAAGACCTTATCGCTGAGGAGGGCAGAACCCAGCTGGATATGTCCGTCACCTACGTGAACGATCAAAGTCAGCGCCTGTCGACAGGTGATGCTATTATTGTCCCCACGGGTGATGCGTCTTTTGTTTTACTGCCTACCCGGTTCGGGGAGTTTGAAAGTAATACGGATGCGTTTATTGGGACCCTGGGCCTCAGGCGTGGGGTGACGCGTGATACCGAGATTTATGTTCGTGCCAGCTACCTGTATCGCAATGAACGATATGGCGATCTTAGCGGAAACTTCAAGGATACGGAAAATCGTTTTTTGAGCTCCTGGGTGGGCCTGAATCACCAATTTTCCAGGGACGGCAAGACTCCGGCGCTGCTTGGCTTTATTGAGGGCGCCGCGTACGAAAAATATCAGCAGGGCAGCGATTCCGGCAAATCATGGGCCCTGGGTCTGACCACCTACCGGGCCATTGATCCGGTAGTGCTTTCCGTCACCGGCTCTTTCCAGTGGAACCAGGAACGGGACGATGGCGAGGCCAGCTATGAACCGGGCAATCTTTTTTTTCTGACTCCCTCAGTGGCATTCGCTGTTAACGACCGCGTGACACTGACGTCGGGCTTTAAATGGACTTTTCTCGAGGCGGGCTACCTTGATGATGAGCCACAGGGATTTGACCGGACCAGCACAGATTTGACGCTCGGTCTGGGATACGGGGTATCGAAGGGAAACACGCTTAATGTTTCCTTTTCGGCGAATGTCTCAGGCCAAAGTGGAGCCAGCCTGAGATTTAATTGGCTTTATGCCATTTAACCAAGAGCTCCCAATAACCTGTGTGGAGAAAAGAAATGAAAAAATTAGTGATAGCAACACTGGTAAGCGGTGTTATGTCTACGTCTGCATTCGCAGCCGATGATTCCCATTCGGTCGACGCCAGCCTGATCTTCAGCGCGGACAACAGCCAGGCAATGGAGCTGGCACCGTTGTCCGAGCAGGAGATGATGGAAACCGAAGGCGCGTTCCTTAATTTCGGCATTGTGGGATCTATCATCGGAAAGGTGTCTGACCGCATCGAGACCACCCGTGAAAAGCTTTCGAATATTCACGACTACGCCCAGGCCAGGCGTGACATGCGTCGCGACTTCTATTCCTCACAAAAGGAAGCCATTCGGACTTACGTCAGTGACCGTTTGTTCCTGACCGCCAACTTCATCAGTCCCAGCAACTGAAGTAAGCTGACCGCAAGTTAGTATTCGCCTCTGCCTGTCGTATGGGCAGAGGCGAATCTGGCCAGGGAATCAGTGTTCCGCCGTAACCAGGCCGGGAAACATGCATCGATTCTTTCAACAGGGCTGCAGTAATGCCCGCAGCGGCCAGACGTTGCGACATCCACGACTACTCAGGCACAAGCGCATCATGCCTAAACTCTCTCAAACATACCTGCTGATACTTTCCTTAACGATATTGACCGTAGGCTCTGTCAAGGCTGCGGAGTATGCCTATGTTTCAAACGATAACAACTTAAGTGGTGCCATCCCCGTGACGAGCTGGAAAACCCTGAGAGATGCCGGGGTTGTCAAGCAGGATCTGGATTACTCCTGTGGTGCTGCTTCGATCGCAACGATTCTCAATGGGTATTATGGCCGGTCTGTAACAGAAGCGGAAATACTGGATCTTATTGACAATGGCAATATGAGGGCCTCCTTTGAGGACATGGCCGGCGCCCTGGCAAAGTTAGGCTTCCGCGGAGTCGGGTATGCCGCCTCATTTGAGCAACTAACCAAACTGAAAGTTCCCGTCGTCGTTTACACCAAGCATCGCAAGACGGATCACTTCTCTGTAATACGAGGGGTTAACAGCGATACAGTCTGGATGGCCGACCCCTCCCTGGGTAACCGGACCTATAGTAAGCATCAGTTTCTTGAGGCATGGGAAACCCGGGACGATAGCACGTTAAAAGGCAAGATTCTGGCCATCATCCCGGCAGACCAGGAAGTTCAGGGTGCGGATGACTTTTTCACGAACCAGCCAAGGCGGCAAACGGCGCAAGCTGTAAAACAGCAAATATTTCGTGGTGCACCTTAGTCTCCCACCCTTAAACCAGATGCGTCGAGTGTGCACAGGCAAAAACAGCATGCGTTGGGCCATGCCGGTGTATCATAAAAAGCAAATTTCCGAACCTTGAACAGGCCAATTTGACACGGGTAAATGTGAACCGTGCCAAGGCAACGTGGTGCCTTTTTGTCCGATAATGCAGGCTAACCGTAATGGCTGTGGCATAAGTGCCAAACCTTACGAGCAAAAGGCGTATTTGCAAGGCTTGTCCTGGCGCGCTGGTATTCCATGGGATGATGCAAACAATAGCTTCTCGAGCGAGTTTGGCGGGCAGGCCATCGTCGTGCCTGGTGTCACTGGTCGGCTGAAACATGGGATTCCCATGACGAAGACTTCTTCGACCTGCGCTCGGAAGGCTAAATCCAACTGTTATCTCAGCGAACCAAGTAATTTCATTTTGCTTCCTGCTGAAATCCAAAAGGATCTTGAGTTATGAACCTTAAAGCCTGTCACTGGCCATTGGCATTATTGCTCACGGTGCTGTTTTCTCTGGCGGGGTGTAGCCCGGGGAACTCACCGGAGGAGTCTGGCGATGTGGGTTCACAGGATTTTGACGAAGACGATGTTATCAATAAAGACGATAACTGTCCGCTGGCTCCGAATCCGGATCAATTGGACCTTAATGGCGATGGTGTCGGCGATGCCTGCGATTCTGATATCGACGGTGACGGAATTGACAACCCGCTGGATCAGTGCCCTTCCGATCCGAATAACAGTTCAGGTTGTGAGGAATTCGCTGACTCTGACGGTGACGGTATCCGGGATATGGACGATAACTGCCCGGCAGTCTTCAACGAGGGACAGGAGGACTCGGATGAGGATGGGATTGGCGATGCCTGTGATACTGCCTCGACTGACCAGGATGGTGATGGGGATGGCATCCAGGATGCTCTGGACAACTGTCCCGCGACCGCCAATCCAGGGCAGGAGGATTCGGATGGCGATGGTGTAGGCGATCAGTGCGATCCGGCATTTGACCCGGACTTGGTTTACGCATGCGGTACCGCGGTTGATGCACCGTTCGAACCGTTACTGATGCCCGCTGCCCGTGCCACGGGTGATACCACGTTCTGGTGTCTCGGAGGGTGTGTCAGGAATCCGGAGCAGGTTGTCGATGCGAATTTGTTTAACTCGGCATCGATCGTGGTGCCTGCGCGTCTCGGGTTTATGGAGGGCCCGGCGTTGACGGTGATGTCCTTCCAGACCTACAAGGCACCTAACCTCATCGGTGTTGCCGTGGCGAACAAGGACCGGTTGCTGAGCCTGTCCGGAAGGGCGCGTGTGATGGTCACGACAAGGCTGAACGGGGTAGATCAGGAAACCTTTGTCTATGCAGAGGATAACCTCTTTGTTCCGGGCCTTACCGGACTGCTGGACAACGAGGAGGTCGGTTATATTCTGGCGGATACGGATAGCGACTTTAACGAGGTATCCATCAGTCTGGAAGGCCTCGCATTGAATGCGCAACTGGATGTGAATGCTGTGTGTGCGAGTCCTGAGGCGCTGCAGCTTCAGCCCTGACAGCTTTCGGGTGAGATAATCGATGGCTGAAGGTTCAGCCACATCAAGAGGGCCGGTTCATCCGGCCCTCTTTGCTGGTGCGCCGTGAAACCCGGAATATTGTCATCCATACTGGTGTATTCTGACGTACAGGAAAACAGTCCGGGGAAACGGAGGGCAGCATCGGGTTATGTTGAACAAGTATTCCAGCATTCTCGCCAGTGCGACGATTCTGGCGTTGTCCGGCTGCAGTGACAGCGATTCGAGAGCATCGGCCAGTCGCGGGCCGGATATCGGCGGAACCATCGCCATAGAAAGCCGCACGCGGATCGACCTGGATACGGCGGACGATATATTGGCCGGAACAGCGGTGTCCGAGGTGGTTTCTCTGCCTGATGGTGCCGTCGCGGCGGGCTACCTGAGCAGCTCCGGTGGTTCCTATAGCACCGGCACAGCGGATGATTTCGCGTATTACCGGGATGAACAGGACCAGTACGCCGCAAGTCTGTCCGCTGGGGATAGCATAGTGGTTCAGCTTTTCGGGGCACCTGACAGGTTTCTTCCCGATATATCCCCGCCCCGACTACGTGTCGAGGTTGAATTATCGGATGGCCGGACTGAGCAGCAGACGGTCAACGGATTCGGCAGTGTTATCCTCAACGCTGTTGCTTCAGGCGCGGATCCGGAGCCCCACAATATCACGCTTTACGCCGAGTCCGGTGCGCCTTTCCGGTATGTCATTGCGCTGGTTAATGACGGCAATGTGTCCGCCGCCAACTTCCGCTACAGCGAACCTGCCTTCCGACCCGGCGAAGCGGTGGTTGTCATGGAGGAGCCCGGGGCAGGCAGGGTATCCCCCGCATCGGTGTTTGCCTCCGGTGTGGCGGCCCGTTCGCTGGGTAAGGGAGTCTGGCACGTGCGCCAGCCCTCGGCGTCTTCCGGTGTGACAACCGCTGCCGCGGCCACCAGTGGCGCTCAGGCAACCCTTGACTGGATCCGTGACCTGCGGACTCGTCCCGGGGTTCGCCATGCAGAGCCCAACTACCTCTATTACGCCCAGCAAACCCCGCCACCGGAAGCAGGTGAGGATCTGTACAACCGGCAGTGGAATCTGCCCCTCATCCAGTTGCCCCTGGCCTGGCAGCTGGCACCCGGGATGGGGCAGGGGGTGGGCGTGGCGGTGATGGATACCGGGCTGTTTACCGTCACGCCGGGTACCGCAGAGAACTGGCACTCGGATCTGAATGCCAATGTCAGGCTGGTGCCTGGCGAGTTTATGGATTTTGTGTCCGGCGAGCTGGATTATGACCAGAACTCTGATGCTGGCCCTGATCAGAATCCGGCCGATCCCGGTGACGGCACGCCTCGCAGCAGCAATTTCCACGGCACCCACGTGGCAGGCATTATCGCAGCGACCGATAATGACGATGGGATAATTGGCGTGGCACCGTCTGTTGATCTTTACCCGATTCGGGTGCTGGGCAGGAATGGCGAGGGAAGCCTTGCGGATCTGGTCGATGCCATTAACTGGGCATCCGGTCAGCCCGACATTGACGTGATCAATCTGAGCCTTGGCGGGCTGGGCGACAGTACAGAGTTGAAAAAGGCGGTGGATGGTGCCCGGGCCGAAGGCAAGCTGGTCGTGGCTGCTGCGGGCAACCAGGGCTCCGGTGAGCCTACCTATCCGGCGGCTTATCCCAATGTCGTCGGGGTAGGCGCGGTGGACCGCTCCGGCCGCCGGGCCTCATATTCTAATACGGGCGTGTCGGTGGATGCGGTCGCGCCGGGCGGTGACTATTCCTCCACCGGAGGCTCGGATCTGATTGTCAGTACCTGGGGCCTGGATGATGGTGGCGATTTCCGGGAGGCGTGGGCCGGTTTGCAGGGCACTTCAATGGCCGCCCCTCACGTTTCCGCCCTCTATGCGCTGATGAAATCCGGGGCCGAGGATGCAGGTCGGGAATTCGGGCCTGAGGCATTCTTTACCTATCTGGTTGATGGACAGTTAACGGCCACACCGCCCAACCGCTCTGAATACGGTTACGGACTGATTGATGCGGTCAAGGCCGTCAGCGCCGCCCGGGAAGGTAATGTGCCAGGCGTCATTCTTGCCGCCCAGCCCACCGTACTTCAGTTTACCCGGGCTCTGACACGGCAGACGGTTGAGCTGGTAAAATATTCCGAGGGCGATCTGTCGGTGACCCTCACTGACGATGATGTGTCTGCAACTCAGAGCTGGGTACAGGCGACCCTGGGCCCCGGCGGTGATTCGCTGAGGGTTACCGCGGATCCCTCGGGTCTTGCCGATGGACAAACCCGGCGCGCAGAAGTGCAGGTCGTTTATGACGACGGCAGCGGCAGTGAGCGCACCCTGACCATCCCCGTCATCCAGCAAACCGGTGATTCCCTGAACGACCGCAATGCCGGCCGACACTATGTGTTGCTGGTTTCCACCGGTGACAGCCAGGAAACCGTACAACAGGTGGTGGTTGAGGCGGAAGCCGGCCAGTACCGGTTTGCGTTCAATGATGTCCCCCCGGGCAAGTATTTTCTGGTGGCGGGCACCGACACAGACAATAACGGTCTGATCTGTGAGAATGGCGAGGCCTGTGCCGAATACCCCGTGAACGGGTTGCCCGAGCCGCTGGTGTTTGATGGGGACTCATTGCCGGAGCTGTCACTGAGCACCAGCTTCCGTCGGCCCACCATCAGCGCCCTTGGCGAGCCCCGCTACGGGTTCCGCGGCTACCGGATCAAACCAGCCAGTGACGGTTCGCCGATCAAGCGGGTCCGGACATCCGACTGAGGAGACGTTTCATGAGCCATCGTTTCTGGTCCATGCTCGTGCCGGTCGTGGCCTCCGTGCTGGTTGCCTGTGCCGGCAGTGCTGACCTTACCGAAGGCGGCGCGCCACTGGCCCGGCAACTGCTCCAGTCCGACCACTGTGGTCTGACGGCGCCGGGTATTGTGATGATTGCCGGGCGCCCGGAGGTTGCTACGCTGAAATCTCTGCCCGCCAGTCACCTTGCCCTGGAACCGTTGAGCCAGGTGGATTTCGCTAACGAGTATCTGCTGCTGGTCGGATTAGGGCAGAAGCCCACGAGCGGTTATGGCATCACCCTCGCAGGCTCCCGGATCCGGGGCGGGCAGCTGGAAATTGCCGTCACTGTGCGCGAACCGGCAAAAGGTGCCATGCTGGCCCAGGTGCTGACGACCCCCTGTGCGGTGGTCGCTGTAAGCGACGAAGGGTGGCGCAGCCTGAAAGTCTCCGGTGAAGGCTATCCGGTGGTGACCCGGGAGCACCCCTGACGCGCATCAGTCGTTGAACTTTGTCCGTGAATCCCTAAGATAGCCATTTCTGATAACACCGACGCTGGAGTCGCCCCCTGCTTTATGAGCCAGAAACAGTACAACGCCGATGCCATTGAAGTTCTGACCGGCCTGGATCCGGTGCGTAAACGCCCGGGGATGTACACCGACACGACCCGCCCGAACCATCTGGCCCAGGAAGTGATCGACAACAGTGTGGATGAGGCACTGGCAGGCCATGCCCGGCGTATTGATGTCATCCTCCACCAGGACGGCTCCCTGAGCGTTGAGGACGATGGGCGCGGTATGCCGGTGGACATTCACAAGGAGGAGGGCGTGCCGGGGGTGGAACTGATCCTGAGCCGCCTGCATGCCGGGGGCAAGTTCTCAGAGGGAAGTTACAACTTCTCGGGTGGCCTGCACGGAGTCGGGGTGTCTGTTGTGAACGCCCTGTCGCTCCACCTTGAAGTGGCGATCAGGCGGGACGGCAAGCTGCACCGCATGACCTTTGCGCATGGTGAGAAAGTATCAGAGCTGGAAGTGGTGGATACCGTCGGCAAGCGCAATACCGGTACCCGGCTGACCTTCACCCCGGACCCGAAATACTTCGACAGCCCCCGTTTCTCCGTCAGTCGTCTGCGCCATATCCTGCGCGCCAAGGCAGTGCTGTGTCCGGGACTGACGGTTACCTTTGCGCAGGAACAGAACGGTGAAAAAGATGAATGGTTCTTTGAAGGCGGCCTGAGGGATTATCTGCGAACCGCCCTGGCGGACATCGAGGCGGTGCCTCCGGAGCCGTTCACCGGAAGCTTCAGCGGCAATACCGAACAGGTCGACTGGGCTATCCAGTGGTTGCCGGAGGGTGGCGAAGCGGTGACGGAAAGCTACGTCAACCTGATTCCCACCGTGCAGGGGGGCACCCATGTGAACGGCCTGCGCACTGGTGTGCTTGAGGCAATGCGGGAATTCTGCGAATTCCGTAACCTGTTGCCCCGGGGCATCAAACTGGCCCCGGAGGATGTCTGGGAGCGCTGCGCCTACGTGCTGTCATCCAAGATGCAGGACCCTCAGTTCTCCGGCCAGACCAAGGAACGACTGTCCTCCCGGGAGGCGGCGGCCTTTGTGTCCGGGGTGGTTAAAGATGCCTTCAGCCTCTGGCTGAATCAGCATACCGCTGTGGCGGAGGCCCTCGCGGAGCTGTTTATCAACAACGCCCAGCGTCGCCTGCGGGCCAGTAAGAAAGTGGCTCGCAAGAAGGTGACATCCGGCCCGGCATTGCCAGGCAAACTGGCGGACTGTTCCGGTGGCGATACCAGCCGTTCCGAGCTGTTTCTGGTGGAAGGTGACTCGGCCGGTGGTTCCGCCAAGCAGGCCCGGGATCGTGAGTTTCAGGCAGTGATGCCGCTGCGGGGCAAGATTCTCAATACCTGGGAAGTGGACTCCAGTGAGATCCTGGCATCCCAGGAGGTTCATGATATTGCCGTTGCCATTGGCGTGGACCCGAGCTCGGACGACCTGGCGGGCCTGCGTTATAACAAGGTGTGTATCCTGGCGGATGCGGACTCGGACGGGTTGCACATCGCCACCCTGTTGTGTGCCCTGTTTGTAAGGCATTTCCGGCCGCTGGTGCAGGCGGGGCATGTGTTTGTCGCCATGCCCCCGCTTTACCGGGTGGATCTGGGCAAGGAAACGTTCTACGCCCTCGACGAGCACGAAAAACAGGGCATTCTGGACCGGCTGGAAGCCGAGAAACGCCGGGGCAAGATCTCCGTTACCCGCTTCAAGGGTCTCGGTGAGATGAATCCGCTGCAGCTGCGGGAGACCACGATGGCGCCGGATACCCGGCGGCTGGTCATGCTGACCATTGAAGAAATGGACGATACGGTGGAGCGGATGGATATGCTGCTGGGCAAGAAGCGTGCTGCGGACCGCCGGGTGTGGCTGGAAACCTACGGTAATATGGCGGATATCGAGGTCTGATCAGTGCCTGCCCTCGTTGCTGGCCAGAATGTCACAGCAGAGCACCTGTAGCCGCCCCTGGTGCCGGAAACCCATGGACAGGGTGACGCACATGCTTGCGCCGGTCACGGACAGGTAAGGGGCGGTGACGTGCAGCAGGTCCGGCTCGGCAATCGCCTGGCGCAGGTAGTGCTGACGATACCAGTCCGCCCGGGTAGTGCTTTCCAGAGGCCTGAACCTGGGATCCAGGCAGTCGACGGTGCTGTCAGACACCAGTGTGTCATCCAGCTGGATGCCGTTATGGTCCACCAGATAACATCGAGAGACCGTGGGATGGGTCAGTAGCTCTGTACAGGCTTCCCGCATACTTTGCCCGGATTCAACAAGGCTGGAAATGGCCTGCTCGAAATAACCGGTGAAAAAATCGGTGAGCTGGCGAGTCGGGTCCATTCTGACCTGATTGCGGCGCTTGTAATCCAGCAGGAGGTCTTCCAGGTTCGCCGCCTTTCCCGGGAGGTCCATAAGCTCCATGCTGGGCCGGCTGAAATAGAAGCCCTGCACAAAGTCCACACCCGCATCGATGGCAATCAATGCCTGGTCGCGGGTCTCCACGCCTTCCAGGAGTACCAGGCAGCCCGACTGGTGCAGCAGTGAAACAATTCCGTTGAGAATCTGCCGGGCCTTGTGATCATCGGTGGCCCGGGTGAGCATGGCGCGATCCAGCTTGACGATGTCCGGCGAGAGATTCCAGATCCGCTCGAAGTTGGAGTGGCCGGCACCAAAATCATCAATGGCCGTCAGACATCCCAGCTTCTGGTAGTACTGGACGGTTTCCCGCAACCGGTCGGCATCGTCCGTGGGTTGCTCGACAATTTCCATCACAATGCGGTGGGGTGGCAGGCCGGTTTTTTCCAGCAATTGGCCAAAGAAAGAATCAGCCCGGGTGCCGTTGGCTACCACCTGGGGTGAGACATTCAGGAACAGCCAGTTGAGCTGGTCTTCGAACCCGGAATAGTTGCGGATGTGCAGGTAACGACACAGCCTGTCAAGCAGAAGGTTCTCTGCGTCGCTGACGGGCAGGTCAAAGAGGTGGCTGGGCAGAACCGGTGCATTATCCGTATCAAACGCCCGGATCAGGGCTTCGTAACCAACCACGCGCTTGTGTGAGATGCTGTAGATAGGCTGCAGGGCAGTACGCAGGACCAGGCCAAGGTAATTGGCCGTCCACCCTGATGAATCCCGTGTAAGCAGCGGGGTCAGGAGTTCCAGTTCTGGACTGTTGAGCTGCTCTGGCAATGCTCCGGACATGTTAAATTCTTTTTAATGGTACATCGTCCGTCAGATTGCCAAAAAAATTAGTAAGTTGCCACTGAATAGTGCCAACTTAGTCGGGATTTCACAGAATTTGATTAAATTTCTGTCGATTAGTGTCCCGTCTAGTTGTTGCTGGGGACAACCACGGTTTCGTCAAATTCGAGTTCCATATCAGACTCCGGTGATGGACGGTTAGGGCTTCTATTCTATCGGGGCGATAGAATCCGGCTATCCGTAAAAGCCATTAATACTTTTGGCGAATCACCTCCCGTCTCTGAGTTCGGATAGATCAGAAAATCTGATGAAGGCTGCCAAAACATTCCGATTGGATTGCTGCCAGGGACTTTCTAGAATTCACTCTGACCATATTTCAGATTATTAAGCAGGGAGCCGGGTCATGCAGGCAGGCAATTCCAGGACCAGCTGGGGCTGGGTGGCAGTGTTGCTGCACTGGCTTGCGGCATTGGTGATCATTGGGATGTTCGCCCTGGGACTCTGGATGGTGGACCTGACCTATTATGACAGCTGGTACCGTCAGGCCCCCCATATCCATCGCAGTGTCGGGATTCTGCTGTTTGCCTTGATGCTTTTCCGCGTCCTGTGGCGGCTGCTACAGTCTGCGCCTGAGCCCTTGCCAAACCACAGTCGCCTGGAAATAGCCGGAGCGAAAGCCGGCCATTTGCTGCTGTACCTTCTGGCTTTTATTGCCATGATCAGTGGTTATCTGATTTCCACCGCCAACGGCGCCGGTGTTTCGGTGTTCGGCTGGTTTGAGGTGCCTTCAGTGACAGGTCGCATCGAAAGACTGGAAGATACTGCAGGTGAGGTCCATTACTGGGCTACCTGGGCGCTCATTGTCCTGGCCGGCCTGCATGCACTGGCGGCCCTCAAGCATCACTTCATCGACCGGGACGATACCCTGCGCCGTATGCTGGGCAGGGCTTCCTGGTTTTCTTGATAAGGAAAGGGGAAAAGAATGAAAAAGCAGTTACTCGCATCCGCTATTGCCATCGGCCTCGCGTCGGGCGCTCAGGCCAGTGAACACAGTGGAACCTATGCCTTTGATCAGAAGGGCACTCACCAGTTCATTACCTTCCGCATCTCCCATCTGGGTTATAGCTGGCTGTACGGTCGCTTTAACGAATTTGACGGTGAGTTTGTCTATGACGCGGAGAACCCGCAAAACAGTTCCGTTAATGTCACTATTGACACCGCCAGTGTGGATACCAACCACGCTGAACGGGACAAACACTTGCGCAGCGACGATTTCCTGAGCGTCAAGGCGCATCCGCAGGCCAGTTTCCGCAGCACCCGTGTCGAAGTGGAAGATGGCGGTAAAGAAGCGGATGTTTATGGTGATCTGACCCTCAACGGTGTCACCCGCGAAGTGGTTCTTGACGTTGAAATGCTCGGCCACGGCAAGGATCCCTGGGGCGGCTACCGCATGGGGTTTGAGGCGGAAACAGAAATCCGCCTGAAAGACTTCGGCATCGACTACAACCTGGGTCCGGCCTCCGAAACTGTTGAGCTGGAAATCTCCGTTGAGGGCATCCGGCAGTAACGGGTGTACTCACTCTGCAACGAAACAGGCCGCTTCCTACCCGGAGCGGCCTGTTTCCTGGTATGCTGCGGGTTCACACTTTGAAACGGCCGGTCTGTTGCTCCAGCTCTGCCGCATACTCCGCCAGGGCATCGCTGATCTTGTCGATGCCCGCAGAGCGCCTGGCGCTTTCCTCTGCCAGGTCATTGATGTCGGTGATGCTGCGGTTGATTTCGTCCACCACCTGGGTCTGCTCTTCGGTCGCGGATGCCACGCTGGTGTTCACATCATCGATGTCCGCCACTCCGCTGACAATCGATTGCAACTCCTGTTCCGCCTGAATTGAAAGCTTCTCGGTCGCTTCCGCTTCTGTGGTGCCGGACTCCATCACGGACACAATATCCGCCACCCCGGTCTGCAGAGCCTCAATCATGGTCTGGATATCCTCGGTCGATTTCTGGGTGCGCTGAGCGAGGGTGCGTACTTCATCGGCCACTACCGCAAATCCCCGGCCGTGCTCGCCTGCACGGGCGGCCTCTATGGCCGCGTTCAGAGCCAGCAGGTTGGTCTGCTCGGCAACGCCCCGGATCACATCCAGCACGGTTGTGATCTGGTCCGAATCGCCGGACAGCTTGCGGATGACTTCCACACCCCGGGAAATCTGCTGCGCCAGCCGGCGTACCTGTGCGGAGGACTGGCGAACGATATCAGACCCTTTCCCGCCGGTGTCACGCACCTCCCGGGTGACTTCCGCCGCCCGGGACGCGTTGCCGGCCACCTCTTCGATGGCACTCTGCATTTCGTTGATAGCAGTGGCGACCATGGAAATGGCATCGGTTTGCCTGTCGATTCCCTGTTTGTTTTCTTTGGCGGCGGATTCAAGTTCCTTTGCGCCTTCGCCGAGTTTCTGGCTCAGGTCCTGAATGGAACCGATCATCGACTGCAGGTTTTCCAGAACCCGGTTGAAGCTGCGAGCCAGCTTGCCAAGGTCATCTTCGTTCTCGACCGGGATCCGCCGGGTGAGGTCACCTTCGCCCTGGGCGATATTGTCCAGCTGTTCGCGAAGCAGGGTGATGGATTGGATGATCAGTCTGATGAACACGATAAACAGCCCGGCGCTGGCCAGTAAGGCTATAATCATGATGGTCAGCGTGACGGCCGCACTGTTGGTGCCGGCCGCCGATGCCAGGCGGGCGCGCTTCTGCGCGAGTGAGTCTACATGAGCACCAACTTCGTCAAAGTAACCGCGAAGGCGTTTGAAGTAGTTGCTGGTTTCGTTCTCGAGCATGTTAATGGCCTGGCCGGACTGGCCGCGGTCGGCCAGGTCCAGAGTTTCCCGCGCGCTGGTAATCCAGGTGTTGTAGGCACCTTCGAAACCCTTCATGGTATCGGCGACACCGGTGCCCTCCAGCCGCTCCACAGCGGAATTGATGCGAGCGTAGGCCTGTTGGGCGTTCTCCTCAAATTCGTTCCGCGCGTCGCTGGCTGGCCGATTGTTTTCGGCTGCCCGGATATAGTCCATCTGTGCTACCAGTGACTGGTACAGGTCCCGGTCTCCGTTCAGCACTTCGCTGGATGCTGGCAGGTAGTGGTCGGCCATGCTGTCGGTGCCGTCGACGAGGCGATTGGCTGTGTTAATACTGAACAGGCCAATGATGATAAGTGCGACTGAGGTGATTGCGAAGGGCAGGGCGATCTTGGTTCTCAGCCCGAGATGCTGGTTCAGATTCATCGTGTTACCTCTGGTGCATCGTGAGTGCAGCTATTCTTGATATTTACTTCGAGCATAGCACCAGGTGGGTAAATGTCACGGAGAGAGGGCCGATGGCAGTTCAGGCGGTTCCGTTATGTTCGTCGGCATGGCGGTAGCGGCGGCAAAGGTGTCGCTGCCGCCAGAACTGAGCGGTAAAGATGACCAGTCCGATGAGCAGGCCAGCGATTATGTAGGGGGTCGCAATGCTGAAGCTGCCGGTGAAGGCAAACTCTGCAACCACCATCAGGGCAACCGCCAGAACGGCGTTTACCAGCGCCGTTGTGAGTGCCTGGCCACAGGCTTTCAGGTTGGTTCTCATAGAGCTCCGTTGCGGTCGGATGAACAGTCAGTCATCAATGTGTCATGTAGGGTAAAGCGCCCCCCTGAATGGCTCCATGCGGGAATTCCGCTATTGGAAAAGGCAAAGGGGATTGGTGTCTCGCCCCGGCCTCCATATAATGTGCCCTTCCTGCTGGATACCGGGCTGTGCCCGGGCGGCACCGGGCGCAATTCAATCATCGGGACAAGGGGCATCCATGCCAGAGTTTCAGACTACGGACGAGGGCTTCGAGCGGGTCTCGCTTAAAGACTACACCGAGAAAGCCTACCTGGACTATTCCATGTACGTCATCCTCGACCGGGCCCTGCCCAATGTGGGTGACGGACTGAAGCCGGTGCAGCGCCGTATTGTATACGCCATGTCGGAACTGGGCCTGAAATCCACCTCCAAGTACAAGAAGTCTGCCCGTACCGTGGGGGATGTGCTGGGCAAGTTCCATCCCCATGGCGACAGTGCCTGTTACGAGGCGATGGTGCTGATGGCCCAGCCATTCTCCTATCGCTACCCGCTGGTGGATGGTCAGGGCAACTGGGGCTCGCCGGACGACCCCAAGTCTTTTGCGGCGATGCGATACACCGAATCCCGGCTGGCAGCCTTCGCCGAAGTATTGCTGAGTGAGCTGGGCCAGGGCACGGTGGACTGGACGCCGAACTTCGATGGCACCATGGAGGAACCCTCGGTGCTGCCGGCGCGGCTGCCCCACGTGCTGCTGAACGGCACTACCGGTATTGCTGTCGGTATGGCTACGGATATCCCGCCCCATAATGTGCGTGAAGTGACGGCCGCATGCGTGCATCTGCTGGACCGGCCGGAAGCAACCGTGGATGATCTTTGTGAGCATATCCAGGGACCGGACTTCCCGACCCATGCGGAAATCATTACCCCCCGCAAGGATCTGCGGCAGATGTATGAAACCGGTCGCGGCTCCCTGCGTATGCGTGCTCGCTGGATCCGGGAAAACGGTGAGGTGGTGATCACCGATCTGCCCCATCATGTATCCGGCAACCGGGTGCTGGAACAGATCGCCCAACAGATGCAGGCAAAGAAACTGCCGATGGTGACCGACCTGCGGGACGAGTCCGACCACGAAAATCCCACCCGCCTGGTAATTGTCCCCAAGAGCAACCGGGTGGACCTGGACGGTTTGATGGCGCATCTGTTTGCCAGCACGGACCTGGAAAAGACCTACCGGGTCAACCTGAATGTCATCGGCAACGACGGCCGACCGGGCGTGAAAGGGTTGGTACAGATGCTGACCGAATGGCTCAGCTTTCGCCGTACCACCGTCACCCGCCGCCTGCAGTATCGTCTGAACAAGGTGCTGGCGCGCCTGCACATCCTCGAGGGTCTGCTGATTGCCTACCTCAATATCGACGAGGTAATCGAGATAATCCGCACCGAGGACAAACCCAGGCCGGTGCTGATGAAGCGCTTCGGCCTGTCAGTCGATCAGGCGGAAGCCATCCTCGAACTGAAACTGCGCCACCTGGCGAAGCTCGAGGAAATGAAAATCCGCGGCGAGCAGGACGAACTGGCGACGGAACGGGACGAATTGCAGTCGATTCTGGGCTCCGAAGACAGGCTCCGGGAACTGATCAAATCCGAATTACTGGCGGATGCGCAAGCCTTTGGAGACGACCGCCGTTCCCCGATCGTGGCGCGGGCCGAAGCCAAAGCCTTCAGCGAGGCGGACCTGGTCTCCAATGACCCGGTGACCGTGGTGCTGTCGGACAAGGGCTGGGTGCGTGCCGCCAAAGGGCACGACATCGACCCGTCCGGCCTCAGCTACAAGGCCGGTGACCGCTTCTCCCTGGCCGCCCGGGGCCGCAACAGCCAGCAGGCTATCTTCCTGGATTCCACCGGCCGTGCCTATGCATTGATGGCCCACAGCCTGCCCACGGCCCGGGGACAGGGTGAACCGCTGACCGGTCGTATCAACCCGCCATCCGGTGCCACCTTCCGGGGGCTGATGATGGGTGAGCCGTCCCGCAAGGTCTTATTGGCTACAGACGGTGGCTACGGGTTCGTCACCAACCTGGAAAACATGACCAGCAAGAACCGCAACGGTAAGGCGGTGGTGTCCGTGCCCAAGGGAGCAAAGATCATGGCGCCGGTGATGATTCCGGACACCCGGCAAACCCTCTACCTGGGCGCCATTTCCAACGAAGGCCGCATGCTGGTGTTTCCCCTGGAAGAGCTTCCGGAGTTGGCGAAGGGTAAGGGCAACAAGATCATCAGTATTCCCGCGGCCCGGGTGCAGAACCGGGAGGAGTATGTGGTGGCTGTGGTGGTGTTTGCCGAAAAGGACCTGCTGGAAATTCGCGCCGGTAAGCGCAAGATGGGCCTGAAGTTCTCCGATCTGGAGCACTATCTGGGTGAACGAGGTCGTCGCGGCCACAAATTGCCCCGGGGCCTGCAGCGGGTGGACGGCATTGACGTAATCCGTGCCGAGCCGGAAGACGTCGCCTCAGAGGGAGACACAGACAGTGAGTGAACTGGTGCTGATCAACGTCTCCGGCCGAGACAAGCCCGGCCTGACCTCTGAAATTACCGGCATCATGGGCCGCTACGACGTGCGCATTCTGGACATCGGTCAGGCGGTCATCCACGATCACCTCACCTGGGGCATTCTCATCGAAATTCCCGACGAGTCCCACTCTTCGCCGGTGATCCGTGACCTGCTGTTCCGGCTCCATGCCCTCAACCTGCAGGTTCACTTTGCGCCCATCAGCGAAGAGGAATACCTGCAGTGGGCGGAGGGGCGCAACCGCGCCTGCTACATTGTTACCCTGCTGTCTCGTGACATCAAGGCCGAACAGATCGCCCGGGTGTCTGCCATCACCGCCCGGCACGGACTGAACATAGACAACATCAGCCGCCTGTCCGCACGCCCGTCCCTGAATTCGAACGGGAACCGGATTGCCTGTGTCGAATTCTCCGTGCGTGGCACCCCGGCGGATCTTGAGCAGCTGCGCTCTGACTTCCTGCACATCGCCGGAGAGATGAACGTTGACATCGCTTTCCAGGAAGACTCCATCTTCCGCCGCAACCGCCGGCTGGTGGTCTTCGACATGGACTCCACCCTGATCGAAGCAGAAGTGATCGACGAACTGGCCCTGGAAGCCGGGGTAGGGGACCAGGTCGCGGAAATCACCGAAAGAGCCATGCGCGGCGAGCTTGACTTCAGCGCAAGCTTCGCCGAACGCCTGGCCCTGCTCAAAGGCCTCGACGAATCCGTTCTGGCAGGAGTCGCCGCAAGACTGCGTATGACCGAGGGTGCCGAGCACCTGATCCGCAGCCTCAAATCCCTCGGCTACCGCACCGCCATCCTGTCCGGCGGCTTCAACTACTTCGCCCGGCATCTGCAGAACAAGCTGGGCATCGACTACATCTACGCCAACGAACTGGAAATCGAAAACGGCAAAGTCACCGGCCGCGTCGCCGGCACCATCGTCGACGGCCAGCGCAAGGCGGAACTGCTGCAGGAAATCGCCGAGAAAGAACACATCTCACGGGAACAGGTCATCGCTGTCGGCGACGGAGCCAACGATCTTCCGATGCTAAGCCAGGCCGGTCTGGGTGTGGCATTCCGTGCAAAACCGTTGGTGAAGGAATCTGCCCGGCACTCCATTTCCACTTTGGGGCTGGATGCGATCCTGTACCTGATCGGTTTCCGGGAAAGTGAGTCGAAGCAGCTGGGCGTTGAGCGGTGAGACGTATTCCAGAGAGCGGTTAACAGGCAAGTGTGGAGCACCGCGAGCGGAGTGCTGCCAGCTTGAGGCTGTGGTGGCGGGATCCTCTTTTCGGGACCGTCTCTGGCCACGGATGGCCAGAGCCGAGCCCTACATGGACGTACTAGCGGGCGTGTCCCGAAAAGAGGATCCCGCCACCAGAGCATGCTCTAAAGCGGGAATGCATGCACACAAAAGCCAGCGGTGCCAGGCACCCAAGGTCAGCGGGTCTTACTGATCCCCAAAGTCGTAATTCATCTCCGGCACCGGTGCCTGCAGGTAGTAACCCTGGATGTAGTTCACTCCAGCCTGCCAGAGCGTCGCCAGCACACCGGCATTCTCCACCAGCGGAATAATGGTCAGCTTGCCGGCACTCTGCAGGCTCTTCACCATCTCCTTGATTTCCTCCCTGGCCTTGTCGCTCTTCTGGATTTCCTCCGTAAAGGAACCGTCCACCTTCACGTAATCCACATCAATGTGCTTCAGGGTGTTGAACGGGTTGAGCGCGCAGCCGAAATGGCTGATGGATACCTTCGAATGCAGTTCATGGACCGACTTTGCGAACTCCCTGGCCGGTTTCATGAAGTTATTGGCATCGCCTTCGCGAATCTGGAAGATCAGCGATTCGCCGGGCAGCCGTGCGGCTTTCAGGGCCACACTCAGCCAGGAGGCGAAGGTCTTATCCTGCAGGGTTTCGGCGGTAATGTTCAGGAACAGTCGTGTGTCGTGGCCACGTCCACGGTGACTGGCCAGTTGCTTTATGGTCTGAAGAATCACCCAGCGATCAATCTTGATGGCCATGTCTGACGGCCCCATCGGTGGGAGAATGTCGTAGGGAGAAACCTCCTTGTCATCCTTATCCAGCATTCTCACGAAAGCTTCATAGTGCTCTTCGCCTTCACCGCGCAGATTGATAATCGGCTGGAACAGCAACCGGAAACGGTTGTCGTCCAGGGCTTTCTGGATGGCCTCGGTGGAGTTACTTTCATCCAGCACTTCGTAGTCCGTCGGGTTATACACCAGCACGCCATTGCCCTGCTCGAAGCCTTCTTTCTTGCGCAGCTCGGAGGAGGCGGTGTGGGCCCTGCCGAGGAGATCCGGTGCCTTCGGGGAGTTTTCCGTAATCATTGCAACACCGATGCTGACCGTGATCTGCACGGTACGCCCATTGATATCGAACAGGTGATCCTCAATGGCCTTGCGGATGGCTTCGCATTGTTCCGTCATCGCCTGCTCTTCACACGGCAGGCACATAATACAGAAGGCATCGTCACTGAGCCGCGCCAGCACCATGTTGTCACCGGTTTTCTCACGCAGCAACGTGGCCAGATCACCCAGCAACAGGTCGGCACCGGCAATACCCACCCGGCTCTTCATGCCCATGAAATTATCCAGGGCAATGTAGGCAATGGCACCGGATTCGTTTTCCTTGCCGGCCCGGGCGACCGCCTGGGACAGGGACTCCATGAAATACTGGCGGTTGAACAGCCCGGTGAGAAGATCCTGACTACTGATTTCCTTGAGTTTTTCTTCCAGTTCCGCGTCGTTGTGTTCCGGCTGCAATACAATCTGAGTGCAGATTTCACCATCGTAGGTGGCGGCGGATACGGACATGATGACGTTAAGTTCTTCCTCATCACTGCGCTTCGCCACGCAGGTCAGAGTCATCCCGTCCTTGCCTTTCTCCTGGAAGGATTTCATGAACTCCTTGTACTTTTCCTGGCTTTCGGGAGTCAGGGTGTCCAGCACCGGAATGCAGATCAGCTCATCGATATCGTCATAACCGAGGAATTCCATATAGGACTGGTTGGCGTAGATATGCATGCCATCGTTGATGTAGGCAATGGCATCCTTGGAGCTTTCCAGCAGCAGCTGGCACCGTTGTTCCGATTCCCGCAGGTGGGATTCCAGAAGCCGCCTTCTGCGGCGCTCTTCCAGGGCAGCCAGTTCTCGCTTGACCACCAGTACCAGATGATCCGAATACTGGTAGGGGACTATATCCTGTGCGCCTGCTTTCATCAGTCCGACAGCACGCTCCCGGCTGTAGTCCTCGCTCATCAGGATGAAGGGCACGTCCTTATCCATCCGTTTGACCATGGCCAGTGCATCATCCGGGGTGAACTCCTGCTCCACATCCCGGGCCAGAAGAAGGTCCCAGGTCCCGGATTTGAGGTTCTCCTCCAGGTCTTCTTCGGATGTGATCCGGTGCGCCCGGGTGGCCCGTCCGGCGTTTCTCAGCAGGCTCACAACAGATTCTGCGTCATTCTGGGAGGGGTCAAGAATCAAAAGATGCACAGTGGCGGTGTTTTTTTGCATTCGTCCGGAGTCTCACTTAAACGAATTGGCGAATTGGCACACTAGCAGCCTGTCGGGCTTGAGGCTAATCTAGCGACGGTTGCTTAACTCCGACAGGCTGCTAGAGCGATGGCCACAGGGAATCAAACTCGTCCTCGCTGGTTCCGCCCCTCTGGCCCTTCTGGCTCCCGGCCTTCGGTGGCGCAATATTGCGCAGCTTGATCTCGAACTGGCTGATGCTACCAGTGGAAGTAATCTTTTTACCCAGCGCGCCATGATCTTCCTGGCCATCGTGCAGCAGGCTGATCCGGCTGCCAGACTGGAATGGCAAGCGCGGAGTGATGATGGTGGCGGCCTGGTGCACCACGCTGATTTCAGGGAGTATCAGTCCGCGCAGGTATTCACTGTTCTGACCCACTTTCTGGATCAGTCGGACCCCGCAGGGGGCCGCATTGGGAGCCAGCAACTCGAGGCCGAGCTGGGTGCCCTGACCACGGACCTGGCGCAACCACCGAACCAGTGCGAGGCTCCAGGGGTGGCTGGCCTGTTCTCTTATACCCACAATCTCGCCAGCCTGCAGGGATGCGGGCACGTTGGTGTCCCAGCGGATGCAGTAGCCACCCGGGCTGGTGTTTACCATGGTAGCACGGTAGCGCGCCGGCCGGCTGCGATCAGCTTCCGAATCAGCCTTGTTGCCAAAGCTGCCGCGGAAGGTGATGGGTGTGTCCGCGGAATACAGTCGGTCCTCGGATGGTCCTGCGTCATGGGCCTCGGCCCAGGCATCGTTCCGGGTTTGTGCCGCGCGGGAGAACCGGTTTCCATTATCCTGATGGACCTCCTCATTATTGCCTTGCAGGAACGATTGAAAAGAGGTCTCGCCACTGATGAAATAATGCGCTGCAGTCAGGCCAACACAGACCTCCAGGCTGCCACGACTGGGAATCCGGTTGAAGTTGCGCTTGGTGAGTATGCCAAATGCCTGGCTCAGATGTTGCAGCAGGGCGGTATTGACGGTTGCGGGAATCTGAAGGTCATTCGAGGCCGCCTGCCCCTTGCCGGCACCTGCCCGTTCCCCCTGGGCATGGAGATAGTTGTCCAGTGCCCGGGACAGGTTGCGGCTCTCAAAGCCCATGGTGTCGCCCGTGATGTCCTGACGAGTCAGCAGGCTGCGATAGACCGGTGGGGCATCCCGTTCCTGTTCAACCACGAACAGGGTGTCCTTCTGGGCATCCGCAATGCACTCTACCCGGTCGGTCCAGTGTTCGAACAGGTCGTAGGCAAGCGTCAACTCGTTCTGGCGCAACTGATTGGGGCGGGAGCACCCCAGCAACAGGAGGCGTTTGTAGGCATCGTCCAGAGTACTGCCGGTACGGTGCTTCAGGGTCTCATCGTCCACCTGCACGGAAGTCAGTTTGTTGCGCAGGGCAAAGCGATAGATGCGGTGGCATTCCAGCCAGCTGTTTGCCGGACTGGGGCAGTAAAGCTGGTGCGCACGCACAATGGTGTTGCCCAGCTCGGATATGGCCCGGTGGCAAGCCTGGGCCAAGAGCCTGCGGTGCTTCTCGACCCCGCTGTAATCGATCAGCTCCAGGATGGTGAGCTTGTAACCATTGGCGCAATGCAGCTGCAACGACTGGGACAGGTTGGCGATCTTGCGTTGTTTCTCGGGCAATGCCACCGCCATGCCGAGATAGTGGCGGGCAAGTTCCCGGCATACAAAATGGATCCTGGGGCGGATCAGCTCCAGAAGCTGCAGGCGTTGCTGCGGTGCGATCTGCAGCTCCTTGAGTTCAATAATGCCGTTGTATAGCAGCCGGGATGCTTCGCCGATATTGGCGACAGGGAGTCGGTCGACCCATTGCCGGAAGGCTTTTGGCGATGTCTCGCAAAAGGTGAGGCTCGCCGTTTTCGGCTCTGGGACACTGAGGTCGGGCTTTAGGATACTGCCTTCCATGAAATCACGCCATTAGTCGGGCCAGGGAACACCGTGATGTGCACAGGGGCCGGAAGTAATTCCGGCAAATCGGGCCAGCACGGAAAATTCACTAAATACAGATTTTTAGATTCACTACCGCCTGTACACTAAAATAGCAAAAGTGCGGTGAAAAGCGAGTAACACATGCGTTGACAAGATTTGACAAGTGGTGCCTCCCACGACGTCCGGATGGAGGCTCAGAGAGCCAGCAGGGTTTTCGAACCCCTTCCGGGAACTTCCCGCACCAGCCGGGGTACCAGGAAACCGGGAAGGCGGGTATTCAACTCCCGCACCAGTTCTCTGGCCCGGTCGTCGCTGACGTCATAATGATGGGCTCCTGCCACGGGGTCAAACGCGTGCAGGTAGTACGGCAGTATTCCCGCCGCGAATAATGACTCGCTGAGTGCTTCAAGAGTATCCGCCGAGTCGTTTATATCCCGCAGAATAACGCTTTGGTTGAGTAGTGTAACGCCTGCAGAACTCAGGCGCTGCATGGCCTCACGGGTAGGATCATCAAGTTCGGCAGGGTGGTTGATGTGCAGCACCACGATTTTTTGCAGCGGGTTACGGTTCAGCCAGCCCAGCAAATCATCCGTTATTCGCTGGGGGATAACGACAGGCAGCCGTGTGTGTATTCGCAGGCGACGTATGTTGGGCAGCTCCGCCAGTGCATCGGCCCATTCTGACAGCAGGCCGTCGCTGGCAACCAACGGATCGCCGCCGCTGAAGATCACCTCATTAATCTCCGGTGAGGCGGCCAGCGTGTCCAGAACCTGTCGGCGTTCCCGCGGTGAAAGGCGGTTGTCCTGATACGGGAAGTGCCGGCGGAAACAGTAACGGCAGTTGATGGCGCATTGGCCGGTCACCATCAACAGGGCGCGGCTCCGGTATTTGCGGATCAGTCCCTTCTGCAGCATGCTGCCGGATTCTTCCAGTGGGTCTGCACGGTAACCGGTGCGATTGTCTGTCTCGCTGGCCAGTGGCAACACCTGCAGCAGCAAAGGGTCCGCCGGGTCGCCCGGACGGATGCGCGCGATATAGGGATCCGGTACCCGTATCGGGAACAGCGCATGTCCGGCGCGGGCTCCGGCAAGCCATTGTTGCGGGTCCAGACTCACCCTGCGCAGCAGGGCCTCGGGTGTGGTGACCGAGCCTGCCAGCAGTTGTTGCCAGCTTTTCCCCGGTGTGTCTGTGTTGCGGGCTTCTATAGAAGCGGCGGTTCGCTGTATCATAGCGGACCTTGAATTTCCGACAGCATCGTTTCAGGTGATAATTTCATGGCTTCATATTCTACCAATGAATTCCGCGGCGGTCTTAAAGTTTTGCTCGACGGCGACCCCTGCGTGATTCTGGAAAACGAATTCGTCAAACCCGGCAAAGGCCAGGCTTTTAATCGGGTCAAACTGCGTAACCTGATGACTAATCGGGTATGGGAGCGCACGTTCAAGTCTGGCGAGAGCCTGGAGGCGGCAGACGTGATGGACACGGATATGGAGTACCTCTACACGGACGGTGAATTCTGGCACTTCATGAAAACCGACGGCTCCTTCGAGCAGTTTCCCGCAGACGCGAAGGCGGTCGGGGACACCATAAAATGGCTCAAGGAGCAGGATGTCTACACCGTTACCCTTTACAACGGGGTGCCCCTGAGCGTGACGCCTCCCAATTTTGTTGAGCTGGAAGTGGTGGACACGGATCCGGGCATGAAGGGTGATACCGCCCAGGGTGGCTCCAAGCCGGCTACCCTTTCTACTGGTGCGGTGGTTAACGTGCCGCTGTTTATTACCATCGGCGAGGTACTGAAAGTGGATACCCGCACAGGTGAATACGTCAGCCGCGTCAAGTCCGGCTGACGCCTGTGCCTGAATCCCCTGTCTGGCAGCCATCTGCCGCTCCGGACGCTGTCCGCAGCCGGGCAGAGCTGCTCCGCTACCTTCGCGATTTCTTTGCCCGTCGACAGGTGCTGGAAGTGGAAACCCCTGTGCTGGGCCGGTGCGGTGTGACTGATCCTCACCTTGACGGGCTGGCCGTGTCGGATCCGCTGTCGGGTATTGATCAGGGCTGGCTGCAGACCTCCCCCGAGTATCACATGAAGCGCCTGTTGGCCGCCGGTCATGGTGCCATCTATCAGGTCTCCCGGGTATTCCGGGCGGGGGAGCGGGGGCGCCGCCATAACCCGGAATTTTCCATGCTGGAATGGTATCGTCCCGGGTTTGATGACCGGGATCTGATGAAAGAGGTGGCAGATCTTGTCTGCGGCTGGCTGAACTGTCCCCGCCCGGACGTGATTCCCTACCGGGATGCGATGATTCGTTGGGCAGAGATTGATCCGTTCACGGCAGAAACTCCGCAGATCTGCGAGCGGGTGTCCTCCTGGCTGGATGCGCGGCAGGCGGCTGGTATCGGTCGGGATGGTTGCCTGGATCTGTTGATGAGTTACTGTGTGGAGCCGGCCCTGGCAAAATGCGGGCCGGCATTCATTGCAGATTACCCGGCCAGCCAGGCGGCCCTGGCAAGAGTGAACCGGGCAGGGGAGTACCCGGTCGCGCACCGGTTTGAGCTTTATGTCAGTGGCATGGAGCTGTGCAACGGTTATTGGGAGTTGGCGGATGTCGGGGAGCAGCGCGACCGCTTCGAGCAGGATAATGCGTTGCGTGGGGTGCTCGGTAAATCGACCATGCAGCCGGATCAGGCATTATTGCAGGCCATGGTTCATGGCCTGCCGGACTGCGCCGGGGTAGCCCTGGGGCTGGATCGGCTGCTGATGCTCAAGCTTGGCACCGGGGATATCCGGGACGTGCTGACCTTCCCCACAGAGCGGGCCTGACCCTCCCCCGGAGGCTTACTTTAACAGTCTGCCGAAGCCCTTCCCCATGCGTAACCGTTTGCCGGGCACCTCGTCGGCGTTCCATGCCACCGAGTCTTTCGGCAGTACTATGATGACGGTCGAGCCCAGACGGAAACGGCCCATTTCCTCGCCTTTCCGGAGTGTGATGTCCGTGTCATCATAACGGGTGCTGGTAACCAGCCTGGGGCCGGGAGCCACCACGCCGGCCCAGCGGGTTTCCACGCTGCCGACAATCATGGCCCCTACCAGTACCATCGCCATGGGTCCGGCAGCGGTATCGAAGATGCAGACAACCCGCTCGTTACGAGCAAACAGGTTGGGCACGCTGGCCGCCGTGACCGGATTCACCGAGAACAGTTTACCGGGGATATAGACCATTTCCCGCAGGGTACCGGTAAGCGGCATGTGGATGCGGTGATAATCATGGGGGGCCAGGTAGATAGTGGCAAATTCGCCGTCCCGGAACGGCTCGCAGCGTTTCCTGTCTCCGCCCAGCAGTTCCGTGAGGCTGAAAGACTGCCCCTTGGCCTGGAATGCACGGTCGTTCGCCACCTGACCCAGCTGGCTGACGGCACCGTCCACCGGGCTGATCAGTGCGTCCGCCGATTCGTCCACCGGTCGAAGCCCGGGCTTGAGGGCGCGGGTGAAGAAGGCGTTGAAGCTGGGGTAAGCCTCCGGCTCGGGTTCCAGTGCCTCGCTCATATCTACCCCGTAGCGGTCGATAAACCAGCGAATGGCCCGGTTTTTCAGTGCCGGAGTGCTCTCGTTGTCAGCCAGTCGCCCGGCCAGGCGCGATACCGCAAGCTGGGGGGTGGCATACTGGCTCATTACAAACAGGCGGTTGAGCATGTAAAAAGATCCGTTCTGAATTAAGCGGCGAAGTTTACCAAATGGCGCCCCCTGTATAGAAATTGTTTCACAGGTTATCGCGCTGGCCCGGGCCTTGCTATGATCAATGGATATTCCGCTCTGTTAACCCGTAAGAGTATAAGTCGGTATTATGAGTCTCATAATTGGTGGTGTGATTGTTATTGTCTGTGTTCTGGGTGGCTATGTGCTGCACGGAGGCAAACTGATGGTGCTCTGGCAGCCCACGGAAGTGCTGATTATAGGTGGCGCGGCGGTGGGTTCTTTTATCATCGCCAACCCGGTGCACACCATCAAGGAGGTGTTCAAGCGTGTTCTGGCGCTGATCACCGGCACCGGATTTAACAAGGCGTTCTACGTGGATCTGCTCAGCCTGCTGTTCGATATCTTCGACAAGTCCCGTAAACAGGGGGTTATGGCTATTGAAGAGGACATTGATAACCCGGAAGAGAGCGAGATTTTTATCCGCTATCCGGCGGTGATGAAAAGTCATGAGCTGCTGGACTTCATTACCGACTACCTGCGTATCATTTCCTCCGGCAATATGGCGGCCCATGAGCTGGAAAGCATGATGGAGAACGAGATCGACAAGCGTCAGTACGAGCTGGAAGAGCCTGCCCACGCGGTCAATAAAATTGCCGATGCCTTGCCCGGTCTGGGCATTGTGGCTGCGGTGTTGGGCATCGTGATTACCATGAATTTCCTCAGTGAAGGTCCGGAGCGGATTGGTCTGAGTGTGGCTGCTGCACTGGTGGGCACTTTTCTGGGCATCTGGATGGGCTATGGCTTTGTAGGGCCGACCTCCATCGCTCTGGAGCATTCAGCGCACAATGAACTGAAAGCCTACGAATGTGTCAAAGCCGCCATTATTGCGACTGTGTCCGGCCAGGCACCGCAAATGGCTATCGAATTCGGGCGCAAGGCGCTGCCCACCGACAAGCGGCCGGGTTTCCAGGAACTGAACGACCATGTCCGGGCCAAATAGGCCTGTTTCGCAGCTGCTGCAATGATTTAGCCGGACCGGAGCCAGCTTTTGGAAGAACAACCCATTATCATAAAACGCAGGAAGAAGGTCGTCGCCGGTCACCACGGCGGCTCCTGGAAGGTGGCCTTTGCGGATTTTGCTACCGCCATGATGGCCTTCTTCCTGGTGCTGTGGCTGACGGCGACAGCGTCACCGGAACAGATCAAGGCGGTGGAGGGGTATTTCCGTGATCCGGTTGGCTTTACCGAAGGCGGCAGCCCCAATCCGATTGATCTTGAAGGCAGTGCCTCGGTGGTGGAATCCAGCAGTCAGGATGTGGCCGAGAACCAGATCCGCATCGAGGACCAGCAGGTTGAGGAACTGGCCCGGACACTGGAGCAGAAGCAGATGGAGGAGTTGTTCCAGGACCTTAAAGAACGGATTGAAAACAGCGAAACCCTGCAAAAATTCAAGGATCAGTTGTTAATCGACATCACCGACGAGGGGCTGAGGATCCAGATTGTGGATCGCTCCCAGCGTCCGATGTTTGATAGCGGCAGTGCGCAGCTCAAGTACTATTCCCAGGATATTCTGTTCGAGCTGGCCAAGCCGCTGGGTGCTGTGCCCAATAAACTGAGCATTACCGGTCATACCGATGCCACCCCGTTCAGCGGCCGGCCCGGGTACACCAATTGGGAGTTGTCGGCTGACCGGGCCAATACCGCCCGCCGGGCATTGGTGGCCGGTGGTGTCAGTCAGACACAGATCGCCCGGGTCGTTGGTTTGAGTGATTCGGTGCTGTTTAATGAGGGTGAGCCCACCGCGCCGGTGAACCGCCGCATTTCTATTATCGTGCTGAACAAGAAAGCCGCCGACAGCATCCGCTCCAGTGCCGCCCAGAGCGATGAGCCGCTGATTGACCTGACGCAACCCACCGGGCAGGAGCAGCAAAAAGCGCGCGACAAACTCGAAAGTGGCGACTGGATGACTCCGCGGGAAACACCCGAAGAGGGCGACATCAACTGGTAGGGGATTGCACCTTCAGGCCCCGTGCCTGTTGTTCTTCCATGGCCTGCAGAATGCGGTGAAAGCTTTTCAGTCGCCGGGGGCTGATGCGACCGTCGGCTACCGCTGCATCCAGGGCACAGCCTGGGTCTCCATGGTGACGGCAGTTGCGGAATTTGCACTGACCGGTCAGGTCGCGTATTTCCCGGAAACCGTATTCGATATCTGCCGGCTCCATGTGCCAGAGGCCGAATTCCCGGATGCCGGGAGAGTCGATCAGGGCTCCGCCGCCGGGTACATGGAACAGTCTTGCCGTGGTGGTGGTGTGGATGCCCTTGCCGGTGCTCTCGGATACCGCACCCACGCGGATCTCTTCGTCCGGAAGCAGGGTGCGGATAATGGACGACTTGCCTACACCTGATTGGCCCACAAACACGCTGGTACGATCCCGCACCAGTGAGGTGATAGTATCCGATGGCCCCGCCTGCGGGTCGGCGGAACAGGTGCGCTCCACCTGGTAGCCCAGCGCCCGGTATTCCGCCAGCATGGATTCGATCGATTCCCGGTTCCTTTCGTTCAGCAGGTCCGTCTTGTTCAGCAGGATAACCGCTGGAATGCCGGTATTCTCCGCTGCCACCAGGTAGCGGTCGATCAGGTTGTCGTGGGGCTCCGGCTCCGGAGCGATCACCAGAATGATGTGGTCAATGTTCGCAGCCACCGGCTTCAGAGCGCCGAAGTTGTCCGGTCGTTGCAACAGGGACGAGCGGTCGCAGCGGGCGACGATGACTCCCTGGCCGCCCCTGCCGGCGCGCCAGATGACCCGGTCTCCGGTCACCAGGCTGTCGATGTTGGCCCGCACAAAGCAGCGGACCAGTTCTCCCTCGTGTTCCCCTTCCAGCGGCTCTATCTCGAGTTGTTGCCCGAAGTGGGCGATCACAGTGCCAGTCTGTTCCGGGCCCAGTTCGCCATCATCCATCTGCTGGCGGATCTGGTCCTCTTTGCGGGCAGCGCGCTGGGTCCGCTCTTTCTGGATCTTCTGGATGCGCCATTGCTGGCGTTTGTTCAGTCGGCGTTTGCTCATCGGGTTTCCGGGTTGGGGACTGCAGGGTGTACCATCATACGTGATTGATTCACAATTCGTCAGTGGCCGTTACCGGGCCGAACCCTATCGAGCAGGCAGGAGATGTTGAATGGCAGAGAACAACCAGCGGCTGGTCTGGATTGACCTGGAAATGACGGGCCTGGACCCGGAGCAGGAGCGCATCATCGAGATGGCCACCATTATCACCGATGAGCAGCTGGAACTGGTCGCCGAAGGGCCGGTCATCGCGATCCACCAGAGCGACGAATTGCTCGCTGCCATGGATGAGTGGTGCACCCGCACCCACGGTGCAAGCGGCCTTACACAGCGCGTGCGTGAGAGCAAGGTGTCCGAGGCGCAAGCCGAGCAACAGACCCTGGCTTTTCTGAAAGAATACCTGCCTGCCGGAAGCTCGCCGCTGTGCGGTAACAGTATCGGCCAGGACCGCCGGTTTCTGGTGAAGTACATGCCGGAGCTGGAGGCCTTTTTCCATTACCGCAACCTGGATGTCAGCACCATCAAGGAGTTGGCCCGTCGCTGGCGGCCGGATGTGCTCGAAGGTGTAAAGAAGAAGGGTAGTCACCTGGCCCTGGACGATATCCGCGACTCCATCAACGAATTGCGTCATTACCGCGAGCAGTTTTTCCGCCTGTAACCGGCTGCCCGTGCCGGGCCAGGGCCCAGTGGACATGCTCCCGGACCAGTTCCGAAGGATGATCCGCCCGGGCCTTCAATGCCTCGATCACCGGAATGGTGGACGGGGCATTGCCCAGGCCCACCGCGAGATTACGTAGCCAGCCGACGTACCCGGTGCGGCGTATTGCCGAGCCTTCGGTGCGTTTGAGGAATTGTTCTTCACTCCACAGGAATAATGTCGCCAGGTCCGTGTTGTCCAGTCCGTGGCGCGGCTGGAAATCATCCTCGGCGGTGGTGGGAGTGAACTTGTTCCAGGGGCAGACCAGCTGGCAATCGTCGCAACCGAATACCCGGTTGCCCATCAGTGGTCGCAGCGCCTCCGGAATGCTGCCCCTGAGCTCTATGGTCAGGTAGCTTATGCAGCGCCGCGCATCCACCACCCTGGCACCGTCGAAGGCATCGGTCGGGCAAAAGTCCAGGCAGGCGCGACAACTGCCGCAATGCTCCGTTTTGAAGGGTTCGTCCAGGGGCAGGGGCGCATTGGTAAAGATTTCCCCCAGAAAGAAATAGGAACCCGCTCTGGGGTGAATCAGCATGGCATTCTTGCCAATCCAGCCCAGCCCGGCCCGTTGTCCCAGTGCCCGCTCGAGAACCGGTGCGCTGTCCACGAAAGCACGGTATTGGTTGCCATCCAGTTCGGCATCAATGCGCCGGGCCAACCGGGCCAGGCGCTTGCGCATCAGTTTGTGATAGTCGCGGCCAAGGGTGTAGCGGGAGATGTAGGCTTTTTCAGGATTGGCGAGGGTTGTCTCCGCGTTACCCCGGGGATCCGGGTGGTAGTCCATCCGTACTGAAATGATGCGGGTGGTGCCAGGCACCAGCGCGGTAGGGGTGTAACGCTTGTTGCCATGGTCTTCCATGTAGCCCATGTCGCCGTGCATGCCGGCTCTCAGCCAGCGTTTCAGGAAATCGGCGTGCTGCCCCACCTCCGGCCGGGTGATGCCCAGATCCGAGAAGCCCAGCTCCCTGGCCCAGGTGCGGAGCTTCTGCGAAAAATGGTAGGAATCCTGAAGGGTTACATCGGTCATGGCGGCCACTGGGCGTTTTCGGGCTGGATTTAATCTGTTTAAGTTATGACCTTTTGCACTGTTTTGCTATGCTTTACAGGTGCCTGGATCAAATTTTTAAACCGGATTCTTGAGGGTTTCTGTCTGATGGCATCTGCCGGTGACAACAGTCTACCAGAAGCACTGTACAGTGCCGATTCGGTGCAGGCGATCGATCGTTATGTGATCGACCAGCAGGGTGTGCCGGGCTTCGAGCTGATGCAGTCCGCTGCCCGCGCCGCGTTTCGCCGCCTGGTGCGCCAGTGGCCGGAAGCGTCCACTGTGCTGGTGCTGTGCGGTGCTGGCAACAATGGCGGTGATGGCTACCTGGTAGCCGCCAACGCCCGGCGTCATGGCATCGAGGCCTGCTGTGTCAGCGTTGCCCCGGTGGAAAAATTGCAGGGGGATGCCCGGCGCGCCTGGCAGAAGGCCCGCACGGACGATGTGACCGTCAAGGCGCTTGACAGTCTCTCTCCGGATAGCCTTGCGGCACGGATGGCCCAGGCCGATGTCGTCGTGGATGCCATGCTGGGCACCGGTGTGGCGGGTGCCCCGAGAGAGCCCTTCGCAGAGGTGATCCGCGCTTGTAACCGCAGTGGCCGTCCGGTGTTAGCCATCGACCTGCCCTCCGGGCTGAATGCCACTACCGGTGCGGCAGCGGGTGAGGTGATCCGTGCTGACGGTACGATCACATTTATTGCCCTGAAAGCCGGCCTGTTTACTGGTCGGGGGCCGGATTGCGTGGGGCGCCTGACATTCGACGATCTGGATACGGCTGACCGGGTTACGGACAGCGGCCAGCAGCCCGTCGCCAGTCGCGTTGACTGGCGGCAAATGGCCAGGCGGATTCCGCCACGCTCCAGGGCGGCCCATAAGGGGGCCTTTGGGCATGTCGTGGTGATTGCCGGCAACCGCGGGTATGGCGGTGCCGGGTTGCTGGCGGCAGAAGCGGCGGCCAGAAGTGGTGCCGGGCTGGTCACGCTGGCGACCCACCCGGATCATGTCGCTGCGGCCCTGGCCCGTTGCCCGTCGCTGATGGTTCGGGCTGTGAGCCACGGTAACGAACTGGATGAGTTGCTGGACAAGGCCTCTTCGGTGGTCTGCGGCCCCGGTCTGGGGCAGGATGCCTGGGCCAGGCAGATGCTGCGCAAAGTGCTGGATACAGACGTTGACTGTGTGCTGGATGCGGATGCACTGAACCTTTTGGCGGCACTGGGCATTAACCCCGGGGCTCGCTTTGCGCTGACACCGCACCCCGGGGAGGCGGCAAGATTACTGGACAGCAATGTGGCGGAGCTGGAAAAAGACCGGCTGTCAGCTGCCGGGCAGTTGTCCGGGCGCACGGGTAGTCTGGTGCTGCTCAAGGGCGCCGGGTCTGTGGTCAGTGATGGCCGGAATCGCTGGGTTGTGGCCGGCTCCAATCCCGGCATGGCGACCGGCGGCATGGGGGATGTGCTGTCCGGCATTATCGGAGGTCTGGCGGGTCAGGTGGATGGGCTGCTGACCGCTGTTCTGGCCGGGGCGGCCCTGCATTTGGCGGCGGCGGATTACGCCTCCCGGAGCAAAGGGTATATGGGATTGTTACCAATGGATGTAATCGAAGCGTTGCCTGCGGTTCTTGCCAGGCAGGAGGCGCTGGTATGTCAACCGTAACCGGTGCCCCGGAGACTGTGGTGTTCCTGCCGGACGAGCAGGCAACCGAAACACTGGGGGGCAGCCTGGCGAGCCTGGCTTTTGCGTCGGGTGAGCATCTGGTGATTTGCCTGCAGGGTGACCTGGGGATGGGGAAAACCACCTTCAGCCGGGGCTTCATAAGGGCGATGGGCCATGAGGGGGCGGTGAAAAGTCCCACCTATACCCTGGTGGAGCCGTACGAACATCTGCAGCCGCCAGTCTACCATTTCGATCTTTATCGAGTGGCGGATCCGGAAGAACTGGAATATATGGGTATCAGGGATTATTTTCGCGACAGGAACCTGTGCCTGATCGAGTGGGCAGAACGCGGCATCGGTATCCTGCCACCCCCGGATATTGAAGTCAGCCTTTCCCGTAACGGCACAGGGCGCACGGCATGCGTGCGTGGCCTGTCAGCAACGGGGCAGCAGCTTGTCAATGAATTAGCAGCGCTGGAATCAGCGTCGGGTGAGTGAGATGACATCAGCCATCAGAAATCTGAACGTTCTCTGGGCAATCCTGCTGGTGCTTTGCGTCAGCCAACAGGCGTTGGCGCAGGTGTCACTGGAAAGCGCCCGGATCTGGCCGGCCCCGGACCATACCCGGGTTGTTTTCGATATTGGCGAGTCGGTCAGTCACAACGTCTTCTCCCTGAGCAATCCGGCGCGACTGGTCATCGATATGACCGATACCCGACTGAAGGCCGATCTGGACAAGCTGGACCTGTCCGGCAGCCCGATCCGCCGGGTTCGCAGCGCACCGCGGAACGGTAACGACCTGCGAGTGGTACTGGACCTGGAGTCGAACATCAAACCCCGCAGCTTTCAGCTGGAGCCTAATCAGCAATACGGTCACCGGCTGGTGGTTGATCTGATTAATGAAAGCCGCCGCGAGGAAATCCGTGAAGAAGCGCAGCAGATCACCCACGAGGCTTCGGGCAAGCGGGATATTGTTGTGGTGATCGACCCCGGGCACGGAGGCGAAGACCCCGGTGCCATTGGTCCCTCCGGCACCCGCGAGAAAGACGTGGTGCTGCGCATGGCCAGGGCGATCGCCGATAAGATCAACGCCCGGGAAGGTTATGTCGCCAGGCTGACCCGCACCGGCGACTATTATGTGGGGCTGCGTAACCGGACCCTGCTGGCCCGTAAGCACAATGCAGACCTGTTTATCTCGGTGCATGCGGATGCCTTCCGTACACCCCGTCCCAGGGGCGCTTCCGTGTTCGCCCTTTCCCAGCGTGGTGCCACCAGTGAGACGGCACGCTGGCTGGCTCGCAGCGAAAACCGCGCGGACCTGATCGGTGGTGCCGGCAGCCTGTCCCTGGAAGACAAGGACGATATGCTGGCGGGGGTACTCCTGGATCTGTCCATGACAGCCAGCATTAACGCCAGTATCGGTGTGGGTGGCCAGATCCTCAACAACCTTGGTCGTGTGGCGTCCCTGCATAAGTCGGACGTGGAGCAGGCGGCATTTGTGGTGCTGAAGTCCCCGGACATTCCCTCCATTCTTGTGGAGGCCGGGTTCATCTCCAATCCCACCGAGGAGAAGAACCTGAACAACCATGGTTATCGTGACCGGCTGGCGGATGCTGTGGTTCGTGGTGTCGGGGACTATTTCGCGAAAACACCGCCTCCCGGTACCCTGATTGCGTGGAAGAAGAATAATGGTGGCAATGTGGCGGATAACCGGTACCGGATTCGCCGTGGTGATACCCTGTCGGGTGTTGCCAGAGAGAACCAGGTGTCCGTCAGTGAGCTGATGCGTTATAACGGGCTGAGTGATGATCGTGTTATGGTAGGACAGACTATTCGAATCCCCTCGTCCTGATCTCAGAGGTACCGCTCCGTTATGCCCGCCATAAGACTGCTCTCTCCGCGACTGGCCAACCAGATTGCTGCCGGCGAGGTGGTGGAGAGACCGGCCTCCGTTGTTAAAGAGCTGGTTGAAAACGCCCTGGATGCCGGTGCCAGCCGGGTGGATGTGGAAGTGGAGCAGGGTGGCGTTAAGCTGATCCGTGTGCGGGATGATGGCAGCGGTATCCGTGAAAATGATTTGCCCCTGGCTCTGAGCCGCCATGCCACCAGCAAGATTGCCAGCCTGGATGACCTGGAAGCGGTGGCCTCGCTGGGGTTTCGGGGGGAAGCGCTGGCCAGTATCAGCTCGGTGTCCCGGCTGGCCCTGACATCCCGCACGGTGGATACCGAGGCGGCCTCACGGGTAGAGGTGGAAGGCCGGGACATGGATGCCACTATCACGCCTGCCGCTCATCCGGTGGGCACCACCGTGGAAGTGCGTGACCTGTTTTTTAACACGCCCGCCCGGCGCAAGTTCCTGCGCACCGAAAAGACCGAGTTCAATCACGTCGAGGAATGCGTCCGCCGGCAGGCCCTGAGTCGGTTTGATGCCGGCTTCACCCTGCGACATAACCAGAAAACCGTGCACAGCCTGCGCCCCGCCCGGGGTGAGCTGGACCGGGAGCGGCGCGTCGGCGCGCTCTGCGGGCAGAAGTTTATCGATAATGCGGTGGTGATTGATGCCGAGGCCACCGGTTTGCGCCTCTGGGGCTGGGTGGCCTTGCCAACCTTCTCCCGCAGCCAGGCAGATCTGCAGTATTTCTTCGTCAATGGCCGGGTCATCCGTGACCGTCTGGTGGCCCATGCGGTTCGCCAGGCCTACCGGGACGTGCTCTACAACAACCGGCATCCGGCCTTTGTGCTCTATCTCGAAGTGGATCCGGCCAGTGTGGATGTGAATGTCCATCCCACCAAGCATGAAGTGCGCTTCCGGGATGGCCGGCTGGTTCATGATTTTATCTTCCGCACCCTGCACCGCGCGCTGGCGGATGTTCGTCCTGACGATCACTTCCGCGGTGCCGTGGCCCAGTCCCTGGGCCGGGAACCCGGGCCGGAGATGCCGGCAGGGCAACCAGCCGGCCCGGCCATAAGCTCAGCTGGAGGGTTTGATTCGGAGGCCGCCTCCCAGAATGCCATGGCGTTCAGTGAACGTCGTGCGACGGCCCCGGAGTGGCAGGCGAAGGACCAGATGGCTTTCTACCGCTCCCTCAATCCGGGAGGCGGCCCGCCGGCCACTGAACCGGTTGCCGATGCAGACGGCGTGGCCCTGGCTCCGCAACCGGTCAGCACGCCACCGACGGATGCCGGGGAAGAGCCACCGCTGGGCTACGCCATCGCCCAGCTGCACGGTATTTATGTGCTGGCTCAGAGTCGCCAGGGGCTTATTGTAGTGGACATGCATGCGGCGCATGAGCGGATTACCTATGAGCGCATGAAGCGGGCCCTTGATGCCCAGGACCTGAAAAGCCAGCCTCTGCTGGTGCCGCTGTCACTGGCGGTCAGTCAGAAAGAGGCATCGGTCGCGGAAACGCACGGCGAAGAACTGCACAACCTGGGGCTGCAGGTTGAGCGTATCGGCCCTGAAACCCTGGCGGTCCGTCAGGTGCCGGCGTTGCTGCGGGGTGCCGATACGGAACAGCTGGTGCGGGACGTGCTTTCCGATCTGATCGAACATGGCCAGAGCAGCCGCGTGCAGGCGGACATCAATCAGCTGCTGGGCACCATGGCCTGCCATGGTTCGGTGCGGGCCAATCGCCAGCTCACCATTCCGGAGATGAATTCCCTGTTGCGGGACATGGAAGCGACAGAGCGTAGTGGTCAGTGTAACCACGGCCGGCCCACCTGGACCCTGGTGACCCTGTCCGAGCTGGACAAGCTGTTTCTGCGGGGTCGCTGATGGCTCTGCCACCGGCGATATTCCTGATGGGGCCGACGGCCTCCGGCAAGACCGATCTGGCCCTCGAACTGTGTCGCCACCTGCCGTGCGATATTATCAGTGTGGATTCGGCGATGGTCTATCGGGGGCTGGACATAGGTACCGCCAAGCCGGGTGCGGAGGAGCTGGCGCAGGCTCCGCACCGCTTGATTGATATCTGTGACCCTGCCGAGACCTATTCCGTCGCGGATTTTCGCCGGGATGCCCTGGCCGGAATGGCTGATATTACCCGCCGCGGCCGGATACCGTTGCTGGTGGGTGGCACCATGATGTACTTCAAGGCATTGCGGCAGGGTATGTCCGACCTGCCGCAGGCCGACCCCGATCTGCGCCGGCGCCTGGAGCACCAGGCCCGGGAGCAGGGGCTGGTGTCACTGCATCGCGAGCTGGCGGCGATAGATCCCGAGGCAGCTTCACGTATTCATCCCAATAACCGGCAGCGGCTGATCCGGGCTGTTGAGGTGATCCGCCTGACCGGTCGTCCCATTTCGGAACTCTGGCGTGCAACCCCGGGCAGTGATGGGAATGCCAGTGGAAAATCGGCGAATATCAAGGATTACCCGTATTTTACCCAGTGGCAGGCAGACGAGGGCCCGGAGCTGCCGTATACTGTGATTCAGCTGGCGCTGGTGCCGGCCGACCGCGCCCTTCTCCACGAACGGATTGCCATACGGTTCGAGCGTATGTTGCAGGCCGGATTTCTGGAGGAAGTCCGGGGTTTAATGGCCCGGGGCGACCTGCATGCGGAGCTGCCTGCCATGCGTTGCGTGGGCTATCGCCAGGCCTGGGAATACCTGGCCGGCGCTACCAACTACCAGACGATGGTTGAGCGAGGCAAGGCGGCGACCCGGCAACTGGCCAAGCGACAGCTCACCTGGCTACGGAAATGGCCGGATGTGGTTTGGCTGCAGACGGGTGATCCGCGGGTTTGCGACCTGGCCTTGAAAAGTATCCGGCTTCACGCCACATTTAATTCATACATTTGACGATCTGCATAATATAAAGAACAGGAGAAAACCAATGTCAAAAGGGCAATCTCTACAAGACCCTTACCTCAATGCACTGCGCAAGGAACGTATTCCGGTATCCATCTTTCTCGTGAATGGAATCAAGCTCCAGGGGCAGATTGAATCGTTTGACCAGTTCGTGATCCTGCTGAAGAACACGGTCAGCCAAATGGTATACAAGCATGCCATTTCCACCGTGGTTCCGGCTCGCAATGTTCGCATTCCGGCCCAGGCCCCCGGCGGTGAAGACGATCCTGACATCTGAGTTGCCTGATACGGACAATGCTATCCCCGGGCCCGTGTTGCCGGACAGCGCCGCTGTTGCGGGAGCGCGGGCGTTTCTTTTTATGAATACTCTGGAGCAAGCCTTCTTTGTTTGAACGTCCTGATGCCGGCGAGCGTGCAGTGCTTGTTCATGTGGAATTTGCCTCGGCCGAAGACACTGAAGACCTGAACGAATTTCGTGAACTGGTGACCTCGGCGGGTGTGGAGCCTGTGGATGTGGTAACCGGCACCCGAAAGCAGCCCAGTCCCCGCCTGTTCGTGGGCTCCGGCAAGCTGGAAGAAATCCGCGATGCGGTCACAGCCAGTGAGGCGGATGTGGTGCTGTTCAACCATGCCCTCAGTGCCAGTCAGGAACGGAATGTGGAGCGGGAGCTTCAGTGCCGGGTTCTCGACCGTACCGGAGTGATTCTGGATATCTTCGCCCAGCGTGCCCGCACCCATGAGGGTAAGCTGCAGGTGGAGCTGGCCCAGCTGGAACATATGTCCACACGCCTGGTGCGTGGCTGGACCCACCTGGAGCGGCAGAAGGGCGGTATTGGTCTGCGCGGGCCTGGTGAAACCCAGTTGGAGACCGACCGGCGGTTGCTGCGGGAGCGCATCAAAGCAATCCACAAGCGCCTGGCCAAAGTGCGTCGCCAAAGGGACCAGGGGCGGCGCAGCCGCAAGCGGGCGGATATCCCCACCGTTTCCCTGGTGGGCTACACCAATGCTGGCAAATCCACCCTGTTCAATCGCATTACCGCCTCCGGTGTCTATGCAGCGGATCAGCTGTTTGCCACACTGGATCCCACCCTGCGGCGTCTGGAACTCCCCGATGTGGGACCGGTCGTACTGGCGGATACCGTCGGTTTCATCCGCCATCTGCCCCACAAGCTGGTGGAAGCCTTCCGGGCCACCCTGGAAGAAACTGCCCAGGCTTCGTTGCTGCTGCACGTCATTGACTGTCACGACGAGCGCAGGGATGACAATATCGATCAGGTGGAACAGGTGCTGGCAGAGATCGGTGCCGACGAGATTCCCGTATTACAGGTGTTCAACAAGATTGATCTGCTGGGTGAGCGCTTCAGCCCCCGCACCGATCGCAATGAAGCGGGTGAGCCAGTGCGGGTATGGGTATCCGCGGCCACCGGTGCAGGTCTCGACGACCTGTATGACGCGATTGTGGAGCGGGTGTCGGAGGACGTGATCCACCGCCATCTGCTGCTCGGTCCCGGTGACGGAAGGTTGCGGGCACTGCTGCATGAAGCAGGCTCGGTGCTTTCGGAACATTACCGTGACAACGGTGACAGCGTATTGGAAGTGCGGCTTGAAAACCGTGACTGGCAACAGTTGCTCAGCCGGGCCGGGCTTCAGGAAAGCGACGTAAAGCTGGCGGATTAGAATCGTTCAGGGGCAACCGCTATTGCCCGGGGTCGGATTGATCCGGCAGCCTGTCGAACTTAAGCAGTTGTCGTGAGCAGGGTGGGGAAATATGAGCCGTTTTCCCGCCAGCACAGTAGATTAGCCTTAAGTGCAACAGGCTGCTAGTATTTGCAACCATTCTACTTGTATGGAACGGAGAGACTTATGGCCTGGAATGAACCGGGTGGTAACCGGAATGACAACGACCCCTGGGGTACCGGGGGCGGACGTCGCGGCAATGACCAGGGTCCGCCTGATCTGGATGAAGCTTTGAAAAAAGGTCTGGACAAGCTGAACAAACTGCTCGGTGGCAAAGGCGGAAAATCAGGCCCCGGTGGTGGCACCGGCAGTGGCTCAGGCGGTTTCGGTGCCATTCTGGCGCTGGCTGGCATTCTGGTGCTGGGTTACATCGGTTACCAGTCGTTCTACACCGTGGACGAGCAGGAGCGGGCCGTGGTGCTGCGCTTTGGTGAGTACCATCGCACAGAAAACCCCGGTCTTCGTTTCAAGGTGCCGCTGATCGATGACGTGAACAAGGTGCTGGTCACCAGTGTCCGTTCCACGCAATCCCGCGGCCAGATGCTGACCCAGGACGAGAATCTGGTCAGCGTGGACCTTCAGGTTCAGTTCCGCGTGGGTGATGCCCAGGCCTACGTGCTCAACGTGCGCGACTCCCCCCAGGCCCTGGCATTTGCCACAGACAGCGCTCTGCGTCATGAAGTGGGCAGCATGACCCTGGATCAGGTGTTGACCGAGGGGCGTGCTGAGTTGGCGGTGCGGGTGCAGCAGCGGCTTCAGCAATTCCTGGAGGAGTACGGCACCGGCCTGACCATTGTGCAGGTCAATGTGGAAAGCACCCAGCCACCGGAAGCGGTTCAGGATGCGTTCCGGGAAGTTCAGCGCGCCCGTGAAGACGAGCAGCAACTGAAAGAAGAAGCGGAAACCTACCGCAACAAGGTGGTGCCAGAGGCCCGTGGTCGTGCTCAGCGCCTGATTGAAGAGGCCCAGGCTTACAAGCAGCAGGTGATTGAGCGGGCCAGAGGTGAAACCGCGCGCTTTAACGAGCTGCTCAAGGTTTATAACATGGCGCCGGATGTCACCCGGGACCGCATGTACCTGCAGGCGCTGGAGAATGTTCTTTCCGCCAGCAGTAAAATTCTGGTGGATACCGAAAGCAGCAATAACATGCTCTATCTGCCGCTGGATCAACTGACAAGGCGCTCGTCTGTGCAGGCCGGTGGTGGTGGCGGCAACAGCGGAGGCGACAGTGGCAGTGTCGACATCCGGAAGCTTTCGGATCAGGTTCTTGAAGAACTACGCAGCCGTCAGGACACCACCGTTCGGAGGAGCAGATAATTATGGGACCGAAAGGCATATTGGGCCTGGCAGGAGCCCTGATCATCCTGCTGCTGGTGTCCGCCAGCGTCTATATCATTCCGGAAACCCACCGCGGAGTGCTGCTGCGCTTCGGTGAGCTGGTGGAAACGGATATTCCGGCGGGCCTGAAGTTCAAGGTGCCCCTCATTGACGAGTCCCGTACCTTTGATATCCGGGTGCTGACCACGGACCTGCCCTCCCGGCAGTACCTCACCGTTGAGAAAAAGCCGTTGGATGTGAACTCCTACATCGCCTGGCAAATCCGTGATGTGGATACCTTCTACCGGGCCACCGGTGGTGACGAATACCGGGCCCAGCAGCTGCTGCTCTCCCGGGTGGACAATGGTTTGCGGGACGAGTTCGGTGTGCGCACCATGCACGAGGTGGTTTCCGGCCAGCGGGATGAGCTGATGCGTATTTTGCGGGACCGGGTCAACGAGACCTCCATTGATGAATTCGGTATTGAGGTGATCGACGTGCGGGTCAAGGGTATTGAGCTGCCCGGCCAGGTCAGTCAGAACGTGTTTCGTCGCATGGCGACCGAGCGTGAAAAGCTGGCCCAGGAATATCGCTCACGGGGTCAGGAGCTCGCGGAAGGTATCCGTGCCGATGCGGACCGCCAGCGCACGGTGGTTCTTGCCGAAGCGTTTGCTGAAGCGGAGACCACACGTGGTGAGGGTGACGGTCGGGCCGCGACCATCTATGCCGAATCCTACGGTGAGAATGAGGCTTTCTATCGCTTCTACCGTAGCCTTCAGGCCTACGAGAACACCTTCTCAAGCAAGGATGACATCCTGGTGCTGGATTCTGACAGTGATTTCCTGCGCTTCCTGAAAGACTCCGACGGCCAGCGCCCGTAACTCTGCAGGGCAGGCAGTTGACCGGCGAAAACCGGAATACCGAGGTATTCCGGTTTTTTTGTGCCCGGCAACAGTGTAGAATTTTGCCGGTTTTGTCCGGGGTTCGGCCCCGGCCTCCCCGAATCCAGACATATCACGGTGGCCAGGTTGCCGCCGTTGACAGACGGACAATGGAATCTCATGACTGTATCTGATCGCTGGTTGCTGCCGGATGGCGTAGAGGACATTCTTCCGCCCCTGGCCGGACAGATTGAGTCCCTGCGCCGGGACGTAATGGACACCTGCCAGCGGTGGGGGTACCAGTTGGTGATTCCGCCGCTGATCGAATACCTGGAGTCCCTGTTCACCGGTACCGGACACGATCTTGAACTGCAGACCTTCAAACTGACCGACCAGCTCCCCGGCCGGATGATGGGTGTGCGGGCCGATATGACGCCCCAGGCGGCCCGCATCGACGCTCATACTCTTGGTCACGAAGGTATCACCCGGCTCTGCTATGCCGGTCATGTGCTGCACACCCGGCCCCGGCACATGCTGACCGGGCGGACGCCGATCCAGGCAGGATGCGAACTGTTTGGCAGCCAGTCTGCGGAGGCGGATCTGGAAGTAATCACCCTGATGCTAGAAAGCCTGCGGGTGGCCGGACTGGCGCGGGTACACCTGGATCTTTCCCATGTGGCCATCTTCGAGACGCTGACCGCTGAAGCCGGGCTCAGCAAAGAAACGGGTGAGGCGGTCTTTGATGCGGTCGCCCGACGCTCGGTGCCGGAACTGGACGAACTGCTGGGGCATTGCCCCGAAGGATCCGCCGGCGCCAGGTTGCGGACACTGGCCACTATCAGTGGCGGTCCGGAAGCGTTGGCGCGGGCCCGTGAAGTGCTTGGCGGAGCCTCCGGCCGGATCACCGGGGCACTGGATCAACTGGACCGTGTTGCGGCGATGCTGAGCGAGAATTACCCGGCTGTATCGGTCGGTTTCGATTTCTGTGAACTGCGCGGCTACAACTATCACACCGGGCTGGTGTTTGCGGCCTATGCTCCCGGCCACGGTGATGCGGTAGGCAAGGGTGGTCGCTATGATGCCATCGGCCGTGATTTCGGGCGTGCCCGTCCGGCCACCGGCTTCAGTCTGGACGTGCGGGCACTGGTGGCTCTGGGTGGGCGCCCCGGGCGCAGCGTGGGTGGCATCTGGGCTCCGGCGGATGCCGATCCGGCCCTGGACGGCACCGTCGCAGAGCTGCGCATGACTGAAACAGTGATCCGCGCTATGCCGGAGGAGCAGGGTGTTGACCCCCGCAGCCGGGAGTGCGACCGTGCGCTGGTCAAGCGGGACGGGCAGTGGGTTGTGGAGTATCTGGGCTGAAGCCACAGGCTTTATCATCAATCAATAACGGAAAACAGGCTGCCTGTTTTCAGACAGCGGGCTTCCTGAGAGAGAATCATGGGTAAAAATGTTGTAGTGCTGGGCACCCAGTGGGGTGATGAAGGCAAGGGTAAGATTGTTGATCTGCTGACCGATCAGGTGTCGGCTGTGGTGCGCTTCCAGGGTGGTCACAATGCCGGGCATACGCTGGTGATAGAAGGCCGCAAAACCGCCCTGCATCTGATTCCCTCCGGCATCCTGCGGGACAATGTCCAGTGCCTGATCGGCAATGGCGTGGTGCTGTCCGCAGAGGCGCTGCTCAAGGAAGTGCGTGAACTGGAAGCGCGGGGCGTGGCGGTACGTGACCGCCTGCGCATCAGCTATGCCTGCCCGCTGATTCTGCCAACCCACGTGCGCATCGACCTGGCCCGGGAGCGGGCGCGCGGCAATGACAAGATTGGTACTACCGGTCGGGGTATCGGCCCCGCCTACGAAGATAAAGTGTCCCGTCGTGGTCTGCGGCTGGGGGATCTGGCCAGTGAAAGCGGCTTTGAGACACGTCTGCGGGAGAATATGGAGTATCACAACTTCATCCTCACCGAATACTACAAGGAAGAGCCGGAGGATATCGATCAGGCGCTGGCCGATTTCCGGGAGATGGCCCGTGAGATCATGCCCATGGGGGCAGATGTTACGGATCTGCTGCACGGTTACCGCAAGCGGGGCGAGCATATCCTGTTTGAGGGGGCGCAAGGCTCATTGCTGGACATTGATCTGGGAACCTATCCCTACGTGACATCGTCCAACACCACCGCGGGCGGTACCGCCACCGGTTCCGGTTTTGGTCCCTTGTTCCTGGATTACGTGCTGGGCATCACCAAGGCCTATACCACCCGTGTGGGTGCCGGACCTTTCCCCACAGAGCTGTTTGATGAGATGGGGCAGCACCTGGCGGTCAAGGGTAATGAAATCGGCACCACCACCGGCCGTTCACGCCGTTGCGGCTGGTTTGATGCGGTCGCGCTGCGCCATGCGATCCAGATCAACAGTGTGTCAGGAATCTGTCTGACGAAGCTGGATGTGCTCGATGGCATGGACACAGTGAAGGTCTGTGTCGGCTACCGGACACCGGAAGGCGAGCTTCAGCGTCCGCCGATCGGTTGTGACCAGTACGAAAACATCGAGCCTGTCTACGAGGAGCTGCCGGGCTGGAAGGAAAGCACTGTCGGGCTGACCCGCATGGATCAGCTGCCGGCTAACGCCCGGTCCTATATCCAGTTCCTGGAAGAGCAGATTGAAGCACCGATCGACATTATTTCGACCGGCCCCGACCGGGTGGAGACCATCGTGCTCCGTCATCCGTTCGGGGAGTAATTGTCCGGACCAGTCCGGAAGCAAGAAAAGGGGCCTTTCGGCCCCTTTTCTTGCTATAGCCGCTTGTCAGGGCTTGCGGGCGATCAGTGTGGCCCGCTTCGGCCCCGGATAACCCTCGATCGTACGGGAAGGATCCTCAGGATCCAGGAAGTCTGTCAGTGACTGGAATCGCATCCAGTCGGTACTGCGCTGCTCGTCGGTGGTGGTCACACTGACATCCACAACCCGCGCATCCCGGTAACCGGTCCGTTGCAGCCAGCGCAGCAGGGTGCCACAACTGGGCAGGAACCAGACATTGCGCATACGCCCGTAGCGATCCTCGGGCATCAGTGTATAACCTTCCGGGCCGTCCGCCACCAGTGTCTCCAGCACCAGCTCGCCACCCGGTTTGAGGGTGCTTTTCAGCTCCAGCAGATGATCCAGCGGCGAGCGGCGGTGGTAGAGCACGCCCATCGAGAAGGTGGTGTCGAAACATTGCAGGTTATCCGGCAGATCCTCCATCCGCACTGGTAACAGATCCACGGGGGTATCCTCCGGCAGATAACCCTTGACCGCCAGGAACTGGAACAGGAACAACAGCCCCGGATCAATGCCTATGACCCGCCGGGCTCCTGCCCCGTGCATGCGCCAGCAGTGGTAACCGGACCCGCAGCCCACATCCAGTACGGTGCGCCCCTGCAGATCCGACAGCCAGGGTGCCACCCGCTCCCATTTCCAGTCAGAGCGCCATTCTGTATCAATATGGGTGCCGAAAAACCCGAAGGGCCCTTTGCGCCAGGGCATCAGCCCCCGCAAGCCCGTTTCCAGGTTTTCCGCCTGCTGGTCGTCAAGGGACGCGGAGGCTTCCACGCTCACGGTAGGGCGATCCGTTACCACCCGGGCACCGTGCACCTCCGGCAGTCTCTGCCAGGCCGACTGCCAGCGGAGCAGATCCCCGTGGGGCTGTTCATCGAAGCGGTACCGGAGTTGCCGGCGGATTTGCCGGGCCCAGTCACACAGCCCCTCGGACTCAAGGTGCGTGAGCAGGGTGTGGTAATGGTGTTGCCAATCGAAGCTATGCATGGAGTCACGAATTATTTGATTGCCAGCATGGAAACAAAATTGAAGCACTGGTACCAGGTCATCACCTCGGAGAAGCCGGCATACAGCAGTCTTTCCCGGTGTTCGGCCAGGGTTTCCGGAATCAACACCTGCTCCAGCGCCGAGCGCTTCTGGCTGATTTCCAGGTCTGAATAGCCGTTGGCCCGCTTGAACTCATGATGCAGTCGGGTCTGGGTGGCCTGCTCCGAATCGGACTCAAAGCGGATCTTCTCCGACAGGATCAGGGCCCCGCCCTTATGGGTGCCTCTTGCAATGCGCCTGAGCAGAGCCAGGCGCTTTTGTGTTGCGATAAACTGCAGGGTGAAGTTCAGGGTGGTGACCGATGCATTGGCGATTTCTGTGTCATTGATATCGTCACACAGAAGCTCTACCGGCAGGGGATGGTCATCCAGGGCAATGTAATGATGACATCGTTCAATCATGTCCGCTGAATTGTCCACGCCAATCAGCCGGCAGTCCTCGAAGGGAATGCCGTGGCGCATGGCCAGGGTGGATGCCCCCAGTGAACAGCCAAGATCATAGCAGTGGGTGCCGGGCTGCACGAACTGGCCGGTAATCACCTCGAGCATCGGGATGATGGTGGTGTAACCGGGCACCGAGCGGCGAATCATGTCCGGAAATACCCGGGCAACGGCTGCGTCAAAACGGAATTCTTCCGGGTTGCGCCGGGTGGCAAACAGCCGGTCGGTTTCCTGTGCCGGGGGTTGCTTGCTGTTACTCACCGCTGGTGGACTCCGTGCTGCTGTCAGGTCGGGCACAACGCACGCCCCGGTTCTTGTAATCCACCAGGATGCCTCGGAAGTCCGGGTCCGCATCGGCCGCAATGGCCAGGTAGCCCTGCTCGCACACGGCATGCAGCTCGGAGGATTTGGGCGACATGGTAAAGGTTTCGCCGGGTTCTACGTGGACGGCCTTGAAGTCGCCGACCGGAATATTGTCTTTGTTATTGTCATGCTTGATGCGTCCGGCAAGCTCAAGTCCCAGGACGGTAAAGATTACCGCCAGAACGGCTACCAGAATCAGGTTGCGCACGGTGTAGGTGCGTTCATTGGTGCTCATGCTGTCTCCGGGGTCAGGGTGCCGGCCGGTTCAGAACTGGCCGGGAATGGTCACTGAGGGTGATTGCAGGTCGGCCAGCTGCTCTCGCAGGGAAAGCACCTGATCCGACCAGAACCGCGGTTGGGCAAACCAGGGGAAAAACCGTGGAAAGGCGGGATCTTCCCAGCGCTTTGCCAGCCAGGCGCAGTGGCCGATTTGCCGGTGGCAGCGTAGTGGTTCGATCAGATGACGTTCCCGGCGATTGAAATCCCGGAACATTTCATAGCCTTCCAGCAGTTCTCCGAACTGGATGCCCTTTTCATGGTCGTCGCCGTTGAGCAGTAGCCAAAGGTCCTGTATGGCCGGTCCGGTGCGGCAGTCATCCAGATCGACGAACAGCATCTGGTCATCCCGGCACAGAATGTTACCACCATGACAGTCGCCGTGCAGGCGTAGCGTGTCAACTTCGCCCGCATCCCGGATGCGGGCTTCGCAGGCAGTGATCAGGTCCGGGATCAGGCTGTCCCAGGCCGGGCGGAGATCCGCCGGTACCCATTCGTCCTTGACCAACAGGTCGTTGGCGTGGGAAATGTCCCCGATAATATCGATGGTCGGGCGGTGCCGGAACGGTCGGGTGGCTCCGATGTTGTGCACCTGTCCGAGCCACTGGCCCATCCGGTACAGGGTGTCCGGCATGCTGACATCCGGAGCCTGACCACCCCGCTGGTTGAAGACGGCGAACAGGAAATCGCCGGTGCGGCCGAGGGTGTCGCCCGAGCTCAAGACACGGGGCGCGACGATCGGCAGGTCCGCGTCCAGCAGTTCTGCGGAAAAGCTGTGCTCCTCGCGAATCTGCGCTTCGCTCCAGCGCCCGGGCCGGTAGAATTTCGCGATCACAGGCGGGCCTTCGTCCAGCCCTATCTGGTAGACACGATTCTCGTAACTGTTCAGGGCAAAGAGCCGGCCGCTGACGGCAAAGCCCTCGGCTTCCATGGCATCAAGAATGATATCGGGGCTCAGGTCGTCGTAGGGGTGTTGCGAAGTTGGAGTCGGGGACACTAGCGCCTCATTCCGGGTCTGGCTTGCATGGCGGTCAGATGGTACCAGTTTTCGTCCAGTTCCCAACGTATTCTGTCGATCCCGTCCCGGGCGGTAATGATGTCACCGGCGCGGGCCTGGACCTGGGCCAGCTCACGTTCCGCTCTCTGCCATTCCCGGTGAGTGTCCGCAAGCTTGCCCATGCTGGGAAATATGGTGGCCAGGGCGGTCTGAGTGGGAATCGAGTGGGAGCGCAGAGAGCTCATCACCGCGGTGTTGCCTTCCACCCGCAGCACCCGGTGCTGATAGGGGTAGTTGGCGACCATCTCATCGGCTTTCAGGGCGCGATTCAGGCTGATGATTTCATACCCGCGCCAGCCCAGCCATCCGACAAACAGGGTGGCTACCAGCATAACCAGGATGAATTGTTTCCGGTCCGACATCGGGGTGTCCCTCGCTTCCTGCAGGTGATTCGCTGCACAGTATAGCCTGTCCGGCTCAGGCAACGTAATCACCGGACGTGATCATGGTCCGATTTTCGCCGCTGCCGGGATTTGAGACACTGGTGTTTTGGGGAGGAACCGAAATGACAGACAGCATGGAAACGGATTGTGTGGTTATCGGGGCCGGCGTAGCGGGCCTGGCGGTGGCCGCCCGGTTAGCGGCGGATGGCCGTGAAGTGCTGGTACTGGAGCAGGGCGACCATTTTGGCGAAGGCATATCCTCCCGTAACAGTGAGGTAATTCACGCCGGGCTTTACTATCCGGAGGATTCCCTGAAGGCGCGGTTGTGCATTGCCGGACGCGAGCGCCTTTACAGGTATTGCGAGGCCAGGCATATCGGCCACCAGCGGCTGGGCAAGTGGATTGTCGCCGGCTCATCGCCACAGCTGGATAATCTGGAGTCCGTCGCGGCCCAGGCTGCCCGGAACGGCGTGCCCCTGCGTCGCATGAGTGCCAGGGCGCTTGCCCGTGAATTGCCGGATGTGCGGGCGACCGGCGCCCTTTTTTCGCCGCAAACCGGCATCGTCGACAGTCACGCTCTGATGCTCTCGCTGCTGGCGGACCTGGAAGCCGCTGGCGGACAGCTGATCTGCCGGGCACCGGTGGTTGAAGGGGGAAGCGGAGATGGTCGTCACCGGCTTCTGGTGGGCGGCGACAGCCCCTGCGAATTGCTGGCGGATTGTGTGGTCAATGCCGCCGGGCTGAACAGCGCCGATCTGGCTCAGGGATGGGGCGGCAGCCGGAAGGGCTACCATGCCAGACATTACTATGCCCGGGGGGTGTATTTTTCCTACACCGGCAGCCACCCATTCCGCCAGCTGGTCTATCCAGTGCCGGAGCCGGGCGGACTGGGTGTCCATCTTACTCTGGATCTGGCTGGCCAGGCCCGCTTCGGCCCGGATGTCGAGTGGATCGATGAGCCGGATTTCTCCGTTGATGACGGCCGGCGGGAAAGCTTTGCCCGGGCCATCCGGCAATGGTGGCCGGGGCTGGTTGCGGCGCGCCTGCAGCCGGCCTATGCGGGGGTAAGGCCCAAGCTCGCCGGTTCGGGGAGTGGTTTTGAGGATTTCCGGATCGACGGCCCCGGGGCTCACGGCATCGACGGACTGGTGCATTTGCTGGGTATCGAGTCGCCGGGACTGACCGCGAGCCTGGCGTTGGCGGAACATGTCCGGGAACTGCTTGGATAAAACGCGGCAATGTCAGGGGGTTCTGGCCAGCGCCCAGACCTGAATCTCCTGCGCGCCCGCTTCCCGGAGTACCCGCGCCAGCTGGCGTGTTGTCGCACCGGTGGTGACCACGTCATCCACAATGGCTACCCGTGCCGGAATATCCGTGCGGGCAGAGAATACACCGGCGAGATTGGCCATGCGCTCCCTGCGTGACAGCCCCCGCTGGGTATTCACCGCACGGGTGCGAAGCACCAGGTCTGTGTTGACCGGGACACCCGTCGCCCGCCCCGCCTCCCGGGCAATATCCTCCGCCTGGTTGAATCCGCGCCTGCGTTGTCGCTGGCCGTCCATGGGGGCCGGGATGATGACATCCGGGGTGGGTGAGTCTGCCATGAGTTCATCCAGTTGCGCGCAGAAAAGCCGCAGCAGAGGTCGGGCAAAGGCCGTCTGGCCATGGTATTTGTAACGACTGATCATCCGGTCCACCGGAAACTGGTAACGCCAGGGCGCAATGCTGCGGACGAAGGGGGGAGGGTTACGCAGGCATTCCCCGCAGCGTTGGCCCGCAGACGCAAAAGGCAGGGGCAGGGCACAGGTGTGGCAGTGCCAGCGGTTAGCCGGCAGGTCTTCCCGGCAGCCCTGGCAGAGTCCGTCTGTGGCGTTGGGGGCAAGACAGTTGACGCAGAGGCCGCCGCGGTAGCGCAGTCGGCCTCTTGCTCTGTTAACCAAAGATTGCAAACTGGTTGACAGGAGCGTGGCTGGCATTATCATCGGTTTCATCCGTAAACCCGGTAACCCGACAAAGTTAACAGGATCCGACCATGACTGCCACCGACACCCGTCACGACTGGACACTGCCAGAGGTTCGCAAGCTGCTGTCCATGCCCTTCAATGATCTGCTGTTCCGGGCCCAGACGGTGCACCGCCAGCATTTCAACCCCAACGAGGTGCAGGTCAGCACCCTGCTGTCCATCAAGACCGGGGCCTGTCCGGAAGACTGCAAGTACTGCCCCCAGAGCGGTCACTACAACACCGGCCTGGAGAAAGAAAAGCTGCTGGAAATGGAAAAGGTCGTGGCCGAAGCCCGGGCGGCCAGAGACAAGGGTGCCTCCCGCTTCTGTATGGGCGCGGCCTGGCGCAGCCCGTCCCGCAAGGACATGCCCTATGTGCTGGACATGATCCGCGAGGTGAAATCCCTGGGCCTGGAAACCTGCATGACCCTGGGGATGCTGGATGAGGATCAGGCTCACTCCCTGTCCGAGGCCGGGCTGGATTATTACAACCACAATCTGGACACCTCGGAGAAGTACTACAGCCATATCATCACCACCCGCACCTATCAGGACCGTCTCGATACCCTGGATAACGTCCGCAAGGCGGGCATGAAGGTCTGCTGCGGTGGCATCATGGGTATGGGAGAAGATCCCGATGACCGGGCGGGCCTGCTGGTTCAGTTGGCCAATCTGCCCCGGCATCCGGAAAGCGTGCCGGTGAACATGCTGGTTAAAGTAGCGGGTACCCCGATGGAGGATGTGGAAGACCTGGATCCGTTCGATTTCGTCCGGGTGATTGCCGTGGCCCGCATCATGATGCCGCAATCCCACGTTCGCCTTTCCGCCGGTCGGGAAGATATGAATGAACAGATGCAGGCCCTGTGTTTCCTGGCCGGAGCCAATTCCATTTTCTATGGCGAGAAGCTGTTGACGACCGCTAACCCCCAGGCGGATGCGGACCGGGAATTGTTCCGTCGCCTTGGCATCCGCCCTGAGCAGCGTGAACAGTGCCATAGCGAGGAAGCGCAGGAAGAAGCCCTGGCCGAGGCGGTGGAAAAAGAGCAGACCCGTCATCTGTTCTATGATGCCGCAGTATGAGCCGGAGCCTGTCATGCGAGATATAGCCGCAGAGCTTGAGGCCCGCCGGGAGGCGGGTCTTTACCGCCACCGGCGCACCATCGACGGCCCCCAGCGTCCGGCGCTGAACGCTGACGGTAAACCCCTGCTGTCGTTCTGCAGCAACGATTATCTCGGACTGGCAAGTGATTCCCGATTGACCGAAGTTGCCGCCCGGGCCCTGACCGATCACGGCCTGGGGGGCGCTTCCTCCCATCTGATCTGCGGCCACCACCGGGCCCACCATGAGCTTGAGAAGAAGCTTGCCGTCTTCACCGGCCATGAGGACGCACTGTTTTTCTCTACTGGCTACATGGCCAACCTGGGGGTTATTTCCGCGTTCGCCGGGAAGGGCGATACGGTTTTCTCCGACGCCCTCAATCACGCCTCGATCATCGACGGCTGCCGCCTGTCCCGGGCCACTGTCCGGCCCTATCCCCACGCCGATACGGATGCCCTGGCGTCAATGCTGGCGGATACCCCCGGCCACAAACTGGTGGTAACCGATGGGGTATTCAGCATGGATGGAGATATTGCCCCGCTCAGGGAGTTGGCGCGTATCTGTAAAGACCACAATGCGCTGCTGATGGTGGATGATGCCCATGGCATCGGGGTGTTGGGTGAACATGGTCGGGGCAGTCTTGCCCACCTGGGATTGTCGCCTGAGGAGGTGCCCTTGTTGGTGGGCACTTTTGGTAAAGCGCTGGGAACCTCCGGTGCTTTTTGTGCAGGGTCCGGGCTGCATATGGATTATCTGGTCCAGAAAGCCCGCACCTATATCTACACTACAGCCATGCCGCCTGCGCTGGCTGTGGCCACCATGAAAAGCCTGGATATCGTGCAGTCTGATGATTGGCGACGCTCGCATCTGGCCGCACTGGTGCAGCGTTTTCGTGCAGAAGTGTCCGCGATGGGCTACGAACTGATGCCTTCCAACACGCCGATACAGCCGGTTCTGGTTGGATCCAATGAATCCGCACTGGCTTTGAGCCGGGCGCTGGAAGAACAGGGGTTGCTGGTAACGGCGATCCGTCCGCCCACCGTTCCCGCAGGCGAGGCCCGGTTGCGGGTGACCTTCAGTGCCTCGCACTCTGAGCAGGATCTGGACCGCTTGCTGGACGCCCTGAGCAATTGCCGTCCACTGGCCAGCACCCCCGAGATCCGGTCGTTTGCGGCTGTCTGAGTCCGATTTTTAGAGAGTGCTTTTCCCATGGCGAAACTGACCTGCTTTGTAACCGGCACCGACACCGAAGTCGGTAAAACCATTGCCAGCGCAGCGATTCTTGAGGCGGCCAGGCATGCGGGCAAGCGCACTCTTGCCATGAAGCCGGTGGCATCAGGATGTGAGAAAACCCCGGACGGGCTACGTAACGAAGACGCGCTGATGCTGCAGGCAGCAATGACTGAATCATTGCCCTATGAACAGATCAACCCGGTGGCTCTGGAGCCCGCCATTGCGCCCCACGTTGCCGCGGAGCAGGCAGGTCGCACCCTGAGCGCTGACCGATTGGCGGGATTTTGCCGGGGGCTGCAGATGAAACCCGCAGATCTGCTGCTGATCGAGGGAGCGGGTGGGTGGCGGGTGCCACTCAACCCGAGGGAAACCTATGCACGGGTGCCTGCGATCCTCGGGGCAAAGGTGATTCTGGTGGTGCCCGTGCAGCTCGGGTGCATCAATCACGCCATGCTGAGCGCTGAAGCGATACTGTCGGATGGCCTGACCCTGGCCGGCTGGGTGGCCAACCACCCGCGCCCGGAAACCATGCTCCATGAAGAAGATACCCTGGCCTATCTGGTCAATCACCTGCCGGCACCTTGTCTGGGTGTGTTGCCCTGGCAGGATGACCCGGACCCTGCCGGCCTGGCCCGGCACCTGACAGTGTCGACATTGTTTGAAAAATGATCAGTTTTATGGCTAAATGAAAGCGACATTGGCTTTTGAGTGGTATCCGCCATGATCAACAACACCCTTGCTATTGGTATCCAGGGTATTCAGGACGGGATCGCCGGTATGGAGTCGGCTGCCCGGAAGATTGCCCGCGGCGGGATTGATGGTCCCCAGGGCACTGCCGGATCGACGCAGGATCTAATCGAACCCATGGTAGACCTTCAGTTGTACAAACGGAGTGTCCAGGCATCGGCGCAGGTGGTCAAGGCGGCTGACGAGACCCTCGGATCCCTTCTGAATATCAAGGTCTGATTCCCTGATTTGAAACGCTTCTCTGCGAAGACTGTTCCGGACTTGTCCCGGTGGTTTCGGCAGGGCTCCGTTGTGCACAAAATTGCATTTCGGCCTTGACATCTCTCCCCCTACAAACGTATGTTTCAAACACCCGTTTAATTGTGCCGTAGCGCGTCTGTGCTGCGCATACCAAGTAAACCCCAAGGCAATTGCACTGCGGCCTGAGTTGCAGTCCTGACCGAAAACCTGAGGTGGATTCCATGCCTGAATACAAAGCGCCCCTGCGGGACATCAAGTTTGTAATGAACGAGCTGCTGGACAGCGAGCAGCACTACGCCAACATCGGTGCGGAAGACGCTACGCCGGATATGGTGGATGCCATTATCGGGGAAGGCGCAAAATTCTGTGAGCAGGTGCTGTCTCCGCTGAACCAGGTGGGGGACCGGGAAGGCTGCACCTGGAGTGAAGAGGGTGTCAAGACTCCGACCGGCTTCAAGGAAGCCTACCAGCAGTACGTTGAAGGCGGCTGGCCGTCCATGGCTGCGGATCCCAACTACGGCGGTCAGGGCCTGCCCCACTCCCTGAGCCTGGTAATGAGTGAAATGGTAGGTACTGCCAACTGGTCCTGGGGTATGTACCCGGGCCTGAGCCACGGTGCCACTAACACCATCGAAGAGCACGGCAGCGAAGAGCAGAAACAGACCTACCTGACCAAGCTGATCAGCGGCGAGTGGACTGGCACCATGTGTCTGACCGAGCCGCACTGTGGTTCTGACCTGGGCACTCTGCGTTCCAAAGCTGAGCCGAATTCCGACGGTTCCTACAGCATCACCGGCACCAAGATCTTTATCTCTGCCGGTGAACACGACATGGCCGAGAACATCGTCCACATCGTCCTGGCGCGTCTGCCGGGCGCACCGGAAGGCACCAAGGGTATTTCCCTGTTCATCGTACCCAAGAACCTGCCGAATGAAGACGGTTCTTCCGGTGAGCGTAACGCGGTTTCCTGTGGCTCCCTGGAGCACAAGATGGGTATCCACGGTAACGCCACCTGTGTGATGAACTTTGACGGTGCCAAGGGCTGGTTGATCGGGCCGGAGAACAAGGGCCTGAACTGCATGTTCACCTTCATGAACACCGCCCGTATCGGTACTGCCATCCAGGGTCTGGGTGCTGCCGAGCTGGGCTTCCAGGGTTCCCTGGCCTACGCCAAAGAGCGTCTGGCGATGCGTTCCCTGAGCGGTCCGAAGAACCCGGACGGCATTGCTGACCCGATCATCGTGCATCCGGACGTACGTCGCATGCTGCTGAGCCAGAAGGCTATTGCGGAAGGTGCCCGTGCACTGGTTTACCTCGCTGCACAGCAGGCTGACGTGGTCCACAGTGGCAAAACCGAGGAAGAGAAGAAAGAAGCCGACGCACTGCTGGGCTTCCTGACTCCGATCGCCAAGGCGTTCCTGACTGAAATCGGTTTCGAATCCGCCAACCTGGGTATGCAGGTATTCGGTGGTCACGGCTTCATCTCCGAGTGGGGCATGGAACAGAACGTGCGGGATGCCCGTATCGGTATGATCTACGAAGGCACCACCGGCATCCAGGCGCTGGACCTGCTGGGCCGTAAGGTTCTGATGACCCAGGGTGAATCCCTGAAGCGCTTCACCAGGCAGGTGCACGTATTCTGCAAGGAAAACGCAGATAACGAGCAGCTGAAGGAATTTGTTGAGCCGCTGGCAGCGATCAACAAGGAGTGGGGCGACCTGACCACGAAGATCGGTATGACCGCCATGAAGAACCGCGAAGAAGTTGGCGCGGCTTCCGTGGACTACCTGATGTACTCCGGTTACGCGGTATTCGCCTACCTGTGGGCCCGCATGGCCAAGGTGGCTCTGGACAAGATGGCAGAGGGCACTTCCGAGGAAATGTTCTACAACGCCAAGGTTCAGACTGCGCGCTTCTACTTCAAGCGTATGCTGCCCCGGGCCAAGGGCCACGCAGAAATGATGCTGGCCGGCTCCGACAGCCTGCTGGACATGCCGGAAGAAGCCTTCGCCTTCTGAGGGCTGCCGGTTCAGAAAAAAGCCCGCCTCGCATGAGCGCGGGCTTTTTTCATGAGATAAGCCCCGGTTTAGGGTAGAATAGCGCCCACAAAAATTCCGGGTGGCCGGAGTACCGGTCCCCGACAACCCTTTGGACACACTGGGCATGGGGCTGCCGCCGCTGTTTTTGGGAAGGCGAGCCCCGGACAACTGACAGATTTCTGGAGAATGAGCAGATGGCTGACTATCAGGCACCGTTGCGTGACATGCGTTTTGTCCTGAACGAAGTATTCGATGCGCCGGCGTTGTGGGCCTCCATGCCCCGGCTGGCAGAGAATGTGGATCCGGAAACGGCAGATGCCATTCTGGAAGAAGCCGGCAAGATCAGCGCTGGCGTTCTGGCCCCGATCAGCCGTGAGGGCGATGAGCAGGGTTGCCAGTGGAAAGATGGCGAAGTAACCAGTCCGGAAGGTTTCAAGGAAGCCTACCAGACGATTGTTGAGGGCGGCTGGAACGGTCTGGGTGGTAGCCCGGAGTTCGGTGGTATGGGCATGCCCAAGACCCTGGTGGCCCAGTTCGAAGAGATGATGCAGGGTGCCAATATGGCATTTGGCCTGGCCCCGATGTTGACTGCCGGTGCTGCGCTGGCACTGAATGCCCATGGTAGCCAGGAGCTGAAAGAGAAATACCTGCCGAATCTCTATTCCGGTGTCTGGTCCGGTTCCATGGACCTCACCGAGCCGCATGCCGGCACCGATCTTGGCATCATCCGTACCAAGGCTGAGCCGAATGGTGATGACTCCTGCAGTGTCACAGGCACCAAGATTTTCATCACCTGGGGCGAGCATGACATGGCGGAGAATATTATCCACTTTGTGCTGGCCAAACTTCCGGATGCACCCAAGGGTCCCAAGGGTATTTCCCTGTTCCTGGTGCCCAAGTTCCTGGTGAATGAGGATGGTTCCCTGGGTGAGCGTAACAGCTTCAGCTGTGGCTCCATCGAGAAGAAAATGGGTATCAAGGGCTCTGCCACCTGTGTGATGAACTTTGACGGTGCCAAAGGCTGGTTGGTCGGTGAGCCGAACAAGGGCCTGGCGGCGATGTTCACCATGATGAACTACGAGCGCCTGGGCGTGGGTATCCAGGGCGTGGGCGCTGCCGAAGCGTCGCTGCAGAGTGCCCGGGAATACGCCATGGAGCGTCTGCAAAGCCGAGCTCCGACTGGTCCCCAGGAGAAGGAAAAGGTGGCTGACCCGATTCTGGTTCATCCGGACGTTCGGCGCATGCTGCTGACCATGAAGAGCTATGTGGAAGGTGGTCGTGCCTTCTCCACCTACGTTGCCAGCTGGCTGGATATCGCCAAGTTCTGCGATGAAGAAGAGCTGCGCAAGAAGGGTGACGGCATGGTGGCCCTGTTGACTCCGGTGGCCAAGGCGTTCCTGACCGATCGTGGGCTGGAGAGCTGCATCATCGGTCAGCAGGTGTTCGGTGGCCACGGCTTTATCCGTGAATGGGGCCAGGAGCAGCTGGTTCGTGATTGCCGGATTACGCAGATTTACGAGGGTGCCAATGGTATCCAGGCGCTGGATCTGATGGGTCGAAAGGTGGTCGGCAGCCAGGGCAAGCTGTTTGAGCTGTTTGCCGATGATGTGGCCAGCTTCATCGAGGAAAACCGGGATGAAGAAAGCCTCAAGCCGTTCCTGGAGCCACTGGCCGCGGCGTTAGAGCGTCTGTCCGACGTGACCGAGCATGTGCTGGGTCAGGCGGGGGACGACGCCAATGCCGCCGGTGCCGCCTCTGTCGATTACCTGGATTTGTTTGGCCTGACTGCACTCGCCTACATGTGGGCGCGCATGGTAAAGGCGGCCGCACCCAGGGCGGAAGGTGACACATCCGGCTTCTACACCGGCAAACTGAAAACGGCACGATTCTATTATCAGCGTCTGCTGCCGAAGACTGTGTCACTGGCGGAAGCTGTCCGCAGTGGTAGTGAGTCCATGATGGCACTGACCGCGGATGAATTCTGAGGTCACGCCCCACGGCATCAAAAAAGCCGGTCCCTCGGGACCGGCTTTTTTGTGTTAGCTCATCGGTTTCAGAGCGTATCGACGCGTCCGGGATTGTCCATGAACGGGTTGCGGTTGCCCTGAATATCGGCAATGCGATTGTGTCGGGCCAGCTCCTTGTCATCCGGTGGGTCGATCCGGTTCCAGTTATGGAAAATTTCCTTCGTGCCTGCCCAGGGAAGGTTGTAAGTGCTCACCATGTAAGCCACGGTACGGGCGACGTCCCCCTTGGCATGGGTCGGAGGTTCCACAAACTGCCCACTCGTCTTGATGCCGCATTCATTGTTGGGCTGTGCGGTCGGCAGGTAATTAAACCGGGCGTTGCGCCGTTTCATTTCGATTCGGGTGTTCACTGGCACGATATTATGCAGGTCGGAGGCGATCTGGCGGTAGGCGTTATTGTCCAGGCATTGACTGGCGGTGCCGCATTTAAGTTCGCGGCGGACCTCGGCCATGGGGTAGACATACCCCGCAGTCAGCGTAAAGCCCCTGGATGCGAACGGGTGATTGCAAAAAAAAGAGTTGCCGCCCTGCGCATACAGGTCGCCCCAGAAGTGATCGCGGATCACAGTGTCCGGATCCGTAAATCGGGTGTTCTGACCAATCACGAGAACCGGTATGGCCAGGAGGGCGAAAGCGGATAATGCAATACGTCGGGAGTTTTTCATGCGCCTTTTACACCTGGTGTGCTACAAATGTACTACAAAAGCGCCTGATCCTTATGGGCTGAAGTTTGCCCTGAGAGTGCCATCCATTATTGCGTAACTGCATAAATGGCGCTTGGTCTGTTCTTGGCAAAGTATGGCACAGAACACGGAAGCGTGTCCTGTGCAGGCATCCAATACGTGACTTCCGTCAGCAATTTATGATTATTTTAAGCGGTTACGAATTTTCTCGTAGCCTTCCCGGAGGCTTTCTCCCAGCTTGCGGGCATGCTCCCTGGCTTCCTGGCTGGATTCCTCTGCTTCGTGCGCGATGTTATTGAGCTTGCCGCGAAAGCGCTCCCAGTCCTGCTCCAGCTCTTCCCATTCGTCTTTTGCCTCCTGGCCAGCCAGATGCATCCGGACCTTGGCCTCGTCACGATACTGACGGATTTTATCGGAGAGTTTGTTGAAGTCTTCCTGAAAACTCATTTTTAGCACCTCCTTCACCTATTAGTGATCGTGCCCATACAATGCGCCCGAACGTAAAAAACTGTCAATAGCCTGGAAGAGGAGATTTGATCTGAATCAGTGGTGGCCGCCAAAAAGTGTCGCCAGGTCGTTCAGATGATGCCAGGCTCCGGTGCGCCCCAAGCCCTTGGCTGAACGATCCGCATCGCTGCACAGGCACAGGGCCTGCTGCAGCTGGTCGGAACTGAGTCGCCGCGCGGCACTTTCGATGGCTTTGGCCCGCTGCAGCTGGAATACCCCTTTTTGCTTGAGGAATCCGGTGCTTGCCTCCCGCTTTGCCATGGCCTGATGCAGCTCCAGGGTGAGGCCGACATCCCGGGTGAATACCGACAGGAATCCGAGCGGGTTTTCGCCTTCCAGCTGCAGAACGCTGATGATCTTGCGGGCGTGGGCGGTGCGGCCCCGCAGAAGTTCCGTGCCCAGCTCGAAGATATTGAAGCGGGAGCTGTCCTGTACTGCCTGCTCCACGGTTTCTTCGTCTACAGTGCCGTCGCCACTGAGCAATGCCAGGCGTTCAATCTCCTGGCTGGCTGCCAGCAGATTGCCTTCCAGGCGCTCTGCCAGCATTTGCAGGGCTCCCCGGGTCAGGGTAAGGCCGCGCATGCCGGCCCGTTGCTGTAACCACCGGGGAAACTGGTCCGGTTCGATGGGCCAGACCGGGATGTGTACACCCTTGGCCTGCAGGGCTTTATACCATTTGCGGCGGGTTTCAGCGGCATCCAGTCGTGCGCTGATGATCAGCAGCACGGTATCCTCTGGTGGAGACTCGAGGGTCCGCTCCATGAGATCCCTGCCACTGCCGAGTTTTCCGGTCGGCAGTTGCACCTCAATCCGCCGTTTCTCGGCGAACAGAGACATGGCACCGAGTTCCTCTCCCAGCCGGTTCCAGTCGAAATGGTTGTCTGCATGGAAGGTGATACGGTCAGCGAACCCCGCCTCTTTTGCTGCCTGGCGAATCTGGTCACAGCATTCCTGCACCAGCAGCGGCTCGTCGCCGGAAACCAGGTAGACCGGTGCAATGCGTTTTTTCAGCAGCTGGGGTAGTTCCCCGGGTTTGGCTTTCATGGCCGCGACTCCGGTTGTCGGGCCTCGTACTGTTCCCGCATTGCGCGGATACGTGCTTCGGTCAGGGGAGCCAGGCGGAAGATGATTTGCTGGCTCAGGCGGTTATAGAGCTGTTGTTCCAGTGCCGCTTCTTCCCGGCGCTTGGCCAGTACATTGGTCTCATCGTAGCGGTAGGCCTCCACAGCGGACAGGGTAGCCGGTTCGATCAGCGGAATCCGGTCGCGGGTGACAACCTGCAACGCCACACTGTGGCGCAAGGTGTATTCCGCCGCTGCGGCTGTGGTGGTGATAGCTGAGGTGCGGCGCTGCCGGTCAAAACTGCTGAGCCGGAGCAGATAATCCGCCTGCGTAGGGCCGATGACGGTCACACCATTGAGTGTCAGTTGTTCCTTCAGGGACTGGCAAAGTCCGCCGGGCACATTGCCACAATCCACCGCGAGCGGCTGAAGTGCCGCAGGTACCTGCTGGGTACCACGAAGTGCAAAACCGCAACCGGTGAGCAGAACGCTCAGGGCGATTAAAGCCCAGGCTATGGAGCGGTGCGCAGATCGAATCATCAGTTGGCAACCACGTTGACCAGTTTGCCGGGTACCACAATGACCTTGCGGACCGTCTTGTCTTCGGTGAAACGACTGACGTTTTCATTTTCCAGTGCCAGTTTTTCCAGGGCGGCCTTGTCGGCATCCGCCGGTACACTGGCTTTGGCCCGGACCTTGCCATTAACCTGGAACACCACCTCGATTTCACTGCGGACCATGGCTTTCTCGTCCGCTTCTGGCCAGGGCGCGTCCACCACAGGCGTGTCGTGTCCCAGTGCCTTCCACAGGTCGTGGCAGATATGGGGTACAATCGGTGACAGCATCAATACCGCCGACTCCAGAGCTTCCTTGCGCACCGCCAGGCTCTGGGGTTCATCGTCGGCCAGCTTGCCTAGCTCGTTCATCAGTTCCATTACCGCAGCAATGGAGGTGTTGAAGGTGAGGCGGCGGCTGATATCGTCACTGACCTTGGCAATGGTTTCATGGGTTTTCCGGCGCACGTCTTTCTGGTTGGTGTTCAGCGCTGCCTCGTCCAGGGCCGGAATGTCGTCGCTGGTCATCAGCTCCCGCACATTGCGCCACAGGCGCTTGAGGAAGCGATGGGCACCTTCCACACCACTGTCAGACCATTCCAGGGACTGCTCCGGGGGGGCAGCGAACATCATGAACAAACGCACAGTATCGGCCCCGTACTGTTCGATAATCGCCTGGGGATCGATGCCGTTGTTCTTCGACTTCGACATCTTGGTGACACCGCCGATCTCGACCGGTTGACCGTCGGAAGTGAGTACTGCTCGGATCACCTGGCCTTTACCGTCGCGTTCTACCGTGACATCCGAAGGGTTGAACCAGGTCTTGCCACCGTTCTCTTCGTTGCGGTAGTAGGTCTCGGCCAGCACCATGCCCTGGGTGAGCAGGCGCTTGAATGGCTCGGAACTGTCCACCAGCCCCACATCCCGCAGCAGCTTGTGGAAAAAGCGGGCGTACAGAAGGTGCAGAATCGCGTGTTCGATACCGCCGATGTACTGGTCGACCGGCAACCAGTAGTTAGCCGCCGCCGGGTCCAGCATGCCCTCGTCGTAATGGGGGCTGCAGAACCGGGCGTAGTACCAGGACGATTCCATGAAGGTATCGAAGGTGTCCGTCTCCAGGGTGGCGGGTTGCCCGTTGAATTCGGTCTTGCACCATTCAGGATCTGCCTTTAGGGGGGACTGAACGCCGTCCATCTCCACATCCTCCGGCAGGCGGACCGGCAGTTGATCGTCCGGCACCGGCCGTTCGGTACCATCTTCCAGGGTCATCACGGGGATAGGCGCGCCCCAGTAGCGCTGGCGGGATACACCCCAGTCCCGCAAGCGATAGTTGACCGTGCGCTTGCCGATACCTTTATCCTCCAGATAATCGGCAATGGCCTCAAAGGCCTCTTCGCTGGTCAGGCCGCTGTACTTGCCGGAGGACACCAGTATCCCTTTTCCGGTAAAGGCACGTTCCTGTACATCCAGCTCCCGACCGTCTGCGGCGGCAATCACCTGTTTGATCGGCAGCCGGTACTTGCGGGCAAACTCATGGTCCCGGTCGTCGTGGCCCGGCACCGCCATGAGGGCGCCGGTGCCGTATTCCATCAACACAAAATTGGCCACATAAACCGGAATTGCTTCCTGGGTCAGCGGGTGGATGGCACTGAAACCGGTATCGATCCCTTTTTTTTCCATGGTGTCCATTTCCGCCTGGGACACCTTGCTGTGGCGGCATTCCTCGACGAACGCCTCCACGTCCCTGTGGCGCTCAGCGGCTGCTTTTGCCAGCGGGTGTTCCGCTGCCACCGCCATGTAGGTGACGCCCATCAGCGTATCCGGGCGGGTGGTATACACCTCCAGCTCCTCTTCCCGGTCCTTGAGACCGAAACGCAGCTGGGTCCCGGTGGACTTGCCGATCCAGTTACGCTGCATGGTCTTGACCTGCTCCGGCCAGTCCTCCAGCGTATCCAGATCGCTCAGCAGCTCCTCGGCGTAATCGGTAATGCGGATAAACCACTGGGGAATCTTCTTCTGCTCAACCAGCGCACCGGAGCGCCAGCCCCGGCCATCCACCACCTGCTCGTTGGCCAGCACCGTCTGATCCACCGGGTCCCAGTTCACCGTGGACATCTTCTTGTACACCAGCCCTTTCTCGTACAGGCGGGCAAAGAACCATTGCTCCCAGCGGTAATAATCCGGATCGCAGGTCGCCAGCTCCCGGTTCCAGTCGTAACCAAAACCCAGTTGCTTGAGCTGATTCTTCATGTACTCAATATTCGCCCGGGTCCATTTGGCGGGTGCGGATTTGTTGGCAATGGCGGCATTCTCCGCCGGCAACCCGAACGCATCCCAGCCCATCGGCTGCAGCACATTTTTGCCCTGCATGCGCTGGTAACGGGAAATCACATCTCCAATGGTGTAATTGCGCACATGCCCCATGTGCAGCTTGCCGCTGGGGTAGGGAAACATGGACAGGCAGTAGTATTTGGGCTTGCCGGGTTCTTCCATGACGGTGAAGGTGTCATTCTCTTCCCAGAAAGTGCGGGCTTTTTGTTCCACATCACGGGGATTGTATTGCTCGTCCATTCCTGCCATTGCCGTTGTAACCTTTGTATAAACTGATGTTCGGAGCGGGCCGCACATTCTAACGCACACGGGGCTTTACAGGTAGCCTGTGCAAAGCGCCAAAGTGTGCCAGACTTAAGCTAGGGAAAGGGCCGGCGATGGGGAGGGCTTTCCAGGACCCGCCGTGAACACCCCTGCGGGGTCCGGCCTGCAATCACAGATTGCAGTCGTTCGCCTGTCGCATGAAGCTTTGCTTCATAACCGCTCGGGCGAACCCATGTAGGCTTGGGCGCAGCCATCCCTGGCTGCTTACAGTCCTGGAAAGCCCTCCCCATCACCGACCCGGATGCCCCGGAGAAGCCTTCATGTCGGTGAAGGCCCCAGGGAGGTTTGAGAGACAGTGTCCGGTAGGCCTTGCCGGGACCGTCCGCAGCAGGGATGCTGCGGTCGAGCTTACATGGATGTATTTACAGCGTGTCCCGGCAAGGCCTACCGGATGCTGGCTCCGGCACCCAAGCTGAAACAGACAAGGACTAAATATGACCGAGCCAGAAAGAAACCACCTGTCGGGCAAAGCCCTGCAAGTCTACGACCGTATGCTGGAGCGGGTGCAAACCAGGCTCCATGATTTGCAGGAGTCCTCCCTGGAGACCCTGGAAAACGAAGTCCGCGAAGCCGCTGAAGTGGAAATCGAACTCGAGGAAATGACCCGTGAGGAAATCGACCTGCTCAGCGCCTACCTCAAGCGGGACCTGGAGCATCTGGTGCACTTCGTCGACGAAACCGGGGAAGGGCTCAAGGAATGGCTGCAGTTGGACCTGTCGCTACTGGAAAACCGCCTGGAGGAAATGCTTCTGTCGGTGGCTGACAAAACCCGGGTGGATACCTTGGAACTCAACCAGAAACTCGAACCCCACGATCCCGGCCAGTACATCAGTGGCGAAGTGGCCACCGCTGGCATGTTCCGCTGCCTTAACTGCGGCCACATGCGTTGCCTGACCGCCACCAGTCACATAGAGCCCTGCGAGGCCTGTGGCTCCCACTACTACGAGCGGGTGACCAGTCGCTGGCCGCAGAAAGAGGAGTGATTTGCCGCGGAAACCGCGTAAGGACGCGGAAAGGAAAGAATTTTACCCACGGAATCCATCGGAAGGACACGGAAATAAAGACCAAAGAAGAATGGGCTTCGGACGACACGAACATTCATTGACAAGGTCACTAAGGTATCGGCGGGGTCTGTCCCCACGGGACAGACCCCCCCCCAGGTTAAATCGCCAAGAACAGGGGCGTAAAGGGGCCGCGGGATTTAGGGGGCGCCG
>JACIZI010000029.1 GCA_014359475.1 Marinobacter sp. | reverse complement strand
TGGATGGCGCGGAGCAAGGCCGGTCCATGGATGGACCGTGAATTGCGGCAGAGAAAGCATCCCCACCCCGATACCCGCCCCCCCAAGCCGCTCAGGCTAGGGCCAAAACCCCGGTGCCCGCCGCCAAGCCGCTCAGGCCAGGGTCAAAACCCCGAAGCCCGAGACCAAGGGCCTCAGTGAAAATCCCGCGAAACTACGGGCAATGAGTCGATCAGGTGACTGAGGTCCGTCAGCTTCCCCGCCATCACGTGGACAATATCCCCCTCCCGCTCAAGTACCCCCTTCACATGCAGCAACCGGGCAGTCAGCAAAGGCCGCCGCTGCCGGCGGGCGGTTTCCAGCCAGACCACGATATTGGTGTTGCCGGTTTCGTCCTCCAGAGTGACGAACGTGACACCGGAGGCGGAGCCGGGGCGTTGCCGGCCGGTGACCAGGCCGGCAACCTGAACCGGGATGCCGGGTTTGGCGGTTTTCAGCTGTTCAGCGGAGAAGCAGTGCTGCAGGTGGCCCTGTTCACGGAGCAGGGCCATGGGGTGGCGTTGCAGGGTCAGGCCGGTGCTGGCGTAGTCGGCGAGGATGCTCTGACCCTCGGTGGGTTCCGGCAACTGCTGGCAGTGCTCTGCGGTGTAATCCGTCGCCACTTCTCCGGCAAAGAGTTCTGCCGGTTCTTCGTGTTCCAGCAGCTGCCAGTAGGCCTGGTGCCGGTTGCTGCTGAAGTCCGGCATGGCGTTGGCCCCGGCCAGTAGTTCCATATCCCGCTGGGAGAGCCTGGCGCGGTTACGTAACTCAGCGACGGACCGGTAACCCTCCTCCGGACGATGCTGGTGGATGCGGTCGGCACCGCCGGAAGACAGTCCCTGAATGATGCGCAGGCCCAGGCGGAGGTGCTTTTCCGAACCCTGCAGTGTGTGTGCCCGGTGGCTGTGGTTTATATCCGGCGGCAAAACAGTGACCGAGTGGCGGCGTGCATCCTGGATCAGCTGGGACGGGCTGTAGAACCCCATGGGCTGGCTGTTGAGCAAGCCGCAGTAGAAGGCAGCGGGATGATGGCGCTTGATCCAGGCGGACACGTAAACCAGCAGTGCAAAGCTGGCGGCGTGGGATTCCGGAAAGCCATAACCGCCGAAACCGCAGATCTGCTGGTACAGCCGTTCCGCAAAACCGGCATCGTGCCCGCGGGCCAGCATGCCGGAGATCAGTTTGTCCCGGAAGGGAGTGAGGTCCCCGTCAGATTTCCAGGCGGCCATGGCACGCCGGAGCCGGTCCGCTTCGCCGGCAGTGAAGCCGGCCGCCACCATGGCCAGTTTGATCACCTGTTCCTGAAAAATCGGTACCCCCAGAGTCCGGCCCAGTACGCCGCGTATCTGGTCGTCCGGATCACTGGGGAAGTCCACCGGTTCCAGGCCATGTTTGCGGCGCAGGTAGGGATGCACCATATCTCCCTGAATCGGGCCGGGGCGCACAATGGCCACTTCGATCACCAGATCGTAGAAGGTCTCCGGTCTCAGCCTTGGCAGCATATTGATCTGGGCACGGGATTCCACCTGGAACACGCCGATGCTGTCGCCTTGCTGCAGCATGTTGTAGGTGTCCGGGTCTTCCTCGGGAATATCCTGAATGGTAAAGGGGTGTCCCTTGTCGTCGGCGATCAGGGCCAGCGATTTGCGAATGGCCGAAAGCATGCCCAGGGCCAGAATATCCACTTTCATCAGGCCGAGGCTTTCCAGGTCGTCCTTGTCCCACTGGATGACAGTGCGGCCTTCCATTGCGGCATTTTCCACCGGCACCAGCTCTGACAGGGGACCGGCACTGATTACAAAGCCGCCCACGTGCTGGGACAGGTGACGGGGAAACCCCAGCAGGGTGTTGACCAGATGGAAAAACTGATCCGCCACGGAGGGGTTACGGGTCAGCCCCTTGTCGAGAATCTGCTGTCGCCAGCTGGTTTCCCGGTCCCGCCAGTCAATACCGTTCAGAAGCTTTTCCACCAGCGCCGTGTCAAATCCCAGCGCTTTGCCGACATCACGAATGGCGCTGCGGGGCCGGTAACGGATCACGGTGGCTGCCAGTGCGGCTCGTTCCCGGCTATAGCGGCGGTAGATGTACTGAATGACCTCCTCGCGGCGCTCATGTTCAAAATCCACGTCGATGTCCGGGGGTTCGTTGCGGTCTTTGGAAATGAACCGTTCGAACAGCAACTCCACCCTGGTGGGGTTCACCTCGGTGATGCCCAGACAGAAACAGACCGCCGAGTTGGCCGCAGAACCCCGCCCCTGGCAGAGAATTCCCTGGCTGCGGGCAAAGGAAACAATGTCGTGTATGGTCAGGAAATAATGCTCGTACTGCATCTCCGCTATCAGCGCCAGCTCCTTGCGGATCAGGGCCTGGACTGACAGGGGTGTGCCTTCAGGAAAGCGTCGGCGCTCACCCTCCCGGGTCAGTTGTTGGAGGTAAGCGGCCGAAGACTGGCCGTCGGGCACCAGATCCGGGGGGTATTCATAGCGCAGGCTTCCGGGGTTGAAGGTGCACTGGCGGGCAATGGACCGGGTCTCGTCCAGCCAGCTTTGTGGAAACAGCCGCTTCAGTACCGGAACCGGCCGCAGATAACGCTCGCCGTTCTGGAACAGGGCGTGTCCGGCCTGCTCTACCGGGGTGTTGTGACGGATCGCGGTGAGAACGTCCTGCAGAGGCTGTCGTTCCCGTTTGTGCATATGTACGGCACCCACCGCAGTGATCGGGGATGACAGAGCACGGGACAGTCTGCGCAGCCGTTCCAGGTGTGCTTCCTCGCCGGCTTCCAGAGTGCGGCTGGCGGCAATCCGGAAACGCTCGCCGAACAGGCGCAGCAACCATAATCCGCAGGCTTCGGTTTGCTCATAGCCGGCTTGAGGATCGTCGGGAGGTAGCCAGAGGCACAGGCAGTCGTCCAGCGGATGTTGCCGGAGATCGTCGGGGTACAGCTGGTAATGGCCTTTCTCTGCCCGGCAACGGCCGGTGGTGATCAGCCGGCATAGCTGGCCGTAGCCGGTGCGTGTGCGGGCCAGCAGCACAAACTCCGGTAGGGCCGGGTCCGCTCCCGGAGGCGCATCACAAAGCCGGAAATGACTACCAGTGATCAGCCTGACCGGGCTGTTCCGCAGGGCGGCCCAGGCCCGGGGGATACCGGCCACGGAGCAGGTGTCGGTAATGGCCAGTGCCTGATAGCCAAGCTTTGCAGCCTGTTCCGCCAGTTCGTGGGGGTGGGACGCACCGGTCAGGAAGGTGAAATTGCTGAAACAGTACAGCTCGGCGTAATCCATGGTGCTATCCGAAAAGTCCGTGCACAAACCAGCCACCGTTCAGGTCCCGGAACAGCCAGGCCAGCTGGCCGCCGGACAGACGGGCAATGTAATAGTCCCGTTGCACCCGCTGCCCGTCCCACCAGCCGCCACTGATACGTTCCGGGCCGGATAGCCAGGTCTCCGGCACCTGGTCCAGCGGAGCTGGCCCCTGCAGCAGCCAGAAGGGGCGGGCTGGCAGCGCCTGGCTCTGTTCCGGCCGGGGCTTGTTGGTCAGTGTTACCGGCCGGGCGGTCCAGGCTCTTTCCGGGCGGTGGTCCCCCTGGGGTGCCAGTTGTTGCAGGGCCTGCTCTCCGAGCCGGGCCTGCAGACGGCTGATCAGGGTGTGCCAGGCTTCGTTGAGATCCTGCGATTCTCCCAGCAGGTCGCTTCCCCCGGCCGGCTGATAATCCAGGAAGCGGCGTACGGCCAGTATCAGGGCTGCCACCGGGGCTTTCAGGGAGTGCTGCTCCAGCCGCAGACGGATCAGGTTCAGGAACGTGCTCGCCCGGTGTTCCGGGCCGGAGGTGCGAATACGGATACGGGTAGGTTCATGATGGCGGTGTTTCAGAACCAGGAGCAGGCAATCGGTATCCTTCTGGTGCCAGCAAAGGTCCTCTTCCAGTTCATTGAGTAGTCGTTGCAAGGGAAACAGCAGCCCCTGGGTCTGCTCTATCTCCTGCAGAAAATCCACTTGCTGGCGGAAGGTGTGAGGGGGCTGCCAGGATTGCCGGGGATCTGCCCGGGTGCCGCGGATTTTCTGGGTGTGGGCCAGTACCTCCGGGGTCAGCCTGCGAGCCAGTTCGGCGGCGGGCAGGCTGAAAACCTCCCCGAGCCGGCTCAGTCCCAGGCGCTCAAGACGTTTCAGGGTGGCGCTATCAAACTCTGCCAGGGGCAGGGGGAGTCTGGCCAGGGCCTGCTCCATCCGCGCCTTGTCCGGGGTGCACTCTCCCTGGCCGCTGCGGGCCAGTAACCGGGCGGCGAGGGGCGTGTGACCGGTCGCCAGCCAGGCGGTCAGTTGGCGATCTTCCAACGTCTGTTCAAGGGTCTGCCAGACGGCGGGCAGTCCGCCATACAGTCGTTCGAGACTGCCGATCTCGGCCAGCACGCCATCCGGTGGGCAAAGGCTGACGGGTGAGGCGTGGCGGTAAAGCCAACGGGCCTGGTCTTCCAGCAGTTGATGTTCGCGGTGACGGTCGGAACACAGGATTTCCAGCTCTGCACACAGGGTGAGGGCGGTTTTCAGGCGCATGCCAGGATGGATGCCCTGTTGCAGGGCCGCAGGGCAGGCCTGGAGAACCGTCTGCCGTTGCCCATCGGTAATGACCAGCGGTGCTTCCGGGGGGCGGCAGCGGCGAATCTGGTCCAGCAACAGGTGCGGAAAGTGCAGGTAGATCCACAACATGATTCGTCGCATCAGGGCTGGCTGGCTGCCCGGGCGCCATGGGCAGCCGGAGTACGGGAGACGGGCGCTGTCTCTGTGCGCTGCAGGGACAGAGTGCAGCGCTGCCCGGGCCAGCCCCCCCGACGCTTCAGGATGTTGATCTTCAGATCCTGATGACTGCCGGCAGTCAGCTCCAGCCGCAGAGCAGCCGGGGAACTATGCCCGGCGAACTCCCGGTCCCGGAACAGGATGCAGATGTTACTGCCTGCCTCGGCGGCCAGTTGCAGCCGGCGGATATCCCGGCTGGCCAGCTTACCGGGCCAGGCCAGTACCAGACCGGTGACCGGTGATCGCAGACAGTTTTCCAGAGTCCAGAGCAGGTCAGAGTGGCTTTGCGGATGCACCATGATGATCCGCTCCAGGTCCACACCTCCCCTGGCCATGGCCGGCGCATAGGGAGTGTGGGGCGGGTTTAACCAGAACACGCATTTGCCCTCATGGGACAGCTGGCGCACCAGGGGAAGCACCAGTTGCAATTCCCCGATGCCGGGGGCATCCAGCAGGCACTCTGTCAGGGCTCCCCGGGGCCAGCCGGTACCGCCGAGCTGGTTGTCCAGAGCTGTATAACCGGTGGATTCCGCGGGGTGGCGATTGCGCACCTGCTTGTGACCCTGCCAGATGCGGGAGTCCTGCATCAGGGTGTTGAGAGCATCGTTCATGGTGTTTCCTTCGGTTACTGTCTGGAAAGCGCTTCTGCCAAAATACTGTTTAAATATACAGTATCTCTGAAAGGGAAGAATTTCAACCACGGGTTGAACTTGTCGGACGCCGTGTCCATGGTGAAAGGGCACACCAGTGAAAAAAGGAGGTTCCATGAGCAAACTGACTGAACAAAGCTGCGAATCCTGCCGGGCGGATGCCCCTCAGGTTACCGATTCCGAGAAACAGGATCTGATCCGGCAGTTACCCGACTGGGACATTGTGGAGCTGGACGATGAACCCCAGTTGCGCCGGCAATTCAAGTTTCGCAACTTCGCGGAAGCCCAGGTATTCACCAACAAGGTGGCTGACATGGCCGAAGAGGAAGGCCACCATCCTGCCATACTGCTGGAATACGGCAAGGTGACCGTACGCTGGTGGACCCACAAGATTGGTGGCCTGCACAAGAACGATTTTATTATGGCGGCGAGAACTGATCAGGCCTACCAGCAACAAGAGTAGGCGTGGCCGATTGACTACAGGGTCTGGCGTTGTATGCTTGGTTCCCTTTGGCCGGTAAGGAAGGTATCCATGAGCGCCGACAACACCCTGATGAAAACCTGGAAGCAGTTGACCAGGCTGCCCAAGGGCAAGTATCTGTTCTCCCGCCTGATTGATTTCAAAGCGCCGTATTTCGGGACAGTGAACGCCCGGGTAGAGGAGCTGCGCCCCAACTACACCCGGCTGAGCCTGAAAAAGCGACGGGCGGTGGAGAACCACATTGGCACCGTACATGTCATTGCCATCTGCAATATGCTGGAAAAGGCCATGGGGGTCTGTGCCGAGACATCCATCCCGGATCACCTGCGCTGGATCCCCAGGGGAATGCAGGTGGAATATCCCGCCAAGGCGGATTCCGACCTGATCGGTATTGCCGAGATTGATCCGGAACAGTGGCAACCGGGGGATCTGGATGTGAAGGTAGCGGCTTATAACAGAAAAGGCGACTGTGTGGTCAAGGGCGTGATCCGTCTCTGGATCAGTGAAAAGAAGGCCCGCAAATAGCGGGCCTGGCTTCCTGGTAGGACTTATGGTTCCCTCAGCGGCCTGGCGTGAGGGCCGGGCCCGGGGGTTGCGAGAGGGTTGCGACAAATAAACCATCTGATCCGGCACCCCCTTGCCGGGTTAGCGGGGGCGCCGGTCACCCGCCATGATTTTCGCCACAAACACGGATTTGCCGTAGTTTTCAAAGGACCACTTCATGGCATCGGAAAGCACCCCCATGACGTCGTCATAGTCCCCGAACAACTCGGTGCTCATGCGACCGGGGTAAACCTCAACGCCGCTGGCTTCAAGCCGGGCGATCAGTTCCCGGATCGGACCCTTGTAGTCATCCTGCAGTGGATACTGGCTCAATTGTACCGAAACAAACATGATTGCCTCCTGTTCTCTTTTCGAAGTATCAATAACCCATGGCTGAGGATGTGCTGCGCCTGGGGTCGGCACCACCGTACAGGGTGCCGTCCTCATCAACCATGATGCTCTGTATGGCTCCCATTGCATGTTGCTGGCTGACTCTGTGGCCTTTGGCCTCCAACAGGTGGATGGTATCCGGGCTGATTCCCTGTTCGATGCGGATTTCGTCCGGCAGCCACTGATGGTGGATGCGCGGTACGCTGACCGCGGTCTGAATGTTCATATCGTGGTCGATCACGTTCATGATCACCTGCAGGGTGGTCGTGATAATACGGGAGCCGCCGGGGCTGCCGGTTACCAGATAATTGCGGCCGTCCTTGCGCACAATGGTGGGGGACATGGAACTGAGCATGCGTTTGCCGGGTTCCACCTTGTTGGCTTCACCGCCGATCAGGCCATAGGCGTTCGGAACGCCGGGCTTGGCGCTGAAATCATCCATTTCGTTGTTGAGCAGAAAGCCGGCTCCTTGCACGGTGATGCCGGAACCGTAGCTGAAATTGATGGTATAGGTATTGGATACCGCGTTGCCCCAGCGATCCACCACGGAAAAATGCGTCGTTTCGGGACTCTCGTATACCGTCGGTTCCCCCGGGCGAACCTCGCTGGCAGGGCGGGCCTTGTCCGGATGGATGGCTTTCCGTAGCTGCCTTGCATAGGCCGGGCTGGTCAATCCGGCCAGAGGGACCTCGACAAAATCCGTATCCCCCAGGTATCGGGACCGGTCCGCATAGGCCAGCTTCATGGCTTCCGCCATGTAATGGATGGTGTCTGCGGAATTGTGGCCCAGACTGGCAATGGGGTAGCCCTCCAGAATGTTCAGTATCTGGACTATGTGGGTGCCGCCGGAGGAGGGCGGTGACATGGAGTAGATATCATGGCCACGGTAACGCCCGTGAATGGGGGTGCGGATGACCGGCTGGTAGTTGCGCAGATCCTCATGGGTGATCAGCCCGTTGTGGCGTTGCATTTCGTCCACGATCAGATCGGCGGTTTCACCTTCGTAGAATCCCTTTACACCCTGATCGGCAATTCGCTGCAGGGTGTCAGCCAGTTCCGGTTGCCGAAAGATTTCACCGGGCTGCCAGGCCTTGCCATCCTTCCGGTAGAAGGTGTCCAGAGTCGCCGGCCAGCGCGTCAGCCGGTCCCGGGCCTGTTGCAGCCCTTCGGTAAAGCGCCGGGGCACGGCAAAACCTTCCCGGGCAAGCCTGATGGCCGGGGCCAGGGCCTGCCTGAGGCTGATGGTGCCGTATCGCTCCAGTGCCAGGGCAAAGCCCGCCACGGTGCCCGGCACACCCGCTGCCTTGTGGGTGAAACGGCTGCGCCCGGGCACCACATTACCTTCGTCGTCCTGGAACATGGTTGCGGTGGCCGCCATCGGGGCCTTCTCCCGGTAATCAATGGCTTCCACCGGGCCGCCATCGCCCGGGGCAAACAGCATGAAGCCACCACCGCCAATGTTGCCGGACCGTGGCTGGGTCACCGCCAGGGCAAACCCGGCTGTGACAGCGGCATCGACTGCATTGCCACCGTCCCGTAACACCTGCAGGGCGACTTCGGTGGCCAGTGTATGGCTGGTGGCCACCATGCCGTTCTGGGCGGTGACCGGGTGAAAACGCTCCCCCTCCAGAATGGCAGCCGCCCGGGCTGCCCCGGTGCCTGCGAGCAAGACGGTGCAGCACAGCGCTGCCAGTGGTCTGAGCCATATTCTGTGGTGCTGTCTGGTCATGGTCTGTCCCTCGTTTCCGGCGCTCAGATAGGCTATCATAGCCGGTCATTTTCAGGGTCGCGAAACCGTCGCACTCCGCTGTCCCGGATTCAATTACAGGAAAGGCTTTAATGGAGCATACCTATCGTCTTGTGATTTCCTGCCCGGATCGGGTGGGGATTGTCGCCAAGGTCAGCAATTTTCTGTCGACCTATAACGGCTGGATTACCGAGGCGAGCCACCACTCGGACACACAGACAGGGTGGTTCTTCATGCGTCATGAAATCAGGGCCAGCTCCATTCCCTTTGGTCTGGACCAGTTCCGTGCTGCCTTCGAACCGATCGCCCGCGAGTTCAGCATGAACTGGCAGATTGAGGATTCCGCCCGTCCCAAGCGGGTTATCCTGATGTGCAGCAAGGAGTCTCACTGCCTGGCCGATCTGCTTTACCGCTGGCACAGCAAGGAACTGAATACCGAGATTGTTGCGGTCATCTCCAATCATGATGATCTGCGCCGCATGGTGGAGTGGCATGAGATTCCCTATCACCACGTGCCGGTCAGCAAGGAAAACAAGGCAGAGGCTTTCGCCCATATCGAAGACCTGTTTCAGAAATATGCGGTGGATGTGGTGGTGCTTGCCCGCTACATGCAGATACTGCCGTCGGATCTCTGTGAGAAATACTACGGCAAGGTGATCAACATCCACCACAGCTTCCTGCCGTCTTTTGCCGGGGCCAGACCTTATCACCAGGCCTACAGCCGGGGCGTGAAGCTGATCGGGGCCACCTGCCATTATGTTACCCGGGACCTGGATGAAGGGCCGATCATCGAACAGGACGTGATCCGCATCAGCCACAGTGATTCCATCGAAGACATGGTGCGACTGGGCAAGGATGTGGAGAAGAATGTGCTGGCCAGGGGACTGCGTGCGCACATTGAAGACCGGGTGATTATCTACGAGAACAAAACCGTGGTATTTGGTTAGTCCCGGCCCCGCCCGGGGCCAAGTGTGGTACCATTGCCCGCTTGTTTAAAGAATAACTACAGGCCTTCACAAGGGGCCTCACCGACTTCCAGTAAAATGCAAAGGAACCATTCTCGATGGGTGAGTTAGCCAAAGAGATCCTGCCGGTCAATATTGAAGACGAGCTCAAGCAGTCCTATCTGGATTACGCCATGAGTGTCATCGTCGGCCGGGCCCTGCCCGATGTCCGGGACGGGCTCAAGCCGGTACATCGTCGTGTTCTGTTCGCCATGTCCGAACTGGGCAACGACTGGAACAAGGCCTACAAGAAGTCTGCCCGTGTGGTGGGTGATGTCATTGGTAAATACCACCCCCATGGTGATTCCGCCGTTTATGACACCATCGTGCGGATGGCCCAGGATTTCTCCCTGCGCTACCCGCTGGTGGATGGCCAGGGTAATTTCGGTTCCATCGACGGTGATAACGCCGCTGCCATGCGTTACACCGAAATCCGCATGGAGAAAATGGCCCACTCACTGCTGGCGGACCTGGATAAGGAAACCGTTGATTTCGTCGACAACTACGACGGCACCGAGCGGATTCCCGATGTGTTGCCCACCCGGGTGCCCAACCTGCTGGTGAACGGCTCGTCCGGTATTGCAGTGGGTATGGCCACCAACATTCCGCCCCATAACCTGACCGAAGTGATCGACGGCTGCCTCGCCCTGATGGACAACGAGGACCTGACCGTCGATGAGCTGATGGAATACATCCCGGGCCCGGACTTCCCGACCCGCGGCATCATCAACGGCCGTGCCGGCATTGTTGAGGCCTATCGTACCGGCCGTGGACGGATCTACATCCGTGCCCGCCACGAGGTGGAGCAGGACAAGAAAACCGGTCGCGAATCCATCATCATCACCGAGCTGCCTTACCAGCTCAATAAAGCACGGCTGATCGAAAAGATTGCCGAGCTGGTCAAGGAAAAGCGTCTTGAGGGAATCACCGAGCTGCGGGACGAATCCAACAAGGAAGGTATCCGGGTCGTGATCGAACTGCGCCGGAATGAAAACCCGGACGTGATCATCAACAACCTGTTTGCCCAGACCCAGCTGGAAACCGTGTTCGGCATCAATATGGTGGCGCTGATCAATGGCGAGCCCAAAACCCTTAACCTCAAGCAGTTGCTGGATGCCTTTATCCGGCACCGCCGCGAAGTGGTTACCCGCCGCACTATCTATGAGCTGCGTAAGGCCCGTGAACGGGGCCACATTCTGGAAGGCCTCACGGTTGCGCTGGCCAACATTGATGAAATTATCGAGTTGATCAAGTCTTCTCCTTCGGCCGCCGAGGCCAAAGAGAAGCTGATGGACAAGGGCTGGCCATCGGGTGGCGTGATGGCCATGCTGGAGCGGGCCGGTAAGGATGCCTGCCGTCCGGACGACCTGCCGGAAATCTATGGTCTGCGTGATGGCCTGTATCATCTGTCCCCGGAGCAGGCCCAGGCTATCCTGGATCTGCGCCTGCACCGCCTGACCGGCCTGGAAACGGAAAAACTGCAGACCGAGTACCAGGATATTCTTGACAGGATCGCAGGCTATATCGAGATTCTCAGCAATCCTGAGCGCCTGCTGGAAGTGATCCGTGAGGAGCTGGAACAGATCCGCAACGATTTTGGTGACAAGCGACTTACCGAAATCACCAGCTCGCGCCGGGACCTGACCATCGCCGACCTGATTGACGAAGAAGATCTGGTGGTGACCATTTCACACGGGGGCTACGCCAAGACCCAGGCGGTGGAAGACTACCAGGCCCAGCGCCGTGGTGGCCGGGGCAAGGCCGCCACATCCATGAAGGACGAGGACTTCATCGAGAAACTGCTGGTCGCCAATTCCCACGACACTATTCTGTGTTTCTCCAACCGTGGCAAGGTCTACTGGCTGCGGGTGTTCGAGATTCCCCGTGGCAGCCGCGGTTCCCGGGGCCGGCCGATGGTCAACATCCTGCCGCTGGATGAGGGTGAACGTATCACTACCTTCCTGCCGGTGAAGGATTATCCGGAAGACCAGTTTGTACTGATGGCCACCTCCAACGGTGTGGTCAAAAAAACCCCGCTGCCGAACTTCTCCCGGCCGCGTAGCAACGGTCTGATTGCCCTGAATCTGGACGAGGGCGATACCCTGATTGGCGCGGCGATTACTGACGGTACCGCTGAAGTGATGCTGTTCTCTACCGCCGGCAAGGCGGTGCGCTTCCAGGAACAGCAGGTGCGGCCAATGAGCCGGACTGCCCGTGGTGTGCGTGGCATCCGGATGTCTGGAGGTCACCATGTGGTATCGCTGATCATTCCCCAGGCGGGCGGTGTGATTCTGACCGCCAGTGAACACGGCTACGGCAAGCGTACCGCCATTGACGAGTTCCCGGCCTACAGCCGCGGCAGTCAGGGCGTTATTGCCATGCAGTGCTCTGAGCGTAATGGCAATCTGGTGACTGCGTTGCAGTTGTTTGAGGGTGATCAGATGATGCTGATTTCCGACAAAGGTACCCTGGTGCGTACCCGCACGGATGAAGTGTCGGTGCTGAGTCGTAACACCCAGGGCGTACGGCTTATTCGCCTGAGCCAGGAGGATGAGCGACTGGTGGGTGTCGAGCGGATTGCGGAAAGTGATGACGAAGAAACTGACGCTGAAGAGGAAGGCGATGAGCAGGGCGTATAACTTTTGTGCCGGTCCGGCGACTCTGCCGGAGACGGTATTGAAGCAGGCCAGGGAGGAAATGCTTGACTGGCGCGGCACTGGCATGTCGGTGATGGAAATGAGCCATCGCAGCGACGAGTTTCTGGAAATCGCGGAAACCGCGGAGAAAGACTTCCGGGAGCTGGCTGGTGTGCCGGATGATTACGCCGTTCTGTTCATGCAGGGCGGGGCTTCCAGCCAGTTTGCCACGGTGCCGCTGAACCTGCTGGGTGATTGCCCCACGGCGGATTATGTCAACACCGGCATCTGGTCCACTAAAGGCATTGCAGAGGCCAGCCGCTACTGCAACGTGAACGTGGTCGCGAGCAGCGCAAGCAGTGGTTTTACCACTGTGCCGGACCCCTCCGGATGGCAGACCAGCGATGATGCCGCCTATCTCCATTACACCCCCAATGAAACCATTGGTGGCCTGGAATTCGATTTTGTACCGGAGACCGGTGACACACCGCTGGTGGCGGATATGTCATCCACCATTCTGTCCCGGCCGCTGGACGTCTCGAAATTCGGACTGATCTATGCCGGTGCCCAGAAGAACATCGGCCCCTCCGGCCTGGTAGTGGTTGCTATCCGCAAGGATCTGCTGGGCAAGGCCCGGCCTGAAACCCCCACCATGATGAACTATCAGGTGATGGCGGATAACGGCTCCATGTACAACACCCCGGCCACCTATTCCTGGTACCTGGCCGGCCTGGTGTTCAAATGGCTCAAAGAGCAGGGCGGTGTAGCTGCCATGGGCGAAATCAACCGCCGCAAGGCGGCGAAGTTGTACGATTTTATCGACGGTAACGACTTCTATGCCAACCCGATTGAGCCACGTTTCCGTTCCTGGATGAATGTGCCGTTTACCCTGGCAGACGATGCCCTGAACCAGGACTTTCTGGCCGGTGCCGAGGCCCGCAGCCTGCTGAACCTGAAAGGCCACCGTTCTGTCGGCGGCATGCGTGCCAGCATCTACAACGCCATGCCGGAAGCGGGTGTAGACGCGCTGATAGATTACATGACGGAATTTGCCAGGGAGCGGGGCTGAGCATCATGAGTGACGAGCAGGCCAGGCTGGGCGAGCTGCGGGACCGGATTGACGATCTTGATCAGCGGATCATGGCGCTGATCAGCGCGCGTGCCCGGTGCGCCCAGGAAGTTGCCGAAGTGAAGCTGGCCGCCAACCCCGGTCAGGAAGTGCATTTCTACCGCCCGGAACGGGAAGCCCAGGTGCTGCGCCGCATCAAGGAGCAGAATCCGGGGCCCTTGTCCGGCGAGGAGATAGCCCGTCTGTTCCGGGAGATCATGTCAGCCTGCCTGGCACTTGAAAAACCCATGCACATCGCCTTTCTCGGGCCGGAAGGCACTTTCACACAGGCGGCGGCCCTCAAGCATTTCGGTCATTCCGTGGTCAGTGTGCCCATGCCGGCCATTGATGCGGTCTTCCGGGAAGTGGAGTCCGGCAACGCCCACTATGGTGTGGTGCCGGTAGAGAACTCCACAGAGGGCATGATCAACCATACCCTGGACATGTTCATGAACTCGCCCCTGAAGATCTGTGGCGAGGTACAGTTGCGGATTCAGCATCACCTGCTGGTTGCGCCGCAAAACCGGGATCGGGAAATTACCCGCATTTACTCCCATCAGCAGTCCTTCGCCCAGTGCCGGCAGTGGCTGGATGCGAACCGCTACGGTGTGGAGCGGGTGACGGTGAGCAGTAATGCCGAGGCGGCCCGCCGTGCCGCCGGGGAACCGGGCGCTGCGGCCATTGCCGGCGATATGGCGGCGGAACTGTACGGGCTGGAATTCCTGGCCAGCCGTATTGAGGATCGCCCGGACAACACCACTCGCTTTCTGATTGTCGGCCGGGAGGAAGTGCCGGCATCCGGGCACGACAAGTCCTCCATTCTGGTGTCCATGCGCAACAAGCCCGGTGCTCTTTACCAGTTGCTGGAGCCATTCCACCGTCACAGCATCAGCCTGACCCGCATTGAAACCCGGCCTTCGCCCAGCGGAACCTGGGCCTATGTGTTCTACATCGACTTTGAAGGGCATTTCGATGACCCGCAGGTGCGCACGGTGCTGGCCGAAATTGACGAGGAAGCGGTCGAACTCAAGCGGCTGGGTGCCTATCCCGTCGGCGTACTCTGAGCCCGACCTCAAGACTGAAGGAGTCTTTCCCTATGCCGGTTGATTACCAGAAGCTTGCCGTAGAGGGTGTGCAGGGGTTGTCCCCCTACGAGCCCGGAAAGCCCATCGATGAACTGGCCCGGGAACTGGGGCTGGACCCGGGAGGAATCGTCAAGCTGGCCAGTAACGAGAACCCGTTGGGCCCCAGTGACAAGGCGCTGACAGCCATCCGGGATGCGCTTCCGGAGCTGGGGCGCTACCCGGATGGTAATGCGTTTGTACTCAAGCGCGCCTTGTCGGCCTACTACGGACTCAACGAATCCCGGCTTACCCTCGGTAACGGCTCCAATGATGTGCTGGAAATCATCGCCCGCTGTTTTGCCGGCCCCGGTGACGAGGTGGTTTTCTCCCAGTATGCGTTTGCCGTCTATCCGCTGGCGACCAAAGCCATCGGCGCGACCGGCGTGCAGGTGCCCGCTGTTGACTGGGGACATGATCTGAATGCCATGGCCGATGCGGTCACCGGGCGGACCCGGCTGATCTTTGTCGCCAACCCGAATAACCCGACCGGCACCATGCACAGCGCGGAGGCCATTGAGGCGTTCCTGGCCCGGGTGCCTGAGCGGGTGCTGGTGGTGCTGGATGAAGCCTACTGTGAATATATGGACGGTGAGGGTAATCCGGACGGACTCGCCCTCCTGTCTCGCTTCCCCAATCTGATCGTTACCCGCACCTTCTCCAAAGCCTGGGGACTGGCGGCATTGCGCGTTGGCTACAGTGTCAGTTCCCCTGAAATTGCCGATATACTCAACCGGGTGCGGCAGCCATTTAATGTGGATTCTCTGGCTCAGGTGGCGGCTGCTGCCGTGCTGGACGATAAGGACTATCTGGAGCGTTCCCGCCGGGTAAACCGGGAAGGCATGGCTCAGCTTGAAGAAGGTTTCCGGAAGCTGGGGCTGGAATGGATCCCGTCATCCGGGAATTTCCTCGCGGTTGATGTGGGGAACCACGCGGCTGCGGTCAATCAGTCCCTGTTGGCGCAGGGTGTGATTGTGCGACCCGTCGGTGGTTACGGCATGCCGCGCCATTTGCGGATTTCCATTGGCCTGCCGGAAGAAAACCGGCGCTGCCTGGACGCCCTCGATCAGGCCCTGAACGGCCAGGCTTCCGGAGCCTGATATGAGCGCTGACACCGCCATCTTCCAGCGTGTTGCCATTATCGGCCTTGGACTGATCGGGGGCTCCCTGGCCGCCGCCATCACCCGTAATGGCCTGGCCGCTACGGTGGTGGCAACCGACTCCCGGGCGGATGAGTTAAAGCTGGGGCTGGCACAGGGCATTATCCAGCACAGTGCAGCATCTGTTGCCGAGGCTGTCGCAGGCAGTGACCTGGTGGTCATGGCCGTGCCGGTCCGGGCCACCCGTGAGGTGCTGGCGGCAGTGGCACCCCACCTTGAGGCCGGCGCGGTGCTGACGGATGTGGGCAGCACCAAGGGCAGCTTTGTGCGGGACGTTGAGGCGGTGTTTGGTCACCTGCCGGCCCATGTGATACCGGGCCATCCGATTGCCGGTTCGGAAAAGAGTGGGGTGGCCGCTGCCAATCCCGACCTCTTTGCTGACCACAAGGTGATTCTTACGCCTGCAAAGGTGACCGACCCGCGCAGCCTGGAACGTCTCAAGGCTTTGTGGGGTGGCTGTGGTGCGACAGTGCTGACCATGTCTCCGGAATATCACGATGAGGTGCTGGCGGCCACCAGTCATTTGCCGCACCTGATTGCCTTCTCGCTGGTGGACACACTGGCGGGGGAGGACGAGAATCTGGATATCTTCCGCTATGCCGCCGGTGGTTTCCGGGACTTTACCCGGATTGCCGCCAGTGATCCGGTGATGTGGCATGACATCTTTTTGTCCAACCGGGAGGCAGTACTGCGGATCATTGATCACTTTACCCGGGATCTGGACCAGCTGCGCACGGCCATCGACCAGCAGGACGGAGCCCGGCTGCTGCGGGTATTTACGCGGGCCAGGGCGGCCCGGGAACATTTTTCCAAGATGCTTTCAGGACAGGCTTACGTGACCAACCATCAACAGCAACAGATGACCTTCCGGCTGCAGCCGGGAGGGCAGATTCAGGGTGACATCCGGGTGCCCGGTGACAAATCCATTTCCCATCGCTCGATCATGCTGGGCGCACTGGCGGACGGGGTGACCGAGGTTACCGGCTTCCTTGAAGGGGAAGACAGTCTGGCCACGCTGCAGGCCTTCCGGGATATGGGGGTCACCATCGAAGGGCCGGACCAGGGCTATGTGCGTATCCACGGGGTCGGGATGCAGGGTTTGCAGGCGCCCCGCGGGCCGCTCTACCTGGGCAATTCCGGTACGGCGATGCGACTCTTCTCCGGCCTGCTGGCCGCCCAGTCTTTTGACTCCGAACTGACCGGTGACGAGAGCCTGTCCCGCCGTCCCATGGGCCGGGTGGCGGATCCGCTGCGGGCCATGGGAGCGGTAATCGATACTGCGGAAGGGGGCAGGCCGCCCCTGAAAATCCGCGGTGGCAACGCCCTCACCGGCATCCACTATGAAATGCCGGTAGCCAGCGCCCAGGTCAAGTCCTGTCTGCTGCTGGCAGGCCTTTATGCGGAAGGGGTTACCTCTGTCACCGAGCCGGCTCCGACGCGGGATCATACCGAGCGTATGCTGACTGGCTTTGGCTACCATGTGCATCGTGATGGTGCCACCGTCAGTGTCAGTGGGGGTGGTCGGCTGACCGGCGGAAACATTGATGTGCCTGCGGATATCTCGTCCGCGGCGTTTTTCCTGGTTGCCGCCAGTATTGCCCAGGGATCAGACCTGACCCTGCGCCATGTGGGTATGAATCCGACCCGGGTGGGTGTTATCAATATCCTGCGGGATATGGGCGCCGACATCGAGGTGCTGGAGCAGCGCGAAATCGGAGGCGAGCCGGTGGCCGACCTCAGGGTTCGTGCCGCCGACCTGCAGGGTATCGATATTCCCGAAGACCAGGTTCCGCTGGCGATTGACGAATTTCCGGTGCTGTTCATCGCAGCAGCCTGCGCCAACGGCCGCACAGTGCTGCGGGGAGCCGAGGAACTGCGGGTCAAGGAGAGTGACCGCATCCAGGTGATGGCCGACGGCCTGGCCGCGGTTGGTGTGCACACCACCGTGACTGCCGATGGCATCATTATTGACGGCGGCCAGCCCATGACCGGAGGCACGGTGGACAGCCACGGCGACCACCGGATTGCCATGAGCTTTGCGGTGGCTTCGTTGCGGGCCACGGGGGAAATCACGGTGAACGACTGTGCCAACGTAGCCACATCCTTTCCGGGTTTTGTGGAACTGGCCCGGTCAACCGGTATTCGTATCAAGGCAGACGGAGGCACCGAGTGAGTAACAGTCAGGTTCCGGTCATTACCGTGGATGGGCCCGGCGGTTCCGGCAAGGGCACCATTACCCAGATGCTGGCGCGGCGGCTGGGCTGGCACCTGCTGGACAGCGGGGCTTTGTACCGGCTGACGGCTCTGGCAGCGGTTCGTCAGCGGGTGTCGCTGGACGACGAAGCAGGCCTGGTGTCTGTGGCTACCGGGCTGGACGTATCCTTCCTTCCCTCCGGCGAAAGCGAGCCGGTCCGGGTGATACTGGAAGGGGAAGATGTCACAACAGAGATTCGTACCGAACAGACCGGTGAAAATGCCTCCCGGGTGGCAGTCATGCAGCCGGTCAGGGATGCGTTGCTGCAACGCCAGAGGGATTTCCGCAAGCCACCGGGCCTTGTGGCTGACGGGCGGGACATGGGCACCGTCGTGTTTCCGGACGCGCCAGCCAAAATATTTCTGACCGCCACGGCGGAAGAGCGGGCGCGGCGGCGTTACAACCAGTTGAAGCAGGCGGGTGTCGATGTTAATATCAACACCCTTTTAGAAGAGATACGGGCGCGTGACGAGCGGGATATGAACCGCGCAGCGGCCCCTCTCAAGCCCGCGGAAGATGCGCAAGTTATTGATTCCACGGGTTTGAGTATCGAAGAGGTGTTGGACAGGTGTATGGCCGCAGCAGGCCAGGCCTGACTACACCTTTTTGTCGTTGGAATCCCGGAAGCAGCATTAATCGGCCAGCCCCTGGCTGCCTTCCGGACTTAAACTAACAGACCGTGTCGCTGGCAGCACGGAGTACACTTGCGTTGATCACATAGGACACATAATGAGCGAGAGCTTTGCTGAACTTTTTGAAGAAAGCCTGAAACAAATTGACATGCAACCGGGTTCCATCGTCCAGGGAACCGTGGTTGATATCGACAACGACTGGGTCACGGTAAACGCTGGTCTGAAGTCCGAGGGTGTCATTCCCGCCAACCAGTTCCTGAACGAAAACGGCGAACTGGAAATCAAGATCGGTGATGTTGTCGATGTAGCTCTCGACGCTGTAGAGGACGGTTTCGGTGCTACCCGCCTGTCCCGTGAGAAGGCCAAGCGTGCTGAAGCCTGGAAGGTTCTGGAAAAGTCCTTCGAAGCCGAGGAAGTGGTCAAGGGTGTGATCAACGGCAAGGTGAAGGGTGGTTTCACGGTCGATCTGGCCGGTATCCGTGCCTTCCTGCCGGGTTCCCTGGTAGACGTTCGTCCGGTTCGCGATACCGCGCACCTGGAGAACAAGGAACTGGAATTCAAGGTTATCAAGCTGGACCAGAAGCGTAACAACGTGGTGGTTTCCCGCCGCGCCGTTCTGGAAGCTGAAAACAGCGCCGAGCGCGAAGCGCTGCTGGAAACCCTGACCGAAGGGATGGAAATCAAGGGTATCGTCAAGAACCTGACCGACTACGGCGCATTCGTGGATCTGGGTGGTGTTGACGGCCTGCTGCACATTACCGACATGGCCTGGAAGCGCATCAAGCATCCGAGCGAGATCGTTAACGTGGGCGATGAGATCACCGTCAAAGTGCTCAAGTTCGATCGCGAGCGTAACCGCGTGTCTCTGGGCCTGAAGCAGCTGGGCGAAGATCCCTGGGTGGATATCAAGGGTCGTTACCCGGAAGGTACACGGGTTACCGCACGGGTTACCAACCTGACCGACTACGGCTGTTTCGCCGAGCTGGAAGAGGGTGTTGAAGGTCTGGTTCACGTGTCCGAAATGGACTGGACCAACAAGAACATCCATCCGTCCAAGGTTGTTCAGGTAGGCGATGAAGTGGAAGTGATGATCCTGGATATCGACGAAGAGCGTCGTCGTATCTCTCTGGGCATCAAGCAGTGCATCCCGAACCCGTGGGAAGAGTTCTCCGCGAACTTCAACAAGGGTGACCGCATCACTGGCAAGATCAAGTCCATCACTGACTTTGGTATCTTCATCGGCCTGGACGGCGGCATTGACGGACTGGTTCACCTCTCCGACATCAGCTGGAACGAGACTGGCGAAGAGGCCGTACGCGAGTACAAGAAGGGCGACGAAGTCGAGACCGTTATCCTGTCTGTTGATCCCGAGCGCGAGCGTATCTCCCTGGGTATCAAACAGCTGGAAAGCGATCCGTTTGCCGAGTTCGTACAGCTGAACGACAAGGGCTCCATCGTCAAGGGCACCGTGTCTGCCGTAGATGCCAAGTCCGCCACCATCGCTCTGAACGACGAAGTTGAGGCGGTGCTCAAGGCATCGGAAATCAGCCGTGACAAGGTTGAGGACGCCCGTAACGCCCTGAACGAAGGCGACGAGGTAGAAGCGAAGATCATCAGCATTGATCGCAAGAACCGCGTGATCAACCTGTCTGTCAAGTCCAAGGACGTTGAAGACGACAAGCAGGCGCTGGAAGGTGTTCGTGCCAAGGCTGCAGAAACTTCCGGTGCGACCACCATCGGTGATCTCATCAAGGAGCAGATGCAGCAGCAGAATGCCAACAAGGACTGATCAAATCCTGTTGGAATGAAAAAAACGGGCTCTAAGGGCCCGTTTTTTTTGTGTTTTTTTGGGGTTTGGCTAAACTAGAGCTAATGGAGCTGTTTAACGGCTGTCCGATAATAATGTGAAGAGGGATGGGCCTCATGACCAAGTCCGAACTGGTTGAGCTTATAGCATCAAAACAGACCCAGTTGTCTGTGAAAGACGTGGAACTTGCGGTAAAGACCATTATCGAGCACATGTCCCAGTCACTGGCCGATGGCCAGCGCATTGAGATAAGAGGCTTTGGCAGCTTTTCCCTGCATCACCGGGCGGCCCGCACCGGGCGTAATCCCAAGACCGGTGAAGCGGTTCAGTTGCCGGCCAAATATGTTCCCCACTTCAAGCCAGGCAAGGAATTGCGGGAGCAGGTCAATAACAGCCTGAAGCAGGGTTTCTGATATCCTGAGAAGCCGATTGACATTCCCGGAAGGAATTTATCCCCGGAGGAGCCAGGTACTATGGGCGGACTGCAGAAGATTCTGATTATTCTGTTGGTACTCTTTCTGATTCTTGTGGCACTGGTGTTCTCCCTGAACAACCAGATGGCGGTGTCACTGAATTTTCTGCTGTTTGAAACCCGCCCCCATGGCATTGCTGTCTGGGTCATCCTGTCCTTCGTAATGGGAGCCTTGCTGGGTGTGCTCATCACCCTGGTGACCACCTTCCGTAACTCCCTCTCCCGCCGCAACCTCGAGAAGAAGCTGGCCCGAACTGAACAGGCATTGGAGAAATCCAGAGCTGAGAACGACCGGACGCTTTAATGGACATAGTGCACCAATGGCTGCTGGTGACGGCAGCGGTCGCAGCCGGCTGGCTGCTTGGCCGGTATGGACAGGAGAGGCGCGCCCGCCGGAAGACCCTGAGCGATGAAGAGTCCGTTCGCGAGCGCCTGCAATTCCTGTTTACCAACTACTCGGACCAGGCGGTGGAAAATTTCGTCCAGTCGCTTGCGGTCAATCGCGATACCGTCAGCCTGCACCTCTCCATTGGCGCCCACTTCCGCAACAAGGGCGAAACCGACCGGGCCATCCTGATTCACCAGAACCTGCTTGCACGCCCCGAGTTGCCGGCCAGATACAGCCGTCAGGTGACCTACGAACTGGCAGTCGACTACCGCAATGCGGGGCTGCTGGATCGTGCCGAAGCGTTGTTGCAGGAGTTGATGGGCAGCAAGGAATATGGTGCCCAGGCTTCCCGTGAGCTGATTGAGCTTTACCAGCAGGAGCGGGAATGGGAAAAAGCCGGGCAGGTGGCTCGCGTTCTGATGGAAGGTGGCTCAGATTCATCACTCGCCAAAATGCTGGCCTACGTCACCTGCGAAATGGCTGACCAGGCCCTTGCAAAGGATGACCGCTGGGAGGCCCAGAAGCTGGCCAGAGAGGCCCTGAACTATGACAGTTCCTGTGTGCGGGCGACATTCCTTCTGATGAAGTTACAGATCCGGCAGGGCAACTACCGGGATGCCGCGAATCGCTGCCTGAAAGTGTTTGGTCAGAACGCCGAATTCGGTCCGGAAGCAGTGGACCGGTTGATGAGACTGGAACGGGACCACGGTGATGTCGGCAAGCTGCACCGTAAGCTTCTCAAACTCTATGAGCAATGGCCCAGCACCAGTTTGTTGCTGGCACTGGTGGAATCAGTGCAGCATCACTCCGGCCGGGCTGCAGCCATCGACCTGCTGCGCCGGGAACTTGAAGTGCGGCCGAGCGTTCGGGGCCTGCTGCGGCTGGTGGAGTTGGCTGGTTACGAAAAAGGCATGACCACCGATGAAGGAAGACTGGTCAGCCGTATCGGCCACCTGATACTCTCCAACCGTCCTGTCTATCGCTGCGTAAACTGCGGCTTTGCCGGCCGGCAGTTGCACTGGCTTTGCCCGAGCTGCAAACAGTGGGAGACCATCCGCCCGATACAGGGTGTGGAAGCAGAATAACAGCAAACCTGATGAACGGAACCCCTCCATTGACTACCCCAGACCCCCGAATTATCGTTGCCCTCGACTTCCCGGATCGGGAACCGGCCCTGTCCCTGGCAGACCAGCTGGACCCGGCCAAATGCCGCCTGAAAGTCGGCAAGGAACTGTTCACCCGCTTTGGTCCTCAGTTGGTGGGGGAGCTTCAGCAACGTGGTTTCGAGATATTCCTGGACCTGAAATTCCATGACATCCCCAACACCACCTCGGCGGCGGTTGCGGCGGCTGCGGATCTGGGGGTGTGGATGGTCAACGTCCACGCCTCCGGCGGAGAAAAAATGATGACCGCCTGCCGTGAACGCCTGGAGCCCTATGGCCAGAACCGGCCACTGCTTATTGCGGTCACCGTTCTGACCAGCATGACCGGCGACGACCTCAGAGGCATCGGCATCAACGATGCCCCGGAAGCCCAGGTATCCCGGCTGGCCACATTGACCCGCAACTGCGGCCTGGACGGTGTCGTCTGCTCCGCCCAGGAATCTCCGCGTCTGAAAGCCGAGCAGGGTGCTGACTTCCGGCTTGTAACCCCGGGCATCCGCCCGCTGGATTCCGATCGCGGCGACCAGCAGCGCATCATGACCCCCTCGGAAGCCCTCCGCGCCGGCAGCGACTACCTCGTCATCGGCCGTCCGATAACCCGTGCAGAGGAGCCCCTGACCGCGCTCTCGCTGATCCACTCCGAGATTGTTTCTGTAGTTTGAGGGTTTCCTCCCTAGCCTGATTGTCGGGGAGTGGGGGCACCGGGTGGGTAAGCCTTTCCAAAACACGCCCGTGAACCCATCCATGGGGGGCTCGGCTCTGGCCATCCATGGCCAGAGACGGTTTTGGAAAGGCTTCCCCACCCGATGCCCTGCAAGTTTCCGGATATCGCCTGTTTTGGGTACCGCAATGTTTGGGGGATCTGAAGGCGTTTGTACCTTCGTTAACCAATAAGCTGCGTTCGAACCCAAGCCTGCCAATGCACTGAATAAGCGATAACTGCAGCTGTTGATAAGAGGCAGTTTGAGCTCCCTTTTCAGGACCGTGGAGGGCCATGGATGGCCCGATACGAGCCCTACATGGACGTACTTGCGGGCGTGTCCTGAAAAGGGAGATCGAACTGACTCCCGCCCCCGAAACACGCAGGCTAAACCGCAAACCAAACCGCAAACCAAACCGCAAACCAAACCATGGCACTAACCAAAAGGAAGGCACAAAAAAGCCGCCAGAGTCAGAGACCAAGGCGGCTTTTCGGAATAGTGGCTCCCCGAGCTGGGCTCGAACCAGCGACAAACGGATTAACAGTCCGTTGCTCTACCAACTGAGCTATCGGGGAACGTCGTCCTGTGACGAGGCGCGTATATTAAGTTGGCGATACGGCCCCGTCAACCCCTGACCAGAACTTTTTAGCCCAGGGCTTTCTGCAGACGCTCAACCGCTTTCTGCAGGTTCTCCATGCTGGTGGCAAAGCTCAAACGCATGTGCCCCGGACAGCCGAAAGCAGAACCCGGGACCAGGGCCACGCCGGCGTCAGTCAGAAGGTTTTCGGCAAACTCCACATCGTTGCCCACGGACGCATCCACATCGATGGCGCCCTGGAAGCTCGGGAACACATAGAAGGTGCCATCGCCGCTCAGACACTCAACCCCCGGCAGTTTGTTCAGGGCCTCCACCAGCCAGTCGTGGCGCTCTTTGAAGGCCTTGACCATTTCACCCACACAGGCCTGGTCACCGTCCAGTGCGGCCTGAGCGGCGGCCTGGGAGATGGAGCAGGGGTTGGAGGTGCTCTGGGACTGGATCTTCTTCATGGCACCGATGATCTGTGCCGGGCCGGCGGCGTAGCCGATGCGCCAGCCGGTCATGGAGTAAGCCTTGGACACGCCGTTAAGAACGAAGGTGCGGTCGTACAGCTCGGGTGTGGCATTGACGATGTTGCAGAATGGCTTGCCGGTCCAGAGGATCGGCTCGTACATGTCGTCGGTGGCAATCATCACCTGCGGGTACTTCTTCAGCACTTCACCCAGCGCCTGCAGCTCTTCCATGGAATAGGCCATGCCACTGGGGTTGGAGGGGCTGTTGATGACAAACAGCCGGGTGCGCCCGGTGATGGCTTTTTCCAGTTGCCCGGGGGTGATCTTGAAGCGGGTTTCCGCGGTGGTTTCAAGAATCACCGGCGTACCTTCGGCCACTTTGACCATATCCGGGTAGGATACCCAGTAAGGGGCCGGAATGATGGCTTCGTCGCCGGGGTTCAGGGTGGCCAGGGCAAGGTTGAAAAAGCTCTGCTTGCCACCACTACTTACCAGTATCTGATTGTTTTCGTATTCCAGTCCGTTGTCCCGTTTGAACTTGGCAATGATCGCCTTCTTGAGGGCCGGCGTACCATCAACCGCGGTATACTTGGTCTGGCCGTTGTTGATGGCTTCGATGGCCGCCTGTTTGATGTGATCGGGCGTGTCAAAGTCCGGCTCGCCGGCCCCCAGGCCAATGATATCCTGGCCGGCTGCGCGGAGTTCCGCAGCCTTGTTGGTGACTGCGAGTGTGGGAGAGGGCTTGATAGCCTGTACTCGGCTGGAAAGTTGAAGGTCCAAACTTGCGCTCCTTAAAGCTGCGTCTGTATAGGTTCGAGCCGCCTGCGTCGGGATGATTCCGCGCATCAGGGGCGGTTATCGATCGTACAGATGGTACCATGAAGCTCTCGCAACGATAAGTTTTGCTGAACCTTGCAACTGTTCGGCAACCGTCAGCTCTGTTTTGATAACCCGGAGGTAAGCTCCCCGCCATGGCGACATCCGAAACCGGCGCACTGATGAAAGACGGTGCCTTCAAGGTCGACTCCCCCTACCAGCCTGCCGGCGACCAGCCCAAGGCGATCGCTGGCCTGGTGGACGGCATCCACTCCGGTCTTGCACACCAGACCCTGCTGGGCGTAACCGGCTCCGGCAAGACGTTCACCATCGCCAATGTGGTGCAGGAAATACAGCGGCCCACCATCGTCCTGGCCCACAACAAGACCCTCGCCGCCCAGTTATACGGCGAGTTCCGGGAATTCTTTCCGGACAATGCGGTGGAGTATTTCGTGTCCTACTACGATTACTACCAGCCGGAGGCCTATGTACCATCGTCGGACACCTTTATCGAGAAGGATGCCTCGGTCAACGAACACATTGAACAGATGCGCCTGTCAGCCACCAAAGCGCTACTCGAGCGACCGGATGCGATTATTGTAGCGACGGTTTCTGCCATCTACGGTCTGGGTGATCCCCAGTCCTACCTGAAGATGATGCTGCACCTGGACCGGGGAGACGGGATTGGCCAGCGGGACCTGCTGCGTCGCCTGGCGGAGCTCCAGTACACCCGTAACGACGTGGAATTCCACCGCGCCAACTACCGGGTGCGGGGCGATGTCATCGATGTATTTCCGGCGGAATCCGAGAAAGAAGCCATCCGCATCGAACTGTTTGATGACGAGGTGGAGAACCTTAGCTACTTTGACCCGCTCACCGGAGAAGTGCTGCGCCGTGTGCCCCGGGTGACCATCTACCCGAAAACCCACTACGTCACCCCGCGGAGTACCGTGCTCAACGCGGTGGACCGCATCAAGCAAGAACTGGACGAGCGGCTCAAACAGTTGCGAGACAACAACCGGCTGGTAGAAGCTCAGCGTCTGGAGGAACGCACCCGGTATGATATCGAAATGATGCTGGAGCTGGGCTACTGCAACGGTATCGAGAACTACTCCCGATACCTCTCCGGTCGCGCCCCCGGCGAACCACCACCCACACTGTTTGACTACATCCCGCCCAATGCGCTGCTGGTGGTGGACGAGTCCCACGTCACCATTCCCCAGATCGGCGCCATGTACAAGGGCGACCGCTCCCGCAAAGAGACCCTGGTGGAATACGGCTTCCGCCTGCCGTCCGCCCTGGATAACCGGCCCATGCGGTTCGACGAGTGGGAGCGCATCGCCCCGCAGATGATCTTCGTCTCCGCCACGCCCGGTAACTACGAAGCGGAACACTCCGGTCAGGTAGTGGAACAGGTGGTGCGCCCCACCGGTCTGCTGGACCCGGAAATCGAAGTCCGCCCGGCCTCCACACAGGTGGATGACCTGGTTTCGGAAATCCACCTGCGCACCGGAGTGAACGAGCGGGTACTGGTGACCACCCTTACCAAGCGCATGGCGGAAGACCTCACCGACTTCCTGATGGAACACGATATCCGTGTGCGTTACCTGCACTCGGACATCGACACCGTGGAGCGGGTGGAAATCATTCGCGACCTTCGTCGGGGTGAGTTTGATGTACTGGTGGGCATCAACCTGCTGCGGGAAGGGCTGGACATGCCGGAAGTCTCCCTGGTGACCATTCTGGATGCCGACAAGGAAGGTTTCCTGCGTTCCGAACGCTCCCTGATCCAGACCATTGGCCGCGCCGCCCGGAACGTGCACGGCAAAGCCATCCTCTACGGCGACCGGGTCACCGGTTCCATGCAGCGGGCAATCGACGAAACCGAACGCCGCCGGGCCAAGCAGACGGTCTTCAACGAGGAGCATGGCATCACGCCCACGGGTCTGAACAAGAAAATCTCCGACATCATGGAAGGTGCCCCGGGCAGTGGTCGTGGTCGCCGTAAGGCCGAGCGACCCGGTCAGAAAGCCGCGGAAGAAGCCGAGCGTTATCTGGTCAGGGCGGGTAACAAGTCGCCGGAGCAGCTGCTCAAGGAGATCTCCGGGCTGGAGGACGATATGTACAAGGCCGCCGGCGATCTGGACTTCGAGAAGGCGGCGCGGTTGCGGGATGAAATTTCCGAGCTCAAAGAGGCTGCCATGCGGGTTGGCTGAGCTTGGTGCTCTTATGTCTGTAGCCTGATGGTTCCGGGGCGGGAGAGGGCGTGGTGGCTGTTTTCAGGACACGCCCGTGAACCCATCCCTGGGGGGCTCGGCTGCAGCCATCCATGGCTGCAGACGGTCCTGAAAACAGCCACCACGCCCTCTCTTGTTAACCCGGGTGATATATCAGGGAGTTAACTCCTTACGGTCAAAGCAGTAATGCGCAGAGGTATCGGGTTGCCTCTTGTAAAACTCCTCGCCAAAGACCGCTATTCCTCAAAGGCGATCCCACCATAAGTTCGACAAGAGCCGGTTGGGGGAGTGCTTTCCAAAACCGTCTCTGGCCATGGATGGCCAGAGCCGAGCCCTACAGGGACGTATTCACGGGCGTGTTTTGGAAAGCACTCCCCCAACTGGCTCACCCCCCAATTACCAGGCTGGGAAACCAAGCCAGAAAATCACCGCAAAGGCCCAACAATTACGGCAGCCTGCAGCGGCTGGTTGCGCCCGTACCGGGACATGCGGTCAAACACCCGTCGGTCTATCGGCAGGTACTGTTTGTCGGCCACTGCCTCGCCGGCTTCCACATCCACCTCCGGATCGTGCAGGTAAACGAACTGATCGTCGATGGCACACACCGTCACCCAGTGGGGCACGCGGCTGCGGTTCAGTTGCCAGGTGCTGATCAGGATGACCGGTACACGACCACGGTGCAGGGCGTCGGACATGGCCTCCAGGGTCAGTGGCTCGTGGTGCAGGTCTATCCCGGTATCGGCCATGTCGTGGATAAACCCTTCATGCACCAGTTCCAGTACCCGCTTCTTGTCCTCATTGCGGACCGTGTCCCGGAACAGCGGGCCCTGCTGGCTGATAAAGGCACTGGCGTGAAAACCGCGTCGCCAGGCGGACAGGGCCAGGCCGTGGGGGCCGCAGCCGCCGTGGCCGGCGAGCATGAAAATGGTGGTGGCCTCGCGCCATAGCCTGAGCTCTTCCAGGGAACTCACCGGTTGCTGCGGATCAAGAGCCGCCATGGCCATTAACAGCGCCGCCGGCCCGCAGGTGAACTCAGTGGTCTGGGCATAGTAGGGCACCCGGATCGGCGCCCGCGATGGCTCCAGGAACAGGATGCGTTTTTCAAAACGCAGAGCGGTGCCATGGTCTTCGTAGTAGTCCAGCTTTGTGCCGAATTTTCGGTAACCCAACCGGTGGTAAAGCCTGATGGCGGAAGGGTTATCTTCCCGCACCTCCAGGCGCATCACAATCCGCCCGTTATTGGCTGCTTCTTTTTCCGCAAAGGCAATCAGGCGCTCCCCGACACCCTGTCCCCGGACATCCTCCGACACGGCAATCGAGTAGATCCGCGCCAATCGTGTCGCGGCATTCATCAGTACCACGCAATAGCCGACCAGCGAACCGTTCTGGCGAGCGACGAGCACCCGGTCTCTGGGCATCTCCATAAAACGACGGAAACTGCGGCGGGAGATCCGGTCTTCTGTAAAGCACCGGTTTTCAAGCTGCACCAGCGCATCCAGATCGTCGGGGCCGGCACGTTGAAGCTGGTAATCAGGCATTAAAGTACCTTGTTGAGCGCCGGATCCGGGGGAGAACGGCTATGCTTCATTATGTGAGAACCACTGCCGGTGTGAAAGTGCCGGGGCGTGCGTAGAAGCACGCATCAGAAGATCATTGCCGGGCAAACAGTGCCGGCGTATTGTTGCGCATTCACCCGCACCGGGTGGCGGACTGTCAGGGAGGATAACCCAGCGATGTCCCGTTTGCTGATTGTTGTTGGTCGCCCCGGAGACTGGGCACCTTATTACCCCAGCGAAGATGTTCTGAGCTTTGCGCAATACCTTGCCTATTCCTATACCGGCACGGGCCGGGTGCGGGTGATCAACCTTTGCCAGAGCGCAAAATATCTGAGCCAGGGATACTACTGCTCCTTGCTTGCGGAGGCACGTGGTCATCATGTGGTGCCGTCAGTGATGACCCTGAACGATTTGAGCAGGAAGGGGCTCTTCTCCCTGCAACTGGAGGACCTGAATCCGGATGTTGTTCAGTGTCTGGAGCAGTCGAGCGAAGCCATCCGGGTTGCAGAGGATGAAAATGCCACCCACGAAGTGCGGCTGCGCACCTTCTTCGGGCAATCCGCCAATCCGGCCCTGAAATCCGTTGCCCGGGCCCTGTTCGAGCGCTTTCCCTGCCCCATACTGGAAGTGGTTTTCCGTCGCCGCCGCAAGGTATGGCAGATTGAATCCATGAAGCCCGCCGCGCCCCAGGACCTGGCGGAGGCGGAACAGGATATCTTTGCCGGGGCACTGGACCGTTTCAGCAGCATGATCTGGCGCAAACCAAGGGCCCGCAGGCGGTACCGTTTTGATTTGGCGATGCTGGTCAACCCGGAAGAGGAAATGCCCCCCAGTGACAAGGTGGCCCTGGGGCGCTTTGAGAAGGCGGGCCGCAAGCTGGGCATTAATGTTGAGCAGATCTCCCGTCGCGATTATATGCGACTGCCGGAATACGATGGCCTGTTTATCCGGGAAACGACCGCCATTGATCATCATACCTACCGGTTTGCCCGCAAGGCGGAAGCCGAGGGCCTGGTGGTGATTGATGATCCTGCCTCCATTCTGCGCTGCACCAACAAGGTGTTCCTTGCGGACTTGCTGACCAACAACAAGGTGCCCACCCCGGCAACCCTGATCCTGTCCAGAGACCAGAAAGATGCGGTTGAGCGGGTGATCGAGGGCATTGGCTTTCCGGCCGTGATCAAGATTCCGGACGGCGCGTTTTCCCGGGGTGTTATCCGGGCAGATGATGAAGCCGCTCTGCGCACCGGGCTGAAAAACCTGTTTCGCCAGTCAGCCCTGGTGCTGGCCCAGGAATACCTTTACACCGATTATGACTGGCGGGTCGGCGTACTGGGGGGGCGGGCCATTTATGCCTGTAAGTATTTCATGGTAAAAGGACACTGGCAGATCTATCAGCATGGCGGTGCGGAGGTGGACAGCGGTGACTTTGAAACCATGCCCACCTATGAAGTACCGAAAAAAGTCATCCAGGCGGCCCTGCATGCGACGCGCCTGATTGGCGACGGACTTTACGGGGTGGATATCAAGCAGTCCGGTAACCGGGTGGCGGTCATCGAGGTGAATGACAACCCCAGTATTGATGCCGGTGTCGAAGACCGTTTTCTCGGTGGAGAGCTCTATACACTGATCATGCAGGAGTTTCTTTCCCGCATGGAAGCCAACCGGCGATAGCCGGGGTTACGGAGTGGAGAACCAGACTTTGAGGCTGCCAAACCAGGGGTAGGTTTCCAGTTCCCGGTTAATCTCCGCCACGGATTTCTCTCCGAGCTGGGCCCGGGATTCCAGAAAGATCTCGATGTGCACATGGTTCTTGAGGTAGTGCAACCGCATCCGGCTCTGGTGGGGCAGGGCCGGCAGGTGATGGTCGAGGATTTCGCTGATTTCCTTGCGTGACGGCAGTGACCAGGAAGTGGGTGTTCCCTGCTCATCATCCTCGGCATCGATATGGAAGTTGATATCCACCGGGCTGTCCAGTTCTTCCTGGATGCCGCCGACAACCCGCATACCGATCTGGTGCCCCTCCGATACACTGATTTCCGGCCGCACCATCAGGTGCACGTCCAGGAAAATGTCGTGGCCCATGCGGCGGCTGCGCAATTCGTGCACATTCCGAACCCCGTCCGTCTGGCGGGCTATCCGGCGCAGTTTGTCGGCTTGTTCCGGTGACAGGCCGGTATCCACCAGCTCCTGCACGCTGTCCCAGGTGAACTTCCAGCCAATCCGGACGACGATGACCGCAATGGCGACGGCAGCCACTGCGTCAAGCCAGACCAGGCCCAGCATGGCCCCGGCGGTGGAAAGCAGCACAATGATGGACGAAAAGGCATCCGTCCGGCTGTGCCAGGCATTGGCGACAATCAGATCGGAACGGATGGATTCGCCTACACGGCGCGTATAGCGGTAGATCCATTCCTTGCTCAGAACCGAGATCAGGGCAGCAACGAGAACCGGCCAGCCGGGAGCCAGCAGATCTTCGCCAGCCATAATCCGTAACACATTGTCCCAGGCCAGTGCGGCACCTACGGCAATGAGTACCGAACCCAGGATCATGGTTCCCATGGTCTCGATACGCTGGTGACCGTAGGGGTGATTCTCGTCAGGAGCCTGCCGGGAGAGCTTCATCACCGCCAGTACCACCAGGTCTGATGCGACATCGGTAAAAGAGTGAATGCCGTCTACTACCAGCGCCTGGGAATGGAACAGGCTGCCACCAATAACCTTGATAATTCCCAGGAACGCATCCAGCACCATTCCGATAATGGTGACCCGGGCAGCAATCCGCTGCTCCCCCTTGAGAAGGTCGTGGAAGTGTGATATCGGCTGGTCTGCCGGCTTCTCAGTGTTACTCATCGAAATACTGACCGCTTCCGGTGGGTGATGTTTGTGTGATTTATACACACGGGCGATTTTATCAGAAATGGTAACACGCGTTTAATTTAAGGCTGTCTGACAATTTTTGGTCGTGTAACCTATTGAAAAATTGCGACAAAATAACTGGTCAAAAAATGATCAATTTGTAGGCTTGCCCATGTCTCAAGGGATCAGATGACTTACCCGCGAATTTTCAACAGAGTTATCCACAGAATCCGTGGAAAACATCATAAGACCTTAACGGGACAGTCATTTACCGGTCACACACGATGTGTCATGTCCCTGTGAGCAACTTCCGGTATACTCCCTGCCATTGATTCTCAGGGAGTTATAACATGTACGGGGTTATCCGCAACCTGTTATTTCGCATGCCGCCGGAGGCTGCGCACCATTGGGCGCTGAGAGGGCTGGATATGGCCTCCTCCGTGGGAATGCTGAAGGCATTTTATCCCGCGCCGGAACGGCTTCCTGTGCGGGTAATGGGGCTGGATTTTCCGAATCCGCTGGGCCTTGCGGCAGGCCTCGATAAAAATGCCGATCACGTGGATGCCCTGGGTCAGCTGGGTTTCGGTTTTATAGAGGTGGGTACTGTCACCCCCAGGCCGCAACCGGGCAATCCCAAGCCCCGGTTGTTCCGGTTACCGGAGCACCAGGCGATCATCAATCGAATGGGATTTAATAATGAGGGACTGGAGCATCTGCTGGCCCGTGTTGACCGGTGCCGTTACCAGGGCATTCTCGGCATCAATGTGGGCAAGAACAAGGTCACGCCCAACGAGGAATCCGAGGCGGATTATCGCCGGGGCATCGCGGCGGTGTATGACAGGGCGGATTACATAACCGTCAATGTGTCATCTCCGAACACACCGGGCCTGAGGGATCTGCAGTTTGGTGACCAGCTGGAATCATTGCTGCTTGCCATCAAGGATGAGCAGGGAAAGTGTGAGCAGCAACATGGCCGCTATGTGCCGATTGCGGTGAAAATCGCTCCGGATATGGATGCTGAGGGCATCCGGTTTGTGGCCAATGCACTGCGCAATACCGGTATCGATGGCGTGATTGCCACCAACACCACCATTGACCGGCAAGCAGTGCAGGGGCACCCGCTGGCAGATGAAGCCGGCGGTCTGAGCGGGGCTCCGGTCAGGGAGCCTTCCCTGCGGGTGATCGAAGGGCTTGCGGCGGAACTGGGCGGAGCTCTGCCGATCATCGGCGTAGGGGGTATCACCGATGGGGCCAGTGCGGTGGAGAAAATTCGCGCAGGGGCCAGTCTGGTACAGGTGTATACAGGCTTTATCTACCGTGGGCCGGCGCTCATTCGTGAGGCGGTCGAGGCGATTCGTGACGCCGGATTGCTGAATACCGGGGAGCAGAAATAAAGTGGGCCCGCTGAGCGGGCCCGTGCGGGGAACGAACCCCGTGGCGTTTTTTCGCTTGGTCCGGGTCGGGAGGACCCGTTCGGGTTAGCGGAATTTACCTTATTGTCGTTTGAAATATCAGATTAAAGAACGGGATTATCCCGGTATCATGTGTCAACGTCAGGCCGTTACGTTGGCCAGCTTGTGAATGCCCGATACGCCGGTCATACCTTCCCAGTTATCGGTTCGACCCTCTCGCCAGCCGTTGAGCCATTCCTGCCGGGAGTCAGGCTGATCCAGGGGACAGCTGTCTTTGGATTTTCCGGATACGCCGGCCAGATAACCCCGTTTGTATGCTCGGGCTTGCATATCTCTTTTCTGTCTTTTCATGCCGTTCCTCACAAATGGATTAACAGAACAAGCGTGTACACTTCTGTTCAGGTCAACTGCCAGGATCTTCACACCCCTTGGCCAGTTCCGACAAAAACAGTCAGGATCCTGTTAACGGAATGAGGTCTTTTCATTCCGGGTAACGACGCGTCACTTACAAGGTAAGACGAATTCATCGCGGATGTACACAATTTATTTCATCTATGTGACCACTTTCTTATATTTGTGTGACATAAAAGGAAAGGGGTTACCATAATAGTGGTGGGCAACCGGTTGACTTGGCACCACTTCGGTAATAACAGGAGTCCTCAGTGGCTGAATGTGTGTTTTTTGTAACCTGCCCAAGGGGCGTGGATTATCTTCTCGGCGACGAATTGCGGGCGCTGGGCCTGGAACCCTTCCGTAATGCGCCCGCCGGTGTCTGGGCCCGGGGCGATCTGGCGGGTGGCTACCGGGCCTGCTTGTGGTCGCGTCTGGCCAGCCGGGTGATATTGCACCTGGAGGATGTACCCGCCGGCAGTGCTGACGGCATGCTCGAAGCCACCCGGGCATTGCCCTGGGAAGATCACATTCCCGTGGAAGGACGTTTCCGGGTGACGTTTCAGGGGCGCAACGACGAGATCCGCAACACCCAGTTCGGTGCCCAGAAGGTCAAGGACGGCATTGTGGACCGTTTCCGGGACATGTCCGGCAAACGGCCTTCCGTGGACGCCGCACAGCCGGATGTCACCGTATCCGCCCGCCTGAACCGGGGTACTCTGTCGCTGGGGATCGACCTCAGCGGCGACAGCCTGCACCGGCGGGGTTACCGGATCGACAAGGGACAGGCTCCGTTGCGGGAAAGTCTGGCGGCAGCACTGCTGATCCGGGCCGGATGGCCCGGGATTGCGGCGGAAGGTGGTGATTTTTACGATCCCATGTGTGGCTCCGGGACCATCGTGATTGAGTCGGCCATGATGGCCTGCGATATGGCCCCGGGGCGCAAGCGTGAACGCTGGGGTTTTGAGGGATGGCAAGGTCACGACCCGGAGCTCTGGCTGTCGCTTCGTCAGGAAGCCGAACGACGCGCACACGAAGGTCGTCAGCGTAAACTGCCGGCAATTGTGGGCCACGATCAGGACAGCCGGGTGATTGCCACCGCCTGGCGCAATATCCAGCGAGCCGGGCTGGAGGGTGTGGTGCATGTGGAATGTCAGGCCATCGGGAACTGGCACCCGGAGGGCGAGGTTGCCGGGCACGGCCTGCTGCTGACCAACCCGCCTTATGGCGAGCGGCTCAGTGAAAAGAAAGAGTTGGCCGGTCTGTACCAGAGCCTGGGCTCCCTGGCACTCGGGCACTTCCGTGGATGGCGGCTCGGGGTGTTCACCGGCGCACCGGAGTTTGGCAAGAGCATCGGTTTGCGCAGCTACCGCAAGTACAAGCTGTTCAACGGTAAACTGCCTGCTCAGTTGCTGTTGTTCGAGGTGTCCCCGGATAATGCCATGACGCCGCGCAATCCGCTGGAAGCAGGGGAGGTGCGCCCCCGCATCGCCAATCCCGAAAGGGCGGCAATGCTGGCCAACCGGTTGCGCAAGAACCGCAAGACCATCGGCCAGTGGGCCCGCAGACAGGGCATTGACTGTTACCGGTTGTACGATGCGGATATGCCGGAGTTTGCCATGGCGATTGATATCTATGATGGCCGGATACACGTACAGGAATACGCCGCCCCCAAAACCGTGGATGAAAAGGCCGCCGCGGAGCGGTTGTCGGAAGCGCTTGCGGTTATTCCCGATGCATTGGAAACCGATCCGCAGGCCATTGTCTGTAAACAGCGCCAGCGTCAGACAGGCCTCAATCAGTATGAAAAGCAGGATGCCAGTGGCGAATTCTTTACCGTGCAGGAGCACGGCTGCCTGCTGCGGGTGAATCTGAAGGATTATCTGGATACCGGCCTGTTTCTGGATCACCGGCCGGTGCGCCACTGGATTCAGCAGCACAGTGGGGGCAAGCGTTTTCTCAACCTGTTCTGCTACACCGGTGCGGCCACAGTGCATGCCGTGGCGGGCGGAGCGACGCGATCCCTCAGCCTGGACATGTCGAAAACCTACGTGAACTGGGCGCGGGAGAACCTGGCACTGAATCAGGCTGATCCCGAGCGACACCGGGTCGAACAGGCGGACTGCCTGGAGTGGCTGGCCCGGAAGCCGGGCAGGGATGAGGTGTTTGACCTGATCTTTATGGACCCGCCCACTTTCTCCAATTCCGCCCGCATGGCCGGCGTGCTGGATGTACAGAAAGATCACAGTGATCTGGTGCGTCAGGCAATGGCCCGTTTGTCGTCGGATGGATTACTGATTTTTTCCAACAACTTTCGTCGCTTCAGGTTGGATGAGTCACTGGAGCATGAATTTGAAATTGAGGAAGTAAGCCGGGATACCATTGACCGGGATTTCCAGCGTAACCCGCGCATTCACCGCTGCTGGCATATCCGGCACAGCGCCTGACCGGAAAGGCCGTTCGCGGGGCCGGTTTCCAGGTGGCGCTAATGGCTAATGGTGGGCGGGTTGCTCCGGCACCTGTCACGGCGCCTCCGGATCATGCTCCAGTACACCCTGGTCCCGCGCCAGCAGGAGTAGCGCGTAGACTCCGCTCTCCGGAAGTTGCGGGTCCAGGCCGTGGTCGAACAGCAGTTGCCGCCGGCGATCCTCCAGGTCCTCGAATGCCAGGGCAGTGATCAGTTCGCTGACCGGCGCGATTTCGAACGGGGCTTCCAGCTGCAAGGCCGAAAATATCCGGTCGACGAGAATCTCGTCCGGATCCAGCCCATCCACGTAGACCGTCTGATCCGGCAGATCATCATTGAGCTCTCTTGCCAGCTCCACTAATGGCACGCCCTGTTCTTCCAGGTAGAGGCGGTCCAGCTCCGGCGGCAGGTCGTCGTCCCCGAACCAGCTTTCGTCCGGTTCGATCACCACGGTTTTCATGCGCCCGTCAGCCAGGGACCAGGCAATGGCGACAGGGAAAAGGGTATCGCCCGTCTGGCAGAATTCGATGTCCAGAAAATGCGGTAATGGCACTGGTGAACTCCCGGTTGATGGTGGGTTCGTTATTCTACCTACAGCCTTCTTTGGCGGTGTGGCATCATGCCATACTGTGAGTGCTTTTATCAGTCTATCAGGAAGATCATGGAACACGCTGAATTCAATAATGAACTGCTGACGTTTCTCAACGCTTCACCGACACCCTGGCACGCGGTGGCCGGGATGGCCCGGCAGCTGGATGAGGCCGGGTTTACCGGGCTGAACGAACAGGATGACTGGCAGCTGAAGCCTTCCACCGGTTACTACGTGATCCGTAATGGCTCGGCGCTGGTGGCATTTCGCACCGGGGCCAGGGAGCCCCTGAACGCAGGCATTCGCATGGTGGGAGCCCATACCGACAGTCCCTGCCTGAAGGTCAAGCCCAACCCGGAGCTGCGGCGTAAAGGTTATTTCCAGCTCGGCGTGGAAGTGTATGGGGGGGTTCTGCTCAACCCCTGGTTTGACCGGGACCTGTCCCTGGCCGGCCGGGTCTCCTGGCTGGACGACGCGGGCGAGATGCGGGACTCACTGGTCAACTTTGCGCGCCCGGTGGCGTTCATTCCCAGCCTGGCCATTCACCTGGACCGGGAAGCGAACAGCAATCGCACGGTCAACGCCCAGACAGATCTGCCCCCGGTACTGATGCAGGTGCCCGGGAACGACCAAACCAGCTTTGCCGAACTGTTGCGCCAGCAGATGCTCTTTGAGAAGCCGGGCTGTGGTGTGCGCAAGGTGCTTGGCTACGAACTGAATTTCTACGATGCCCAGCCCGCCTCCCTGGTGGGTCTGCGTGAAGAGTTCATCGCCTCAGCCCGGCTGGATAACCTGCTGAGTTGTTACATCGGCCTGAAATCGCTGATCGAGAATAGTGGCGAGGAACCTTCCCTGCTGGTCTGTAACGACCATGAAGAAGTCGGCAGCATGTCAGCGGAAGGTGCCCAGGGTCCCTTCCTGACCGCGGTGCTGGACCGTTGGTGTGGCCCGGAAAACCGCGCCAGGGCCATTGCCCGTTCGATGATGATCTCGGCCGACAATGCCCACGGTGTGCATCCGAATTATATGGATCGGCACGACGAAAATCATGGCCCGGTTCTGAACCAGGGGCCGGTCATCAAGGTCAACCATAACCAGCGTTATGCCACCAACAGCCGTACAGCCTCCCTGTACCGTCACATCAGTGACGAACTGGGCCTGCCGCACCAGAGTTTTGTGGTGCGCAGTGACATGGGGTGTGGCAGTACCATTGGCCCGATTACCGCAGGCAACCTGGGTATTGCTACCCTGGATATCGGGGTGCCCCAATGGGGTATGCATTCGATTCGGGAGATCGCCGGTACCGGGGATGGTTTCACCCTGTTCCGGGTTCTGCGTGAGTTTATGGAACGCCCACGGCTGCCGGGCAACCAACCCGGATAAAGAAAAGCCGCCAGAGTCATCGACTGTGGCGGCTTTTCGGAAAACTGGCTCCCCGAGCTGGGCTCGAACCAGCGACAAACGGATTAACAGTCCGTTGCTCTACCAACTGAGCTATCGGGGAACAACGGCGGCAATACTAAGTACTTTGGCATGGCCCGTCAACTCTATGAAATAAAAGGTTAAAATTTGTACAAGGCAGGCCCTCATCCGCTTCAATCCGTCTCCCCGCTGAGCGCCCTTGATTATCGGCCACCGGTGTGGCTGCGTAGCGGTCACCTGCAGTCCGTCTGGTCGACCCTGTTTCGTAACGTAGCGCTGGCGGAGCCGCAGGAGGAAATCATTGCCACCCCGGATGATGATTTTCTCAGGCTGGACTGGTACCGCCAGGGCAGCTCCCGACTGGCAATACTCAGTCACGGGCTGGAAGGCCATAGTCGCCGCCCCTATATGGTGGGGCTTGCGCGGGCGCTGTTGCGGGATGGCTGGGACGTACTGACCTGGAATTTCCGCTCCTGTGGGGGTGTCATGAACAGACAGCCCCGCTACTACCACAGCGGTGCCACCGGCGATCTTTCCCGGGTGGTCGGACACGGCCTGGCGCAGGGGTATGACACCCTGTACCTCGGCGGCTTCAGCATGGGCGGCAACCTGACGCTGCTGTACCTTGCGGAGCAGGGGGAACGGGTGGCCAGCGCCATTGCCGGTGCCATCACCTTTTCGGTGCCCTGTGACCTGGCGGGCAGTGCAAGGGTGTTGGCACTGCCCAGCCGGCGCGTTTACATGAAGCGTTTCCTGGACGACCTGGGCGCGAAAATGACCGAGAAGGCGCATCTCTATCCGGATCTTATTGATGTGACGGACATTGAGAAGATTCGCAATTTTCAGCAGTTTGATGACCGGTACACGGCCCCGCTGCATGGCTTCCGGGATGCCGAGGATTACTGGGCGCACTGCTCCGCGCTGCCGCGACTCAAAGATATCCGGGTTCCGGCACTGATGGTCAACGCCGTGGACGATCCGTTCCTTTCGCGGAACTGCTTTCCCTCTGCCCGCTCCGTACTCGGTGCCCATGTGCAGGCCGAAGCCCCGAAATGGGGCGGGCATGTAGGATTTGTGGAGCTGGCAGGGGACGGATATTACTGGTCGGAGCGGCGGGCAGTGGCCCATGCCCGCCGGGTTACCGGCCGGAATCCTGAGCTTCAAGAAGCGGACTGAGCGCGGGCCAGAGGTTGTCGAGCAGTCTGGGCTGAGCTTCTGCGGTGGGGTGAATGCCATCGTCCTGCATCAGGCCGTCAATGTTGTAGATGCCCTCAAGGAAGAAGGGAACAAGCGGTATGTCGTATTTCTCGGCGAGCTCAGGGTATATGCTCGCAAACGCCCTGGTGTAACGCTCGCCGTAATTCGGGGGCATTTGCATACCCACCAGCAACGGTGTGGCACCAGCCTCCCGGGACCGGGTAATCATACCGGCCAGATTGTCGCGGGTAACCTGGGGAGGAAATCCCCGCAGACCATCGTTGCCTCCAAGCTCGATAATGACAATGTCCGGCGAGTGCCTGTCCAGCATTTCCGGCAACCGCCTCATGCCGCCATCGGTGGTTTCCCCGCTGATACTGGCATTGACCACTTGCCAGGGCAGGTCACGGGACGCCAGGCGCTGCCGCAGGAGATTGACCCAGGCACTTTCGGTGGGTACCCCGTAGGCGGCACTGAGGCTGTCGCCCATCACCAGAATGGTGCGCTCGGCGGCCTGGGTGGGAATGGCCAGAACGAACAGAAACAGAACAGCAATTGATCTCACTGCGGTTGATGCCGTATGCATAGATAACCCCGAGACTCTGAATCAGATAGTTGGAGATGCCGTGACGGACAAGACAGCTACCCCAGAACAAATGGACGGACCGGTCCTGAAAGTGACCGACCTCACCCAGCAAGTGAATCTGGAAGCAGATACGCTGACGATCTTGCAAGGGGTCAGTCTGGAAATCAACCGTGGCGAGTCCGTCGCGATTGTCGGGCGCTCCGGTTCCGGCAAGACCACCTTGCTGGGCTTGCTGGCGGGCCTGGATACGCCGAGTCATGGCGAGGTGGAACTGGAGGGCCGGGTGATCAGTCGCCTCTCGGAAGACGAGCGGGCGGCCTTGCGTGCCCGGCGCATCGGGTTTGTTTTCCAGTCCTTCCAGCTGCTACCGGCACTGACGGCGCTGGAGAACGTCATGCTGCCGCTGGAGCTGGCCGGTTCGGAGCGGGCGGATGGAAAAGCCAGGGAGCTTCTGGAACGGGTAGGGCTGGGGGACCGGCTGCGGCACACGCCGCGCCAGTTGTCCGGCGGCGAACAACAGCGGGTAGCGATTGCCCGGGCCTTCGCCTCGGAGCCGGCCATACTGTTTGCCGATGAACCCACCGGCAACCTGGATAACCGCACCGGGCGGTCTATCTCTGATCTGTTGATGGATCTGAATCATGAGCAGGGCACCACACTGGTGATGGTCACCCACGACGAACAACTGGCCGGCCGTTGCCAGCGTCGCTTCTCTATCGAGGCCGGCATAGTGACGGAGCCGGGTGCCGAGGCACACACAGAGGTGGTCAACTGATGGGTGCCGCCGGAAAGCTCATGTCCGTGCAGCGGGACTGGCGCGAACGGGATGTCCGGGTAGTGCTGGTGGCACTGGTGATCGCCGTGGCCACCGTGGCAACGATCGCCCTGTTTGCCAGCCAGTTGCAACGTACCCTGGTGACGTCTGCCAGCTCTTTTCTGGCCGCCGACCGCCAGCTGGAAGCCGAGAATGGCCGGCCGGTACCGGGTGAATGGCTGGAAGAGGCCCGCGCCCGGGGCCTGGAAACCGGACAGATGATCGAGTTCTCCACCATGGTGTTTGGCAATGACCGGTTTCAGCTGGTGTCGGCCAAGGCGGTCAGCAACGAATATCCTTTGCGGGGCCAGATTGAGTTTCAGCAGCAACCGGCGGCACCCAGGGTCATGCGGGATGAAGGACCCGGGCCAGGAGAGGTGTGGCTGAATCCGCGCCTGTTGCGCTTGCTGGATGTTTCTGTCGGGGATTCCCTGGAAATCGGCAACCGTTCACTGACGATCACGGGTCTGCTGGTGCGTGAGCCGGATGGTGGCTTTCGCCTCAGCGCACTGGCTCCCCGGCTGATGATGCATGCGGATGACGTGGACTCCACCGGAGTGTTGCAGGAAGGCAGCCGGGTGGAGCATGTGTATTTGTTTGCAGGGGATTCCGCCGCGCTTGACGGTTATTATGACTGGCTGAAGCCGCGCCTGGAGCCCAGCCATGAATGGGAAGGTGTGCGTGATGGTGAGACTTTCTCCCAGTCCCTGCAGCGGGCCGAACAGTTCCTTTTGCTGGGCGGCAGCCTGGCGGTGTTATTGTCTGCTGTGGCAGTGGCCGTAGCCAGCCGGCAATACGCCATATCCCAACGCGATACCGTGGCCTTGCTGAAAACCCTGGGCAGTCCTGGCGGTGCGATAGCCGGCATGTATCTGCGCCGGCTCGGACTCTGGGGAATGGCCGGCATCCTGGGTGGACTGGCATTGGCCTTGCCGTTGTATTGGGTGCTCGCAAACCTGTTGTCCGAAGCACTGGCCCGGCCCGTCGATATCCGGGTGGATCCGGGGGCCCTTGTGCCGGCACTGCTGACAGCGCTGGTGTCCCTGTTCGCCTTCGCTTATCCGCCCATTCGCAGACTCCGGTCCGTGCCGGCCATGCGGGTGCTGCGCAGTCAGCCCGGTGAATCCGGACGGGAGGCATTGCCCGACCTGCTCATCGCCGTGTCCGCCATGTTCGGTCTGGTGTGGCTCTATGCCCGTGCATTGCCCATGGTGCTGGCTGTGTTTGGCGGGCTGCTGTTATTGCTGGGTGTGCTGGCGCTGATCGGCTGGGTCCTGGTGTCTGTGCTGCGTCGGATCCGGGGCGGTGGTCAGTCCTGGCGGCTGGCCCTGGTGGGGCTCTACCGACACAGGCGGGCCAGCCTGTCCCAGCTTGCGGTCTTCTCCCTGACCCTGATGCTGGCGGCCACGCTGGTACTGGTCCGCACGTCTTTGCTGGATGACTGGCAGGCCCAGTTGCCGGAGGACGCCCCCAACCATTTCCTGATCAATATCCCCACACAAACTGTGGACGAGATTGAGGCGTTCTGGTCAGAGCGGGGGTATCCCATGGAAAACTTCTACCCGATGGTGCGGGGGCGGCTGACAGAGCTGAATGGCGAGGCGGTCAAAGAGGCCGTGAGCAAGGATCAGCGGGTGAGTGCACTGAACCGGGAGCTTAACATGACCTGGATGGAATCGCTTCCGGAAGATAATCGCATCATCGAAGGCGAGTGGTTTTCCCCGGGCGATACGCAAGGTGTTTCGGTAGAAGCAGAGCTGGCGGATAAGCTGGGTCTGAAGCCCGGTGATCGTCTTACCTTCACTGTCGGCTCTGACAAGGTCACTGAAACGGTGACCAGCATCCGCACCGTCCAGTGGGACAGTATGAAGCCGAACTTCTACATGGCATTTCCTCCGGGTGGCGGCCTTGAGGGCATGCCTGCTACCTGGATAACCTCCTTTTACCTGCCGGATAACGCGAAGTCGATCCTGAACGAGTTCAGCCGGCAATATCCGACGGTATCGGTGCTGGAAATTGATCACATCATTGCCCGTATTCAGGAGATTGTCGGGCAGGTCACCCAGGCCATCGAAGCGATACTGGTACTGGTTCTGGCGGCGGCTCTGGTGGTCATGGCGGCAGTGGTGAGTACCACGCTGCGGGATCGTCAGAGAGAAGGTGCCTTGTTGAGGACGCTGGGGGCCCGGCAGGCCCTGCTGGTGCGCAGCACCATGCTGGAATTTGCCCTGCTGGGGCTGATTGCCGGACTGGTGGGCACAATGGCCGCGGAGGGCGCAGTATGGGCGCTGCAGTACGGTATGTTTGAAGGGGCGTTCCGCTGGCACTGGCAGGTGGCGGTGCCGATTCCCTTGATCAGTGCCGCCGTGCTTGCGTTTCTGGGTCGTTGGCAGCTGTTGCCGGTGCTGCGGGTATCACCGATGCTGATGTTGCGCCGCCTGGAATAAGGGGTTAGCAGCCTGCTAGCGATAACGGGAAAGAATCTGCTCCAGCTCACCGCTGGTTTTCAGCGCTTCCAGTTCCCTGTTAAACAGGGTGGCAAACGCGCTCCAGTCCTTGCGCAGCATCAGGCGAAAACCGTATTCACTGATGTTGTGCTCGCTCACCCGGAGCTGCCCCTGCAAGTCTTCGCTGAGGATGATCCACTGGCCGACCAGTCGATCGGCAATGGCAGCATCAAGTTCATCGCTGTAGAGCAGATAACGAAACATATCCCGGTCCTTGGGCACATCAAAGCGCCGGGTGTGGCCGGTATCGAACAGTTCCTGGACGGGCGGGTAACGGTAACCCAGGTGAGTGACCAGGGTTTTATTTTTGAGGCTTTCCGGCCCCTCATAGTGGAAATCCGAGTCTTTGGGGAAAAAGAATACCTCTTCCACGTTAACAATCGCATCAGTGAAAAGGAACTGCTCCGGATCGGCTGTCCACTCCCGTGCCCGGGGCGTGGCATCCAGGTATCCTTGCAGTAGCAGATTGTCGACTCTTTTCCGGGGTACCTGTATTGCAGATACCTCAAATCCTGTGCGTTCCGCCACACGGTTCACTACATCCCAGATAATTCCGGCGTAGCTGTCACCCTTCACGATCAGGTATGGCGGGTAACCACTGGTGGATACGTTCAGCCTCAGGGTTTTGTCGGGGGGCAGGCCCTGTCCCGACGGCGCACGGGTATCAGCCTGCTCATGCTCCTGGGCCGCCAGTGGCGTGTTCAGCATGAACAGGCCGACCGTCAGAAAGGTTATTAAACAGGTGGGCAATCGGGGTATAGACATGGTGAGCCATCACTAAATTAATCTGGCAGCGTCCATGCCCTCTCAAACAAACCTGATTGTTGCTTTTTACAGGCAGGTTTTCAATATCCGGAATGTTACAGTTACCGTACGGGCGGCGGAGGCTTGCCCGTACGGCATTGTCTGGAGACCGTATCAGGCCCAGGCGCGTTTCAGAACCGCTCTGGCATCCTCCAGGGTTACCTCCCGGGGGTTGAACATAATGGAACCGTCGTCCAGTGCCAGTTCTGCGATGTTGTCCAGCTGGTCTTCCCGGACGGCGCCGGTCTCCTTCAGGGTGCGGGGCAGCTTGCAATACTTGTAGAGTGTGTCCCGCAGCTTGCGGATCGAGGCGATGGCAGCCTCGGCCCGACGATTGCCCGGTGTTGCGGCATAGGCATCCGGACCGTCCAGATACAGCAGCAGTTCCCCCAGCGGTTCGCGGATGCTTTCCAGGTTGTATTCCAGTACGTAGGGCAGATACAGGCTCATGCACAGGCCGTGGGGCAGGTGGAACAGGGCGCCGGTGGCATGGCCAAGAGAGTGAACCAGTCCCACCATGGAGTTGGAGAAGGCGATGCCGGCCATGGTAGAAGCCTGGGCCAGCTCAAGTCGGGCATCCGCATCCCTGGGGTTATCCATCACCTTCAGCAGATTGTCGCTGATCTTGCGGATGGCCGCTGTTGCGTAGGCATCGCTGAGCGGATTCCTGGCCATGCAGGTGAACGCCTCGGTGGCGTGTGTCATGGCATCCATGGCGGTGGCTGCTGTGATATGGGGCGGCAGCGTAAGGGTCATCCGCGGATCAATAACCGCCGCATTGGGAAGCAGAAATGAAGAGGTGAATGGCAGTTTTACATGCTTCTCGATGTCGGTGATCACCGCAACAGCCGTCACTTCCGAGCCGGTGCCCGCAGTGGTGGGTACCACAAAGAAGGGCTTCAGGGCGCGCTTGAGAATGCCCGCACCACTATAGGCGGCAATATCATCCCCACCTTCGGACACAAGGATGTTGACCGCTTTGGCGGTATCGATGGCTGAACCACCGCCCACGGCGATAATGGAGTCGCACTGTTCGCTGCGGTAGATGCCGGCAATTTTCCGGACCACGCCGGTGGAGGAGTCCGGTGGCACATCGTCATAGATGCTGGCAATGTCCAGGCCGCTTTCCGTGCAGGCATTGACTACCGGATCCAGCAGCCCCGCAGCGCGCACACCCTTATCAGTAATAATCATCGGCCTTTTGGCCGCCAGCCCGGTCAGTTCATAGGGGATATGTTCCAGCGCGGCTTTGCCGGCGATCACCTTGACGGGACAGAAGAATTCGTAGAATTGATTGGACATTATGCTCTCACCATTTCAAAAATTTTGTCGCGACTTTCAGGTAGATTCTGGAAGCCGTCAGCAGTTTTTCCGGCAGATCGAGATTGGCGGGGTACTGCTTGACGGCCCGTGAGGCAATCATCTTCGGCAGGATGAAGGCTTCCAGGCGGTTCAGAATACGGGTCATGCGGACGCCATAACCAATATCGCCGTCCACCAGCATACGGTCATGGGCATAGGCCACGGATGTCTTTTCCTGAAAGGACAGCACCAGGAAGGCATGGGCGATATGCTTGAACTGGATTGACAGGTCGACCGGGCGCGGTGGGTTATTGCCGTGTGACAGGAAGCGGCCATTACCCAGGTGCTCCACAATCATGCGAGGACCGTCGGGTATGACTTTCATTTCAAACAGCAGGCCGGTGGGCAGGGCTTTTCCCTCCTGCTGAATTTCAGGGTCAATTTCACTGGCGGCCTGAAAGGCACTGCCGAGCACCTTGAACATCAGCTCGACGTATATGCGCCGTGCCTGGTAAGCCATTGGCTGGATGCGTTCTGCTAGCATGGATGGGGTCCGTTTTAATGTACCTGCGCGGGATTTTTAGAGTTATTGCTCTAAAAGTCAATGCGGCAAATTCCGCGTTTATATGTCAGCGGGGCCAACCCGACCCCGATTCCAATGGGTTATGAGGTCAGATCTGCCAGCTTTTGTCGGGCCTCTTCAGCAATTGCTCCTTCCGATTTCGCGGCGGTGGCATAATGGCGGGCCGCTTCATCTCGATTGCCCTGCTTCAGGGCGACATCCCCCAGGCGCAGAAATGCAATGGAAGTGGGCACCATCTCATTGGCCCGGGTCAGGCTGCGTTTGGCGAGGGTCAGGTTATTCTGCTTGAGCGCATTCAACCCCTGGTAAAGCTGATAGCTGAACATTTCCGGGTAAAGGCCGGTTGCCCGGTCAAAGTCCTCTGCCGCCTGCCGGGTATTGCCCATGGCTTCGCGTATCTGACCCCGCAGGGCGTAAAAAGCGGCTTCCTCGTCTTCGATGGCAATGGCTTCATTGATCTTACCCAGTGCCTGGTCGAAGTTCCCCTCAGAAGCGAGTCGGGCGGCTTCGGCCTCTGCTTCGTAGGCGGGCTGCAGCTTGCGGAGGTAGCTCAGTTTCTGCTGGTAGGTGTCCCGGCCTGTACGGCCACTTGTGCCAAGTTCTTTTGCCAGTTGCCGGTTTTCTTCCACCCGTTTCCGGGAGGGTGGGTGAGAGGCAAACAGACCCTGCAGAAAGCCGCTCTCCCGACCCTCGGAAAGCCTTACGAAAATTTCCTGCAGTTCCACCGCGGCAGACGGGTCATACCCGGCCCTTGCCATATAGCGCATGCCGTAGGCATCCGATTCCAGTTCATCTCCCTGGCTGTAACGGGCCATGATCAGCTGGGCACCCATGGTCGCGCCACCCATGATAACCCCGGCCCACTCATTGTCGCTCAGCGCAAAACCGGCCAGCCCCACCCCCAGGCTGATCAGCGCCTGATTCTGCATTTGCTGCTGGCTGTGGCCAGCCGCGGCATGCACAATCTCGTGGCTGAGCACGGCAGCCAGCTGCGCTTCGCTCTCAAGCTCCGTGAGCAGACCACGGTTAATGGCGATCTTGCCCCCGGGCAGTGCCCAGGCATTGGGCACACCGTTGTTCAGCACCACAAATTCGTAAGGCAGGTCAGGTCGGTCACTCACGGCAGCCAGTTTCTGGCCCACCTCTTTCACGTAAAGATTAAGTTCCGGGTCCAGGTAGAATTTGCCGCCCTGGGTTTGCTGGGTTGGAATGTATTGCTCCTGACCCATAGCCAAAGCCTGGCTTTCCGGGAGCAGGGCCAGTTGCCGTTCGCCGGTCACGGGATTCACGGTACAGCCGGATATCAATATCAACGCCGCCAGAAAGGTCGAAAGAGCCAGCCGGTATTGCCAGGGTGTCGCTTTCAAAATCGCTCTCCTTGAATGTGAGTTGGAGCACAAGCCGCCAGTGCTATATCATAGGGCCATACTATAAGGCCGTTGCAACGACTGCCATATTACCTGCTCTGCAACCAGAATATTCGGATATGCTTGAATGAATGACCAGATCCGCAAGGACCGGGTGCTCCGGCTTTTGAGTACCCTTAACCAGGCCAGGGAGCTGGGCCTGACCGTAGAAGCTGCCGGGGAAGGCTTTCTTGTAATGAAACTCCCATACAGCGACCGCATCGTGGGCGATCCGGATACCGGAGTCATCCACGGTGGAGCCATCACCACCCTGATGGATACCGCGTCCGGCTCGGTAACCATCTGCGCCCTGAGTGAGTTCGAACTTTGCCCCACACTGGATCTGCGGGTGGATTATATGCGCCCTGCCGAGCCCGGCAGGCCGGTCTATGCACGGGCAGAAACCTACAAGGTTACCCGCAATATAATTTTCACCCGCTGCGAGGCCTACCAAGAGGGAGGTGACACCATCGCCAACTGCGTGGGCACCTTCATGCGCATCGGCAAGGAAGCGACGCCGAAAACCTACCGCGATTTGATCACCGGGAGCACCGAATGACCGACCCGGAAACTCTGAAGTACACCCGGGAAACCGGTGATTTCTCACGCTTGTTTGCCAGTATTCCCTATGCCGGGTTTATCGGCCTGGAATGTGACCGCTTCGGCGACGACCTGATTTTCCGGCTTCCGGCAAAGCAAGAAAACCTCGGCAACCCCATACTGCCGGCCATCCATGGCGGAGTGATCGGCGGATTTATGGAACTCTCCGCAGCCCTGTACCTGATGCTCAGCCAGGACGCCCTGCGCTTACCGAGAATCGTCGACTTCTCCCTCGACTACCTCCGCGCCGGACTGAACCGCGAAACCTTCGCCGAATGCCGCCTGACCCGTCAGGGTAACCGCGTGGCCAACGTCATGGTCTCCGCCTGGCAGAAATCCCGCGCCCAGCCGATCGCCACCGCCCGGGCTCATTTCCTGATGGAAGATTGATTCTTCCGGTCCCAAGGTCTTGAAAACTGGTCGGCTGCCCCCATTTTTGACGCATACCCAGAGATTGCGGGGGCATCGGGGTGGGTAGGCCTTTCCAAAACACGCCCGTGAATACGTCCCTGTAGGGCTCGGCTCTGGCCATCCATGGCCAGAGACGGTTTTAGAAAGGC
>JACIZI010000028.1 GCA_014359475.1 Marinobacter sp. | reverse complement strand
ACGTATTCGGCCTGACAGCCGTCGATGGTATTGCCCAGCTGCCAGCCACCCATGTGTTTGTGGCCGCATTGGCTCGATTGGCCATCGAGGCAGCTATTGCACTGACCGCAGGGCGTGATCGCCCCGGCGATGACGCGCTGGCCAATTTCGTAGCCAGTCACGGCGCTGCCGAGCTGCTCGATGACGCCCACCGGCTCATGGCCCACGATACGCCCGGGTTCGACGGGGTATTCCCCCTTGAGGATGTGCACGTCGGTGCCGCAGATCGTCGTGGTCGTGACGCGCAGCAGCGCATCGGTCGGCCCGATCTCGGGAATCGGACGCTCCTGCAGTTCGATGCGCCCCGGCGCGACGAACACGGCGGCTTTCATGGTCTTCTTCATAGAGTTCTCCTTGCACGACGGTGAAGCGGCACCATGCGGTCTCACACTTCCATCAGTATAGCACCGTCGTGGTGGGTTGTGCAACCTTTTTTCTGTAAATTTCCGTGGTGTTGGTCATGACGCCGGGGTTACGGGTTGAGGTTGAGATAGACCTTGCCGGTCATCCACTCGTCGTCGAGTTCGGCCAGCAGCGCCGAGACCAGGCGCAGGCAGGAATCCATGTTGGGGAAGATGCTGGCCACTCGGGTGCGTCGTCGCAGTTCCCGGTTGATGCGTTCCAGCCCGTTGGTGGTACGCAAACGGATACGGTGCGCAGCGGGGAAGTCGAACACCGTCAGGGATTCAGGAATCGCGGTTTCGGCCCACTCGGCCAGTTTCGGATGCTCCTTGCGCCAGGTGTCCAGGGCGGCTTTCAAAAGCCGCTCGGCTTCTGCCTTGTCCGGAGCATTGAAGATCGCGCGCAGTGTCGCGGCGACGTGCTTTTTCGCCTCCTGTCGGGTGACGAACTGGCCGGCGTTTTGCTGCAGATGGAACTGGCAACGCTGCCAGGGAACAGAAGGGAACACCGCTTTGCGGGCAGCTTTGAGGCCCGCATGATCATCCGCGACGATGAGCTTGACACCGTGCAACCCTCTGGCCAGGAGGGATTCCAGGAAACGTCGCCAATTGATCTCGGCTTCCGACGTGGCCACCGTGCAACCGAGCACCCGCCGTTTGCCCGTCGCATCGACGCCGACGGCGATCAAGACGGCACAATCGACGATTCGCCCTTCCAGCCGCACTTTCTCGTAACGGGCATCCAGAAAGAGATAGGGCACTTCGCCCAGAGGACGCTCGCGCCAGGCCGCAAGCCCCTCGTCGAGCTTGGCGGCGGCACGGCTCACCTGGGCGGTGGAGAGCGAAATCTCCGGCCCCAGCAGGCGCTGCAGTACCTCGATCACCCGGCGGGTGGAGACCCCCTGGACGTACATCTCGGCCAGGGCCAGATGCACCGCCTGATCGGTGCGGGTGCCTTTTTCGAGGGCAGAAGGGTAGAAGTCGCCGCAACGCACCTGGGGCACCTGAAAGGTCAGCTCACCAAGGCGGGTGAGTACCGTCTTGGGTTTGTACCCGTTGGCGTAGTCACGCCGTCGCTCACTACGTTCATAGGGCGCCGCTCCAAGGAACTGGGATCGTTCGATCTTGGCGGCTTCATTGACGAGGATGCGCAGAGCCTCGCCCATGCAAGGCGAACTCCGACAGGTTCTGGGAAATCAGCGTTACCATCCCGGTATCATGAGGCCGAGGCGATACTTCAGAGAACCAGACCTGGTCTCCTTTCACGAATAGCTCAACCCCGAAAACACCATAACCGCCCAGACTTTCCGTAACAGATGCGGCGATCTCCCTGGAACGGGCAAGTGCCGAGTCGCTCATAGGATGCGGTTGCCAGGACTCCCGGTAGTCACCGTCTTCCTGGCGATGGCCGATGGGCGCACAAAACGACACACCGTCCCGATGCCGCACAGTCAACAGAGTAATCTCATAATCGAAATCAACAAACCCTTCCACAATAACACGCCCCTGCCCGGCCCGGCCGCCGGCCTGGGCATACTCCCACGCTCCATCAACATCAGCGGCGGAACGAACAGTGCTTTGTCCCTTGCCAGAGGAACTCATGACCGGCTTGATAACCGCGGGAAGGCCTACTGCTTTAACCGCCGCTTTATATTCCTCTTCAGTACCGGCAAAGCGATAAGGCGAGGTCGGCAAACCAAGCTCTTCTGCAGCCAGCCTGCGAATACCCTCACGATTCATGGTCAGGTTGACCGCCCGGGCTGTGGGGATGATGGTGTAGCCTTCCTGTTCCAGACGGACCAGTTCGGGCGTGGCAATCGCTTCAATTTCCGGTACTACGAGATCCGGCTTCTCCCGTTCAATCACATCGCGCAGAGCGGCCGCATCCAGCATATTGATCACATGGGACCTGTGAGCCACCTGCATGGCCGGGGCATTTTCATACCGGTCCACCGCAATGACCTCCACGCCCAGCCGCTGCAACTCAATGACGACTTCCTTACCCAGCTCGCCGGCACCGCACATCAGCACCCGGAAGGCACCCTGCTTTCCCGGCGTTCCCAGAACCAGCGGACTATTTTGTTTTGCCATTCTTTTCTGCCTCTAAATCAACGCTTTTTGTTCGCGATCGGCAACCTGGGCCAGCACCTGGCGTCGCTCCTCGTTACTCATCCGAGTCCAGCGAAGAATCTCGTCTCCGGTACGGTGGCAACCGATACAGATGCCCTGCTCGTCCAGCGCACAGATGCTGACGCAGGGCGAAGATACGCGTTCAGACAACCTTTGTTCCTCTCTGCCAAAGGGGACTACAGATTCCGGGGGCAAACCCGCGGTACATTCAGGGGGTTACGACCTTCAGTTTCGAGCCATAACGGGCCGCATTCCGGACATAGTGGGCGGCACTCAGCTCCAGCATCTTCTTCTGATTGTCCGTCAGCTCCCGTTTGATCTTGCCCGGCGATCCAACCACCATGGAACCGTCCGGCACCTCCATGCCCTCCGGAATCAGCGTGTTCGCGCCGATGAGGCAATGACGGCCAATTTTTGCACCATTAAGAATGACGGCATTAATGCCGATCAGGGAGAAGTCACCAATAGTGCAGCCGTGCAGCATAGCCTTGTGGCCCACGGTAACACCCCGCCCCAGAGTCAGGGGAATGCCCGGGTCCGTATGCATCACGGCGCCATCCTGCACGTTGCTTTCAGGGCCGATGGTGATCAGATCATTGTCACCACGGATCACCACACTGAACCAGACACTGGCCTTGTCCTGCAGCAGAACCCGGCCAATCACAGTGGCGTTGTCTGCGACAAAATGATCCTCGCCCTCCAGTTCCGGGCTGTAATCTTCAAGCTGGTAAAACATTTCAGTCTCCTTTCGGTGGCATCCGGAGGTCGATGCCGGCATCGTACACCGCATTCAAAAACTCCACCAGAACCACGGCGGAGAGACCCCAGATCTGATAACGCTCCCATCGATAACAGGGTACGTAAAAGGTATTGTCGAGAAAGCTGAGCTCATCGGTACGTTCCCGCCGGTCCTCCAGAAAGAATTCCAGTGGCACACGGAAGATGCTCTCAATTTCATGGGGATTGGCCTCAAGTGGATGGTCTTCCGGAAAGACCCCCACGTAGGGTGTAACAAGGATACCGTAGCGGGACACCACCTGCCCCAGCCGTCCGACCAGGCTTACCTGCTCCGGCGGAAGCCCGATTTCTTCATGGGTTTCCCGTACAGCAGTATGGGCTATGCTTTCATCCGAGGCATCCCGCTTGCCACCGGGAAACGCCACCTGCCCCCGGTGGGTAGACAGATTGGCGGAGCGCAGCGTGAAAACCAGTTCCGGGCTTCGGCGATTATCCGTGACCGGCAACAGAATTCCGGCTTCCGGATAATCCAGCGGAAGCTCCCTGGCCCGGTGGCCGGACAGTTTCTGGTTCAGAAAATCACGCACAGCCTGACTCCGTATAAATGGACTGATTGCAAGAGACACCCGTGTTCCAGCGCGTTAAACTCTGGATAAACTCATAAACCGACAGTATACGGATTCTTTCATGAAATACTGCAGTTCCTGCGGACACCTGTTGGAAGAGCGCATTCCCGCCGGCGACAACCGACATCGTTATGTGTGCACCAAGTGCGAGACCATCCACTACCAGAATCCCCGGATCGTGGCGGGTACTGTGCCGGTCTGGGAGGGGCAAATCCTGCTCTGCCGGCGGGCCATCGAGCCTCGCTACGGTTACTGGACTCTGCCCGCCGGATTTATGGAAAATTCCGAGACCACTGAAGAGGCCGCAGCCAGGGAAACCCTGGAAGAAGCCATGGCCGAAGTTGATCTCAAGGGGCTCTATACCATGGTTCACGTGCCCCACATTGATCAGGTACACATGTTTTTCCGGGCGGAGATGGTTGATGGAACCCACGGGGCCGGGGACGAATCCCTGGAGACAGCACTTTTCCGTCCCCATGAGATTCCCTGGGATGACATTTCCTTCCCCACTGTGAAGCGCACCCTGGAGCATTTCGTCGAGGATATGGACGCTGGGGAATTCCCGCTGCGGGTCAGTGACATCCGCCACAGTATCCGAAAAAAAGAGGGGCGCTAACCTCTCTCCCGCAGGGTCAGAGGTCCGCCAACAGATAAACCTCGTAGGCCGGCTCTTCGTAAGGATGGGCTGCTTTCAGTGCTGCCAAGGCATCGTGAATCAGTTCATCCCTGCACACCAGCTCCACTTTATATTCGCTTACCTTCTCCAGTTCCCCCTGCTGACCAAGAAACGGCTCACTACCATCCAGCGGGCGGAACTGTCCCTGGCCCTCGCACTGCCAGGCACAGCAATCGTAGTTCCCAATCCGGCCCGCACCCGTGGCAAAAATCGCGTGCTTGGTTTGCTCAAGGTGGGATCCGGGTACGAAATAACAGAGCTTGTACATGTTTCTCCTCCTGACCGGGGCCTGTGGAAAAATTAAGCCTTTACGGGCCCGAAAACAACTCACCGCCAAGGCAAAACAACAGCGATCCTGCATATTTTTTGCACAGATTAAGCAGTTAGAAACTTACCCACAAAATCTGTGGATAACTCTGGGGAAAGTTTTGGGGAACCCGTCGCAACCCCCCGTAACTGCTGGCCTTCCCTCAAATTGGTGACAAAATCACCGAAGCATTTTTATCCTTTAATATCATATGGTTACATTTGTCGCCCAAAAACTGAGCAAGAATCCATTGCTTTGTTCAAGGAACCGCCAGAACAGCACCGTAAATGTGCATAACGTAGAAGAGTCAAGGCATATTTCAATAAAAAAAGCCGGAATAAGGGCAACACTCGTTGCTCCTAGTCCGGCTTTTTGTGCTTCGGGAATTTTACCCCAGCCAGCGTCTCGCATTGCGGAACATTCGTGCCCAGGGGGCATCTTCACCCCACTCCCGTGGATGCCAGGAATACTGGGCGGTGCGGAATACCCGTTCAGGGTGCGGCATCATCAGCGTCACCCGGCCATCCCGGCTGGTGACCCCGGTGATGCCCCGGGGCGAACCGTTCGGATTAAACGGATAGCGTTCGGTGACCTCACCGCGGTTATCCACGTAACGCATGGCCACCATATCCGCCTCCGACAACTGGCCGGCCGACTGCCCCTCAGCAAACTCTGCCCGTCCTTCCCCGTGGGCTACCGCAATCGGCATCCGGGAGCCGGCCATGCCATCCAGGAAGGCTGAAGGCGAGGGGCACACCTCTGCCATGACCAGGCGCGCTTCAAACTGCTCGGACTGGTTGCGCACAAACCGGGGCCAGCCCTCACTACCGGGAATCAGTTCGTGCAGGTTGGACAGCATCTGGCAACCATTACACACCCCCAATGCCAGGGTATCCTGACGGTTGAAAAAGCTGGCAAACTGGTCCCTGACCCGGTCGCTGAACAGGATCGACTTGGCCCAGCCCTCACCGGCACCCAGCACATCGCCGAAGGAGAAACCACCACAGGCGGCCAGCGCACTGAATCCTTCCAGGGTCAGGCGGCCGGACAGCAAATCACTCATGTGCACATCCACCGATTCGAATCCGGCCTTGTCGAAAGCTGCTGCCATTTCCAGCTGGCCATTCACACCCTGCTCCCGGAGGATAGCAATCCTTGGCCGGGCACCGGTTGCGATAAAGGGCGCCGCCACATCGTCAGACGGGTCGAAAGTCAGTTCCGAACCCAGGCCGGGGTCCTGCTCGTCCAGCAGGTTGTCGAATTCTTCGAGTGCGCAGTCAGCGTTATCCCGCAGAGACTGAATGCGGTAGCTGGTCTCGGACCAGAGGCGCTGCAGTTCACTGCGGGCATAATCCAGCACATGCTTGCCTTCAAAGGCACAGCGGATACGATCGTCGTCATTCGGCCTGCCGATCACAGAAATGTGATCGGCCAGTCCGGCAGCAGAGAATTGTTGCAGGACCGCTTCGGTGTCTTCACAACGCACCTGAATAACAGCCCCCAGTTCTTCGTTGAACAGTTCCCGTGCAAACTGGCTGTTATTCTCCGCCAGGCCATCCAGCCGTATATCCACCCCTGTATGGCCGGCAAAGGCCATTTCTGCCAGCGTGACAAACAGACCACCATCGGAACGGTCGTGGTAAGCGAGCAGTTTATCGTCTCGATTAAGTCCCTGGACAACCGCAAAGAATGCCTTGATATCCTCGGGGTCATCCAGGTCCGGCGCAACCGCTCCCATTTGCTTATAGGCCTGAGCCAGCGCGGAACCACCCAACCGGTTCTGGCCAGCCGCAAGATCCACCAGAATCAGGTCGGTATCGCCGGCATCGGTACGAATCTGCGGTGTCAGGGTACGACGCACGTCCGTGACCGGAGCAAAACCGCTCACCACAAGAGACAAAGGCGAGGTAACGCTCTTCTGCTCACCATTGTCGGTTTCCCAGACAGTCTTCATGGACATGGAGTCCTTGCCCACCGGGATGGTAATGCCCAGCGCCGGACAAAGTTCCATGCCCACCGCTTTCACGGTTTCATAAAGGTTTTCATCTTCACCCGGGTGACCGGCTGCCGCCATCCAGTTCGCAGACAGGCGAATATCGGACAGTCGGGCAATCGACGAGGCGGCCATATTGGTGATCACCTCACCCACCGCCATGCGGCCCGAAGCCGGAGCATCAATAACGGCCACCGGTGTGCGCTCGCCCATGGCCATGGCCTCACCGGTGTAGACATCATAGGAGGCGGCAGTCACCGCCACATCGCTGACCGGCACCTGCCAGGGACCAACCATCTGATCCCTTGCCACCAGACCTGTGATGGTGCGGTCACCAATGGTAATCAGGAAGCTCTTGGAGCCAACCGAAGGCAGCCGCAGAATGCGGCGCACCGCATCATTCAGATCAATCTTCTGGGAATCGAAGATCGGCTTGGTAAAGGATGACCTGGTAACACTGCGGTGCATGCGCGGGGGCTTGCCAAACAGCACGTCCATGGAAAGGTCCACCGGACGATCATCAAAGTACGAGTCCGCCAGTTCCAGGTGGTGCTCCTCGGTCGCCTCGCCAATCACCGCATACGGGCAGCGCTCCCGGCGACAGATGGTATCGAAGCGCTCCATGTCCGCTTCCGCCACTGCCATTACATAACGTTCCTGGGATTCGTTACACCAGATCTCCAGAGGCGACATACCGGACTCATCACAGGGAATATCACGCAGTTCGAAACGGCCACCACGGCCTCCGTCCTTGACCAGCTCCGGCATGGCATTGGACAGACCACCGGCACCCACATCATGGATAAAGCAGATCGGGTTTGCTTCGCCCATCTGCCAGCAACGGTCGATCACTTCCTGGCAACGGCGCTCCATTTCCGGGTTGCCCCTCTGAACCGAGGCAAAATCCAGGTCTTCATTACTGGAACCGGTATCCATGGAAGAAGCGGCACCACCACCCAGTCCGATCAGCATGGACGGACCACCGAGTACGATCAGACGGGCCCCTGCCGGAATATTACCCTTCTCGACATGCTCCTCCCGGATATTACCCAGACCGCCGGCGATCATGATGGGCTTGTGATACCCACGCACCTCCTCCCCGGCTGCTCCGCACACCCGGGACTCAAAGGTGCGGAAGTAGCCTGCCAGGTTCGGGCGTCCAAACTCGTTATTGAATGCCGCACCACCGATGGGACCCTCAATCATGATATCCAGGGGCGAGGCAATACGGTCGGGACGACCATACTCCTCTTCCCAGGGCTGCGGGTCCCCCGGAAGCTTCAGGTTGGACACGGTGAAGCCGGTCAGCCCCGCCTTGGGACGGGAACCGCGGCCAGTGGCTCCCTCGTCGCGGATCTCGCCCCCGGAACCGGTCGCGGAACCGGCAAACGGAGAGATGGCAGTCGGGTGGTTATGGGTTTCCACCTTCATCAGGATATGAATATCTTCTTCATGGTACCGGTAGACTCCGGTACCCGGCTCCGGGAAGAAGCGCCCGCCCCGGCTACCGCGAATCACCGAGGCATTGTCCTTGTAGGCGGACAGCACACCTTCGCTGTTCATCTCATAGGTATTGCGGATCATGGCAAACAGGGATTTCTCCTGCCCTTCTCCATCAATATCCCAGGAGGCGTTGAAAATCTTGTGGCGACAATGTTCGGAGTTTGCCTGGGCAAACATCATCAGCTCGACATCGGTGGGATCCCGCTTCATCAAGGTGAAGGAGTCCACCAGGTAGTCGATCTCGTCTTCCGCAAGGGCCAGGCCCAGCTCCCGATTAGCCTTGACCAGCGCCTCCCGGCCACCGGCCATCACCGGCACGCGGGCCAGCTCGCGGGGCTCCTCATGATGGAAAAGCAACTCGGCCCCCCCCGCCTCGTGGAAGACCTTTTCGGTCATGCGATCGTGCAGCAGTCCGGCAATCTGTTCCCGCTGCGCCAGACCAAGCTTCTTGTCCGAGCGCACATAGTAAGCAATGCCCCGCTCCAGACGACGCACCTGGCGCAGTCCGCAGTTACGGGCAATATCGGTGGCTTTGGAGGACCACGGGGAGACCGTGCCCGGGCGGGGAACCACCAGAAACAGCACACCATCCGGCTCTTCGGTGGCAGTGGTGGGACCGTAAACCAGAAGGCGATCAAGAATATCCCGCTCCGGGGCCGTCAGTTCGTCCTCCAGATCGGCAAAATGCATGAACTCTGCATACAGATGATTCACGCCGGGCACTTTCTCCTGAATCAGGGAGAACAGTTTGCGGGAGCGGAACGGGGAAAGAGCGGGAGCGCCGCGAAGTTCAAGCATGGTTTAAACCTGTATCGCGCAATACGAGATGTCTGGGAGTGGAAAGGGCGCAATAATACTCGAAAGGGCGGACGGGTTACAGTGGCCCGGATCAAATTTGACCTGAGCCGGCAAAACCGGAACCAGGTCCCGTATCCGCATTCATTGACATTGTTTTGCACAACAATTAACCGCTTCAATTGACCTTCGGAGACCAACCACGGATCATTACAAGTGTGCAAGGATTGCAAGAACGGTATCTGGCGGGAACTTCCCCTTCCAACGGCGCACTTAGCCAGCCAGGTGCACGGTTTCCGCAGTAAGGGAGACGAAGTACTTGGTACTCAACCTGACCCACAAATTGCTGATCCGGTGGAAAGCCGCCTGGATACTGCTTATCGCGTTGCTGACGACCGCCTGCTCCCGGCCCGACACCCTGTCGAGCATCAAAGCGGAGGGGGTGCTGCACGTTATTACCCGCAACGCCCCCAGCATCTACTTTGAAGGACGTGACGGACCCACGGGCTATGATTACGAATTGGCCCGCATGTTCGCCGACGAACTGGGAGTGGAGTTACGTGTGCGGGAAGCCCGGGACAACACCGAGGTTATCTCCGTTCTGGACCGCAACTACGCCCACATTGGCATGGCAGGCATAGCCCGCCGCCCCGGGCTTGAAGAAAAATACCATGTCATCAACAGCGGCCTCGAGGCGGAATCTGTCATTATCTACCGCCGCAACTCCCCCCGGCCGGAAACCATCGAAGACCTGATCGGCAGCACCGTTCATGTGGTTGCTGACAGCAACCATGAATACCAGCTACAGGCACTGTCGGATGACTACCCGGAGCTGCAGTGGGAGGCACACAGTGGCCTGGATGCCGCCGGGCTGATGGAACGGGTACAGAGTGGCGACATCCGGGTGGCGCTGATCGCCTCCAACGAGCTGGCCCTCAACCATGTGTTCTACCCCAGGGTAAAAGAATCCTTCACCCTCGGTGAGCCGGAAAAACTCACCTGGCTGCTGCCCGGCCAACAGGATGACAGCCTCAAGAAACGCATGCAGGCTTTCCTGCAAAAACAGCGGGAAAACGGCACCCTGGCACAACTCTCCGAGCGTTTCTACGGTCACCTGGACCGCCTGACTTACGTGGGCGCACGCACTTTCACCCACCACGTTGAAAACCGCCTGCCCAAATACCGCGACCTGTTTCAGGAAACAGCCCGGGAACACGGGCTGGACTGGCGACTGCTGGCTGCGATCGGCTACCAGGAGTCCCACTGGAGACCCAACGCCGTCTCCCCCACTGGTGTGCGGGGCCTGATGATGCTGACCCGCACCACGGCACGTTATGTCGGCATCAATAACCGGCTGGACCCGGTAGACAGCATCCAGGGGGGAGCCCGGTACTTCACCATGGTGTACCGGCAGATTCCGGACGACATTCCCGAACCGGACCGGACCTGGTTTGCCCTGGCCTCCTACAACGTGGGCTACGGTCATCTGGAGGATGCCCGCCGGTTGGCCGAAGATGCCGGCAAGAATCCGGACCGGTGGATGGATGTAAAGGAGTTCCTGCCGTTGCTCGCCCAGAAGGAGTGGTACTCCCGAACCCGCTTCGGTTATGCCCGGGGCCACGAACCGGTGATCTACGTTCAGAATATCCGCCGTTATTACGATGTGCTGGCGTGGATGACCGAAGAACCGGAGACGCTGGAACCATTACCGGAACACCAGTTCGCAGACATAGAGGGCACCCCCGCGGCCGGGCAGGCCGACGACGATGCACCCCGCAAGCCCACTATCGAAGCCCGCAACGAGGCCAGACTGCCGGATGACTTCGGCATGATACCGCCGGTGCTCTGAGCGGCGTGGTTATTCCTCCCTCGCCTCCAACGCTCTTTGCACCTGTTCGGCAGTGAACCCCCGCCGGCACAGGAAACGGGCCTGGCGGCCTTTCTCATCCCGGTCATCCCGGATATCAGCAAGGCCAAAGCGTCGTGCACGCAGCTGTTCGGCCCGCTCCGCCCACTGGTGAGTGGACGTTTGTACAAGCTGCTCCGGGGTCCAATGGATGCCACGCTGCTGTAACTCACCCAGTATCCTCAGAGGGCCGTAGCCGAGCTCGACTCGCTGGCGGGTGTATACTTCCGCAAACCGCTCATCGCTCAGCCAGCCCTCGGCTTCGAACTCGTCCAGCACCGGTTCATACACCTCCGGTTCGAGCCTGCGCTGGCGCAGTTTTATCGCCAGCTCATAGCGGCTATGTTCCCGCCGGGCCAGTAAACGAAGGGCCGCTGACCGGGCGCGGGTTTGCGGATCTTCTTGTGTTTTACCTTTTGCCATTTACCCCTTCCAGAAAACGCGGTCTGAACGATAGACTAGTGCCGCTTGATAATCCCGATCCAAACCCGGCATTCCTCTCGGGGTCTGGCCGATGAGCGGCGACGCATACTCTGCAGTCACCGTGAACTGCTTTCAACCGTAAGGAAATCAACATGGCTGCATTTATCCAACGTCTGTTCCGGAATCGCAAGGACTCCGCGCCTCAGCCCTCCACAAAGAAACAGGAACCACCCGCATCAGTCAAAGCCCCGTCCGGGTCCGGGCAGGATGAAGTGCGAGCCAGCCAACTTGCGCAACTTGCAACCAGCCCCACCACCGAACAACTGGAAGACCTCGCCATCCGGGGCGTAACCGCCGACATCCGGTTCAAAGCCGCCGAACAACTAGAAGACCGGGAAGCCCTGGCGCGGGTCCGGAAAGCCGCCCGCAACCGTGACAAAGGGGTATACCAGACAGTACGCTGCAAGATCCAGACCATCCGGGAACAGGAAGAACAGGAACAATCGATTCGCGAAGCAGTGGCCAGGATGCTCAGGAATGCCCGGGAGCAGGCCCGCAGCGAAGACCCCAAAATGTACAGTGCCAGACTCGAGGCTCTGCTGCGCCACTGGAAAGAGCTGGAAGCCTCCGCGACGCCGGAGGAAACCACCGAGTTCCTGGGAGCCATACAACAATGCCGGGAACGGCTGGCCGGCATCCAACACCAGGAAACTGAGACCCGTCGCCACAAGGAACAACACGCACAGCGGGCAGAGACTCTGGCGCTGCTGGAAGACACCCTGCAGAGCCTGAAAAACCAGGAACAGGACGCCTCCCTGTCAGCGCTGGATGCCCTGCAGAAAACCCAGGAAAACCGTTGGCTGGAAGCCACCCGCGACACCCAGGTGGAAAAGCAGGAGCAGAAGCAGTATGAATCCCTGATGCTGACCCTGCGCAGTTATATCTCTGCTCTGCGGCAGTGCCGGCAACACGTTGATACGCTGACCAGCTGGCAGCAGCAGGGGCAACGCCCGGATAACCGTGAATTACAGGATCTCATCAAAGTCATCAACTGGCCCAAAGGATTCAGCAAACCGGCTCTGCTCAGGGCACTGGAAGAAATGGCTGACCAGCCTGCCGTAGCCCGCCCCGCAGCAGCCACCACCGACCCCGAGGCCAGCAAACAACTCGCCAAAAAGCTGGAACAGACCCTGACGCAACTGGAAGCAGCCCTGGAAGCCCGCCAGCTTCGCGAATCCCGTCAGTGGTTCAAAACCGCCCAGAATCAATACCGGGAGCTGGATTCAGGGCGCCAACGCCACTACCAGCCGCGGCTGCAACTGCTCGGTGGTCAGCTCCGGGAGCTGAGCGACTGGCAGGGCTTTGCCACCGAACCCAAGCAGATATCCCTGTGCGAACAGATGGAATACCTGGCAGACCAACCCATGGAACCGGAGCTCAAGGCCGAGAAAATCAAGGAACTTCAGACCGAGTGGAAAGCCCTGGGCGGCTCCTCCGACCGCCCCCTCTGGAACCGGTTCAAGGCAGCATCCGACAAGGCCTTTGAACCCTGCAAGGAATACTTCTCCGCAAAATCCGGTCTTAAACAGGTGAACCTGCAGAAGCGAACGGCCATCTGCGATGAACTGGCAGCGTTTCTGGATACCGCTGACTGGGCCGCCGTGGACTGGAAGCAGGTGGAGCGCATCCACCGGGTGGCACGGCAGGAATGGAAAGAGGCCTGGCCGGTGGAGTTTCGCGATAACCGTTCCGTACAGAAACGTTTTGATGCGCTTCTGAAAGCCATGGAGAAGCCGCTGGACGAGGAACGGACGCGTAACGAAGAGACCAAGCAAGCCATCGTGGCAAAAGCCGAGGCGCTGGCAGATCACGAGCCGCTGCAGGAGGCGATTGAGTTGGCCAAAACCCTGCAGCAGGAATGGAAGGCCGTCGGCATTACCCGTCACCGACAGGATCGCAAACTGTGGCAGGCCTTCCGGACCGCCTGCGATGCCATCTTCGAACGCCGCGACGCCCGGCGCAATAAACAACAGGAACAGGCCCGCCAGGCAGACCAGCAGGCCAGTGCCGTGCTGGAACAGACCCGCTCGGTCACCCGGGCGGCAGGAGCAGAAGCCCTGGAGAGTGCCCTTGTCGAGATCGGAACCCTGCAGGAGCTACCCGTGTCCGGTGAAATCCAAAAGCAGGTCCGGGACGAGCAACAGCGGTTGCGTGGGGCCCAGCAACAAATAGCGCGCGCAGCGCAGATACGGCAATGGCAGCACCAGGTGCGAGCAAGGCTGACAGACCTCTCGCACAGCGACGACGCCCCCGCTCACTGGCCTTCTCTGGCGGATCAGGTGAAAGATTTATCCGCCCGGGAGTTGGTCATCAAAGCCGAAATTCTCACCGGCCTGGAATCCCCTGAGCCCGACCAGTCACTGCGGATGGAGCTACAGGTGCAGCGCCTGGCCAACGGATTGGGTGGCAGCAACCAGGAACCCAGCGACCCGGCCAGGACCATGGAAGCCCTGGTGGCCCGCTGGTGCCTGAGCCTGCCCGGTGAAGAACTCAGTGACGACAAGGCGGAACGTCTGGCCGTCGCTCTGGAGAAACTGCCCGCCGCCTGAGCAGTTTCGCCAATGGGATTGGCAGGCCTCGTCATTACCCCTTGGTCAGGTTAACGGCTATGGTTAGCTCCGTCACCCGTTAATCATTTCCAGAGGACATGCCATGAGTACCGAGGCGTACATCTTCGATGCCGTCCGCACACCCCGGGGCCGGGGCAAAAAGGACGGCTCCCTGCACAGCGTCAAGCCGGTTACCCTGCTTACCACGATGCTGAACGCACTACAGCAACGCAATAGCCTGGACACAGCCCAGGTAGACGACATCGTCATGGGCTGCGTCACCGCCATCGGTGACCAGGGGGCGGACATTGCCAAAACGGCCGCACTGGCGGCCCACTGGGATGAGAAAGTGGCCGGTGTCACTCTCAACCGGTTCTGCGCTTCAGGCCTGGAAGCGGTCAACCTGGCCGCCATGAAAGTGCGCTCCGGGTGGGAAGATATGGTGGTCGCCGGTGGCGTGGAAGCCATGTCACGGGTACCCATGGGCTCCGATGGCGGTGCCTGGGCCACCGACCCGGAGACCAATCTCAAAACAGGGTTCATGCCACAGGGCATCGGTGCGGACCTGATCGCCACCATCGAAGGCTTCTCCCGCGAAGATGTGGATCGTTTTGCGGTCAAATCCCAGCAGAAGGCCGAAAATGCCTGGAATAACGGCTATTTTGCAAAATCCATCATCCCCATCACCGACCAGAACGGCGTGGTCATCCTCGACCGTGATGAGCATGTCCGGGGCAACACCACCGTTGAATCTCTGGCAGGGCTCAAGCCCTCCTTCCAGATGATGGGCGAGATGGGCTTTGACGGCGTTGCCCGGGAAAAATACCACTACGTTGAAAAGATCAATCACGTCCACCACGCCGGCAACTCCTCCGGCATTGTCGACGGTGCGACCGCCGTGCTGATCGGCAGCGAGGCCAAGGGCAAGGCCCTCGGCCTTACGCCGCGGGCCCGCATCGTTGCTACCGCGGTTACCAGCACTGACCCCACCATCATGCTCACCGGCCCGGCCCCCGCAGCCCTTAAGGCTCTGGAGAAAGCCGGCATGACCGCGGACCAGATCGACCTGTTTGAAGTGAACGAGGCCTTTGCCTCGGTGGTCATGCGCTTCCAGCGGGAATTGTCCGTACCGGACGAGAAGGTGAACGTCAACGGTGGCGCCATTGCCATGGGCCATCCCCTGGGTGCTACCGGCGCCATGATTGTAGGCACCCTGATGGACGAGCTGGAACGCCGGGAATTGCGCTACGGCCTCGCCACCCTTTGTGTCGGCGGCGGCATGGGCATTGCCACCATCATCGAACGCGTCTGAACCCACGCTGATAAACAGGAGAATTGATTATGAGCGCCATCAAGTACGACCTGGGTTCAGACCAGATTCTGACCCTCACCCTCGATATGCCTGGCCAATCCGCCAACACCATGAACAACGAATTCCGGGCCGGGCTGAAAGAAACCGTTGGCAAGGTCAAGAACGACCTGGAGAAAATTCGCGGGGTGATCATCACCTCCGCCAAGAAAACCTTCTTCGCCGGCGGTGACCTGAAAGAACTGCACAAGGTCACCCGGGAGCAGGCCAAAGACTTTGAAGACATGGTGAACGGCCTGAAGGCGGACATGCGCTTTCTGGAAACTGCCGGCAAGCCGGTGGTCGCCGCCATTAACGGCACAGCCCTGGGTGGTGGTCTGGAAATTGCCTTGGCCTGTCACCACCGGGTGGTGATGGATGACGACAGCATCCAGCTGGGCCTGCCGGAAGTCACCCTGGGCCTGCTGCCCGGCGGCGGCGGTACCCAGCGACTCCCGCGCATGATTGGACTGGAAGCCGCCTTCCCGTTCCTGATGGAAGGCAAGAAAGTGAATCCCAAAGCCGCCCTCAAGGCCGGCATTGTGGACGAGCTGGCCAGCTCAGCGGACGAGATGATCAGCAAGGCCCGCGCTTTTATTGAAGCCAACCCGAAATGCCAGCAGCCCTGGGACCAGAAAGGCTTCAAGTTCCCCGGTGGTGCTCCCCATCACCCGGCCATGGCCCAGAAGCTCGTGATCGCTCCGGCCATGCTCAAACAAAAGACCAAGGGCTGCTACCCTGCGCCAGAGCGGATTCTCTCTGCTGCTGTGGAAGGGGCCCAGGTGGACTTTGATAACGGCAGCCTGATCGAAACCCGCTATTTTGCCGAGCTGGTCACCGGCCAGGTAGCCAAAAACATGACCGGCACCTTCTGGTTCCAGCTCAATTCCATCAAGGCCGGCGGCAGCCGCCCGGAAGGTGTCGAGCAGGAAACCTTCAAAAAGGTAGGCGTACTCGGTGCAGGCATGATGGGCGCAGGCATAGCCTACTCCACCGCCAGCCGGGGTGTGGACGTGGTTCTCAAGGACGTTTCCGTAGAGAATGCGGAGAAAGGCAAGTCCTATTCGGAAAAGCTCCTGGCCAAGAAGGTCAGTCGAGGTCGTATGACCGAGGACCAGAAAAACGCGGTATTGGCCCGCATCAACGCCACCGATAATGCCGGTGACCTCGACGGCTGCGATCTTATTATCGAAGCGGTGTTCGAGGACAGTGACCTGAAAGCCAAAGTTACTCAGGAAGCCGAACCGAAAATGGCCGCCAACGGCATCTTCGCCTCAAACACGTCCACCATCCCCATCACCCAGTTGGCTGAAGCGTCAGGCAAGCCGGAAAACTTCATCGGCCTGCACTTCTTCTCGCCGGTAGACAAGATGCAGCTGGTGGAAATCATCGTCGGCGACAAAACCTCCGACGAGACCCTGGCCCGGTCTTTCGACTATGTCCAGCAGATCGGCAAGATTCCGATTGTGGTGAATGACAGCCGTGGCTTCTTTACTTCCCGCGTATTCGGTACCTTTGTAAACGAAGGCATCGCCATGCTTGGCGAGGGCCTGCACCCGGCCAGCATTGAAAACGCCGCAGTATTGGCCGGCATGCCCGTCGGCCCGCTGGCCATCTCGGACGAAGTCAGCATGACCCTGATGCAACACATCCGGGCCCAGAGCCGTAAGGATACAGAAGCCGCCGGCGGCCAGTGGCAGGCTCATCCGGCAGAGGCCATCATCGACCGCATGGTTGATGAGCAGGAGCGCAAGGGCAAAGCGGCCGGAGGGGGCTTTTACGAATACCCCGAAAACGGCAAGAAGTATCTGTGGCCAGAACTGGAATCACTGTTCGTGAACCCGGAGAAAGCCCGCAATGCCGATCTTCAGGAGCTGAAAGACCGCATTCTGTTCGTACAGGCCATCGAAACCGTGCGCTGTATGGAAGAAGGGGTGTTGCGGACAGTTCCGGACGCCAACATCGGCAGCATCTTCGGCATCGGCTATGCCCCCTGGACTGGCGGAGCCATCCAGTTCATCAACCAGTACGGGGTGCGGGACTTTGCCCGTCGGGCCAGTGAGCTGGCAGACAAGTTCGGTGACCGCTTCAGCCCACCGTCGCTGTTGCTGGAAAAAGCAGAGGCGAACGAAATTTTCCAGTGAACCTCACGGGCCGCCCTATCCGGGGCGGCCCTCACCTCCCCAAAACTTTACAGATACCTTATCCTTGACCCTTCACAGATCTGCCTACATGATGGACAGATTGTCACGAACCGAAACGCACTGCCTATAGCCACCTCTGGTTTGCTTGCCTACAATAAATTGAACAACGCCCTTTCAACCGGTGCCCACCCCGGAACTGGCAAGGGTCGTCCATTGATGACGGGGAAAGACTGTCTATGAGCCTTGCAGCAAATGTTGCCCGCCGGAAGGATCACCTGCTTATCCGCCAGATAGCACTGGGGCTGGCCCTTATTTTCAGCATTCTGCCAGCCTTCGCCAATATCAGCGGAACGGATAGGCCGGATTACACACCCGTCAAGCCAACGGTGGATCAGGCCCGTGCCAACATTCTCATTGCCCGGCACCTGCAGTTCACTCATTTCCGGGATCTGGAGATTAACGAAAGCCTGTCCGGCCAGGTGTTCGATGCCTACATCGACTATCTCGATGGCCAGCGGATCTATCTGACCGGGGAAGACATCAAAAACCTGAATCCGGTCAAGAAAACCCTGGGCGCTGCTCTGAAAACCGGCCAGCTGCAGCCCGCCTTCGAGATTTACAACCTGGTTCAGGAAAAGATGGTCGAGCGTATGCATTACGCCCTTATGCTGCTGGAACCGGGTCTTGAAGAGCTGAATTTCAGCACCGAGGAAACCATCCAGCTGGACCGCTCCGAAGCCGAGCGGCCAGCCAATATGGATGAAATGGACGAGCTGTGGCGCAAACGCATCAAGAACGCCGTGCTGGCCCAGCGACTGAATGGCACCGACGACGAAACCATTATCGAAAATCTCACCCGCCGTTACGAGAGCCAGCTTAAACGAGTGCAGCAGGCCCGTAGCGAAGATGCGTTCCAGGCCTACATGAATGCCTTTACCGGCATGTGGGACCCACACACCTCCTACTTTTCACCGCGCAACTCCGAAAACTTCGACATCAACATGAGCCTGTCGCTGGAAGGTATCGGTGCGGTGCTGCAGTCAGACAACGAATTTACCAAGGTGGTGCGCCTGGTACCCGGCGGCCCGGCTTCCAAGCAGGGCCAGTTGCAGCCGGCAGACCGGATCGTGTCGGTCAGGCAGGAGGATGAAAAAAAGCCGGTGAACGTAATCGGCTGGCGCCTGGATGAAGTGGTCGATCTGATCCGCGGACCGCGCAATTCCGTGGTCACCCTGGAGGTGATCCCCGCATCGGCCTCGGATGAGTCCGTCACCCGCACCATCGCCATACAGCGCGACAAGGTCAAACTGGAAGAGCAGAGTGCCAGCAGCAACATTATGGACATCCAGCGTGACAGGCAGAATTTCCGCATCGGAGTCATCACCATTCCCACCTTCTATGCGGATTTCAAGGCCATGCAGGCCGGCGACCCCAACTACAAAAGCACTACCCGGGACGTCCGGAAACTGATCGAAAACCTGAAAGAGCAGGATGTCGACGGCATCGTGATTGACCTGCGTAACAATGGTGGCGGCGCCCTGCACGAAGCCAATGATCTGGTAGGACTGTTTATCGAGAAAGGCCCCACCGTACAGATCCGCAACGCCAACAATGACGTTCAGGTACTGGAAGATGAAAACCCTTCCGTTGTCTACGCAGGACCACTGGCCGTGCTGGTCAACCGCATGAGCGCTTCCGCGTCTGAAATCTTTGCCGGTGCCATTCAGGATTACGGCCGGGGCCTGGTAGTCGGTTCACAGACCTTCGGAAAAGGCACGGTACAGGCGATTCGCCCATTGAATCACGGTCAGCTGAAGATTACCCAGTCCAAGTTCTACCGGGTGTCCGGCGGCTCAACCCAGCACAAGGGTGTGATTCCCGACATTGAAATTCCGTCCCGCATCGACAAGGAGCGCATTGGTGAGGACGCCCTGGATCATGCCCTCCCCTGGGATCAGATTGAGGCTGTGCGTCACAAGCGTTACTTTGACTACTCCAGCATTATTGGAGATCTGCGGACACGTCACACTGAGCGGTTTACCAACCATCCGGAATTCCAGCTTCTGCAAAAAGAGATCGATTTCCTGAAAGCCCAGCGTGATCAAGAGTCGATCAGCCTCAATTTTGAGGAGCGCAAGGCTCAACAGGCACGAATCGAACAGACCCGCCTCGAGATTGCCAATGCCCGGCGGGAAACACGTGGAGAAGAACCATTTGCCACGATTGAAGAACTCAACGACTGGCAGGAAAAACAGGCAGCCAGCCCGGACACTACCGATGATGAACTGGATTTCATCATCCGCGAGGGTGGCCATATCATGGCGGACATGCTGGAACTCGACCGCCGCATGGCATCCATCATTGCGCCCGAGCCCGTCACTGCCCAGGCCCGCCCCTGAACCATGGCTAACGACGACGATCGCGCAGGCCAGGCCCGCAAACTCCGCTCCATGCTGATGGATTCCATGCACGCCATGGCAAGCATGGATGAACTGGAAAAGTTCCGGGGACCGGGTAACGACCAGGAACCGCTCGCACCGGAATCCCTGGTGGAAAAACTGGTATCCCTGCCGGGCTCGGCCATGCGGCTTGCCGCCCGCTCCACCGACATGTCCAGGCGGGTGGGCCGGACGCTGATGAACTCCAGGGATCAGCTACGAATAATGCTGGCGGCTGGCGACTCTCTTGAAGATATCCGCAAGGTGGCCGGGCTGACCCTCTCGGAAATGAGTGAGGCCCTCAACCTGCAGGACAAATCGGTTCTGGAAGCCATCGAGAACGGCACCTCCGCTCTCTCCTTCGAACTGATCCTGCGGCTGGCCTCCCTGGTTGCCCGTAATGATCCGATCCCCTTCATCATGCGGGCCGCCCGCAACTACAATCCCGAAGCCTGGAAGCTGCTCAACGACTGGGGTGTAGGCAAACTTCCGCTGCAGTTCGAACGGGAACGGCAGTTCATCAACATCTTCCGGCGGCACGACGATGCCCGCAATCTTTCTGACGAGGGTTTTCAGAAGGTGCTGGACTTCACCCGCCAGAGCTTCGAAATGTCGCTGCATTTTGTGGAGCAGCAGGAGAAGGAAACTGCCGAATTGAAAAAGAAGTACGAATCCGGCGGGCCCCCACCCTCAGGCAAACAGTGACCGCATACCAGTGATATTCGGATTGTGCACCGCACCGCGCTCGGTCACGATCGCATCTATCAGGCTGGCCGGCGTCACATCAAATACCGGATTGAACACGTCCACCTTCGGCGGTGCTATCTGGATGCCCCGGAATTCCCGCAGCTCTTCCGCTTCCCGCTCTTCAATCGGAATATCCGCACCATTCTGCAGCGCCATATCCACAGTGCTGGACGGAGCCGCCACCATAAAGCGCACACCGTGATGGCGGGCCAGTACCGCCAGACTGTAGGTGCCGATCTTGTTAGCCACATCGCCATTGGCGGTAATCCGGTCGGCCCCCACAATCACCCAGCCCACCTTGCCGGATGCCATGAGCGTGGCCGCCGCGCCATCCGTATTCAGGGTGACAGGGATACCTTCCTGCGCCAGCTCCCAGGCGGTCAACCGGCCACCCTGTAACCAGGGACGGGTCTCATCCGCATAGACACGGCGCAGACATTTTTCCTCATGGAGCCGGCGGATCACTCCCAGTGCTGTGCCATAACCGCCGGTTGCCAGGGCACCGGTATTGCAGTGGGTCAGCACACCCACCGGTTTATCCGCTCCGATCACCTCCAGGGCATAGTCCGCCATTCTCCGGTTGGCCTCCACATCCTCCCGGTGGATCGTCACCGCTTCGTTTGCCAGGGTCTCCCTGGCTTGGTGCAGGGACTGACAGGCCGACAACACCTGCCCCATGCGCTCCAGGGCCCAGAACAGGTTCACCGCCGTCGGCCGGGACGCCGCCAAAAGCTCCATATCTCTGCGAATTGTTGCCTGCCAGTCTTCCGAGCCGCAGTGACGGGCTGCCAGTGCCACACCGTAGGCCGCAGTAATACCAATGGCGGGAGCGCCCCGAACCACCATATCCCGGATACACTGGGCGACTCCGGCAGCACCTTCCACAGTGATCCAGTGCTCCTCCCCCGGCAGCAGGCGCTGATCCAGCAGTTCCAGTGAATCCCCATGCCAGCGCATAGGCACCGTGCCAACAGAGCGATTGTCGTTCTTTGTTGAAGCTTTACCGGTCATTCGCCGCTCCTTTCTGGTTCCACACTCGATGATCCACAGTATACCGGTTTTGCGTTGTCTCCCTGGCAACCTGTCTGGAATTGCAGGAACACGATGTACAGTCACTCAACCGGGAATGGCTGCTGACCCGGGTGAAGCACACCGAAACCCATGCCCTGCCACGCATCGGCCACAAAGTCATCGTCAGCTTCCTGGACGGCGATCCGGACTAGCCCATCATCACCGGCCGCGGCCTCAAGCGATCTTGCGAGGATCTTCCTTGCGCAGGATTTCGTCGATTTCTTCCGCTGACAGCGTCTCTTTTTTCAGGAGTACGGTGGCCAGCGCGTCCAGGTGATTGCGGTGTTCCTTCAGGAAGTCGACGGTGGCTTTCTCCATCTCAAGCAGTTTGGACTGGATTTCACCGTCGATCATCTCCGCCAATTTTTCACTGAATTCTCGTGGCGCGCCCATTTCGCGACCCAGGAAAACATGCTCCTCACCTATGCTCAGCCCCATGGGGCCAAGCTTCTCGCTCATGCCCCATTGACCAATCATCTTGCGCAATAGCTTGGTGGCTTCCTTGAGATCGTTCTGTGCGCCGGTGCTGACTTCGCCGTAGATGATCTTCTCCGCCGAGCGGCCGCCGAGCATGACCTTGATGCGGTCTTTCAGGTAGCTTTCGGTGAAGGTGTACCGGTCTTCCCTGGGGGTCTGCTCGGTCACGCCCATGGCCATGCCGTGGGGAATGATGGTGATCTTGGTGAGCGGGTCCGCCTTCGGCATGAAGTAGGCCATGATGGCGTGGCCGCTCTCGTGGTAGGCCACGGCCTGCTTCTCCTCCGGTGTCAGCCGGGCATCCCGTTCCTCACCCAGGATCAGGCGGTCCCGGGCCTCATCGAAGCATTGGGCATCCACCTTGTCCTTGTTTTCACGGACCGCGGTCAGGGCAGCCTCGTTCACCAGGTTTTTGAGGTCGGCACCAGAGAATCCGATGGTGCGGGCGGCGACCTCGGTCAGATTCACGTCATCGGCCAGTGGGACCTTGCGGACATGGACACTCAGAATCGCTTCCCGGGCATCCTTGTGGGGGCGGTCGAGGGTAATGGTGCGGTCGAACCGGCCGGGTCGGAGCAAGGCACTGTCAAGCACATCGGGCCGGTTGGTGGCCGCAAGCACCAGGACATTCTCGTGTTCCTCGAAGCCGTCCATTTCGGTCAGGATCTGGTTCAGGGTCTGTTCCCGTTCGTCGTGGCCTCCACCCAGGCCAGTACCCCGGGAGCGGCCCACTGCGTCCAGCTCGTCGATGAAAATCAGCGCCGGGGCTTCCTTACGGGCGTTCTGGAACATGTCCCGGACCCGGGCGGCGCCCACACCGACAAACATTTCGATAAACTCCGAGGCGCTGATGCTGAAAAATGGCACATCGGCTTCACCGGCGATAGCCCGCGCCAACAGGGTTTTGCCGGTGCCCGGCGGGCCGACCAGCAGCACGCCCTTGGGCATTACCGCGCCCAACCTGCGGAACCGTTCCGGGGCCTTCAGGAAATCAATAACCTCGGTGATCTCGCGCTTGGCCGACTCGACCCCGGCGACATCGCCCAGGGTGGTGTGGGAGGTTTCCGGGCGAGTCCGCCGGGCCTTGGATTTGGCATAGTCGAACAGGCCACCGCCCTGGCTCATCCGCCGCTGGGCGGCACCCCAGAACCAGAACATCAGGGCCAGCAGCAGAATCCACGGCAGGAACGCCTGGATCAGCTGTTGCCACCAGGGCAGTTCGGAGCTGGTGGCGCGGATGGTGACGTTATTCTGCTCAAGCAGCGACAGCAGTTCCGGGTCTTCCATTGGTGGTCGCACCGTATGGAAGCCCGTGGTCGGTTGTCGGGCCTGGCTTTCGGCGCTGAAGTCGCTTATGCCCTGATCGGTGAACGTGCCGACGATTGTCTCGGACTTCAGGGTGACTTCGGCAACCTGGCGCTCGGCCACGGCGGCCTTGAACTCGGAATAGGCGAGCTCTTGCTGGCGTGGCTGGTCCCCACCCTGAAACCACAGCACCATCAGGAAAATGGCGGCGCTCAACCAGAGAAAGGCAAACTGGTTGGGAACCGCCGGTTGCGGGTTGCTGTTGTCCGGTTTCTGCTGGTCTGGTCGTTGTGATGCTGTCATCTGAGCCTCCGAAGCCCTCCATGATTTTTGCGGCGAATACCGATTTGCCGTAGGTCTCGAACGACCACTTAATGGTATCCGAGAGAACTTCCATTACTTCATTATGCTCGCCAAAGATTTCTGTACTCCTACGTCCCGAATAAACCTCCAGCCCGGATTCTTCAAGTCGGGCTATTATATCGCTCAATGGCTTGTTATTTCAGGCTTCTCATATGATTGTGGCCGGTTGATGTCACGGATTCAGGTTTTGAAAGCACTCAGCTCAACTCCCATCTGCAGGGACAAGCTGAATTGGCTGAAAACGGGTGTTTCCTGGTCGCAAAACAGAGGGGCCGGTATACTACCCCCCAGACCCGAAATCACAAGGACAGCAATGACTCCCGATCCCATCGTCGCCGCCGACTTGCGCATCAATCCCCGCTGGATTATCCCCGTACAACCCGCAGGTGCCGTGCTGGAAGATCACGCGGTGCTGATCCAGGGGGACCGAATCGCCGCCGTTGTCAGCAACCAGGAAGCGGATGAGCGCTACCGGGCCAAGGAAACCATTAACCTGCCCGATCACGTGGTCCTCCCCGGGCTGATCAACATGCACGGTCACGCAGCCATGTCCCTGTTCCGGGGCATGGCGGACGACCTGCCACTGATGACCTGGCTGAACGATCACATCTGGCCCGCCGAGGGCCAGTTCGTCGATGCCGCCTTCATCGCCACAGGCACCCAACTGGCGATGGCAGAGATGCTGCGCACCGGCACCACCACCTTCTCGGATATGTATTTCTTCCCGGAAATAGCCGCTCAGGTGGCCCACGATGCGGGTATGCGGGCACAAATCTGCTTCCCGTTGCTGGACTTCCCCACCATCTGGGGCTCGGGGCCGGATGAATACTTCGACAAGGGCAGGGCCATTATTGAGCAATGGCGCGATGACAGCCGCATCATGCCGGCCATCGGCCCCCACGCGCCCTACACCGTCTCGAACGGACCGCTGGCAACCGCCCGGACTCTGGCGGATGAAACCGGAGCAAAAATCCAGATCCATTTGCACGAAACGGCTTTTGAAGTTACCGAGGCTCTCAGGCAGAACAACCAGCGGCCTGTACAACGCCTGGCCAGCCTGGGACTGCTGGGACCCGATACCCAATGCGTGCACATGACCCAGATCGACGATTCAGACATCCGGGCGCTGACCAGCAGCGGAGCCCATATCGTTCACTGCCCGGAGTCCAACCTGAAACTGGCCAGCGGGCTCTGCCCGGTACAGCAACTCACCGATGCCGGCATCAACGTAACGCTGGGCACCGACGGGGCCGCCAGCAATAACGATCACGACATGTTTGGCGAAATGAACACAGCCGCAATGATCGGCAAGGTCGTGGCGGACGATGCCGCTGCCGTTTCCGCCCACCAGACCATCGCCATGGCCACCCTGAACGGTGCCCGGGCGCTGGGCCGGGAAGACGAACTGGGCAGTCTCGAGGCCGGCAAACTGGCCGACCTGATCGCGGTGGATCTGGGTGATCCGTTCCTGCAACCGGTATACGACCCGGCCTCCCACCTGGTCTACAGCAACCACGGCCGGCAAGTGACCCATAGCTGGATTGGCGGCATCCCCCAGGTCCAGAACGGACAACTGACCCGTATTGATGTACCGGACCTGATGCTGCGGGTCCGGGAATGGTCCGCTAAAATCAGCAGACGATAATTCCGAAACGGCTTTTGACAAGCAGGCAGATACGCCATGAGCAATCACAACGTAGACCATAACGAAATCGCCAAATTCGACGCACTGGCCAGTCGCTGGTGGGATCCTACCAGCGAGTTCCGCCCGCTGCACGATATTAACCCGCTGCGCCTTAACTATATTGAGGAACGGGCACCATTGGCCGGCAAAAAGGTCCTGGATGTGGGCTGCGGTGGTGGACTGCTGTCCGAGGGCATGGCCCTGCGTGGCGCCCGGGTGACCGGCATCGACATGGGCGAAGCGCCACTGTCCGTGGCCAGGCTTCATGGCCTGGAAAGTGGTGTAACGGTGGATTACCGCCAGACCACCGTGGAGGATCTCGCCGGGGACCCCGAACATGCTGGCCAGTACGATATTGTCACCTGCCTGGAGATGCTGGAGCACGTGCCCGACCCCGCCTCGGTGGTAAAGGCCTGTGCCACCCTGCTGAAACCCGGCGGCCACCTGGTTGTATCCACCATCAACCGCAACCCCAAGTCCTTCGTGTTTGCCATTGTGGGCGCGGAATACCTGCTGCGGATGCTGCCCAAGGGCACCCACGACTGGAGCAAGTTCATCCGGCCGTCAGAAATGTCCGACTACCTGCGCCATGCCGGCCTGACCGTGCGGGACCTCACGGGTATGACCTATAACCCGCTCACCAAAAGCTACAAACTGGGCCGGGATGTGGATGTGAACTACCTGATGCACGCCAACAAACAGGCCGCAGAGGAATGATCGAAACCCCGTCTACCGTACTGTTCGACCTGGACGGCACGTTGATTGATACGGCACCGGACTTTATCCGCTGCCTGAATGCCCTGCGAGTGCAACGCGGCCTGGACGCTCTGCCCCCGGAACAGATCCGCCGATCCGTATCCAACGGCGCCAGAGCCATGATCCGGGTAGGCTTTGGTCTTGAGCCGGAGGATGCGGACTACCTGGAGCACCACAGCGCTTTTCTGGATCTTTATGAAGCCGGTGTCGCGGAAGAAACCCGCCTGTTTCCCGGTATGAACCCATTGCTGGCGGATCTGGAGGCCCGCGGCATTCCCTGGGGCATCGTCACCAACAAACCGGAACGCTTCACGGCGCCCCTGCTGGAAGCCCTGGACCTGACACGACGTTGCGCTGCGGTGGTCTGCCCGGATCACGTAGAGCAACGCAAGCCGCACCCGGAGTCTCTGCTGCTGGCCTGCAATCTGGCCGGTGCCGACCCGGCCATGGGTATCTATGTAGGGGACCACGAGCGGGACATCCAGGCCGGTCGCAACGCAGGCATGGCCACCATCGCCGTGCGCTATGGCTATATCGAGCAGCCCGGGACGGTTGACCTGTGGCAAGCGGACCGCATCGCTGACACCGTCAATGACCTGGCAAAACTGTTAAACTATCGCCCCTGAATCACACTGACCCTCTTTCCGATCCGGAGAAGACTGACTATGCGAGACTACCAAGCCCCGCCCGACCTGCTGAAAGACCGGATCATACTGGTAACGGGCGCCGGCAGCGGCATCGGCCGCACCGCTGCGATGACCTACGCAGCCCACGGAGCCACCGTTATCCTGCTGGGCCGCACCCTGTCGAAACTGGAAGAGATATACGACGACATTGAATCCGCCGGCTACCCCAAACCGGCCATTGTACCTCTCAACCTGGAAGGTGCCGCGGTCAAGGATTACGAAGAGCTGGCGATGACCCTGGAAGATAATTTCGGCAAGCTTGACGGCCTGCTGCACAACGCCGGCATCCTCGGTGACCGCAGTCCGATCGAGCTGTACGACCCGGACACCTGGAACAAGGTGATGCACGTAAACGCCACGGCGCCCTTTCTGCTTACCCGGGCCCTGATCCCGCTGCTGAGAAAATCCGGCGATGCCTCGGTGATCTTTACCTCCTCCGGCGTGGGTCGCAGAGCCAAGGCCTACTGGGGTGCCTATGCGGTATCCAAATTCGCCGTAGAAGGTCTCAGCCAGCTGCTTTCCGAGGAGCTTGACGACGAGCGCCACAACATCCGCGTCAACAGCCTGAACCCGGGGGCAACCCGCACCAACATGCGTGCCCGGGCCTACCCGGCAGAGAACCCCGCCAGCAACCCGACACCGGAAGACATAATGCCCACCTACCTGTACCTGATGGGCAAGGACAGCCACGGTGTGAACGGCCAGCAACTGGATGCCCAGGAAAAGAAACCGACGGCACGCTGATGGAACTGGTTTTCTTCACCACTGCCCAGTGCCACCTGTGCGAGGTTGCCGAAGCGCTACTGATCAACACGCCCCTGCCGGAACCCGTTCCGGTAGAGGCAGTGGATATTGCCCGGTCGGAGTCACTGGTCAATACCTACGGCACACGGATACCCGTACTCAGGCGAAATGACACCGGGGCGGAGCTGGACTGGCCTTTCGACCAGAACCAGTTGCTGGCGTTCCTGGCCGTCACGCCCCCTGGATCACCCGAATCGTGAGGATTGACTGACATGTTGATGGTTATCTCCCCCGCCAAGAACCTGGACTATGAGAGCGAGCTGCCCACCAGCAAGCACAGTCAGCCGGACTTTCTGGACGATGCCTGCGAACTGATCGACCAGCTCAAGGCGCTGGAACCGCACCAGGTGAGCAACCTGATGGGCATCAGTGACAAGCTGGGGCAGCTGAATGCAGAACGCTTCCAGAGCTGGCACACCCCGTTCACCCCGGACAACGCCCGGCCGGCTGCCCTGGCCTTCAACGGCGATGTCTACACCGGCCTGGATGCCCGCAGCTTCAGCGACAAGGAATTTGAATTTGCCCAGCGCCACCTGCGCATTCTGTCCGGGCTCTATGGTATCCTGCGCCCCCTGGACCTGATGCAGCCCTACCGGCTGGAAATGGGCACCCGCTTTGAGAACAGGCGCGGCAAGGATCTGTATGCCTTCTGGGGCAGCAGGATCACCGACGAGCTGAACCGCCTGCTGAAAGCCGACGACGGTGTGCTGATCAACCTGGCTTCCAATGAATACTTCAAGAGTGTTCGCAAGAAGGAGTTGGATGCCTCAATCATCACTCCGCAGTTCAAGGACTGGAAGAACGGCCAGTACAAGATGATCAGCTTTTATGCCAAGAAAGCCCGGGGCCTGATGTGCCGCTACGCCATCCAGAACGGCATTACCAAAGCCGAAGACCTCAAGGGCTTCAACCTGGACGGCTACTACTTCAGTGCGGAACAGTCTGACGACAAGACCTGGACGTTCCTGCGCGAAGGACAGTAATTCCCGAAATTCCGGAGTTTTTAATGAATGAAGCAGTTTTTTCCCAGATCGCCTTGCTGGTGTGTCTGACCGGCCTGATTGTGTGGATGGGTTTCATCGTATGGGACCTCGCAAAAAAATCCCAGGCCGGCCGGTTCGGCACCATGGCCCTGTTTACCGTGCTCGGTGCCGGCGTGGTCGGTTTTATCGTAAAAACCGTGCTTGTGGAAGTCATGCAAATCTGATGTAAGGACCTGACCTGATGTGGTTTAGAAATGCCCGTGTTTTGCGGTTTACCAAACCGTTCTCAATGACCGAAGAAGCGCTGGAAGAGAAGTTGCAGCAGGATGCCTTCAAGCCCTGTGGCCCCCAGGAAACCAGCCGCCAGGGTTGGGTGCCGCCACTGGGCAAGCACGGCGAGCAACTGGTGCACAGCGCCAACGGTTACTACCTGATTGCCCTGCGCAGCGAGGAGAAGATTCTGCCTGGCCCCGTGGTCAAGGAAGCGGTGGAAGAAAAAGCCGAGGCCATCGAGTTTGAACAGGGCCGCAAGGTACGCCGCAAGGAAAAGGACGAGCTCAAGGAGCAGGTGCTGCTGGAGATGCTGCCACGGGCCTTCTCCAAAAACCGCCGGACCTTTGCTTACCTGGCTCCCCAGGAAGGATGGCTGGTCGTGGATGCCGGCTCCGCCAAACAGGCGGAAGACCTGGCCTCATACCTGCGTAAATCCGTGGGTTCACTGCCGGTAAGACCGCCTGTGGTCGAGCAGTCCCCCAGCTTCACCTTTACCGGCTGGCTGAACGGGACCATCGATCTGCCCCAGAGTTTCCGCCTGGGGGATGAGTGCGAGCTGAAGGACCCGTCCGAGGACGGCGGCGTGGTGAAATGCAAAGGGCTGGACCTGCAGGGTGATGAAATACGCAATCACCTGGAAGCCGGCATGCAGGCCACCAAACTGTCCCTGGACTGGGAAAACAACCTCTCCTTCGTACTGGACGAAGAACTGGGCATTCGCCGCCTGAAATTCGGCGAAACCCTGCAGGACCAGCTGGACGATGTCGATTCAGACGACGCGGTGGCCCGCTTCGATGCGGCCTTTACGTTGATGACACTCGAGCTGTCTCGCCTGATTCCGGCCCTGCTGGAAGCGCTGGGCGGAGAAGATCGCTCCGCCATCGTCCAGGAGTAGGGATTCAGTGGGGGCGCTGGCCCAGGCGCTCCCGCTGCCATTCGTTAGCCGGCTCGTTCAGGGGCAGGCGCAAATCCATCACCTCCTCTTCCGGATTGAACTTGATCTCGAAACCCAGGTGCTCCGCCAGCTGTAACATGGGCCGGTTATCCGGCAGTACGTTGCCGACCATCTCCATGGTGCCCCGGGCCCGGCAGTAGTCGATCATCTTCTGCATCAGGGCCACTCCCAGTCCCTCGCCCTTCATCCGGTCGTCCACCATCACCGCAAATTCACAGCGCAGGTTGTCCGCATCGGTCCATACCCGCACGGTGCCCAGGGTTTCCTCGCCTTCCTCATCCTCTTTCGGGGCATTGGCCACAAACACCATTTCCCGGTCATAGTCGATCTGCACCATCTGGGCCACGTCTTCCCGGGAGAAATGCTTGCGGAACTGGAAGAAACGGTAGCGGATCGAATCCGGTGACTGGTGCTCGTGAAAGGCGCGATGGGCAGGTTCGTCCTCCGCCAGCACCGGACGGATAATCACCCGTCGACCGGATTTTGGCAGCACCACCCACTCTTCCAGCTCCCGGGGATAGGGCTGAATAATCGGCTTGCCCGGTTTCTCCGCCAGATCCACGGCGATATTCACCGCGACCGTGCCCTTATCGTTAAATAGCAGCGGTGCGATTTCCAGATTGCAGATTTCCGGAATATCGATCACGATCTGCGACAGGGTCACCAGGGTTTCCGACACCGCCCGGATGTCTTCCTCCGGGTGCAGGCTGTGCTCCTCCAGCAACTTGTACATATAGGTACGGCGCAGCAGTTCCCGGGCCAGCACCATATTCAGGGGCGGCAGGGCAATCTGCCGGTCGGTATTGATACTGATCTGGGCACCGGCAGCACCGCACACCACCAGGGGCCCGAACAGCTCATCCCGGGTAATACCGACACTGAACTCGATACCGCCCACATGCTGATAGGATCGCTGGACAGCAAATCCCAGAAAACCACTCTGCGGATAATGCTTCTGATATTCCTCCATCAGAAAGCGGCAGGAATCAATAATGGCATTCTCGCTGTTCAGCTTCTGCACCGTGCCCTTGTAGCGTCCCCGCCCGGAGGACAAAGGGATAAACGGATGGCAGGCCTGCTCGTGAATCAAAGTAATATCGATGGGCCGCCGTTCCACCGCGAAGGCTTCCACCACCTCCTCGATGTCATCGCAGTAAATGGTATCCACCGTGGTGATGCCGTAATCACGCACCAGTTCACGGGCTTCCTGGTTTGACAGGTGCATGCGTCCGGAGCGCAGCACCCGCTGGACGCGCTGCCGCACACTTCCCCGATCACCGAAGTGGTCGGTGAAGGATTCCGGGGTTTCCGTCAACAGTCGCTGCACCCGCTGGTGCCGCACATGCTGCATGAAAGCGGTCACCGCTTTCTCCGGTGAGAAAAACGACGGCAACCCGGCCCGGTAGAACTCGTCCCGGGCGTCCATCACTGTGCTCTGGCCCAGCCAGCAGGTAAAAATATTCAGACGGGTGCCCTTGGCGGCCTGCACCACCGCATCGGCGATTTGCAGGCTATCCTCGGTGAGGCTGGGGGCATACATCACCAGCACATTCGCCACTTCCGGATCCCTGGCCAGAACACGAATGGCGTTGGCATACAGCTCCGGGGATGCATCGTAGTTCAGGTCAATAGGGTTGCGTCGGGTCCAGTAAGGAGGCAACAGCTCTGCCAGCGCTTCTATGGATTTGGGAGAAAGCTCCGCCAACTGCCCCCCCAGGTGGGCCAGCCGGTCCACCGCCAGCACACCCGGCCCGACACCGTTTGCCATAATTGCCAGAGTTTCCCGGCGCAGGGGGCGCATACGTGTGAGGGTCTCCAGCGCGTCGAACATCTGCCCCAGGCCATCGACTCGCAGCACACCGGCGCGCTGCAACATGGCATCGTAAATGGGATCGCTGCGGGTGATACCCGCCGGCAATTTATGGGGCCGCCACTGGGACTCCGGTACCCGACCGCTCTTTACCGCAATCACCGGTTTGGTGCGGGAAGCCACCCGCACTGCGGACATGAAACGCCGGGGATTGGGAATGTGTTCGACGTGCAACAGAATGGCGCGGGTCTGACTGTCCTGGGCCAGGTAATCAATCAGATCGTCGTGCTCAATGTCCATGCCATCCCCCAGGGTGAGGAAATAGGAAAAACCCACACCCCGGGCAAAGGCCCAGTCAATCACTGAGCTGGCCACAGTACCGGACTGGCCGACAAACGCCACCTTGCCCGGAATCGCTCCCATATGGGCATAGGTGGCGTTGAGACTGCGGGCCGGCACCATCAGACCAATCGTATTGGGGCCCAGCACCCGAATGCCGGTCTTGCGGGCGGCCTCCCGCACCGAGTACATCAAGGGCTGGCCGGTTTTACTGTGGGTGCGGGACATACCGCCGGTCATTACAATGGCGGTTCGTACCCCCTGCTCCCCCAGCTTGCGCACCAGCCGGGGCACCGTATCCGGCGGGGTACAGATAATTGCCAGGTCCGGAACCCGCTTCAACTGGGTCACCTTGCGCACACAGGGCACACCATGCACATTATCGTAATTACTCTGGTTAACCACCTGCAGCGAGCCGGGGAAACCGCCACCCAGCAGATTTCGCAACACCATGCCCCCGAGGCTGTCGGCCCGCTCGGATGCGCCAATAACAGCGATAGAGGAAGGATTGAACAGACTTTCCAGGTAACGGGTGCTCAAACGAAGACTCCTTGCCTGAACGGAGGATGGTTGCCAGTGCCTCCCTCTATCTTAGGCCCGGATTGGCGCATGTAAAACCACAACATCGATTAACCGGCAGATACGACCAAAGTGAGCAAGCCAGTTTCCCGATTCCCTGATACCATAGCCTTGAACAATGCCAATATTTCTATCAGGACTGACGGTTCAGTATGACCACCGGATTCTTCTCCCACGACGATTTCATGAAACACAACATGGGCCCGGAACACCCGGAGTCTCCCGAGCGGCTCGGTGCGATCATCAGCTACCTGGCAGACACCGGAGTGGGAGAGAAACTGGACTGGATCCGACCCGATGAGGCCACCCGCGACCAACTCTTGCTGGTACACCCGGAAGGTTACCTGCACCAGCTGGAAATGATGCAGCCCACCCGTGGCCGGGTATTCACAGACCCGGATACCGCAATGATGCCGGACACCTTGCGGGCTGCCCGACTCGCGGCCGGAGCCTGCATCGAAGCAGTGGACATGGTGTTGCCCGGCCAGCTCACCAATGCCTTTATCTGCGCCCGACCGCCGGGCCACCATGCAGAGCGCACCAGGTCCATGGGGTTCTGTTTCTACAACAACATTGCCCTGGCGGCGATGCGCGCCCTCTCCTTCCACGGGCTGGACCGGGTAGCAATTGTGGATTTCGACGTGCACCAGGGTAACGGCACGGCTGATATTGTGGGCGGCGACGAACGCATCCTGATGTGCTCAAGCTTCCAGCACCCCTTCTATCCCCATTCCCACGTGCACCGGCAGCCGGAAAACATCGTCAACATTCCGATCCCGGCGGGCAGCTCCCCGGAAGCGTACCGCAAGGCCGTGGAAGAAGGCTGGCTGACAAAACTGAATGCGTTCCGGCCCCAGCTGGTACTGGTGTCAGCGGGTTTTGACGGACACCGGCTCGACCCGTTGGCAGAACTGAACCTTGAAACGGAAGACTACCGCTGGCTGACTGAAATGCTGGTGGGGGTGGCGGCAGAACACGCCAACGACCGGCTGATCTCGACCCTGGAAGGCGGGTACCACCTGGCGGCACTGGCAGAAAGTGTCAACAGCCATCTGGACGTACTCACGCAGGTTAGCTGACGTCCGGTGCCTGATTACCCGTTGGGTATGTCGGCAGCATAACCGCCACTGGCTTGTTGCAGATCGGTTGCTTCACCCTGCCTCTGCAGGCGGATCGTGGTTCTGCGATTATCAGCGGGCCGGCTCGACACCGGGTACTGGTCGCCGTGGGCGCGGACGGTAATCATATCCGACGAGATGCCTTTGCTGCGAAGATAGTCTGCCACCACCTTGGCGCGCTCCTCAGACAGCGCCCGGTTGGTGATGCGGCTGCCGATCCGGTCCGAGTGGCCGTCCACAAATATCCGCTCCACCGTGCTGTCCGCCATCACAAATTCAGCAATGTTGTCCAGCAGTTGCCGGTCCGTGTCCGACAGCGAGGTGCTGCCACTGGCAAAAGCCACTCTTGAGCGGCGGATCTGGTCGTAGTTAACCGGCAGCAGGTTGGCCGCACACACCTGGTAGCCATCCATCTGGCGGGCGAAATTGATATTGGATACCCGCACCCGGATGGCTTCGTCGTTGTACCAGGCCCGGCGTGTGACCGTGGGGGCCATACCTTCCAGCAACCCCTGCATCAGCTGCATGGCGTGACGGGCCTCCAGCTTCACCTGTCGGCGACCTTCCGCCACCGGCACATAGCCCAACTTGCGCGTCTCGACACCCGGGCGCCAGGCAGGTGCTTCCACCGCCACAAGCGCCTTGCCGGGGCGCATCAGCGGCACCCGGGATTCCAGGTAGAACGACAGGGACTCACCAGCCCGGTGGTAGAAAACCGCCCGGCCATAGCCGGGAATATCATGCACCAGCGAACACTCGAACACCGAGTCCGACAGGTACCACTGACTGTTCTCAATGCCCGCACCATAAGTGCCCGCGACAGACTGACACGACAAAGAGACTGCCAGCGCGATGCCCGGCAGGGTTGCAGTGATCTTTGCGGCCTTGTTTGCGCCCATGGTCCAGCCTGTAAAGAGTGGTTATGGTGTATCAAACCGTTTAACGGCTGCCGCCCCACATTCTTTAGGGCGCTTCTGGTATAATTCCGCGACATTTTTTGCAGCCGCCGACAGGACTCTGTCTCCATGACTGACCAGATTACCCTTACCCGGCCCGACGACTGGCACCTGCACGTGCGGGATGGCGAAGTGCTGGATGCCGTTGTGCCGGCCACCGCCCGCTGCTTTGGCCGCGCCATCATCATGCCCAACCTGGTTCCCCCGATCACGACTGCGGAGCAGGCCATGGCCTACCGCGAACGGATTCTGGCTGCCGCCGGAGACACCGGGTTCCAGCCGCTGATGACCCTGTACCTGACCGAGGCCACCACCCCGGACGACATCCGCGAGGCGAAAGCCGACGGTGTGATCGCCGCCAAGCTCTACCCAGCGGGTGCCACCACGAACTCGGCCTCCGGAGTCACCGATATCCGCCGCATCTATCCGGTGCTGGACGCCATGAAGGACTGCGGTATGCTGCTGCTGGTTCACGGCGAGGTCACCGATCCGGCAATTGATATTTTCGACCGGGAAAAAGTCTTCCTGGAACGGGTTCTGGCCCCGACGCTGGCGGACTTCCCGGAGCTGAAAGTGGTGCTGGAGCACATCACCACCGAAGATTCCGCCCGCTTCGTGCAACAGCACGAGGGCGGCAAACTGGGGGCGACCCTGACCCCGCAGCATCTGATGTTCAACCGCAATCACCTGCTGGTGGGCGGTATCCGGCCGCACCTGTATTGCCTGCCGATCCTCAAGCGGGACCGGCACCAGAAAGCCCTGCAGGAAGCGGTGGCCAGCGGCGACCCGCGTTTCTTCCTGGGCACCGACTCGGCTCCCCACACCATCGGGCGCAAGGAGTCTGATTGCGGCTGTGCCGGCTGTTATTCCGCCTACGGTGCCCTGCCCCTGTACGCAGACATCTTTGAACAGCTGGGCATTCTGGACAAACTGGAAGCCTTTGCCAGCTTCAACGGCGCGGACTTCTACGGCCTGCCCCGCAATACCGATACGGTTACCCTGGCACGCTCGCCATGGACCATGCCCGAACGCCTGCCCCTGGGCAGCGAAGAGATCGTGCCGCTCAAAGCCGGTGAAACCATCAACTGGCAGCTGGCCTGACACCCCAAGGAGTCTGAGTGACTGAACAAACGCAACAACCGCGCCACCCCATGTCCCGACGCTTCCGGGGCTTTCTGCCCGTGGTGGTGGACGTGGAAACCGGCGGGTTCAACGCTGAAACCGATGCTCTGCTGGAAGTCGCCGCTGTGATCCTTACCATGGACGAGGACGGCTACCTGCGCCGGGAAGAAACCCACGTGCAGCATATCGACCCGTTCGAGGGTGCCAACCTGGAGCAGTCCGCGCTGGATTTCACGGGTATCGACCCGTGGAGCTCCGAACGGGAAGCGGTGCCGGAGCGCGAGGGACTGAGCGAGATATTCCGCCCCATCCGCAAGGCGGTCAAAGCCCATGACTGCAAACGGGCGGTGCTGGTGGGCCATAATGCCACCTTCGATCACAACTTCCTGTTTGCGGCGGCGCTGCGACAGGATATCCGCCGCAACCCGTTCCACCCCTTCTCCACATTCGACACCGCCACTCTGGCGGGACTGGCTTACGGGCACACGGTGCTGGCCCAGGCCTGCAAACTGGCGGGCATTCCGTTCAACAACAAGGAAGCCCATTCCGCCGCCTACGACGCGGAGAAAACCGCCGACCTGTTCTGTGGCATTGTCAATCGCTGGAAGGATCTGGGAGGCTTTCCGCCACCCGTGCCGGCAGAAGGGGACGAGGATGACACAGAGAACCAAGAGAATACCACGGAAGAATCCGGGAACATCCGGTAACATCTCCACCTCTGAACCAAATCAACGGGAGCCTGTCAGTACCAGCATGCAAAACGACAACGCCAACACCGACCGATACATTGCCATTGCCCGGGCCTGCCTCAAGGCCATCAACGACACCGCCAGCGAGAACGGCTCCCGGGAGGAAAAAATCCAGGCGGTTTACCAGGCCATCGACGATGCCTTCCGCGCCGAGTTTGCCGACTACCACCAGGCGGTGGCGGTGATGCAGAGTGTGCTGGAACGGATTGCCTCTGGCGGTCTGGACGGTGAAGCAGCCGCCTCCCTGGCCCGCAAGAGCCTGGAGCAGACCCCCGGCGTAAAGGCAGCAGACCCCCAGATTCACTGAACAGGACAAGCGCCTTGAGCCAGCCAGAGCGCTGGCCTGAGGCGGACTGAGCAACCAGGAACACGCGAGAGATTACATGCCCGGACGACTGCCCGCACCAATCACTGCCCTGTTTATGCTCCTGCTGCTGGCCACCAGCCTGGCCGCCCAGGACTTCCGGAAAAGCCCCAACGACAACAATCAGTACCGCCACCTGACCCTGCAGAACGGGCTGGAGGTACTGCTGGTACATGCGCCGGATTCCGACAAGGCCGCCGCCTCCATGAATGTCGCAGTGGGCAGCGGCAATGACCCGGCGGACCGCGAGGGCCTGGCCCACTTCCTCGAGCACATGCTGTTCCTGGGTACCGAAAAATACCCGGAGCCGGGGGAGTACCAGCAGTTCATCAGCAGCCACGGTGGCAGTCACAACGCGTTTACCTCCTTCCGGGAAACCAATTACTTCTTCGACATCCAGGCGGAACACCTGGACGGTGCGCTGGACCGCTTCGCCCAGCAGTTCTCCGCCCCGCTGTTTACTGCGGAGCTGGTAGACCGCGAGCGCAACGCCGTACATTCGGAGTTCAGCGCCAAACAGAAAGAAGACGGCCGGCGCTTCTACTCCATCAAGAAGGCCGCTGCCAACCCCGCGCATCCCTTTCACCAGTTTGCCGTGGGTAACCTCAGCACCCTGGAAAACACCGAAGAGCGTCCCCTGCGCCCGGATCTGATCCGCTTCTGGAAAGAACATTATTCATCCGACCTGATGACCCTGGCGGTCTACGGGCCGCAATCCCTGGACAGGCTGGAGGCGATGGTGCGGGACCGTTTCAGCCGTATTGAAGACCGGGACCTGATGCCGAAGCGGTTTGATGTGCCCCTGTACGCACCTGACAGCCTGCCCTCGAAAGTCACCGGCAAGGCCCTCAAGGACCTGCGCACCCTGACCCTCAGCTTCCCGATTCCGTCCCAGGAAGCCCACTACCGTGCCAAACCTGCCAATTACGTGGGCAACCTGCTGGGTCACGAAGGTCCCGGCAGCCTGTTCCAGACCCTGAAAGACCAGGGCCTCGTGGAGAGCCTGTCCGCCGGCACTGGGATGGACACCGGCAGCAATGCGCTGTTCGAAATCAACATGGCCCTCACGCCGGAAGGATTCGAGCGCCAGGACGAGATTGTGCAGTTGACCTTCAATTATATCGATCAGGTAAGAGACAAGGGCATCAGCCGGGAGCGTTTCGAGGAAATGCAGCGCCTGGCGCAGATCGACTTCCGTTTCCGGGAACAGGGCCAGCCCCGGCATGAGGTGATGCGCCTCTCCGGCCTGCTGCAATATATCCCCGCCAAAGAAGTGCTGAGTGCGCCGTGGCTGATGCAGGAGTACGCACCGGACCAGTACCGGGCCATTCTGGACCGGCTGACGCCCGACAACGTCATGGTGTTCAGCTACGCATCTGCCGCAGAACTGCAGGACCCGCGGCAGACTCTCTGGTACCAGGCAGAATGGGCCCGCTCTGATTTACCCCGGCGCGTCACGGCCGGTACCCGCCACCCACTGGCGGACCAGCTGGCGCTACCCGGCCCCAACCCCTTCATTCCGGAAGAGCTGGCCCTGGTGGACGGCAGCACCATGGAGCAGCCGGTCAGGCTTGGGAATCATGGCGGCGTTGAACTCTGGTTTGCCCGGGATACCCGCTTCAACACCCCCAAAGCGAACATCTTCCTCAGCCTGCGAACCCCTGCGGTACGTGCCTCTGCCCGCAGCAAGGTGCTCACCGACCTGCTGCTGGATGCCATCCGCACCAACATCAACGCCTGGGCTTACCCGGCCCAGCTCGCCGGCCTGGATTACAGCGTGTACTCCCACCTGCGCGGTATCACCCTGCGCACCGGCGGTTACAGCGACAAGCTGGCAACCCTGTTACGGCGCACTCTGGTGCAGATCCAACAACCGCAACTGACCGAACAGCGGTTCCGGATCGCCCGACAGCAACTGATCGACAACCTGGAAAACCAGGCACGCGAGCGCCCGGTGCAGCAAACCGCCGAGTTCATCCAGAGCCTTTTGATTGAAGGTACCTTCGAGACCGAGGACAAACTGGCGGCCGCTCGCAGCGTTACCTTCGAGGAACTGCAATCCTTCGCCCGGGCCTTCCTCTCCCGGGTGGATCCGGTGCTGCTGGTCCATGGCAACGTGACCGAGGCCTCCGCCCTGAACATCGCCAGCCAGGTGCGCAGCCTGCTGCTGAAAGAGTCCGAAGTCGTGAAGGTACCCCGCAGTGGCGTTCGCCAGCTGCCGCAAGGGGAAACGCCGGTCAGCCTTGCCATCGATCACCCGGACACCGGCTACACCCTTTACATGCAGGGCCCGGACACCAGTTACCAACAGCGGGCCCGTTACCGCCTGCTGGGACAGGTGATCAGCAGCCACTTCTATGAAGAGATCCGCACCAACCGGCAACTGGGCTACATTGTTTACGCCACGCCTTTCGAGATGCTGGAAACCCCGGCCCTGGGCTTTGTGGTGCAGAGCCCGGTGGCCAGCGCGGAGCAGATTGACCAGGCAGTACAAGCCTTCTCCGCCGGCTTTACCGATACCCTCAAGGGCATGAGTGAGTCGGACCTGCAGCGGGAAAAACAGGCGGTGATCAGCCAGATCCTGGAGCAGGACCGGCAACTGGGGGATATCTCCCAGCGTTACTGGAGCGAGATTGACCGGGGCAATGAGGCCTTCGATTCCCGGCAACAGATGGTCAGGGCGGTACAGAGCATTACCGCCCAGGAACTGATGAAGACGTTCAACAGTGCCGTGCTGCAACGGACCCGCGCCCTGAAGGTGGTCAGTGGCGATGAAGACACATCCGACCGCCCGGCCATCCAACAGATCCGCCAAGCACCGCCAGTGGACTAATCCCGGTAAGCGCACCAGCGCTGCCAGTCCTCCGGCTCGTCCACATCCCAGCGGGGCTCCAGCAAGGCATAGCGGAGCCCCTTTTCTTGCAGCCGCTGGCACGTCTGTTCCAGTGCCGCTTCAGTGCCCCACGCGATGTCATCCAGCATGCCAGGCACAACCCGGCCGGCACCGATCAGTACATAGCCACCGTCGTCCGAGGGACCCAACACCACATCCTGTTCCCGAAGCAATGCAATCGCCCGGCGCACATAGTCCGCATCCACCGAAGGGCAATCGCTGCCGACAATCACACCGGCCCCCGCATCCTGCACCGCGCCAGCCAGCGCGTGGGCCATACGTTGACCCAGATTCCCCCCCTGCTGGATTCTGCCGGGAATGGCCGCGGCCTGAAGATTCTGCACAATCGGCAAGGCATCCTCGCCGGAGCCTGCCGGCTCCCGATCCCACCAGAACTCCACCGGATAACCCGTGGCACAAAGATTGTCCAGCACCGCCAGAGTCAGCTCAACATGGGCACCAAGTGCACCTGCAGCCCCCAGGGCGGGCATCAGGCGGGTTTTCACCCGACCCGGCTCCGGCCACTTGGCAAATTGCATTACCCGGGTCGCATACTCACAAGAGTCAGCCATTGCGCACATCCGTTCGGTAGGAATTGACCAGCGACTGCGGCGATTCCCCGCGCCAGTATCGCCAGCGCAGCCACCACATCAGCAAAATGGTGCGCCAGATGCCCTCCTGCTCCCAGCGCCGGCTGTCCGTGACCACCGGCGCATGAATGCAGAAAGGACGGGAAACCAGCCGCAGACGGGAGGTAAGTTCCACATCCTCCATCAATGGCATCTCCCTGAAGCCTCCCAGCACCTCAAACACTTCCCGGCGCACAAAGAGCGCCTGATCACCAGTGCAGATGCCTGTCAGCCGGGAGCGCCGGTTCATAAACCAGGCAATCACCCGGAACATCATGCGGGAGCCACTCAGCCGCACATCAAACCGCCCCCAGCTCCGTTCACTGTGAGTGTAAAAATTCCGCAACTCCGCCAGAGCCCGTTCGGGCAGCTGCGTATCGGCGTGCAGAAACAACAGCAGATTGCCCCGGGCGGCGCCGGCACCGGTGTTCATCTGTGCTGCCCGACCCTTGCCGGACTCAATCACCCGATCACACAGGGGCGCTGCTTTCCTGGCGGTACCATCCGGGCTGCCGGCATCCACCACCAGAACCTCGTGCCCGGCCCGGCGCAAAGGTTCCAGTGCCCGAAGACTGTCTTCGATAACCTCCGCCTCCTGCCATACCGGCACAACAATGGAGACGGCCATGGGCTCCAGGCTCTGCTCCGGCATCAGCTCAGTCCGGCTCCCAGGCAACGGGCAATGAACTCATCCAGATCGCGAATTTCTTCCAGGCATAGACTGTGATCCATCGGATAGGTACGGAACTCGGTGGGGTACCCCATGCCATCCAGCTTGTCCCGGGCGGCTTCACCCAGGCTGACAGGCACCATGGGATCCTGGGTGCCGTGGCCGATAAACACCGGCAGGGCGTGGTTGGCAGACGAGCGTTGCACGGTATCCGCCGTGGCAAAATAGGTCGACAGGGCAAACAACCCTGCCAGCCGGTCCGGGTAACGCAGGGCCAGCTCGTAGGCCACCGCTCCGCCCTGGGAAAAACCACCGATGATGATATTGCCCGGCGCCACGCCCCGGCTGACCTCCTTCTCCACCAGTCTGGCAACGGCATCCGCCGACGCCTGTAACTGCGGCGCATCCAGCTTGCGGTCGATATCCATGGCGAGGATGTCATACCAGGCGGGCATCACCATGCCGCCATTGACCGTGACCGGAATTTCCGGCGCATGGGGGAAAATGAACCGCACCGGGCGCTGCCGGGCAAACCGGAATTCCGGCACCACTGGCTCAAAATCATGACCACTGGCCCCCAACCCGTGCAGCCAGATCACGCTGACGCGCGGCTGCTCGCCGGTTTCAATTTGCAGGGTTTTCAACGGTTCCATAAATCACTCCGGTTCATTTCTCAGAATCCCAAGCATATCACCGGAAGCTGTTGCCCCGCATTCCCCGCAGCATCCAGCCCGGCCCCAGCCACCACAGCAGGCGCAATACAAGCATCAGCCCCATCAACAACAGAAACCAGCCGGTCACCTGCATCATGCGCGGCGGTACCCCGAGAACACCCGCCACGCTGGCAAACAGATCATTCAGCAGGGCGGGGTGACGTATCGCCACGTATCCCAGTGCCACCAGCGCCGGCCATTTGCCGTTGCGCACCAGTACCGAGGCCATCCGCCCCACCCTCGTCATGCGCGCGGAAAATGCGGCAGAGAGGGTACCGAGGCTTGCGGAGCGAGTCGTTACCGCGGCCGCCCGGCCCGCCTTCAACAGCTTGAGGCTGCTGCCGATGATCACCGCATCCACCGCCGCCCAGCCAATATCCGCCGCACCGATGGGCTGGTCCGTGCGATAGCGTTTCTCAAGATTGGCGATACCACTGGTCAGGAACTGCACGGCATTCTCCATAATGCGTTCAGTCCACAGCCATTCAATATCCCCGCCCGGGGCCACCACAAACTGCCCGGTGAAATCCTGTCCTTCCTGCAGGGCAAAATTCACCGCGTACCAGCCCCGTTGCTCCGGAGTCAGCTCACCACCGGCTTGCGGCTGTTGAGACTGGCCTGCGGCATTATTGCCAAAATAATCTTTCATCATGCGCCCGGTGGCCTGCCAGGCGCGGGCCAGCCGGTTCAGGGCCTCCACCGAACCCACCGGATGGCGATAGAAGTAGATGACCGGCGGCACCAGATGCTCCCCGTGCTCTGCCAGCGCCCGGCGGAATTCCGGCTCGGTGCCGTACAACCGCAGCAACTGCCGCGTCTCTGATGGATAGACCAGCAGCGCCGCCCGGGCTTTCAGCGCCAACAACCGATCACTCCGGTAATCCAGCAGCAACGCCTGAATATCCGCAGGCTGAGCGGCGACAATCGAATCCTGTCCGTACTCCTCCGCCGCCTGAACCCGCACCAGCCGCTCCTCCGGCTCCATGGTGGTCAAGCTGAGAGACAATCCCACGGCAGCGGCCAGGGCGAACAACACCAGCCACGGCAGGCGGCGGCGCTTTACGGGCCTGAACAACGACGGCTCCTGACTCATCATGAATCCCGCTTGCTGTTTCCTGAAGGCAGAAAATGACTGCCCCGGTATTTCTGAGGCAATGGATAACCTTTACCATAATAGCCTGCCCCATCGCCAAAGATTATCGAGGCCCGATATGTCCCTGAAGTACCGAATTATTCCCGTTACCCCCTTCCAGCAGAACTGCTCACTGATCTGGTGCGACGAAACCATGAAAGGCGCTGTTGTGGATCCGGGCGGTGATCTGGAGAAAATACGCCGGGCGATTGAAGAGGAAGGCGTGACCGTTGAAAAGATCCTGCTGACCCACGCCCACATCGATCACGCCGGCGGCACCGCAGAACTGGCCAGGGAACTGAGCCTGCCCATCGAAGGACCGCACAGAGAAGATGATTTCTGGATTCAGGGACTGCCCATGCAGGCGCAGATGTTCGGCTTCCCGGCCCCGGAAACCTTCACCCCGGACCGCTGGCTGAACGACGGTGAAACCGTCACCGTGGGCAAGCAGACCCTGAACGTACTGCACTGCCCCGGCCACACCCCGGGCCATGTGGTGTTCCACCACCCGGAATCCGCCCTGGCACTGGTGGGCGACGTGCTCTTCCAGGGTTCCATCGGCCGCACCGACTTCCCCAAGGGCGACCACAACACCCTGATCCGCTCCATCCGGGAAAAACTCTTCCCCCTGGGCGGCAACACCCGGTTCATCCCGGGCCACGGCCCCATGTCCACCTTCGCACAGGAACAGGCTACCAATCCCTTCGTCTCCGGCCGCCACGGATAACGCCCACCCCCTTGAGCCACAGCCCACGGGCGGCTATCATACCGCCCTTCTTGCGCAATGCCCCCGTAGCTCATCTGGATAGAGCGTCCCCCTCCTAAGGGGAAGGTAGCAGGTTCGAGTCCTGCCGGGGGCACCAATTACTCTTCCGCATTGACCCACCACCGCCACCAAACAGCTGTTTTAAACACTTTTACTGAAAAACGGCATCGGCCCAGAGTTCTTCCGGTGAAGGGTAGCTCTCCACCGGACCCTCCTCACCTGTGGCCAGATCCACGCGGTAGATTCCATCACCGTTGGTGCTGTAGGCAAAACGTGCCTGCAGGCGCTCTGCATAGCGTTTGGCCTGGCCAGCCCTTTGGTCACCGGCAGAGCACGCTTCTTGGCTTCGATAACCGTCAGCTTCTGACCTTGTAAATCAGTACATAATCGGCAATATCCGACTGGCCACGCCGGCCACCTCCCTGAAGCCGCCCCGGCGCAATCACTTCCCGGGGTATACGGCTGGCATCCATGACTCCCCAGCCGGCATTTTTCAGTGCCGGGTCAATCAGTTCGGCGCGGGTTTCAGCTTCATTGAGTGCTGCGTGGGTCACTCACCCTCCTCGGCCAGCATGTTCATGATCAGGCGGATCATGGTGTCTTTGTTTGCAGGGTCGGATTCAGCCACCAGCAGCGTCAGCGCTGCAAGCCCCACATCGTTCACCACCGGCTCTCCACGGGCGTTAAACAGCCGACTGTTACGGTGGAGAAAGTCCACAAACAAAAAGGCCGCGCTACGCTTATTGCCATCAGAGAACGGGGGGTTCTTGATCACAAAGTACAACAAATGTGCCGCCTTTGCCTCCACACTGGGGTAGGCCGGTTCGCCGAAGACGGTCTGGTCCAGGTTGCCGGGCAGCGAAGCCAGGCCATCGCCCGGTCACGGGCGAACAGTTCAGTGGCTTCGCCACGGGCTATTAGCTCGCCCTTCAAGCTATCCAGACCTGCCCGGGCTTCCTCCACTGACGGCAGTTTGCCACCCGCCTGCGCCTGCGGATCGGTGAGCAGGCCCTCGTCGTAGCGTTGCAGAAGAAGAAAGGTCTGGGCATAGCGGCTGACGATATCCACCAGGCCACGGCCACTGTCTGCATCCAAGGCGGGGCTCTGGGCAGCCTTGCGTACCAGTGTTAAAGCCGCTTCCAGTTCCTGAGCGTTTTCTTCGAAGCGTTGGCGATTTAAGGTCCAGCCCTGGGTGAGGTGTTCGCGCAGAATACGGGTGGCCCACTGGCGAAAGCGGGTCGCCCTGCTGGAATTGACGCGATAACCCACCGAAATAATGGCATCCAGATTATACTGCTGGATGCGGCGGGTGACCTGACGTTTGCCTTCCTGACGAACTACCGAGGATTCCTCGGTAGTTGCCGCCTCATCCAGCTCCCCCTCTTTATAGATATTCTTCAGGTGCAGACCAATATTGTCTGTGGACGTGTCGAATGCTTCCGCCATTTGTCGCTGACTCAGCCAGACGGTTTCCTGATCGGCATCCAGACGTACTTCGACCGCCTGATCGGCGTTTTCGTAAATGACGATGGGGGTGCTTTTTTCTTCAGTCATACCATTTCTCTATCCTTGAGAGTTTTCACTTGAAATTCATTGCATGGCCGGTGGCTTGGCCTCATGCGAGGGCCTCGTCCACTTTTTTCTCCACAAAGTCATCTGTCAGCTCTCCAGAGAAGTGATAGTGCTTGATTCGCGGGTTTTTTCCAAGGTCGTTTCTGATCCAACTCCAAGTCAGATACCGACAAGCTCGATGTGCAGCGAATGCTTTGATTCGAGCATCTTGAGGAACAGGACGTCTAAACGCGTCTGGAGCGAGCTTTCAGGCTAAGACAAACGTAACAGGCGGGCACAAAAAAACCGCCCGAAGGCGGTTTTTTTGTTGGCAGACCGGAGGACTAAACCGGTCAGCCGAATTGGCGTCCCCTAGGGGGTTCGAACCCCTGTTGCCGCCGTGAAAGGGCGGAGTCCTAGGCCACTAGACGAAGGGGACTGGAAATTGGTGGAGCCAAGCGGGATCGAACCGCTGACCTCAACACTGCCAGTGTTGCGCTCTCCCAGCTGAGCTATGGCCCCTCAACGGCTGCGTATATTAAGGACCCGCCCTATGGCCGTCAACCTTTGAATACACTTTTTTTCAGTTTTCTGAACATTCCCGCCCAAACCGCACAAAACTTCGCCAGATTGTGGATTAAAGCGACAATGCGGCGTATTCCTTCTCCACCTTTTTGGTTTCCTTCTTGGAAAAACCACCCAGTACCTGCAGCGCATGTCGCAGCCTTGCGCGGGTCATGTCCGGTCCCAGCAGGGCCATGGAATCCATCACTGACCAGGAATTCGGTGTGCCGGCGATGGCGACGAATACGGCGAACATGAAGTCGCCCATTTTCAACTCCATGGCGCTGGCCAGTGCCTTGATATCGGCAAAGATGTTCTCCTTGCTCCAGTGGCGCTGGGCCTCGAGCTTCCACAGGGTAAACTGCAGCACCCGCTTGATCCGCGCCTCTTCCAGCTTGTTGTGGGCGAAATCCCCGGGACTCAGGTCGAGCATCCCGGAAAACATGAAGCTGGCCATGGGTGCCACGTCAGAGAACACTTCTGCCCTGCCCCTGATGTGGGGCACCAGAGCCTTGAGGTCGTCTTCGTTGAACCACCACTGCCGCATGCGTTCCACAAACTGCTCGTCGGTCAGTTCGTCACGAATCCACTGGCCGTTCAGCCAGCGCAATTTCTCCACATCAAATACCGGCCCGCCCAGAGACACCCGCTGGATATCGAAGCTCCCGATCATTTCATCAAGGGTGAACTTCTCCCGTTCGTCCGGCATGGACCAGCCCATGCGGCCCAGGTAGTTGGTCACAGCCTCCGGCAGGAAGCCCATCCGCTCGTAGAAGTTGATACTGGTGGGGTTCTTGCGCTTGGACAGTTTGCTCTTATCCGGATTGCGCAGCAGTGGCAGGTGGCACAACTCCGGCATATCCCAGCCGAAATACTGGTACAGCAATTTGTGCTTGGGTGCAGAGTTGATCCATTCCTCACCCCGCAACACGTGGGTGATGCCCATCAGGTGATCGTCCACCACATTCGCGAGGTGGTAGGTGGGCATGCCGTCGGATTTCAACAGGATCTGGCAGTCCACCTGTTGCCAGTCAATCTCGATAACACCCCGGAGCATGTCGTTGATCTCGCAAATACCCTCATCCGGCACTTTCATCCGGATCACAAAGGGGTCGCCGGCATCCAGCCGCCGCTTGACCTCTTCCTCCGGCAATTCCAGATCACCCTTGATGCCCGGATTAAGGCCCTGTGCCTTCCGCTCTTCGCGGATGGCATCCAGTTCTTCCGGCGTGCGGAAGCAGTAAAAGGCATGGCCGGCGGTGACCAGGTCTTCTGCATACTGGCGGTAGCTGTCCTTGCGCTCGGACTGGCGATAAGGACCGTGAGGGCCACCCACATCGGGACCTTCGTCCCAGTTCAGGCCCAGCCAGCGCAGCGCTGTCAGGATGTCCTGTTCCGATTCTGTCGTACTCCGGGTCTGGTCCGTGTCTTCAATCCGGAGAATGAACTGGCCGCCGTGCTGACGGGCAAAACACAGATTGAACAACGCCACATAGGCAGTACCAACGTGAGGATCACCGGTGGGGGACGGAGCGATTCGGGTACGTACAGTCATGCAATTATCCTGATCAGAAACGCGTTTGAATTAGCGCAGCATTATACCGGTGATGCTCGCTGAACACATAACCACACAGGAATGGGCCGGGATACTACTTCGCGGGACGATATTTATGTTATAACATAACACTCATTTGCAGAAGGAATCCCCATCCATGAACACCAACCCCCGGTTATCCGGAGTCATAGCTTCCCTGCTCCTGATCAGCCTGTCACTCAATGCAGCCGCGGCCAACCGGGTTGTTACCTCCATCAAGCCGCTGGAACTTCTGGTGCGCGCGGTCGCTGAAGAGGACGTGGAGGTTACCAACCTGGTGCCGTCCGGCAGCAGCCCCCACACCTACACCATGAAGCCCTCCCAGCGCCGCGCGCTGGAAAATGCAGACCGGGTATTCTGGGTCGGGCCACAGCTTGAGAGTTTTCTGACGCGCTTGCTGGAAGGCGAAGAGTTGCGCCGCCGCACTCTGGCCCTTGGGCCGGAACACGCCGGTGGCGATGAGCATCACCGGGAAGAAGCAGGTCGCCATAACGAAGCCCACGGCCATGCCAACGGCGGCACCGACCCGCACCTATGGCTGGACCCCGTGCTGGCCCTGGAGATGGCCGAGCGGATAGCCCGGTCCCTGTCCGAGCTGCCGGGCGCCGATACGGCACGGCTTGAGCAAAGGCTCGGGCAGTTTCGTGAAAAGCTGGCAGTAGCAGAAAGCGAGATCCGGAAGAAACTGCAACCACTGGAAGCTATCAGCCTGTTCACCTACCACGATGCGTTCCGCCGCTACGCTGAACACTATGGCCTCAAAGTAGACGGGGTGCTGACTTTCAATCCGGAAGTGTCCCCCGGTGCCCGGCACATGGCCGAAGTACAGCAGCAACTGAGAAATGCCAACAACCCCTGCCTGTTGACGGAACCGCAGTTCCAGCGGGAATGGTGGCGTGGCATTTCCAGCGGTATCGACATCACCCTGGCGGAATGGGATCCGCTGGCGGGCGACATTACACCATCCGCCAACGGCTATATCGATTTTCAGCACAAGATTGCGGACAGCGTTCTAGCAGCCTGTCGGACTTAAGCAATCGTCGCGAGCAAGGTGGGAAAGCGAGCGCAGATTTTCTGGATTTTGAGGCGCATAGTGGTTCTATGCAACGAAAAAGCCGGGAAATATGAGCCGTTTTC
>JACIZI010000027.1 GCA_014359475.1 Marinobacter sp. | reverse complement strand
ATCCCCCACCCCCGTATATGAAGTTTACAAAGGTTGTATAACAAAACCTTTGTGGCCGTTTATGGCGAACTGAAACTCACATGGGAGTGAACCACATGAAAAAATCGCGTTTGGCCCTGGCTTGTACCCTGCTAAGTATTGGTCTGGCAGGTTGTAGTGATAGCGACAACAAATCCACCGCCAGCCTGCGAGTACTGCATGCTTCTGCAGATGCGCCTGCGGTGGATGTGGCGATTGACGGTAAGGTGGAATTGTCTGATGTGTCCTTCCAGCAGGGTTCCGGCTACCTGACCGTCCCGGCGGGTACTCGAAAACTGGCGTTGTTAGTTGACGGCGTAGAAGTTCTGACCCAGAGCGTTGATCTGGCCAAAAATGGTTCCTACTCGGTCATTGCCTCCAATGACGTAGCGGAACTTGAATTCAAGGTGCTTGACGACACCGAATTCCGCAATAACGATGTGGCGGATGTGACCGTGGTTCACAGTGCCACTGTCGTCGAAGGCGTGGATATCAACGTGACCGCACCGGGTGCCGAGTTGCCCCAGATGCCCACCCTGGCGGGTGTTCCCTTCGGAGCCGATGCTACCCTGGAAGAGGTAACCGCGGGTGATTACCGGGTGCGCATCGCACCAGCCGATACCAGCACCATAGCGTACGACTCCGGCACACTGCCGATTAGCGGTGATGTGACCGTTGTAGCTGTTAACAGCACCAAGGGTGCCTCTTCGGTGAGCCTGGTGGCCTGGTCCGACGCGGAAACCCCGGTGGCCACCGTGCTGGATAACTCCGCAGAGGTGCGGGTTGTTCATGCGGTTGATTCGGTGGATGTTGACGTGTTCGCCGGTGGCGAACTGCTGGAAGCCGACTTCAATTACACAGAAACCATCGGATACCTGAAAGTGGTCGCTGGCTCACTGGATGTGGCCGTCGCACCGGCGGGGCAGGGCGTGGGTAATGCGATACCGAGCCTGAGCGGCAACCTCGACCTGGAACGTGGTGAATCCTATACCCTTATTGCGGCAGGTAATCCGAGCGAGCAGGCTCTGATTACTCTGACGGATGTCCGTGAGCCGCTGGACAGCAGCCAGGCTTATGTCCGTCTGGTACATGCATCTCCGGCACCTGCGGCGAATCCGGTGGATATCTATGTGGTCGCTGCCGGTGACCCGGTGACCGGTGATCCGCTGCTGAACGACGTGGCATTTACCCAGGACAGTGGTTATCTGGCTGTGCCTGGGGCGACCTACGATGTTGTCATCGCGGCAGACGGCACCAATGTCCCGGCGGTACCTGGTACCGCGGGACTGGAACTGACGGCGGGTAGTATTACGACCGCACTGGCCATTGGCGCGGATGTCTCGTCCCTGGCCCCGTTGCTGCTTGACGACAAGCGATAACTCAAGTCCTGCAAACAGCAAGCCCCGGCATGTGCCGGGGCTTTTTGGGCTGTGGAGCAGTCAGGACTAACGAATTTCGGTACTCCCGGACTCGCCAGAGCCCCGGGCACTGGCGGCCTGGGACAGGGTAGTGCCGGTCGGTGGCTGGTAATGCAGGGAATAGAGGATGCGGTCCAATACGGCCTGGCCGTTCCAGGCGGTTTGCGCATTGACCATGCCCACCACCGCCCAGGTCGTGTTCTGTTCATCACGGGTGAAGCCGGCAATGGAACGGACATCCTCCAGGGAACCTGTCTTGATGCGTCCCTGACCAGCCAGGCCGGTATTACGCAACCTGCGGGCCATGGTGCCATCCATCGCAATCAGCGGCATGGAGGCCATCAGGTCAGCGGAGTAGGGACTGTTCCAGGCCTGCTCAAGAATGCTGGCGGCCTGCCGGGCGGAAATGCGCCCATGGCGGGTGAGGCCGGCCCCATTATCGATCACCATGCCGTTGGTGTTGATCCCCTTGCTTTCCAGCCAATCGTAGATGGCCCTGATACCTGCTACCCGGTCGTCGGGGTCGTCCCCGGCTCGTGTTTCGGCACCGATGGCCAGCAACAGTTGCCGGGCCATCAGGTTACTGCTCCATTTATTGATGTCACGCACCATGCTGACCAGATCCGGCGAGGTGGTCTGTAGCATCAGTCGGGCATCATCGGGTGTGGTGCCGCTGCGGTTGTCGCCGGTAATGTTGATGCCCATCTGCGTCAGCAGACCCCGGATCAGGGAGGCACTGTACTGTTCGTGGGGCAGCAGTGAGAGATAACTGCTGGTCCGGCAACCCTGGGGCAACTCCCCGGTGACACGCACGGTGACTCCCTGATCTTCATGGAAAATCGGTGTCCAGTCAAAGCGACGACGCGCCGGGCAGGGGCCTTCCGATGTGGCGGAGACCCGGTTGTCGATAGTGATCTGCGGCAGGTGAGGGGTACTCCAGGCCTGGGTGCCACGCTCGTCTGCCCGCACCTGAAAATGGATCAGGTTCAGGTTGGTCAGATAAGGCGAAGGCTCCACCAGAAACGGGGCATGGGGGTTGTCGCCATTATCGTTGAACGGCGGGAAGCCGCCGTCGATACGGAAAACCGAGCCGTCCAGCACCAGGTCGCCGTCAATGGTGCTGATACCCATGCCACGCAGGTCGTTCAGGGTAGTCCAGAGGCGCTCAATGGTGAGCTTCGGGTCGCCACCAAAGCGCACATAGAAATTGCCGTGCACTGTATCACCGGACAGTGAACCGTCGGTCAGGAAATCGGTATCCCAACGGTAATTCGGCCCCAGCAATTCGAGACCGGCATAGGTCGTGACCAGTTTGACAATCGAGCCGGGGCTCATGGCCGCATCGGCGTTGATGTACTGGGCGATACCCGGGCCGTTCAGAGGAATAACCGCCATCCCCAATGCCTGATCCTGATGCAGGGATTCGGTGGCATAACTGTTCAGCTTCTGCTTCCATGTGCCGTTGCTGTCCTCCGCCTTGGCGGGAGACACCCCCAGCAGGCAGGTCAAGGCCAGGGTGCCAGCCACAATGCGCAGCCCGGACGACCGGCGGGATGAAGCTGCGATGGTCCGGCGAATGGCAGACGAAAGACGCTTGCTGAACGGCATTGGACTGACCTGGACAGGGTGAAGGGATGTCTTCTCTACCATAGACCATTCTTGCCAGCCGTACTATGCGAAAAGCTTGTACATGACGTTAAAATGGGTACAAGTATTACTGTTTCTATTGAGTTTTTGTCACCGACTGTAAGGCGGCGGCATTTCAGTCATAGTAATCCGCTTCTTAAACGGTTTTCATGGCGTTCCGTTGATCCGGCACACTCGTTTTCCCAGGGAGAATTAGCATGGTTAACCCAGTGAAACACACGGCAACCATTCTTGAGTCGGTTGCCACCTCCACCCTGACTGCCTGGCGCGGTTGCATGGTGGTACAGGCTGCGCAGCAGCCGGAAAAACCTTTGATTCTCTATGATATGGAAGCCTGCCCGTACTGCCGGCGGGTGCGCGAAGCCCTGACCGCGCTGCATCTGGACGTGGACATCCGCCCGTGTCCGAAGGGCGGGCGACGTTTCCGGCCGGAGGCTGAAGCAGCGGGGGGCAAGCAGTTGTTCCCACTGCTGGTGGACCAGAACACCGGCAAGGTCCTTTACGAGTCTGCGGACATTGTCGACTATCTGTTCCGGGAATATGGCGGCCGACCGGCCCCCAGGGCTTATCAGCCAAAGGCTTACCAGCAGCTTCTGGGCTCTGCCGCATCGGCAGCGAGCATGCTCCGTGGCTTGCGGGCAAAGTCCGCCAGAGCGCCGGAAAAACCCCTGCATCTGTGGAGCTTTGAGGGTAGCCCCTATTCCCGTCCGGTCAGAGAGCTGCTGTGTGAACTGGAAATTCCCTACACCCTGCACAATCTGGGCAAGGAACACTGGAGCGAGGCAGGGCCTGCAAAGCAGCGTATCAAACCTGGTCCCTATCGCCCCATCCCCGGTGGCAAGCGGGATGAGTTTTTCCGGAAATACGGACGGGTGCAGGTGCCTTATCTGGAGGATCCGAATACCGGCGAGGCTCTGTTCGAGTCAGCCCGCATTCTGGATTATCTGCACCGCCAATACGCCCTGTAATGGCTTGCCGGACCCGGCTTGCGCGGGGTCCGGTAGCTTTCCGGGCGCGCTGAAAGGTATCAGTCCCAGGCCGGCGCAAATCCCGGGTTGGCAATCCGCTCTCCCCGGTCCAGCTGGTCGATGGCGGCGATATCCTCGTCGGAGAGGCGCAGCTCCATGGCTTCCAGATTGGCCTTTTGATGCTGCGGCCGGGTAGAGGAAGGAATGGGTACAATGCCGCGGCTTGCTACCCAGGCAATCGCCACCTGTGCCGGGCTGACATTGTATTTTCTACCGATCCGCTCCAGGGTTTCGTCTTCCATCACCTTGCCCACGGCCAGTGGCATGTAGCCGGTCACGGTAAGGCCCAGGGCCTGCGCGTGTTCAACCACCTTGCGGTTGGCGAGGAAGGGATGAACTTCCACCTGGTTGGTCAGGAGCGTTCCCTTCCCGAGAATCTCCACGGCCTGATCCATCTGGGCGCAGGTGAAGTTGGAGATGCCGATGTGTTGTGTGAGCCCTTCTTTTTGCGCCTCCTTCAGGGCGTTCAGGTATTCTTCCATCGGCACTTCATCGTCCGGAGACGGCCAGTGAATCAGCGCCAGATCGACATGGTCTGTCTTCAGTTGCGCCAGACTTTCCTGCAGGCTGTTGATCAGATCACTGCGGTGTAACCGGTCATGCCAGATCTTGGTGGTCAGAAAGATATCACGCCGTGGTATGCCGGAGGCGGTGATGCCGTCTCCGACCTCGGCCTCATTTTCATACATCTGGGCGGTGTCGATGTGTCGGTAACCCAGGGAAAGTGCGCTCTTGACAGCATCCCGGGCATCGTCCCCCTTGAGTCGGAAGGTGCCCATACCGATGGGCGGGAGTGTATCCAATGACATGTGCTCCTCCTTTTGGCGTGTGCAGTTATAGATGGTGTCGCCCCGCTGGTTCTTCAACCGGGGGGTCGTTAAACTGTCGCCCCCTGAAGAATTGTGCGGAGACAGTTGCATGCTGACCGGTCATTGCCTGTGTGGTGACGTGCGCTTTGAATATGATGGCCCCCTGGGCCCGGTGGCACTGTGCCATTGCAGTCAGTGCCGGCGCGCCCACGGCAGCGCCTTCTCTGCCAGCGCGCCGCTACAGAAAGTGCGATTCCGGCTGGTCAGTGGCGAACAGCGGGTCCGGGAGTATGAGTCCAGCCCCGGTAAATACCGGGCCTTCTGCAAAAACTGCGGTAGCCAACTGTACAGCCGGGTGGATGCCATTCCCGGCATTCTGCGCCTGCGGGTGGGTTGGGTCAACGAGCCTCTTGGTCGTGGACCGGCCTCACACGTATATACCGGCTCCCGCTCTGACTGGTTCGAGATTACCGACTCTGTTCCGCAGTTCGAAAAAACCGAAAGAACCAACGATCCTCACTGAGCCGGTACCATCCGGATACCTCGCTGGAAAAAACGGTGATCTTCTACTGTAGGTATAGAGTATTCCCGCTGGCCCGGATCAACTCCCTGTTGTTATAGCATCACAAACGATAGCCAGTATCATTTATGTTGGTGTCGTCAGCTTAACGGGAGACTTGCGGCCGCGCCTGTCTGAGGGCCGCCAATCTTTTCTTTCGATGCACGCCGCAGGTGCCACAGTAGCGACCGCCCGGTAGCCGGTAGTCCAGACAGCAGCCCCGGCGCTGGGGTATGGCCACTTTTCCCGGGCCTTCCCCTGCGGGTAACCATTCCATATACCGGTGAGCCGGGCAGTTGAATTCCATGAGCCATTCGCTGGCCATGGCACAGACTTCTGCTGCCCCGGCCCGGTTCCATACCGCGGAAAAGGGCGCACCCAGCGCCAGTGCGGCACTGCTCCAGAAAGCGCCGGGGCTGACCCCCAGCGCTTGTCGGAAGACGCGGTACCAGTGTTCGAGCTGTCTGGCGGCCTCTTCGGTAAAATCGGGTGCCCCCTTGGCCTCTGTTCCCGGAGCAAGGAACCATCGATAATCCCGCGGTTGCGCCTTGTCGATCGCCGCCAGATATATCCGTTTCGGGTCCGGCAACGGGCTGGCGCCGTTGCGGAACAGTTGCAGGGTGAGGGGGGAGATCACGCTGATCATCAGGTTCAGTTGCAGAACCGAAAGCCTGGCAACCGGGTCCTGTCCGGCAACTTCGCGGTAATCCTCAGCGATCTGTTGGCGCAATAATTCCGGGTTCTCCAGAGCCTGGGCGAGAGAAAACAGGGCAGGCCGGTTCAGGTCGGGTGTTTGCAGGGAGTCACCCAGAACCTGTCCGGCATCGAGCTGATGGCCGGCCAGCATGGCACGGTAACGTTGCGGCCATGTTTCCCGGGGATCACAGCGCATGGCGGCAGGAGGTGGTCATGTCAGTGAACATAGGAAACCCATTGCCCGGGAGCGCGCTCAAGCACACCCATGGGTACCCCGTAGATGGATTCCAGAACACCGGACTCCATAATGTCCCGGGGTGTGCCATCGGCGATCAGTTCCCCCTGGCGCAATGCAACCAACCGGTCGGAGAACCGGGCGGCGAGGTCCACATCATGCAGTACCACAACGACCGTCAGTGATCGTTCGACGGCGAGGCGACGGATCAGCCGCAGGGTTTCCACCTGGTGCTTCACGTCCAGCGCAGAGATGGGTTCATCCAACAGCAGGCATTTTGTCTGCTGTGCCAACAACATGGCTATCCAGGCGCGCTGTCGCTCCCCCCCGGACAGCGTATCGACTATGCGGTCTCTGAAGTCAACCAGGCCCGTGTCCCGGATGGCCTGGTCAATCAAGGCATGATCTTCTTTTGTATAACGGCCCAGAGGTCCTTTCCATGGGTAACGCCCCATCGCAACCAGCTCCCGCACAGCCAGGCCGTCTGTGGCCGGAGGGTGCTGGGCAAGATAGCCTACGGTGCGGGCAAAAGTCCGGCTGTCGGTATCGTGAAATGTCCGCCCCTGCAGGCTGACCTGTCCACGACTGACGGATTGCTGCCGCGCGAGAATCTTGAGCAGGGTGGATTTGCCGGAACCGTTGTGGCCGAGCAGGGCCGTAACCTGCCCTTCTTCCAGAGAGAGGGTGATGCCACGGAGAATCTGTCGGGCATCGATTTCCATGGATACGCCAGAAATGTCAAAGAATGACGGCTGCATAGAGGCTCCTCATAAATCGTCAGCAGGATAATCCGAATACAAATGAGTATCAAGTGCGATTATGGAGGGCAGTCCTGCGTACCGTGAGCGGATTATTGGCAGACATTCCCGCTTTCATACATGAGCTGCGGGTTAACGGGAGATGAACAGTTTTTAACGGGGCGTTGAAATTCGGATTTTCACCCGGAGGTGTAAGTCACGAAGGGCAGATACCTGATGTGGAAAGTCATCACAAAGGTTCTGACATTCTCGCTTGAAACCGATTAGGAGGTTAGACAATGAAGCGCAACCTGATTTCATTGATCGTAGCATCCGGGTTTGTAGCAGTACCCGTTGCGGCTCAGGCCGCTGAAGAAACCCCGTATCTGAAGCCTGATGGCTCCTGGATTTCCCTGAGCGGGACGGTAACCAGTACCACTTCCGATACCTTCATGCTTGATTATGGTGATGGACTGGTCACCGTTGAAATGGATGATTGGGACTGGTATGAGGAATTCGGGGAGACTCTCCCTGGTGACAAGGTGACGGTCTATGGTGCTGTTGATGATGACACATTTGAAAACACCAAAATTGAGGCAAGCAGCGTTTTTGTAGAGAACCTTGGTACGCAGTTCTATGCCAATGCCGCAGATGAAGAAAGTGTTGACGATCTGGATGTAGCACCGGTTGTGCCCATTGTGGTCGGTGACCTTACCCTGACGGGCACTGTGACGTCCGTTGACGGGCGAGAGTTTACCATTGACACCGGCGCGCAGGAGATGACCGTTGATACGACTCTGATGAGCTATAACCCGATGGATGACGAGGGCTTTCAGAGTATTGCGAAAGGTGACCTGGTGACCGTAACCGGTAACACCGATAAAGACACCTTCGAAGGGCGCGAGCTGGTGGCCGAAAGTGTCGTCACACTCGATGATGACAACGACAGTAATTCCTGATTGGCTCTGTGCCCGCTGTAACCCCTGGAACCCCGCCTGCTGGCGGGGTTTTTTTGGCCGGCCCGGAAAGCGGGCCGGTTATTGCCCGCTGTTGGTGGCGAACATCGCGTTGGCAAACCGGAAACCCTCTGACCGAAGGGCGGTTTTGCCGCGAACCGTGAGGTCCGAACGGAAACGGAACTGCATGGCAGAGTCTACCGGGTAGGCTTTGAGCCGGTAATGTGTGCTCCAGGGAGTTTCCGCCACAATGACGGCGATGGGGGTGCCGAAAAAAAGATAAGGACTGGTCAGTGCGACATCCTCCAGCAGAGCTCTGGCACGGGCGGCATCATGCTCTGGTGCCAGGTAGAAGTCGGTAACACACTGCAGACGGGCACTTCCGTTGTTGGCATTGCTGATGGGTACGTTCCAGAGCTGGTTGTGGGGTACCAGTACCCGGTCGTCCTCCGGAGTTACTATGGAGACTGTACGCATGCCCACGTGACGCACCTCGCCGTATACGTCGCCGATCTGCACCCAGTCACCATTGCGGTAGGTTTGCTCGCCAATGGATACGACACCCGCAATCAGGCTGCCCACATAATCCTTGAGGGCGAAGCCAAGGGCCACACCAACGGTGCCCAGAAAGGCAATCATGTTCTGGAACGAGGGTTCAACCAGTAGCGGGATGACTATCAGAAAGGCGATCAGGATCAGCGCCAGTCGAAGCAACGGCACTGTAGCCAGCAGGAACAGCCGCTGTTTGCCCGGTAGCCGGTTGGCAATCCAGGGCAGGGCTTTCTGCAGCAGCAGAATCAACAGTGTCACTGCGATCAGGATGGCCGCAATCTCCACTATGGTGCCGCTATCGATTTTCTTGAAGATCTGGCTGGCGGTATTTTCGTTCATGGTGTCAGCCTGCACGCTGGAAATAGTCGAGAAGGTACTGATGACCCCGCAGAATCTGGCAGACCGATTGATAACCTGCCTGGCTCACCCGCCACTTGCCATTCTTGTCCGGGCCGGCCAGTCCGGCCTGATGCAGGCAGGCCAGCAACCATTGGCAGTGAGTGTCGGCAAAGGGCAGCAGTTCCGGCACTAATGCGGCATCCACGCCCCCGTGAAGTAGCAGGGTATGCAGCACCAATAGCAGCTCCTCCCTCGAGGATAAAGGAACAACCGGTTCGTCCGGGGTAGCGGCCAGCCATAGTGTGTTGCTGTCCGGGGAGCTGCATTCGTCCTCGGTCGTGGCTTTGTCAGCGGACGATTCCGGCGCTGTTCTTAATCTGCTGCGCCAGTGGTAGAGGGCCTGGGCCGGGTTGCCGCGACTCTGCGCGGCCATGCTCGTCAATTCCGGATAATCGTGAGGGCTTTGCCCTGCTGCGCCGGGGACGACCATGACCGGTTTTCCGCTAATGGCATGGTGGATGTTCAGTGGCCGGGCTGCTGCTGGCGCAAGACTGTCCAGCAGCCGATAGAGCCGGTGTGCGTCAAACGCCTGCAAGGCCAGAGCTGGCACAGGCACCGGCCAGACTTTCTGCAGATAGGCCCAGGCCCAGCTGTCGCAGCCAATAATGCCTTTGCCCAATCGGCCGCTGGAAAGGTGATCGAAAAAGTGTCTTATGGGTGCAATGCCCTGAACAGTGCGCAGGAAGCAGGCTTCCAGATTCGGCAGAATCCACAGGGAGTCGGTGGGCCAGTCGTCCAGCCAGCGGCCATCCCCGGCCAGAATCTCGCGGACGGGGGGAGGTGAAACCAGGGTTCCCCCAAGATGGCCGGCGAGGATTTCTAGCGCCTGGTCCGTCCCGTTTCCGGGTTGGCCGATGATGAATTGTGCAGACAATCCCGGGCTCTGCTCACCCAGCCAGTCGGCCAGGGCTGTGTGCAGGGCCTTAACCTGTGGTGCTGATTCCGGTAACGGCATCACCTGGTCCGCTTGCCGGGCAGTGAGTGCATGCAGATCCGGGGCCTCTGTCGTGCTAACTATTGTCTGTTTCTCCGGAACTCTGAACAGTTGCCGTACTGAGTGCCATGCGTTGGCCATGGCTCCGGAGGCTGGCAGGGTGGGGCGTTGGTAGTTTTCCAGCAGGTCAAATTGCCACAGGGGGCGTTCATCCTGGGGGTTGCTGTCGGTGGAAGCTGCCATCGCCTGTAAAGCATCTCCGGGGTGAAAGATATCGTTCATGGATAAGTCTGTCTGCCGACCGGCCGGTTATCGGCCGCGGATTTTTTCCAACGCTTCGGCAAGTTTCTCTGTGGTGCGTGGCACGTGATTCAACTTGTCCAGCCCGAACAGCCCGACCCGGAAGGTCTGGAATGTGTCCGGCTCGCCACACATCAGGGGTACGCCGGCAGCGGTTTGCAGGCCTTGCCGGCGGAACAGGCTGGTGTTGTGGATGTCAGGGTTATCGGTGTGCATGACCACGACACAGGGAGCTGCAAAGCCATCTGCCGCAACGCTCCGGAAGCCGTACCGGCTGAACAGCGCCCGTACATTCCGGCCCAGTTGCCACTGGCGTTCCCTGAGTACATCCAGTCCGGTATCGACGGTTTCCTTCATCCGGTCCCGCAGAACGGCCAGGGTGTCCGTTGGCATGGTGGCGTGATAGGCGTGGCCGCCATTCTCGTAGGCCTGCATGATCTGGTGCCACTTCTTCAGGTCCGCCGCAAAACTGCTGCTGGTGGTGGACTCCATCCGCGCCAACGCCTTCTCACTCAGGGCGATCAGGGCGGCACAGGGGGACGCACTCCAGCCTTTTTGCGGCGCACTGATCAGTGCGTCCACCCCGCAGGCTTTCATATCCACCCACAGGGCACCTGAAGCCACGCAATCCAGAACAAACAGTCCGCCGGCCTGGGCAACGGCTTCACCCACCGCTTTCAGATAATCTTCCGGCAGAATCATCCCGGATGCGGTTTCCACGTGGGGTGCAAACACCACCGCTGGCTTTTCCCGCAGTATGGTTGCAACGACCTCATCGAGGGCCGGGGGCTGCCAGGCTACCGGGCTGCGGTCGCAGTCCGGGCTGGCCTTAAGTACTGTGGTATCCGAAGCGATGCGGCCCATTTCGAGAATCTGGCTCCAGCGGTAGCTGAACCAGCCGTTGCGGATGATCAGGCAGTGCTGGTCGTGGGCAAACTGCCGGGCGACCGCTTCCATGCCGAAACTCCCGCCTCCGGGCACCACCACCGCGCCGGAAGCGTTATAGACCTGCTTGAGGGTGGCAGAGATATCCCGCATGACCTGCTGGAAAACCGCAGACATGTGATTCAGCGCCCGGTCGTTGAAGACAACAGAGTACTCGAGCAGACCTTCCGGATCGACCATGGGAACCAGTTTCGACATGCCAGTTAATCCTTTTGTGCCTTCAGGTTTGTGCAATGCGGGTAAGCGAGCATCATCCACTGAATTTTCAGCGGATTCAAGGCTCCTGAGTCGGAGGATGCTACAGGCGTACTGCACCTCATGACCCTGGCTAAGGTCCGGCGATCGGCGCAGTTCTTCAGTGATTCCTGTATCCTTGAGTATGGCCTGTTTGCCCACCCCTGGAGCTGATGTTCGATTATGATAAAAGAAGACGGTAGTCACCGTGAACGAGCCACCCGCTGAGCGGACGTGCCCTGTGTGCGAAGTGCGGGGGGAGCTGGTGTTTTTTGAGGTGGTTGAGGGTGTAACCTACCACCGCTGTGTTGCCTGCATGGCGACGCTGATGGCGCCCCGGCACTGGCCTGATCCGGCGCAGGAGCGGGCAATCTACGCTCTCCATGACAACAACCCGGACGATTCCGGTTACCGCAGGTTTTTAGCAAAAGTCGCAGTGCCGTTATCTGAAAAGCTTGAAGAGGGCATGTCGGGCCTGGATTTTGGCTGCGGGCCCGGACCTGCACTGGCCCGGATGCTGGAAGAAACCGGTATGCGGGTGAGTCTCTATGACCCATTGTTTGCCCCCGGGCGGTCAGTGTTTGAGCGTACCTACCACTTCATCACCTGTACCGAAGTGGTGGAGCACCTTCGTCAGCCTGCCATTGTGTTCCGCCAACTGGACGGCTTGCTCAAGCCTGGTGGCTGGCTGGCGGTAATGACCTGTTTTCAGACCGACGACAGCCGATTTGCCCGCTGGCATTACCGGCGGGACCCGACCCATATCGTGTTTTACCGGGAAGAGACGCTTGCCTGTATAGCCGAACGAATGAAGTGGCAGTTGGAAGTGCCCGTCAAGGACGTGGCACTTTTCAGGAAGCCGGAAAGGTCAGTCCCGCGGTAGCTCCGCGTTGTGGTAGATGTTCTGCACATCGTCGAGATCGTTAAGCATCTCCAGAAACTTCTCAAACAGCGGAATGTCATCCCCTTCCACCGGCGTGGTGGTCTGGGGCAGGAACCGGATCTCGTCCACTTCAAAATCAAGCCCTTCAAAGGCATCCGTCAGTGCCTGGCGGGCCTTGGCGTATTCGGTGTTGGGCGTGAAAACGGTGATCAGCCCGTCCTCCTGTTCGATGTCGGTGACATCCACATCCGCCTCCATCAGGGCTTCCAGGACGGCTTCTTCGTCGTCCCCTTTGAACGCCAGAATGGCGCAGTGGTCGAACATATGACTGACGCTGCCCGGCGTGCCGATCTTGCACTTGGTCTTGGTGAAGGCAAGACGTACATCCCCGAAGGTCCGGTTCGGGTTATCGGTCAGGCACTCGACAATCACCATGCAGTTACCGGGGCCAAAGCCCTCGTAGCGGGCAGCTGAGAAGTCTTCACCGGCCCCGCCTCTGGCCTTGTCGATGGCTTTTTCAATAACGTGTGTGGGTACCTGGTCTTTCTTGGCCCGCTCGATCAGCCCCCGCAGGGTGAGGTTGCCATCCGGGTCGGTGCCGCCGGACTTGGCTGCAACGTAGATCTCCCGACCATATTTGCTGTAGACCTTGGTTTTTGCTGCGGCCGTTTTGGCCATGGATTCCTTGCGGTTCTGGTAGGCTCTGCCCATGGTAAGTCTCACTGAATCGTCAAAAGAAAAGGATTCTACTGAATAACGGGCGGTTGGGACAGGCTGCAAGGGCGTGGAAGGGTGAGCCAGCCGGCATAAATCGCCGACTGGCTCCGTGTGTCAGGCTCAGGCGTGGGCGTGCCCTGCCTGGTCGCGGTGCCTGAGGCCCCGACTGAGCAGTTGCTGCTCAATGTCGGCTATCAGGCGCTCGCCATCCACCAGATAGCTGGGTTCTTCCTGCAGACCCAGTACCCGGCGCAGCCAGGGTGTTTCAGTCACATTGACGCGGAATGGCAGCGTCGGAACATACTGGTAAGTGATGCCATCCCGTTTCCAGGTGACAACCGGTGCCTGATGGGTATGACCAGCAGGATCCTGCTGACGTTGCGCGCTGTACTCGTCCTGCCAGCCAATATGCAGGTCGGTTACGCCGGTATTTTCTTCAATTGCCCGTTCCTGGGTAAGGCCGATCAAACGATTTGAGTTGCTGCTCATGACTGAGCCTCCTTCTCCATGTTGCTGACAAAATGATCACCCTTTGGCTGTTTTTGTCCCGGGCCTTCCTGGCCGCGCGTTCTTATGTGTACAACTGTACACAACTGCCACGGACATACCTATAGGAATTTCATCAAATGGCCCCATATGACATGGCTAAAGGTGTCATTCAGGAGAACGGGTGTTGCGTCCGGTGGCCTTGCGTCAATGAGCTGATATTTCCCGGTTGACAGTCTGTTACTCAGGCCAGCCGGGGTAGCTTGCGGATACCCTTGCGGATGCCCGTTTCCAGTACCGGGGCAAGCAGTTTGCCCAGAAATGGCACCTTGTCGTCGAAGGTGATGGTGTATTGCACCCGGGTGGCCTTGTCGCCGGCATCGCTGAAGCTGATGCGTCCAAGGTGATTGGCGATCGGGCTCATGCCGATGATTTTGTATTCGATCAGGGAGTCGGGCTTGAAGGTAATAATGGTTTCCTTCGCTCCGATCGGGCCAATTCCGATTTTACGCACGGATCCCTGTCCGTTCGGGTCCGCATCCTGACTGTCGCGGATACGTTTGACCGGCGCGCCAAGCATTTTCCCGAAGCGGGTGTGGTCCGCAAATACGGCAAATACGCGGTTGCGGGGCAGGTTGATGGTTTCGTCGATCTCGATGTTGTAGCTGGCCATAAATAAACGGTTTCCTTGTTGTGTTTCGTGTGTCCCCTATTTACACGATTCCGGTCCTGTGGACTACCCTTAACCTGAAAAGTTGGCCCCTGAGACATACTCTGAAGGCAATTAACATAAAGAAGGAGCAATCGTAGATCATGATCCCCGACACCATGAAAGCAATGTTGCTGACTGGCCACGGTGGTATAGACAAGCTGGAGTACCGGGACGATGTGGCCGTGCCCAGGCCAGGCCTCGGTGAGGTGCTGGTGCAGGTGACCGCTACCGCCAAGAACAATACGGACCGCAAGGCCAGGGAAGGACTCTACCCCACCAGAAAGGGTGAGGTGGCCTCTTTCCGCATGGGAGGCAACCCGACCCTGACGTTTCCCCGCATCCAGGGGGCCGACATTGTCGGCCGGATTGTGGCTGTCGGGGAGGGGGTGGATGAACGCCGTATTGGCGAACGGGGCCTGCTGGACTTCAACATCTATGCCAGTGCACGGCGGGACATCAACCTGACTCCGGATTACTACGGCCATGGTGCGGATGGTGGTTTTGCAGAGTATGTGGCGCTGCCGTCCGACCAGTTCCATCACGTGGACAATTCCGACCTGGCGGATGCGGAACTGGCGGCCATGGGCATGTGTTCCTACCAGACTGCATTGCATATGCTCACCTCCGCCTGTGTCACCGCCGGTGAAAGGGTGTTGGTATCCGGAGCCAGCGGCGGTGTAGGTACAGCGCTGATTCAGTTGTGCCGGATTATGGGTGCGATTCCCTATGCGCTGAGCAAGCCGGAAAAGGCCGATGTGCTGCTGGACCTGGGAGCGGAAGCCGTGCTGGACCGTTCTGATATGGACAGCTTTGTGGAGCGAATCAGGGCGGAGACCGGCGACCGGCCCATTGATGCAGTGATGGATCTGGTCGGCGGTGATATGACCGATATCTTCATCGACTCGATGATCTTCGATATGAATGCCCGGGAAACCTACCCCCGGCTGAGTATTGCAGGAGCCAGCGGAGGCAATATCAGTGAGATTCTCTGGACGAGGATTTACCTGTATCAGGTGCAAATCTTCGGTGTTTCCCATGGCACCCGCGAGGAAGCAGAACAGCTCATCGAATGGATCCGCGAGGGTCAGTTGCGGCCGGTGCTGCACGGAGCCTTCCGGCTGTCGGATCTGCACCGGGCGGAAGACTATTTTGTAAACCGGGGCAGCAATTATCTCGGCAAAATTGTGATCGTCCCGGATAGCCAGTGGGACGAGCACGGTCAACCCTTTGCGCTGGAGAACGTCTGATGAAGCCGGAACTGACCATTCAATTGATGGATACCCATGCCGGAGGCGATGTCAGCCGTATTGTGACCGGCGGTATCGACCTGCTGCCCGGAGACAATGTCCGCCAACAGATGGAATATCTGCGGGACGATGCAGACGGGCTGCGCAAGCTGCTGCTGGAAGAGCCCTACGGCATTCCGGAGATGTCGGTGGACCTGCTGGTGCCGGCAACGGATCCCAGGGCTGCGGCGGGCTATATCATCATGGAGGTGATGGGTTACCCGATCTACTCCGGCTCCAATACCATCTGCACCGCCACAGCGGTGCTGGAAGCCGGCATTGTGCCCAAGCAGGAAGGAAGGCAGAGCTTCCTGCTGGAATCCCCGGCGGGTCTGGTGCAGATTGATGCCGTGGTCCACGACGGTGTGGTGGAGGCGATTACCTGTGAAGGGCTGCCCAGTTATATCCACACCCACCGGGCAGACATCGATGTGCCCGGCATTGGCCCGGTGACCTACAGCGTCGCCTACAGCGGCGGTTTCTATGCACTGGTAAATGCCGCCGAACTCGGGTTTCACCTGACCCTCGATGAAGAGCCGGATCTGGCCCGCGCCGCCCACGCCATCGTTGAGGCCATTCAGGCCGAGCGGGGCTTTTCCCACTACACCCTCGGCGATGTGGGGCCTCTGCCATTCCTGCATTTCATGGGACCGGAGCATGAAATTGCCAAAGGTCATTTCCGGTCACGCTCTGCCACCTATGTACACCCCGGGGTTATTTGTCGCAGCACCACCGGTACCGGCACCTCGGCGCGGCTGGCCCTGATGCATTACGAAGGGCGCGTGCAGCCGGGGGACAAGCTAGAGACCATTTCATTGCGGGAAACCGGCTTTATCGGCGAGTTTACGTCGGTGCAGCAGGAAGGAGAGTATCAGGTGGTCCGCAACAATATTACGGGTAAAGGCTACGTGATCGCCCGTTCCCATATCGTGGTGAACTGTGATGATCCCATGGTGGAGTGCGATGGCCTGCACCATATTCTTTCCAGCCGCCATCGCCAGCACCCATCGCCGGCAGGCAACGCCCCGGTCCTGGACGGTGATGATCCGGAGCAGGGCTGACTGCTCCGGGGCGGAATCCTTCCGGCGCAGAGGCTCCCTGCCCCATCCCGTCCGGCTGCGCGACCCCGAAAGCTTCGTCAATTATTGATTGACCCGTGTAAAAGTGCGACTGGTCTCTTGCGAGGGATGGTCGTATACAGGACACTCCGTGTCTGTTTCGGGCGGTTCACGGGCCGATTTCTTGTAAGCAAAAGCGGGTGAGTGGTGCATGAATAAAAGGAAACTGAGTACCGTCGGTCTGTCGGTTCTGATTATCGTGGTACTGGTCATCTGGATGGCTACGGGTGATGTTCGCCAGTCCCGCGACACCATGCCGGAGAGTCAGCCCGAAGTGACCGGCGAATTACCGAGGGTGCAGATTCAGCTTTTGCAGGCGCAACTGTATCAGCCATTTGTCCGGCTGCAGGGTCAGTTGATGCCCTGGCGTTCGGTCGCAGTCTCCGCACGGGTGCCGGCAACGGTGGAATCCATTAAGGTAGAGCAGGGGCAGCAGGTCCGTAAGGGAGATGTGCTGGCACGCTTGTCGGAGGATGGCCGCGGGACCGTCGTCGAGCGCTGGGAAGCCCGGGTTCGCAAGCTGGAGTCCGACCTGGCCGCGGCCCGTCGCCTGCGTTCTGATAACCTCGCCTCACAATCTGAAATACTGTCGCTGGAAAGCGACCTGGCTGCAGCGCGGGCGGAACTGAGAACCGCAAAGCTGGCCCTGGAACATCTGCTGCCAGCGGCACCCTTTGACGGAATCATCAACGCCCGGCATGTCGAAACAGGGGATCTGGTGCAGATTGGAAGCCCGCTGTTCGAAGTGGTTCAGGTGGAGCGTCTCAAGGGGCTGGCCCAGGTACCCCAGCAATCCGTGGCCGGCCTGGTGGAAGGTCAGCCCGTGTCAGTGGATCTGCTGGATGGCACCTCTCTGGAGGGTAAGGTGAATTTTATTGCCAGCGCGGCCGACCCGGCTACCCGAAGTTTTCCGGTGGAAATCATAGTACAGAATCCTGACCGGAGGCGTGTTGCAGGCGGCACTGCCACCCTGAGGATTGCACTGCCCGAGGTCCGGGCCCACTTTATTTCTCCTGCTTACCTGTCCCTTGGAGATGATGGCCGGCCGGGGGTTACCCATGTGAATGATAATGATCGTGTGGAGTTCGCCCATGTCCGCTTGCTCAGTGTGACCACCGAAGGCGCCTGGGTGGCCGGGCTGCCGGACGAGCTCAGGCTGCTGACCCGCGGGGCCGGTTTTGTGGCAGTCGGCCAGAAAGTTGAGCCGGTACCCGCTGCAGATGATCGGGGTTAGAGCGCCATGAAAACACTGATTTACGCGGCGATGAACCGCAGCAGGACCACACTGCTGACCCTGGTGTTCCTGATTCTGGGTGGTTTGGCGGCTTTTCAGTCAATCCCCAAGGAAGCCAACCCGGATATCACAATACCGATGATGTACATCTCTATACCCCTGGAGGGCATCAGTCCGGAGGATGCCGAGCGTTTGCTGATCCGCCCCATGGAGCAGGAGCTGCGCTCTCTTGAGGGGGTCAAGGAGATGCGTGCCACGGCATCCGAGGGGCACGCCTCCATCATGCTGGAGTTTGATGCCGGATTTGATCCGGATACTGCCCTGCAGGATGTCCGGGAAAAGGTGGATACCGCCCGCAGCAAGCTGCCAGCGGAAGCAGACGAACCCAGGGTGAATGAAATCAACGTATCGCTGTTCCCGGTGCTGTCCATTGGCCTCTCCGGTGCCATGTCGGAACGGGAGCTGATTACCATTGCGCGTGGCCTGAAGGATGCCATTGAGACGATCCCCGAAGTACTGGAAGTTGATATCGGTGGTGACCGGGAAGACCTGCTTGAAATTGTAGTGGACCCGCAGGTGCTGGAAAGTTACGGCATCGATTTCAACCAGCTGGCCAACATGGTTGCCCGCAATAACCAGTTGGTGGCCGCCGGCAGCCTGGACACCGGTGCCGGACGGATGGCCCTGAAGGTGCCGGGCGTGATTGAGGACATGGAAGATGTGATGACCATGCCGATCAAGGTGGAAGGGGACAACGTCGTCACCTTCGGTGATGTGGCCATGCTGCAGCGTACCTTCAAGGATCCCCAGGGGTTTGCCCGCATCAACGGCGAGCCTGCGCTGGTACTGGAAGTGTCCAAGCGCACCGGAGCCAATATCATCGAAACCGTGGGCAAGGTGCGGGCGCTGATTGACCGGGCCCGGGCGCAGTTGCCTGAAGAGCTGGAAGTCCGCTATATCATGGATCAGTCCGGTGAGGTGCAGGATATTCTCACAGACCTGCTGAACAACGTATTGACAGCCATTGTGCTGGTACTGATCGTGATTGTAGCGGCCATGGGGCCGCGTTCGGCGCTGCTGGTGGGGCTCACCATCCCCGGTGCCTTTCTCACCGGCATTCTGGTGATCTGGGCCATGGGTTATACCCTGAATATCGTGGTCCTGTTCAGCCTGATTCTGGTGGCGGGGATGCTCGTGGATGCGGCCATTGTGGTGTCTGAACTGGCAGACCGGAACCTGTCAGAGGGCGGCAGTGTGTCGTCAGCCTGGGCCAGTGCGGCCAGCCGCATGGCCTGGCCAATCATTGCGTCTACCGCCACCACCCTGGCAGTGTTTGTGCCCCTGTTGTACTGGCCCGGAGTGGTGGGTGAGTTCATGAAATTCCTGCCCATGACAGTGATCGTCTGCCTGTTAGCCGCCCTGGCGATGGCCCTGGTGTTTCTGCCGGTGCTGGGCAGTGTCAGTGGCGGTCACCGGGCGACGGAACCGCCACAGCAGGGGCGGTTTTCAGCGAGGTACCGGCACCTGCTGGCAAACCTGCTCTCCAGTCCCTGGTTAACGCTCGGCGGTGTCATGCTGTTGGTGGTGGCCATCTATGTTGCCTATGGCAAGTTCAATCACGGGGTGGAGTTCTTTCCGAGCGTCGAGCCGGATTCGGCTCAGGTGCAGGTGCGGGCCAGGGGGGATCTGTCGATTCATGAGCGGGATGCGGTCGTCAGGGAAGTCGAGCAGCGCCTGAAGGGCATGCCGGAAGTGGAAGCGCTCTATGCCCGCTCCATGGTGGCACCGGGAAACCGGATGGCACCGGATGTGATTGGGACGCTGCAGTTCCAGTTCACTGACTGGTATACGCGCCGGCCGGCGGAGCAGATCCTGCAGGATTTTCGCCAGCGGACCGCGGATATTCCCGGCATTGAGCTGGAGTTCCGTAAACAGGAGGGCGGGCCGGCAGCGGGCAAGCCGGTGGAAATCCAGGTCAGCAGTATGAGTAACAGTCAGCTGGACGGTTATGTGGACGAGATCCGGGCGGCCATGGAGGCGACAGGCGGTTTTGTGGATATCGAAGATGACCGTAGTCTGCCGGGCATTGAATGGCAGCTGCAAGTGGACCGGGAAGCTGCCGCCCGCTTTGGCACCGACGTGCTGAGTATCGGCAGTGCGGTCCGTCTGGTTACCAACGGTATGGTGTTGGCCACCTACCGGCCGGAGGACGTTCGTGATGAGGTGGATATTGCCGTCCGTGTGCCGGCCAACTGGCGGGAACTGGATCAGCTTGAGCGCCAGACCCTGAACTCCTTCCGCGGCCAGGTGCCTCTGTCCCAGTTTGTGGAACTGGAACCGGGCACCAAGACCGGCACTATTGTGCGGGTGGATGGGCAGCGCACCATCACCATCAAGTCTGATGTGGCTCCCGGGGAGCAGGTGGACCAGTTGTTGCGCAGGCTGCAGGCGCGCATGCCGGACACGCCGCCGGGCATCACCGTGCGGTTCGCCGGTGAAAACGAAGAACAGCAGGAGGCGGGCAACTTTCTTGCCACCGCGTTCCTGGTGGCGATCGCAATGATGTTGCTGATCCTGGTAACCCAGTTCAATTCCCTGTATCAGACCTTTCTGATCCTGTCGGCAATTGTGTTGTCCACCGCTGGCGTGTTACTGGGGCTGCTGCTCAACGGTCAGTCCTTCGGCATCGTTATGGTGGGGATGGGCATCATCGCCCTGGCCGGTATTGTGGTGAACAACAACATCATACTGATTGATACCTACAATCAGATGCGGGCATCGGGAATGAGCAGTTTTGACGCGGCGCTGGAAACCGGCTGCCTGCGTATGCGGCCGGTATTGCTTACCGCAGTGACAACCGTATTGGGCCTGATGCCCATGGTGCTGGGGGTCAATGTGGATCTTCTGACTCCGTCGCTGGGCCTGAACGCTCCGTCTACCCAGTGGTGGATGCAGTTGTCCAGTGCCATTGCCGGCGGCCTGACCTTCGCTACCATTCTGACGCTGCTGCTGACCCCGGCGCTACTGGTAATCGGAGAGCGCACCGGCCAGCGCCTCAGAACACTGACCGGGCGGGGTTAACGTTGAAGGATTTGCTTTAGACGGGGGGCGGGATCGCCGGCAGAGCTATTGACGGATGCGTTCCGCCAGTTGCCGGGCTTCGCTGGCCATTTCCTCCAGTTGCGGAACTGTTTGCAGATTTGTTCTGGCAGACTGGCTCATGGCCTCGGAGATATCCGCCACCTCCGTGACGTTCTGATTGATGTCTTCACTGACGCTGGTCTGCTCTTCTGCTGCGGTGGCTACCTGGGTAGTCGCCTCCAGTACCGCGTTCATACGGTTGCGGATTTCCGCCAGACCTTCACGGGCCTGGCCGACCGCATCCGAGCTTTCGTGAACCATGATTTCACTGGCCCGCATGTACTCCGTGGCATCCTGGGACCCGGAACCGATTGTCTGGATGATATCATCGATGTTGACAGTTGCTTCCTGGGTTTTTGCAGCCAGGTTGCGCACTTCGTCTGCCACGACCGCGAAGCCGCGCCCGGCATCTCCAGCCCGCGCTGCTTCAATGGCGGCGTTCAGGGCCAGCAGGTTGGTCTGGTCGGCAATCTCCCGGATGACGGCCATGACCTCGCCGACCCGCTTGCCATCATTGGCCAGTCGGGTGACCGTCTCGCCGGTACTCTTGATCTGGTCTGCGAGCCGCTCCATGCTGCTCATGGCGGTGTTGATCCGGTTATCTGCGGTGTCGGTGTGTGACGAGGTCTCCTGCACCTGACTGGCCACATCGGCGGCATGGCGGGCGACATCCTGAGCGGTGGCGGACATTTCGTTCATTGCTGTGGCAATCTGGTCAATCCGCTGGTGCGCCTGGTCGGAGTGGTCAGACACCTGGCCAGCATTGGCGCGGATGCTTTTACCGGTACCCTGAAGCCTCTCTGCATTGTCCCGCATCAGGTTGCCGGTGTTGGCCAGAAATTCCCGGAGGCTGCGGGCTGCATCGGCCAGTTGGCCAAGTTCGTCGGCCCTTTGCAGGGTCACAGGGTCGGAAAGGTTGCCTTCGCTCAGGGTGTGCAGCTGGCGGGCTATTTGCTGAGTGGGGCGCACTACGGCCTTTACCAGCACCAGCAGGCAGGCCAGGGTGCCTATTACCACTGTGGCCAGCAATGCGCCGCCAACCCACCAGGTGTTGCGGGTAACGCTCTGATTGAGATTCTCCGCCTCGCTCAGTCCCTGTCCGCGGATCAGCGCAGAGGCTTCGGCAAGCAGCCGTGCCGGCTCCCGGTCTATTCCCGAGACAGCCTGGTCACCGGCCCCCGGCTCATAGCCGGCATTCACAAATGCACGGAACCCTTCCCTGTAGGCGTTACCCATCTGCTCATGTGCGCTCCGGAAACGCTCCATTAACCGGCGGGCCCGGGGGTCTCCAATGTTCGGAATCAGCTCGTCCAGTTTGTTCTGGATCGCCGACTCCCGTTCCCGGAACTGCCGCCAGTATTTTTCTCGCTGAACGTCATCGCTGCCGCGAATCAGTACATTTTTCCATTCCTGCACCTGGGTTTTGAAATCACTGAGTATGTCCTGAACTTCCAGGGCGCGCACCATATCGACGGTCGCCAGCCGGTGATAGCGGTTCCCGGCATCCAGGGAATAGCTCAAATACAGGGTTGCGACCAACAGTATGGCCAGGTTGGCGGAGCCTACAAGGGTCAGGATACGGTTAAGTATGCTGCGGGAATACCAGTTCATTCTGAGGGTCCAGGTTGGTGTTGGGTAAAGTGGGTGATTGTAAAAGAGATATCGGCGGATGCCCCGCTAACTTTAAGCGGAAACTTACGGTAATGTCGGTGTTGCGGTGTGTTGTTGCTCTGCGTAAAAGTTGTCCGGAACAGGCCGGTCTCGGGTTTATGATCGATAATGAGCGTGAAAAATGCCATGGTTACATGCCAGAACAATAAAGCTGCTGAAGGGTCCGATAATGACAAAGCTGGCTATCCTTGCCTTCGCATGGATCTTGACCGGGTTACCCGTTCTCGCCTGGGGAGAGGCAGGGCCGGTGGAATGGAGTGCTTCGGACAAACGCAAACAGTTTTCCTCCTTCGTGGATTACATGCCCGCGCCGCAGCGCGGTATGTCGATTACCGAGGTGATGCAGGCACCGGATGAAGCGTGGACCCGTAATGATGCTGAAAATGTAAGTCTGGGTTACGGAGATACCGTTTACTGGTTCCGTTTTACCCTGGTCACCGACGCGGCTGAGGCAGTCCCGTATCTTCTGGAAGTGTCTTATTCCGTGCTGGATTACCTGGATGTCTACCTCGTCGAGGACGGGCAGGTAAAGAAGACCTGGCAAATGGGCGATAAATTGCCCTTTCACGAGCGGCCCATATTTCATCGCAACTTCGTCGTCCCTTCGGAGCTGGGTCCTGAGGCCAGTCAGACCATGTATCTCAGGGTAGACACCACCAGCTCGATGCAGGTGCCCATGACGCTGTGGGATCCTGATGCCTTCTATGCCGCGGAGCAAGCCCGCTCGATGCTCGAGGGCATGTACTATGGCATTGTGCTGGTGATGATCCTCTACAATCTGTTTCTTTTTCTGGCGGTAGGCGAGCGTCATTTCCTTTCTTATGTGGGGTACATCAGCGCCATGCCCCTGTTCCTGGCAGGGCTTCACGGGGTGTCGTACCAGTACCTTTGGCCAGAGGCAATCTGGTGGAATGATCGGTCACATATCGTGTTTCTGAACCTGGTTGTCGTATTTGGCGGTATCTTCACTGTCAGCTTTATTAACGTAACCCGGGATCAACATCCGCGGCTGAATCTGCTTACCCGTGTGATCGTCGGGATCAGCGGACTTCTGGCAGTCGCGGGCTTGCTGGCACCGTTCAGGTATCTGATCCTGCCGTCTATTGTGGTGGCCATAACCGGATGTATTCTGGTGCTGGTGGTGTGTGTTGTGCGCTGGGTTCACAAAGACCCGGCGGCACGCTTCTATACGCTGTCCTGGGTTGCCATGCTGTTCGGCGGTATTGTGTTGGCGCTCAGCAAATTCACGGTTCTGCCGCGGAATGTGATTACCGAGAATGCGACACAGGTGGGTTCCGCTCTGGGCGTGATTCTGCTTTCCGTTGCCCTGGCCGACCGGCTCAACAGAGAGAAGAAAAGGGCGCTTGAAGCCCAGCAGCTGATGCTCGGCGAGGAACGCAAGGCCCGCATGGCCCAGGAGAAATCTCTGCAGATCCAGCGCGAGGCCAACACCCTGCTGGAGGCGCGGGTGCAGGAACGTACCCGTGATCTGGAGAGTCTCAATGAACAGCTGCGGGAGCTGAGTGCCACCGACTCCCTGACCGGGCTCAAGAATCGTGGCTATTTCGACCGTAGCTTTCAGTCTGCCTGTGTGAAGGCCTTCCGGTTTGGTCAGCCGCTATCGGTGCTGGTACTGGATATTGACCACTTCAAGCGCTTCAACGATACCTACGGGCACCTGGTGGGGGACGACTGTCTGCAGATGGTATCCCGGTGCATCAGATTGTATGTGACCCGGCCTCAGGACCTGGCGGCGCGTTACGGGGGTGAGGAATTTGTAGTGCTGCTGCCGGATACCCCTGAAGAAGGGGCGATGCGGGTGGCTGAGAAGATTCGTGAAGAGATTGCCAGCACCGAATTCCGGGTGGCCGACGAGGTGCTGCACCTGACCATCAGTATCGGGGTCTACACCGTGGTGCCGGAGCGGGCGGATGACACCGGAGAAATCTTCAAGCGGGCAGATACAGCCCTGTATGAAGCGAAGGAGCAGGGCCGTAACCGGGTGGTTGCGTACCGCACCAGTGCAGGTGACGTTCTCTGATCCGGGAAGCCAGATTTAACGGGGTTCGCTGCGGGCCTGCTTGATGATGTCGTAGGCGTGGCTGATCTCCCGGGTACGCTCTTCGGCCATTTCCCGCATGCTTTCCGGCAGGCCCCGGCCCGCCAGTTTGTCCGGATGGTTCTCGCTCATCAGTTTGCGGTAGGCCTTTTTTAATTCGGCGTCGCTGACCGAGGAGGATACCCCCAGCACTCTGTAGGCATCATCCAGCTGGCTTTGCTGAGGGGCTCCACCGGCAGCGCCTCCGGCCCCTGAGCGGGCACCGCGCAACATGGCTTCCAGCTGATCCACCTGGGATTCCGGCAGTCCCAGCTGCCGGGCAATGCGAACCAGCATGGCGTGCTCTGCTTCGTGGACCACGCCGTCTGCCGCGACTGCTGACACCTGAATCTGCAGGAACATTTGCAGCAGGGCAGGTTGCCCGCCGCTGATGCGCATGAAGGATTGCAGTTCCCGATCCAGGTCAAAGTCTTCGCTCTTGCCCCGGTTGAAAGCCGCTTTGGCTTTTTCCCGCTGCTCGCTGTTGAGGCGGAAACGGGAAAACATGGTCTCGGCCATCTCGATTTCATCGCGGCTGACGACACCGTCGGCTTTGCACAAGGCGCCCATTACGGCAAAAGCGGATCCCAGGAAGTTCCACTGGAGGTTCCGTACTTTGTTCACCAATCGGTGTTTGACGATATTGGCCAATACCACCGTCAGGCCTGCGCCGACCAGAAAGCCCGGGAAGCGCCCGAATGCGTAGCCGATCAGGCCACCGATGAACATCAGAAACAACATAGAAAGATCCTTGCAGCGTTAGGAGTGCGGACATGCTGCTGGCAGTATACGGATTTATTGATACCAGGCCAGTAGCAGGCCAGCACCCAGGGAGATCAGCATGGGTACTCCGACCAGGGTGCCGCACTGCCGGTTGCCGATTACCCCCGCCATGCCTGACTTGACCAGATTGTTCACTGCGGCAGCGATAACAATACCAATAACCGCAGTGTTCAGGTCCAGCCCGTTGCCGGACATACGGGCCAGTGACAGGGTGATGGCGTCCACATCGGCAACGCCAGACGCAGCGGCCAGCGCATAGATGCCTGCATCGCCGAGCCAGCGGGTAGCCAGCTCCCCGAGCACCAGGATGCCTGTCAGCAAAAGACCGAAAAACAATGCCGCGCTGAGATCCAGAGGGTTCTGGTTAAGTTCCGGCTGGCTCACCTCACTGCGGGAACGGTTGGTCTGCCAGATGTACCAGGCCGGGCCATACAACAGGACCGTCATGGCCAGAACCGGCCAGACCAGGTGCGTTAACAGCTCCCGGTTGATGACGAAACAGTAGACCAGAATGCGGGGAAACATGGTACCGCAGGCTATCAGAATGCCGGCAGCGTACTGTGGGGTCAGCGCGGGGTTGCCGGAGGACTGTCTGGCGAAATGCAGAGTCAGAGCGGTGGATGAACTCAGTCCCGCAAACAGGCTGGTGAACAGTATGCCCTTGCGGGTACCCGCCACCCGGATGGCGAAGTAACCGACGAAGGAAATTGAGGCGATCATCACGACCATCCACCAGATTTCCCGAGGATTAAGAACCCCGCCGGGCCCCATTTTCTCATTGGGCAGGATCGGGAGCATGACCGCAGAGATCAGCAGCAGCTTGAGACCCGCGTCCAGTTCATGGGACTGCAGTTTCTGCACCCAGCCGTGGATTTCTTCCTTGTTGTCCAGAATAATGGCAGTAACAACGGCGCAGGCGGTGGCGATGACCGGATCGACCGCCACAGCGATGGCTCCGTAGCAGAAGGTCAGTACCATCCCGATCAGCCCGGTGATACTGAAGTTGCGGATATGATCCAGCCGCTGGCTGTAGGCAACGATACCGGTCGCCACCACGCTGATCAGCAGCACCGGGAAGGCCCAGGGGGTAATGGCTTCTGCGAGCAGGGCAGCGACACCGCCGAGCAGCCCGATCAGGGCAAAGGTGCGGATACCGGCAATGCGTTCGCCGGGCTTTTGCTCCCGTGCATCCCAGCCTCTCTCCAGTCCGATAATGGCGCCCAGCAACAGGGCAATGGCGAGATTGATAGTGTTCTGATTGCTGGCCAGAAACTGCGTGGTTACTTCATCCATGGGGTGTGGGCATGCTCAGCTGGCGAATCGGGCCGCAGTGTCGCGGGTATTTTTCCTCAGCTTACTTTTCTTTCCTGTCCCTGTTAAGCTCAGCGCCCGTTTTTCCCGGCCCTGGCCGGACATCTGATATCATTGACAAGGATCATCCTTGAAACGGCCCGCAAGCCACTGGTGATTCTGCGACAGGAGATGCTCTGTGACAGTGCGCGTTGTCCTGCGCAATGAGTGCCGGCGGCCCCGGGTCATGGCAATATTGCGTATAACGGTGTTGATGATGCTTGTCACGGGCTGCTCCGGCAATCCGGCCCGTGCCGATGAACCCGGGATGACGAACATGTCACCAGAAACCACTGGTTATCTTGCGCGATTGCTGAGCCGGGAGCGGCCTGCATCGGATCTCTTGTCGGGCTATTACGTGCTGGATGGCGGCGATGAGGCCCTGAGGATCCGGGCAGCTATGGTTGATGCGGCCGAGTATAGCATCAATGCCCAGTACTATATCTGGAGCGACGATCGTTCCGGCCGGTACCTGGCTGGCAGGATGATTCGCGCTGCGGACCGGGGAGTACAGGTCCGGCTGCTGCTGGATGATATCAACCTGGCTCCGGCAGCAGAGCTGATGACACTGCTGGATCACCATCCCCATATCGAGGTCCGTGTGTTCAATCCGTCTGACCAGCGGGACGGGCTGGGCCGCTGGTTGTCATTGATCCGGGATTTTCAGCGCATCAATCGTCGCATGCACAATAAGGCATTGATCGCTGATGGTGTGGCCGGCATTGTGGGTGGTCGTAATATCGGCGATGAATACTTTGGCCTTCATGCCGAGCGCTATTTTGCCGACCGGGACATTTTTGCCCTGGGACCGGTGGTGGCTGACATGGGAGCCGGTTTTTCCGCTTACTGGAATAGTCGCTGGTCACTGGCGATCAGCGAACTTTACCCCTCATCCCCTTCTGCCCGGGAAGTGACGGCCGGCCTGGATGCCTTGCGCAGCGCTACCAGGGAGCCGGGTGACTGGCCGTTTACCATTCCGGAAACGCCGGAGGGTGCGCGGGTAGAACTGAGCCAGTTCGTGGGTCATCTGCAGTGGGCCGAAGGGGAACTGGTCTTTGATCCGCCGACCGAGGATATGGATGAACCTGCCGATCAGCCCAAACTGACGGCCCGGGCGCTCTATGACCTGGCGCAGACCGCCCGGGAAGAGATACTGATTGAATCCGCCTACCTGGTGCTGGCAGAGGAGCAGCTGGCTCAGCTGGCCTCACTGCCGGCATTTGACCGGCTGCGGATTGTCGCCCTCACCAATTCCCTGGCCAGTAACGACCTGGTCACCAATCATTCTGCCTATGCGCGTTGGCGGCAGGCGATGCTGGCAAAGGGCATTGAACTGTATGAGCTCAGACCTGAAGCACCGATATGCCTGCAGTGGCTGAAGGATCGCGGGTTTTGTGATGTCGGGCAGGTAAGCCTGCATTCCAAATCCGTGGTGATCGATCGGGAAACCTTGGTTATCGGCTCCTTCAATGTCAACCTGCGCTCTATCTACCTCAATGGTGAAACCCTGCTGATCGTTCGCAGCCCGGAACTGGCTGATCAGCTGGCGACCAGGCTGATGCAGACCATCAAACCCTGGAACAGCTGGAAGGTCACGCTGGATGAGAAGGGGGAAACGCTTTGGCAGGGTTCTGACGGGCCTTTCCATAATGAGCCCCGGGTGGGGTGGTGGCGCCGGTTTACGTCGTCTGTTCTATCACTTCTGCCTATCGAGAAATATCTTTAGCAAACATTGCCCGCTGCCACCCCTGAAGCCCAGGCCCACTGGAAATTGTGGCCACCCAGGTGCCCCGTCACATCCACGACTTCACCGATAAAAAACAGACTGGGCTTGTCGAGAACGGCCATGGTCCTGGAGGACAGCTGACGAGTGTCGACACCACCCAATGTTACTTCAGCCGTTCGATAGCCCTCGGTTCCGGCGGGTTTGACGGTCCAGTTGCTCAGTGTGTTGGCAATCTGTCCGATGTCCTGGTTGCTGTAGCCCTGCAGCGGCCCATGCCAGCCCTGCAGCTCGTTGAAGGCCCGGGCAAAGCGTTTGGGTAAGTGCTGGTTGAGGTATTGCGCCAGCGTGGATTGCGGTTTCTCCTTGCGGAGCGCCAGCAGTGCCTCCCGGACTTGCTGGCCGGGCAACAGATCGATATGGACCTCATCGCCCGGCTGCCAGTAGCTGGATACCTGCAGCATGGCCGGGCCGCTCAGACCCCGGTGGGTGACCAGCATGGGCTCCCGGAAGTGCTCGTTGTGGCAGTGGGCGTCCACCGGGCAGCTGATGCCCGAGAGCGGGGCCAGTTGCTGTTTGAGCTCTGGCTGCAGGGTAAAAGGCACCAGTCCCGCCCGGGTCGGCAATACGTTCAGCCCGAACTGCTTTGCCAGCTCATAGCCGAAACCGGTCGCGCCCATGGTGGGAACGGAAAGGCCGCCGCAGGCGATCACCAGGGACTCGCAGCTCAGCATGCCGTTACTGGTCACCAGTTGGTAACCGCCGCTGGCTTCGCTTACTTCTTGCACCTGCGTTTTCAATCGTATTTCTGCACCGGCCCACTCGCATTCGGTCAGCAGCAGGTTCAGGATGTCTTTGGCGCTGTCCTGACAGAACAACTGGCCGGGCGCTTTCTCCTCGTATGCAACGCCGTGGCGATCCACCAGTTCCACGAAGTCCCGGGGGGTGTAGCGTTTCAGCGCCGAGATACAGTAATGGGGATTGCCAGAAAGGAAATTGGCGGGGGTGCTGTTCAGATGGGTGAAATTACAGCGCCCGCCACCGGACATCAGAATTTTTTTGCCCGGTTTGTTGGCGTGGTCCAGAACCAGCACACGGCGGCCACGGTAGCCAGCCGTGGCAGCACACATCAGCCCGGCCGCGCCTGCGCCAATAATGATTACGTCATACGCTGAGGGTGAAGTTGCCATGTTGCTGCCTGCCGTTGGTAAAAAACGCCGCGCAGTATACCAGTCTCACGGCAGGTGGGAGAGTCTCGCCGGGGTTAATCGGAGGCGCCCTGATACCAGAGTATGATTATCATATTCTTATTGGTTCATTATGATGGTTGCCATGTTGATGTATCCCGATTCTGCGGGAATTGCCAAAACTGATCACAACAAAACCGAAGCACGAGGACCACACCATGAGCTCAATTTTCGATCAGGGACTTGAACCCCGGGATGCGAACTACGCTGTTCAGTCGCCCGTTGATTTTATCGAACGCACGGCGAGTGTTTACCCCGACTACCCCTCGGTGATCCACGGAGCCATTCGTTACAGCTGGGCCCAGACCTACGAACGTTGTCGCCGGCTGGCATCAGCCCTGACCGGTCGCGGTATCGGCAAGGGCGATACCGTCGCCGTGATGCTGCCGAATATTCCCGCCATGGTTGAGGCCCACTTTGGTGTGCCGATGAGCGGTGCGGTGCTGAATACCCTCAATGTGCGGCTGGATGCGGAAGCCATCGCCTTCATGCTGGAGCATGGGGAGGCCAAAGCGATTATTGCCGATCGCGAATTCGGTCAGGTCATCAGGGACGCTGTCCGTCATCTGGAGCACAAGCCGCTGGTGATTGATGTGGATGATCCCGAATATGGCGAGGGCACCCGGGTCAGTGACCTGGACTACGAGGCTTTTCTACAGGAAGGCGATCCGCAGTTCAGCTGGAGCCTGCCGGACAATGAGTGGGACGCTGTTTCCCTGAATTACACCTCCGGCACCACCGGCAACCCCAAGGGTGTGGTCTATCACCACCGCGGCGCCTACCTCAATGCGTTGGGTAATCAGGCCGTCTGGTTCATGGACATGCATCCGGTCTATCTGTGGACCCTGCCGATGTTCCACTGCAACGGCTGGTGTTTCCCCTGGACCGTGACCGCGATGGCTGGCACCCACGTGTGCCTGCGCCGCGTGGACCCGGAGAAGATCCTGCAACTGATCCGTGATCACCAGGTGACTCACATGTGTGGAGCGCCGATCGTTCTGAACGCACTGCTCAATGCGCCGGCAGCGGCCAGGGCCGGGATCGGTCACGAGGTGAAATCCATGACCGCCGGAGCGGCACCCCCCGCCCAGGTGATTGGCGCTGTCGAGGAAATGGGTATCAGCGTGACCCACGTATACGGCCTGACCGAAACCTATGGTCCGGTGACCGTGTGTGCCTGGAAGTCCGGGTGGGATGAGCTGCCGCTGGATGACCGCGCCCGGAAAAAGGCACGCCAGGGTGTCCGCTACCATACCCTGGCCGGCACCATGGTCGGTGATCCCGACACCATGGAACCTGTGCCCAAAGACGGCAACACCATTGGCGAGATCTTCCTGCGTGGCAACACCGTGATGAAGGGCTACCTGAAGAACCCCAGCGCCACCGAAGAGGCCTTCCGCGGTGGCTGGTTCCACACCGGTGATCTGGCGGTGTGGCACGAGGACGGTTACCTGGAAATCAAGGACCGCCTGAAGGACATTATCATCTCCGGGGGTGAGAACATCTCCACCATCGAGGTGGAGGATACCCTGTACCGTCATCCGGCGGTGCTGGAAGCGGCGGTGGTTGCCCGCCCGGACGAGAAGTGGGGCGAGACTCCCTGCGCGTTTGTCACCCTGAAGCCGGAAGCCGGTGAGGTCAGCGAAGAGGATATCATCGCCTTCTGCCGCGAGCATCTGGCCCGGTTCAAGGTGCCGAAAACGGTGGTCTTCTCGGAACTGCCCAAGACCTCCACGGGCAAGATCCAGAAGTTCGTGCTGCGGGATCAGGCCAAAGAACTGCACTGATACACTGATCGGCTGCGCCACCCTTTTTTCGTTGTTCGGGCAGGTTCAGTGTCTGGATAACACTGGTCAGCAGAATGAGGCCAGCCCAGGTCAGGTTCACGGGCCAGGATTCCTGCCGGCATGGGTCACATTGACCTCGGCCTCAAAACCATCCGCCCGTCCGGTTGCCGGCGAACGCAAATGCAGGTTCATGCCGGCGCCCGAGGCAATGGCATCGGCTATCGCGAGTCCCAGGCCGGAGCCGGCTGCCCTGGTGTCGTAGCGGGAAAACCGGTTTCTTAGCAAGGCCAGTTGGTCAGGTGGCACGATATCGCCTCCGTTGCAGACTCTCACCCTGCCATCGTCGGTCATGATTATGTCGACGGGCTGTTGCCCGGAGCCGTGCTTCAGAGCGTTTTCGATCAGGTTGCGGGCCAGAATGGCAAAGGCATCCGGATCAAGGAGGGAGTTCACCTCATGGTCCGGCAATGTCAGGCGAATCCGGCCAGGGGCCAGAGGTTCAAAGTCGCGGGTGATCATGGCGAGTATTGGTACAAGGTTATGCGGCTTTTGTGAAAGGGCTCCTCCGCCTTCGGCCCTGGCCAGCTCGAGCAGCTTGCCGGACAATGTGGACAGGCCGTGCAGCGCCTCTTCAATCTCAGCCACATTCTCTCTCAGGCGGCGATCCTCAAGCTGCGTTTTCAGCCGTTGCACCTTGGCCAGTGCCGTGGCCAGCGGGGTACGCAATTCGTGAGCGCTGTTGGCGGTGAAGCTCCGTTCTGCGTCAAGCGCGCGGTTCAGCCGCTGCAGCAGCCGATTGACGGCAACCGCCGTTGGCTCGAATTCTTCAGGTAGCCGGTCTTTGTCCACGGGTGAGAGGTCGCTGGCTCCGCGGGCTTCGATCGAGTGTTGGAATTCCACCACCGGGCGAAGGGACAGGCGGACAATCCACCAGATTCCCAAGAGGCTGACCGGAATCAGGAAAAGCAGCGGCAGCAGCAGAGCCAGACCAGCTTTTAAAACGGCCTCGCGCCGGTGGGCCAGTGGCTCGGTGACTTCGATATAAAGGGTGTCGCTGACCGCCGATGCGCCATAAATCCGGTGGGTGGGCGTGGTGGTGAAGCCTTCCCGGGGCAGATCCCCGAAGACACCGGGGTCGGCATCGTGGGACTGCAGCAGAAGATTGCCCTGGCGGTCCCTGACCACGTAGGTGAGGTATTCGTCATGCTCCTTCAGTGCAGGAGCGGTTTGATTGCCGGTAATGGTCTCGCGATTCAGGATGTCGGTAACGGCCAGCGGCAGAATGCGTTGCGCGGTTTCCTCAAGGGCGCTGTCGAAGACTTCGTTCATTTCGCGCTGCGCCACCAACCCGGACGCGGCAACGCCCAGCAGCCACAGGAGAGTGGCTCCCAGGGTGAGGCCGGCCCCCAGGCGTTTTTGCAGGCTGCGGTTATGTCTCATGGGTTTCCAGGCGGTAGCCCATGCCCCGTACCGTTACGATGGCATCGCGCCCCAGCTTTTTTCGCAAGCGGCTGACATAGACTTCAATGGTGTTGCTCTCGATTTCCGCCCCGAAGGCATACAGCCGGTCCTCCAGTTGCTGCCTTGAAAGCAGCATTCCCGGCCGCTGGATGAAGCCCTCGAACAAGGCCCACTCGCGGGCGGTCAGTTCCACCGGCTGCCCATCACGCCGGATGCGGTGATCGCGCAGATCCACCTCCAGGTCACCCACCTGTATCAGCGGGTTCGGGTTGCCCCGGTAACGACGGGCGACGGCCGCCACACGGGCGGACAGTTCGGACAGATCGAAGGGTTTTATCAGGTAGTCGTCGGCACCGGCATTCAGTCCCTCAATCCGGTCCGATACCTGGTCCCTGGCGGTAAGAATAATCACCGGGGTGCTGTTTCCGCTGGCTCTGATGGTTTTCAGAAAATCCAGCCCATGGCCATCCGGGAGCATCAGGTCGAGAAGAATCAGGTCGTAGGTGGTGGTTCGGAAGCTGGCTTCAGCAAACCTCAGTGACTGCACCCAGTCCACGGCATGGCCATCTTCGGTGATCTGATCCCGCACCGCCTCGCCCAGGCCCACAGTATCTTCCACCAGCAATATCCGCATAGCTCACCTTTGCTGCGATGTGTGAAAAAGATACTACCGCAAGAAGCTGACAGCAGCCTTAAAAGTAAGGAACGCCGCTGTTTTCTGATCCGCTTCAGGTGGCTGTCAGCTTTTGACGTTAGCCTGATGTGGAAATTCCCGGAGTTAAGCATAGGAGACACCCCATGAAAACCAGATCTGTGATTGTCAGCCTCGCGGTACTGTGCCTCAGTGCACCGGTGCTGGCGGACGATGACTGTGACGACCCGGTGACTGACTGGCAGCCACGGGAACACTTGCGTCAGAAACTGGAGGCGGAAGGCTGGACGATCTACCGCATCAAGGTGGATGACGGTTGTTATGAGGTGAAGGGCCTGGCCCCGGAGGGATTTGGTGCCGAGGCTTCGTTTGCCCCGGCCACTCTTGAACTGATGGAGCTGGAGCGGGAAGACGATGACGAAGATGAGGAAGACGACGAAGACGAAGATAACGGCGAATACGGATACCGGGATAACCGGGGTGACGGTCAGGCCCGGGACAAGGCTCAGACCAATCGTCCGGTTCCCCATAACGGCATCGTCAAGGGGCGCCCGACAGTGACGGTGGAATAACCCGCCAGTCATTTTATCCATTAGTTGGCAATTCAACATGATACCGGAGGTACGGTATGAAAAAGATTCTTCTTGCCCTGGGCCTGGCTCTCTCAGTCGCCTTGCCCGCGCTGGCGCAGGCTCGTGAAGTGACCTTCACAACCGAGTTAACGGACTATCGCGGAGATGGTGCCTACCTGGCCCTCTATCTTACCGATGCGTCCGGGGCGTATCAGGGAACGCTCTGGGTGGCCGGCAGAAAGTCCAAGTATTACAAACACCTGCGCGGATGGGCCCGGGGCAGCAGGCTGGACCCCGCAGAGTACGACGGGCTGACTGGCGCCAGCATCACCAGCGGCCGAACCCTGAAAATCACGCTTGATCTTGATGATGCTTTGATTGACAGCGGTTATGAAGTCCGTGTTGACACCGCGGTTGAGGATATGCGGGACAACCGGGCCGATGTTGCGGTACCGCTGACCACCGGGGGCGCGGGTACGCCGGTCCCGGGGCGGGGTTACGTTCGCTCGTTCCGCTACGACTTTTAACGGGTAACCAGGAGCAGAGTTATGTTGCGTAAATTGCACGGTCTGCCCGGACTGATTGCGGCGGTGTTCCTGGTGACACTGGCTGTTACCGGTGCAATCCTGGCCCTCGCGCCAGCGCTGGACCGGGCAGGTGCAGTGGTTCCACCGGCCGGCGAGATCAGCGTTGCCCGGATGGCAGGGCGGGTGGTGGCAAACTACCCGGGTACCGAACAGATTGTGCGTGACCTCTCCGGCCAGGTGGTCGTTTACTACAGCCGGGATGGCCAGGCCGGGGCCGATCTGGTCAACCCGGTGACCGGCGAGCGTCTGGGGGCCTACCAGCCCTCCGCGTTCTTTGTCTGGATCAGGGACCTGCACCGCTCGTTCCTGCTGGATACGCCAGGGCGGATGATGGCGGGCATCTCGGCCGCACTGATGTTGCTTGTCTGCCTGTCGGGCATGGCATTGCTGGCCCGTCGAAGCGGTGGCTGGGGAGCATTGATGCGGCCGCTGGCCGGCACCGGCAGTAAACGGGTTCATGCAGAAATAGCCCGATTGGCGGTTTTGGGGCTGCTGTTGTCGGCACTGACCGGCAGCTTCCTGTCGGCCCAGCGATTTGGCCTCATACCCGAGGTCGCCGATCCGGGGCCAGGTTTCCCGGCCGAGGTTTCCGGCGGCCAACCGCGTCCGGTGGACCGGCTCCAGGCACTCTCGGAGGTTGATCTTAACGATCTCCGGGAACTCGTGTTTCCCTATTCCGATGACCCCCGGGACGTATACTCCCTGACCACCAGCGGGGGCTCCGGGTTCGTTGATCAGGCCACCGGTGAGCTGCTGCAGTTCCAGCCCCGGTCCACCGGCAGCGTGGTCCGGCAATGGATCATGAGGTTACATACCGGTGAGGGTCTCTGGTGGCTGGGCCTGTTACTCGGTGTGGCTGCGCTGAGTGTGCCGGCACTGTCGGTGACCGGAGCTGTCATTTGGTGGCAGCGGCGCCGGTCGTCGTTACAGACCCGGGACAACGTCGCTGCTGCCGAGGCCGATGCGATTGTTCTGGTGGGCTCAGAGGGCGGTGCTACCCGGGGCTTTGCCCGGGCATTGCAGGCGGGGCTGACCAGGGCAGGATTCCGGGTGCATTGCGCGGATATGAACGCACTGGCGGATTCTTATCCAGTGGCCTCTCTGTTGCTTGTGTTGACCTCCACCTACGGTGATGGTGATGCGCCGGCCTCTGCCGGGCGATTCATGGAGCGACTTCGCGACTTCAGGGCCGGAAGCGCGCTGAAATATGCGGTACTGGGGTTTGGTGACCGTCAGTTTCCGAACTTCTGCCGGTTTGCCCTGGAGGTCGATGAAGCGCTCGCCGGCAAGGGGCTGAGCCAGATACAACCCGTTGAACTGATTGACCGCTGTTCCGCTGCCCGGTTCAGCGAGTGGGGTAGCCGGCTTGGCAACGCCATCGGGGTGCCACTTGCCCTGAGCCATGATCCGGTCCCACCCCGCACCTTCCGGCTGGAGCTTGCAGAGCGCGCGGATTACGGGCAGGCCGTGCAGGCACCGACCAGCATTCTGCGCTTTCGTCTGGCAGACGCGGGGCAGGGGTGGCAGTCCTGGTTTTTCCGGTCTGGCCGCCCTCGTCTGCCAGCGTTCGAGGCCGGTGACCTGCTCGGCATCCTGCCGCCACAAGGGCAGGAAGCGCGGTTTTACTCACTGGCTTCATCGGCCAGTGACGGTGTGTTTGAGATCTGTGTCCGCAAACAGCCCGGTGGCCTTTGCTCCGGTTACCTGCATGGCCTGCAACCGGGTGACTGTGTCGAGGCTTTCATTCGCCGGAATCCGGGCTTTCGCCCGGTCACCGGCGCGGTGCCTGTCATTCTGATTGGCGCGGGTGCCGGGATCGGCCCGCTGGCCGGTTTTATCCGGAAAAATACCGCCCGCAATCCCATGTACCTTTACTGGGGCGGGCGAAGCGCGGATTCGGATTTTCTGTATCAGCCGGAACTGGGGCACTACCTTGAGGATCGTCGGCTAACGGGGCTGAGTACCGCGTTCTCAAGGTCCGATGAGAAGGCCTACGTGCAGGACAGGCTCCGGCAGGATCAGACCGCCTTGCGGCAGATGATTGATGCCGGTGCCCAGGTTCTGGTGTGTGGCGGCAGGGACATGGCCGCCGGGGTGAAACAGGTTTTCGAAGAGATTCTGCAACCCTTGAGGCTGGAAGTGGAGGATTTGAGAGCGCAGGGGCGGTACCTGGAGGATGTGTTTTGATCTGTACGGGCTTTTTCCGGGAGACGGGGCGGGAATAAAACTGTGCGGTAACGCCTGAGACTGGCCTTTATTGCCTGATCTCAGGTAATTCCGGCAAACCCCTTGTAACGGTTTCCATGATAGCCTCATCGGCACATTTCCGGAATTGCAGCCAAAGGATGCCAGGTTTATGAGTAAAACCGCCACCCCTCTCGCGGACAGTCTGCTTGAGGCTCATGTGAAACATGAAATGGCCGCCCTCAAGGGTGCGAAGCTGAAAAAGTTTCTGCAAACCGAAGTGGCGGAACTGTATGACCGTTGCAGTCAGGTCACCCTCAACCGGGTCACCTCGGTGGACCAGATCATGGGTGTCATTCAGCGCATTGTGATGGATATGGAGCTGGATCCGGGCATCCCGGAGCTGGCCGCCGAGATGGCCGCCGAAGTGCTTAAATCTCCGGTGCAGGGTGAAACCCGGCTGAAGGAGATCATCACCCGGGAGCAGGCCTCGGCGTTTCTGGAGGAAGCGCTGGAACTGAGGCACCAGCGCGAGCGCATCATCAGCGAAATCATGGCTCACCCGGTATACCAGGAGCTGGTGTCCAACGTGGTGTATCACGGGCTGGTGAATTATCTGTATGAAGACAACCTGATCACCAAAAACGTACCGGGCGTCGGCTCGATGATGAAATTCGGCAAGAACCTGGCGAACCGTGCGGTGAAAGGCCTGGATGAGGCGTTCGAGCGTCGCATCAAGGCCTGGTTGTCGGATAGCCTGCCAGCGCTGATTGCCCGCAGCGAGACGTTTCTGAACAAGGCGCTGACCGATGAGGAGCTGCGGGACAGCGTGATGGCGGCGTGGGTTTCTCTCGAGGACAAGACCATTGAAGATCTGCATGCCGGGATAGGCGAGGTGCAGTTGCAGGAATTTGTGCTATTGGGCTACGAGTTCTGGTTAACCTTCCGCCAGACCGGATACTTTGAAGAGGTGGCCCGTGTTGTGGTGATACACCTGTTCGAGAAATACGGTGACCGGCCGTTGATCGATCTGATGAGCGATGTGGGTGTTGATCAGGCGGTGATTATCAAGGAAGTGGAAGAGCTGGGGATTCCGTTGGTGGATCTGTTGCGCGAAGAAGGCTATCTGGAAGCGGCCCTGCGCCGTCGGCTGGAGCCGTTCTACAAGTCGGCACCGGTGAAGAAGATTCTGGATGGCGGCGAGTAACCGCACAAAACAAAAACGGGGCCCGCGGGCCCCGTTTCTCTTCTCTGTTCTGGTTCCTTGCGGCTGCTCAGTTATTTCTCAAGGTACTGCAGCTTGTCCGGCTTGCCGTCCCACTCCTCGGCATCTGGCAGAGGATCCTTTTTCTCGGTAATGTTCGGCCACTTGGCGGCGAGCTCGGCGTTGAGCTCGATAAACGGCTCCTGTCCAGCGGGCAGCTCGTCTTCGGAGAAGATGGCCTCGGCAGGGCACTCCGGTTCACACAGCGCGCAGTCGATGCACTCGTCCGGGTCGATTACCAGAAAGTTGGGGCCTTCATAGAAGCAGTCAACCGGGCACACTTCTACGCAGTCGGTGTATTTGCACTTGATGCAGTTATCAGTAACGATAAACGTCATAATCGGAGTTCCCTGGCTCGGTGGTCAATCTCATCGTAATTTTAATGCGCAATATTGTAGGGAGCGCCCTGACTCCCCGCAAGCTTCTCGCGGCTATATCGTTATACCTGGACCAAGCCCGGCTCAGTGGCCGAGCTTTTCCTTCAGTTCATACAGGCGGTTCAGAGCCTCTCTGGGCGTGAGGTTGTCCAGGTCCAGCTCACCCAGTGCTTGCTCCACCTCACTGGGCTCCAGGCTGGCGAACATGTCAGCCTGCATCGCGGTTTCCGTTGTTCGCTGCACTCTGGCCGGTGTCTCCCGAACCGCCGCCGGTGCCGGTGTGATGCTGACCGGCGAGGCGCTGCCTTCCAGTTCCGCCAGCTGGCTTTTGGCGTGGCGGATCACTTCGTCCGGGACCCCCGCCAGTTTCGCCACCTGCAGCCCGTAACTCTGGCTGGCCGGGCCATCATGTACATTGTGCAGGAACACGATCTTGTCATCATGCTCCGTGGCGGTCAGGTGCACATTGACGGCGTGACGCAAATCATCTGCCAGCTGGGTCAGTTCAAAATAATGGGTGGCAAACAGGGTGTAGCAGCGGATGTGTTTTGCCAGATGTTCCGCCGTGGCCCAGGCCAGCGACAGGCCATCAAAGGTGCTGGTGCCGCGCCCTACCTCGTCCATCAGCACCAGGCTGTATTCTGTGGCGTTGTGCAGTATGTTGGCGGTTTCGGTCATCTCCACCATGAAGGTGGAGCGGCCGCCTGCAATGTCATCGGATGAACCCATGCGTGTGAAAATGCGATCCACGGGACCCAGTGTGGCGCGGCTGGCGGGCACGTAGCTGCCGGTATAGGCCAGCAGGGCAATCAGGGCCGCCTGGCGCATGTAAGTGGACTTACCCCCCATATTGGGGCCGGTAATCACCAGCATGCGCCGCTCGGTATCCATGAGCAGATCGTTGGGTACAAAGGGCTCGCTGAGCAGTTGCTCCACCACCGGGTGGCGGCCTTCCTCGATATCGAAGCCGGGGGATGCCGAGAACGCCGGCGCGCAGAAGCGCAAGGTGGTGGCACGCTCGGCGAAGTTGCTCAGTACATCCAGCTCGGCCAGTGCCTGGGCCGCATCCTGCAGGGCCGGCAGTTCATTGGCTACGGTTTCCAGCACGTCGTCATAAAGCGCCTTTTCCCGGGCCAGGGCCCGGCTTTTGGCGCTCAGGGCCTTGTCCTCGAATTCTTTCAGTTCCGGGGTGATAAAGCGCTCGGCGTTTTTCAGGGTCTGGCGGCGGATATAATCCACCGGAGCCTGGCCGGACTGAGCCCGGCTGATTTCAATGTAATAACCGTGTACCCGGTTGTAACCGACTTTCAGGGTGCTGATGCCGGTGCGCTCCCGCTCCCGGGTTTCCACATCCAGCAGGAACTGGCCGGCGTTTTCACTCATGTTGCGGAACTCATCCAGCTCCGGGTCGAAGCCTTCGGCAATCACGCCACCATCGCGGATCACCACTGGCGGGTTTTCGATAATGGCCCGCGCCAGCAGGTCTGCCAGTTGCGGATATTCGCCGATGGTGCTGGCCAGTCTGACCACGTGGTGGCAGTTCACCGGCTTCAGCGTTTGTTGCAGATCCGGCAGTACCCCGAAGGCATCCCGCAACCGGGCCAGATCCCGGGGGCGGGCGGAGCGCAGGGCTACCCGCGCCAGGATGCGCTCAATGTCGCCAACGGCCCTGAGCAGGTCGTGTACCGGTTCGTAATGGTAGTTTTCCAGCAGAGCGGAGACCGCCTGCTGGCGCTGGCGCACCGTGTCCACATCCCGCAGCGGGCGGTTCAGCCAGCGGCGCAGTTCCCGCCCGCCCATGGACGTGGCGGTCTTGTCCATCACCCAGGCCAGGGTGTGCTGGTGACCGCCCAGCAGGTTGATATCGATTTCCAGGTTGCGGCGGCTGGCGGCATCGAGAATCACCGCATCCTCGCGCCGCTCATGGCTCAGCTTGCGGATATGGGGCAGGGCGGTGCGCTGGGTTTCCCGGGCATACTGCAGCAGGCAGCCGGCGGCGCTGATGGCCAGGTGCATATCCTCGCAGCCGAAGCCGGTGAGGTCCTTGACCTGCAACTGCTGGGTCAGCAGCCGATGGGCGGTGTCCCGCTCAAACAGCCAGGGGCCCTGGCGGCGCACGCCGGTGTAGCTTTCCAGTAATTCGCCATAGGGAAAATCCTCGCTGACCAGTATTTCCGCCGGGCGTAACCGTTGCAGTTCGCTTTGCAGTGATTCGGCGCTTCCCAGCTCGGCAACCGCAAAGCGGCCACTGGAAATATCCAGGGAGGCAAAGCCGAACTGCTCCCGTTGATGATGGATGGCAACCAGCAGGTTATCCCTTCGGTCTTCCAGGAAGGCCTCATCACTCAGGGTGCCGGGGGTAACGATGCGCACTACCTTGCGCTCTACCGGCCCTTTGCTGGTGGCCGGGTCGCCGATCTGCTCGCAGATGGCAATGGACAGCCCGCCGCGCACCAGCCGGGCAATGTAGTTTTCCGCCGAGTGGTAGGGCACGCCGGCCATGGGGATCGGGTTACCATCGGACTGTCCCCGGGCAGTCAGAGTGATGTCGAGCAATTCGGCGGCTTTTTTGGCATCCTCGTAGAACAGCTCGTAGAAATCCCCCATCCGGTAGAACACCAGTTCGTTGGGGTGTTCGCCCTTGATTCGGAGGTATTGCTGCATCATGGGCGTGTGCCGGGAGAGATCGGTCTGGGCAGCGGTCATGGAAACGTCCGGTTGCGTGGCTGTTGTCAAAGCGGGGATTGTAAGAAAATAACGTCCGGGATGAAACGAGGGAGATGCGATGGTACCCGCAGATTGGCAGTTACAGAACACCGGCAACCGGCTGGGTGAGCGGCTGGCGGACAAGGCACTCACCGTTGCCACAGCGGAGAGCTGCACCGGAGGCTGGGTCGCCAAAGTACTGACGGACCGCCCCGGCAGCTCTGCCTATGTGCTGGCCGGGCTGGTGACTTACAGCAATGCGGCCAAGCAGGCCTTGCTGGGCGTGCCGCCGGCGGTGCTGGAACAACAGGGTGCGGTCAGTGAAGCGGTGGTGCGCGACATGGTGGATGGCGCGCTGAAGGTGACGGGGGCCGATCTGGCTGTGTCGGTCAGCGGGGTGGCTGGTCCCGGTGGCGGCACCCCGGAAAAACCGGTGGGTACGGTCTGGTTTGCCTGGGGGCGGGGTGGCGAACGCACGGTGGCGGTGTGTAAACAGTTCCCCGGTAGCCGGGATGACGTGCGTCGCCAGTCTGTTCTCTTTGCACTTCAGGGGCTTATGGATTATGTGAGTAACCTGTGATCAACGGGGGTTGGTCTCTTCCGCAGGTTATGTTTTAATACTGTTCAAATATACAGGAATGAGGGTTTCGCACCAATGGAAGACAACCGCAAAAAAGCATTGAACGCTGCGCTCAGCCAGATCGAGCGGCAGTTCGGCAAAGGGGCCGTGATGAAGATGGGCGACCAGCCGCGGGAGGCCATGCCTGCGGTATCCACCGGATCTCTGGGGCTTGATGTGGCTCTGGGTATTGGTGGTCTTCCTTATGGTCGGATCTGCGAGATCTACGGTCCGGAAAGTTCCGGTAAAACCACCCTGACCCTGCAGGTGATTGCCGAGGCCCAGAAGCAGGGCAAGACCTGTGCGTTTGTCGACGCGGAACACGCCCTGGATCCGGGTTATGCGGAAAAGCTGGGTGTCAACGTCGACGACCTGCTGGTATCCCAGCCGGACACCGGGGAGCAGGCCCTGGAAATCGCGGACATGCTGGTCCGCTCCAATGCCGTTGATGTCATCATCGTGGATTCCGTAGCGGCGCTGACACCGAAAGCAGAGATTGAAGGGGAAATGGGCGATAGCCACGTCGGCCTGCAGGCGCGACTGATGTCCCAGGCACTGCGGAAACTGACCGGTAACGTCAAACACGCCAACTGCCTGATGATCTTCATCAACCAGATCCGCATGAAGATCGGCGTCATGTTCGGCTCGCCGGAAACCACCACCGGCGGCAACGCCCTCAAGTTCTACTCCTCGGTCCGGCTGGATATCCGCCGTATCGGCTCCATCAAGGAAGGTGACGAAGTGGTGGGCAACGAGACCCGGGTCAAGGTGGTCAAGAACAAGGTGGCGCCGCCGTTCAAGCAGGCCGAGTTCCAGATCATGTACGGCAAGGGCATCTACCAGATGGCCGAAGTGCTGGACATGGGCGTGAAAGAGGGCTTCGTGGACAAGTCCGGTGCCTGGTACGCCTATAACGGTGACAAGATCGGCCAGGGCAAGGCGAATGCCTGCAAGTTCCTGGAAGAGAACCTGGATATCGCCAAGGAGATCGAGGCCAAGGTGCGGGACAAGCTGATGCCCAAGCCGGCATCGAAAAAAGAAGAAGCAGAGGCTCCGGCCGAGGCGGAAGACCAGCTGCTTTGATCGCACAGGGCTCCCACGGGAGCCCTTTGTCGTTCAGTGACCATGGTGATGAGATGACCGAGCGCAAACAGTTGCTGATTGTCGCCCACGCCCCTTCACCGAACACTCTCAGGCTTCGGGAGGCAGTGGCCGGGGGTGCGCGTCATGAAGATGTCGAGGCGGTGGATGTAAAAGTGCTGCCGCCCCTGGAAGCCGGGCCGGACGATGTGCTGGCCTGTGACGGGATCATTCTGGGAACCACCGAGAACCTGGCTTATATGAGCGGGGCTCTGAAGGATTTTTTCGACCGCAGTTATTACCCCTGCCTGGAGAAAACCCAGGGACTGCCATTTGCCTTCTATATCCGCGCCGGCATGGACGGCACCGGCACCCGCCGTGCCATCGAGTCCATCACCACCGGCCTGCGCTGGCGACTGGTGCAGGATCCGCTGGTGTGCAAAGGGGAATACCGGGCGGAATTCGAAGACCAGTGCCGGGAACTTGGGCTCTATATGGCTGCGGGTCTGGATGCCGGGCTTTTTTAGGCCCCCTGATTCAGCTGGCAAAACGGTTGTAGAAACCCTCAATGCGAGACAGGGCGTTGTCCACTGCCCGGGAATAGCTGTTTTTGTCCAGGCAGTAGCTGAACTGGATGCTGACCCGGTAACCGGCCTGATAGGGTTGGCAGCGCACCACCCGGGCAGCCACCCGTGAGTGGCTGATGTATTTGCCTTCGAAATCCAGGTAAAGCCGGGCATCGGACTCCACGGGCCTTGGCGACAATACCGCCAGGCCATAACGGTTGATGTCCAGGCAGGTCACGGAAGTCGGATGCTTGCCACGGCCAAAGAACCCTCGTTCGCTCAACTGCACCTTCAGACAGGTCGCGGGGAAACGCTCTTTGATTCTGCGGTCACTGGCATTGCTCATATTCAGATGGCTTCCACTTCGATAACGGATCTTGTGATTATTATTCAGCCGGTGTTCAAGTGTAGTAGCCGGTTGCGGTGTTGAAAATAAGCGAGTCGGAAACTGTGAGAGGGTTCTCAAATGGCGTGGCTGGTCATCTTTGAGCTGCTCGCGGTCAGGCGCTGGTGCTGACCAGTTGCCCACGCCGGTCCTCCAGGCTGGCGGCTTGCCCGGTTCTCGGGTTCAGCAGCAAGGGACTGCGACGGAAGCGGCGTTTGCGACGCTCCGGCCCCTCGAAGGCCATTTGCCGGCGGCGGCGGTCCGGTTGTATGCGGCGGTCCATCAGGCGTTTCCGGGGGGCTGCGGTGGACTCTTCGGCTTCCGGAGTACGGCGCAATGGCTTGCCGGGGGTTTGCCCCAGAGCGGTCAGCGGGTGGTGCTGGTTGCGATAGATATCCATGGATCGGCTCCTCTGCAAGTCTGGCCAGAAAACAGACTATTCCGTTATTTTAACGGCAGCAGGCCGCAATTCTTTAGCCCGAACGCGACAGACGCGGTGTCAGAATCTACAATGACCGGCCATGAATCCCATATTACCTGTTCCGGCCTGGCCGGGCGGGTAAACACTTGGCAAAACTGACCCGACAGGACAGCAACTTGAAGTCACTGCCACTGAACAGGCTCTATAAGGCCTGTGTTTTGAAAGACCTCTCCTTCCGATCCACTCGCCAACTGGAACCCCTGGCTGAAATTGTCGGCCAGAACCGGGCCCAGGAAGCGGTACGTTTTGCGCTGGCCATGCCCCATGGCGGTTACAATGTATACGCGGTCGGCCGCAACGGCCTGGGCAAGCGCACCATGATGCTGCGCTACCTGGAGCACCACGCCGATACCAGTAACCAGAGTCACGACTGGTGCTATGTCGCCAATTTCGAAGAACCAAGGGTGCCCAGGCTGCTCAAGCTTCCGGCGGGTCGTGGCCAGGACCTGAAACAGGACATGGAAACCCTGATGGGCCGTCTGGTGAAGGTGATACCTCAGACCTTTGACAGCGACGGTTTTCTGGAACGGGCAGAGCAGCTCAAGAATGACTACGGCAAGCAGCAGGAAGACCTGTTGGAAAAGGTGGCGGCTCAGGCGAAACGTAAAAAGGTCAGCCTGACCCTGACCACGCCCGGTGGTTACCGGCTGGTGGCCATGAATGGCGACGAACCCCACACCGCCGAGTCGTTTGCGGCGCTTACCGATGCCCAGCGCGAGAAATTCGAGCAGGATATCAACAAGCTGGAAAAGAAGCTGCGCCAGGCCCTGCGCAAGGTGGCGGACCTGGAGCAGGAGTATGCCGACAAGCAGCAGGCCCTGAACGAGGAGACCCTGGAAAGTATCAGCGGTCACCAGATTGATGACCTGGTCCACAAGTACCGGGACGAGGAAGATGTGGTGCATTATCTGGAGAGTGTCCGCAAGGACCTGTCGGATAATCTGGAGATCTTTCTGGAAGATGGTGAGGACCAGGCGGCCATTGCCTATGCCTCCCTGGACCGCAAGATGCCCCGTCGTTACCTGGTGAATCTGCTGGTTCACCAGAAAACCGGCGATGTGCCGGTGGTGGTGGAAGATAACCCGACCTACCACAATCTGTTTGGCTATGTGGAGAGCGTTACCTACAAGGGCACGGTATTTACCGATTTCTCTCTGGTACGTTCCGGCAGCCTGCACCGGGCCAACGGCGGTTACCTGCTGATGGATGCCATCAAGGTGCTGGAGCAGCCATTTGTCTGGGACGGGCTCAAGCGCGCGCTGCGCTCGAAGAACCTGCAGATCAACTCACTCGAGCGGGAGCTGACCCTGTCCGGCACCATTTCCCTTGAGCCGGAGCCAGTGCCACTGGACGTGAAGATTGTGTTGTTCGGCGACCGGGAAACCTGGATGCTGCTGCAGGAGTATGATCCGGAGTTCGCCGAGTTGTTCCGGGTGACGGCGGATTTCGAGAACGAGATGATGCGCACCCCGGAAAGCCAGGAGCTCTATGCCAAGTTTATCGCCAGCCTGGTGGTGGAGAAGAGCCTGCTGCACTGCTCCAACAAGGCGGTTGCCCGTATTATTGAACACAGTGCCCGCATGGCGGAGCATCAGGACCGTCTGTCATTGCATGCGGCGGACATTGCCAACCTGTTGCGTGAGTCGGACTACTGGGCTCGCCAGAAAGGGGCCCGGCTGGTTCAGGATACCCATGTGGATCAGGCGCTGGAAAGCGCCCGGTATCGTAGCAGCCGGATTCGCGACCAGTTCCATGACTCGATCCGTGACGGTTCCACGCTGGTCTCCACCCGGGGTACCTGTGTGGGTCAGGTCAATGCCCTGTCAGTGTTGTCCACCGGAGGTTTCGAGTTCGGCCTGTCCAACCGGATCACCGCCACCTGCTATTACGGTGATGGGGCTGTGATGGATATCGAGCGGGACGTGAAGCTCGGCGGCAATCTCCACTCCAAGGGCGTGATGATTCTCAGCTCCTGGCTGGCTTCCCGGTTTGCGGTGACCGACCCCATGCACTTGTCGGCCAGTATTACCTTCGAACAGAATTACGGGGAGGTAGACGGTGACAGCGCCTCACTGGCAGAGCTGTGCGCACTGCTTTCGTCGCTTTCGGGCCTGCCGGTGCGCCAGGATCTGGCGATCACCGGTTCGGTGAACCAGTTCGGGGAGGTACAGCCGATTGGCGGTGTGAACGAGAAAGTGGAAGGTTTCTTCGCCACCTGCAATCTTACCGGCGGGCTGACCGGCAGCCAGGGAGTCATTGTGCCGGCTTCCAATGTCCAGAACCTGATGCTGGAGCGGGACGTGGTGGATGCGGTAAAGGCCGGGCATTTTTCCGTCTACGCTGTAAGTTGCGCAGAGGAAGCGGTCAGCCTGCTGCTGGGCAAGCCTGCTGGCAAGGCGGATGCCCGGGGGCGCTACCCGAAACAGAGTGTTTTTGGCATGATTCAGCAGCGGCTGGAGCAAATGCGGGAACATGATCGCCAGGAGTCCGCCCGCAGCGACCACAAGGATCCCTCGCTGCATTAGGGGCATCGTATGAAGGCAGCATCAGGGCCAGTGAATGCTTAATCAGAGGCTCCTTAACAGGATAAACCAACAGGAGAGCACAACGAGATGACGGAAACCCGGCAGGTTGTATACGTGGTGGAAGACGATGATGCGGTGCGTGATTCACTGGAACTGTTGCTGAAGTCCGATGGCAAGGCCGTTCGTACCTACGAAAACGCCAATGTGTTTCTCAAGGACTATTCCGACGACATGGCCGGTTGCATCGTGCTGGATATCCGCATGCCAGGCATGGATGGCATGGAGTTGCAGAAAAAACTGAACGAGAAGCACTCGCTGCTGCCCATTATTTTTGTGACCGGCCACGGTGATGTACCCATGGCCGTCGATGCCATGAAAGAAGGGGCCGTGGATTTTATTCAGAAGCCTTATCGGGAAGAGGCCCTGCTGGAAAAAATCGAGTCCGCCCTCGAAAAAGACCGGGAGCAGCGCAAGACACTGGGGGAAAAGCAGGAAATCGTCCGTCGCATCAAGACCCTTACACCCCGGGAGTCGGAAATCATGGAGCGGATGATTGCCGGTCAGGCCAATAAAGTGATCGCCATTGAGCTGGAAATCAGCCAGCGCACGGTGGAAATTCACCGGTCCCGGGTGATGCATAAAATGGGCACTCATTCCCTGGCCCATCTGGTGCGAATGGTTCTGTCCGTAAAGGACCTTATCGACTGACGTGGTGATAGCCGGCACCATGATCATCCTGTTTTAACCGGCCGCGCCTTTATGACTGAAGCTTCCAGCGAGAATACCGGGGCAACGGTTCTGCTTGTGGATGACAATCCGCAGAATCTGAAAGTGCTCTATGAAACCCTCAAGGACAAGGGCTACAGGCTGCTGATCGCCAATGAAGGCAACAAGGCCCTGGATCTGGCCCGGCGCCATCAGCCAGAGGTCATATTGCTGGATATCATGATGCCGGAGCTGGACGGTTATCAGGTGTGTGAACAGCTCAAGGCGGATCCGGCGACTGCAGACAGCGCCGTCGTGTTTCTCTCTGCGCTGGATGATGTGGATGCCAAGGTGCGCGGCTTTGCTCTCGGTGGCGCGGATTATATTTCCAAGCCCTTCCAGGCGCAGGAGGTTATTGCCCGGGTCCGCACCCATGCCCGGGTTATCCGACTTGAGCGCCAGCTCCAGGAGCGCAATCGGGAGCTGGAAAATGACCAGACGCGCATTCTGAACTCTATCAGCGAAGGCATCTATGGCCTGGATGAACACGGGATTATTGAATTCGCGAACCCCGCCGCCGGTTTGATCAGCCGCTGTAACGCTGAAGAGCTGGTAGGGCAGAATTTCTTCCAGCTGCATTTTGCCGGTATGGTTCCCGAGGGTGCCACTATGCCGGTGATGGCCACCTGCAGTCAGGGAGTGGCGGAGAGTCAGCGTGGTATTGCTATGCTGCGGGCAGACGGCAGCCACTTCCCCGCCGAATATGGTGCTTCCCCGAAGCTGGATGGCAACGAGCTGCACGGTGCGGTGGTGGTGTTCCGTGATATCACTACCGATCTGGAACAGGAAAAGGCGCTGGAGGAAGCCCGGGCCGTGGTCCAGGAACAGCGTGACCAACTGGCCCATGCCTCCCGGCTGTCCACCATGGGTGAAATGGCGGCGGGTTTCGCCCATGAGGTGAACCAGCCCCTTACCGCGATTGCCAATTACGCCAGGGTCGCGGAACGGATACTGAAGGGAGAGGCTCCGGACCTGGAGCTGCTGACTGAGACACTGCGGAAAATCGAGGCCCAGTCCCACCGGGCCAGCGAGATCATCCGCCGTATCCGTCGATTCATGAAAAAACCGGCATCGGGCAAAGAAGTCTTGTCCGTGCCTGCCTTGCTCGAGGATACCCGGCAGTTTGCGGAAGTGGATATCCGCAATAATGAAGGGGGCGTGGTGATTGAAACGGAAGCTGACCTGCCGGAAGTTCTGGCTGACCCGGTCCAGGTACAGCAGGTGGCACTTAATCTGATTCGCAACGCGCTGGAGTCGTCCCGCGCGGCCGGCCGCGCGGAGCCGGGGGAAGTGACTGCCGGGGTGGGGGGCGGCCCCTGTGTGCGGGTGACGGGGCGGG
>JACIZI010000026.1 GCA_014359475.1 Marinobacter sp. | reverse complement strand
AAAGAGACGGGTCGGGAACCCTTTTCAGAAACGTCTCTGGCCATGGATGGCCAGAGCCGAGCCCTACAGGGATGTATTCACGGGCGTTTTCTGAAAAGGGTTCCCGAGCCGACTCCCTCCCCCAAACCCATCAGGCTACAACGAGGGCAAGCACCCAGGTTATTTGACCTTGGGATCAAGCTCCCCGGCTTCGTAACGCTCAAACATGCGTTCAAGGCTAACCGGTTTGATCCTGCTGGCGTTGCCGGCTGTTCCAAAGGCTTCGTAGCGGGCCACGCAGACCTCGGTCATGGCCTTCATGGTTTCTTTCAGGTATTTGCGCGGGTCGAACTCGGCGGGGTTCCGGGCCAGGAAGCGACGGACGGCGCCGGTGGAGGCCAGGCGCAGGTCGGTGTCGATATTGACCTTACGTACGCCGTGCTTGATGCCCTCAACGATTTCTTCCACCGGAACACCATAGGTTTCCGGTATTTCACCGCCGTACTGGTTGATGATTTCCAGCCATTCCTGGGGTACCGAGCTGGAGCCATGCATCACCAGGTGGGTGTCGGGGATGCGGGCATGGATTTTCTTGATCTGCTCGATGGCCAGAATGTCGCCGGTGGGCGGGCGGGTGAACTTGTAGGCGCCGTGGCTGGTGCCGATGGCGATGGCCAGGGCGTCCACGTGGGTCTTGTTGACGAAGTCTGCGGCTTCTTCCGGGTCGGTCAGCATCTGGCTGTGGTCCAGGGTGCCCTCGGCACCGATGCCATCTTCTTCGCCGGCCTGGCCGGTTTCCAGGGAGCCCAGGCAGCCCAGTTCGCCTTCCACGGAGACACCGCAGGCGTGGGCCATTTCGACGGTGCGGCGGGTGACGTCAACGTTGTATTCGTAGTCGGTCGGGGTCTTACCGTCTTCGCCCAGGGAGCCGTCCATCATGACGGAGCTGAAGCCCAACTGGATGGAGCGTTGGCACACCGAGGGGCTGGTGCCGTGGTCCTGGTGCATGACCACGGGGATGTGGGGAAATTCTTCAATGGCAGCCAGGATGAGGTGGCGCAGGAACGGGGCACCGGCGTATTTGCGGGCACCGGCGGAGGCCTGGACAATTACCGGGGAATCGGTCTTGTCGGCGGCTTCCATGATGGCGCGCATTTGTTCGAGGTTGTTGACGTTGAAGGCGGGTACACCGTAACCATGCTCGGCGGCGTGGTCGAGGAGTTGCCGCATTGATATCAGGGCCATGGGTTTCTCTCCTTGCTCTTAAAAGTGAGTAGATTGCTGATTCTGGAGTCTGCGGCGGACCAGGGGGAGGGGCTTTCCGAAACACGCCCGTAAACCCCCGCAAGCGGGTCCGGCCCGCAATCGCAGATTGCGGTCGTGAGGCTGTCGCATAAAGCTTCGCTTTATAAGCGCTCGGCCTCACCCCTGTAGGGGCTCGGCTCTGGCCATCCTTGGCCAGAGACGGTTTCGGAAAGCCCCTCCCCCTGCTCCTTGCGATTCTGCCTTTGCGATAACTCCAGCCAAATACTGTCGGCCGGAGGTTTAGTTACCTCGTTCTTCCAATACGGCTACCGCCGGGAGGGTTTTGCCTTCCACGAATTCCAGGAAGGCACCGCCGCCGGTTGAGATGTAGGAGATCTTGTCAGCTACGCCGTATTTGTCAACGGCGGCGACAGTATCGCCGCCACCGGCCAGGGAGAAGGCGTCGCTTTCGGCGATGGCGTTGGCCAGGGCTTTGGTGCCGTTGCCGAACTGGTCGAATTCGAAGACGCCGACGGGGCCGTTCCAGAGGATGGTTTTGGCGTTTTTAAGCAGTTGGGCGAATTCGCCGGCGGTTTCGGGGCCGACGTCGAGGATCATGTCGTCGGCGGTGACGTCGGAGATGTTTTTGACGGTGGCGGTGGCGGTCTCTGAAAATTCAGACGCAACAACAACGTCTACCGGCAGGGGGATGCTGACCCGGGACGCGATGTCTTTTGCGGTGTCGACCAGATCGTGCTCGCACAGGGACTTGCCCACCGGGTGACCGGCTGCGGCCAGGAAGGTGTTGGCGATGCCGCCGCCAACGATGATCTGGTCGCAGACTTTTTCCAGGGCGTTGAGAACATCCAGTTTAGTGGAGACTTTGGAGCCACCGACAATGGCGACGACGGGCTTGGCCGGGTTGTCCAGGGCTTTGCCGAGGGCTTCCAGTTCTGCTGCCAGCAGGGGACCTGCACAGGCTTCGGGAGCGAATCTGGCCACGCCGTGGGTGGAGGCCTGGGCGCGGTGGGCGGTGCCAAAGGCATCCATGACGAACACGTCGCACAGGGCAGCGTACTTTCTGGACAGTGCTTCGTCGTCTTTCTTTTCGCCCTTGTTGAAGCGGACGTTTTCGAACAGCACCACCTCCCCGTCGCTGACTTCGACGCCGTCCAGGTAGTCCTTGACCAGGCGCACTTCCTGGCCCAGCAGGGTGCTGAGGTGCTCGGCCACCGGTTTCATGGAGGCCGCCTCGTCGTACACGCCTTCTTCCGGGCGACCGAGGTGGGACATCAGCATAACGCTGGCTCCGGCCTCGTTGGCTGCCTTGATGGTGGGCAGCGAGGCACGGATGCGGGCATCGCTGGTTACCTTGCCGCCTTTGACCGGTACGTTCAGGTCTTCACGAATCAGAACCCGCTTGCCAGCGAGGTCCAGGTCAGTCATTTTCTTGATGGCCATAGTTACAGTTCCATTATCTACGGGTTAAAAGCATTTTGCCGCGGAAACCGCGGAAGGACGAGGAATAAACAACCACAAAGACTGTTTGCCACGAAAAAAGATTAACGGCGTTAAAAAATATCTTTGTTTTTTCTTTCGTACTCTTTCGTGCATTTCATGGTTAAAATGTTTTCCATCTTTTATTTCCGCGACTTTCCGCGTCCTTCCGCGGTTTCCGCGGCTAATCAATCAGTCCTCTCAAGCCAGACCTTGCTCACATCCAGCATGCGGTTAGCGAAGCCCCATTCGTTGTCGAACCAGCACAATACCTTGACCATGGTGCCGCCGGTGACTCTGGTCTGGCCGCCGTCGACCACGCCGGAGCGGGAGTCGTGGTTGAAGTCGGAACTGGCGAGCAGTTCGTCGGTGTAGCCAAGAATGCCTTTCAGGGATCCCCGGGCTGCGTCCGCCAGAATCCGGTTAACCGTACCAACATCCGTGGCCTTGCGTACATTGACCACCATATCGATGGCAGACACGTTCAGGGTGGGCACGCGTATGGCGACGGAGCTGAAGCGGCCTTCCATGTGGGGGAGCAACCGTTCCACTCCGCGCGCCAGGCCGGTGTCCACCGGTACGATGTTGTGCAGTGCGCTGCGGGTGCGCCGCAGGTCCTGGTGGTGGTAGGCGTCGATCACCGGCTGGTCGTTCATGGCCGCATGAATGGTGGTGGTACTGCCCTGCTCCACGCCCAGTGCGTCATCCAGGACTTTGACCACCGGCACCAGGCAGTTGGTGGTGCAGGAACCGGCGGCAACAATGACATCACCATGGTTCAGGGCATTGTCGTTGATGCCGAACACCACCGTGCGATCCACATCCGGCTCTCCCGGCTGGGAAAAAAGCAGGCGGCTGGCGCCCGCTTCAATGTGCTTTTCAGCGGTGGCCCGGTCGGAGTATGCGCCGGAACACTCCAGCACCAGGTCGATATCCAGCAGTCGCCAGGGCAACTCCGCCGGATCCGGATGGCGCAGCACGCGGATGCGGTCACCATTGACGACCAGGTAGTCCTGATCAACCGACACCGCGCCCTGAAACCGCCCGTGGGTGGAGTCATAGCGGGTCAGGTGGGCGATGGTGTCGATATCCGACAACTCGTTGATCGCGACCACCTGAAGCTGGTCGCGATAGCCGTTCTCATACAGTGCCCGCAACACGCACTGGCCGATACGGCCGTACCCGTTGATGGCTATCCGGAAAGGCTTGGCGTTGCTCATCAGCTCATCAGGCATCCAGCAGTTCGTCGGCCACTTCCAGGATATTTTCGACGGTGAAGCCGAATTCCTTGAACAGGTCGCCGGCCGGCGCGGATTCACCGAAGGTGGTCATACCCACAATCCGTCCGTCCAGGCCAACGTACTTGTACCAGTAGTCGGCGATGCTGGCTTCCACCACGACGCGGTTGGTGATTTCCAGCGGCAGTACCTTTTGCCTGTACTCGGCACTCTGGGCATCGAACACGTCGGTGGAGGGCATGGAAACCACCCGTATGGCCTTGCCCTGCTCCCGCAGCTTCGCCGCGGCGTCCTGGGCAATACCCACTTCGCCGCCGGTGGCGATGAGAATCAGCTCCGGTGTACCTTCGCTGTCTGACAGGATGTAGCCGCCTTTGGCAATGTCCGCCAGCTGGCTGGCATCACGGTCCTGGTGCGGCAGCCCCTGGCGCGAGAAAACCAGGGCGGTCGGCCCGTCCTGACGCTCCAGGGCGGCTTTCCAGGCAACCGCGGTTTCCACGGTATCCGCGGGGCGCCAGGTGCTCATGTTCGGCGTGGTACGCAGGCTGGCCAGTTGTTCGACCGGCTGGTGGGTGGGGCCGTCCTCGCCCAGGCCGATGGAGTCATGGGTGAACACGAAAATGGAGCGTTGCCTCATCAGCGCGGCCATGCGCACGGCATTGCGACAATACTCCATAAAGATCAGGAAGGTGGCACCGTAGGGCACAAAACCGCCGTGCAGTGCGATACCGTTCATGATGGCTGCCATACCGAATTCCCGTACACCGTAATAGATGTAGTTGCCGGAGGCGTCGTCGCTGGTCAGGCCCTTGCTGTCAGACCAGAGGGTCAGGTTGGAGGCGGCCAGGTCGGCAGAGCCGCCCATCAGTTCCGGCAACAGCGGGCCGTAGGCGTTGAGGGTGTTCTGGGAAGCCTTGCGGGAAGCAATGGATTCACCCTTTCCCTGACATTCTTCAACGTAGGCCTGAGCCTTTTCGGCAAAGTCGACAGGCAGGTCGCCCGCCATACGACGCTTGAATTCGGCAGCCAGTGCCGGCTCGGCTTTTTCGTAAGCCGCAAACTTCTCTTCCCAGGCCTGCTGGGCGGCAGCGCCTTTCTCGCGGGCATCCCAACCGGCATAGATCTCAGAGGGCACTTCGAACGGCCCGTGCTCCCAGCCCAGCTCCCTGCGGGTCAACTGGACTTCCTCTTCACCCAGCGCGGCACCGTGGGAAGCTTCGGTACCCTGCTTATTGGGAGAGCCGAAGCCGATAATGGTCTTGCAGCAGATCAGCGTGGGCTGCCGCTTGTTGGCGCGGCCGGCTTCAATGGCCGCACGCACAGCTTCGGGATCGTGGCCGTCAACGGCAGCAATCACCTGCCAGCCGTAGGACTCAAAGCGCATCGGGGTGTCATCGGTGAACCAGCCATCCACCTCCCCGTCAATGGAGATGCCGTTGTCATCGTAGAACATGATGAGCTTGCCCAGCCCAAGGGTGCCTGCCAGGGACGATACCTCATGGGATATGCCCTCCATCAGACAGCCGTCCCCCAGAAAGGCATAGGTGTAGTGGTCAACAATCTCATGCCCGGGCAGGTTGAACTGTGCTGCCAGGGATTTCTCGGCAATCGCAAAACCCACGGCGTTGGCCATGCCCTGCCCCAGCGGACCGGTGGTGGTCTCGATCCCGGGAGTGTAACCGTACTCGGGGTGGCCCGGGGTTTTCGAGTGCAGCTGACGGAAGTTCTTGATGTCGTCAATGCTCAGGTCATACCCGCTCAGGTGCAGCAGCGAATACTGCAGCATGGAGCCGTGGCCGTTGGAAAGTACGAAACGGTCACGGTTGGCCCACTGCGGGTTGGCCGGGTTGTGTCTCAGGTAATCATTCCACAGCACCTCGGCGATATCCGCCATACCCATGGGCGCACCCGGGTGGCCGGACTTGGCTTTCTGAACCGCATCCATGCTCAGCGCGCGAATGGCGTTGGCGAGATCTTTACGGGACGGCATTGACTATTCTCCAGTAATTTTCGGGAAAAGAATCCGGCTGCTCGAGCTGGTTAAAAAGAAGGCGCGTATTTTCGCCGATTAGTTACCCCCGGGGCAAATCAAGCTTCACCCTGAATCTATATCAATTTTTTTTGATATGTATATTGATTGACCATCCCAACCCGCCTAAACTCCATTTCCATGAGCTCACTGACCGCCCCCACAGATCAGGCAGCACCGGAAACACTGGCCCCCATCTACAAGGCCAGTGGTGATCCGTTACGCCTGGAGATTCTGCGTGTGCTGCGGCGGGACACCTTCGGGGTCCTGGAACTGAGCCAGATGTTCGACATGCGTCAGTCCGGCATGAGCCACCACCTGAAGGTGCTGCACAAGGCGGGATTGCTGGAACCCCAAAGGGAAGGAAACGCCATTTTCTACCGGCGGCGCCTGAACCTGGGCAGCAACCGACTGGAGGACCGGGCCGCGCGGCAGATTTTTGAGCTGGTGGATTGTTCTACCCTGCCGGCACATCTGCAGGAACGCATTGATGCCATCCGGGCCCAGCGAGCCGAACAGTCCCGGGCGTTTTTCGCCCGCCACGCCGAAAAATTCCGGGAACAGCAGGAACTGATTGCAGCCTTTGACCTGTATGCGGAACCCGTTGCAAACCTGTTGCGTGGCCGGGCGAAAGGACGCAAATGGCCATCAGTGCTGGAAATCGGCCCGGGAGAAGGCGCATTCCTGCCGGTGCTGGCGGAGGTTGGCGAGCACGTGGTTGCCCTGGACAACTCCCGGGACATGCTGACCAAGGCCAGTCGCAACTGCATCGACCAGAGACTGACCAATGTCGATCTGATTGAAGGTGTGACCGATAACTTGCTGGCCAGAGGCGATGCCTTTGATCTGGTGGTGGCCAATATGGTGTTGCACCATGTACCCAGCCCGGCAGATATTTTCCTGGATGCCTCGGCGCTGATGAACAACGATGCCTGCCTGATGATCAGTGACCTGTGCAGCCATGATCAGGACTGGGCCAGGGAAAACTGCGGCGACCTGTGGCTGGGTTTTGAGCCGGAAGAATTGACTGCCTGGGCGACGGATGCGGGCCTGAAAGCCGGTGAACAACTGTTTATCGGCCTGCGTAACGGCTTCCAGGTCCAGGTCCGCGAGTTCTGGAAGACAGCGGATGCCTGAGCAAAACGAATATCAAAGTTTTTTGATACAGATGTACGTATTATTACGTATCCGTGACTGAACCAAAACAACACCGGCCCCGCCGGTCCGAATTCGAGAACGCTCAGAGAGGAGCACGATTATGTCTGACTACAGTATCTTCACCTCCGAGTCTGTGTCCGAGGGCCACCCGGACAAACTCGCAGACCGTATTTCAGATGCGGTACTGGATGCCATCCTGACCGACGACCCCCACGCACGGGTTGCCTGCGAAACCATGGTAAAAACCGGTGTGGCCATTGTCGGCGGTGAAATAACCACCAATGCCTGGGTGGATCTCGAAGATCTGGTGCGGGGTGTGATCAAGGACGTGGGCTACACCTCTTCTGATGTCGGCTACGACGGCGACACCTGCGGCATCATCAACATTATCGGCAAGCAGTCGGTGGACATTGCACAGGGTGTCGACCGCAAGAAACCCGAGGATCAGGGAGCCGGCGACCAGGGTCTGATGTTCGGCTACGCCAGCAACGAGACCGAAGTACTGATGCCCGCGCCGATCACTTTTGCGCATCGCCTGGTGGAACGCCAGGCGGAAGCCCGCAAGAGCGGCCTGCTGCCCTGGCTGCGCCCGGACGCCAAGAGCCAGGTCACCTGCCGCTACGAGAACGGCCAGGTGGTGGGCATCGACGCTGTGGTGCTGTCCACCCAGCACGATGAAGATGTCACCCAGGAGGATCTGAAAGAGGCGGTCATGGAGCTGATCGTCAAGAACGTGCTGCCGGCCAACCTGCTGCACAGTGACACCCGGTTCCACATCAACCCGACGGGCAAGTTTGTGATCGGCGGCCCGGTGGGTGACTGTGGCCTGACCGGCCGCAAAATCATCGTCGACACCTACGGCGGCATGGCCCGCCACGGTGGCGGCGCTTTCTCCGGCAAGGATCCTTCCAAGGTTGACCGGTCGGCTGCCTACGCCGGTCGCTATGTGGCCAAAAACATCGTCGCCGCCGGCCTGGCCGAGAAATGCGAGATTCAGGTGTCCTACGCCATCGGCGTGGCCCAACCGACCTCAATCTCCGTAAATACCTTCGGAACCGGCAAGCTGGCCGACAACAAGATCATCGAATTGATCCGCCAGCACTTCGACCTGCGGCCCTATGCCATCACCAACATGCTCGACCTGCTGCACCCGATGTACCAGCACACCGCAGCTTACGGCCACTTCGGCCGCGAGCCGTTTGAAATGACAGTGGGAGGCAAGACCTTTACCGCCTTCCCCTGGGAAAAAACCGACCGCGCCGCAGCCCTGAAAGACGCGGCGGGCGTTTAAAGCCTTAATTGCCGCGGAAAAACGCGGAAGAAAAGACTTTAATTTCTGTTTTCCGCGTCCTTCCGCGGTTTCCGCGGCCAAAAGAATCCCTAGATACAGGAGAACACCATGAGCACTCCGGCTGAAAAACTGAGCAACTTCGAGGACTACAAGGTCCGTGATATTTCCCTGGCCGACTGGGGTCGCAAGGAAATCAATATTGCCGAAGGCGAGATGCCTGCGCTGATGAAGCTCCGGGAGAAATACCGCTCTGAGCAGCCGCTGAAGGGCGCCAACATCATGGGCTGCATCCACATGACCATTCAGACTGCGGTGCTGATTGAGACCCTGATCGAGCTGGGTGCGCAGGTGCGCTGGTCTTCGTGCAACATCTTCTCCACCCAGGATCAGGCCGCTGCAGCCGTCGCGGCCCGGGGCATTCCGGTCTTTGCCTGGAAGGGTGAAACCGACGAGGAATACGACTGGTGCCTGGAGCGCACTGTCGGTGCCGACGTGGACGGCTGGGAACCGAACATGATTCTGGACGACGGTGGCGACCTGACCGCGCTGCTGCACGAGAAGTATCCGGAAGTGCTGGCCAACTGCCACGGCGTGACCGAGGAAACCACCACCGGTGTGCACCGTCTGCAGGAAATGATGCGTGACGGCACCCTGAAGGTGCCGGCCATCAACGTGAATGATTCGGTCACCAAGTCCAAGAACGACAACAAGTACGGCTGTCGCCACAGCCTGAACGATGCCATCAAGCGCGCCACTGACCACCTGCTGGCGGGCAAGAAAGCCCTGGTCATCGGCTACGGTGATGTGGGCAAGGGTTCTGCGGCATCCCTGCGCCAGGAAGGCATGATCGTGAAGGTAACCGAAGCGGATCCGATCTGTGCCATGCAGGCCTGCATGGATGGCTTCGAGGTGGTTTCGCCGTACCTTGACGGGGTGAATACCGGCACCGAGGCCAGCGTAGACAAGGAACTGCTGGGCACCACCGACCTGCTGGTGACCACCACCGGCAACGTCAATGTCTGTGATTCCAATATGCTGAAGGCGCTGAAGAACGGCGCAATCGTATGCAACATCGGTCACTTCGACAACGAGATCGATACCGTGTACATGCGCAAGCACTGGGAATGGGACGAGGTGAAGCCGCAGGTACACGTGGTTTACCGTGACAAGGCCGCCAACGACCACCTGATTCTGCTGTCCGAAGGTCGCCTGGTGAACCTGGGTAACGCCACCGGCCATCCGTCGCGGATCATGGACGGCTCCTTCGCCAACCAGGTACTGGCCCAGATGCACCTGTTCGAGCGCAAGTTCGCGGACCTGCCGGAAGACGCGCGGGCCAAGGGCATCTACGTTCAGGTACTGCCCAAGCAGCTGGACGAAGAGGTGGCCCGGGCCATGGTGGAAGGTTTCGGTGGTGTGATCACCAAAATGACACCGGAGCAGGCCCAGTATATCGGTGTACCGGTGGAAGGCCCGTACAAGCCGGAAAGCTACAAGTACTGATCGGACGGACCCATGGAATCGCAAAAACAGTTCAAACGCCGGTTCAGCTTCGAGTTTTTCCCGCCCAAGACCGACAAGGGCAAGGAAAAACTGCAGAAGGTGCGAGACCGGTTGGCGGAAGTGAACCCCGATTTTTTCTCGGTCACTTTCGGTGCAGGAGGCTCAACCCGGGACCGGACGATTGAGACGGTTCTCGGGCTGCACAAGCAGGGAATCTCCACCGCCCCGCACCTGTCGTGTGTGGGCGGCACCCGTGAGGCCATCGGTGAATTGCTGGATGTCTACCAGAAAAGCGGCATCAACCGGATTGTCGCCCTGCGCGGCGACATGCCGTCCGGTATGGGGGCGGCCGGAGAGCTTCGCTATGCCAACGAGCTGGTGGAGTTCATCCGCGAACGCACCGGCGATACCTTCAACCTGGAAGTGGCCGCCTACCCGGAATTCCACCCCCAGGCCCGCAATGCCGAGGAAGACCTGAAGAACTTTGCCCGCAAGGTTCAGGCGGGTGCCAACAGCGCCATCACCCAGTACTTCTTTAATGCGGACAGCTACTTCTATTTCATCGACCGGCTGGAGAAGATGAACATCACTATTCCGGTGGTGCCCGGCATCATGCCGATCGTCAACTTCACCAATCTGGTGCGATTCTCGGACATGTGCGGTGCCGAAATTCCCCGCTGGATCCGTAAGCAGCTGGAAGCCTACGGAGATGACTCCGAGTCGATCCGCAAGTTCGGCGAGGAAGTGGTCACCCGCATGTGCGAGAAGCTTCTGTCAGCAGGGGCCCCGGGACTGCATTTCTACACCCTGAATCAGGCGGAGGCCAGCCTGGCAGTCTGGAAAAACCTGGGGCTGGACGACCAGAAGAAGATCGCCTTCTGACCCCGACCTGCAACGAGTGGTACCGGCTTAATGGCCGGCACCACGCCGCTTCCACGAAGTTGCCCCCCTTTTGCTGTTTCCCTGCAAATCACCGGATCCTGGTCTGGCAGCCTGTCGGACTTAAGGCTAATCGACTGCGCCGGTGGGAAAACGGCTCACATCCCCCGGTTTTTCGTTGCATAGAACTACTATGCACCTCAACACCCAGAAAACCTGCGCTCGCCTTCCCACCTTGCTCGCGACAATTACTTAAGATTGCTTAAGTCCGACAGGCTGCTAGACTTTTCTTTGTTACCTTTTTTAACACAGGAGTTGCTATGAAGACCAACTGGTTCAAATCACTCGGTGTTGCACTTTCCCTCTCGCTGGCGGCCGCCAGCGCCGCATCCGCAGAAACGCTGCGTGTAGTAACCGATCCCAGCTTTGTTCCTTTTGAAATGATGGACCAGAAAACCGGCGAAATGATCGGTTTTGACATGGAAATCATTGCCGAAGTAGCGGAGCGGGCAGGCTTCGAGTACGACCTGAAGACCATGGACTTCAATGGAATCATCCCGGCCCTGCAGACCGGCAACGTGGACATTGCCATCGCCGGCATTACCATCACCGAGGAGCGCGAGCAGATCGTCGACTTCTCCGACCCTTACTACGACTCCGGTCTCCGGATTCTGGTTCGCAACAGCAATGCTCAGGTGGAGGAACTGGATGATCTCGAGGGTAAGAAAATCGGCACCAAGATCGGCAGTACCAGCTACGACTTCCTGGTGAAGAACCTTGAGGACGGCGACGGTGTCACGCCGTACCCGGGGAGCTCCGATATGTACATGGCGCTGATGTCCGGAGCCGTGGATGCGGTGTTCTACGATGCACCTAACGTGGGCTACTTTGCGCGCACCAAGGGGGAGGGCAAGGTAAAAACCGTGGGCCCTCTGTATGAAGGCCAGCAGTATGGCATAGCTCTGAAACAGGGCAGTGAGTGGGTAGACGAGGTCAATGGGGCACTGGCATCCATCAGGGACGACGGAACCTACAAGAAGATTTATGAAAAGTGGTTCGGGCCCATGCCCAAAGACCAGTAATTCACCTGACCCACCGTCACACCGGGGTGGACACGCGCGCCCCGGGATTATCAGCCCCGGTCTACGGAGACTCCTCACGTGGAATCCCAGTTTCAGTTTGACTGGCAGGCAGCGATGGATTCCATCCCATTCCTGCTCAAAGGCATCCCCTATACTCTGCTGATTTCCTTCGGTGGTCTGGCCATCGGCTTTGTACTCGGCATTATTTTCGGCCTGCTGAGCATCAATAAGAGCAGGTTTCTGCGCTGGCCTGCCACCACCTATATCGAGATCTTCCGGGGCACGCCGATTCTGGTGCAGGTACTGTTTATCTTCTACGGCCTGCCCGACCTGGTCGGGGGGCCGATCGAACCGCTGACCGCCGGTATCTCGGCCATCGCACTCAACTCCGGCGCTTACATCTCCGAGGTGGTAAGAGGCGGCGTGCAATCCATCGACAAGGGTCAGACCGAGGCCGGCCTGTCGCTGGGGTTGTCCCGGTCCCAGACGTTCTGGTTTATTGTGTGGCCCCAGGCATTCCGGCGGATGATTCCGCCACTGGGAAACCAGGCCATCGTCAGTATCAAGGACACGTCCCTGTTCTCGGTGATCGGTGTCGGGGAGCTGGTCCGCCAAGGGCAGGTCTATATCGCCAACACCTTTACTGCCTTCGAGGTCTACTTTGTTGTTGCCCTCATGTATCTGGCCATCACCTTGTCACTATCACTGATTCTGCGCCTGCTGGAGCGGCGCGGTGTGGCTTCTGTCTGAAGGTAAGCATCCATGACACAGATCGTTGAGATGAAGAGTCTGAACAAGTATTTCGGCTCACTGCACGTGCTCGAGAGCATCGACCTGACCGTGGAACAGGGTGAGGTGGTGGTGATCATCGGGGCCAGTGGCTCAGGCAAATCCACCCTGATTCGTTGCATCAACGGCCTCGAGGAGTACGAGAGCGGTCAGTTGTCGGTCGATGGCAGCCGCCTGGAGCCCAAAGGTGGTAACCAGCAGGCGCTCGCCGAGATACGCAAGGAAGTGGGCATGGTATTCCAGCAGTTCAACCTGTTCCCTCACCTGACGGTACGCAAAAACATCATGCTCGCGCCCATGAAGGTCAAGAACAACTCTCAGGTAATCGCCAATGCCACCGCCGAGCGGCTGCTCAGCCGGGTGGGGATCAGTGATCAGGCGGACAAGTACCCCAGTCAGCTTTCCGGCGGACAGCAGCAGCGAGTGGCCATTGCCCGGGCTCTGGCCATGGAACCCCGGCTGATGCTGTTTGACGAGCCCACCTCAGCCCTGGATCCGGAAATGATCGGAGAGGTACTGGATGTCATGCGGGAACTGGCAAAGGAAGGCATGACCATGATGGTGGTTACCCATGAAATGGGTTTTGCCAGGGAAGTGGCCGACCGGGTCATCTACATTCACGAAGGAAAGATTGTGGAAGAAGGGAAACCGGCCGATGTTTTCGACAATCCCCGGAATGAGCGCACCCAGGCATTTCTCTCCCGGGTTCTGGCTCATTAACAGATGCGATAGCGATTCCGTCTGTTACGAGGCGGGCCACCCGGTAACCTGGTCAAGCATAACGGCAAGAATGACAGAGGAAGGGGTTAACCTATCTTCAGGAGATGTGGATACGCCTATTGCAGTAAATTCCGAATAGCCTTGTATTCCTGGTGGATGCGGGCACGGGTATCGTCTACCACCACGCCAGCAATCTGCTTGCCAAATAACGGCACATCGCAATAGATATCCAGAGTGACCAGGTTGGTGCAACGGCTGGCATCGCCCTGCAGTTGCATGCTGCCCCTGATGCGCACCGGCAGCCCTTTGATGCGGACCCGGAATTCGCAATGCCACTCTCCGGCATCCTTGCGGAACCAGTGTTCCTCATGGCGAATCTGACTCCAGTCCCGGTTCACGCTGGCCAGAATGCCCGGCACGTTCATTTTCAGGGCCAGTTCGCGTTCCACTACCACTTTAGCCGTCACGTCGTCGCGCTTGAGGTCGATGATACGAACATTACGACAACCCAGCTGCTCGTTACGGAACAGAATATGCTGCTTGTCGAAAAACGCCCCCAGAACGGCATCGATGCCCGCTTCGTAGGGATGCTCCATCGCAACTTCCATGACAACCTCCAGACTATGCCAGCGGCCATTCTGCAAAGGGCCGCGGTTGGCGGCATTGGCCGCCCGACCCGTAAAGATCGTCTCCGCAGCCAGAGAGCACTGGTACAGGCACCATCGCAGCCAGTATCATAGGCGGCCCTGAATTCTCACTTCCTGTCCGAGACCTTTCCCAAGGAGACATGGCCATGCGCAATGCAGACCTGGTTGCCCGCGACCTCAAATCCGTCTGGCACCCCTGCACCCAGATGAAAGACCACGAGTCCCTGCCCCTGATTCCCATCAAGCGGGGCAAAGGCGTCTGGCTGGAAGACTTTGAGGGCAACCGTTACATTGATGCGGTCAGCAGCTGGTGGGTCAACATCTTTGGCCACGCCAATCCCCGCATCAATGCGGCCATCCAGCACCAGATCGGCGAGCTGGAGCATGTTATTCTGGCAGGGTTCAGTCACGAACCGGTCGTCAACCTTTCCGAACGCCTGATCGAAGTTACTCCGCCAGGGCTCAACAAATGCTTCTACGCAGATAATGGTTCGTCTGCCATCGAAGCCGCCCTGAAAATGAGCTACCACTACTGGAAAAACCAGGACAAGCCGGCCAAGAAGAACTTCGTCAATCTTTCCAACAGCTACCATGGGGAAACCCTGGGTGCCCTGGCCCTGGGGGACGTGTCTCTCTACAAGGACACCTATGAGCCGCTGCTAATGAAGGTGATGACCGCCCCCTCTCCGGATGCCTTCAACAAAGAACCCGGCGAGACCGACGAAGCATATGCCCTGCGCCAGTTCGAGGCTATGGAGCAACTGCTGGCGGAGAAACATGACGAGATCTGTGCGGTGGTGGTGGAGCCGCTGATCCAGTGCGCCGGGGGCATGCGCATGCACCACCCCGTGTATCACACCCGACTCCGGGAAGCCTGCGACCGTTACAACGTGCACCTGATCGCCGACGAGATTGCCGTCGGCTTTGGCCGCACCGGTACCTTGTTCGCCTGCGAGCAGGCCGGCATTACGCCGGATTTCATGTGTCTGTCCAAAGGACTGACCGCCGGCTATCTGCCGTTGTCCGTGGTACTGACCACCGATGATGTCTACCAGGCCTTCTACGACGACTATGAAACCCTGCGCGCCTTCCTGCATTCCCACAGCTACACCGGCAACCCCATTGGTTGTGCCGTTGCCCTGGCAACCCTGGACATTTTCCGGGACGACAACGTCATCGAGAATAACCGCCGCCTGTCGCAATGTATGGCAGACTCTGTGGCCCACCTGGCTGACCACCCCCATGTAGGCGACATCCGCCAGCATGGCATGACCATGGCCATTGAAATGGTCAAAGACAAGGCCAGCAAGACCCCCTACCCCTGGCAAGAGCGCCGCGGCATCAAGGTATACCAGCATTCTCTGACCCGGGAGGCGCTGTTGCGCCCGCTGGGCAACGTGGTGTATTTCATGCCGCCCTACGTCATCACCGAAGACCAGATCCGGCACCTGGCGAAGGTGGCCGAGGAAGGCATCAACATCGCCACCGGAGCCTGAACCCATGCGGGTACCGCGAATCCATACTGACGCGCCACTGGCCGGCAACAGCAGCATTGAGCTGGATGAGAAGGCGACCAGACACGTGGCCAGAGTGCTACGCATGCAACCGGGCCAGTCACTGGTACTGTTCAACGGCGATGGTATGGATTACCCTGCCACCCTCAGTGGCGTGGACAAGAAGCGGGTCACAGCAGAACTGGCGGAGCCACAGGCCAATCACCTCGAGTCACCACTGCGTATTGTGCTGGGGCAGGCTCTGGCCCGGGGGGACCGGATGGACTACGCCGTGCAGAAAAGTGTGGAAGCCGGGGTTTCGGTGATTGTGCCCCTGGTGACCGAACGCTGCGAGGTCAAGCTCAGAGGTGAGCGCGAAGACAAGCGCCTGCGCCACTGGCAATCGGTGGCCATCAGTGCCGCCGAGCAATGCGGACGTGCCGTGGTACCGGAGGTCATGCCGGTCATGGAGTTAGCCCAGTGGCTGGACTACACTCGCGCATGCGAGGCGCGGCTGGTGCTACACCACCGCACCCGACAGGCACTGCAAAATCTCGAAAAACCTGCCTCCCTGGCACTGATGATCGGCCCTGAGGGTGGGCTCAGCAACGAAGAAATTACGGCCTCGGAACAGGCGGGCTTCCTGGCGACGGCCCTGGGGCCCCGGGTGCTACGCACAGAAACGGCGCCCGTGGCTGCCATAACGCTCTGCCAGTGGCTCTGGGGCGATCTGCGGTAATAGTGTCATCAGCTTCTATGCACTAAGGTCATTGACAAGCTGCAAACTGACCAACATTATCGCTGCCTAAACAATCAAAACTATAAACCGACTGCGAGTTTTGGATGACGAGTTTTCTAACCCAAGCTGAATTCAGCCAGTACCTCAGCATACCGATAATCGCCGCGCTTATCGGCTGGAGTACCAACTGGCTGGCCTTAAAAATGACCTTCTACCCGCTGGAGTTCTGGGGCAAGCGCCCTATCTGGGGCTGGCAGGGCATCATCCCGTCCAAAGCGCGAAAGATGGCGTCCATCAGTGTGGATTCCACCATCACCAAGATCGGCACCGTGCAGGAAATCTTCCAGCAGATTGATCCCAAAGTGCTGGCTGCCCACATCATCGAGTCCCTCACCCCCCGGGTAGAAGAATACGTGGACGACATGATGCTTCGCGAATACCCCACCTTCTGGGAAAACCTTCCCGCCTCCGCCCGGAATATGGTCTACGAACGTGTCCGCAAATCCATCCCGCAAGTGGTGGACAAGCTGGTGGACGACATCTCGGAGAACATTGAGGACCTGCTGGACATCAAGGGCATGGTGATCGAGCAGCTGGTGAGCGACAAAAGGTTGCTGAACCGCATTTTCCTGGAGTGTGGCGAGGTGGAGTTCCGCTTTATTATTAATTCAGGCCTGTATTTCGGCTTCCTGTTTGGCCTGATCCAGATGGCGGCCTGGTACTTTTACCAGGGCTGGTGGGTACTGCCCCTGTTCGGTCTCCTTGTCGGTTACGCCACCAACTGGATCGCCCTGAACGTGATTTTCCGTCCCCTGAGGGAAAAGAAAGTCGGTCCTTTCCGGCTACAGGGCCTGTTCCTAAAGCGGCAACAGGCGGTAGCGGAGTCTTTCTGCCACATCGTCACCCATGAAGTCCTGACAGTGGAGAACATCATCAACTCGATTCTCCACGGCCCCAAAAGTGAGCGAGCGCAGAATATGGTGCGCAAGCACGCCAAACCCATGGTAGACGAAGCCGCCGGCATGGCCAAGGCTTTCACCCAGATGGCCTTCGGCCCCACAGGTTTTGCCACCCTCAAGAACAAGGTGGGCGAAAAGGCCATCGACCTCTCACGCAACTCTTTCAATAGCCCGGTGTTCGAAAAGGACCGCGCCCGGGCGGTCGAAAAAATCATGGTGGAACGCATGGTGGCTCTCTCATCTGAGGAGTTCCAGGATCTCCTGCGCCCCTGTTTTCAGGAAGACGAGATCAAGCTGATTCTGGTGGGTGCCTTTCTGGGGCTAGTGGCCGGTATCGGCCAGCTGGTATTCGTGTTCGGCAATACCTCACTGTTCTGACTGCGGTTGGGTGCTGGGGGCGCAACAACCTGAGGCATCTCCCTGAGCGCACCGCCGGCAGGTGCGCCGGGCCACCCAGCGGCCACTCAGGAAACAGATCTCAGCGTTCCTGTTGCGCCACCAGTTGAGCAAACGTGAGTTCCGGCACTTCGTGGCGAAGCCCCTTCAGCCCCTCCGGCAGCACCGCCGGCAAGCGTCTGACAATACCGTCTTCATCGGCGCGCACTGCATCCAGCACATCCCGCACGGATATCATATCGAGCGCCCTGCCGGGTACCAGCCGGTCGCCATGCTGGCCAGCCAGGTTCAGAATGCCCGCGCGAATCAGCTTGTCACTGACCCCCCGGGTCACTTCCCCCGGCACAGCCAGGGTCTGCTCCAGATCCTCCTGCTGGGGAGCAGGCTCGCCCCGGGCAAAGGGCCGGACCACCATCCACGTCAGTGCCAGCGCTACTTTTTCCTGCAGCTCCGGTGACTGACGGACCTCCCGACGCCTGGCCACGGCGGACGGATTCTGCAGGTAGTAGGCCAGGCTGGCCCCCAGTAACAGGATCATCCAGTTCAGGTAAATCCAGATCAGCAGGATGATGCCGATAGCAAAGCTGGAGTAAATGGCCGCATACCTGGCCGAGTCCGCCACAAAAGAGGCAAACAGCATACTGCCCGCCTGCCATGAGATACCCGATATCAGCCCGCCAATAAAAGCGTAGCGTGGCTTGACCCGGGTGTTGGGAATAAAGATGTACACGAAGGTAAAGGCACCGACCACCAGAAAGAAGGGCGTAAACCGGCTGGCCACCAGAACCAGTGAGCCAAAAGGCTCAATTTCTATCAGCCTCTGGACAATGGCGGAGGAAAAAATGGTCGCACTGATGCCGATTGCTGACACCATCAGCAGCGGTCCCACCATAATCACACTAAGATAATTGCTGAACCGCTGGGCCAGCGAGCGCATATCCGGCACCCGCCAGATCATATTGAAAGAGCGTTCAATTTTCTGCACCAGGGAAATGACCGTGTAGACCAGCACGACCAGCCCCACAGACCCCAGCACGCCGACCTTCATGTTATCCACGAAGCCCAGCACCCGTTCCGCCATTTCCGCCCCCCGTGGACCCAGGGGCTGAAAGAACTGGAACAGGAACGGCTCAAGGCGCTGATGCACCCCCAGTGCCTTGAGTACCGAAAAACTCAGGGCCAGCATGGGCACAATACTGAGCAAGGTGGTATAGACCAGGCTCATGGCGTGCAGGGTGAGCTGCCCGCTGAGCACATCACGCACCAACGCATAGACGGTGCGTCCGGTCTTGTAGAGCCACGTCCAGGGCCAGTTCCGGGGCGGCCTGGGGTTGGACAGCAGCCAGTTTTCGGCGGCCTGGAGGCGATCTTTCATCTGGGTGGAAGCCACGTAACATCCTGTCTTGACGGGTTTTGACCCTCAATGGTAGCGGTTGGCAGGCATGGCCGCCACCCGTCCACACATCCCTGCACAAATCACCGATAGTCTGCGTTAGACTGTCTGAAACCCTGTTAACCGGAGGCACACTCCCATGGAACACGAATTCTGGCACGAACGCTGGGCCAAGAAAGAAATCGGCTTCCACGAAGGTACCGTTAACAAGTACCTGCACGACCACTGGGAGCAACTGGCTGGCAAGGGCACCGGTGCGGTGCTGGTGCCCCTGTGTGGCAAGGCCCATGACATGTGGTGGCTGCATGACCGCGGGCATCCGGTGCTGGGCATCGAGCTGAGCGAGATTGCCTGCAAGGATTTTTTCGAGGAAGCGGGCGAGAAAGCCCGAGTGCACCCCGGCGAGCCGTACACGACGTTCCGGCATGACAACCTGGAAATCTGGTGTGGTGATTTTTTCCAGCTGGTCCCGGATGACGTTCAGCACACCAAACTGGTCTACGACCGCGCCGCGCTCATCGCCCTGCCCCCGGCCATGCGCAAGGCCTATGTGGAACATCTGACGGCGATACTTCCGGATAACTCGCGCATACTGCTGATCACCCTGAATTACGACGACTCGGAGCACAAGGGGCCGCCGTTCAATGTGTCCGATGAGGAAGTCTTCGAGCTTTACTCGGGGGATTTCGAGGTGGAACACATTGTGAGCAATACACTGGCGGCGGATCATCCGTTCTGCAAAATCAAGGGGCTTAGTGGGGCTTCCGAGAGCGTGTTTCGGCTTCTCAAATTGTGAGCGGCCTGTTGTAGACTGCGGGTTTTTGGGGAGGGACGGTCATAGGAGATGGGGTTCAGAAACGGATCGAATAAACTCGCTACGCTCAGACATCGATCCGTTTCTGAACCCCATCTCCCATACCCGCCCTGAAACATCACGGGTATCGCCGGGCGGGCACCACCGGAGTTTGACCGGAGAGGAATGTGAGAGGCTCCCAAAATCAACCACCGGTAACAAGAATTAATGAACCGATACGCTAATCCATCTGTCCAACCTTGCAAGCTTGAACTAAGCTCAGATTAACCGGCCTGGAAAAAATCAGCGCCCGGACCGGTACTACCCGACTCCACTCACTGACCAACCCACCCAGGCGGTGGCAACCAGACAAACGGGGAATCTGCGTGTAACAAAGCTGAATATAGCAAGCGAGGGGCATCTATGAGCATCGTGCAGCACTTCAAAGACCGGTATGAATCCACTCAGGAGGAGGAATACTCCCTTGAGGAATACTTGGAGCTCTGCAAAAAGGACCCGTCAACCTACGCCACGGCGGCTGAGAGGATGTTACTGGCCATTGGCGAACCAGAATTGATTGACACTTCCCGTGACCCCCGCCTGTCACGCATTTTTTCCAACAAGGTCATCAAGCGTTACCCGGAATTTGCCGAGTTCTATGGCATGGAAGACGCGGTTGAGAACATCGTGTCGTTCTTCCGTCACGCGGCCCAGGGGCTGGAAGAAAAGAAGCAGATTCTTTATCTGCTGGGCCCGGTGGGCGGTGGTAAGTCCTCCCTCGCGGAGAAGCTCAAGTCTCTGGTGCAGAAGGTACCTTTTTACGCCATTAAGGACTCTCCGGTGAATGAGAGCCCGCTGGGACTGTTCAATCCGGATGAGGACGGGCGGATTCTGGAGGAGGAATACGGCATTCCGAGTCGTTATCTGCGCTCGATCATGTCGCCCTGGGCGGTGAAGCGGCTCCATGAGTTCGGCGGTGATATCAGCCAGTTCCGTGTGGTAAAACGTTATCCGTCAGTGCTGGATCAGGTGGGTGTGGCCAAGACCGAACCCGGTGACGACAATAACCAGGATATTTCCGCACTGGTGGGCAAGGTCAATATCCGCATGCTGGAGGACTATTCCCAGGATGATCCGGATGCCTACAGCTTCAGCGGCGGTCTGTGCAAGGCCAATCAGGGGCTGCTGGAGTTTGTTGAGATGTTCAAGGCCCCCATCAAGGTGCTGCACCCGTTGCTGACCGCCACTCAGGAAGGCAACTACAACACCACCGAGGGTATGGGCTCGGTGCCGTTTGACGGCATTATCATGGCCCACTCCAACGAATCGGAATGGCAGACGTTCCGAAACAACAAGCACAATGAGGCGTTTCTTGACCGGGTGTATATCGTCAAGGTGCCCTACTGTGTGCGGGTCACCGAGGAAATCGATATCTACCGCAAGCTGCTGAGGGAGAGCTCACTGAGTGGGGCGCCCTGCGCGCCGGACACCCTCGACATGCTGGCGCAGTTCTCAATTCTGTCCCGCATCAAGGAGCCGGAAAACTCCAGCATCTACTCGAAGATGAAGGTGTATGACGGCCAGAATATCAAGGATACTGACCCGAAAGCCAAGTCCATTCAGGAGTACCGGGATTCCGCCGGAGTGAACGAGGGTATGGACGGGCTGTCCACCCGGTTTGCGTTCAAGATCCTCTCCAAGGTATTCAACTTCGACACCGCCGAGGTGGCAGCCAACCCGGTGCACCTGCTCTATGTGCTGGAGAAGCAGATCGAGCAGGAGCAGTTTCAGCCGGAGGTGCAGGAGCGTTACCTGCGCTTTATCAAGGAATATCTGGCACCGCATTATGTGTCCTTCATCGGCAAGGAAATCCAGACCGCTTACCTGGAAAGCTACAGCGAGTATGGCCAGAACCTGTTCGACCGCTATGTGACCTACGCGGACTTCTGGATCCAGGATCAGGAATACCGGGATCCGGATACCGGCGAGATTCTGGACCGAGGCTCCATCAATGAGGAGCTGGAGAAGATCGAGAAGCCGGCAGGCATCTCCAATCCCAAGGACTTCCGCAACGAGGTGGTCAACTTCGTGCTGCGGGCCCGGGCCAACAACAACGGGGAGAACCCCTCCTGGCTGAGTTATGAAAAGCTGCGCAGCGTAATCGAGAAGAAAATGTTCTCCAACACCGAGGACCTGCTGCCGGTGATTTCCTTTAACCCCAAAGCCAGCCAGGAAGACCAGAAGAAACACAAGCAGTTCGTCGAGCGTATGGTCGATAGAGGCTACACGGAGAAACAGGTACGGCTGCTGGCCGAATGGTATCTGCGTGTTCGTAAGTCCCAGTAACGACCAACGGGAGTGGTTCCATGGGTATGACCCACATTGTCGACCGGCGGTTGAACGGCAAGAACAAGAGCGCGGTGAACCGGGAGCGATTCCTGCGCCGCTATCGCCAGCACATCAAGAAGGCCGTGGCGGATGCCGTCCAGAAGCGGTCCATTACCGATATCGAGCGGGGGGAGAGCGTCAGCATTCCCTCCCGGGACATTGACGAGCCCATTTTCCATCACGGCCGGGGCGGTAAACGGGAGGTGGTCCACCCCGGCAACAAGGATTTCATGACCGGTGATCGTCTGCCCAAGCCTGAAGGCGGTAACGGCCAGGGTCCGGGGGAGGGTCAGGCCAGTCCGGACGGGGAAGGCATGGACGAGTTTGCTTTCCAGATCACCCAGGAAGAATTCCTGGATTTCCTGTTCGACGACCTGGAACTGCCCAACCTGGCCCGCAAGAAGCTCAAAGATGTGGAATCGTTCAAGTACGTGCGGGCCGGTTTCACCAACCAGGGCATTCCCGCCAAACTGGATGTCGTGCGCTCCCTGAGGGGCGCCCATGCGCGGCGTCTGGGCCTGGGCGGTGCTCGCAAGAAGAGAATCAGGGAGCTGGAAAAACAGCTTGCAGAACTGAACGCCGCACCGGACGACCTGGACCCGGCATTCAGCCATGAAGACCAGGTCAAGGCACTGGAAGACGAGATCCAGCGGCTGAAGGCGAATGTCCGGCGCATTCCTTTCATTGACGAAATTGATCTGCGCTACCGCCAGCATGTGAAAAAATCACAGCCGGCCACCAGTGCAGTGATGTTCTGCCTGATGGATGTGTCCGGCTCCATGACCCGGATGCACAAGGACATTGCCAAGCGGTTTTTCATCCTGCTCTATCTCTTCCTGAAGAAAAACTACAAGAAGATCGACGTGGTGTTCATCCGCCACCACACCAGTGCCAAGGAGGTAGACGAGGAGGAGTTTTTCTATTCCCGGGAGACCGGCGGCACCATCGTCTCCAGCGCGCTCAGGCTGATGAAGAAGATCATCGACTCGCGGTATCCGCCCTCGGAATGGAACATCTACGCCGCCCAGGCCTCGGACGGCGATAACTGGAATGATGACTCCCCGGTCTGCAGCAAGGTGCTGTCCCAGGCCATCCTGCCTCTGGTGCAGTACTACGCCTATGTGGAGATCACCCCCCAGGATCACCAGATGCTCTGGTATGAATACGAAAAGGTGATGGAACAGAACCCGGACAGCTTTGCCATGCAGCAAATTGCTGACCCCGGTGACATCTACCCGGTGTTCCGCCAGTTGTTCGAAAGGAAAGCCGCATGAGTGACATCATCGACCGGCCCAATGGCGGGGATCAGCGCCCGGTCAGGGCCAGAGAGCCCATTTCCACCAGTTCGGAGTGGACTTTCGAGCTGATCCGGCGCTACGACGAGGAAATCGCCAGGTGCGCAAAAGAATTCGGGCTTGAAACCTACCCCAACCAGATCGAAGTGATCAGCGCCGAACAAATGATGGATGCCTATAGCTCAGTAGGCATGCCGGTAGGTTACCACCACTGGTCGTTCGGCAAACAATTCATGCAAACCTCCAAGGGCTACGAGCGCGGTCAGATGGGGCTGGCCTACGAGATCGTGATCAACTCCAACCCGTGTATTGCCTATCTGATGGAGGAAAACACCCTGCCCATGCAGGCGCTGGTGATTGCCCATGCCTGTTATGGGCATAACTCCTTCTTCAAGAACAATTACCTGTTCCGCACCTGGACCGATGCCAGCGCAATCATCGACTATCTGGTGTTTGCCCGGAACTACGTGGCCGAGTGCGAGGAACGCTACGGGGTGGAGGCAGTGGAAGCCATCCTGGACTCCTGCCACGCCCTGATGAATTACGGCGTGGACCGTTACAAGCGCCCGCCCCCCATCTCTGCGTCCGAAGAAGCCCGCCGCCAGAAGGAGCGGGAGGAATACCAGCAGCGGCGTATCAACGACCTGTGGCGCACCATTCCCCGCCCGGAGGATGATGAGCACACCGGCCAGAAACGTCGCCGGTTTCCGGATGAGCCCCAGGAAAACATTCTGTATTTCATTGAGAAAAACGCGCCGCTGCTGGACACTTGGCAGCGGGAGATTATCCGCATTGTTCGCAAGCTCGGCCAGTACTTCTATCCCCAGCGCCAGACCCAGGTGATGAACGAAGGCTGGGCCACATTCTGGCATTACACCCTGCTGCATCGCATGTATGACAAAGGGCTGGTCAATGACGGTTTCATGCTGGAGTTCCTGCAGAGCCACACTGCGGTGGTCTACCAGCCACCCTTCGACAGTCCTTATTACTCCGGGATCAACCCATATACCCTGGGCTTTTCCATATTCACGGATTTGCGCAGAATCTGCGAGTCTCCCACCGACGAAGACCGCGAATGGTTCCCTGACATTGCCGGTTCCGACTGGCTGAAGACCCTGCATTTCGCCATGCAGAACTTCAAGGACGAGAGCTTCATTCAGCAGTTCCTGTCGCCGAAGGTCATGCGGGATCTGAGGCTGTTCGCGGTGCAGGACGACGACCAGGAAGATGCCTACGAAGTCACGGCCATCCACAATGATCCCGGCTACCGGTCACTGCGGGAAAAACTGGCCCGCCAGTACAACCTCAGTTACCGGGAGCCCAACATCCAGGTGTGGGATGTGGATGTGCGGGGGGACCGCTCGCTAACCCTGCGCCACATTGCTATGGACCGGGTACCCCTGGGTCCGGAAACCCAGGAAGTGGTGCGGCACGTGCATCGACTCTGGGGTTTCGATGTACATCTCGAGAGTGTGGACGATGATAACACGATCGCAGAATACCACTGCCCGCCAACGTCCCTCACCGACGAGCCGCAGGATGACGGATGAGTATCATGCGCCCAACAGAAGATCGAACACCGTGGGCCAGATCACTGGCGCGAACGTGACGATCAGCAGCGTGGTACCCATCACCAGTACCGGCAGAATATAACGGAAGTTCCGCTGCCAGAAGGTCCCGTACAGGCTCTCGTAGTCTGTCGGCACACCGACCACTTGCCGTGTCAGCAGGTGATTCAATGCCACCGGTGGGGTCAGGTATCCCATCTCGAAAGCCAGTACCGTCATAACCCAGAAATGCAGCGGGTCAACGCCGTTGTTTATGGCAATCGGCGCGATGGTGGTATTCACCAGAAGCACCGCACCATATGGATCCATAATCATCCCGATGAAAACCAGCATGCCCATCAACAGCGCCAAGGTCATCCATACGGACCCCAGTTGTTCCGGGAGCAGTTCCATCAGACCGGAACGCTCAATCAATCCGCCCATGCTGACGCTCAGCGCCATCAGCATCAGCAAGGCGCCAATCAGCGCGGTGGAATCACCAGTGGCCCGCAACAGTGCCTGGCGGAAGCCCACTGGCACGGGGCCAGCAGTGCGCTCCGCCGGCTCATCAACATCCGGGTCCGACACCTTGCGGACAACCCGCTCCCAGGCGAGGATAAAAAGCATCACGACCGGCAGAATCGCCGGTGCCGAGAATTCGTCCAGCCCGCGGTTGAGCAACAGATTCCAGAACAGCACCACACCGGCGAAAATCGCAACGTAGGGCAACAAGGGGACCAGTGCCCTGATCGTGCCCGGAATCGCCCGGCTCAGAGGCGCAATTTTCAGGCTGCCCCCACCCAGGAACAGCACATAGACGGTGTAAACCGTAGCCGTCAGCAACAGAACCCGGGCCCCGGCACTGAACAGTTCGTCGGTGGTAACCGAGTTATTAAGGGTGGCAACAATAACCACCAGCAGGCAGGGCCGCAGCATGGTTCCCATGGAACCGGAAATAGCCGTGGTCGCCAGCGCCAGTTGCTCGGAGGTACCGGCCCGCCGGAGTTCCCGGTAAAGGGTTACCCCGGCCGCCAGAATAAAGATACCAGAGGCACCGCTGTAAGCCGTGGGCAGCGCAGTCAGCAGCAACACCACGACTCCGAGAAGTTTGGGTGGCAACTGCCAGGGCCGGATCACATCAAACACCTTCCTGGGGAGGTGGGTTCGCGCCAGCAGCATGCCCACCCAGACATAGAGCCCAAGGGTCAGGAACAGAGCCGACAGCTCCGCCATCATGTTCAGATACACAGCGATGCCGTGATAAAAACCATGCCAGGCAAACTGCGCCGCGGCACTGACACACATATAGGTGTATAGGGGGACACTAAGCAGGGAGCGGACAAACGAGCCGCCTGCCGGAAGGTCCATGCGAGGCCGGAACAGCTGCCAGACCGACATCAGGGTCAGGGTAGCGAAGCCGATTACCCACACATCATGCATGAACAGATGGGCCAGGGGCATACCTGCTGCCGCCTGAGCCAGCTCCTGGGAGCGATATATCCACGCCGAGGCGGTCAGCAGCAGATTGGCCACCAGCTGGGCGACCGTCGCCACCTGGTCATCCATGCGGCTCTCTACCGGACGCAGGGCGATGTGCTGGCGGTGCAGCGTAGCGGCTGCAGCGCAAAACAACAGCATCAGGCCCAGCAGCACCCGGCGGTTACCGGTAATCAGCACCACCGCTTCAGACAGCCCCGTCTCCACCATGGCATAAGCCTTGACGGTTGGCCCGTCCATGGCTTTCAGGCGTTGCCATTTATCCCAGCGGGCCTGGCATGCGGCGGCACTCGCCTCAATGGAGCTTCGAACCTCGCTACGATCTATGTTACCGCCGAACACATCCGCAAACGGATCGTCCCGCAAAGTTGCCTGCTTCTCCGCAACGGCCCGGTCCACCGCCCCATTGATATCATCAATCGGCTCACAGGGGGGGGCCTCGACGTGATCAATCACCCGCAGGTTGAAGTAATCAGGCCAGGTCTCCCCGCCAAACTCCAGCATTCGGGAATGCAGGCTCTCGCCGACCGAAGCCAGGAGGGTGAGCACCAGTATCACGAGCATTGGCAGGCTCGCCAAAAGCCGTATGGCTACCGACCCGGATGACGAAGACCTGGTAAGCGTATCGGTGGTCACGGGTTACTCCACCGGATTGGTGCATTCCTCCCGGGACGGGTTGTCCCGGCAGCGGATTTTGCGTTGCAGGGTCAGCATGTCGGCACTGTAATAGCCGCGCTTGCGCAGTGTCAGGCGAGCATCCCGCATGACCCGTTCGTATTCCGGCCTGTCCTCTTCAGGAATCTCGATCCACCACTTCTCCGGTACTTTTTTCTCTTCCTCACTCACCCGCTTGCTGATCTCTTCGTAATGCTTGTAGAACGCCTCACGGATAAACTGGGCCAGCTCGTTGGGGAACACGTCCTCCCGGCCGATCAGTTGCATAGTAATGTGCGTCAACGGGAAATTGATAATGCCGCCATCCGGGCTCAGGCCTTTGTAGAGCTCCAGTACCTCGTAGGCTGCCAGGGGTGCCGCCAGCACATCCACCACACCGGTATTGAACATGTTGGGGGCATTGACGATGTCCGCCACCACTGGCGTGGCCCCGATACCGGCGATCATTTCCGCCTGGACCGGATCATAGTCCAGCACCACTACCCGCTTGCCGGAGGCCTTGGCCAGGGTATTGATCTCCCGGTCATTAACGAAAATCATTGCCACACCGCCCGGAGCAATGCCCATCACCACGTAGCCATTGCTGACCATGCGATCGGCACTTCTGGGATCGGCCATCAGGCGCAAAGCCAGGCGGAGTTGCTCTCTTTCGGGAAACCCGCCAATCGAATCGATGGTGCCGGTATACTTATTGAACAGCCTCGCCCGCAGACCACTCATCAATGCCGCGTCGCAGGTACCCGATTTCAGTTCCTCCACCATCACCGATTCGCTGGTGTAGGGCACCATTTCCACATCAATGCCATATTTGATGATCTCGGCCCGCTGATCCATGGCCGCACCAAATATTGGCCCGGAACGGCCGAAAATATCCCAGATACAAACCCGGTAACTGCGATCGAGGTCCACACCGGTCAGTTCCTTCATGGCCTCAAGCCGCCGCTCAAGAGGCAGTGACTTGTCATAAATCTGGTCGCGCAGCGCATCGTCATTTGCTGCAGCCAGCAGCGGGATAAGCATCATGCCGGCAAGAATCGCCAGACATTGCTTCGTAAAGCGAGTAGATAGATCCAGAATTATCATTGTTGTTATCCTTTGCTTTGTCTCTGTTGCACAGACCGGCAGCGGTCCCAAGCGCCGTTATGCCAGGGTCAAACAGCTTATCAGCGCCACTTCGTCAAGCCCCTGTCTTTCGAGTCGGCAAAGGCGGGCAGAATGACCAATTACAGACCAGTCAGATAAAGCGGCAAATGCGCATAAATCGCCGTCCCACACAACGCCGACAAAAGCCCGGAAGGCGTAGCCGCCCCGGAATGAGCACAAACTACTGGCTTTTCCAGTTAGCCGCACCCACAAAAATCAGCTGCAGGTAGCGGGTGGTCTGTTCCCGGATCAGGTCAGTCTGATAGCCATCGTCCGGAGACACCCAGAGCAGATCCGGCAAGCTGAACGCTACCGCCCGCACCACCAGATCACACACCATATTCAGGTCGCTGTCATTGAGATGATCCACCAGCCGTAACCGCCGCAGGTCGTTGGCCAGTTCACTGGAGAAAAAGCGCATCTCGCTACGAATGGCATCCTGCACTGCCCGGCTCTCCCCTGCCATGCCCTGGGCCATAAACAGAAAGAAGCTGCGGTTTGCCTGGACATGGCTGACAAAGGTGGCCACTGATTCACTCATCAGCTTTTCTGCCTGACTGGCGTTAGCACGGGTTTCGCGCATCATGCGCCTCAACACAAGGCCCAGCTCGTCCACCAGTTGCAGCCCCAGATCATCCATATTGCGGAAATGACGATAGAAGGAAGTAGGCACAACCCCTGCCTGGCGGGTGACTTCGCGGATGCCAAGACTGGCAAAGTGTCTCCCTTTGCCAACCAGGTCCAGAGCTGCCCTCATCAGCTTGTCCCGGGTCTCACCGGGTTTGCGTCGTTGTTTTTGAGTCATTGTTATTACCGCATCATCCGTTCAGATGGTGACAAGTGTACACATATGGAAATATTTGAGCATCGAATTCTTGTCATTTTGAGCCAATAGACATCTCCTTGATTGTGCCTGAAACATTCTCTGTGTACATTCGTACACATCAGTGAACACTTGTACACACCTGGAGAGAAGCTATGATGTCCAGACTTGAAAAAACACCCGCACTGCGCTGGCTCGGAAAGCAGATTTTCAACCGTGAAGAGCCAGCTGCAAACATCGATCCCATGCTGGAAAGTGTCAATCCAATTTGGACACAACAGTACACACCGGCGCAAGTTGAAGAGGTCCGGGACGAGACCGCAGACACCAAAACCTTTGTCCTTCGTCCGGCCAGTCGCTGGGCCGGATTTCGTGCCGGCCAGCACGTGAACATCTGTATCGATATTGATGGCATCCGTCGCAATCAGACCTTCAGCCTGTCCAGCTCACCGGAACAGTGGGAAACTTCGGGCACCGTTACACTGACCACCAAGCGCTTCCCCGGTGGTCTGGTGACCAACTGGATGCATGACCACCTGCAAACCGGTTCCGTAATTGGCCTGGACGAGGCATTCGGGGAGTTTCTGGTTCCAAAGCAGGAGGAGCCGCTGCTCTACATCGCCGGCGGTAGCGGAATCACACCGGTATTGAGTCATCTCGAGCACCTGGCAGCAACCCAGTACAAGGCCCCTGTTACCCTGCTGTACTACGTGCGTACCGCGGAAGATGTGATCGCCGCCGAACGCTTGCACAAACTCAGGAACCAGTGGCCGGCATTCACACTCAAGGTGGTGCACACCCATGAGCGCAGCGAGCCTCGCTACCTGAACGACGAAGATCTGAATGCCGTGCCCGGCGTAAAGGCCCGTCGCTTCTATCTGTGCGGCCCCAAGGGACTGATGGATCTTGCAGAGGATCTGCTGTATCAGCGTGGCATTGGCGAAGACCGTATTCACAGCACCGTCTTCGCAGCCACAGCGGCACCCATCGACAGTGAGGAAATGGGTGGTGAGGTTCGCCTCGAGTCCAGCGAACCGGAGGCTTCCTCTGAGGGCGACGCTGCTCTGGTGGAAGCTACAGAAGCCGCCAAGCTGACACCACACTAAGACTGTCGCACGGGTATTTACCACCAGTGCAGCGGCCGCCAGGCCATTGGCACTGCGGTCAATAAACTGACCGGCGCGACATGCGCTCTTCTTGCCCCTTGATCCCTGGCGGGTTTTCCTGCCGGGGACTTTTTATTGGTATGCTTATGCATTCCCTCAGGCGATCTGTAGCAGGCGGAGTACCTGGGACTGATGGCCATCGTCAATGACATCCGCGAGAGTGTATTTGTCCAGGACCGAGAGGAAGGCATTCAGCGCCTCGCCGAACATGGACCGCAGGCCACACACTGGCGTAATCCCGCATCGGTTCTTCGAGGAGAAACACTCTACCACGTTCAGGTCCTGCTCGGTTTCGCGCACCAGAATGCCAATATTGATTTTATCCGGCGGCATGTGGAGGCGCATTCCACCGTGTTTGCCCCGTACCGTTTCGATGTAGCCCTTCTTATTGAGATGATGCACTACCTTCATCAGGTGATTGCGGGATATCTCATAACTGTCGGCAATCTGCTGTATGGTAGAAAGGCGGTCACCACCCTGCATGGAAAGATAGATCAGAACTCTCAGGGAGTAGTCGGTATAACGGGTGATGTGCATGTATTACCCCAGTGTGGAGACGTTTCAGGATGCTGTCGGGCGGCTGACCAGATAGCAGGCCACGGCCATCATGGAGCCTCCGGCGACCGTAAGTACCAGCCAGTGGGCTCCGAGCACCACCAGTAGCAGCCAACTCAGGGACATCATGGAGCAGGCCAGCCACTTGGCTTTCAGAGGTACCGCCCGGTTTTGCCGCCAGTTATCCAGCATGGGCCCATAGGTGGGGTGGTTATCCAGCCAACGGGCAAATGCCGGTGATCCCCGGGAGGCGCAGAGTGCAGCCAGCAAAATAAACGGCGTGGTTGGCAGCACCGGGAGAAGAATGCCCAGCGTCCCGAGACCTGCAAAGATATACGCAAGAAACCTGTATCCGGTTTTGCCCATTGACATCGCTGCCTGCTCTGATCGTTCCGGCACCTGACAAGCGCCATTCTACCGGACTTTCCCCGGCAGTTCTGCCAATCCGGCTCAAGTGCTGATGACTCGGAAAACCGCTGCAATTCTGCGATACTCAGCAGGAGCCATCTCATCCGCAGGGAGAATCATGACCGAAAGCCCGCTGACAGACCGCTTTGGCCGCACCATAAACTACGTGCGCCTGTCGGTCACCGACCGCTGCGACTTCCGCTGCGTCTACTGCATGGCGGAAGACATGACATTCCTGCCCCGGGCCCGCATTCTCACCCTTGAGGAAATCGCCCGGCTGGCACGCAACTTCAATGAACTGGGCACCGACAAGATCCGCCTGACCGGCGGTGAGCCGCTGGTTCGCCGGGGCATTGTCGATCTGGTACAGGAAATCGGCACCCTGGGCCTGCGGGACTTTGCCATGACTACCAACGGCCAGAAGCTGCCGGAACTGGCAGAGCCTCTGCGCAAGGCGGGTCTGGGCCGGCTGAATATCAGCCTGGATTCCCTTGATGCGGATAAATTCCGCACCATTACCCGCACCGGCACCCTCAGCCGTGTCCTGGAAGGCATTGATGCCGCACGGGATGCAGGGTTTGACCGGATCAAGCTCAACACAGTGGTGATGAAAGGACGCAACGACCAGGAAGTACCGGAACTGATCGAGTTCGCCCGTCGCAAGCGGCTGGACATCAGCTTTATTGAGGAAATGCCCCTGGGCGAGATCTCCGAACACGACCGGGGGCTGGCCCTGTGCTCTTCCGATGAAGTCCGCACGCTGATCCGCCAGCACCACGATCTGATGCCCACCACCGACGATACCGGCGGCCCCTCCCGCTACTACCGGATGCCCGACAGTCCGGTACGGGTCGGTTTTATCTCACCCCACTCCCACAATTTCTGCGGAGACTGCAACCGGGTACGGGTGACGGTGGAAGGAAGATTGTTGCTGTGCCTGGGCAACGAGCACTCTGTGGACCTGATGCGGGTTCTGCGCGCTCACCCGGACCATGACCGGAAACTCCGGGACACCATCATCCGCGCCATGGACCTGAAGCCCGAACGCCACCACTTCTCCAGCGATGGCGACGTGCAGATCCTGCGCTTCATGAATATGACCGGCGGCTGATCCCGGTCAGTGATCCATAACCTGCCGCGACTGCCGTCACCTGAGTGCACGGGATCGGGTCTCCAAGGGGTCAGATCCGGCGCTTACGGAACAACAAAAGAGCACAGGCCAGCGGCACAACACACCACATCACCAGCGCCAGCCACAGGCCGCCGGGCCCCACGGGCAGGTCGCTGCCCAGGCTCAGCACACCACTGAGCTGGCTGGTGTCGCCAAATGCCACGATATTCAGTAACCGGTAGATGTCGGTGGGGTTGAGCATCAGCAACCAGGGCAGCAACTCCGGATTCAGCTTGCCTTCACTGGCCACCAGAATACCGAGCAGCATCAGGTCGAAAATCAGCACAAAGAAAAACCAGATGGCCAGCGCCAGGCCCGCCGCTACCGGTTTCTCGCTGACCCGGACGCTCACCAGATAAGCCAGGGCAATGAATCCCCAGCCCAGCAATATGGTGGAGCCGATAAAACGCCCCAGCGCCACGGCAAGGCTGACAATAGCCACATCCTCCACCAGCAGCACTATGGCGATACCGGCCACGCCGAAGCCAATCAGTGTGGCCAGCGCAAGGGTCAGGCCATGGCCGAGGAACTTGCCGAGCAGCAGTTGACTGCGGCTGAGGGGATAGGTCATCAGCAACAGCAGGGTGCCACCTTCGTCCTCCCCCACAATGGTATCGTAGGCCAGCAGCAACGCAATCAGCGGGATCAGGAAAATGCCCAGGCTGGCGAGGCTGGCAATGGTAGCCGGGGTGGAGGCGTAACCCACCTGCCCGGATGCAGCAGCACCGAACCAGGCAATGCCCAGCGCCAGGGTGGCAAAAACCAGAGAGATGGCCACCAGCCAGCGATTACGCAAGCTGTCGCTGAGTTCTTTACGGGCAATGGTCCAGACGGCGTTCATTGGTTGCCTCCCCGGTGGGCCAGACCACCGGCACCGATAAAGTGCACGTAGATATCCTCCAGACTCGGCTGGTGAATGGAAATGTCCGCCAGCTCGCCGGAAGCCATCAGGCTGCGGATCAGCGGCATTTTATCGTGGGGCTTCACATCCACCTGCAGTCGTCCGTTCTCGCTTTTCATCATCAGGCCGGTGCTGGCGCGGGCCTGCTCCATTGCCTTCTCCAATTCGCTCATGGTGCCCGCCGGCTCAAGGCTGAGGGTCACCGGCATATTCGCCTGTCGGCGCAGGGATGGGAGATCGCCGTGAGCCTTAACGGCACCGTTGGTCAGAATCGCCGCGCGGTCGATATAGGGCTCCACCCCCGGCAGTACATGGGAACACAGCACAACACCAGTGCCCCGGTCCCGAAGTTCACGAAGCAGGTGGTACAGATCGGCGGTGGCAACAGGGTCCAGCCCCACGGTAGGCTCATCCAGCATCAGCAGTTTCGGTCGGCCCAGCAACGCCTGGGCCAGCCCCAGCCGCTGACGCATGCCCTTGGAGTAGGTCTTGGTGCGGGTATCCATGGCATCACCGAGACCCACCTGCTTGAGCAGCTCGGGTACCTGCTGTAGAGAGGCACCCTTAAGTCGCGCAAAATGTCGCAGAATCTCCCGCCCCGTCAGTTGCGGGTAAAACATCACGTTCTCGGGCAGATATCCGATGTGCTGGGTGACCTGCGGATCTCCCGCCTCTCCATCCAGCACCGACACCCGGCCTTCGCTGGGTTTCATCAATCCCAGGACCAGCTTGATCGAGGTGGTCTTGCCTGCCCCGTTATGGCCAAACAACCCGAGAATCTCCCCGGGTTGCAGACGCAGGTCAACACCGTGCAGTACCATCGCCCTGTCATAGCGGTGGCTGACATTCTCCAGTCTGAAACAGTTCATCGGATCTCCGGTTGCAGAGCGTCGGGAATGCGCATCAGCGGATGTGGATCGGTTACCCCGGCCGCCTTGACCACCGGAAAGGCATCCTGCACCCAGCGCAGGGTATCCACCGCCGGACTGAACATCAGTACCCGTGCTTCCGGATACTTCCACAGCAGCCGGTCCACATTGTCGTTGGGCTCATAGGGCACGTCCCCGATTCCATCCTGGTTACGATCCCAGCCCAGGTAGTCACTCCAGTAATTGCCCCTGCCACTCTCCGACCATTCCTGGGTGCGAGTGGCCACGTACTTCACCTGGCGCTGATTGTTCACAAAGGCATTTCCGAACACCTCGTTATCCTCCGAGCCGGCTGTCAGGTGTATGCCAATGTTGCTGTCGGCAAACAGATTGCCCTCGAAGGAGTTGTACAGGGAATTATAAATGAACACCGCCTTGCCCTCGGCCCCCTCAATCGCCACACCACCAGTGCGACCTTGTGACACCCCGGTAACCACATTACCCCGCAGCTCCGACTGGGTAATGAAGTTCATCAGAATCCCGTAATTCTCATCATTCACCGACCGGTTATTGATCACCTTCAGCCGCTTGCTCTGCATCAGCGCATAACCGGTCCGCGTGTTCCGGGTGACGTTGCCCTCCAGAAGATTATTCATCGAATACATGTAATGAATACCATAACGCAGATCCGACATCTCGTTGCCCCGGATGGTATTGTTATTGGCCGTCTCGATATAAATTGCATCCCGGGTCTGACGAATATCATTGCCCTCAATCAGCGCCCCGGTGGTATTGAACAGGTGAATCCCGTTTCCCCGGTCATTCGGACGCATACTCACATCACCGCGAATCCTGTTATTGCGAACCGTCACATCCGGCGTCGCATCCAGCCAGACCCCGAATGCCGGCCCCTGCAGACGGTTGTTCTCAATCACAGCGCCTCGAGCCTCCGGCGCCACAAAAATCCCCGCGTCCAGCTCGTTCAGATTGCTGCCCCAGTTGCGAACGACACAGCCGGAAAATGTCACCCTCTCGGCGACGATATCCACCGCATTGCCCTGCCCGCCCGGGTCAATCACCGTCTCGGCATGGCAAGACACAGACACCCCGGGCACCCGGATTGCCAGAGACGAAATCTGCTTAGGGGGAAGCTCAAAGCTCGCGCCCGGTTCCAGTGCATCAAGCTGTGCTTGCAGGCCCGCGTTCGCGGTCAGCGATAACAGAGCGACTGTCAGGCCCCCCCCATAACGCAAAAATTGGGACATCAAGTTCTCTCAGAGGTTGGAGTTGTCTCGGCCCCCATCGGAGGCTGGGCAATCCGAGAGCAGACTGCTTTCCAAAACTGTGCGGAGCCAGGGATGGCGGAGCCCAAGCGCCACAGGGATGTGCCGCAAGGAGCGTGTTTTGGGAAGCAGTCTGCTCTCGGGTTGCTTCTCCCAAACCTGGGAGAAACCGGGGCTCCAAATTCGGAGCCCCAATTGAGCAAGAGCCTATCAGGCCTTCTCTACAATCATGCGGCCCCGCATCTCCATATGCAGCGCATGACAGAACCAGTTGCAGTAGTACCAGTGAACTCCCGGCTGATCCGCCATAAAGGTCACCGAGGCAGTTTGCTGCGGACTGATCTCCATGCTCACACCATGATTCACCATACAGAAACCGTGCGTCACATCCTCAATGGTGTCCAGGTTGGTCACGTACACCGTCACCTCATCACCCTGTTTAACCCTGAACTCGGTCATGCCGTACTGCGGCGCAATCGAGGTCATGTACACACGGACCTTGTTGCCGTCGCGGATCACCTTGTTGTCGGCTTCCAGAGTCACACCGTCCTTTTTCGCCTGATCAACCGCAGAGGCAAAGTAAGGATCGTCACGGGTGTAGATCTTCTTCGTCTTGATCTGGTCACGACGCACCAGGATACAGTCATGGGGCTCGGCAAACGTCGGGCCATCGTGCGCCAGCTTCATTTCCTCGCCGGAAATATCGATCAGCTGATCATTTTCCGGGTGCAACGGCCCTACCGGCAGGAACCGGTCCTTGGAGAACTTGGACAGAACCACCAGCCACTTGCCGTCAGCGTCGCGGGACTCGGTCAGGGAGGCGTGGTTATGCCCCGGCTGGTAGTGCACATCCAGCTTCTGGCGGATGTAATTCACATCTTCGCCGTTGTAGTGCCTGATGGCATCGGCAATGTTCCACTTGCACACCTGACTGTCGATGAACAGCGTGGTGTAAGCATTACCACGGCCGTCATAAGTGGTATGCAGAGGCCCGAGGCCCAGCTCTGGCTCACCGACCACCGTGTCGCGAGGTTCGATATTTCCCTCGAACAGTTCGTCCAGCTTGTCGATTGCAATAATCGTGACTGTCGGTGAGAGCTTACCGGCCGCGATGAAATATTTACCGTCCGGTGAGGTGTTCAGACCGTGAGGGTTCTTGGGAACCGGGATGTAGCGGGTGAGCTCGGACCCATGGCGACCGTCAACAACCGGCACCTTGGATTTACCCAGGGTCTTGTAGTTGCCGTCCCGGACCGCCTTCTCTATGCGCTCGATATTGAATACCACGGCCCAGTCGCGATCATTGCGCATGGTACCGGCCAGATCCAGAGCCTTTTCGGAGTTGTAACAGGTAGAACAGGCGTATTTGCCGGTGTAGTCGGCATCGGTATTGTCCAGGTTACCGTCGACAATTACCTGGAAGGCCACCTCCATGGTCTCCGCGTCCACCGCATTGAACATGGTGAAGCTGTTCTCGAGGCTGGTGTCGCTGCCATCGTTCGGATGCGGGATCACATACTCGGCGTTACAGAATACGTACCTGGTTTTCGGCACCTTCTGCAGCCGCAGACCATGAATTGCCTGAACATTGGGAATGGTGGTGATCTTGTCACATTTCATGACATCCAGACGGATCCGGGCAACCCGGGTATTGGCCTTGTCGTTGATGAACAGATACTTGCCATCGTAGCGACCATCCGTCATGGAGATGTGCGGGTGGTGGGCGTCACCGTTGGAGAAACGGCTGCTGGCCCCGAGCACCTCTTTACTTTCGTTTGTGATCCCCCAACCAGTGGCGGAGTCCACGTTGAACACCGGAATGCGCATCAGCTCGCGCATGGAGGGAACCCCAAGTACGCGCACCTCACCTGAGTGGCCGCCACTCCAGAAACCGTAGTACTCGTCCAGCTCGCCAGGGTGAACCACATACTTGTTGCGGGCTTCCTCTGCGGCGGCCGCGAAGGACTCCCGGGACATCACGGCCGTACCGAGGCCGGTGGCTCCGGCCACACCGGCCAGCGCCGCAGCGCCCATAAACCGGCGGCGGCTCTGGCCGCTTTCCGTAAGCTCCGGCGTATCTTTGGTCAGGTCATCGTTCTTTTTCATAACATCCCACTCCGTTATTGATTATGGCGGCTTTACTTCTCGTGCTTTCTTTGTACAAGACTGCTCAGGTCACCTGAGCCACCGGAATTTCTTCCGGATGGCCCGGTGCGTTATGACCCCTGCGCTTGCCGCGTCGTTTGACGATCAACGGCGGGCACTTATGGTCATCGAAATAGGTCATCTGACAATCCAGGCAGTAATGGCATTCCATATAGTTGATGTGGCCGTCCGGGTGGATCGCCTGAACCTCACACTCGCGATCGCACAGCCGGCAGGGATTGCCACATTCCTTGCGCCGCTTGAGCCAGTCAAACACCCGTAATTTGGTGGGCAACGCCAATGCAGCCCCCAGCGGACACATATACCGGCAGAAAACCTTGCGGGTGAAAAGATTGACCACCAGCAGCAGGACGGCGTAGGCAACGAAGGGCCAGCTGCGGTCAAATTTGAGTGTGATGGCCGTTTTAAAGGGCTCCACTTCGGCCAGGCGCTCGGCGGTCGCCATAGAGTCCAGCGACACCCCGAACAGCACCAGCAGAATGATGTATTTAATCGCCCACAGCCGCTCGTGCACGGCAAAAGGTACGGTGTACTGGGGCACCTTGAACTTGCGGGCAATTTCGTTGAGTAATTCCTGCAACGCCCCGAACGGACACAGCCAGCCGCAGTACACCGCCCGCCCCCACAAGAGGATGATGCCGGCAACAACGGCCCAGAGAATGAAAATCACCGGGTCAATCAGGAAAGTGTTCCAGCTGAATCCGCTGATCAGGCTGTTAACGAACGTGAGCACATTGACGATGGACAGCTGCCCCATGGCGTACCAGCCAATGAAAAACAGGGTATAGGTCAGGAACGCGTGGCGGATCCAGCGCATCATTTTCGGCTTCTTCACCAGCCAATCCTGGAAAAACAGGATGAACAACAGCACACCGATACCGATGCCCAGCACCACAATCTGGAATTCACGCTGGTACCACACCTGCACCCACATGGGCTGGTCCGCCAGCATTTCCTCTTCGGTCATGACCGGTTCCGGGCGCGTGTAGTACTGATCCGGCAGTTGGTAAGTCAGCGGGAATACCTGGAACTCGCTGTCCAATGGCCCGGTCTGGCGCTTGACCGTGAGCTCAAGGGTCCATTCGCTGCCGGGATCAAAATTGTACTGCTGGCGAATGATGAAGATCGCCATTTCAGTGAAATCCGGCATGCCTTCGGCATAGACATCGCTCAGTCGATAGTAATCGAGATCCCGGAAGTTGAAGGTGTCACCAAACTGGCGAATCTGGATACGGTCGAAAATGCCGCCACGGACATAGCCGGAGCCTTTGAAGGAGTACTCACCGCTGGCCATAACCGCGATGGCATGTTCACCTTCCTTCAGCTCGCCGGTCAGCCACTGGAACTGGCTTTCACCCAGCAGGTTACGGCCAATGGTGGGGACATCCAGGTACGCGGTGTACAGGTCAATCAGGGGCTTGCCACGCTGTTTCTCTGGCGTTGTGTCGATGCCTTCTGCAGCCGTGCCTTTGAAGGCGTCATCCACCTGGCCACGGGTCAGCTTCAGTCTGCGCACGGATCCCTCTCCGAGCAGCGTCTGCCAGCTTTTTTTCTGGAAGTCGCCAGCCTGAATGTTCGCCGGTGGCGGACGGGCATCGCTCAGGCTCTCAACGAGCCCCAGTTCAGCGGCAACCCGGTGGGCTGATTTCATGATGACCTCGTTCACCACCATCACAGTGACCGTTGCGCCGGACAGACCGTCGACAGCGACTTTGCGCCCGGATGATGTCCCGCCCACTGTTACCCTCTGATCCGCACTCAGGCCAGTGTACTGGTCGGTAAACACATGGAGTTTTCTTTCGGGGATGCCAACCAGGAGGATCGGTTCGTGGTGCTCGATGACATGGGCACTTACGATTTGCGCTTCGGTGTCAAGAACCACCACAATGTTCATGGGCTTACCGGAATAAGCCGGAGTCTGGACAAAATCCAGGGTCTGATAGGCATAACCCAGCAGTTCGTCACCGCTGCGAAGTTCCTGTATGGCGCGGTTACCCTCGACCGGCACCACTTCGTCCGCTTCCGGGAAGGCCTTTTCAATAACCTGCCGGGCAGCCGCCGGTTCGTAACTGGCCAGGCTGGCACCCTGGGCAACCCAGGGCATCACCATGGCAAGCACCGCGAATAGAAACAGGCAAGGTTTACTGCTCACTGAATCCCCCGAGGATTGACCACTGACTACCAAAGAAAGCAGCAATTATTGACAAATGCCAACCAGGCGCTGCGGATCCGGAATAAACAACCGGCTCCGGTTAACCCGTACCAGACCGGATGACTTGAGGTCCGCCAGAATCCGCGAGAAAGTCTCCGGCTGCATGGCCAGGCGTGAGGCTACCAGGCATTTAGGCAGGGGCAGTTCTACCTCACCACCAACGGAAGCGCCCCCCGGAAGTAAATCGACCAGATAGCGGATAAGCCGGTCCCGGGCACTCTGGATCGTCATGATTTCCAGATCATGAAAGCGGGACACCGCGCGCATGGCATAGTGCTGCAGTGCAGCATGATTGTAGGCCGGGCGCTGTTCCAGCAGTTCCTGATAGGCCCGCACCGGGATCATCAGAATCTCGCTGTTTTTCAGAGCCTCGGCATAGCACGCATAGTTGGGCGGGTCAGCGTAGATCATTACCTCGGCAAAACAGTCACCGGCACCGGGGCTGTCCAGGGTTCGCTCCACGCCGGTAGAGTCCAGCCGGTAAAGACGGATTCTTCCGCTGATCACGAAATAGAAATAGTGTGCGGCCATGCCCTGCCGGTAGAGCAGCTCATGGTGCTTGAGGTTGACCTTTCTGGATTGCTGGTGCAGTGCATGCAGGTCATCGTGCTCCAGCCTGGCAAACAACGGGTGGCTGCGCAGCGCCTGCATATCCTCGTCGCCGTCCGGCTTGCCTCGCACAGAGACCAGCACCGGCCGGCGGGACAGGTTGTGGTGTAAGTCTGCAGATTGCACAAGCGCCATGCGGATTCTCCCGGGTTTTCATAGCATTTCATATCCTGCTTTGAATAGTAGAAGCAGATACGGCTGAAATCGCTCCCCCCTTGGGGGTAGTTCGCCGCTTTTTTTGGAGTAGCTGATATCGATTGATTACCCGTCTGTTGCTCCGCTATCAGCACCTGCAGTCCGGGGAACATTGAGCGCCACCAGCGAGCTGACGAACAGCAGCCCGAACAGCACCATGAAAGCCGTACTGCGTACCCCCACCCACTGCATGGCCGCGCCGAACAACACCAGCAACAAAAAAGCGCAGGCACAGGCGGACAACAGCAGGGCACCCGCGGCGAATGCCGGAGCGCCCGGATAAAGAAGCACCATGCGGGCCTGCAGGGCACCCATCCCGGAGCCCATGGCGAGTCCCAGCAGAAGGATCAACCAGCGCTCCACCGGCAATGGCAATCGATAGTCCACCCGGATCAGGCCGTGGATGCCTTCGACAAGCAGGGTCATCGGGGGGTAGGACAGCACCAACAAGGCCAGCAAGCCCAGCAAAAGCGAACCGATAAGCACCCGCTGGCTGCCGGCGCAGTCCGTAAGACCACCACCGGCAATCTGGGCAAAAGCGGCCGGTATCACAAACCACAGCGCCACCTTGCCACCACCTTCCAGCGTCAGCACAAACTGGGAAGTGATATGGCCAGGCAACCAGAGCGCCAGGGCAAAGAAACCTCCCGCCAGAAGCCCGAAACATATCAGAACAGGTAACGTGTCCCGACAGGCAAGGTGACTCACTAATTGCCCGGGCGACAGGGAGGTAAAGCTTTCCCGGCCGGCAGGGACATCCTCTGTAAGCAACACCAGCAAAAGAGCCAGCACGACAAGCACCACCAGGTAAGCCAGCGGCACCTGCTGCCAGGAATAGGCATGAAGTAACAAAGGCAGGAGGTAGTAACTGAAACCGGCACCAGCCAGCCCGGCCCCGAAAATGCCCAGGGAAATACCCATGTGGCGGCGCGGCGCGTGGCCGGCCACAAACTGCAGGCCGGCGCTGTAGAAGCCCCCGGACAGGCCCATCCCTGCAGCCACCAGCAGATAGCCGGCAAAACTCTCAACCAGAAGGAGCAGCAGCATGCAAAGGGCGAGTCCGATCAGACAACCAACCATTACCCGCCGGGCTCCAAACTGACTGGCAGCCAGCCCCGCCGGCAAGGCCAGTGCGGCAGCCACTGCCATCGGCATAGCCAGCAAAAGGCCGAACTGCAGATTGTTGAAGGACAGACTCTGTTGCAGCACCGGGCCACCCACTGCAAACAGCGTCCAGCACCCCGTCGCAATGACAAGCCCCGTGACGGCCAGGGGCAACACAACGACCAGCGAGACTGATCCGTCACTGTCCTGAAGATTGTTGTCTGGATCCATGACTGAGCCCCGGTAAACACAACTTTCAGTGTCATGTTTTGCCGTTGCGCCGGTCAAAGACTATGATGGGCTATATCCCATAGAGGTATTTGACTATCCTCAAGTGGGTAAGTGCAGGGATAATGACCAACCCGCACCCGGCAATATCACGTTCTCAAGCAGGCCTGCATGATTTCCAGAAGCCCCCTGGTCAACCGAATCGGGATTACCGTTGCGGCCATCGCACTGACCGCACTGATAAGCATGGCCAGCACACTGACGGTGTCCCGCAGCATTGAAGGCAATGCCACCGCCATCAACGTAGCCGGATCATTACGCATGGGGGCCTACGATCTGCTAAACCGGGTGCTGCAGGAAAGTAACGGTGGCGGCGATCCTGCGGCATTCTCCGAGGCTGCGACACTCTACCAGCAACGCATCGCCCACTCCGCCATCAGCCAGCGGGTGCCCGGTGCAGAGGACCATCCCCTGCATCGTCAGTATCAGAAGGTACTCTCGCTCTGGCGTACAGAGGTTCTGCCGGGACTAAGGCAGGCCAGCGCCTCGAGCACAGTCCCACGTGACCTGCTGCAGACCACCAACTACTATGTGGCCGAAGTGGACTCCCTGGTATCCATGCTGGAGGAGCGCACGGAAGCCAGAATCGACCTCCTTCACCTGATTCAGGTCATCAGTCTGGTGCTCTCGGTAGTCATTGTGATTGCCCTGTTTCTGGATCTGAAAAACCGGGTACTGCGTCCCTTACGCAAACTGGTCGACATCGCAAGGGCGGTGGGGGAACAGGATTTCTCCCGCAAGGCTCACCTGTCCGGTAGTGACGAGCTGGCCAGGCTGGGCAATGCCTTCGACCAGATGACCAGCGAACTGGCCCTGAGTTACCATGAGCTGGAAGCCGAGGCACGGGACAAAACCCGGGAACTGGAAATTGGCCACACCGCCCTGGAACTTCTGCACTCCGCCAGCCGCAGGCTGTTTGCTAACCACGACCTGTGCAGCGGTGCCGTGCCCATGCTGCAGGATCTGGAAGAGTTGCTGGGCATAGGGCCCATCCGTCTCTATCTGCACGACAAGAACGCAGGCCAACCAGTCGAAGCCGTCACCACCACGGCTGCCGAGCGGCCTTTCTACTGCCGCGACCATCACTGCAACGCCTGCCTGGTGACCCCGGAGCAGTACGACGAACTGCCCAACGAAAACAACGACGGTCGCCGCCTGCTGCTGCCGATCCGCACCCCCAGCCAACTGCTCGGCACCCTGGAAGTCTGGTACCCCGCAGACAGGGGCCTGTCGAAAACCGCGCGGCGCCTGCTGGAAACCCTGAGCGACCAGCTGGCCACTGCTATTTTCCTGGAGCGGCAGATTACCGAGGAACAGCAGATGACCCTGGTGGAAGAACGCACCGTGATCGCCCGGGAGCTGCATGATTCCCTGGCACAGTCTCTGTCCTACCTGAAAATGCAGGTCGCACGATTGCGCCGCCTGGATGTCGCCAGCGAGCAGAAGCTCACCCACGATGACATACTGGAACAGCTCAGCTCGGGCCTGAACAGCGCCTATCGACAGCTGCGGGAGCTGCTCACCACCTTCCGCCTGAAGCTGGACACCCCGGAGCTGTCGGCAGCCCTGAGTAAAACCGTGGACGAATTCTCGGAACGACTCGGGCACCCGGTAAAACTGGCGTATGATCTGCCGCTGCAAACCCTCTCCCCCAATGAGGAGATCCACACTCTGCAGATTGTCCGTGAGGCACTGGCCAATGCCGTCAAACATTCCGGAGCGAATCAGGTGACTGTCAAGGTGCTGTTCCGCACCCCCCGGGTACAGGTCATCATCCGGGACAATGGCAAGGGTCTTCCGGCAGGCGATGCTCCCAGCCAGCACTACGGACTGATCATCATGGAAGACCGGGCCAGAACCCTGGGCGGAAAAGTGGAAGTACGTAACCATGACCAGGGCGGTGCCGAAGTGGTACTGGGTTTCATTCCGAAAAGCCGCCACATGATCGAATCCCGGGCTTCCGGCGAGTGAATATTCCGAACACAACAGAAGCGAATGAGGGAAACCATGACAGACTCCCCGGCCACCATACTGCTGATTGATGACCACCCCCTCCTGCGCCAGGGCATCAGGCAACTGATCGACCTGGAAGATGACATGACCGTTGTCGGTGAAGCCAGCAACGCCCGGGATGGTATCGAGCGGGCCCGGGCGATGGAGCCGGATCTGATCCTGATGGACCTGAACATGCCCGAGATGAGCGGCATCGAGGCACTCAAGGCCCTCCGGGAGGAGAGCATCAGCTCCCGCATCATCATGTTCACCGTCTCCGACCATGAAGAAGATGTGGTGGATGCACTGCGCGCCGGGGCGGACGGCTATCTGCTCAAAGATATGGAGCCGGAAGACATGATCACCCGGCTCCATCAGGCGGCCGTGGGGAAAATGGTGATCAGCGATCGCCTGACCACTCTTCTGGCCGAGGCGCTGCGCTCCAGCAAAAGCAAAGCAACGTCCCGACCGGACTTTGACAGCCTGACACCCCGGGAAAAAGACATACTGAGGCTGATTGCCGAGGGCCTGTCCAATAAAATGATCGGCCGCAAACTGGACATCAGCGACGGTACCGTCAAGGTGCATGTCAAACACCTGCTGAAAAAGCTCAACCTGAGGTCACGGGTGGAGGTGGCTGTGTGGGCGGTCGAGGAAGGGCTGCACCGGGAATAAAGCCTGGGAAGTAAGCGGCACCCACCCCACGACCAGCAGTATGTCGCAGGGCCACAGGCTTCAGGCAGCGTCAGCGGGCGGGAAATTGACAAGAATGTTCGTGACGTTGAACGTCTCTACAGCAATCCACGCCACAAATATTCCGTAGATCAGCAACAAAATCCAGGATTCAGCCCGGCTCAGGATCATGTGGGTGCGCATCATCAAAAAAAGGATTACCGTCGCAAGGGTAAGCACCGCCATCATCGGGGCCGCCACCGAGTAGTTGATGACGGCCGTCCCCGCGATCAGAACGCCAATGGGAATGCAGCAGAGCAAATCGAAGATGTTGCTGCCCAGCACGTTCGCAGTGCTGGTAATGCCCTTACCGTTACGGGCAGCGCGCACGGAAACAAAAGCATCGGGAATCGAGGTGCCAGCAGCGACAATCGTGATGCCCCACAGGAAGCTGGGCGTGCCGAGAATATCGCCGAAATTGACCGCAGCCCGAACCAGCCCCTCGACGCCCACCAGGATCAGCGCAAGGCCCGCCGCCAGCTTCCCCCATTCGCGGCCTGGCCGGATATGAGAGACACCGGCATCAGACTGGTAGTCCATAGTGTCCTGGTACTGGACAAATATGTACACCACATAAAGCACCAGCGGCAGGAATGCCAGACCACGGTTCAACTCGCCCCGCAGCTCGCCACCCGCGGATTCAACCGGATTGTAGATGACCGCAAACGAGAACGTCAGCAACAGAGTTGCCACGGCAATCATGTAGAACTGCGCTTCCTTGTAGACAAGGTCACGGTTGGTCGCCAATTGCTCTTTTGCGACCAGACCACTGAGGGCAGGGATGACCATGATGTTGAACAGGGCAGAGCCGACGATCGCCGCCACCCCCAGCTCAAACTCCCCATGGACCAGGGTAGAGACAACCACGGTGGCCAGTTCCGGAAAGCTTGAACCAATCGCAACGACAATCGCACCCTGCACGATCTCGGGCAGACGGTAATACAGGGACAGCCGCTCACTGGCGGCTTCCAGAAGGCCACTGCCTTTCCACACTATAGCAGTGCCGACGGCGGCAACCGCCGTCCACATCAGAAGCTGAAAGATATCGCCCCCTTGCAATTCTACAAACATACCTCGCTGTCATGCGGCTGCAGCGCCCGGATTTCAACCAACCGACGGCGGACTAACCAACGTGTTCAATTAACATACCTCAACAGGCCTGCTGCGATGAGTGATAACCTGAAAAAGGCTCACCATTCAACGATAGAAGGGGCACCCTCATGATAAAAACAAACAGCTCGCTTCTGAGCACCTTCATCCTGAGTGTCACTGTATCATTCTCCGCCGCTGCCGCCCCACCTCGGAGCAGATTTCCGAGAATACCCTGCAGGTCGCGAATGCCGCTGACAGCTCCATGGAGAAGCGTCAGGTTGGCGAATGCCTGATCCGCAGTAACCGTAAAGGGAAACAGAAAAGGGGACCGCACAGGTCCCCTTTTTATTACTGAACGCCAGGCATCAGGCCACCCAGTGGTCGTCCGAGAAGGCCATCATGCTGTCCTTGCCACTCTCGATATCCTGCAGCAGCCAGTCGGTTTCCGGCAGCAGCTTCTCAAAGTAGAAGCGGGCGGATACCAGTTTGCTCTCCAGTAGCGGCCGGTTTTCAGCACCGTTATCCAGCCCCTGCTGCGCCGCGCCAGCCATCCGCGACCACAGGTAGCCGATCACGGTGAGAGCCATCAGGCGCAGATAGGGTGACGCCGCCGCACCGGCCTGTTCCGGGTCTTTCGGGGCGTTGCTGGCCAGCCACAGGGTGGCAGTTTCCAGGCGCTTCATGGCCGCCTTCAGCTCTTCCCGGTGGGGCGCATCGCTGTTATCTTTCAGATACGAGGTAAGTTCAGCAAACAGGGTCCTAACCAGTGCCCCACCCTTAAGTCCCAACTTGCGACCCACCAGATCCATGGCCTGGATGCCGTTGGTGCCCTCGTAGATACGGGCGATACGGCCATCGCGTACCAGCTGCTCCAGTGGCCAGTCGGTGGTGAAGCCGGAACCACCGAGCACCTGCAAGCCCACATTGGCGTTGTTGAAGCCTTCGTCGGTCAGGAACGCTTTGACCACTGGGGTCAGCAGTTGCACCAGGTTGTCTGCGTTCTCCCGCACCGTTTCGTCCCCGTGGGCTACGGACAGGTCCAGCTGGTGGCCGGTGAACAGGGCCAATGCACGCATGCCCTCGTTCAGAACCTTCTGGCGCATCAGCATGCGGCGTACATCCGGATGCACGATGATCGGATCCGCCGGGCCGTCCGGGTTTTTCGCACCAGTCAGGGACCGACTCTGCAGGCGCTCACGGGCAAAGCCAAGACTCTCCTGGTAGGCCATCTCTGCCAGGCCGAGACCCTGCATGCCAACCATCAGGCGGGCCTCGTTCATCATGGTAAACATGGCGCGCATGCCATCGTTGGGCTCGCCCACCAGCCAGCCTCTGGCACCTTCGAAGTTCATCACACAGGTAGCAGAACCCTTGATGCCCATCTTGTGCTCAAGGCCGCCACAGAAAGCCGGGTTACGCTCGCCGGACTCTGGCAGGAACTTGGGTACCACAAACAGGGAAATACCCTTGGTGGTGTCCGGGGCACCGGGCAATTTGGCCAGCACCAGGTGAACGATATTGTGCACCAGGTCATGCTCACCGCCGGTGATCCAGATCTTGGTGCCTTCAATGGCGTAGCTGCCATCATCATTCGGGGTGGCACGGGTGCGGATCATGCCCAGGTCGGTGCCGCAATGGGGTTCGGTCAGACACATGGTGCCGGTCCACTCGCCGGAGATCAGCTTTTCCAGATAGGTAGACTTCAGTTCATCGGTACCGTGTTTGTACAGTGCACTGATGGCTCCGTGTGTGAGCCCCGGATACATACCCAGTGACAGGTTGGTGGAGCAGACCATCTCGTCCACTACAAACTTGAGGGTGTGGGGCAGGCCCTGACCGCCATATTCCAGCGGAGCGTCCAAAGCGGTCCAGCCGCCTTCCACAAATTTCTGGTAGGCCTCTTTAAAACCCTCAGGGGTCGTAACGTTATGGGTTTGCGGGTCGTACTGACAACCCTGCCGGTCACCTACCTGGTTGGTCGGCTGGATCACTTCGGCGGCCAGCTTGCCCGCCTCGTCGATGACCGCAGAAATCAGATCCGGGGTCGCATCGGCGTATGGTTCCAGCTCGTGCAGCTTGTCTGCGCCCAGTACGTCAAAGAGCAGGAAGCGAAGATCATTCCCAGGTGCCTGGTATTGCATGGATTCAACTCCTCAGTACAACCTAAAATGGTGGTGGCGTTGCACAGACCACCGGTCGGAAGGCGACCGCCCGGACAGGCCGGCGGTCGCATACTGAGGATTCATACGGGCGTTTGATCCGACTGGTTTACCGGGTCATCAGATAATCCGGGAAAAACGCTTGCTCGCCCCTTCCTTGCGGTAGAAATCGAAAATCTGGCAGATGGCGCGGATCAGCAGGCGGCCTGCGGGTTGCACCTGCAGAAATCGACTATCGTCGGCAACCAACTGATCCTGAATCATCGGCTTGAGGCGCGCCAGCTCGTCCGCAAAGTACCGGTCGAAGTCTTCCTGCCACTTGGCCGCAAACTGCTGGCGGTCTAGCCGGAACTGGCAGATCAGTTGCCCGATCACCCAGCGGCGGATGCGGTCGTCCCGGCTGAGGTTCACCCCTTTGGTGATGGCCAGCTGGCCGGCATCAATGGCCGCTTCCCAGGCCGGCAGATCGTGGTTGTTCTGGAAGTAGGCATCATCGGTCTGGCCGATGGCGGATACACCGAGGGATACCAGGTCGCAATCCGAGTGGGTAGTGTAGCCCTGGAAATTCCGGTGCAACCGCCCTTCCCGCTGGGCCACCGCGAGACTGTCATCCGGTTTGGCGAAATGATCCATGCCGATGTACTCGTACCCTGCTTCCAGCAAACGGTTGATGGTGTTGTGCAGGATGGTCAGCTTCTGTTGCGGACTGGGCAAGGTGTCACCCTGAATCCGGGTCTGCGGGTAGAAACGGGCCGGCAGGTGAGCATAGCTGAACACAGAGAGCCGGTCCGGAGACATCTCCAGCACGACTTCCAGGGTCTCGGCGAAGCTTTCCGGAGTCTGGTACGGCAGGCCGTAAATCAGATCCAGATTGATGGACCGGAAGCCGATACGACGCGCCTCATTCAGCACCGTCTCGGTCATGTCCCGGGGCTGGATGCGGTTCACTGCTTTCTGAACCTGCGGGTTGACATCCTGCACACCAAGACTGATCCGGTTGAAACCCAGCTCCCACAGGGTTGGCAGGGTGTCCGGGTCCACTTCCCGGGGATCGATTTCCACGCTGTAGTCCCGGTCGCGGCCGGTCTGCAGGTTGAACAGCTCGCCGTAGCCGGCCATCAGGTGCTTCATGACATCCCGGGGCAGAAACGTTGGCGTTCCACCGCCCCAGTGCAACTGCTTAACCGGCCGGTCCCCACCGAACAGCTTCGCCTGCAAGGCCGCTTCTTTCAGCAACCGCTCCACATAGGGCATGGCTTTGTCACGTTTTTTGGTAATCACCTTGTTGCAGGCGCAGTAATAGCAAAGGTGTGCGCAGAACGGCAGATGAGTATAGAGCGAAACAGGCCCTCCCCCGGCTTTGCTGCGTCCGGCAGCCTTTACCATATCCTCAACCGGGTAGCTATGATCAAACTCGACCGCAGTAGGATAGGAGGTATAACGGGGGCCACTCAGATCATAGCGGCGGATCAGCGCTTCATCCCAGATGAAGGCGGGCAGCTCATTGACGGCAGCAGTACTGGAAGCCATAGGACACTCTGAAATCCGTGGGTAAGGGCGGGTATGGGCATGACACACCGATCTATTATCCCTGAGGAACAACCAGAGCAGTTTGATGCATGTCATGTGACCAGCATAAAGGAACGACGGTATCGCCAACCATATCCCTTTCAGGGGAGTTCAGAAGGACAAAGGCGGTATAACCTGATCAGCGCCGGATCCAGTAACGGATGCCATCCTGCTCACCGAGGAACGATTCCGCCCGTGGGCCTTGCAGCATGGCAAAAGTCGCCAGCATACCGGCCAGCGTGCAGGTAGGAGCCAGAACGGTGACGGTGTGCGGTGCCTGCTCAACCGGCCAGCCGGTCCGTGGATTGAGTACGTGACTGTAGCGTTTACCATTGCGAACCAGAAACCGATGGGTGTCACCACTGGTTGCCAGTGCGCCCGCTCGCAAGGGCAGCATACCGGCCGATGCTGCGCTATTGCGATGGTTCTCGATGCCTACTTTCCACGGCTCATCCGGGTGCCACCGGCGTGTACAGCAAAGGTCTCCACCGAAATTGACCAGCAGGCCACAGCGGACGATATCTTTTGCTTTCAACTGCTGATCCAGCAGCATCAGAGTGCGGTCCACCGCGTATTCTTTACCAATCCCCCCCAGATCCAGCTCCATGCCTTTGGGTAGATTCAGGACCGGAGCCTGCCACCGCAGCCGTTGCCAGCCGATCCCGGGCAACAGCTGGTCGACTGCCGCCCTGGACGGCACCCGGTTGCTGCCATCAAATCGCCAGACCTTCCGCAAGACTCCGGACGTAATGTCAAACAGTCCGTCGGATAACCGGTAACACTGGTCGGCGTAGTCGAGTAAACGTGCCGTCTCCTCATCGACCCGGACATCCCTGCCATCAGAGCGATTGATCCGGTCAACCACATTGCCGCTGACATAACGGCTGAACTTATGCTCAATGCGCCAGGCCTCCTTCGCTGCCAGGGCCACCAGCTCACTGGCCAGCCGTTCATCCGCCGCAGATTCGACCAGCACCTCGCAGGGGCTGGCCATGGCCTGGAAGCGCCCCGCCCATAACCCACCGAGGCGAGCCAGGGTAGGTGCCGGATGGCTGGCAGGATTATCCTGCGCACTGATCATAACCTGCTGCAAAGCCGGTCTCCTGGGCGAGACAGAGGGTCACGGTCAGAAACTGTACCCGACCTGCAACCAGAATGCGTCGGTATCCGGATACAGTTCCTGGCTGGCCAGCTTCCCGAAGCCGCTGTCACCGCTGTTACTTTGCTGCATATATTCCGCGCGGATACTGAACTCATGGTCCTCATCAAACCGGTAGCCCCACTTTAGTCCCACAGTAATACCGTCCAGATCCCCCACCCGGTAGTCCGCACTGGCTTCGCTCAGCCGCGGAGCCCCCCCGTTATACTCGCTGCCGGTCAGATAGCGTTTGTAGAAATCTGCTTCAGACTGCATGTAGTAACGCAGGTGAGGTTCCAGATACTGATTTCCCAGCATCCAGCGATAGCGTACATCAAAGGTGTGGGAGGAAATGCCCCAGTCATCCACCATGAACCGGTAGGAGCCATCCACCACATCACCATTTTCCAGCATGTGCTTGGTTTGCCAGTAGAGCGCATGCTTCATCCGCGAGTCAGGTCGTTGCTCATACAGGTATATATTGTTGCCATCGCCATCCTTGAGATTGCCTCCGTAATTGCTGCCCGGACGGTCATCAATCACGCTCAGGATCTTGAACGGATCGGTGAGATACCCGTCGGACATGGACAACGAATAATTCACCTGCATCACCGTGCGCGAATCAATGACCTGTGTCACGCCCAGCAACAAATCCACCACCGTTTTGGTATCGTCGGAGCTGTCCCGGCTCGCATCAAACGCCTGGTCAAAGTCACTGTCACTGATATTCGCCGGTACCGGCATAGTGGAAAGCCCGATCGGGATATCCCCTTCCGGGGTTATTGTATCCAGACTAAGCGAAGTACCCAGATTCAGCGTGGTGTTCTTGTTATTTAGATAGCGGGACACAGAGCCATTCAGGGCCATCGAAGTGTAATCATACTCTTTCGAGAAATAGCCACCCACCGAGTAGTCATACTTCCTGTTGATCGGCGCGCTCCAGGTAGCTGAGAAAGTACCCCTGGTATCCTGGAAGGTATCATCCAGCGGTTGCTCCGAGGGTTGGATTTCATAACTGCCATTGCCAGACGGCTTGGTAAAGGTCTGCACCTCATCCGATGGCGTCGCACCGTTAGGAGAAGCCCCGGTAAGCGTGTCTGCCACCGCCTTGAGATTGAGGCTGCGACCGTCCTCGAAGTAACGGGTCGCACTGATCACCGGCTCGACCGCCTGAACCCGGTCATCGGTTTCCGAATAGAACAGAATCGCCGTGTTAACGTCCCACTCACCGGGCTGCTCCCTGGCCATGGCATCCGTTGTTCCCAGCAGGGACAGTGTAGCCGCAGCCAGAGCCGCACCCGTCCGACACCGGTCCGGCTTCTGATTTTCTGAACCCTCACTGATCAATTGCATCCGCAACCTCCTCCACCAAAACTGCGACCGCCACTGGAGGCCTCTTTGCTGAAATAGATGTGGTCATCAAGACCGGCCTCGACAGGGTCACTGACCAGCTGCATTTCCGGCTTCGCCAGCGTTCCTCTTTCCCAGGGCTTGACCCCCAGATCGCTGCAGCCAGCCAGCATCAGCAAAGGCAAGCTGGCAACCACAGCAAAACGCACTATTGGATGAATTGCAGATAATCGTTTCATGACGGGTTCCCCGGCTCCTGAATGGTCATTCATGACACTCATTTGATTGCCATCCCATTCGCGGTTATTCATTGAGTAACTCCCGGATCTGGCGTTCGTATTCCTCTTTCTCCGCGATTCGGAAGCCCACATGTTCGCTCTTTATCCCACCCCGACGATTCACCAGATAAGAACTCGGCATCCCCATCACGCCGAACAGTTCAGGAGTCGTCCCGGAAGGATCAAAAGCCACGGTAAACCCGGCGGGATTGTTCTGCAGAAACACCTCAGCATCGCGGGTATCCGCGTCGACATTGATGGCAACTATCTCCAGGCCCTGATCGTGATATTTGCGGTACATGGCATTCATCCATGGAAATGACTCCCGGCAGGGGCCACACCAGGATGCCCAGAAATCCACCAGCACCACTTTACCGCGAAGCGCTTCCAACTGGACTGACGCCTCCCGGGTGGGCAACTCAAACGCCGGGGCCGGCTCTGCGGCCAGAACTGGGCCGACACCCGACAGCAGACAGGCAGCAAGAGCAAGGGCCGGGGCGGTGGCATTCGATGATCGGCTGAAGACAGATGACATACTGAACACTCTCCTTTCAGGTAACGACTCCCATGTTCGCCGGGCAACCTTAAGGTTTCCTTAAGAATGCAACGCGACAATGCCCCCGATACTTCCGATAGGAGTTGTGGAAAGTGACAAGGGCAATCTTGAGATCCGGAGTGTTTCTGCTGCTGACACTACTGCCCTGGCAGACGGCACTGAGCGCCAGCCGGGACCAGTTCCTGCCTGTGGATGAAGCTTTTGAGCCAGCCTTTGAGCTTGCTGGAGACGTCCTGCAGGTCCGCTGGACCATCGCTCCGGGTTACTATCTCTACCAGTCACGGATAACCGTCAGTGACCCGTCCGGTGCCCTGGCACTTGATCCGCCAGTATTCGCAGCGCCGGGTGAGGAGAAAAACGATCCCTATTTCGGAGAACAGCGGGTCTTCCATGACCAGGCCAGCATGAAGGTGCCCTTCCAGGTGGTCGACCGGCAAGCGCTTGATCAGGGCACGACCAGACTTACGGTGAGTTATCAGGGATGCGCAGAGGCCGGACTTTGCTACCCACCCCAGCACCGCAACTTCACCATTCGTCCCGCCGCAGCCCAGGCAGCATTAACTGACAGTCCTCCAGCCCCATCCGGCCCGCAGCAAACGAAGGCTCGGGATACAGAAAGCTCGGGCGGCATTGCCTCATTTATCGGTGATGCGAGTCTCCCGGTCATCCTTGGCACATTTTTCCTGCTCGGGCTTGGACTCACCTTTACACCGTGCGTGCTGCCCATGGTGCCAATACTGTCCAGCATCATCGTTGGCCAGCAACAGCCCGTGAGGGCAACCAGAGCGCTGAATCTTTCCGTGGCGTATGTCCTGGGCATGGCAACCACCTACACACTGATTGGTGTTGTGGTGGGTTATCTGGGAGCCCGGGCCAACATCCAGGCGTGGATGCAGCAGCCAGTGGTACTATCCGTGTTTGTGGTGCTGTTCGTGGTACTCGCTTTGTCCATGTTCGGGCTGTTCGAGTTACAGCTCCCGGCGGGGCTGCGTGAACGCCTCGACCGAGCGGGAAGCCGGCACAGTGGCGGGCAGTGGCTCAGCGTCGCCACCATGGGCGCAATCTCCGCTCTGGTCGTCTCCCCCTGTGTTACTGCACCACTGGCGGGGACGCTGCTGTATATCTCCAGCACCGGTGACGCGTTACTGGGGGGCGCCAGTCTTTTCACCCTGGCTATGGGCATGGGTACCCCACTGATTCTGGTCGGTGCAACCGGAGCCCGGGTTCTTCCCAAAGCCGGTATGTGGATGGAGCGCGTCAAACAGTTTTTCGGTCTGATTCTTCTGGCTGTCGCCGTCTGGCTTCTGGAACGCATTATTCCTTCCACCGCAGCGCTTCTTTTGTGGGCAGCTCTGCTGATTTTCAGCGCCCTGCACCTGGGCGCTCTGCGCCGGGCGGATAACATGCTCCAGCGGACCGGGCAGGCAGCAGGCCTGATGATATTCCTGTGGGGTATTTTCGTCCTGTTTGCCGCCGCCAGCGGTTCAGGCACTCTGTTCACCCCGCTAAAAGGCATACAAACCCGGGCTGCGGGTACCTTCTCTGCTGACCAACCGTCCCAACTGTTTGAAACAGTCCGTCGGCCTGACCAGTTGCAAATCACACTGGGCAAGGGCCAGCCTGTTGTGGTGGACATCTACGCCGACTGGTGCATCAGCTGCAAGATTATGGAAGAGGAGATATTTTCCGGCCCGAAAGTGCGTCAACTCGCTGAGGAGTACCGTTTCATCAAGCTGGATATCACCGAATTCAACGGCGACCACAAAGCCTACCTGGAACAGCTCAGGCTGGTCGGACCACCGGCTATCCTGTTTTTCGCGGCAGACGGCCATGAAGTCAGCCAGGCCCGGATTGCGGGGGAAGCGGGTCTTCCTGAATTCCTTGAAGCCATTGACACTGTCAGGGCGAAAGCGGGGTAAATCCAGCGTGGAATCGAGCGGCGAGCGCCTGGATAAAGCTGCCCAATGCGCGGGGCATGGTAATCCATGCAGACGGCGGCTATCTGAGCTCCAAACCCTGCGCGGCCTGTTGGGTCGGGCGGTGTAGCTACTCGAAAACCTGCACAGTCCAGCAGACTGTCGGACTTAAGGCTAATCTGCTGCGCCGGTGGGAAAACGGCTCATATTTCCCGGCCTTTTCGTTACATAGAACCACTATGCGCCTCAAAATCCAGAAAATCTGCGCTCGCCTTCCCACCTTGATCGCCACGATTGCTTAAGTCCGACAGGCTGCTAGACGCAAAACAGGCGTGCATCTGCTAACCTTCCGTTCAGCAGCTTCCCGGAACCATGCCAAAGATGATACGCACCTGTTGTTCACACCTGTTTGCCCTGCTCGCCTGTGTCGCCACAGCAACAGCCTGTGGTCAGGAACGGGTGAGCCTTTACACGTTCCTGGCTCCCCCCTACCAGGAGCTGAACGGAGTCATCGGGGGGGTCCAGTTTATCTCGGGGCTGACCGTGAACACCGTCATCTGTGCCACCGAAAAAGCCGGTTGGGAACCCTACATCAGCCTGGTGCCCCAGAGCCGCGCCATGTACGCGCTGCGCAACAGCGCAATCGATGGTTACTTTGCCGGCCACTCTACCCCGGAGCTAAACCGGACGCTGACACATTCCAACCCGGTGGCGCTGGAAAAATGGTATTTCTACAGCCTGAAACCCGACATTAATCCCTCCAGAGCACGCATTGGAGTGGTCAACGGCAGCAATGAGCACCTGTGGCTGGAAGATAATGGCTATGATGTATTCCTGACCGTGTCCTCTGCCACGCAGCTACTGGCGCTTCTGGGCCGCCAGCGGATAGATACGGCATTGATGGACAGCCGGGTAATGCAGAGTCTCCTGGCTCAGAGCAGTGAGCCGAACAAGGAACAGATATACCGCCGCTTCCTGCGTTATACACCGCTTTATCTGTATGTCAGCCCGGACTTTAACCGCCGGCATCCGGATTTCCTGGACCGCTTCAACACCTACCTGACGGATTGCCTGAATAGCCAGTTTGCACTGGATGAGGAGGAGAGAGCAACTCTGGTGGCGCTGGCAAGGGAACTGCGCGATACCCTGGTCGCCGAGACAGACCTGCTGAATGCGATCCTTTCAGGCCCGCGCATGGAAAGCCTGGCTGGGATACTCAAAGCGGACTCCCTGTGGCAGGCTCTGGCGACAAAGGAGGAAACAGAGCTTGCCCGGCAAATCACGCAACTGCCCGCTTCCGGTCAATTTGCCCGCTTTGTCAGCCGGCACCGGGGACTGATTACCGAGATCATGCTCACCAATGACATGGGCACCGTGGTGGCCATGAGCCAGCTTACCTCGGACTACTGGCAGGGAGACGAACCCAAGTTCCGCGAGCTGGCCGGGGCGGAGAGTGCTGATGCCATGTACATTTCCCCCATCCGTTATGACCAGTCCACCGGTCACTTCCAGGTTACTGTGAGTGTCCCGGTGATATCCGGTGCCAACAGCAACCCGAAGGGAATCCTTGTGCTGGGCATCGATATTGGCAGAGCTCTGGAAAGACAGCCCACGCCCTGATAGTCAGGGCTGCCCTGGATCCAGCAGCGACTCAATCGCACCCGCCTCCCCGACGGGTTGAAAAAGGCCTTATCGTCGCAAGTGTTTTAAACACAGTGATCCCAACAGGAGGCGACTTATGTCCCGTGTCCAAGATCTGTTCCCGACCCGCCTGGAGCGCAAACTGAGCATGTTCGAGCGGCTTGATCCGGTGGTCCATACACCCGAGCAACGTATCGGGGACGGCCCGCTGTCGGAAGAAAAAGTTCGTGAATTCGACGAACGCGGCTTTCTGTTTTTCGAGTCCTTTTTCGAGAAAGACGAGATGGAGAAATTCATTGAAGAGCTGCAGGACTATGAGGAAGACGAAGACCTCAAACTCTCGGAAGGCACCATACTGGAGCCCGGCAAGGAGGAAATCCGCTCAATTTTCGGCATTCATGAAATCTCGGAGCGCTTTGACCGGCTCACCCGCAACCCGCAGCTGCTGAAGATTGTCCAGCAGTTACTGGACAGCGATGTCTACATCCACCAGTCACGGATCAACTACAAGCCAGGCTTCAAGGGCAAGGGCTTCAACTGGCACTCGGATTTCGAAACCTGGCACAGTGAGGACGGTATGCCACGCATGCGATGCCTGAGCTGTTCCATCGTGATGACCGACAACAACGAGTTCAACGGCCCGCTGATGCTCATCCCGGGATCTCACAAGTACTTTATTCCCTGTGTCGGTCGCACGCCGGAAGACAATTACAAGGAATCCCTGAAGATACAGGACCTGGGGGTCCCCGATGCTGCCAGCCTTACCCGGCTGATGAATGACAATGCCATCGAGGCGCCCAAAGGCCCGGCCGGGTCGCTGATCATTTTCGAGTGTAATACCCTGCACGGCTCCAATGCCAACATGTCCTGCTGGCCACGCAGCAATCTGTTTTTCGTGTACAACAGTGTTCATAACACACTGGTGGAGCCATTCTGCGGCAACAAGCCAAGACCTCAATTTCTCGCCAACCGCCAGGACTGGGGACCGCTCAAGCCGGTGTAACGCCCTGCCACACCGACGCCTGCAGGGGATCGTCGGAGGCAAACCTCACGGCGGCCCCACTTCACAGGCCAGCACCAGCGCCCAGAACTCGGAAAAATCATTCACCACCACGTCCGGCTTGTGGGGGTGCTTGTGGGTTCCGGGGAAAATCCGGTTCAGCCACGGCAGATCCCACTGGGCGCCGTTGAAAAACACAGCGGTCATCCCGGCCCGTTTGGCGGCAATCACGTCTGTAGTACTGTCACCTACGTACCACACACTGGGATCCGGGGGGTAATCCAGCTTCTGGACTGCCAGCAGCAACTGGTCGGGATGGGGCTTTCTGATCGGCGTGTCATCGCCACAGACATCCACATCAAACAGTTTTGTCCAGCCCGTGCCGTCAACAGCGGCCAGTTCGTGTTCAAAAAATTCTCGGTCGCGGTTGGTGATCACCCCCACCTGGATGTCCAGACGTCGCAACCCCTGCAGCACTTCCTTCACCTTGGGCTCGAAGGCCGCGACGTTTCCGTAGTGCTTGCGGTAGTGATGATTGAACGCCTTGTGGGCAATCTGCTTGGCCTCCTGATCCTCACCGAACAGAACCTCGAAGATGTCGGTACGGGAAATCTTTCGATCCGCCTTTACCTTGGGGTGTAGCTGCGCAAACTCACGCACATAGGCCACCAGGCGCGCATCCTCAGGCGTCTTGCTATCCCCGGGGGCCAACATCCGGTCCATCAGACCCAGCGTTTCGAATTCCGGAAACATATCGTCTACGGCGTGGTACATGGCATCCAGCGTGTCCACCAGGGTCGCATGCCAGTCGAACAGCACCACCGCCGGACGGATCAGTTTCACGACGGCCGGATGCCAATCCGGCTCGATCCTCGGCTGCGGGGGCGTGGGTGGCGGATACGCACGTGGACGCACCTCTGCGGGGCTGCAGGCAAATGCGTCCGGCTGACTGCGCTGCAGCAGCGACAGCAGGTCCATAAGGTCTTCAAAGCTGTCCAGGATGGCGGCCGGCGCATCCCGGTGGCTGAACCAGCTGTCCACCTTGCCGGCCTCCCAGCAGGCTCCGTTATAGAACACTCCGGATACACCCGCAGCGTTGGCCGTGACAATATCCACGTAGCTGTCGCCGACGTACCACACATCTTCCCCGGCCGGCAATCCGAGATCTTCCAGCGCACGGGTAATCACTTCCGGGTCCGGCTTGTAGCGGGTGACGTCATCGGCACAGACGGTGATATCAAACAGCTGTTTCCAGCGCCCCTGGTCGACCGTGGCCAGCTCCTTGTCCAGAAACTCCCGGTTGCGGTTGGTCACCACCGCCAGTTTGATGCCCATCTCCTGCAATGCGCAGAGGTACTCATAGACCCCTTCCTGAAAGGGCTTCACCTGGCCGAAATACTTCCGATAACAGTCGTTGTACGCCCTATGGGCAACCAGTCTGGCCTCCCGGTCGTCGCCGAAGATGGCATTGAAGATATCGGTCCTCGATACCCGCCGCTCGGCCAGAATTCTCGGATGCAAGCGCCGGAAGATGCGAATGTAGCGAACCAGTCTGGCGTCATCCGCTGTGCGACACTGACTTTCGGGCAACAGCCGGTCCACCAGGCCCAGCTCCTCCAGCTGTGGCAGCATCTCCTCCATGGCGCTGAACATGGCATCGTGGGTATCCACCAGCGTGCCATGCCAGTCGAACAGCAACAGCCGTGGGGCCGGCAGACTATCGCAGAATCGCGTCATCCGTTCTCTCCGCCTGTACAGAAGTTCTTGAGTTTAAGGTGTCAATTCCGGACACTCTAGCAGCCTGTCGGACTTAAGCAATCGTCACGAGCAAGGTGGGAAAGCGAGCGCAGATTTTCTGGATTTTGAGGCGCATAGTGGTTCTATGCAACGAAAAAGCCGGGAAATATGAGCCGTTTTC
>JACIZI010000025.1 GCA_014359475.1 Marinobacter sp. | reverse complement strand
TGTCGAGATATCCGTGGAGTCCATAGAGCCGGGCCGGGATCTCTTTTCAGGACCGTCTCCAGCCATGGATGGCTGGAGCCGAGCCCTACAGGGACGTATTCACGGGCGTGTCCTGAAAAGAGATCCCGGCCCGGCTCCCGCCCCCACAACCCGAAGGCTAGGCAACGGAGCCTAAAACCCCACCAAGGCTAAAGCAGCAACCCCCGAATATCCCCAAGCAACGAGGCCAGCAAGGTAGTAAACCGGGCCGCGTCGGCACCGTTAACAGCACGGTGGTCGTAGGACAACGACAGCGGCAGCATCAGCCGAGGCTGGAACTCGGAGCCGTCCCAGACTGGTTTCATGGCTGCTTTGGAGACACCCAGGATCGCCACCTCCGGCGTATTCACAATCGGCGTAAACGCCGTGCCGCCGATACCACCCAGACTGGTGATGGTAAAACAGGCACCCTGCATTTCCGCCGGCTTGAGCTGCTTGTCCCGGGCTTTCCGGGCCAGTTCGGCACTTTCGGCCGCCAGTTCCCACAGGCCCTTCTGGTCCACGTCCCGGATCACCGGAACCATCAGGCCGTAGGGCGTATCCACCGCAATGCCGATGTGGATGAATTTCTTGTGAACCACCTCCCGTCGCTCCATGTCCAGCGACACGTTGAACTGCGGCAGCTCTTCCAGGGCTCTGGCACAGGCCTTGAGGAGGAACGGCAGCGGGGTCATTTTGATGCCCTTCTTCTCGCCTTCCTGTTTGCGGGACTTGCGGAACTCTTCCATGTCTGTGATGTCCGCATCTTCAAACTGGGTGACGTGGGGCACGTTCAGCCAGCTGCGCTGCATGTTGTTGGCGGTGGCGTACATCATGCGGGACATGCTGCTGCGCTCCACTTCGCCGAACTGGCTGAAGTCAGGCAATTTCACGCCGGGGATGCCCGCAGCGCCGCCGGCGGCTGCGCCACTGCCCTGCTGGGTTTGCTGTAGCTGGCCCTTCACGTAATCCTGTACGTCGTCCTTGAGGATGCGGTTCTTGGGCCCGGAGCCCTTGATGCGGGTCAGATCGGCACCCAGTTCCCGGGCCAGTTTTCGCACTGCGGGACCGGCGTGCACTTTGGTGCCGGGGGACGGGGGTTCGTAGGTGGAACCCTGGGCCCGGCCGCTTGATTCAGCGGAGTCTTTACCGTCGTCCTCCCGGGTGGTCGGTTGCTTTTCTTTGCTGCCCTTTTCACCTTCCGGCTGCCGGCTATCCTCCGACTCACCGGCCTCTTCGTCGCCACCGTCATCTTCCACGATGGTCATTTCCAGCAGGTCATCCCCTTCGGAAAGTTTGTCGCCTTCCTTGACCAGTACTTTTTCCACCTTGCCCGCATAGGGTGAGGGGATTTCCATGCTGGCTTTGTCAGATTCCACGGTTACCAGCGGGTCTTCCTCGCCAACCTCATCCCCTGCCGAGACGTTGATTTCGATTACCGGCACATCTTCGAAGCCGTCCAGGCTCGGGACTTTCACCACTTCCTTGCGGGTGCCGCCAGTTCTTTTCTTCTCAGCCGGTTTGCTGTCCGCAGGCTCGCCCTCGGCGTCCCTGGCACTCTGCTCTTCGGACTCGTCTTTTTTGCCTTCTGACGCCTCTTCTGCCTGGGCAGACTCTTCTTGCTCTGCGGAGTCATCACTGCCGTCAGAGGTCTCGTATTTGCCGACCACATCCCCTTCTTTCACCTTGTCACCGACTTTCACAGTGATAGAGGTGATCTTGCCAGCACCCGGTGAGGGCAGTTCTACGGATGCCTTGTCAGACTCTATAGTGAGAATGGGATCCTCTTCTTCAACGGCATCCCCCTCACTGACGATGACTTCAATAACCTCGACTTCCTCAGCACCGCCGAGATCGGGAATCTTGATGTCCTGTTCACTCATGGCGGACTCCTTAGCTCAGCACCGGGTTAGGTTTGTTGCGGTCGATGCCGTACTTGCGCATGGCGTCGAGTACCTGATCCTGCTTGATCTCGCCATCCTTCGCCAGAGCGGCCAGGGCCGAGACGGTGACGTAGTAGCGATCCACCTCGAAGAAATGCCGCAGTTTCTCCCGGGTGTCGCTGCGGCCGAAGCCGTCGGTGCCAAGGGTCATGTAGGTGGCCGGTACATAGGCACGCAACTGTTCGGAGTGCAGCTTGATGTAGTCGGTAGAGGACACCACCGGGCCCTTATGCTCCTCCAGGCACTGGGTAACGTAGGCCTGTTTTGGCTTGTCGTCCGGATGCAGGGCATTCCAGCGCTCCACGTGCTGGCCGTCCCGGGCCAACTCGTTGTAGCTGGTAACGCTCCACACATCGGACGCTATGTTCCAGTCGTCTTTCAGCAGCTGGGCGGCCTGGCGCACCTCGTTGAGGATGGCCCCGGCCCCCATCAACTGTACCCTGGGGGTTTTCTTGCGGCCTTTGGTTTCCACCGACTCGAATTTGTACATGCCCCGGATAATGCCCTCTTCGCAGTCCTTGGGCATGGCCGGCTGTGCATAGTTTTCATTCTCGATGGTGAGGTAATAGAAGACGTTCTGGTTGTCCTCGAACATTTCCTTCATGCCATGCCGGATCACCACCGCCATTTCGTAGCCGTAAGCAGGGTCGTAGGCTTTGCAATTCGGGATGGTGTTAGCCAGCACATGGCTATGGCCATCCTGATGCTGCAGCCCCTCACCATTCAGTGTGGTACGGCCGGCCGTACCACCGATCAGGAAGCCTCTGGCCTGGATGTCACCGGAAGCCCAGGCCAGGTCGCCGATTCGCTGGAAGCCGAACATGGAATAGAACACATAGAACGGAATCAACGGAAAATTATTCGTGCTGTAGGAGGTGGCCGCCGCCATCCAGGTGGCCATGGCACCGTCCTCGTTAATACCTTCCTGGAGGATCTGCCCTTTTTTGTCCTCCCGGTAGTACATAATCTGGTCGCGGTCCTGAGGCACATACTTCTGGCCCTCAGAGGTGTAGATCCCCAGTTGCCGGAACATGCCTTCCATGCCGAAGGTACGGGCCTCGTCAGGCACAATGGGCACCACCCGTTTGCCGATGCGCTTGTCTCTCACCAGGGCGGTCAGAATACGCACAAAGGCCATAGTGCTGGAAATCTCCCGGCCATCGGAACCTTCCAGCACCTGTTTGAAAATGCTCAGGTCAGGAATCTTGAGCGGCTGGCAATCCTTGTTGCGTTTCGGATAAAAGCCACCCAGATCCTGGCGGCGTTTTTTCATGTACACCAGTTCCGGGCTGTCCGGTGCCGGGCGATAATAAGGAACATCTTCCAGCTCCTCGTCTTTCAGGGGCACGCCGAAACGGTCACGGAAGGCCTTGAGGGTGTCCTTGTCGAGCTTTTTCAGGGAGTGGGCTGTGTTCTGGGCCTCCCCCGCAGCACCGAAACCGTAGCCCTTGATGGTGTGGGCCAGTATCACCGTTGGCTTGCCATTCGCCTGGTTCACCGCTTTGTGATAGGCCGCGTAGACCTTGTAGGGATCGTGCCCGCCCCGGTTGAGCTTGCTGATGTCCTCGTCGGTGAGGCCCTCCACGAGCCTGGCCAGCTCCGGGTACTTGCCGAAGAACTCCTTGCGGGTGTATTCCGGCCCCTTGAAGGTGTAGTTCTGCAAATCGCCGTCACAGATCTCATCCATGGTCCGCTGCATGATGCCGTCTTCATCTTTATCGAAGAGCGGGTCCCACATGCGCCCCCAGACCACCTTGATCACGTTCCAGCCGGCACCCCGGAAAACCCCCTCCAGTTCCTGCACGATCTTGCCATTACCACGCACCGGCCCATCCAGTCGCTGCAGGTTGCAGTTCACCACCCAGATAAGGTTGTCCAGGTTTTCGCGACCAGCCTTGGAGATAGAGCCGAGCGTCTCCGGTTCATCACATTCACCATCGCCGACAAACGACCACACCTTGCGGCCGTTCATATCGATCAGCTCGCGACTATGCAGGTACTTCATCACATGGGCCTGATAGATGGACTGGATAGGCCCCAGACCCATGGACACCGTGGGGAACTGCCAGTAATCGGGCATCAGCCACGGATGAGGGTAGGAGGAAAGACCCTCACCGTCGACTTCCTCCCGGTACTTGTCCAGCTGCTTCTCCTCAAATCGCCCCTCGAGATAGGAGCGGGCGTAAATGCCGGGGGAGGCATGGCCCTGGAAGTACACCAGGTCGGATTCCCGTTTCTCGTCACCGGCGTGGAAGAAATAGTTGAAGCCCACATCGTACAGGGTGGCCGCCGAGGAGAAGGTGGAAATATGCCCACCTAACTCGCCGGGGCGCTTGTTGGCCCGCACCACCATCGCCATGGCGTTCCAGCGGATCAGCGAGCGGATACGCCGCTCCATGAAGAGATCCCCGGGCATGCGGGCTTCCTGGGTGACGGGAATAGAGTTGCGGAACGGCGTGGTAATAGAGTAAGGCAGCTCGGTGCCGTCGCGACTGGCCCGTTCCGAGAGCCGCTCGAGAATATATTTGGCGCGCTCGATACCTTCATTTTCAAGCAGTGATTCCAGTGCGTCCAGCCATTCGCTGGTTTCGATCGGATCGTCGTCCTGATACATCTATTCTCCCCCTGGCATGACCGGTTCACCGCACACGGGGCGGCACCGGAATAAGGTTTGGAAGTGTGCGGATAAGCTGTGCATGGTGTCCCGTAAGCATAGACCAGGATAGGCGTTTTGACTGCCCCAACAAGGCCTGACCGCTCCAAAAGCTTGTCGCACTAAACACACTTACCGGATAAACGTTAACGATATTTGCTATTTTTGCCTCACATTCCCCGCAACATTCATGGATTTGGCCGCTTACGACTCATCGCCTTACGGAAATTTTAATTAGACCTGAAAACAGTTTCGGATTTATGTATACTCTCCTGCCCGTTTTTTGACCAGGGAGCGATGGGAAACACCTCCGCTCCCGAATTTGGCCACCACCAACTGAGGGCGATTTATGAATTCCATCGTCACCTTCCCGAACCGGATACCGACTGCCGAGTTCGCAGAGCGCCGCTTCAAGGTGTACACCGACAAACAGCTCGACAAGATCGAGGTGATCCAGAATCTCCCGGAGGAGACGCTGTTCGAGATGAAAGTCGTCGCCAGCGTGCTGCCGTTCCGGGTCAACGAATACGTAATCAACGAGCTGATTAACTGGGACAAAGTGCCCAATGACCCGATCTATCAGCTTGTCTTCCCGCAAAAAGGCATGTTGAAGCACGAGCATTACGAGCGCATGGCAAGAATGCACCGGGAAGGTGCCGATAAGAAAGAGATCCAGGCCGTTGCCAAGGACATCCGGGATGAGCTGAACCCGCACCCGGCCGGCCAGATGGAAATGAACATGCCGCAGCTGGACGGTGAAGTACTGGACGGTGTGCAGCACAAATACCGCGAGACCGTGCTGTTCTTCCCGGCCCAGGGTCAGACTTGCCACTCCTACTGCACCTTCTGCTTCCGCTGGGCGCAGTTTGTCGGTGACAAAGACCTGAAGATGGCCAGCACCGGGGCCGAGAAACTTCATGGCTATCTGAAAGAACACACCGAAGTAACCGACCTGCTGGTCACCGGTGGCGACCCCATGGTAATGAAGACCAGGAACCTGGTTCAATACCTGGAACCGCTGCTTCAGCCAGAGTTCGATCACATCCAGACCATCCGTATCGGCACCAAGGCCCTCACCTTCTGGCCCTACCGCTTTGTGACCGACAAGGATGCTGACGAACTGATGGACCTGTTCGCCCGTCTCGTGGACGCCGGCAAGCACGTGGCTATCATGGCGCACTACAACCACTGGCAGGAAATCACCACCGAGATTGCCGAAGAAGCCATCCGCCGCATCCGCGCCACCGGTGCCGAAATCCGTGCCCAGGGCCCGCTGATCAAGCACGTGAACGACAACGCCGACGACTGGGCCAGACTGTGGAAGAAAGAAGTACAGCTGGGCATTATCCCCTACTACATGTTTGTGGAGCGGGACACAGGCGCCAAGAACTACTTCGAAGTACCCCTCGCCGAAGCCTTTCAGATCTATCGCGAGGCCATAAAGAAGGTTTCCGGCCTGGCCCGCACCGCCCGAGGCCCCTCCATGAGCGCCGGCCCCGGCAAGGTGGAAATCCAGGGCATCACCGAAATCAAAGGGGAGAAAGTCTTCGTCCTGCGCTTCCTGCAGGGCCGCAATCCGGACTGGGTACAGCGCCCGTTCTTTGCCAGGTACAGCGACACAGCCACCTGGCTGCATGAGCTGGAGCCGGCTTTTGGAGAGGAGAAGTTCTTCTTTGAGGACGAGTATGAGGCGATGAAGAGAGGCAAAGGCTAAGAGCTCGCTGCCGCCCCCGGGATGGGGGTAGCCCCACTCGATATCGGGGCCAAAGACGGGGTCAGATGAAAGCTTTCATCTGACCCCTTTTTCATTCCAGCCCCAAAAACCCTTCCCCAGAGCAGCCAAATACCTCTTTTGGTTATTGACATGTTAAACATCAGCCAGGTTTAAAATTTATATTTAACAATAATTTGCAAGCCTGAAATTGCCCCTGTAACAAGAAAACCCTACTTTCTTATAGCCCTTAATAAAACGCATGGGCTTCGGGAGTATTGATCAGGGAAGACTCACCAATTAGCGGAATCCTCCTTGCCTGATACCCCCACTGCAGTGGGCAGCATTCCAGGCAATGCTGCCATTCTCTTACTAATGAAAACGGAAACAGTGATGTTCAAAAAAAATGCTTTGCTGCGCGCGCTGATTGCTGCGGGTTTGACTTCTGGGCTGGTTGCTTGTGGGGGTGGAAGCTCCTCAGGAACCACCAACACCCAAGACCAAACGAACAATGACCCAGAAACAAAAGTTGTTACTGGCACTTTCGTGGATAGCCCGGTCGGTGGGCTTGAGTACGAGACGGCCTCAGGTCTGAGCGGAATTACCACTGACGAAGGCAAGTTCTCTTACAAAGAAGGCGAGAGCGTATCCTTCAAAATTGGCTCTTTCAATATCGGAAGCTCTGCCGGTGCTGACGTCGTTTCCCCATATAGCCTGACAGCAGATGATGAGGCTAAAGCAGCGAACATCGCGCGTTTCCTTCAGACACTCGATGATGATGGCGTTCCGGGTAATGGCATCACCATCACTGACAGCACTCGTGTCATGGCGGCGAATCAGAACCCTACAGACGTTGCTAGCGCGAATCTGGACGATGACACTTTAGCGACCGTTGTTACTGACCTTACTAAGAAAAACTCTGTACGACAGACCGCAATTGTCAGTACAAAAGATGCACTTGAGCATCTTAACGGCACGCTGGCTACCCTTGATCCAGTTGGAAGCTGTGCTGATGGCGGCGAGACCCTGACAGCCTCGCGACTAGCGGGCAAAGCTTTCGGGTTTATCGAGAGCGATGAGATCTCCGTTTTCCAGTTCGCTGCTGACGGAACTTTTACCGAGTTCCACTACGACAAGGTAAACAACGGCGAAATCACTGATGGAGCGGAAGGCACCTGGAAGCTTTCCGGAAATACCCTGACTTTCGATGGCAGTGAGTCTTTCACAGCCTGCGCGACAGAGACATCGGTGATCCTGGAAATGGGCGAGGAAGTAGCAACGCTGTATGACGTAAAACCGTACAACCTGCCCAGCACAGCGCAGAACCTGCTGATCGCCTACAACGGAGTGGATCAGGCGGTGCTGACGGTGGAAAGTGATGGCAGCCTGGACTACTTCCCGACAGAAACTCCAATCAGCACGTCTTCCATTGGCACGGCAAACAGCACCACTGGCGCTCTTGATCTCGACTTTGTCGAAAACGGAGTGATCGACAGCGTCTATTTCCTGGCCGGCCAAGGCAAGAGCACCGGCATCTACCTGGATTACAACGAATCCAACGTGCTGGCACGGATCGGTGTTGTAACCGAAATCGCGGATTCCAAGGTGGTATCTGTAGAAACATTCAACGACCAGGCGTTTGTTTATCGCAACAAGGAAGCTAACGAGATTGTCGTCCTTGCCTACAACTCGGACGGCACCTTCGAGGATTTCAACAATGACTGGTATGTTGACGGTGAACAAAATGCCTCTTACGCCACCGCTACGTGGAGCTGGGAGGCCACATCCGAAACTCTGACAGAAACGTATGGCGCAACCGATACAGCTGACTTTAAAGTCGCACAGAGCGGCGCCGAGATTTTTTTCGCAGAAACGGGCGTTGAAGGGGAAAGCCTGCTCAAACTGAGGAAAACGCAGGCAATCACAGATACGGCGTTTATCGGTTCCTACACCATCGACATTCCCACCGAAAACACCCGTTACAACAACCTCGTTATCAGTGGGAATGGCGATTGCAGTTATGAAGGCACCGCTTGTAAATGGACGATCACTGACTCCGGCAAAGCTGAGATCACGTTCGATGCTGACAGCACCGCTATTGGTAACGTCTGGCAGCTGGCTGGCAGCTCAAGCACGTTTGCCTTCGTCATGACGCATACCGATAACGCAGATGACATCGAGCCGGGCCTGATGACTCGCGACTGATTATCGTAATCGGCACTTGAAATTGGGGTCAGAAGAAAAGTTCTTCTGACCCCATATTCGAACTCAGTGCATCAGAGTATACAGCTTGCGCCGATAAGTCCGCACATCCGGGTTGTTGTTACCCAGCTTGTCGAACAGCTCGATGAGCGTTGTCTTGGCAACCTCGTCTTTATACTTGCTGTCCACCTGCATCAGGCGAATCAGCAGGTCCATGGCTGCGGCGTTATTTTCCTGTAATACGTGGTGAAGCGCCAGCTGGTGCAATGCGTTCGGGTCTTTCGGGTCCTGCTTCAGGGCCATTTCCAGGTCCTTGACCGGGGGCAACTCGGCCGACTGCTTCAGGAACTTCACCCGGGCCGCCAGCTGTTTGGCCTGGTGCTGCATTTTCTCTTCCGGGGGCAGGCTCTCAAGCACTTGCTCGGCGGTTTCGAGATCGCCCATTTCCGCCTTCAGCTGAGCGAGATCGATCAGCACCTTCAGATTTTCGGGGTCCTGCTGGTTCATTTCAGAGAGGATCGCCAGGGCACCTTCCACATCGCCCTCTTCCCAGATCCGGTGGGCCTTATCGTAGGGATCTTCCTTCGGCGCTTCCACATGCTTTTCCAGCATCTTGCGCACTTCCCCTTCCGGCAGGGCGCTGTTGAAGCCGTCTACCGCCTGGCCATTCTTCACCAGAATCACCGTTGGCAGGCTGCGCACACCAAGGGATGCGGTCAGTTCCTGCTGCTGGTCAGCATTCACCTTGGCCAGATGAAAGCCTCCCTGGTATTCGTCCGCCAGTTTCTGTAACACAGGCATGATCTGTTTGCACGGTGCGCACCAGTCGGCCCAGACATCCACCAGCACGGGCACCTGTGAAGAGGCGTCCATGACCTTTTCCTGGAAGTTGTCCATGGTGGCATCAAATACGAAGGGGGAATCTGTCATCCGGGGCACCTGAAACTGATGAATGGGTCTATGCTGGTCCAAAGTGGGGCCACCGGTACCGGAATTCAATACCCCGCAAACTGAAAACGCCCGTATTGAGAGCCGGAGCTTGAAAACTCCGCTTCCGCCGTTACATAGGTGTTTAACGAGCCGTTGATCAGCTCCCATTATCCACGCTTAAGAGCGAGCCAGTATGAGCGAAGAAAACCGCAAAGACTCCCTGGACGAGTTCGAAGAGGACATCACCGAATACATCGGCAAGGATGAGCACAGTAACAGCCTGGCCTTGCCCCAGCAGATGCTGCCCAAGCGGATGTACATCATGCCGGTGACCAACCGGCCGTTTTTTCCGGCGCAGGTGCAGCCGGTGGTGGTCAACCAGGATCCGTGGCAGGAGACCCTCAAGCGGGTCGGCGAGACCGACCACCAGATGCTGGGCATCTGCTATGTGGAAGACTCCCGAAGCGAGAACGGCATACCGGGCAGCGACGAGCTGGAAACCATGGGCTGCGCCGTAAGAGTGCACCATGCCCAGAGCGACAGCGGCAAGGTACAATTCATCGCCCAGGGTGTGCAGCGATTCCGCATCACCCAATGGCTGCGCCGCCGACCACCCTATCTGGTGGAGGTGGAGTACCCCCGCGAGCCCCGGGAAGAGCCGGGCGAGCTGAAGGCCTATACCCTGGCGATCATCAGCGCAATCAAGGAACTGCTGCGCACCAACCCGCTTTACGGAGAGGAGGTCAAGCAGTACCTGTCCCGCTTCGGCCCGGACGACAGCTCGCCACTGGCCGACTTCGGTGCCTCAATGACCAGTGCCAAAGGCCATGAACTGCAAGAGGTGCTCAACACGGTTCCTCTGCTGCGACGCATGGAGAAGGTCCTGCTGTTGATGGCCAAGGAACAGGAAGTTGCGCGCCTGCAGGCGGAAATCAGCGAGGAAGTAAATGACAAGGTGCAGAAGCACCAGCGTGAGTTCTTCCTGAAAGAGCAGTTGAAGGTCATCCAGCGCGAACTGGGCATCGCCAAGGACGACAAGACCGCCGATGCAGAGCGCTTCCGCGAACGGATGGCGGAGCTGCAGCCGCCTGAAGCGGTCACCGAGCGTTTCGAGGACGAGCTGCAGAAACTGCAGGTGCTGGAACAGGGCTCCCCGGAATACGGTGTGACCCGCAACTACCTGGACTGGCTGACCCAGGTGCCCTGGGGACTCTACTCTGAAGATCATTTCGACCTGGCAGAAGCCCGCCGCATTCTGGACCGGGATCACGACGGCCTGGACGATGTAAAAGACCGCATTGTGGAGTTTCTGGCAGAAGGTTCTTTCAAGGGCGAGGTCAGCGGCTCCATCCTGCTGCTGGTCGGCCCGCCCGGCGTGGGCAAAACGTCCATCGGCCGCTCCATCGCCGATGCCCTGGGTCGTGAGTTCTACCGGTTCAGTGTGGGCGGCATGCGCGATGAAGCCGAGATCAAGGGACATCGGCGCACCTACATCGGGGCCATGCCGGGCAAGTTCGTGCAGGCCCTGAAAGACAGCAAGGTGGCCAACCCGGTGATCATGCTGGACGAGATCGACAAGGTCGGTGCCTCCTATCAGGGCGACCCGGCCTCTGCACTGCTGGAAACGCTTGATCCGGAGCAGAACCGGGAGTTCCTGGATCACTACCTGGATGTGCGGATGGATCTGTCCAAGGTGCTGTTTATCTGCACCGCCAACCAGCTCGACACCATTCCCCGGCCGCTGCTGGACCGCATGGATGTGATCCGCCTGTCCGGCTATATCGCCGAAGAGAAGCTGGCCATTGCCAAGCATCACCTGCTGCCGCGCCTGCTCAAACGGGCCGGCCTGCTCAAAAAGCAGATGAGCATTACCGATGCAGCCATCCGGCAGGTGATCGAAGGCTATGCCCGGGAAGCCGGGGTACGGAACCTGGAAAAACTGCTGCACAAGATCGTCCGCAAGGGCATTGTGAAGCTGCTGGAAAACCCGGAACAACCGGTCAGGGTGGGCGTGGCAGACCTGCCCGCTTACCTGGGGCAGCCGGCGTTCCGCAAGGAAAAATCCCTCAAGGGCGTGGGCGTGGTGACCGGCCTGGCCTGGACTGCCATGGGCGGTGCCACCTTAAGCATCGAGGCCTCCCGCATTCATAGCAGCCAGCGGGGCTTCAAGCTCACCGGGCAGCTGGGGGATGTAATGAAAGAGTCGGCGGAGATTGCCTACAGCTTTGTGTCATCCAACCTGAAACGCTACAAGGGGGATCCGGGCTTTTTCGATAAGTCTTTCGTGCACCTGCATGTGCCGGAAGGTGCCACCCCCAAGGATGGCCCCAGCGCCGGCGTGACCATGGCCACCGCCCTGCTGTCCATTGCAAGGCGTGAGGCACCGCAGCAGAACCTCGCCATGACCGGGGAGCTGACCCTGACCGGGCAGGTGTTACCAGTGGGCGGCATCCGCGAAAAAGTCATTGCCGCCCGCCGCCAGAAAATCACCAGCCTGGTGCTGCCGGAGGCTAACCGGGGAGACTACGAGGAGCTGCCGGATTATCTGAAGGAAGGACTGACCGTGAACTTTGCGCGGACCTTCAATGATGTGTACCAGGTGTGCTTTGCCAACAAACCCAAGCGAGGGGCTTCGGTGCACTGATTTTTGCCGCGGAAACCGCGGAAGGACGCGGAAAGAAAAGATTTAAAGATTATTGGGCCACGGACGACACGGACCTTCACTGCCATGTTGGCGACGGGGCCTGTCCGCGCAAGTCCGTGGCCAATGTTCTCTGGCCTTTATTCCGCGTCCTTCCGCGGTTGCCGCGGCAAGTCTTCTTTTGTCTTTCCGCGGCTACCCCTTCTCTTTCCACCCGTCATCCTTTAGCACCGAGCCCACGGTCAGCACCGGCGAGGCATCGATATCGTCGGCGTTCATCATGTTGGCAACCCGCTGCAGAGCGGCGAGGATCATGGTCTGCTCCCATTCCGCCAGACTCTGAAATCGCTGGATGAAATCCTCCTGCAGGGGGTTGGGGGCCTGTTCCAGAATTTTCACCCCTTCTTCGGTCAGATGGGCGTGCACCTTGCGTTTGTCCCGGGTGCTACGCACACGGTAAACCAGCTTGCGGTGTTCCAGGCGGTCCAGGATGGTGGTCACCGTCGCCTGGCTGAGGCTGACGCTCTCCGCAATGGTACCGATGGTCACTTCACCCAAATCGCGGATTGCCCGCATGATCAGCAATTGCGGGCCGGTCAGGCCGGCGTGTTTGCTGAGCCGCTTGGAGTGCAGGTCAGTTGCCCGGATCACCCGGCGCAGGGCTACCAGCACCTGATCGTAATTCATTGGTTGCGTCATCACCTCGGACCTTGAAGTTTATTTATACCACTAAGTATTAGAGATCGTTACTCTCCTTAATGCAAGCAGTAACCCCCCCTTACCTTCGGTAAACCGGCATTTTTTTACAGCACCACTATGCTATGGTCATGCCCCTTTAAATCCTGACCAGACCGGAATCTGTGTGCATGAACAAACCGCTGCCTGAGTTATTCCACCGCCTCGCATTCGCCTCTCGCAGGGCGGCCCGTGCACGTACAGCACTTTGGCTGCTTGCGTTTCTCACCCTGCTTCCGCTGGCCACCCAGGCCCAGCAGGCAGCCCGGCAAGACAAACCCGATGCGGAAGAACTGGAAAAGCAGATCAACGAACTTGAAGAACCCATGTATACCCCGTTCGTGGAGCTTTACCTACTGGAAGAAACCAAAGCTTTGCGCAAGGAGATGCTGGAAACCCGGGCAGAGCTGATCGAGAAGGTGGTCGACAAGGAGTTGTCGGTAGCAGACAAGACCATGTCCTATGCGACCGATACGGTGACCTACTTCTTCTATCTGATTGCCGGTGCCACTTCCATTCTGGTGGTGATCGGCTGGAACTCTATCCGGGACATGCGCAATCAGCTCACCAGCCTCGCAGAGAAGCGGGTGAATGAACTCGTCGTGGTATATGAAAAGCGCCTGCAGTCGATAGAAGAACAACTACAACAGAAATCCGATATCATCCACCAGAACCAGGCAGAGATTGAGCGCACCAACGAGGTGCATTCTCTTTGGCTGAAAGCCAGCCAGGAGGCATCCCAGCAAAACAAGATTGCCGTTTACGATGCCATCCTCGATCTGCGTCCGGACGATGTGGAAGCCCTGAGTTACAAGGCGGATGCAGTTCTTGAAATGCAGGAACCCCTGTGGGCCATCAGCCTGTGTCAACGAGCATTGAAACTGGCTCCGGATAACGGCCACGCCCACTACCAGCTGGCTTGCGCCTACGCCGAGATTGGCCGCTGGGAAGACGCGGTAACCACTCTGGAGAAGGCCGTCAACATCTCTGATGCCTACCGGGACGATGCTTCGGTCGACCCCAGCTTCGCCCAGCTACGGGAGCACGAGAGTTTCCGGGAACTGGTTTTCCCGGAGAACAATGAGCAGAGCAGAGGCTGACGGCACGTATCCTGCTTGCTTTTTTGTATATCCGGTAGTGGAAGACGCCCACTGCCCCGGTGCCTGCCGGTTGCTTGACAAGCCTGCAAAGGGGTGTTTGTTTACGCACTGCAGACACAACAAAAACAGCTGATTAAAACAGGACACAGCCAATGAGAACTCCCGTTAGAAAGATCACTACCGCTGTTACCGCTGCCGCTGCACTGACCGCTGCTGGCCAGGCCTGCGCTGAAATACAGATCGGCATTGCCGGCCCCATGACCGGGCCCGTTGCCCAGTATGGTGATATGCAGTTCTCCGGCGCCCGTATGGCGATCGAGCAGATCAACGAAACCGGGGGCGTCCTGGGGGAGCAACTTGTCGCCGTGGAATACGACGATGTCTGCGACCCCAAGCAGGCAGTCACCGTTGCCAATCGCCTGGTCAATGACGGCGTACAGTTCGTGGTCGGGCACCTGTGCTCATCCTCCACCCAGCCCGCATCAGATATTTACGAAGATGAGGGTGTTCTGATGGTGACTCCGGCTTCGACCAGCCCGGAAATCACCGAGCGCGGTTACGAGCTGGTGTTCCGTACCATCGGCCTGGACAGCATGCAGGGCCCGGTGGCCGCCAACTACCTGGCCAGCCTGAAGCCTGAAAAAGTGGCGATCGTCCACGACAAGCAGCAATACGGTGAAGGCATCGCCACTGCGGTTCGTGACACGTTGCAGAAGCAGGGTATCGAGGTTGCCATGTTTGAGGGCATTACCGCCGGCGACAAGGATTTCTCCTCACTGATCACCAAGCTCAAGCAGGCGAATGTGGATTACGTCTATTACGGCGGCTACCACCCGGAACTGGGCCTGATTCTGCGTCAGGCGCGTCAGGCAGACCTGGATGCCACCTTCATGGGTCCCGAAGGTGTGGGCAATAAGGACATCAACACAATTGCGGGCGAGGCCGCCGAAGGCCTGCTGGTCACCTTGCCCCCCAGCTTTGACCAGAAAGAAGAAAACCAGGAGCTCATTAAAGCCTTCCGGGACAAGGGCGAAGACCCCTCTGGTCCCTTTGTGCTGACCTCCTATGCTGCGGTTCAGGTCATTGCCCGGGGCATAGAGATGGTGGACAGCACTAACCCCTTCGAAGTGGCCGATGCCCTGCGTAAAGGCAGCTTTGAGACACCCATCGGCACCATCGAATACGACAAGACCGGTGATCTTGAATCATTCGAGTTTGTTGTTTACGAATGGCATTCAGACGGCAGCAAAACTCCGGTAAACCAGTCCAGCCGTTAACAACCGGCATTAATAGCAAGAACGCCTTCCCGCCTTCTACCCCACCGTCATGAAGAAGGGAAGGTGTTTTTCGGGAACCCTGCCGGCCATAAAGCCGCGGAACGGACTCCAGCACTGAAGGGCACCGGGTCGGCAGGCTTATCGGAGTTCTCGCACCATGCAGGATCTGTTGTACTTTTCCCAGCAACTGATTAACGGCTTAACCATTGGCAGCGCCTACGCACTGATCGCTATCGGTTACACCATGGTGTACGGCATTATCGGCATGATCAATTTCGCCCATGGCGAGATTTACATGATCGGTGCCTACACGGCTCTTATCGCAATCACGGGCCTGGCCACTCTGGGCATCGCCTGGTTACCGGCGGTACTGATTGTCGCGCTGATCTGCGCCATGATTGTCTCCAGCGCCATGGGCTGGGCGGTGGAGCGAACGGCTTACCGTCCAGTGCGTGGCCGGCACCGGCTGATTCCGCTGATTTCCGCCATCGGCATGTCCATTTTCCTGCAGAACTACGTCCACCTGGCCCAGGGCTCCCGGAATATCGGCTTCCCTGCTCTGGTTGAAGGCGGCCTCCAGTTCGGTTCCGGTGAGGGATTCCAGATGTCCCTCTCCTACATGCAGATCACCATCTTCATTACCACAGTCATCTGCATGACAGCCCTCTCCCTGTTCATCTCACGCTCGCGTATCGGCCGCGCCTGTCGCGCGGTTTCCCAGGATCTGGGGATGGCCAACCTGCTGGGCATCGACACCAACCGCATCATCTCCGCTACCTTTGTCATAGGTGCCGCCCTGGCCGCGGTTGCCGGTTTGCTACTGGGCATGTACTACGGCTCGGTGGACCCGCTGTTCGGTTTCATTGCGGGACTGAAAGCCTTCACCGCCGCCGTGCTTGGCGGTATCGGCAGCATCCCCGGTGCCATGCTGGGCGGGTTGATTCTCGGTGTGGCGGAAAGTCTCACATCGGGCTACCTGAGCGGCGAGTACAAAGACGTGGTGTCTTTCGGCCTGCTGATTCTGATTCTGCTGTTCAAACCCACCGGCCTGCTCGGCAAACCGGAGGTTGAGAAAATCTGATGGTTGCCCAGAACTTCGGACACGCGCTGTTTTGCGCGATGATTACTCTGATCATTTCCTTCCCTATTCTGGGATTTAACCTGGAAGCCCAGGGGATCAACGTTACGCTGACCGGCGCCAAAACCACTACCATTATCGGGGTAGTGCTGGCGTCTATAATCGTGTTCGGCTTCCAGCTTTTCCGCGATGCCATCATGGGCGCTCTGGGCACCTTGCCAAGGTTCAATCCCCTGGCCGGCCGCGAGCCCATGGAGCCGTCCCGGCGAGTGAAACTCGAGTCGCGGATCATCACTGTCCTGGTGGTGTTATTCCTGTTCTGGCCCTTCATGGTGTCTCGCGGTTCAGTGGACCTGGCCACTCTGGTGCTCATCTATATCATGCTGGCCCTGGGCCTGAACGTGGTGGTTGGTCTGGCGGGCCTGCTGGACCTTGGCTACGAGGCGTTCTACGCCGTGGGCGCTTACACCTTCGCCCTGCTCTCCCGGTATTTCGATATATCCTTCTGGCTGGCGTTGCCCATTGGTGCACTACTGGCAGCCCTGTTCGGGCTGGTGCTGGGTTTTCCGGTGCTGCGTTTAAGGGGGGACTATCTGGCGATTGTGACCCTCGGCTTCGGGGAGATTATCCGTATCCTGCTGAACAACTGGACCAATGTAACCGGCGGCCCCAACGGCATCGGCGGCATTCCGGACCCCACTCTGTTCGGCATGGAATTCGGCCGCCGGGTCAAGGAAGAAGGCAATACCTCCTTCCATGAAACCTTCGGGATCGCCTACTCCGGCGAACACAAGGTGATCTTCCTTTACCTGATTGCCCTGGTGCTTGCGGTCATTACCGCCATGGTCATTCGCCGCCTTATGAGGATGCCGGTGGGCCGGGCCTGGGAAGCCCTGCGGGAGGATGAAATTGCCGCTCGCTCGCTGGGCCTGAGCCGCACCGCTGTGAAGCTTTCGGCTTTCACAATCGGGGCTTTCTTCGCCGGTTTTGCCGGCACCGTGTTCGCCTCCAAGCAGGGCTTTATCAGCCCTGAGTCCTTTGTCTTCCTGGAATCGGCCATCATCCTGGCGATTGTGGTGCTCGGTGGCATGGGCTCGCAGCTGGGGGTCATTCTGGCCGCCATTGCCGTCACCATCCTGCCGGAGCTGGCCCGGGAGTTCTCCGAGTACCGGATGCTGATCTTCGGTGCCGCCATGGTGCTGATGATGGTCTGGCGGCCCCAGGGTTTATTACCCATGCGGCGCATCCATATCAAACTGAACCGGCTGGAGTGACAGACCATGCTTGAAGTACAGAATCTGTCCATGCGCTTTGGCGGCCTGCTGGCGGTTGACCAGGTGTCCCTTGACGTACAGGAACACGAGATCGTCTCCATTATCGGCCCCAACGGGGCCGGCAAGACCACCGTGTTCAACTGCCTGAGCGGCTTCTACAGGCCCACCGGTGGCAAAATTCTGTTTGAGGACAAGGAAATCCAGGGCAAACCGGATTACCGGATTTCCCGGCTGGGGCTGGTGCGCACCTTCCAGCACGTGCGCCTGTTCAACCAGATGACCGTGGTGGAAAACCTGTTGGTCGCTCAGCACCGTCATTTGAACACCAATCTGATCGCCGGCCTGCTGAAAACCCCGGATTACCGGGACCGGGAACGCAAATCCCTGGACCGTGCGGCCTACTGGCTGGACCGGGTGGGCCTGCTGGATCTGGCTAACCGGGAAGCGGGCAACCTCGCCTATGGCCAGCAGCGGCGGCTGGAAATTGCCCGCTGCATGGTCACCGAGCCCAAACTGCTGATGCTGGATGAACCTGCGGCGGGCCTGAACCCCGCCGAAACCCGGGACCTCAATCAACTGATTATCAGCCTGAAGGAGGATTACAATGTCTCCGTGGTATTGATTGAGCACGACATGAGCCTGGTGATGGACATCTCCGACCGCATCAACGTGATCAGCCAGGGCCGCCCCCTGGCCAGCGGCACCCCGGAGGAAGTTCGTCAGAACGAAGATGTTATCAAAGCCTACCTGGGCGAGGCCTGAGGAAACTGCATGCTGGTACTGGAAGACGTCCACACCCACTACGGCAAGATCGAAGCCCTGCACGGGGTGTCACTGGAGGTGAGCCGGGGCGAACTGGTTTCCCTGATCGGTGCCAACGGCGCGGGCAAGACCACCCTGCTGATGACCGTCTGCGGCAGCCCCCGGGCCAGCAACGGCCGGATCTTTCTGGAAGGCCGGGAAATCACCGGCGACACCACCGCCAATATCATGCGCTCCGGCATGGCCATAGTGCCGGAAGGACGGAGGGTTTTCTCGGGCCTGACCGTGGAAGAAAACCTCGCCATGGGCGGCTTTTTCAACAGCAAAGAGGAAATCCGCAAAAGTCAGGCGCACGTCTACGAGCTGTTCCCCCGCCTCAAGGAGCGGGAACACCAGCGCGCCGGCACCATGTCCGGCGGGGAGCAACAGATGCTGGCTATCGGCCGGGCGCTGATGAGCAAACCCCGCATACTGCTGATGGACGAGCCCTCCCTGGGACTGGCCCCGCTGGTCATCAAACAGATCTTCGAGATCATCGGCCAACTGCGGGAAGAAGGGATTACCATCTTCCTGGTGGAACAGAACGCACACCAGGCTCTCAACCTGGCCGACCGGGGCTATGTACTCGAAACCGGCCGCATCCGGCTGCATGACACCGGCAAGAATCTGCTGAACAATCCGGAGGTGCAAGCAGCTTATCTGGGGGGATGAGATCCTCCTTATGTGCGGTTCAAATTATCAGGAAAATCGACTATGATCCTCCGAGGGCTGATAAAGCCCTCAGGGAAAACAAAGCTGACTAACATAAGGATAGTCCTCGTGAAAAAAGTTCTTTCTACTCTGGCTCTCGCTGCTTCCGTTTCGCTGGCTGGCTGCGCTACTTCCATGCCTGTTGGCGTTATCCTGACTGACGTTACTTTGCCGGCTGGCGCAACTGCCAACGGTGAGGCCACCAAGGTTGGCCGTGCCAAATGTCAGAGCATCCTGGTTCTGGTCGCCCAGGGCGACTGCAGCATCGAAGCTGCCAAGGCTGATGGTGGCATTACCGAGGTGACCCACATGGACTGGAAAGCCAACAACATCCTGGGCGTCATCGGTAACTATGAGCTGACTGTTTACGGTAACTAAGCTCGAGCACCCTTTCGTGCTTCAGCCCTGGCACTGGAGCATGTCAAAAAACCGGAGACTGGCACAGATGGTCTCCGGCTACCTGCTCTAACAATATGCCAGCCCGCAGGTATGAAACGGGCACACAGTGCCTACATGGGCAGCATTTGCGTCACTACCCTTTGCGTTCGCTCCTCAATGTGCGGCAGGGCTTCTTCCTCTTTCATATTCATCTGATTGGCCCAGACGGACAAACGGATGCCATGGGGGAAATAATTACTGGTCTTCGTGATGGTAGCTCCGGAAGAATTTGACTTGGCAGTGCCACCTCCGGAAGCCATACGCGAATTGCCCGTGCCGGCGCGATCGCTGGTCCCACTTGAGGAATCTGTCGCCATGGTGAATTCAACCTGCTCGGAGTGATATTCTTCAAGAACCACATCTACAATTAACGCCCATTCCCTGGGTTTCGAAGCATTTGTGATACCCGCAGCCACTAATCCGCCCACGCCGATACCCGCGGCTGCCCCAGCCAAACCGCTATCCGTCGCATTAGCCACAGCAACGCCCGTTCCCAGGCCTGTCGCGGCACCAGCGATAGCACCCATGCTGCTGGCTGCAAAAGCCCCTCCGGACTCTGGCTCTACCTCGCCAAAAAAGCGGGTGGAAGCACGCAAACGATAGTTCGCATTGGTGGGATCGTTGGTCACAGCCCAACCCTGCTCCCTTGCAGAAGTCCTGAGAAGCTCAAGCAAATCAATATCACTGTCACTGATGTTGCGGTAGGAAATGTATACCGTGCGTGCATTGGCAGCGGGTGGCGCAAGCTGAGGAGGAGGAACAACCCAGACGGTTCCGCTTCGGGGTTCGGCATATTTGTTATCGGTCAGAGAACCAATCTGACGGGACATCGAGGTACATCCGGCCATGAGGGTCATGACAATGACCAGTACAGCAGCAACACGAATTGACATCATTTTTTCACCTATCATCCATAAAAGTGCGATATCGGCCTAAACAACGCACGACTTCCGTACTACGCTGTATGATGAGTAGGCCACCTTAGCCGGGAGCCGGCAATCATTTACTATTGGTAATGTTGGTGGGCCTAAAATGCAAGCAGAAATTTGGAACTATTAAACAACCTGGACAATTCCCTACCCGACGAACCCTAAGGAGACGCTCAATGAAGAAAATTTCGCTTACTCTGATGTTACTTTTCGGGACTGGTCTGGCGAATGCCCAGCCAGGGTGCGGGGTTGGTGCCATGGTCTGGAAGGGACAATCAGGAATCGTGCCCCATGTCCTGGCAGCCACGACCAATGGAATGGCCTCTCAGACAGTCAGCATGACACTAGGCATTGCTGGCTGTAACACCAACGAAAATGTTCAGTCGATGGCGATGCTGATGCACTCAAGGGCCGACGCAATCGCTGCGGACATGGCCCGGGGTGAAGGAGAGCACCTCACTGCGCTGGCCGCCTCCCTCGGTGTCGCTCCGGATGACCGCCCGGCACTATACACACTGCTGAACAAGCACTTTGCCTCAATTTTTCCTACTCCCGAGACAACCTCTGGCGAAGCCGTAAACCACATAGTGGCGGTAATGGAGGAAAGCCCCGAGCTCAAACATTACGTTGCAGGTTAAAACCAACCCCTCAACCGCTGGCGCACCAGGGAAGGTGCCCATCCAAACTATCCGCTCGAAATCAACTTGCATGTCCCTGCCACTTAACTTGATCGGAGTTATGTTTTGCATATTACTCCCGCATTCTATTGCCGCCTCGCCACTTACCCCGGCAGAAAATCTGCACAAGCACCCCACCTGGCTGGCCCTGGGCCACTACCAGAAAGACTGGCTCGGAGGCGGCTACACAAGCCAGGCAGACGATGACGGGTTCTTCCTCAGTCCGGAGGGGCGGGTGTCGCCGAAAAAAGAGCTGGCGGCTACGATTTCGGCCTTGCAGCATCCCCGTACTGAAGAAGCTCCTCTGGCCTGTCGGTTCCCGGCAAGGTACATCTGGCTCAAAAAACAGCTCAGGTGGTCTGCCCCGGCACCGGATTGCCCGGCTTACCAGGACTGGCTGAGGAAGCTGGATACGAGGTCGGTGACCCTGGTCTTCGCCGCATCTTACCTCAACAGTCCCTCCTCAATGTTCGGCCACACTTTTCTGCGGCTCGATCCGGCGAGGAACGCAGAGGGTGGCGAAGTAATGCTTTCAAAGACCATTTCTTACGCGGCAGAACCACCCGCTGATGACAATGAACTGGCCTTTGCCATCAAAGGTCTTTTCGGTGGTTACCCAGGGGGGACTACCGTGCAGCCTTACTACGAGAAAATCCGGCTTTATTCTGCGCTGGAACACCGCGATTTATGGGAATATCGTCTGAACCTTACTGAGGGCGAGATACGCATGATGCTGGCGCATGCATGGGAGCTGAAGGATACGAACTTCGATTATTATTTCCTCGATGAAAACTGCGCCTACCGGCTGCTCGCGCTTATTGATGTTGCCCGTGAAGACAGTGACCTGTTGAGCAATGTCACCACCCACGCCATACCCACGGATACCGTTCGCTGGGTAATGCGGGCAGGGCTGGTGGATAACGTTACCTGGCGCGCCTCCCAATTCAGCAAGGCCAAACACCTGATCGCCAGACTGCCAGAGGATCTCCGCAACCTGTCGCTCGACATTGCCGGGAACCGGGTCGACCCGGCTGACAGCCCTGCGTATCAATCGCTCTCGATCGATAATCAGGCCCTGCTTCTGGATGCCACCTACGAGTACATTCGCTATCAAAGCGAAGCGGGTGGCATCCCCAGGCAAATATCGGCACCGCTCTCCCATCGGCTGCTGTCAGCCAGAAGCCGTCTTGATAATGCCACCCCGACCCTAAACCCGCCTGCTCCGGAGTTCCGGGATGACCAGGGACACGCTACTCTCAGGGCAGGCATTGCAGTCGGCAGCATCGGTGGACGTGAATTTACAGAGCTCTCTTTACAGCCGGCCTACCATGCACTGATTGATCCCCCTGGAGGCTACCGCCCCGGCGCCGCGCTCGAGTTTCTTTCCACCAGGGCGCGACGTTATGACAATGGCGAATGGCAGCTCGAAGCCCTGACACTATTGGGACTTCGATCCATCACGCCCAGAACGGACTTTTTCTCCCCCCTGTCCTGGCAGATCGGCTTCGGCGGCCGTCGCACTGACACAGGTACCCGGCGGGTTCTGACACCTTATGTGGAAGGCGGGGCCGGCGGCAGCTGGCGTGTTGCTCCCGGCACCCAGGCCTTCGCCCTGGCCACCGGCGACCTCGAGGTTGATGACGACCTTAGCCGGGGCTATGACATGGCCCCCGGTGCCGATCTTGGCGTGCTGTACCAGGGTAATCGCGTCAGCCTGCTGGCAGGAACAAAAACCAAAGCCTGGATCATCAGCGACCAGCACCGGCAGGATCAGCTATACGGCAACGCCGCCATCCACTTCGGCCGGTCCTTCAGCCTGTTTGCTCAAGGCACCCGGGAACATCACTTCGACAGGTATCAGACAACATGGCAGATGGGTCTGCACGCTTATTTCTGAAGCTCCAACGCATCACCATGGCAACCGGCCTTGCCCTGTTGCTCGGCGGCTGCAGTGGTATGTTCTTCTACCCGGACCGGGCCACCTATATCACCCCGGACCGGCTCAACCTGGCATACGAAGACATCAGCCTGCAATCCCCGGACGGTGAAACCCTGCACGGCTGGTGGCTGCCGGCCGTACAGACTCCGGCCAAGGGGACCGTCTACTTCCTCCACGGCAACGCCCAGAACATCAGCAGCCACATCCTCAACGTCGCCTGGCTCCCGGACAAAGGCTACAACGTCTTCGCCCTGGACTACCGGGGCTACGGCCGCTCCACCGGTGTCTCCACCCTCGAAGGCACCCTGAGCGACACAGAAACCGGCCTGCGCTGGCTCGCCAGCCAACCCGCCCGGCTTGGAGGAAAGCCCTTGTTCATTCTGGGCCAGAGCCTCGGCGGCGGCCTCGCCATCCCCGTTGCTGCCGAATGGACCCAGCGAAACCGGCAACCGCCGCTGGACGGAGTCATCCTCGATGCCACCTTCTCCGGCTTTCGCGCCATCACCCGGGAAAAACTCGACGGCTTCTGGCTTACCTGGCCCCTGCAAATCCCCCTCAGCTGGACCATTCCCGACGATTACGAAGGCGTGGACCACATCGCCCGCATCAGCCCGGTGCCGGTTATGGTCATTCACAGCGTCCGCGACGGACTGATCCCCTTCCACCATGGCCTGCGATTGTATGAAGCAGCAGACGAGCCCAAAACCCTGATGCGGACCGATACCGGACACGGGGGGACGTTTGTGTTGCCGGAGTTTAAAGAGGGGCTGTTGGAGTTTATGGAGGGTAACGATGATTTGCCGCGGAAACCGCGGAAGGACGCGGAATAAAAGCACCGTGAATGAATCGCAGGCGTAGGGGCAACAAAGAGACTGGCACGAGGTATCTAGCGCTGTTCAGGGGAGGGCTTTTCAAAACCGTAAGCAGCCATGGATGGCTGCGCCCGAGCCCTACAGGGACGTATTCACGGGCGTGTTTTGAAAAGCCCTCCCCTGAACAGCGCCTCCACCAACCCCACCAGTCCTGAAACGAAAAAACCCGCCAATCCCAAAAGGAAAGGCGGGTTTCATTCGAGCTAAAAGCTCAGCCCGTTATCAGGCTCCGAAGTCAGTCGGCTGCTCGCCTTCCTGAACTTCCTTCATGGACAGCTTCACCCGTCCACGGTTATCGACATCCAGCACCTTGACCAGAACTTCCTGACCTTCGCTCAGCTCGTCAGTGACATTCTCGATACGGCGCTCGGAGATCTGGGAGATATGCACCAGACCATCCTTGCCAGGCAGGATATTCACAAAGGCACCGAAGTCCACAATACGCTCAACCTTGCCCTTGTAGATGGCACCCACCTCGATCTCGGCGGTGATTTCCTTCACGCGGTTGACTGCAGCCTGGGCAGCCGCCTGGTTGTCCGCGTAGATCTTCACGTTGCCGTCGTCGTCCAGATCGATGGAAGCACCAGTCTCATCACAGATGGAACGGATGGTGGCACCGCCTTTACCGATCACGTCACGGATCTTGTCCGGATGGATCTTGATGGTAGTGATACTCGGCGCACGGTCAGACAGCTCGGCACGGGATTCGCCCAGTACCTTGTTCATTTCGCCCAGGATATGCAGACGTGCCTCATGGGCCTGCTCCAGGGCAATTTCCATGATTTCGTCGGTAATGCCCTGGATCTTGATGTCCATCTGCAGGGCAGTGACACCGTCTTTGGTACCGGCAACCTTGAAGTCCATATCGCCCAGGTGGTCCTCGTCGCCCAGAATGTCGGTCAGAACCGCAAATTTGTCGCCTTCCTTGACCAGGCCCATGGCAATACCGGCTACGGGAGCCTTCAGCGGCACACCCGCATCCATCAGCGCCAGGGAAGAACCACACACGGAAGCCATGGAGCTGGAACCATTCGATTCAGTGATCTCGGATACCGCGCGGATAGTGTACGGGAATTCCTCAATAGTCGGCATGACTGCCTGCACACCGCGCTTGGCCAGACGCCCGTGACCAATTTCACGACGGCCCGGACTGCCCATACGCCCCGCTTCGCCTACGGAGTAGGGAGGGAAGTTGTAGTGGAACAGGAACGGATCCTTACGTTCGCCTTCCAGAGCATCGATGATCTGCATATCGCGGGCAGTACCCAGGGTGGCCGTCACGATGGCCTGGGTCTCGCCACGGGTGAACAGCGCGGAGCCATGAACACTCGGCAGTACGCCCACTTCCACTTCGATCGGTCGAACGGTCTTGTTGTCACGACCGTCGATCCGCGGCTTGCCGTCCAGCACCTGCTGGCGAACCGCAGTTTTCTCGATCTTGGCGAAGTACTTCCGGACCTCTTCCTCGGAGGGCTGGCCTTCTTCGTCACCGGCAAACTTCTCGACCGCCGCGGATTTCACTTCGCTCAGGCGACCGTAACGCTCCATCTTGTCACGGATGCTGTAGGCTTCCTCGATGGCTCCGCGGAACTCGCCATCGATAGCGTTCAGTAATTCGGTATTTTCCTGCTCCGGCTGCCAGTCCCAGCGGGGCTTGCCGTTCTCCTCGGCAAATTCTTTGATCGCCTTGATGGCCGACTGCATTTCCTCATGGGCAAACAACACACCGCCCAGCATCTGGTCTTCAGTAAGCCCCTTGGCTTCGGACTCAACCATCAGTACCGCGTCTTCAGTACCGGCAACCACCATGTCCAGCAGGGAGGTTTCCAGTTCTTCAAAGGTCGGGTTGAGGAAATAGCCACGCTCGTTGGTAAAGGCCACGCGGGACGCGCCGATCGGACCGTCGAACGGGATGCCGGAAATGGCCAGAGCGGCAGAAGCCGCCAGCATGGCCGCAATGTCAGGATCGTGGGTCTTGTTGGCAGACATGACGGTCAGGACAACCTGAACTTCGTTCATGTAGCCGTTCGGGAACAGCGGACGGATCGGACGGTCAATCAGGCGCGAAGTCAGGGTTTCCTTCTCGGAAGGACGACCTTCACGCTTGAAGAAGCCGCCGGGAATCTTGCCCACGGCATAGGTCTTCTCGGTGTAGTTGACGGTCAGCGGGAAAAATCCCTGGCCCGGTTTTGGCTCTTTGGCACCGACGACGGTACCCAGTACAGACACATCATCGATGGTGACCAGCACCGCACCGGTTGCCTGGCGGGCAATACGTCCGGTCTCCAGAGTGACCGTCTGGCCGCCCAGTTCGAAGGTTTTCTTGATTGGTTGTGGACTCACATTAACTCCTGGTTTTCTCGGATAACAGGCGGCGGTTGTGGCCGGCTGCTGTTTCAGTCAGTAAACGCAGGAATCGGGTGCAAAACGGTGCAGAACCAGCACTGTCTGAAAGCAAACAGGCTGTTGTAAAACCCCGGGTTCCCGGGCTTTTCAACAACCTGCTATCGGTGCTTTCCATTGTTACAGATGCAAGCTCCGGTGCCACCGAAACAACCGGTCCCTGTTCGGGAAATGGGTGGAGAAGCAGCCCCGGCAACCCTTCAGAAACAAGTCCTTCGTGGTTGCCAGAGGCACTGGCCGGCACCGGAACGGTGGCCGGCCGGCAGGTCGCCGGATTACCGACGCAGACCCAGACGCTGGATCAGATCCAGATAACGGTCGGCGTTCTTGCGCTTCAGGTAGTCCAGCAGCTTACGACGCTGGTTAACCATACGAATCAGACCACGCCGGGAATGGTGATCCTGCTTGTTGGTCTTGAAATGGTCCTGAAGCTTGTCGATATTGGCGCTCAGCAGTGCTACCTGAACTTCCGGAGAGCCGGTATCGCCCTCACCCTGCTGATAATCCTTGACGATCTGTGCTTTCTCTTCGGCTGAAAGTGCCATAAATCACCTCATTGTATGCGATGCCTGAAAATCATCCGGCCGAACCGCGCATCTCTGCAGCCCGGCTAGTCAGCGACGGTCGAAACCATCAACTGCTTGCGACCAGCCGGCGGGGTACGATTTTCACCGTATCTTCGCCTTCTGGCTGTCCTTCACCGAGGCCCACAAAACGGTTTTCACCGTAAAGGCGGACCGGACCGGTCAAAGACTGACCCGATATTCTAACGGGTTGTCCGTTCAATATCGACAGTAAATTCCCGCTTTCCAGATGAACCTCCGGAAACATGGTGAGTGCCGCGTCCACCGGCACCAGCAGCGCATCGAGGGACGCCCCCTGCTCCCGCATCTGCTCCAGTTCTGCCACCGGATGGGCCTGTGCAAGGCTGAACCCGGAGGCCAGGATACGACGCAGGGCACTCACATGGGCTCCACAGCCCAGCACCTCGCCGATGTCCTCCACCAGGTTACGGACATAGGTCCCCTTGGTGCATTTCACGGCAAGATCAATCTCGGTTTCCCGTACTGCCAGCAGGGTCAGCTCATAGATAGTCACCGGGCGGGCAGGGCGCTCTATTTCGATGCCTTCCCGGGCGTATTCATAGAGGGGTCGGCCCTTGTGCTTGAGGGCCGAGTACATGGAGGGAACCTGTTCAATATCACCGCGAAAACGGGCCAGTACCGGCTCCAGGTCCTGCTCCGTCAGGGCAGGCACCGGGCGCTCGCACACAACCGCTCCCTCGCTGTCTGCGGTTTCCGTGCGGATACCCAGGCGGGCGGTGGTGATGTAGGCCTTGTCACTGTCCAGCATGGACTGGGAGAACTTGGTGGCCTCCCCGAAACACAGGGGCAACACACCGGTAGCCAGGGGGTCCAGCGCGCCGGTGTGGCCCGCCTTGGCCGCCCCAAACAGGCGTTTCACCTGCTGGAGCACCCCGTTGGATGTGATACCTGCAGGCTTGTCGATCACCAGAATACCGTTAACCCGGCGACCCTTGTGCCTGCGGCTCAATCGTCCTGCTCCGGCTTGTTGTCTTCATCCCGGGATACCGCGGGTTTATCACCCACGGCTTCGCGGATCAGGCTGTCCATGTGACGGCTATAGTTCAGAAGGGTATCGAAATGGAAGCGCAGGTGGGGAACCACCCGCAGCTTCATGGCCTTGCCGACCTGGCCCCGGAGAAACCCGGACACCTTGTCGAGCACCTTCAGTGCATCCTGCACCTGCGGCGACTCTTCGGTCAGTTCCTCGGTGGTCAACAGGGACACATAGATGTCGGCATAGCCCAGATCACGACTTACCTTCACGGCATTGACCGTAACCATGCTGACGCGGGGGTCCTTGACCTCCCGCTGGATCAGCATGGCCAGCTCACGCTGCATCTGGTCACCGATGCGCTCGGTGCGGCTGAAGTCCTTCGGCATCAGGCCCCCGTGGATTCGAGCTTACGCTCTACCCGGACGCGGTCGAACACCTCGATCTGGTCGCCGACCTTCACGTCGTAGCCCTTGACACCAATACCGCACTCCATACCGTTGCGCACTTCCTGTACGTCGTCCTTGAAGCGGCGCAGGGATTCGAGCTCGCCCTCGAAGATCACCACATTGTCCCGCAGTACGCGGATCGGTTTGTTACGGTAAACGGTACCTTCGGTCACCATGCAGCCAGCCACCTGCCCGAACTTCGGCGAGCGGAATACATCCCGCACATCGGCGATACCCACGATATCCTCGCGGAACTCCGGTGCCAGCATGCCAGTGAGGGCCGCCTTCACGTCGTCAATCAGGTTATAAATGATGCTGTAGTAGCGAAGGTCCACGCCTTCCTGCTCCACCAGCTTCTTGGCGGCGTTGTCCGCACGCACGTTGAAACCGAACACCACCGCCCCGGATGCCAGCGCCAGGGAGACATCGGTTTCCGCGATACCACCTACACCGGAAGACACCACCTTCACCTGAACCTCGTCGTTGCCCAGCTCCTGCAGTGCCTTGGTAATGGCCTCCAGGGATCCGCGAACATCGGTCTTGAGCACCACATTAAGGGTCTTGACCTCATCCTTGCCCATGTTCTCGAACAGGTTCTCCAGCTTGGCCGCCTGCTGCCGCTGCAACCGCTGCTCCCGCTCACGGACCTGGCGGAACTCGGCCAACTCCCTGGCCTTCTTCTCGTCAGCCACAACAAAGAACTCGTCGCCGGCATCGGGGGTACCGTTCAGACCAAGAATCTCGACCGGAATGGACGGTCCGGCTTCTTTCACCTGTTTGCCCGCTTCGTCGGTCATGGCGCGAACCTTACCGAAGTAGGAGCCGGCCACCACCATGCCACCCTGCTTCAGGGTACCGTTCTGTACCAGTACGGTGGCGACAGAACCACGGCCACGTTCCAGACTGGACTCCACCACCACGCCTTTGGCTGGCGCATCCGGAGAAGCTTCCAGTTCCAGGACCTCCGCCTGCAGCAGAACCGCTTCGAGCAGATCATCAATGCCTTCACCGGTATGGGCTGAAACCGGGATGAACTGGACATCACCACCCCAGTCTTCAGGAATGACCTCCATACCGGCCAGCTCTGTCTTGATCCGGTCCGGGTCGGCCTGTTCCTTGTCCATCTTGTTGATGGCGACAACGATCGGCACTCCGGCAGAGCGGGCATGATCCACCGCTTCCCTGGTCTGCGGCATTACACCATCATCGGCCGCCACAACCAGAATAACGATATCGGTACACTGGGCACCACGGGCACGCATGGCGGTGAAGGCCGCGTGACCCGGCGTATCCAGGAATGACACCATGCCGTGGCTGGTTTCTACGTGGTAGGCGCCAATGTGCTGGGTAATGCCACCAGACTCACCGGAGGCCACTTTGGTGCGACGAATATAATCCAGCAGGGATGTCTTACCGTGGTCAACGTGACCCATCACACTGATCACCGGGGCCCGTTTGATTTTTTCCTTGCCTTCAGAGTCGCCGGTGATTTCACTCAGCACTTCTTCCTCAAAGGCATCGTCACTGACGGCCTTGGCCTTGTGACCCAATTCTTCGGTCACCAGAACCGCGGTTTCCTGATCCAGGGCCTGGTTGATGGTGGCCATCACACCCATGCCCATCAGTGTCTTGATCACATCGGCAGACTTGACGGCCATACGCTGGGCCAGATCCCCGACACTGATGGTCTCGGGTACTTCAACTTCTCTTACCATGGGCTTGGTCGGCTTCTCGAAAGCGTGTCGCTTCTCTTTGGGTTTCTTTTTGGCCCGCAGTGGTTTACGAAGGGTGGTTTCCTCTTCGTCCTCACTCAGCACCACCGGCTCTTCCGCCGGGCGATTACGAGGGCCACGATGGCCGGCCTGCTTCTTCTTCGGCTTACCCTCGTCGATCACCTCATCCTTGCGATCCCGGGACTTGTCCTTTTTCTTCTTGGACTTGCGATCCTTACCGTCTTCCGGCGGCGGGATAGGCATATCTTCCGGCGCCGGCACGGGTTCGGGCTCCGGCGCAGCGGCCTTGTTCGATACCTTCCTCTCAGCCTCGGCTTCAGCAGTGGCCGGCTGGCCTTCTGCTTTCTCTTCCGGCCTGCTTTCCTGCATATCTTCCGCTGCTTCCGGAGCTTCTGCCGATTCGCTACGTGGTGCTTCGGCAACCTGTTCCTGCGGTGCCTCAGCAGACACTCCGGACTTCGCCAGCTCCTCAACCTCGGCCGACTCCACTTCCGGCTGCACCTCCGCACGCTTCACGTAGGTCCGACGCTTGCGCACTTCCACGTTGACGGTCTTGGCGCGGCCGGCAGCGCCACCGGCCTTGAGAGTGGTCGTGGTCTTGCGCTTGAGGGTGATCTTGCGAGGCTCGGCCTCCTCCTCACCATGATTCTTCCGCAGATAAGCCACTAACTGCTGCTTCTCATCGCTCGTAACTGTATCATTTTCAGAGCGGGCCTTCAGGCCTGCTTCCACGATCTGCCGCAGCAAACGATCCACGGGAGCGCCTACATCTTCGGCCAGTTGTTTTACCGTTACATCAGCCATACTGGTCCTCCTCCCGGTTAAGCCTGGTCGTCTTCAAACCAGGGGGCGCGCGCGGTCATAATCAACTGACCGGCACGCTCTTCGTCCATACCTTCAATTTCGAGCAGATCATCCACAGACTGCTCGGCGAGATCCTCCATGGAGCGCACGCCCAAGCCGGCCAGCTTGAATGCCAACGGGCGGTCCATACCATCCATATTGAGGAGGTCTTCTTCCGGTTCTGCCCCTTCCAGGGCTTCCTCACTGGCCAGTGCCTGATTCAGCAGTGCGTCCTTGGCACGACGGCGCAGTTCGGTAATGGTGTCTTCATCAAAGCCTTCGATGGCCAGCATCTCCTCCATGGGGACGTAGGCCACTTCTTCAATCGAAGTAAAGCCTTCCTCTATCAGCACGCTGGCGAACTCCTCGTCCACATCCAGATGTGAGATAAAGTGATCCAGCAGGCGCTTGTACTCTTCCTGCTGACGTTCACCGGCTTCTTCTTCGGTCATCACGTTCAGAGTCCAGCCGGTCAGCTCACTGGCGAGACGCACGTTCTGACCGTTACGCCCAATGGCCTGGGCCAGATTGTCTTCGGCAACCGCCACTTCCATGGTCTGCCGGTCTTCATCCATCACAATGGACGCCACCTCAGCCGGAGCCATGGCATTGATCACCAGCTGGGCCGGATTATCATCCCACAGCACGATATCCACACGCTCACCACCGAGCTCGTTGGACACCGCCTGTACGCGGGAACCCCGCATGCCCACACAGGCGCCCACGGGGTCGATACGACGATCATTGCTCTTGACCGCAATTTTCGCCCGGGATCCGGGATCACGGGCGGCACCGCGAATATCGATCAACTCCTCAGCGATTTCCGGCACCTCAATACGGAACAGTTCGATAAGCATCTGCGCATCAGTGCGGCTCAGAATCAGCTGGGGTCCACGGTGGTCGGTGCGAATCTCCAGCAGCAGCGCACGAACCCGGTCCCCCATCCGGAACGTTTCACGGGGAATCAGAAACTCCCGAGGTAGCAGCGCTTCGGCATTGGCGCCGAGATCAACAATAACATTGTCCCGGGTCACCTTCTTTACAGTGCCGGACACCAGCTCCCCGATACGCTCCCGGTAGCTGTCAACAATTTTGGTGCGCTCCGCTTCACGAACCTTCTGGAAAATAATCTGCTTGGCCGCCTGGGCACCGATTCGGCCAAACGCCACGGATTCCACTTTCTCTTCGTGGATGTCGCCCGGCCTGAGATTGGTATCGATTTCCTCGGCTTCCTGCAGGGTCAGCTCGGTTCCCAGTGCGGGCACGGCATCATTATCAACCACCAGCCAGCGGCGGAACGTTTCGTATTCACCGGTTTTTCGATCGATGGCAACGCGGATGTCCGCCTCTTCGTCGTACCGCTTCCTGGCTGCGGTCGCCAATGCCAGCTCAATCGCCTCGAAGATGACATCTTTCTCGACACCTTTCTCGTTCGAGACGGCCTCGACCACCATCAAGATCTCTTTATTCATCGGATTGCCCTGCCCTGAAAATAACTGTTTTCGTCAATTCGATTACTCATAAACGGGAACAATGTTGGCCTTCTCGATACTCTCGAAGGGCAACAGGTATTCGTGATCGTCAACGATAACGGCAACGTCATCGCCATCCATGCCATTGAGCAGGCCCTTGAACTTGCGACGGCCCTCGAAGGACATTCTCAGCTTGATCTGGACCATATGACCGACCCATGCCCGGTAATGTTCGGGGCGAAACAGGGGGCGATCCATACCCGGGGATGACACCTCCAGGGTGTACTCCCCCTGAATCGGGTCCTCTACGTCGAGCACCCCGCTGACCTGGCGACTGACTTTCTCACAGTCTTCCACGCTGATACCGTCGGCGGCATCATCAATAAACAACCGCAGCAGGACCTGCCTGCCGGTTGAACGATAGTCGATGCCCCAGAACTCATAACCGAGCCCTTCGACCACGGGCCGGAGCATGTCTTCCAGTTGTGATAGCTTTGCTGACAAAGGTTTCGTTACTCCGCCTGATCGGTTTTACAAATCCCACAAACAAAAAAAGGGCTGTTGACCAGCCCTTTTTATGCAAAAGGGCCTGTTCGCCAGGCCCCTTAAGCAAAAAGCCCCGACAACCTGGGGCCTTTTGTTGCAAGAACTTACAGGCGACAAACCCAATAAACCCTGTCACCTGCAGACAGACACCTGGCCTGCCCGGAGGGCGCAAACCGGCTACCCGGAAGCGCTCACCTCGATAATCGCCGGAGTATAGTGATGCCGGCAATGCTGGTCAAGGACTGACCAAAAAAAACGGCCTGGATATTCCAAGCCGTATTATATGGTGCCCGGGGCCGGACTCGAACCGGCACGGCTTTCGCCACTACCCCCTCAAGATAGCGTGTCTACCAGTTTCACCACCCGGGCAACATTCTCACTCAAGCTCGGGGATTTTATCCCCGGTGCCTGACCCGCTGTCAGCAGGCTGCTCGTCCGCAGCAGGCGCCTGGGAAGCGCTGCCTGCATCAGCGGGCGATTCCTGCACGGTCGGAATGCCGGTTTCACCAGCCACTTCCGCCCGCTGCTTGGCAAACACTGCCAGCGAAAAACTTGTTACGAAAAACACCACCGCCATGGCAGTGGTCATGCGAGTCAGGAAACTACCACTACCCTGACTGCCAAACACCGTCTGGGATGCACCGCCCCCGAAGGCTGCGCCCGCATCGGCACCCTTGCCCTGCTGAATCAGCACCAGGCCAACCAGGGCGACGGCGATCACCACGTGCACAACAACGATCAGTGTTTCCATCCAGTCCATATCGACTCTCGTGAACCTGTCAGTTCCCGGCATTCACCGGCATTGCCCGGCAAATACTCAAAAATTCGTCTGCCATCAGTGAGGCCCCGCCAATCAGGCCGCCATCCACATCAGGCTCGGCAAAAAGCGCGGCTGCATTATCCGCTTTTACACTGCCGCCGTAAAGTAGCGGCACATCCTGAGCCGGTGCACCCATTTCGCCAAGCCAGCGACGAATCGAAGCGTGCATGGCCTGGGCATCGTCTGTGGTTGCCGTTTTCCCGGTACCTATCGCCCAAACCGGCTCGTAGGCTACCACTACCCGGTCCCATTGATCCGGCCCGACCCCGGACAGACCTGCGCAGACCTGCCCTTCAACCACCTGCTCTGCCCGACCCTGGTCACGCTCCTCAAGAGTTTCGCCTACGCAAAGTATCGCGCTGAGGCCGCTTTCCAGGGCCCGCATCACCTTCTCAGCGGCGATCTGGTCGCTTTCCGCGAACAACCGGCGTCGCTCGGAATGCCCGATTAATGCATAGCGACAACCGCTGTCTACCGCCATGGCGGCCGATATCTCACCGGTATAGGCACCGGCCTCGTAGCCGGAAAGGTTCTGAACCCCGACAGCAACAACCGGGTCAGCCTCGGCCCGCACCTGCGGCACATACAGCGCAGGCGGAACGATCACCACCTCCACACCGTTATCAAGGCCGGCAACGGCCTTACGCACGGTCGGCACCAGATCCGCTACCAGGTCCGCAGACCCGTTCATTTTCCAGTTTCCGGCAACAATCTTACGGCGCATATCGGCCCCCAATATCCAGGGAGGCGGAACTATACAGCACTCCTGAGCCGTGTACAACCGAGCCTGCGAACCTCACCGTCACGGCGCGGAACTCTCCACCACACCTGCAAGCTGACGGGCAACGCGGCTGATCCGTTCCGCATCCTTTCCTTCAGCCATCACCCGGATCAAAGGCTCGGTGCCGGAGGCGCGCAGCAGCACGCGCCCCTCACAGCCCAGCTCCGCTTCTGCCCGACTCAAAGCCTCTGCAATATCCTTCCTGGAGAGCGGATCAAACCGCTCAGCAACGCGAACATTGATCATGTCCTGGGGCAGCTTGGTCATGCCTGAACGCAGCTGCGCAAGGGTTGCACCGGACCGGCTGAGCGCCAGTAAGACCTGCAGAGCAGACACAATACCATCACCGGTAGTGGTGCAGTCGCGGATCACCAGATGCCCGGAACCCTCACCGCCAAGCACCCAGTCATTGGCCAGCAGTCGCTCCATGACATACCGGTCGCCCACCCTGGCACGCTCGAACTCAATACCCAGCTCTTTCAGCGCCAGCTCGACACCGAGATTGGTCATAAGGGTGCCGACGACCCCACCCTTCAAGCGACCTCGCCGGTGCCTCTGGGAGGCTATGATATACAGCAGCTCGTCACCATCCACTTCGGAGCCGTCACGATCAACGAACAGCACCCGGTCGCCATCGCCATCGAACGCAATGCCAAGATCGGCCTTTTTTTCCACCACGGCTTTCGAGAGGGCACCCAGGTGGGTAGAGCCAACGTCCAGATTGATGTTGAGCCCGTCAGGATCCGCACCAATTACGGAAACTCGCGCACCCAGCTCCCGAAACACCTTGGGGGCCACGTGATAGGTGGCACCGTGGGCACAATCCAGCACAATGTGCAGCCCATCAAGGGTGAACTCGTTGGGCACGGTGCTCTTACAGAACTCCACGTAACGGCCAGGCGCATCGTCCACCCGGGTGGCCTTACCCAGCTCTGAAGGGTCGCACACCTTGATGGGGCGATCCAGCCAGGCCTCGATTCGGGTTTCCAGGGCATCATCCAGCTTGGTACCGGCAGGGGAGAAGAACTTGATACCATTGTCATGATGCGGGTTATGGGAAGCGCTGATCACGATGCCGGCGGAGGCCCGAAAGGTGCGGGTAAGGTAGGCAATGGCCGGCGTCGGCATGGGACCCAGCAGTTTCACATCAACACCGGCCGCGGACAGCCCGGACTCCAGCGCCGATTCAAACATGTAGCCGGACAGCCGGGTATCCTTGCCGATCAGCACGCTGTTTCGCTGACCATCCCGCTTGAAGGCCTGACCAGCCGCCCAGCCCAGATGCAGCATGAACTCGGGGGTAATGGGTTGGTCGCCGACCCGTCCGCGAATGCCATCGGTACCGAAATATTTCCTTTCACTCATTGCCCTGCTTCCTCCAACGCCGCTACCACTCGGACGGCATCCATTGTTTCCCTGACATCATGGACACGAATCACTGACGCGCCCTTCATGGCGGCTATTGTCGCCACTGCGATACTGGCGGGCAACCTTTCTTCCACTTCCCGACCGGTAATCTGGCCCAGCATGCTTTTTCGGGACATACCCACGAACAGGGGGTGGCCCAGTATCTTCATCCTCTCAAGGCTGTGCAAAAGTTCCAGATTGTGCTCCAGAGTCTTACCGAAGCCGAACCCGGGATCCAGCAATATCCGGTCCGCAGGAATACCTGCCCGCTCCACCACCCGCACACGATCCATCAGGAATCCAGACACCTCACGCAGCAGGTTCCGGTATTCGGGCCGTTCCTGCATCACACCCGGCTCGCCTTTCATATGCATCAGAGCGACCGGAAGCTCCGCCGCAACAGCTGCTTCAAGCGCCCCTTCCCGGGTAAGGGACCGGACATCGTTAATCAGTCCGGCACCAAGAGTCGCGGCTTCCCGCATGACATCAGGACTGCTGGTGTCCACCGAAATCACCGTGTCCAGTTCCCGCCGGATGACTTCAACGACCGGACAGACCCGGTCCAGTTCTTCCTGAGCGGATACGGGGGCTGCACCGGGGCGCGTGGACTCACCGCCCACATCGATAAACGAGGCACCATCTGCCACCATCTGCCGTGCCCGCTGCAGGGCCACGTCCGGTCGGTTGAAGCGACCTCCGTCGGAAAAGGAGTCTGGAGTGACATTCAGAATGCCCATCACGTGGCATCGGGAAAGGTCCAGGATCTTGCCTGCGAAATTCATCTGCATAGGGGGCTGAAGTAACTGGCCGGAAAGAGAAACGCCGCCCTGGCGGGCGGCGCGCTTATTCACCGTTTTACGGCAGGGAGCTTAATGCTCACCGGCGGGCCGTCCGACACCAGGCTGCGGGCCCTCGTCGGTGCGGCCTCTGGCGGGCTGCTCCTCGGCCCCTGATGCGGCCGCACCGCCCGCAGAACCACTGTCTCCCCAACCTTTGGGCGGACGAGGATCACGCCCTTCCATGATGTCATCAATCTGGTGACGGTCGATGGTTTCGTACTTCATCAGCGCCTCGGCCATCATATCCAGCTTTTCACGGTTGTCGACCAGGATTCGCTTGGCCGTTTCATAACACTCGTCGATGATGTTGCGTACTTCCTCATCAATTCGCTGAGCAGTTTCCGGGGAGTAAACCGTGTGTGCCTGACCGGCAGACCGCCCCAGGAACGGCTCCTCGCTGTCGGTATCGTACTGCAGCGGCCCCAGTTTCTCGGACAGGCCCCAGCGAGTGACCATATTGCGGGCCAGGGTGGTGGCGCGCTCAATGTCGTTGGAGGCACCCGTGGTGACCCCGTCAAACCCGAGGGTCAGCTCTTCGGCAATACGCCCACCGAACAGACTGCAGATCGAGCTGATCAGATAGCGCTTGGAGTGGCTGTATTTATCCTCCTCCGGCAGGAACATGGTGACACCCAGGGCGCGGCCACGGGGAATAATACTCACCTTGTAGACCGGATCATGTTCCGGCATCAGCCGCCCGACAATGGCGTGACCAGACTCGTGATAGGCGGTGTTACGCTTTTCCTTCTCGCTCATCACCATGGACTTGCGCTCGGCGCCCATCATGATCTTGTCCTTGGCAAGCTCCAGCTCTTCCATGGACACCAGCCGCTGGTTGCGGCGCGCCGCAAACAGCGCCGCCTCGTTCACCAGATTGGCCAGATCGGCACCGGAGAAACCGGGGGTACCACGGGCAATCATCTGTGCTTCCACACCGTCAGCAAGAGGCACTTTCTTCAGGTGCACCTTGAGGATCTGCTCACGGCCGATGATGTCCGGCAACGGCACCACCACCTGGCGGTCAAACCGGCCCGGGCGCAGCAGCGCCGGGTCCAGGACGTCAGGGCGGTTGGTGGCGGCGATTACGATAACGCCTTCGTTGCCTTCGAAACCGTCCATCTCGACGAGCAGCTGGTTCAGAGTCTGCTCTCGCTCATCGTGACCACCGCCCATGCCGGCACCACGGTGACGGCCCACCGCATCGATCTCATCGATGAAGATAATGCAGGGGCTCTGTTTCTTGGCCTGCTCGAACATATCCCTCACCCGGGACGCACCGACACCGACAAACATCTCTACGAAGTCGGAACCGGAGATGGAAAAGAACGGCACCTTGGCCTCGCCGGCAATGGCCTTGGCCAGCAGGGTTTTACCGGTACCAGGCTGACCGACCATCAGCACGCCCTTGGGGATCCGGCCACCGAGACGCTGGAACTTGCTGGGATCCCGCAGGAAATCCACCAGCTCTTTTACGTCCTCTTTGGCCTCATCCACACCGGCCACATCGCCAAAGGTGGTCTTGATCTGATCTTCGCTCATCAGGCGGGCTTTGCTCTTGCCAAAGGACATAGGCCCTTTGGCGCCACCACCCCCCTGCATCTGTCGCATAAAGAACATGAACAGCGCGATAATGATGAGTATCGGGAAGGCGGCCACCAGCAACTGTGTCCAGAGACTCTGACGCTCGGGCTCCTTGCCGATAACTTCCACGTTATTGGACAGCAGGTCGTCCATCAGCTTGTTATCAGAAACCTGGGGGCGAATCGTGCTGAACTGGGAGCCGTCATTACGGACACCCTGAATCTGCAGGCCGTCAATCGTGACCTGACGGACCCTGCCGTCCTGCACCATTTCCACGAACTGCGAATAATTGAGTTGTTGCCCGCTGGTGGTGGGAGAAAAGTTCTGAAACACCATCAGCAGCACGGCGGCTATTACCAGCCAGAGAACCAGATTTTTTGCCATATCGTTCAAGGATCATCACCTGTGAATTGAGAGGTCCGGCCTGCAGCGCGGCACCCTTTTCGAACACCTTACACCAATTGTACGCCGGTTCACCAGAAACGGCCCATCCGTAATGTCCAGCGTTTCATTATGGTGCGCTCCGGGGCCGGGCTGCCACCCGCTATCCCCGGAATCCCTTGCAAACCTGATAGATTTCACGGGACCTGGCCCGTGACGAGTCCGGCTTGCGACTCACCACCTTGCTGAAACTGCCGCGCATATCCCGCAGCAGCTGGTCAAAGCCTTCTCCCTGAAAAACCTTGGCGACAAAGGTACCATCGGGCTTCAGCACGTTCCGGGCCATGTCAAGTGCAAGCTCCACAAGACCCATGGCCCGGGGAATATCCACCGCAGCCATACCACTCATATTGGGTGCCATATCGGAAATTACAACGTCCGCCTTGCGATCACCCAGCACCGCCAGCAATGCCTCGAACACGGACTGCTCGGTAAAGTCACCCTGCACAAAGTCGACACCGGCAATGGCATCCATAGGCAGAATATCACTGGCAACCACGACGCCATGGCCGCCAACCCGCTCTGCCGCGACCTGGGACCAGCCACCGGGCGCCGCCCCCAGGTCCACCACAAGCTGACCAGGACGAAACAAATGGTCCTTGTCGTCCAACTCGATCAGCTTGTAGCTGGCGCGGGAGCGGTACCCGTCCTCCCGGGACTTTCTGACCCAGGCATCGTCAAAATGTTCCTTGAGCCAGCGATCACTGGTTTTCGAGCGGGCCAACACAACCTCCACTGGATAAATCCGGGGCAAACGATAGGTAAATACGGGCATATCCCGCCCCGGCCGATCTGTTACAATTTGCCCATTATACGATGACCACGGCAGCACTGCCGCCATCGTTCCATTAATTCATTGTACCGATCAAGAGATGACATCATGAGCCTTTCTCCGGAACAGCGCCGGCAATACCGGGCCATCGCCCACAATCTGAAACCGGTCATCATTGTTGGTGACAAGGGCCTGACGGAAGGGCTCCAGGAAGAGCTGGAGCGGGCCCTGAACGACCATGAGCTGATCAAGGTCAAGATAGCCAGCCAGGACCGGGAAGCCCGCCAGGAAGTCATCCAGGCCCTGTGTGAGACCTCCGGCGCGGCACTGGTGCAGAACATCGGCAAAATTGCCGTCATCCTGCGCCGGGCGAAGCAGCCGAATGCGAAGCTGTCCAACCTGTTACGGAATCAGTGATTTTTTTGCCGCGGAATCCGCGGCAAAAAATCCCTAAATATGCTCCACCTTATCAATCTCGTACTCGGCAGTGCCGGACGGGAGCTGGACGGTGGCCACATCGCCTGCCTCCCGGCCTACCAGGGCCCGGGCGATGGGGGAGCCGATGGAAATCTTGCCTTCCTTGATGTCCGCCTCATCCTCTCCGACGATCTTGTAGGTTACTTCTTCTTCGGTTTCCACGTTCACCAGATGAACCGTCGTACCGAAGATCACCTTGCCAGTGTTCTGAATGGTCGTGACATCGATCACCTGGGCGGCAGACAGCTTTCCCTCGATTTCCTGGATACGTCCTTCAATAAAGCTCTGCTGCTCCCGGGCAGCATGATATTCCGCATTTTCCTTCAGGTCGCCATGTTCACGGGCGTCGGCAATGGCCGCAATGACCCGTGGTCGGTCTTCGGACTTGAGCCGGTTAAGCTCTTGCCGCAGGCGGGCTTCCCCCGCCACTGTCATCGGTACTCTGTCAGCCATAATGTCACTTTCCTGCGTGCAGATCCTGGAGGCGACGCACGGTGCGCTCCGGACCGAATTTGATAGCCCGGCAGAAGGCCTCGCCGCCTGCCAGTGTGGTCGTATAGGTTACCTTGGCCTGCAAGGCAGACTGGCGGATCTGCGCCGAGTCAGAGATAGCCTTGCGACCCTCAGTAGTATTGATGATCAGCTGTACCTTGCCATTCTTGATGGCATCCACAATGTGCGGGCGACCCTCGCGGACCTTGTTGACCCGCTGCACCTCAATGCCGGCGTTCTCCAGCGCCCTGGCGGTCCCGGTGGTGGCAATGATGCGGAATCCGGCATCCACCAGATCCCGCGCCACACTGGCGGCTCCGGGCTTGTCGACATCCCGCACCGACATAAAGGCCGTGCCCTTGACAGGCAGGCGCTCACCAATAGCCAGGGCCGCTTTGGCAAAGGCTTCATCAAAGGAATCCCCCAGCCCCATCACCTCGCCGGTGGATTTCATTTCCGGTCCCAGGATCGGATCCACCGAGGGGAACTTGTTGAACGGGAATACCGATTCCTTCACCGCATAGTAATCAGGTACGATTTCCTGTGTAAAGTTCAACTCCTTAAGGCTCTTGCCGGACATAACCCGGGCCGCCACGGCCGCCAGTGACACACCGATGGCCTTGGAGACAAACGGCACGGTACGGGAGGCGCGGGGATTCACTTCGATCACATAGATCTCGCCGTCCTGCCAGGCCAGCTGAACATTCATCAGGCCAATCACATCCAGCTCGATGGCCATCTTCCTGACCGCATCCCGCATCCGGTCCTGTACCTCCCCGGGCAGGCTGTAGGGTGGCAGCGAGCAGGCCGAGTCACCGGAGTGAACACCGGCCTGCTCGATATGCTGCATGATGCCGCCGATCACGACATCCTTGCCGTCGGAAATGGCATCGATATCCACCTCGATGGCGGCATTGAGGAAGTGATCCAGCAGCACCGGGCTGTCATTGGAAACCAGCACGGCGTTACGCATGTAACGGACCAGCTCGGTCTCGTCGTAGACAATCTCCATGGCCCGGCCGCCGAGCACGTAGGACGGGCGAACCACCAGCGGATAGCCGATTTCCCGGGCCGCCACGATGCCTTCTTCATGGCTGCGCACGGTGGCATTTTCCGGTTGCTTGAGACCCAGCCTGCCAATCATCTGCTGGAACCGTTCCCGGTCCTCGGCGCGGTCAATCGCATCCGGGCTGGTACCGATAATCGGCACACCAGCCGCTTCCAGGCCCCGGGCCAGTTTCAGCGGCGTCTGGCCGCCGTACTGCACGATCACGCCCCTGGGCTTCTCCACATGGATGATCTCCAGCACGTCTTCCAGAGTGATCGGCTCGAAGTACAGCCGGTCGGAGGTGTCGTAGTCCGTGGACACGGTCTCCGGGTTGCAGTTGATCATGATGGTTTCATAGCCGTCTTCACGCATGGCCAGGGCCGCGTGCACACAGCAGTAATCGAATTCGATGCCCTGACCGATCCGGTTGGGCCCACCACCGATGACGACGATTTTTTCGCGGTCAGAAGCGTCCGCCTCACATTCTTCCTCGTAAGTGGAGTACATGTAGGCAGTGTCCGAAGCGAACTCCGCGGCGCAGGTGTCCACCCTTTTATACACCGGGCGGATACCCAGATCATGGCGCAGCTTGCGCAGACTCACTTCCGAGATGCCCAGCAACCTGGCCAGACGGGCATCCGAGAAACCCTTGCGCTTGAGGCGGAACAGGGTTGCCTGGTCGATGTCGGCCTTGCCGGCGGACCTGAGAGCCTGTTCTTCTTTAATCAGATCTTCGATCTGCACCAGGTACCAGGGATCCACGTGGGTATGCTGGTGCAGGTCATCCACACTCAGGCCAGCCCGGAAGGCGTCACCGATGTACCAGATGCGGTCGGCACCGGGCACGTTCAGTTCGCGGGTAAGGGTTTCCCGGGAATTCTCGGAATCCAGATCGTCGAGTTTTTCGTCAAAGCCTTCGGAGCCCACTTCCAGGCCGCGCAATGCTTTCTGCAGGGATTCCTGGAAGGTCCGGCCGATGGCCATGACCTCACCGACGGATTTCATCTGGGTCGTCAGGCGGGCGTCGGCCTGGGGGAATTTCTCGAAGGTGAAGCGGGGGATCTTGGTGACCACGTAGTCGATCGACGGCTCGAACGAGGCCGGGGTCACACCACCGGTGATTTCGTTCTGCAGTTCGTCCAGGGTATAGCCCACCGCCAGCTTGGCGGCGACCTTGGCGATCGGGAAGCCGGTGGCCTTGGAGGCCAGCGCCGAGGACCGGGATACCCGCGGATTCATCTCGATCACCACCATGCGGCCGTTGTCCGGGTTTACACCAAACTGGACGTTGGAACCGCCGGTTTCCACACCGATTTCACGCAGCACCGCCAGAGAAGCGTTGCGCATGATCTGATATTCCTTGTCGGTGAGGGTCTGGGCCGGGGCCACCGTGATGGAGTCACCGGTGTGCACACCCATGGCATCGAAGTTCTCGATGGCACAGACAATGATGCAGTTGTCGTTCTTGTCCCGGACAACTTCCATCTCGTACTCTTTCCAGCCGATCAGGGACTCGTCGATCAGCAGTTCGCTGGTCGGGGACAGATCCAGCCCACGGGTACAGATTTCCTCGAATTCGTCCCGGTTGTAGGCGATGCCGCCGCCGGAACCACCCATGGTGAAGGACGGCCGGATGATACAGGGGAAGCCAATGTCGTCGGCGACCTTCCAGGCTTCTTCCATGGAATGGGCGATGGTGGCGCGCGGACACTCCAGGCCGATTTTCTTCATGGCCTTGTCGAAGCGGTCCCGGTCCTCCGCCTTGTCGATGGTATCGGCGTTGGCACCGATCATCTCGACCCCGTGCTTCTCCAGCACACCCTGCTTTTCCAGGTCCAGCGCACAGTTCAGCGCGGTCTGGCCGCCCATGGTGGGCAACAGGGCATCGGGCTGTTCCTTCTCGATGATCTTCTCGACTGTTTTCCAGGTGATCGGTTCGATGTAGGTGGCATCGGCCATGGCCGGGTCGGTCATGATGGTGGCCGGGTTGGAGTTGACCAGAATGACCCGGTATCCCTCTTCCCGCAGGGCCTTGCAGGCCTGGGCCCCGGAGTAGTCGAATTCGCAGGCCTGCCCGATCACGATGGGACCCGCGCCCAGGATCAGGATGCTCTGAATGTCAGTACGTTTTGGCATGTCTCGATATACCTGTCAGCAACTTTTGAATTCTTGTGGCGCGATACCCGGCACCGGTGAGCTATCCACAGTGGCTATGCCCTCAGGCAGATCGCGCTTCCATCAGACGGATAAACTCGTCGAACAGCGGTGCCACGTCGTGGGGGCCCGGACTGGCTTCCGGGTGCCCCTGGAAGCTGTAGGCCGGCTTGTCGGTGCGGCGGATACCCTGCAGGGTGCCGTCAAACAACGACTTGTGGGTGGCTTCCACATTGGCCGGCAGCGTCGCTTCGTCCACGGCAAAGCCGTGGTTCTGACTGGTAATCATCACGGTGCCTCTGGCAATATCCTGCACCGGGTGGTTGGCCCCGTGGTGACCATGGCCCATTTTCACGGATTGGGCACCGCTGGCCAGTGCCAGCAACTGGTGCCCCAGACAAATGCCGAACACGGGAATATTGGTTTCCAGCACTTCCCCGATCGCCTTGATCGCGTAGTCACAAGGCTCAGGGTCACCGGGGCCATTGGAGAGAAAGATGCCGTCCGGATTCATCGCCAGCACTTCAGCGGCCGGAGTCTGCGCAGGTACCACGGTAATGTCACAATCCCGGGAGGCCAGCATGCGCAGGATGTTGCGCTTGACCCCGTAGTCCCAGGCCACCACCTTGAAGCGCCCGCCGGTGCGCTCGCCGTAGCCTGCACTCAAATCCCACTCGGTCTCACTCCAGTGGTACACCTTATCGCAGGTTACCTCTTTGGCCAGATCCATACCCTTCAGGCCCGGGAACGCTTTCGCCAGCTCCAGCGCCCTCTCGGCCGTGGCACCCTCGCCCGCTACGATGGCCCCGTTCTGGGAGCCTTTGTCCCGCAGAATGCGGGTCAGCCGGCGGGTATCAATATCCGCAATACCGACCACGCCGCTTTCCCTCAGGTAGCTGTCCAGACTGCCCTGGTTGCGCCAGTTACTGGCCGCCAGCGGCAGGTCCCGGATAATCAGGCCTGCGGCCTGGATGCGATCAGACTCCACATCTTCATCATTGACACCGGTATTGCCGATATGCGGATACGTAAGGGTCACCATCTGGCGCGAGTATGACGGATCGGTCAGGATTTCCTGATAACCGGTCATGGCGGTGTTGAACACCACCTCACCGCTGGTTTCACCGTCTGCGCCGATGGATGTGCCGTAGAAAAGGCTTCCGTCTGCGAGTGCAAGGATTGCTGGTGTGCTCAAGGCTTGTATCCTCATCGAGTGGCGTAAGTTCGTCACGAACAGGAACGCAAGCGCAAATTCAGGTCGCAAAAAAGCGAGACTGAGCAAAAACCCGGTCCCGCTTCTTTATAAACTTTCCAATGGTACGCTTGGTGCAGTTAAATCGCCCCATTGTAAGAAATCCGGCGACCCTTGTCCATGATGAGATGGGTGTGCCGCGCAATCCACGGGAGGGCACGGACAATACAAAGACAGATTATCTTTTCGTCCGCGGCTAATCCTTTTAAGTCTTTTCTTTCCGTGTTCTTGCGTGGTTCCCGTGGCAAAAACTCAGTCTTTCAGCCCCAGCACATCCTGCATGTCGTACAGGCCAGCCGGCTTGTCCCTGAGCCACAGGGCAGCACGCATGGCCCCCCTGGCGAACGTCATCCGGCTGCTGGCCTTGTGGGTGATTTCGATGCGCTCTCCCTCGGTGGCAAACAATACCGTATGATCCCCTACCACATCGCCGGCGCGGATCGTCTCAAAGCCGATCTCCTTGCGGGTGCGCTCACCGGTAAAGCCTTCACGACCATAGACGGCGCACTCCTTCAGGTCACGACCCAGAGCGTCGGCCACCATTTCGCCCATCCTCAGCGCCGTGCCGGACGGCGCATCTTTCTTGTGGCGATGATGCGCCTCGATGATCTCCACATCATAATCATCACCCAGGGTGGCCGCGGCAGTTCTCAACAGGTTAAGCACCACGTTGACCCCGACGCTCATGTTCGGCGCAAACACCACCGGAGTGGATTCGGCCGCCAGCACCAGCTGTTGTTTCTCGGCATCGGTCATACCGGTGGTGCCAACCACCAGGCGCTTGCCGTTCGCCCTGCAGAATTCCGCATTTTCCAGTGTCAGATCCGGGAAGGTGAAATCCACCAGCACATCGAAATCGTCCTGCACATCCGCCAGGCTGCCGGCCATCAGCACGCCGGTCTTGCCGATCCCGGTCAGTTCGCCGGCATCCGCACCGATCAGGCTACTGTCCGGCTCGACAACCGCAGCGCCCAGCTCCAGGCCTTCGGTACCGTCCACCGCCTCAATCAATACTTTACCCATGCGCCCGGCGGCGCCGATGATTGCTACCCTCATATCATGCTTCCTCAGAACTTCATTTCATCGAAAAAGTTTTTCACCCCTTCAAACCAGGAGGTCTTCTTCGGAGCATGATTGGTTCCATTATTGCCGTCGAGGGATGCCTGGAACTCTTCCAGCAACTCTTTCTGACGTTTGGTGAGATTCACCGGCGTCTCGATCTGCACACGGCAGAGCAGGTCACCCGGGGGACCTCCCCGCACAGGCTTAACGCCCTTGTTGCGCAGGCGGAACAGCTTGCCGGTCTGGGTTTCAGGTGGAATCTTCAGTTTCACCCGGCCATCCAGAGTGGGCACTTCAAGTTCGCCACCCAGTGCTGCATCCACAACACTGATCGGCACCTCGCAATAAAGGTTGCTGCCGTCACGGGTAAAGATGGAGTGCTCACGAACCGCAACCTGCACGTACAGGTCACCTGGCGGGCCACCATCCATACCCATTTCGCCCTCTCCCGACAACCGTATACGATCACCGGTATCCACACCGGGCGGAACCTTGACGGAGAGTGTCTTCTCTTCCCGAACCCGGCCCTGTCCGTTACAGGATTTGCACGGATTCTTGATAACCTGTCCGGAGCCACGACAGGTCGGACACGCCTGCTGCACCGCAAAGAAACCCTGCTGCATGCGCACCTGCCCCATACCGTTGCAGGTCGAGCAGGTCTCCGGCGTGCTGCCTTTCTCCGCACCGGAACCGCCACAACTCTCACACTCGCGGTGGCCGGGGATACGGATTTCCACTGTTTTACCGCGCACTGCCTCCTCGAGATCAAGCTCCAGCGTATAACGAAGATCCGCACCACGGGTATTGCGACCACGGCCGCCACCACCGCCGAAGATATCCCCGAACACATCGCCGAAAATATCGGAGAAGCTGGCTCCGCCGCCGCCAAACCCCCCGCCGCCGGCCTGGCCGTCCACACCGGCGTGGCCGAACTGGTCGTAAGCGGCACGCTTGCTGGCATCTGCCAGTACTTCGTATGCCTCGCTGGCCTCCTTGAACATGCTCTCGGATTCCGCATCTCCCGGGTTACGGTCGGGATGGTACTTCATGGCGAGCTTACGGTATGCCCGCTTGATCTCCTTCTCGTCCGCACTCCGGCTTACACCGAGAACTTCGTAGTAATCACGCTTGGCCATGCTTCAAAACCCTGTTATTAAAACGAGGAAAACGCGGGGAACCGGCCCCGCGTTTTCTGACTACTGCATCAAACGGGTTGCTTACCGCTTGTCATCGTCCTTTACTTCCTCGAACTCGGCATCGACGGCGTCATCGCCAGAGTCTGCCTGAGCACCTTCCTGACTGCCGCCGGCCTGCTGGGCCTGATCCTGCTCGGCATACATCTTCTGAGCGATGCTGGAAGATGCCTCGGTCAGTTTCTGGGTCTTGGCCTCGATGTCATCCTTGTCAGAACCGGCCAAGGCCTCTTCAAGCTCCTTGATGGCCGCTTCCACAGACTCTTTTTCACTGGCTTCAACCTTGTCACCCGCCTCTTCCAGGGTCTTGCGTACGGTGTGAACCATGGCATCGCCCTGGTTACGGGCCTGGACCAGCTCCTCGAACTTGCGATCCTCCTCGGCATTGGCCTCGGCATCACGCACCATCTTCTCAATCTCATCCTCGTTCAGGCCGGAAGAGGCCTTGATCACGATGGACTGCTCCTTGCCGGTGGCCTTGTCCTTCGCGGACACGTTCAGAATGCCGTTGGCATCGATATCGAAGGTTACTTCAACCTGCGGCACACCGCGCGGTGCGGGCGGAATGTCCGCCAGGTCAAACCGGCCCAGGGACTTGTTCTGGTTCGCCTGCTTGCGCTCACCCTGAACCACGTGAATGGTCACCGCAGTCTGGTTGTCCTCTGCTGTAGAGAACGTCTGAGACTTCTTGGTCGGAATCGTGGTGTTCTTCTCAATCAGCGGAGTCGCGACACCACCCATGGTTTCGATGCCCAGGGTCAGCGGCGTTACATCCAGCAGCAGCACGTCTTTCACGTCACCGGAGAGCACGGCACCCTGGATTGCTGCACCCATGGCCACTGCCTCGTCCGGGTTCACGTCCTTACGAGCCTCCTTACCGAAGAACTCTTTAACCTTTTCCTGAACCAGCGGCATGCGGGTCTGGCCGCCCACCAGGATAACCTCATCAACTTCGCCAGCTTTCATGCCGGCATCTTCCAGAGCGACCTTACAGGGCTCCAGGCTGCGATTGACCAGATCTTCCACCAGGGATTCCAGCTTGGCCCGGGTCAGCTTGACGTTCATGTGCTTGGGGCCGCTCTGGTCTGCCGTGATGTAGGGCAGATTCACGTCGGTCTGCTGGCTGCTGGACAGCTCGATCTTGGCCTTCTCGGCAGCCTCTTTCAGACGCTGCATGGCCAGCGAGTCGCCCCGCAGGTCAATACCACTGTCCTTCTTGAACTGGTCTGCGAGGTACTCGATGATCTTGAGATCGAAGTCCTCACCGCCCAGGAACGTATCACCGTTGGTGGCCAGCACTTCAAACTGGTGCTCGCCATCCACGTCGGCAATTTCGATGATGGACAGGTCAAAGGTACCACCACCCAGGTCGTAAACAGCCACGGTGCGGTCGCCACTCTTCTTGTCCAGACCGTAGGCCAGGGCAGCAGCGGTCGGCTCGTTGATAATCCGCTTCACTTCCAGGCCGGCAATCCTGCCGGCGTCCTTGGTGGCCTGGCGCTGGCTGTCGTTGAAGTAGGCCGGTACAGTGATAACGGCCTCGGTGACTTTCTCGCCCAGGTAGTCCTCGGCGGTTTTCTTCATCTTCTTCAGCACTTCCGCAGACACCTGCGGCGGCGCCATCTTCTCGCCTTTTACTTCAACCCAGGCATCACCATTGTCCGCCTTGGCAATCTTGTAAGGCACCATCTTGATGTCTTTCTGAACCACGTCGTCTTCAAAACGACGCCCGATCAGACGCTTGATGGCGTACAGTGTGTTATGCGGATTGGTCACCGCCTGACGTTTGGCAGACTGACCTACCAGGGTTTCCCCGTCGTCGGTATAGGCGATGATGGAGGGGGTAGTACGATCACCCTCGGCGTTTTCGATAACCTTGACCTTGTTACCATCCATGATGGCAACACAGGAGTTGGTCGTACCCAGGTCAATACCAATTACTTTGCTCATGCAATCACTCCAATTCGTTGTTCAATCTGTTCGCAGCTGACTCGGAAGCTGTCTGTTGATCCTGCCGGGGCGGCAGCGGCCCGCGAAACTGTCTGTTACAGGCTATATTGGCGCTTTAATCCGCTTTTCAAGCCTGCTCATCAACTTTTGGTGCATCCTGCGCCCTGGCAACCACAACCATCGCCGGGCGCACGACACGCCCATTCAGCAGATAACCCTTCTGCACCACCGACACGACCGAGTTCGGCTCTGCGCCCGGCGCAGGCACCATGGACATGGCCTCATGCTTCTGGGGATCAAACGGTTCGCCTTCCGGATCAATCTGCTCGACGTTGAATTTCTCCAGGCTCTTCATGAACAGACTCAGAGTCATCTCCACCCCTTCACGAATGGAGGCCACCAGCTCACCGGCATCTTCCGTGTTCTCGGTACTCTCCACGGCTTTCTCAAGGCTATCCGCCACCGGCAGCAGCTCCTTCACGAACTTCTCCAGGGCGAATTTGTGCGCCTTTTCCACATCAATTTCCGCGCGGCGGCGAACATTCTGCATTTCCGCCTGCACCCGCAGCACCTGCTCCTGATATTCCTCCACCTTGCCCTTGAGGGCATCGAGCTCGCTGACCTGCTCGTCGCCGGCGACCTGCTCTTCACTATCCGTAGCGTTTTCCGCCGTCTCGTTCAGCTCCTCTTCCGGCTGCTCGTTGCGATTCTCATCAGCGCTCATGATATCTCCTGCATTGATTATTTTCGGCCCGGCGGGGCCGGGTGAATCAGCGATATCCGGCCAACGGGGGCCGGAAATGATCATTTGCCGGAGATATGGGGCCCATTTATGGGGATTCAACCACCGGGGCCCACAATCTCGCACAAATTCAACCTTGCAGTTTGCAAACGGTCAAATCACTGTATATATTCACAGTCACTGTACACAATCACAGTACCGGGATTTTCGGAGGGCACACAAATGCTGAGCCAGCTTACGGTTTCCAATTACGCGATCGCCGAACACATCGAGCTTAATTTCAACCGGGGCATGACCGCACTGACCGGGGAAACCGGTGCCGGCAAGTCCATTGTGCTGGACGCTCTGGGGCTGGCCATGGGTGCCCGCGCTGATGCCGGAGCCGTGCGCAATGGCGCAAAACGGGCGGATGTAACGGCGGAATTCGATATCTCGCACCTTCCGCAGGCCCTGTCCTGGCTGGAAGAAAACGAACTGGACGATGACAGACAGTGCATACTGCGCCGCACGGTCAGCCACGACGGCCGCACCCGCGGCTTCATCAACGGCAACCCCTGCCCGCTGGCACAGCTGAAAGAGCTTGGCGGCATGCTGCTGGATATCCACAGCCAGCACCAACACCAGTCCCTGATGCGCAAAGACACTCACCGCAAGCTGCTGGATGAATACGCCGGGGCCGAAGCACTGGCAGAGAGCACCCGCAATGCCTGGAAGCACTGGCGGGACCTCAGCGACAGACTGCAGGCCAGGCAGCAGAACGCCGACGAACACGAAGCACGCCTGCAACTGCTGCGCTATCAGGTAGAGGAACTGGACCGCCTGGGCATGGCAGAAAGCGAACAACAGAGCCTGGAGCAGGAGCAGGAGCAACTGAGCCATGCGGAGACAGTACTGCAGAGCAGCCATGAGGCGTCGCAACTGTGTACCGAAGATGACGGCAGTGTTGCCAGCCTGCTGCGTCAGGCACTGCAACGCCTGGAACAGTTACCGGTGCGAGTACCGGCGCTGGACGAAACCCTGCAGATGCTCTGTGAAGCGGAAATCCAGATCACCGAAGCCAGCGACAACCTGCGCCACTTCATTGATGGCTATGAAGCCGACCCGGCGAGGCTCAATGAAGTGGAGGAGCGCCTGAGCGCCATCTACCAACTGGCCCGCAAGCACCGGATCACACCGGAAGAGCTGCCCGCCTACCACCGCAAACTCGCGGAGGAACTGGCAGAACTGGACAATAGCGGTGGCAGCCTTGAGGCTCTGGAAGCGGAGGCACAACACGCCCGGAAGGCGTATGACGAGATTGCCGGCAAGCTGTCAAAAGCGCGCCATGATGCAGCCGCCCGGCTGGACGAGCGAATCATGGCGGAACTGGCCCAGCTGAGCATGCCAGCGGTGCAGTTTGTGACCCGCCTGAAGCCGGTTGAAGGAGAACCGTCCGCCAACGGCCTGGAAGACGTGGAATTTCTGACCAGTGCCAACCCGGGTCAGCCAGCCCGCCCACTGGCCAAGGTAGCCTCCGGCGGCGAACTGTCCCGCATCAGCCTCGCCATCCAGGTAGTGGTAGCGCAAACCTCCACCACCCCGACCCTGGTCTTCGATGAAGTGGATGTCGGCATCGGGGGTGGTACTGCGGAAGTGGTCGGCCGGCTGCTACGCTCACTCGGGGAACAAGGCCAGGTGCTGTGCGTCACCCATCTGCCCCAGGTGGCGGCCCAGTGCCATCAGCATCTGTTCGTCAGCAAGTTCACGGAAGGCGAGGCCACTTTCTCCCGCATCGAATCGCTGGACGAGACCAGCCGGGTAACAGAAGTAGCCAGAATGCTTGGCGGCGTGGATCTGACCGAGCAGACCATGGCCCATGCCCGGGAGATGTTCAGCAAAGGCCAGGCAACCCACCACTGACGTACCCATTCCCCTCTCGATCCTGAGAGCTTAAGGGGCGGACTCTATCCGCCCCTCTTTTTACTCTTGCTCCTTGATGGGTTTTACGTACAGGATCAGACTATGGTCAACAATGTCGTAACCGCGATCTTTGGCCACCTGCCGTTGGCGCTGCTCAATAACCTCATCGAAAAACTCGATCACCTGACCGGTCTGGGTGCAGACCATATGGTCATGATGGTCATCACCAGCCATCTCGAACACCGCGTGGCCGCCTTCGAAATTATGCCGCAACACCAGTCCCGCCGCCTCAAACTGCGTCAACACACGATAGACCGTGGCCAGCCCCACGTCGTCCCCTTGCTCCAGCAGCTTTTTATAGACATCCTCGGCACTCAGGTGATGCTCTTCGGAATTTTCCAGAATATTGAAGATCTTCACCCGCGGCAGGGTGACTTTCAGCCCGACCTTTCGCAATTCAGTGTTTTCAGATGACATGATGCGCTTTCACTCTTGGTGTGTTCTGACGGCTTCCGGTATGATTGAGCCGCGTCTGTTTCATAGTGCAATCATAACATAACTGCACCTCTGAATGATTCCGATTCTATGCCGCGCCAGATAAAGAGGTTCCATCACCACCATGAGCAAATTTTCAGCCCCTACCGCTGCACTTTCCTTGTTGCTGACTCTGGCAGGCTGCGCATTTCCGGGGGTTTACAAGATCAATGTTCAGCAGGGCAATATCGTCACCCGGGAGGACCTGGCCTCACTCAGCGAGGGCCTGACCCGCTCCCAGGTACGCTCGGTACTGGGCACACCGATGGTCACCAACCCGGTGGATGACGAAAAGGATTACTATATCTATACCTTCCAAAAGCAGGGGGGAGAGATCCGGGAACAGAAGGTAGTCATCTATTACGCTGACGGACAGTTCACTCACTACCAGGCAGATATGCTGGAAAAAACACCGGCGTACTGAGCCGGTCTCAGCCCTTCTTTTTTGCCCGGTTCAGCCGGGCTTGCCTGGGATCAATCTTAAGCGGCCGATAAAGCTCCACCCTGTCTCCTTCTCTCAACGTGTGGGCATCCGGTGTTTTCACAACCTTACCGAATAGCCCCATATCTGTACTGGCAGGATCAATTTCCGGGAAGATCTTCTCAATGCCGGATTTCAGCACTGCCTCCATGGCGGTGGTGCCTTCGGGCACATCAAGTTCCACAATTTCCTGCCGGTCCGGCCGGGCATAGGCAACTTCTACACGCATTTGCTGACTCACTTGTATAACTCATCCGCACGACGGCAAAAGGCATCCACCATGGTATCGGCCGCCTTCCTGAAAATACTGCCAAATGTCATTCTGGAAAGCGTCCCGGAAAACTCGAAGTCCAGGGTCAGGCTCACCTTACAGGCGTTGTCGTCCAGTTTCCGGAAATGCCAGCGGCCGGCAAGGTTGTGGAAAGGCCCGTCCACCAGGCTCATTTCAATGGCTTCAGGCACCAGAAAGCGGTTACGGGTGGTGAGTCGGTGACTGACACCACCTTTTGCCACCTCCAGAGAGGCCACCACCTCCTCTTCGTCGGCATGATGCACTTCGGCACCCGCGCACCAGGGAAGAAATTCCGGGTAGCGGGCGATGTCATTCACCAGGTAGAACATCCGCTCGGCGGAATGCAGAACCAGTGCGGATTTATCAATCTTCTGCGGCATGTATTATCATTCTGAAAGAAACATCAAACGCTATCATAAATGATATCGCTATCTTTTTGACCCTCCGGAGCTTCCGGATCGTTTCTGACCGCCGGCGCACCGCCTGCTTCAGACGGCCCCGGCTCTTCCTTATGCCGGGGGCGGGCACCATCACTTACCGGTGGCGCCGGCCGCTCCGGTTTCCCGGCAGGACGGGCTGACGGCTGCTTTTTGTCACACCAGACGGGTGGCGATTCAAGGGGCCCACACATTTGCTCCAGCGCCCCTCGGGTGTATTGCACGGCAATCACCAGAATCACCACCGGCAATACAATGCGCGTCACCCAGAGCCAGACCACCCGGAAAGATCCCGGAGCCTTGCCGAGTATCCGCATGGACAGGGACCGGGTCAGACACCAGCCCGCAAAAACCGCCAGGCAGAAACTGGCCAGCGGTATCAGCAGGCCGCTTGTCACCAGTTCCAGCCAGCGGAAAAAAGTACCGCCAAACAGGGTGTGCGACGACCATAGGTTGAATGACAAGAGGCTGCCCAGCCCCATCAGCCACGCGGCCCCGCCCACCAAAAACGCCGACAGCGGCCGCGGTGCCCCGGTCCATTCCCGGAACCAGCCGACCACCGGTTCCATCCAGGCCAGCGAGGTGGTCCACACCAGAATCAGAACCACCAGGAAGACCACCGCCGTCAACAGTTGACTCAAGGGCCACCCTGACAGGCCCGCCGGAAGCGTCACAAACAATAACCGGAAGCCATGCTCCGCCAGCCCGTCAATACTGTCCCCCACAAACCCGTAGAGCATCAGCCCCGCCACCACGGACATCAGGGTATCGGTCAGCACCACAGCCAACACAGACCGCTTGAGACGTGTGTCCCGGTGCGAATAGGCACCGAAAACCACCCAAACCCCCATACCCAGAGCCAGAGTATAAAACGCATGGAACAGGGCATCCCACAGGCTCGCCCAGCTGAGGTCTTCCGGCCGGGCACCCAGCAGCTTTTGGCTCGCCGCCAGCAAATCTCCGGACAGGGAAGACACCACCAGCAGCCCCAGCATCAGCAGGAGAGTGGTTGGCACCAACGCCCTCAGCACCCGCTCCAGACCGCCAACCACCCCCTGCATGGACACCCCGACAACCAGCAGCAAAAAGAAGCCATGCCAGGCCATAAACATCCGCACATTGTCAGAATCCGCTACCAGACCCGTCAGCGCACTGGCCGCAGCCTGCTCCCCGCCACCGGAAAATCGCCCGAAAGCACCGTAGAATATCCAGGCAAGACACACTGCCCCGATAACAGCCGTAAAGGAAAGCACCAGAAACGCCGCAAGAACATTGATGCGACCCACCCAGACCCAGTGGGACGACCTGCCGGACAGACGTACCAATCCTGCAAAGGCGAGTACCGTGCCATGGCGGGCATGCCGGCCAATGGCGGCTTCGGTAACCATCAACGGCAGGGTGACCAGTACCAGACAGACAAGATACAACAGCAGGAACAGGCTGCCCCCGTGTTTACCGGCCAGATAGGGGAACTGCCAGAGATTGCCCAGCCCCGCGGTAGCGCCCACCGCCGCCCAGAAAAAAGTAGTGGGACGGAGCCAGGAGCCGGTTGTGGTTTCGTAGGGAGTCGGCATTCCATACCCTTTGTGATTGGGAGTCCCTGATTGTAGCGGATGATGAAGCCATCGGACGATCCTGCCCGCCCATTCTGCCGAATCCGTGACCGGTCTGGCACAGTTAGGCTACAATGCGCTCTTTGCCCGACCTCCGGATTAGGATTTCATGAGCAACAAGAAACCTGGAAATACTGGCAATACCATCGCCCTCAACAAGAAGGCGAAGCACGAATACCACATTGAAGAGCGCTTTGAAGCGGGCCTGGTTCTGCAGGGCTGGGAGGTCAAGTCCCTGCGGGCCGGCAAGGCTCAACTGGTGGATGCCTATGTGCTGCTCAAAGACGGCGAGGCCTTTCTGCTGGGCGCGCACATCACCCCCCTGAACACCGCGTCCACCCATGTGATCTGCGACCCCACTCGCACCCGCAAGTTGCTGCTGCACGCCAAAGAAATTGCCAAGCTGATCGGTAAGGTGCACCAGGCCGGGCACACCTGCATTCCCCTCGCCCTTTACTGGAAGAACAACAAGGTAAAATGCGAAATCGCCCTCGCCCAGGGCAAAAAGCAGCACGACAAGCGCGCGACCGAGAAAGAGCGGGACTGGAATCGCCAGAAGCAACGCATCATCCGGGAAGTCAATAATGGTTAATGTATCGCAAGCTCAACCAGTTTTTATTGAGGCAACAAAGAACCTATACTCGATAGACCTGCGGGTGGTGTGTGTTCTGAATCATAAATCCCGGCCCTGAACACCCGATGTTCACCCTCGCTCACCGGTCACAAGGGAGGGAAGGATGAGCTCGAAAGAAACCCCCATGACGGCAGTAGACCGGTCCTGGCTACGAATGGAGACGGTCGAGAATCCGATGATGATTTCAGCCGTGCTGGTGTTTGAGCAATCAATACACCTGCCGCGACTGAAACGGGTACTGACCGACCGCTTCCTCCGTTTCCGCCGCTTTCGCCAGCGGATTCACCGCCGTGGTGACCGGGAATACTGGCAGGACGACCCGCTGTTCGATATCGACAACCATATACACGTCATCGCCCTGCCCGGCGGGGGCGGCCAGCAAGAACTGCAGGATCTGGTCAGCGACCTGACCAGCACCGGGCTGGATTTACGCAGACCGCTCTGGCAGATCCACTATATTGACCAGTACGACGGCGGCTGTGCACTGGTGGTACGCATCCATCACTGCATCGCGGACGGTATCTCACTGGTGCGGGTGTTATTGTCCCTCACCGACCCGGGCCCTGAAGCCACCGCCACCGTTCATAAGCTCCCCATCAGAAAACCCCGGGCAGCCCCCGCCAACCGCGCAGGGCGCCTGATCCAGCGTACCAGAAACACCATCGAGACCGCCCGGCAACAAGGCCGGTTATTCCTCAGCTCTCTGCGAAACGAGCCCGATTACCCCTTCAAACTGCTGAGCACCGCCGGCAAGATCTCAATGGATCTGGTAAAACTCGGTTTGTCCCCTTTCGAGCCACCTACCCGCCTCACAGGGGATCTTTGCGGTCGCAAACAGGTGGCCTGGGCTCCACCGCTGGACCTTGATGAAGTCAAGGGATGCGCCAGAGCACTCAACGGAACCGTCAACGATGTGCTGCTATGCGCCGCTACCGGTGCTTTTCACAAGCATTTTCTGGCCAATGGAGACAAAATTCCCGAATGCGGTATACGTGTAGCCGTACCCTTCAACCTCCGCCCACTGGATCAGCCGGTGGGCGCACTGGGCAACCAGTTCGGCCTGGTGCTGGTCAACCTGCCGGTCGAAGCACACGACCCCATCGGCCGATTCCGCAAGACTCAGGACAACATGAACCGCATCAAACGTTCCTACCAGGCCCAGGTCACCTACAGCCTGCTCGACCTGTTTGGCCGGGGCCCGGACATACTGGAACGGCGTGCGCTGAACATCATCGGCAACAAGGCCTCCGCCGTCCTGACCAATGTACCCGGCCCCGAAAATCCGGTGTATCTGGCCGGCTCACGACTTAAACAGCCCATGTTCTGGGTGCCCCAGACCGGCAATATCGGCATCGGCATGAGCATCTTCAGTTACGCCGGAACCGTACAGTTTGGCATTACCGTTGACAGGAACATCAAAACCAATCCACAGGCTATCATGGACTACTTCCGGGAAAGCTACACAGAGCTGCGCGACCGGGCCCTGACGCGGCCGCATACCGGAGCCTTTCTGACGGCAGAAAAATGAAACCTCCGCACATCTCCTTACAACAAAACACAGGAATCGCTTGAATACCGGTAATCGCCCCCCATATACTTACACTGAAAGGGGGCGATCTGGATTCGACGCCGGTGACGAACCCTTGGGTGCATGTCGAGATGGCAGCGAATCTCGTAAATCCAAAGCTGCTTTAAAATAGTCGCAAACGACGAAAACTACGCACTGGCGGCGTAAGCCGTTCCAGTCGTCCTGACTGAGGCGCCTATAACTCAGAAGCAACACCTCAGGACGTCATCGCTTATAGGCTGCTCCGATAATCAGAGCTCACTGGTTATCGGCTAAGATTCAAAGAGCTCGCCTCTTGCACCCTGGCCTTTGGGTCGCTTGAGGTTAAATCAATAGAAGGACGCTAAGCATGTAGATCTCAAGGCCTAGTGCTGGCGGACGCGGGTTCAATTCCCGCCGCCTCCACCAACCAAGAGTTTCAGGGGGTCTGAAAAGGTCCAATGAAACGCCCTAAAGCCCCGGAAATGGGGCTTTTTTTATGCCTTTTGGTCCAACAAGGTCGATTAGGATCTATTGAGATCCAAGACTTTTTGCGGGTAACATTGTGGGTAACACCACTTTTTCAGACGTCGTTACCCACAAAATGGACAATCATGGCCCGCCAACTCAATAAGCTCTCCGCTAACGAAGTAAAAAATGCCAAGGGTTCCGGAAAGATACGGAAGCTGGCAGACGGTGGCGGCCCGACACTGATCGTCAAAGGTGAGTCCAAATATTGGTGGCTGAGGCATCGTTTTGCGGGTAACGAGAAGACGCTATCGCTGGGCAGTTACCCACAAGTGACGCTCTGTGAGGATTGGTACAAGCATCAACACCAATGCAGTTAAACGAATCATGTCTGCCCCAGTGTCGACGCGTTGCACTTCGTCTTCAACACAAGTGCCTCAGCAGTTACCCTTTTTCGCCTGGCCCGGTGGGCAGAAATGGCCGCGAGACTTCCGGTAAGACCCGCGATCATCATCATACCGGCGGCGATCATAATCATAATCGCGATCGAGTTCCCTTTGGTCCTGGGTGGTAATGGCCGTTCCCGCTGCCGCACCGACGGCACCGCCAAGAATCGCACCATCTCTGCCACCCACCTCGTTGCCGATGGCGGCCCCGAGTGCGCCGCCAATACCACCCCCCAGCGCGGCGTCGGCGGTGTCATCCGCAACGGCACCCAATGAGGTGGCACTCAGAGATAGAAAAACGAGCAGTGGTTTCATATTCATGATGTAAATTCCATGGTTCAGGTGGTCTGACCTGCCTTTTATAGTGGACAGGAGAGCATGTTCCCCGCGGCCCATCAGGCACCTGTCAGTTTTGAACCATTCGAGAATATCAGAAACACAGATAATCAACCTCTTACATTTTATTTATACTTCAACAGGTTACAAATCTTTAACAAGTGGTTTTGGGGGTCGAATGCACGATCAAAAGCTAGTCTGGGCAGATCGGAGGCGGCATTCTAGTATGCTCCGGCACCCAAAGACGCCCGGACCAACCACAACAGAGTGAAAAACCCACTCAACCCTCTGAACCGATTCGATGAAGCCTCATAAGACCCATGAAGATTGCCGTATTTTGTGGTTCAAGCATTGGTGAAAACCCGGAATTCGCCCAGGCAACCCGCGCTCTGGGGCACTACCTGGCAACGAACGGAGTCGACCTGGTGTATGGCGGTGGCAACGTCGGCCTGATGGGCGTGGTCGCAGATGCCTTTCTGGAAAAGGGCGCCCGAGTGTACGGAGTGATTCCCGAGTACCTGAAAGATCGGGAGCTGGCCCATCATGGGCTGACCGAGCTGAAAATTGTTGCCGATATGCACGAACGAAAGGCCGCCATGGCCCGGATGGCCGATGCGTTTGTCGCTCTGCCCGGCGGCGTCGGTACCTTGGAAGAAATTTTCGCAGTGGACAAGAAACTGACCGAGGAAGAGAAGAACACCGCCCTGAAGCAGATCCTGGACAACGCCCTGACCGGTGGCGGCGTCACTGATGTATTCGCCCTCTGCGGACTGGGCAAGATCGAGATCTGGAACGAGGAAAAGGTGCAGCAGCAAACAGAAATACCGCGTGACCGACAAGGGTCGTCAGGTGGCGGCCCGGCACGGCGGCGGATAACTTGCGACAGACTCATGACACGACTTCTGACACCAAGCTGTGACAACGCTATGACATGGGCTGTGACACCTTGGTGGACTAGCAGCCTGTCGGACTTAAGGCTAATCTACTGCGCCGGTGGGAAAACGGCTCATATTTCCCGGCTTTTTCGTTGCATAGAACCACTATGCGCCTCAAAATCCAGAAAATCTGCGCTCGCTTTCC
>JACIZI010000024.1 GCA_014359475.1 Marinobacter sp. | reverse complement strand
CGGACTTAAGGCTAATCTACTGCGCCGGTGGGAAAACGGCTCATATTTCCCGGCTTTTTCGTTGCATAGAACCACTATGCGCCTCAAAATCCAGAAAATCTGCGCTCGCTTTCCCACCTTGCTCGCGACGATTGCTTAAGTCCGACAGGCTGCTAGATCGTGCCCAATACTTATACCGGATGACAACATCGAACGACACAAAACGGCACAGAGAGAACCGATTTCGGCACCCGGGCCCGTCACACTGCCACAATTCATCACGTTTGCCCCTGTTGTACGGGGCCTTTGCTCGGCTAGAATAGATTTTTTACGCCACCCTCCGGAGATATAACTTCCTATGCAGAACTACAGCAAATCCACAAAGCTCGACAACGTCTGTTACGAGATTCGGGGCGTGGTTCTGCGGGAAGCGAGAAGGCTTGAGGAAGAAGGTCACCGGGTAATGAAGCTGAACATCGGCAACCCTGCCGCTTTTGAGCTGGATATACCCGAGGAAATTCAGCAGGACGTGATCTATAACATGCACATGGCCCAGGGCTATGTGGAATCCAAGGGCCTGTTCTCCGCACGCAAGGCGGTGATGCACTACTGCCAGCAGCGCGGCATCGACAAGGTCGATATCGACGACATCTACCTGGGCAACGGGGTCAGCGAGCTGATCGTGATGTCCATGCAGGCCCTGCTGAATACCGGCGACGAGGTGCTGATCCCGGCGCCCGATTACCCCCTGTGGACGGCCGCCGTCACCCTTTCCAGTGGCCGGCCGGTGCATTACCACTGCGACGAGCAGCAGGACTGGTTCCCGGATCTGGATGATATCCGCAGCAAGATCACGCCCAGAACCAGGGCCATTGTACTGATCAATCCCAACAACCCGACAGGCGCCGTCTATTCCAGAGAGCTGCTGGAAGAAGTGGTTAAACTTGCCCGTGAGCACAACCTGGTGGTCCTGTCTGACGAGATCTACGACAAGATATTGTACGACGGCACAGAGCACGTCTCCACCGCCTCCCTGGCCGACGATGTGCTGTTCTTTACCTATAACGGCCTGTCCAAAAACTACCGGGCCGCCGGCTACCGTTCTGGCTGGATGATTATCAGCGGGGCCAAACACCGGGCGAGGGATCTGATTGAAGGTATCGAGATGCTCTCCAACATGCGCCTGTGTGCCAACGTACCCGCACAGCTGGCCATCCAGACGGCCCTGGGCGGCTACCAGTCCATTAATGACCTGGTGGCCCCGGGAGGCCGGCTTTATGAGCAGCGCGAAACTGCCTGGAAAACCCTCAACGATATCCCCGGGGTGAGCTGCGTAAAACCCAGGGGCGCGCTCTATCTGTTCCCGAAACTGGACCCGAAGCGGTTCCCGATCGTCGACGACGAAAAGCTGGTACTGGACCTGCTGCTACAGGAAAAAATCCTGCTGGTGCAAGGCTCCGCTTTTAACGTCACAGACAAACAACACCTGCGGGTGGTATTCCTGCCCCGGGAAGATGCCCTGGAGGATGCCATGACCCGTTTCGGCAATTTCCTGTCTGACTACCGGGTATAAGGCGACAGAACATGGCTGATATCCATATCGAGGAATTTTACAAGGATACCGCCGTCATTCTGGCCCAGCTCTATGCGGCTTTTCCCCGGCGCGTCAATCTGTTCGTCGAGGACATTGCAGGACCGGACGAACCGGATGAGTTCGGCCTGCACAGCAAACGACACATGGCCTGTTTCGGTGCCCTGCTCTGGCTGGCAGAGGAAGGACTGATCCGCTACGTGGATACCATCCGCCAGGAGGCACTGGATCAAGCGGTACTGAGCCACGCGGCTTTCACCCGGCTAAGCGCCCCGGCACCCTCCGAACTGCTGAACACGCCCCCCGCCAGACCGCCAGGGGAGGACCTGCCCGGCTCGGTGCGCCAGGACCTGTCCACCCACATTCACCTTATTCGTCAGGCCCTGCGCCGGGGCACCTCCGCCCAGATCAGCCAGGTCATGCAGCAGGTATTCTTCCGGGACCTGTCCTGAATCCGGGCCCATTAAATCACTGTAATACCGTTGAGAACAGGCGAGCCAGTCCTATATATAGAGCGTAATTCCTCAGGCGAATAACCAGTCAGGAAACAATCATGAGAATTCTGCTTTTTCTTGCTACCAACCTGGCGGTGATCCTGGTCGCCAGCATCACCCTGAAACTGCTGGGTGTGGACAGTTACCTGGCCCAGAACGGCATTCAGTATGGCTCTCTGCTGGCCTTTGCGGCAGTCTTCGGCTTTGCCGGTGCCATTGTGTCGTTGCTGATTTCCAAGCCAATGGCAAAATGGAGCACCAGGGCCCGGGTAATAGATAACCCCCGCACACCGGCGGAGCGCTGGCTGGTGGACACCGTGCGTGAACTGTCCGGAAAGGCTGGCATCGGCATGCCGGAGGTGGCGATTTTCCCTGCCTCACAATCCAATGCGTTCGCCACCGGCTGGAACCGGAATCAGGCTCTGGTGGCTGTCAGCGAGGGACTGTTACACCGTTTTGACAGGGAGGAGATCCGCGCTGTGCTGGGCCATGAAATCGGCCATGTGGCGAATGGGGACATGATTACCCTGGCACTGATTCAGGGCGTGGTAAACACCTTTGTGATCTTCGCCTCCCGGGTGATCGGCTCCTTTGTGGATCGGGTGGTGTTCAGGAATGAGAGCGGACACGGGATTGGCTTTTTTGTGGTCAGCATCGTCGCAGAAATTGTGTTGGGTATTCTCGCCAGCACCATCGTGTTCTGGTTCTCCCGCCGCCGGGAGTTCCGGGCGGACAGTGCCGGCGCCCGGCTAGCCGGTCGGGACGCCATGATCAGTGCCCTGGCCCGGCTCAAACAGGAGAGCGAAGTGCCTGACCAGATGCCCGACTCCCTGCAGGCCTTCGGCATCAATCGCGGAGCGAGAAACGGCCTGGGTGCCCTGTTTATGACCCATCCGCCGCTGGAAGACCGTATCGCGGCGCTGCAGGATTCGTCTTAAGCTTGACAGGCTGCGCCAGGCCCCGTCAGACCTTGACCTTGAACCCCAGGGCACGGAATGTGTCCTGGTAGGACTTGCTGGCACCCTTGAGCTGGAGTTTCAGGCTGGAGAACTCCCGGCGTACCGGGTAATCCCGGCGCAGACGATCGAATCCTTCCTTGCGTTGTTGTTCGCCACCCGCCAACACCAGCCGCAACCGGGCATCGTCGCTGCGCGGATCATAGCAGGCCCGCATGGCGCGGTTTGCCGCATCCAGTTCCGCGACCGATCCGGTAAAGGACATTTTACTGAGGGGCGGCTCCGGTAGGAACTGACCGGCCTGTTTGCGGGCCGGCAGGCCAAGATAATGACTCACCGCCTGGTAGATAGCCTCCACGCCCATCACCTTGCCTTCCAGACTGTATCCCGCGATGTGGGGCGTGGCCAGCCAGCTATGCCTCACCAGCCCTGCCAGAATGGCCGGTTCATTCTCCCAGACATCCAGCACCACCGCCGGTGCCTGGCCAGCTTCCAGTCGCGCCAGTAAGGCCTGGTTGTCCACCACCTCGCCGCGACTGGTATTGATGAGCAACTGCCCGGGTTTCAGGGCTTGCATCCTGGATTCGTTCATCAGATGCCAGGTTGGATACGCCCCTTCCCGGTTCAGCGGCGTGTGGAAAGTCACGACATCACAACTCAGGGCGTCTTCAAGTCCGACAAACTGATCGACATTATCCGGCTCCGCTTCAGCCCTCGGAGGATCACAGAGCTTCACTTTAAAACCCAGACGCTCCAGCCGTCTGCCCAGTTCACCGCCGACATTGCCGGCACCAACGATGCCCACTGACAGATCCGCCCAGTCATCCATGCCGGTACGTTCCGCCCAGAGCGACAGCACCGTCAGAACATACTCCACCACACTATTGGCGTTGCAGCCCGGCGCGGCGGAAAAGCGGATACTCTGCTGTTGGAGATAATCCAGATCCACATGATCGGTGCCGATGGTGGTGGTGCCCACAAAACGCACACGGCTTCCTTTAAGCAAGGCCTCGTCCACCCGGGTAACAGAGCGCACCAGCAGTATATCCGCCTCCCGGATCTGCTCTGCCGTCATGGAGCGACCGCACACCGCCCGCACCTTGCCGATATCTGCGAAGAACGAATCAAGATGGGGAATATTCTCGTCGGCAACAATCAACATGTCAGTATCCGTTATCCCTGGTTGCTTCTCGCTGGTCGTCCGCCGCGATTCCCGGAGGGCGGTCTGCGCCGGCCCCGTTTACGGCTGATCGGGGGATTCGGCATCGCCTCGCTCAACGATTCGTCCGGCACAGCGGTGGTCAGTTTCTGACCGATGTATTTCTCGATGGCTGGCAGTGCAAAGGCATCGTCCTCGCCGGCAAAACTGATGGACACGCCGGTTTTACCCGCCCGGCCGGTGCGCCCGATACGGTGCACATAATCCTCGGCACTATCCGGCAGATTGTAGTTGAACACGTGGGTTACACCATCCACGTGAATGCCCCGCCCGGCGACATCCGTGGCCACCAGCACCTGGATTTCCCCTTTCTTGAAGCTGTCGAGGGTTTTCAGGCGCTTGTTCTGGGGAATTTCGCCGGACATCAGGGAAACGGTGACCCCCTGATTCTTCAGGTCCTCCTCCAGATCACGGCACTGGTCCCGGCGGTTGGCGAACACAATCGCCTTCTCGACCTCCGGCTTTTTGAGGTAATTCACCAGCACCGGCAGTTTTTCGTCATCGCCCACCAGATAAACTGTCTGCGCGACCCGCTCTGCGGTTTTCTGTTCTGGCTCAATTTCCACAAACTCGGCGTTCTGGGTCCACATGGACGCCAGGTTCAGTACATCCTGGTTAAAGGTGGCACTGAACAGCAGAGTCTGGCGTTCGGATTTGGGTGTGCAGTGCCGGATAATCCGCTTTACGTCGGGAATAAAGCCCATATCCAGCATGCGGTCCGCTTCATCCAGGATCAGCATGTCGATCTGATCCAGATATACATCCCGCGAGCCCAGGAAATCAATCAGCCGCCCCGGCGTGGCCACCAGAATATCCACGATGCTGTTCTGCAACTGGTCCCGCTGGCGATCATAGTTCATGCCGCCAACCACGCTGACCACAGTATGACCGGTATATTCGCACAACTGCTCTGCATCCCTGGCAATCTGCATGGCCAGCTCCCGGGTGGGAGCCAGGGCCAGAATACGGGGTTCGGAGGCGCAGCGATCGGATTCGGGAATCGGGGTTTCCAGCATGCTCTGGATCGCGGTGATCAGAAAGGCCGCCGTCTTGCCGGTACCGGTCTGGGCCTGGCCAATCAGATCGCTGCACGCCAGGGTCCAGGGAAGGGTTTCCGCCTGGATATCCGTGCAATACTCAAAACCAATCTTGCTGATGGCATCCAGCAGCCGCTGATCCAGATTAAGATCCTGGAAGCGAACCCCGGCATCGGGTTTCTTGTTTGTCATAGAGTCCTGTTTACCTTCTCGTCAGGGCCCGGCGCAGGACCGGGAAGCCGTTCCGCCTCCCGCTGCCAGACCACATCAAATGTTCCGGTGGTGCCGTAGAATGTTTTCAGGGCTTCGAGGAACCGCCCCGCCCGCTCCGGCAGACCTTTCTGCAGATACCGGTCAGCCTGCCGCCAGACGCTCCAGTGGAATCCCGATTCGTCACAGGCCCCATCCCCCGACAGGTTATCGACACTGATGTGAAACCGGGAGCCAGCCGCCACAGAAAACAGCCATTCCAGCGCCTGGGGACGCACCTCTACCCGCTCGAAGGCACGCTGTTGTTCAGGGGTCCGACCGTCCGGGCAATACCAATAACCGTAATCGACCAGGGCGCGGCGGCGTTGCCCTGCAATGCACCAGTGGCTGATTTCATGCAAAGCGCTGGCAAAATACCCGTGGGCGAACACAATACGGGCCCTGTTCTGTTCGCCAGAGGCCGGCAGATATTCCGGTTCCCGGTCACCCCTGACCAGTTCCGTCTGGTAATCGTCCCGGAACAGGTCATTGAACAACATGATAAGATCATTTGCGCTGTGATTCATGGCCCGGCTATTGTGCGACTTTAAACGCACCAATGCCAGCGGGAACTTTTACACGGCGGCACCGTCTACCTCACCTGTTGAGCCATTGGCAAACCCCCTACGTCCAGACACGAGAGATATGACCAGACACCCAATGCGCCATTCCGCTGTCCTTTTGCTGATTTTTGTTCTCCTTGCAGGGCCTTTGACAGTGCAGGCAGGCGGTACATCTTCGCTACTCGGGGGACAGCAGGGCTTCCTGCCGGTGGATGAGGCTCTGCCATTCTCCCATCTGCAGGAAGAAGGCGGCATATGGCTGAGCTGGAACATTGCTCCGGAGCACTACCTCTATCGAGATCGCATAGAGCTGAGTGTCGCGGGCGACAAAGCGAGCCTGGGCACTCCGGAGTTCTCAAGACAGGGAATTGCCACGGAGGATGAGTTTTTCGGTGAAGTCACGGTCTTTTACGAACCGATCGATGTCTGGGTGCCGGTCCGGTGGCAGGGCGATGCCGGCACTGCCGAACTGTCGGTCCGCTATCAGGGGTGCGCCAAGGCCGGTCTTTGCTATCCGCCACAGACGCGCACGGTTACTATTGCCAGGGATACCGACAGCAGTAATAACCAATCCGCGGCACCCGCAGAGGACGATCCAGGCACCCTATGGGATACAGAATCCGCAGGTGGCCTCGCCGCCCTGCTTCAGGCGCAACCAACCCTGGTGATTGCCGGAATCTTTTTGCTGCTCGGCCTGGGTCTGACCTTCACCCCCTGTGTGCTGCCCATGGTACCCATTATCTCCTCCCTGGTCTCCGGGCACACCACTCGCAGCACCACCCAGGCCCTGGCGCTGTCCATCAGCTACGTACTGGGCATGGCACTGACCTACGCAGCGGCGGGTGTGGTGACAGGTCTGCTGGGGGCCAGTTTTAACCTTCAGGCACAGCTGCAATCCCCCTGGGTACTCGGCACCTTTGCCGCGCTGTTCGTGCTGTTCGCCCTGTCCATGTTCAATCTGTTTGATATACAACTGCCGCGCTTCCTGCGAGACCCACTCAATCATGCCAGCCACCGTCTCACCGGCGGACGACTGCTCAGTCTGTTCGGTATCGGCGCCATCTCCGCCTTGGTGGTTTCCCCCTGCGTATCAGCGCCCCTGGCAGGTAGCCTGCTTTATATCAGCACCACCCAGGACGCGGTAATGGGCGGAATTGCCCTGTTTTCTCTGGGGCTGGGCATGGGAATTCCGCTCATTCTGGTGGCAATCGGTGGCCGCAAGTACCTTCCCTCCAGCGGGCACTGGATGAACGCCGTCAAGGCGTTTTACGGAGTCATGTTGCTGGCCGTCGCCATCTGGCTGACCGAGCGCCTGGTACCCGCATGGCTCACAATGATGCTGTGGGGGTTGCTGGTGGCCGTGAGCGGCGTGCAACTGGGCGCTTTTGATGCTGCCCGGGCCGGCTGGGAACGCACCCGCAAGGGCATAGGCCTGGTGCTCTTTGCCTACGGCATGGCACTGCTGGCGGGTGCCGTTTCTGGTGCCAGCGATCCACTCAACCCGCTGGCACCCTTCACCGGGGCCAGCGCGGCATCTGCCGCCAGCGATCTGCCCGGCAGTCGCTCTGGCGAACTGTTTGAACGAAGCGAATCGGTGGACTTTATCCGCACCAATATGCGCCAGGCGCAACAAAACGGACAGCCGGTGGTCCTGGATTTCTACGCGGACTGGTGCATCTCCTGTAAGGTCATGGAACGCCAGGTATTCAGCAAACCAGAGGTCGTTGAGGCACTCCAGCCTTTTCGCCGGCTACAGATCGACATGACGGACAACACACCCGCGCAGCAGGCTTTTCTCGATGAGCGCGGGCTGTTCGGGCCGCCGGCCATCCTGTTTTACGATGCCCGGGGCCAGGAACTTGCTAACGCAAGGGTTCTGGGGGAAATGGACCGGGAGCAGTTTCTCCGCCACCTCCGGGATCGGGTCCGTCCGGCGTTATAACCCGGCGACCAGACTGTTACTCTCCGCGCCGTATAAAAAACAGGAATTCGTCGCCGTTCTCCTCGCTGTGGATCAGCTCATGGTTCAGGAACTGGCAGAATCTGGGAATATCACGGGTGGTGGAAGGATCTGTGGCGATCACTTTCAGCACGCCCCCTGAAGGCACCTCCGCAATGCGGTTATGCAGCAGCATCACAGGCTCCGGGCAATAGAGCCCCCGGGCATCCAATTCAATATCACATTGCGATTGTTTCATGGCACGCTCCCAGGGATGATTTTTCTGATAGACATGCTAAATTATTGTTTATAGGAATCAAAACAGAAACCATGAGGTAGCCGATGATCCGGGTTTTGATTGAACGCCATATTGCCGAATCTCTTGAATCCGCTTACGAAGAACAGTCGCGCCTGATCCTGCAACGGGCCGTATCAGCGCCCGGTTTCATTTCCGGCGAAACCCTGGCCAACGCCCACGACCCCAACCATCGTCTGACGTTGTCCAACTGGCGCTCAGAGGCAGACTGGGATCGCTGGTTCCATTCCCAGGAACGCAAGAGCCTCCTGACAGAACTGGTACCGATGATGGACCGGGAGGAGAAAGTCACGGTGCTACGCCAGTTCTGAATATGAAACAACAGCGGCCACCGCCGGTCAGCCGTCGAGCCGCTCCAGAAAACAGGTGATTTCCTCCCGGTCATGGTAGAGATGGCGGGCGCTGAGCCGGAATGGCACTTCGGCGGCCTGCAGCCGTTCGCCGATCAGTTCACGGCAAGCCAGCCACTCTTCATAGCGCTTCTTCATTGGCAGCTTCAGGTTGAAGATAGTGTAGCGGCAATGTTGACCCGCCACCCATCGGGCCGCCAGTTCCGCCGTCCGCCTTGGCTTGTCCACGATATCGCATACCATCCAGTCCACCGCCCGCCTGGGGAGCCAGCTATAACCGTCGTCCCGCACATGTTCCACCATACCGCTGGCCATCAGCCCGTCATCCATGGGCCCGTTATCCACGGCAATAACTTTCATCCCCTGGTTAACCAGTTGCCAGGTCCAGCCACCCGGTGCGGCGCCCAGATCCACAGCCTGACGACCGCCACCCAGGAACGCCAGCTCCCTGCCCCGGGGGAGAAACACCTTCCAGGCTTCCTCCAGTTTGAGGGTTGAGCGACTGGGTGCATCCGCAGGAAACCTGAGCCGCAGGATGCCGGAAGGGTGCCGGGCACGGTTACCTGCGACGCTGACTCCGACCAGCGCCCGCTCAAAGCTGTTGAGCAGGATTTCAAGCTGCAATGGGCGATCGCTGTCCGGATCTCCTGCCAGCAAACCGGCTCCCCGCAGCCCCTTCGACAAGGGTGCGACCCACTTGCGGGCAAAACGGCCGAGATCGGCATCTTCGTGGTTCTCTCCGAGGCGCACCTCCACCCGGCCCGGCCGCTCCGCAAGTGGGGCCGCATCTTTCAGACCTTCAATGACTGCGCCCACCCGATCCGTTGCGGGCAGTCCGATCTCCGCCAACAACAAAAACCAGTCCCGCACGAAAACCAGCTGTTCCAGGGGCAACGATGACAATAACGCCTCCGCTTCCCCTTCGCCGGGAAGTATAAACAACACCGTACCGGGTACCTGTCCGGGCCGGAAATAGCCAAACCTTCCCTTGCGGGCGGCGTGGTCCGTCAACTCATTACCGCAATCCGACTCGAAACCGGGCCGGCAGAAGAGTATGAGGGTATCCGGTAAATTACCCATCGGCCGACACCTGCGCCATAAAGCGCACCGCCTCAACCGCTGCCTGATGAATCAGGGCATCCGTTTCCAGCTTCTGTTTTGCCAGGGGTTTGAGGTCGTGATTGCCGCCCTCAAGCCAGTGAATCGTAACCTTGTCTCCACCCGGCAGCCCCCCGGCAAATTCATCGCGTCTGCCAAAGGGATCCCGGCTGCCCTGGGCAATGAACAGCAGGCAGCGCAACTGATCAAAGTGTCCGGTGCGTACTTTCTCCGGCTTTCCGGGCGGATGGAAGGGGTAGCCGAAGCACACCACGGCCCTGACCGCTTCGGAACAATCCGGCGAAGCCGCCAGCAACGTTGCCATACGACCGCCCATGGACTTTCCCCCTATAAACAGACGCGCGTTTTCTCCGGCATCAGCAACGAGATGATCGATAATCTCAGAAAAACCGTCCAGCAAAACCGCTTGACGGTCCGGGGGGCGCTTTTTGCCGTCTTCCCGGCGTTTCTGCATATAAGGAAATTCGAATCGGACTGTCGTTACGCCCTCAGCCGCGATAAACCCGGCCAGCGTATTCATAAACGGCGCGTCTGCCGGTGCGCCGGCCCCGTGAGCCAGTACCAGGATATCGCCGGTGGCTTTCCCGGCAGCTGCCTGTTCAACCATCGTATACATGCCTGCTCCATAATAGCCTGTCGGACTTACTGCGAAATACGGCGCCGTTTTCCCACCTTGCTCGCGACCATTGCTCAAGTCCGACAGGCTGCATAGGTTCCTGATCGCTGTGCGGTTATACTACACAATGCAGGCTCACGGGTCTCGACGCAGCCTGCGCTGCACGACCCCGCCCGGTACGCCTTTATAGCTTGTCATCTTGCTGATTCGAGCGACAATTGTGGCCGTTCCGGTGTCTTGACCTGAGTCATTGCAAAGCGCTAATGGTTTCTCCATACTTGCGACCGAATATTCCCCCACTCTGAACCCATTGGAAAGGCTATGAGCACAGTAAATGCAAACCTGACATACAACTACAAGGTGGTGAGACAGTTCGCCATCATGACAGTGGTATGGGGTATTGTAGGCATGGCTCTGGGTGTGCTGATTGCGGCACAACTGGTTTGGCCATCCCTCAACCTCGACCTGCCCTGGACCCATTTCGGCCGACTGCGGCCGTTGCATACCAATGCCGTTATCTTCGGCTTTGGTGGAAGTGCCCTGTTCGCAACCGCCTATTACGTGGTGCAGCGGACCTGTCAGGCGCGGCTGATTTCTGACGGCCTGGCCGCCTTTACCTTCTGGGGCTGGCAGGCAATCATCGTTTCTGCAGCCATTACCCTGCCGCTGGGACTGACCAGCAGCAAGGAGTACGCAGAGCTGGAATGGCCGATTGACATTGCTATTGCGGTGGTCTGGGTAGCCTACGCGCTGGTGTTCTTTGGTACTGTCATGAAACGCAGCACACCCCATATCTATGTGGCAAACTGGTTTTATGGTGCATTCATTATCACCGTTGCCGTGCTGCACATTGGCAACAACCTTGCCCTGCCCGCCAGCGCCTTCAAATCCTACTCAGCGTATGCCGGTGTTACCGATGCCATGATGCAGTGGTGGTGGGGGCATAACGCGGTAGGCTTCTTCCTGACTGCCGGCTTCCTCGGGATGATGTACTACTTTGTGCCGAAACAGGCTGACCGTCCGGTTTACTCTTACCGCCTGTCCATTGTGCATTTCTGGGCACTGATCGCCACCTACGTCTGGGCCGGCGGCCACCACCTGCACTACTCTGCCTTGCCGGACTGGGCGCAGACTGCCGGCATGGTTATGTCCCTGATCCTGCTGGCGCCGTCCTGGGGCGGCATGATCAATGGCATGATGACCCTGTCCGGTGCCTGGCACAAACTGCGCACTGACCCGATCCTGCGCTTTCTGGTGGTTTCCCTGTCCTTCTACGGTATGTCCACCTTCGAAGGTCCGATGATGTCGATCAAGACCGTCAATGCCCTGTCCCACAATACTGACTGGACCATCGGCCACGTGCACTCCGGTGCCCTGGGCTGGGTTGCCATGATCAGTATCGGCGCCATATACCATCTGGTTCCAAAACTGTGGGGCCTGCAGTCGATGTATTCCACTGCGCTGATCAACGCCCATTTCTGGCTGGCCACCATCGGCACCGTCCTGTACATCGTCGCCATGTGGGTCAACGGCATCATGCAGGGCCTGATGTGGCGCGCGGTCAATTCAGACGGCACCCTGACCTACAGCTTTGTGGAAGCCGTACAAGCCTCTTACCCGGGCTACTTCGTCCGTTTCCTGGGTGGTGCCATCTTCCTGAGCGGCATGCTGCTCATGGCCTATAACGTGTACATGACCGTTCGTCAGAAAGACGCGGTTGCTCAGGATACTGCGGCAGCCCAGGCGGCGTAACGGGAGAGAGACCAGATGAAACACGAAATTGTCGAGAAAAACCTTGGCCTGATGATCATCCTGATCATCCTGACCATCAGTGGTGGCTTCCTGGTGGAAGTACTTCCGTTGTTTTTCCTGAAACAAACCAACGAGCCGATTGAGGGACTTGAGCCCTACTCCGCGCTGGAACTGGAAGGTCGTGATATTTACATCCGCGAGGGTTGTCACGTGTGTCATACCCAGCAGATCCGTCCGTTCCGGGCAGAGACCGAACGCTATGGCCACTACTCGGTGGCCGGCGAGTTCGTGTATGACCGTCCGTTCCTGTGGGGCTCCAAACGCACCGGGCCGGATCTGGCACGGGTCGGCGGCCGTTATTCCGATGCCTGGCAGCGCCAGCATCTGTACGATCCCCGCAGTGTTGTCCCGGAATCCAACATGCCGGCCTTCCCGTGGCTGTTTGAGGACCGGGTAGATCATACCCAGACCGCAGCCAAATTGGAGACTCTGCAGACTCTGGGTGTTCCCTACACCGATGAGCAGATCGCGAATGCGGCGGAGCAGGTGAAAGGCAAGTTCGAGATTGAAGCCCTGGTTGCCTATCTGCAACAGCTGGGCACAGTCATTTCGGAAAAACGGTGATCCCCATGGATTTGAATGAGTTGCGTGGTGTCCACACCCTGCTGGTCATGGCAGTGTTCCTGGGTATTGTCTGGTGGGCCTACAGTGCCCATCGCAAAAAGCCCAATGACGAAGCAGCACACCTCCCGTTTGATGACGACGAGGTTGAAAAGCGCACTCTCGAACAGGACAAGACGGAGAAGAAACAATGAGTACCTTCTGGAGCATCTGGATCAGTGTGATCGTGCTCGGTACTGTTTTTGGCTGTGTATGGCTTCTGTGGGCAACCCGTAAGAGTCAGACAACCGACACCGAAACAGACCGCACCATGGGCCATTCCTTCGATGGCATCGAGGAGTACGATAACCCTCTGCCCAAGTGGTGGTTCTACCTTTTTATGGCCACCTGCGTGTTCGCGCTCGGCTATCTGGCCCTTTATCCGGGACTCGGAAATTTCAAGGGTCTGCTGGGCTGGACCTCCCAAAATCAATGGGAGCAGGAAGTTCAGCAGGCAGAGGCCCGCTATGGCGAACTCTACGCACAGTATGGCAGCACCCCGGTTGAAGAGCTGGCCAAAATTGAAGATGCCTTGAAAATGGGGCAACGGCTGTTTGCGAACAACTGCGCCGTCTGTCATGGTTCAGCAGCCCGTGGTGCCATCGGCTTCCCCAACCTGACGGACGATGCCTGGCTGTATGGAGGCACGCCTCAGGACATCCTCCACACACTGAACAACGGCCGTCAGGGCAACATGCCCGCCAAAGGCACAATGCCCGGCATGACCAATGAGCAGGTCGATCAGGTGGTCAACTATGTGCTGAGCTTCAGCGGACGTGCCCGTGATGAGGCTGCCGCGGAGGCCGGAAAGCAGGTATTCGCCCAGGCGTGCGTAGCCTGCCACGGCGCGGATGCCAAAGGTAACCAGGCGGTCGGCGCACCGAACCTGACCGACGATGCCTGGCTGTATGGCTCAACCTATGACTGGATCAGGGAGACCGTCCTGCACGGTCGCCAGAACCAGATGCCGGCGCAGTCTGAGCGGCTCTCCCAGGATCAGATCCAGATTCTGGCGGCGTACGTTTACAGTCTGTCCAACTGACAGACCGGGCCGGCGGGCCGCCCGTCCGCTGGCCCGGTCTTTTCAACCCTGCATCTGCTGTCAGCGGGTGCAGGCTTGAGAAGGCCCTTTTCCCCACCTAACGCTCTGCCAGGAGTGATTACCCGGGAGGTAAATATGAGCAGTGAGATTCCGGTCCGGCAAATAGACCCATCCTCTGGCACCTCCGATAAAAACAAAAAATCAGGAACTGTCGAGTTATACGCCAGCCGCAAGAAAATCTATGTAAAGGAAGTCAAAGGCTTCTTCCAGAGGATACGTAATGTCAGCCTGACCGCGCTGATGGGCATGTATTTCCTGTTTGTGTGGATTACCGTGGATGGGCAGCCACTGATCCACTTTGACCTGCCAGCCCGGGAATTTCACCTGTTCGGCGCGACCTTCTATCCCCAGGACTTTATCCTCTTGTCCGGCATGCTGATCATCTGCGCCTTCGGGCTGTTCTTTATTACCACGCTGTTTGGCCGGGTATGGTGCGGTTATACCTGCCCGCAGACAGTCTGGACCTTTATCTTCATGTGGGTGGAAGAGCGTATTGAAGGCAACCGCAACAAACGGATGAAGCTGGACAAGGCCCCGCGGTCGGCCGGGAAGATTGCCAAAAAGTCAGCCAAACACAGTGCCTGGCTGCTGATCGCACTGGCCACAGGCCTTACCTTTGTAGGCTACTTCTATCCGATCCGGGAACTGATCGGAGACCTGTTTACACTTGATGCCAACGGCTGGGCTTATTTCTGGGTGGCCTTCTTCACTGTGGCGACCTACCTCAATGCCGGCTGGATGCGTGAGCAGGTGTGTCTCTACATGTGCCCCTATGCCCGCTTCCAGTCTGTCATGTTTGACCCCAATACGCGGGTCGTGTCCTATGACCCGAACCGGGGTGAGCCCCGGGGCAGCCGCAAGAAAGGGGTCGACCCGGCCGAACTGGGCCTGGGAGACTGCATCGATTGCGGTCAGTGTGTGCAGGTATGTCCCACCGGCATTGATATACGCGACGGCCTGCAGTATGAGTGTATTGGCTGCGCTCTTTGCATTGATGCCTGCGACCAGATCATGGAAAAAATGGATTATCCCAAGGGCCTGATTCGCTATACCACCGAAAACGAACTGGAAGACAAGCCATCCAAACTGCTGCGGCCACGCACTCTGGGTTACGGAGCGGTACTGATCGCGATGATTTCCGCCATGGTGATCACCCTGATGACCCGCGTTCCCGCCGAACTGGATGTCCTGAGGGACCGGGGCTCACTGTATAAGTACAATGGTCAGGGACGAATCGAAAACTCCTACACGGTCAAAATTGGCAACCTGAGTGAGATTCCACATACCTTCAACCTGTCGGTTGAGGGACTGGAGGGCATCCGGATTCTTACTCGAACCCAGGTGACAGTGGACAGTGGCGAGCACCGTTCGCTGCCTACTGTCGTGGACGTTGCGCCTGAAGTGCTGGAAGAGAGCAATAACCGCATTACCTTCAGCATTCAATCCGAGAACGACGAATCACTATCCATTGAAACCGAAAGCCGTTTTGTCGGTCCCAACCGGTAGACAAATACACAGGCAGGCAAGCGTCTGCCTGTCTCCAAGAGATATTTTAAATGACTGAGCAGACTTCTGTAGCCCCTTGGTTCAAACAACCCTGGTTCTGGTTTCTGACCATTTTCCCGATTGCTGCCATTGTCTGGTGCATTTTCATGATTATTGTGGCCACCAATATCGACAACTCGATGGTGACGGACGATTACTCCAAAAAAGGTCGTGCCATCAATATGGAAATCGCCAGGGACACAAAAGCGCGTGAAATGGGGATCGAGGCACGTTTCGCATTTGACCAACGCTACCTGTCCCTGAATGTTACTACGTCTCAGGGCACGGCAAACTTCCCGTACCTGATCCTGAACCTGTTCCATCCGACGCTGTCCGACCAGGATCGTACCGTGCAACTGACCCGAATCGGTGAAGGAAAATACGAAGCAAGGCTGAATCAGGACATCGACGGCCGCTGGTATTTTGACCTGCGCGGCCCTGACAACGACTGGCGCCTTAAAGGCGAAGCTTTCCTGCCCGCCAGCGAGCCGGTTCAACTGAGTGCGGGCACTGACCCACAGGGTTAAGACCGTGCAATGTTTTCACTGCAACGAGCCCGCTGACGGCTATCCGCCCATTACCCTGGAACTGGATGGCAAGGTTCGTCAGTTCTGCTGCGAGGGCTGCAAGGCCGTCTGCCAGACCATCCGCGCCGAAGGCCTGGCAGATTTCTACCAGCACCGGACAGCGGCCGCAGTGAGACCCCAATCCCTGGCCCCCTCCGAGGTTCAGCGACTGCGAGAGCTGGACCATGAGCTGGTTCAGGCATCCTTCGTCAGCGACAACCCGGACGGGACCAGAGAGGCCCAGCTCCTGATCGGTGGCATCACCTGCGCCGCCTGCATCTGGCTGTTGGAAAACCACATGGCACAGCAGCCTGGGGTCAGACAGTTCATCGTCAATCACACCACGCAGCGGGCACGACTATGCTGGCTGCCGGATGAAATCCGTTTGAGTGATCTGCTGATCGCCATTCATGAACTGGGTTACACCGCCCGCCCCTATCAGGCGGACGAAGCGGAGCAAGCACTCAAAGCCGAGCAACGCAGCACACTGATACGACTGGCCCTGGCCGGTGCCGGCACCTTCCAGAGCATGATGCTGGCCTTTCCTCTCTATTTCGAGTTGGTCAGCGAATTATCAGCGGAGTTCGTGACCTTTTTCCGGTGGTTCAGCCTGCTGGTTGCTACGCCGGTGGTGTTCTACAGCGCTCGCCCCTTTTTCACCAACGCACTGCGGGATCTGCGCACCCGCCATCTGACCATGGATGTACCCGTGGCCATCGCAATCGGTCTGGCCTATGGCGCCAGCGCCTGGGTCACCGTGTCCGGTGGCGAGGAAGTCTATTTCGAATCCGTGTGCATGTTCACTTTTTTTCTGTTGCTGGGCCGTTTCATCGAAACCCGCGCCCGCTATCGGGCCGGCCTCACGGGCGCTGCCCTGGGTGGCTTCCGCTCCAATGTCGCCGCCCGAATTCAGGGTGATTCCACGGAGCTGGTTGCGGCCCACAGCCTGCAGGCCGGTGACCGGATACGAATCAGGCCGGGGGAAACCCTGCCGGCGGATGGTGTTATTCGCAGCGGCCATTCCACTCTTGATGAAGCCGTGCTCACCGGAGAGTATTTACCGGAGACCCGGACCATCGGAGATCAGGTCTACGCCGGATCCGTCAATGGCGAGAACCCACTGGATGTGGAAGTTAACAGCGCCGGAGAAAAAACCCGTCTGTCCGGCATACTGCGCATTCTCGACCGGGTGCAGGCCGAAAAGCCCCCGATTGCCTCCATGGCGGACCGCATCGCCGGAAAATTTGTTGCGCGGGTATTGATCCTGGCCCCACTGGTCTGGATCGGCTGGACCCTGGCCGGGGCGGAGAATGCCTTTGACATTACACTTTCTGTACTGGTTGTTACCTGTCCCTGCGCCCTGTCCCTTGCCACACCGACGGCCATTACCACCGCCACCGTCAAGTTGCGGCGTATCGGTTTTCTGCCCACCAGGGGCCACACGCTGGAGACCCTGAACGAGATTGACACCATTGTCTTCGACAAGACCGGCACCCTGACCAACGGCAAGCTGGAACTCCAGGGCACCCGGACTTTCGGGGTGCTGGATCAGACGCGATGCCTGCGTCTTGCTGCGGGGCTTGAGCAGCATTCCGAACACCCCATTGCACGGGTGTTCCATGAATTCCCGACTGAACACGTCAGTGATGTCACCAATCACCTTGGTGGCGGGCTAACCGGGCAATGGCAGGGCCAGCGACTATCCATCGGGCACCGGGACTTTGTACGGGAGCGAACTCACGCGCCGGAGCCAGACATTTCTCCGGGAACCGGCATGGAAATCTGGCTGGCGACGGATCAACATTGGCTGGCCTGCTTTTTTCTGGACGACCAACCGCGGGCCGACGCCAGTGCCACCATCCGCACGCTTCAAGCACAGGGAATCCGCACGATTCTGCTCAGCGGCGATCGATCGGAGCACGTTCAGCAAATCGCGCAGGCCGTAGGCATAGACCGCGCGATCGGCCGAGCCTCTCCGGAGGACAAGCTGGCGATCATCCGGCAGCTCGCAGATGAAGGTCACAACGTCATGATGGTTGGCGACGGCCTGAATGACCTGCCGTCCATGGCGGGGGCACGGGTTTCCGTTGCCATGGGCTCCGCAGCAGACCTTACCCAGTTGCAGGCGGATGCTGTGTTATTGGGCGGGCAACTGGCGCCACTTGCGGATGCCCTGCAAACCAGCCGGGCCACGAGACGGGTGATCCGGCAGAATATGGGCTGGGCCCTCGGCTATAATCTGCTGGCACTGCCTTTGGCAGCCGCCGGCATGGTGGCACCCTGGCTGGCCGCCATTGGTATGTCCATCAGTTCCCTGGTTGTGGTACTCAACGCCTTACGCATTGGTGGCCGACCGGGTAATACCGGAAACCCGGGCCGGGTTGGCACACCCGTCATAACCTGATACCTTGCCGGTCCTGCACCAGAATGGGAGATACCCTATGAAAATTGTCATGGTTCTGGTTCCCCTGATGCTCATTCTGGTGGCGATCGGCATCGCGCTGTTTTCCTGGGCCGTGCGCAATGGCCAGTATGACGATCTGGACGGGCCGGCCCACCGCATTCTCTATGATGACGACGAAGACAGGATTCCCGCCGAGGCACGCCAGAAGAAGCCGGCAAGGCCATCATCCGCAGATAACAGCGAAAACAACGACACCACCGATCACCCCGACCGGAATCAGTGATGGCCGATGCCGTGATGCTCAGCTACCCCGGTGCCTTCCTGATCGGCCTGATGGGCAGCGGCCACTGCCTGGGCATGTGTGGCGGGATCAGTGCGTCCCTGTCCATGGCGCTCCCCACCGGTAGCGGTTTCCGGTTCCGGCAGACACTGATGCTGTTAGCCTTCAACGGCGGGCGCATTGCCAGCTATGTGCTGATTGCCACCCTGATCGCTCTTCTGAGCACCCGCGCCGCCGCCCAGTGGGCGCAATTGGCCCCCGCGATGCGGTCCGTCGCGGGCATCCTGCTGATTCTGATGGGATTATCCATGGCTCAATGGTGGCAGGGCATCCGCTATATCGAAAAGGTGGGGAGCCCGGTCTGGAAACGGCTAGCGCCACTCACCCGCAAACTGCTGCCGGTGCGCCACCCCGGACAGGCTCTGGCTCTCGGTGCCGTGTGGGGCTGGCTGCCCTGCGGCCTGGTCTACAGCACATTGGGGTGGGCGGCACTGCAGCCGGGCGTGGGCAGCGCCGCCCTGACCATGCTTTTCTTCGGGCTTGGGACCCTGCCCTCCATGCTGACAACAGGCTATGCCGCGCGCTGGATCCAGCAGTTCAGGAACAACCGTCATTTCCGCCTGATTTCCGGCCTGGCACTGATCGCGTTCGGTATCTGGACCCTGCCACTGCCCCTGTGATTCAGAGATTCAGGATATCCACCCGTCCGTAACTGACCGGTGCGGCTGTCTGCACTGCCTGACGCTTGCCACCCAGACGCTCACCATTGCGAAAATCGTACAGATCAGAGTCCGCCAGATGGGACGGTTCCACATTGCACATGGCCCGGAACATGGTTTCCAGCCGGCCGGGATGCTTCCGGTCCCAGTCCCGGAACATGTCCTTGATCACCTGGCGCTGCAGGTTTTCCTGCGATCCGCACAGGTTACAGGGAATGATCGGAAATTCCCGGAGTGCGGCGTAACGGGCAATATCCTTTTCCCGACTGAACGCCAACGGGCGAATCACCGTGTTGCGGCCGTCATCACTGTGCAACACCGGCGGCATGGATTTCAGCTTGCCACCGTAGAACATGTTCAGAAAAAGGGTCTCCAGCAAGTCGTCACGGTGATGCCCCAGGGCGATCTTGGTTACCCCGTGCTCTTCGGCAAAGTTATAGAGAATGCCACGCCGTAACCGCGAACAAAGCCCGCAGGTGGTCTTGCCCTCCGGCACCTTGTCTCTGACGATACTGTAGGTATCTTTTTCAATAATATGGTATTCAATGCCGAGGGACGACAGATAGGCCGGCAGCACCTGCTCGGGAAACCCTGGCTGTTTCTGATCCAGGTTAACCGCGATCAGCTCAAAAGGAACCGGCGCGCTTTTCCGGAGATTCATCAGGATGTCCAGCATCGCATAGGAATCTTTGCCTCCGGACAGGCAACACATCACCTTGTCCCCTGCCTCGATCATCGAATATTCAGCGATGGCCTGGCCCGCTTCACGGCGCAGGCGCTTCCGGAGTTTGTTGAGCTCGGTTTTCGCCTTGCGCCCGGCATCAGAAGCCGGGAGGCTGGCAAAATCAACTGTAGTAGCTTCGGACATAAATACCGCACGTTCATAAGGTCAGTGAACGGCACATTATACGCACCCGGGCCATCCATGGACAGGCTCCACACATGGACAACCCGCCGCCGCCCCGGAGGGCCACGGGCAAAGGTGAACGCAACCGGCGGGCCACATTCTCTGATATGGAGCACTTCCGAAATTGCCCGACATCCCCTAACATGGACCCATGACCGCCGACACCGGAAACACCGCCCAACCACCTTCCAGCCAGCCTGCTGCCCAATCGGCAGCTCTGGAAGGCCACATAGAGCAGCTACTGGTAGCGGTAGAACAAATTCTCCGGGCCGAGCCTGCAGGAGTCAGCGAGCTTGCGCTGATCAAACGCCTGCAGCAGGAACCATGGTCCCTGATCGGAGACGTGTCGTTTCACGACCCTGCCGCGCTCTACCCGGTGCATTTTCTGCTTTTCCACACGCTGTACCGGCTCCGGGAACACCTGGCACCCGAATCCGTCTCCCTGCACATCTCCCCACTTGTCATCCGGCTCGAGGACTCCAATATTGTTGCGGGAACCGGAGTGCCAGACCGTGAAGACAAGCTGAGAACCTTTTACCTCGATCTGAGCGGGTACGATCTGCCGGAAGAGGATATTCTGCAAATGGTGGACGACTTCTGGGCCGGCCGCGAGGGTAACAATCCAGGCCCATACGAATTACAGGAGGCCTGCGCCCTCCTCGGTTTTGATGAAATCCCGGCCAGTTTTGCGGAGATCAAACAACAGTTCCGCCGTGCCGTCATGAAAGCGCACCCTGATCGCGGGGGTGATACCGAACGTATACAGGCACTGAATCAGGCATTCTCGGTCCTGAGAACCCATTTTCGTCCGGGCGGCAACCCACCGGCCGGGTATGAGGAAGCCAAGGTATGATGAAGATTCTGACCCACATTGCCCTGGCCAGCCTATTGGCCGCGTCGATGCCGGCCAGCGCCGATCTGGTGGTGTTGCAGTATCATCACGTCAGCGACTCGACACCTCCCTCCACCAGCACCAGCACCAGCCTGTTCCGGGCCCAGCTGGATCACATTGAGGAACTGGCACTACCCGTGGCCACACTACCCGAAGCCACCCGACAAGCCCTGGCCGGCCAACTGGAGAATCAGCAAAAGATCGCCATTACTTTTGATGATGCCTATGAATCCGTCTATACCAACGCCGCATCCCTGCTCCGGGAACGGGGTTACCCCTACACCATATTCATCAACACCGATGCAGTGGGTAAACAGGGTTATATGACCTGGAAGCAACTCGGGGAGCTGGGGAATAGCCCCCTCGTAACGCTCGCCAACCATTCCGCCGATCATGCTCATCTTCCCCGCCGGCCGGGTGAGGAGGAGGCTGCCTGGCGTCGCCGGGTGCAAAACAGCCTGGATCGTGCGGCTGAAGCCCTGGAAGACCGGTTGGGAGACACCGCTCCGCTGTTTGCCTACCCCTACGGCGAATACGACAAGGCTCTGGAAACCATGCTCGCCGAACGGGGCTGGCTCGGCTATGGGCAGCAGTCCGGTGCCATTGGCGAAACATCCCATAACACCCGTCTGCCGCGATTCCCTATGGCCAACCAGTACGGACAGTTGGGCGGCCTCAAGAACAAACTGATGAGCAAGGCATTCCCGGTGGATGCCGTGACCCTGCCCGACGGCATCCTGAAGACCAACCCACCGGAACTGACACTGCAGCTCAACAAGCCCCTCGATACCGGGCGGCTGACCTGCTTCGCCTCTGGCCAGGGTCGTATTCCGGTAAGCAGAATCGACAAAACAACTGCCACCGTCCGCGCACCGGACAAATTCAGCAGCCGCAGATTCCGCTATAACTGCACCTATCCTGCCAGCAACGGAAGCTACTATTGGTTGTCACAACAATGGGTTGATCTGTCGAGACCGGAGGACTGAGGGGTCGGCTTGCGAGTCAGGCAGAGGTCAAGGACCGGCTCCCCCGCCGGACAGCTTCCGGGGCCGGTTCAATCTGCTGAAAACACAAGCCCGACCAGCAGATAACTGAAGCCAGTAACCACAATCACTCCAATCAGGTTGAGGGCGAACCCGGTACGAATCATGTCGCCGATCCGCACATGCCCGCTGGAAAACACAATGGCGTTGGGGGGCGTTGCAACCGGCATCATGAAGGCACAACTCGCCGCCAGTGCGGCAGGCACCGCGAAAAAGGGTGCCGGCACCCCTTGCGCCACCGCCAGAGCACCCAGCAATGGCAGAAAGGCGGCCGCTGTTGCAGTATTGCTGGTCACCTCGGTCAGGAAAATGATCACAATCGTGACAAGCGCAATCATGGCGATCGCCGGCAAGCCCTCACTGCCGGCCAGCGCCTGGGCGATCCAGTCTGCCAGGCCGCTACTGGATATCACTCCGGCCATGGCCAGCCCGCCACCAAACAGCAACAGTACTCCCCATGGAAGCGTTTCGGCGGACTGCCAGTCCAGCAGGAACACCCGTTCCCGCAGGCTGACCGGTATGAGAAACAGGGTAACCGCAGCCGCTATGGCAATGGAGGTATCGCTCAGCCAGGGAAGCAGAGAGTCAGACAGCAAGGGCCGCAGGATCCATGCAGAGGCGGTCAGCAGGAACACCAACCCCACCAGCTTTTCACCCTTGCCTGTTTGTCCCAGTTCCGCCAGCTCGTTTCTTACCAGGCGATCAGCCTCTTCGTCTGCCTGCAAGCCGAAATCGCGGCGGGTAAGCCACCACCAGGTCAGGGCCAACATGCACAACGAAACAGGAAGTCCCAGCAACATCCATTGGGAGAAACCAATGTCCATGCCCTGGGTTTCGCTCAGATAGGCCGCCAGCAGAGCATTCGGCGGCGTACCTATCAGCGTGGCGACTCCGCCGATACTGGCCGAGTAGGCAATGGCCAGCAATAGTGCCGTTGCATAGGGTCGGATTTTCTCCTCACCCTGCCCCCGTTCCAGCATGCTGATCACCGAGACACCGATCGGAAGCATCATGATAGCGGTGGCGGTGTTACTCACCCACATGCTGAGAAACGCGGTAGCCAGCATAAAACCGGCAATCTGTCGTTTTGGCCTGGCACCCATGGCCCTCAGGGTAAGCAGCGCAACCCGGCGGTGCAGATTCCAGCGCTGCATGGCCAGGCCCAGGGTAAACCCGCCGAGAAACAAAAAGATGATCGGATGGGCATAGGCGCTGGTGGCACTTCCCACATCACCCAGTCCCAGGGCGGGTACCAGGACAATAGGCAGCAAGGATGTCGCTGCAATGGGAATAGCTTCCGTCGACCACCAGACCGCCATTAGCAGCATCATACCCAATGCCGACCAGGCTTGCGGATTCATGCTCTCCGGCGGTGACAGGACCTGCGTGAGTGCCAGCATTACTGGCCCGAGAATCAGGCCGATCAGCTGAGCACGGGGGACAGAATCTGTTTTGCCACCACCCGGTTCATTCAGCTCTGTGTTCTGCATAAGTCAGACTTCCTCACTCAGCCGGATACCGGTTCAATCGGGTAACGAAGCCGGCTTATAAACTCATTCTCCGGTTTCATGCTGTAGTTTAGCAACAACCCCGACCCACCCTTTATAGAGCCGGTCACGGTCAATCTTGGACATTGTCGGATGGAAGGCCCGGTCACAACGCCACATGTCCGACAGTTCATTGAGGGACTGATAAACACCGGCCTGCAACCCCGCCAGATAAGCGACCCCCAGTGCGGTTGTTTCTATTATCCGGGGGCGCTCTACGGATACCCCCAGAAGGTCGGACAAAAACTGCAGAAACCAGTTATTCACCACCATGCCCCCATCCACCCGCAGGTTCACCGGGCGCATGCCATCCTTTTCCATGGCTTTTTGCAGGTCCTTGGTCTGGTAACACACCGACTGTAAACCGGCAGTGACGATTTCCCGAATACCGGTGTTGCGGGTCAGGCCGAAAATAGCCCCCCGGGCATCCGGGTCCCAGTAGGGTGCCCCCAGGCCCGTAAAGGCTGGCACCAGATAGACCCCATGGTCCTCAGGGGTTTCGGTGGCGTGATCCTCAGATTCGTCCGCCACATCGATCAGCTTCAAACCATCCCGCAGCCACTGAATGGCGGCGCCGGCAATGAATATACTGCCCTCAAGGGCATAGGTGGGTTTACCGTTGAGCCGGTAGGCCATGGTCGTCAGCATGCGGTGCTCGGAGAGAATCGGCTCTTCGCCGGTATTCATCACCAGAAAGCACCCGGTACCGTAGGTGCTTTTGGCCATGCCCGGCGCAAAGCACGTCTGACCAAACAGAGCCGCATGCTGATCACCGGCCATACCCATCACGTGGTATCCGCGGACGGCACAATCTGCCTCGATCCGGCCAAAATCCGCGGCAGAATCCAGCACCTCCGGTAACATAGAGCGGGGAATACCGAACAACTGGAGCAGTTCCTCGTCCCAGTCCTGGGTGTGGATATTGAACAACAGGGTGCGGCTGGCATTGGTGGCATCGGTGCGATGATGACGGCCACCAGTGAGCCGCCACAACAGGAAGGTATCGACGGTTCCGAACGCCAGTTCGCCCTTCTCTGCCCGCTCTCTGGCTCCCTCTATGTTATCCAGAATCCAGCGCAACTTGGTGGCGGAAAAATAGGGGTCAAGCAGCAGGCCGGTTTTGCTCTGCACCAGAGGCTCCCGATTGGCACTGCGTAACGCCTCACAGAAAACCGAGGTTCTGCGGTCCTGCCAGACGATCGCCCGGCAAACGGGCTCGCCGGTATTGCGGTCCCACACCAGTGTCGTTTCCCGCTGATTGGTGATACCCACCGCCGCCAGGGAATCCTCCTTCTTCAGCCCCTTTGCGGCTTCCTCGATGGTGGCCAGCGTGGATTGCCAGATATCCTCCGGATCATGCTCCACCCAGCCATCGGCCGGAAAGTGCTGGGGAAATTCCTGCTGACCGGTCGCGCGGATACTGCCATCCTTTTCGAACAGGATAGCCCGGGAGCTGGTGGTTCCCTGGTCGATGGCGAGCAGCAGTTCTGACATGGCAGTATAATCCTCACTGGTTATTTTTGTTGCATTACTGATAACTTGGGAGCCTTGGTGGCCCGCTCGGGTTAACCAAACGCGCCACCAGATCCGATCATAACTGAATCGGAGAGCAAAACCATCCGCAGCGGCAGGGAAGGGTCATGACTGAAAGTTTGGCAGAGAACGAGCTGTTTGATGTTGTCATTGTCGGCGGCGGAGTCAACGGCACCGGCATCGCCATGGATGCCGCCGGCCGAGGCCTCAAGGTACTGCTGTGTGAAATGAACGATCTGGCGTCTGCCACCTCCTCGAACAGCAGCAAGCTGATTCACGGGGGCCTGCGCTACCTGGAACACTACGAATTCCGGCTGGTACGCAAAGCCCTGGCCGAGCGGGAATCCCTGATGGGCAACGCGCCCCACATCATGTGGCCCATGCGTTTCCGACTGCCCCACCGACCCCATCTTCGCCCGGCCTGGATGATCCGCACCGGCCTGTTTCTGTATGACCATCTGGCCAGACGGGAATTGCTGCCCGGCTCCCGAAGTATCGAGTTCACCACCGACGACCCCCTGAAGCCGGAGATCAACAGGGGCTTCGAATACTCCGATGGCTGGGTGGATGATGCCCGTCTGGTGGTACTTACTGCCCGCAAGGCCAGTACACTGGGAGCCACCATCCTGACCCGAACCCGCTGCAGCCGTGCCGAGCGGCAGGCGGATTACTGGTTGGTCGATCTGGACGACCGGCTTGCAGGTCGTGGGCACCGCATACGGGCAAAGGCGGTCGTCAACGCCACCGGCCCCTGGGTCAGCCGGTTATTCAGCGATGCCATGCACACACCGCCCCCCCGCCAGATCCGCATGGTCAAAGGCAGCCACATTGTGGTGCCGCGCCTGAATCGCGGAACCGAAGCCTATATTCTGCAGAACGAGGACGAACGGATTGTCTTTGTGATTCCCTACGAGGAGCATTTCTCGCTGATCGGTACCACCGATGTTGATTACCAGGACGACCCCTCAAAGGCCACCATCTCCGATGAGGAAATCCAATACCTGCTGGCCATCGTGAATCAGTATTTCCGCCGGCAACTGACCGCCAGGGATATTGTCTGGAGCTACTCGGGGGTGCGCCCGCTGATCGAGGAAGACGGCAAAGACGCCAAGGCAGTGTCCAGGGATTACAGCTTTGAGGTGGACGAGCCGAAAGGAAAGGCACCGCTGATTTCGGTTTTCGGCGGCAAGATCACCACCTATCGCAGACTGGCGGAGGCCGCCACCAACCGGTTGTGCCAGTACTTTCCCCGCAGCAGCAAGCCCTGGACCCGCCATGCGGTTCTGCCGGGAGGTAATTTCACCAGCCAGGAGGACCTGGCGACCTCGCTGCGGCACCGGTATCCCTGGCTGCCGGACGCTTTTGCCCGCAGGCTGGTGAGGACCTACGGCACCCTGGCCTTCAAGGTGATCGGCGACAGCAACAGCTTCGAAGATTTGGGCCCCTGCTTTGCCGCCGACCTGACCGCCCGGGAGGTGGACTACCTGGTTGAGAACGAATGGGCGCGCAGTGCCGAGGACATCCTCTGGCGACGCACCAAACAAGGGCTGTTTGCCACTCCGGAGCAGGTACGGGGCCTGGAAAAATATCTCAAGACACAGCTGACGAGATTAATCCCGGCCTAACAGCTCTCCCACCCGCTGCTGCAAGGCCGGCACCACCTCATCTTCAAACCAGGGATTACGCCGCAACCAGAGATTATTGCGGGGACTCGGATGAGGCAGCGGCAACACGCCCGGCCAGTGATCCCGCCATTGGCGGACATTCTCGGTGACCTTTGCCGACGCATTGGTCAGATGCCAGTCGTGGGCATAACGGCCGATAACCAGTGTCAGTTCCACCGCTTCCAACCGGGCCAGCAGCGTTTCCCGCCAGGCCGGCGCGCATTCAGGGCGCGGTGGCAGGTCACCGGATCTGCCGGTTCCCGGGTAACAGAACCCCATAGGCAGTATTGCCATGGTGCGCTCATCGTAGAACTGATCCCGGGTTACCCCCATCCAGTCCCGGAGACGGTCACCACTGGGATCGTTAAACGGCAGGCCCGTTTCATGAACCTTCCGACCGGGTGCCTGCCCGACCACCAGGATACGGGAACCGGGGCTCATCTGGATGACCGGCCGCGGCCCGCAGGGCAACACATCCTCGCAGATTCGACAGTTACGGACCTGCTCGACCAGTTCCCTGAAAGGTAATAACCTGTGCTGCCCCATCAATGCCTCAGCTTACCTCCATAAACGCTCACGTCTCATTCCGCTGCACTCAATGGTCTTCAGAACCAGGTTACGGCTCTGGCTATTCAGGATTCCAGAAACTGCTTGCGCCCTGCTCCGGATGACTGGCACCCCGGCGCATCCAGCCGAACAGCTCACGGCCATAACCCCACCGGTGGTCTTCCCCTGCAAAGGGAGCCGCCGTACGCTCGGTCAGCGCTGTTTCGTCCAGTTCCACCTGAATCGTGCCCGCATCGGCATCCAGCGTCACAAGATCGCCATCGCGAATCTTGCTGATATTACCGCCCCGAAGTCCCTCCGGATACAGGTGAATCGCCGCAGGTACCTTACCGGATGCACCAGACATACGGCCGTCGGTTACCAGGGCCACCCGATACCCCCGATCCTGCAACACCCCCAGGTAGGGCGTCAGTTTGTGCAGCTCCGGCATGCCGTTGGCACGAACGCCCTGATAGCGCACCACCACGACACAATCCCGGTCCAGTTCACCGGCTTCAAATGCGGCTTTCAGCTGATTCTGGTCATCGAACACGACCGCTGGCGCGGATACCCGGTAATGCTCCGGGGCCACCGCCGACACCTTGATCACCGCGCGGCCGAGATTACCTTCGAGAACCCGCAAGCCTCCGTCCGGTGCGAACGGATTTTCTGCACTGCTGAGCACCCCGGGATTACCGCTGGTCTCGGGGGCGGGTTGCCATACCAGCTTGTCATCCAGCAGGGTGGGTGTCCTGGTGTATGCGGACAGTCCCTCGCCAATGACAGTCAGCACGTCCTCGTGCAGTAGTCCTGCGGACAGCAACTCGCGGATCAGATAAGGCGTGCCGCCGGCCTCGTGGAAAGCATTGATATCCTCCTGGCCGTTGGGATAGATGCGCGTCATGGAAGGCACCACTTTGGAAAGGTCGGCAAAGTCATCCCAGTCAATGATAATGCCCGCCGCCCGGGCTATGGCCACCCAGTGCATGGTATGGTTAGTGGACCCACCCGTCGCCAGCAGTGCCACCAGGGCATTAACGATGGCTTTTTCATCCACCATCTCACCCAGTCCGAGGCGGCCACCGGACGGGGCGGACAGGCGAATCACCTGTTCGGTGGCCGCGCGGGTCAGGGCATCACGCAATTCGGTTCCGGGGTGCACAAACGCAGCCCCGGGCAAATGCAGTCCCATAACCTCTACCAGCAACTGATTGCTGTTGGCGGTGCCATAGAAGGTACAGGTGCCGGGACTGTGGTAGGAACGGCTTTCCGCCTCCAGCAACTCTTCCCGGTCAACCCGGCCTTCTGCATACAGCTGACGGATACGCTGTTTCTCGCTATTCGGCAACCCCGAGGGCATGGGCCCTCCCGGCACCAGCACCACAGGCAGGTGACCAAACCCCAGCGCACCGATCAGCAATCCCGGCACAATCTTGTCGCAGATCCCCAGCAGCAAGGCACCATCGAACATATTGTGAGTCAGTGCCACTGCGGTGCTCATGGCAATCACATCCCGGGAAAACAGACTCAGTTCCATGCCAGGCTGGCCCTGGGTCACTCCATCACACATGGCGGGTGTGCCACCGGCAAACTGGGCCACAGACCCCATGCCGTGGGCCGCCTCCCGGATAATATCCGGAAAGCCCTCGTAGGGTTTGTGAGCAGAGAGCATGTCGTTATAGGCGGACACCATGGCGATATTGGCCTGGTTCATCAGCCGCAGGGTGTTCTTGTCCCCCGGCTCACAACCGGCAAACCCGTGAGCGAGATTACCGCAGGAAAGGCTGGCCCGGTGAGGGCCATCGCTGCGTAACTGGGCCAGCCGTTCCAGATAGGATTTCCGGGAGTCCACACTGCGTTTACGGATCCGGTCGGTGACCTGCTTTACCTTGCTATGCATGGAATAACCTCCTATTCAGGTTCCTTGCCCGGACGGAGACCGGGGCCGAGGGTGCGCAGGGCTTCCGCAGCGTGCGCCCGCACACCTTGCCAGTCGCCTGCCTCGACCAGTTTGTCCGGGGTCAGCCAGCTGCCCCCCACCGCCACCACATTGTCGAGCGCCAGATACTGATCTGCCAGCTCCCGCGTGACACCACCGGTGGGACAGAACCGCACATCGGGAAACGGACCCGCGAAGGCGCGCAGGGCGGGCATGCCACCAGATACTTCGGCGGGAAAGAACTTGAAAGCCCGGTACCCCAGGTTGTAGCCGACCATCAGCTCCGACACGGTGGAAATCCCCGGAAGCAGGGGAATCGAAGCGGTCACCGCAAAATCCAGCAATGGATTCGTGGATCCCGGACTGACCACAAAATCGGCTCCCGCCTGCTCGGCGTCCCGGTATTGGTGCCGGCTGACGACGGTGCCGGCCCCGACCCATACATCATCCGGCATGGCTGCCCTGAGCCGGCGAATCGCATCCAGACCTTCGGGGGTCCGCAAAGTAATCTCCAGCACCCGGATGCCCCCGTCCACCAGTGCCTGGCAAAGGGGCAGAGCCTGTTCCGCCCGCCGAATGGTAATCACCGGCATCACCGGTGACATGGCCAGCAAGTGGCGGATACGTTCCTGATGGTCATCAGACAATGTAGGCATAGCGCACTCCGGATAATGGCCCTCAGGGGCACCAGTAAATGTGCAGTCCGGGTCGGAGAAACAGGCGGACCGGCATCTCTATTATCGCCTGCGGGTTCCCGCAGGCACGGGCAAGAGTTTGCAGCTTATCGTCACCCTGGATCAGTAATGCCGTAAATCGGGCAGATGCCAGCAGCGACGGTGAAAGGGTCACCCTGGCCAGGGGCTGTGAAGGAGGACGCATCACCAGAACCCGTGCCTGGCTATCTTCCAGGGCGGCAGGCAATTCCGGGGCATCCGGGAAAAGGGAGGCGGTGTGTCCGTCATTGCCCATCCCCAGCACCAGGACATCCGGTGGCCATGCAAAGGAATTCAGAGCCCGCTCAATGGCCGGCAGCGCCGCTTCCGGGAGTTCACCGGGCTGCTTGAGTGGGACAAAGCGGGCCTGGGCCGACGCTCCCTGCAACAGATGCTCCCGCAACAGGGCAGCATTGCTCCGGGCATCGGTTTCCGCAACCCAGCGCTCATCCGCCAGCGACACATCCAGCCTGGACCAGTCCAGAGGTTTTTCCCGCAGAGCATGGAACAGGGGAACAGGTGTCTTACCACCCGAGAGAACCAGGCTTGCCCCGGGTGCCACGGCCAACCGCTGTTCCAGCTCCGCGGCGATGGTCGCCGCCAGGCGGTCAGCCAGCTGCTCAGGAGTGTCGCCCCTATAGAACACCACTCCATCGGGCAAGGTAAAATCAGGCATCTTCATACCAGCTCCTGCCATCCCGGGTAATCATGGCAATGGAAGCCACCGGACCCCAGGTTCCGGCAGTATAACGTTTGGGTGGCTCGCCGCTGGCCTGCCAGTTGGCAATTACGCGGTCGACCCAGCGCCAGGCATACTCCACCTCATCCCGGCGGACGAACAGGTACTGATTACCTTTCATCACCTCCCAGAGTAACCGCTCATAAGCATCCGGGATCCGGTCGTGGCCAAAGGTTTCGGAAAATGTCAGTTCCAGCGGTCCCTGGCGCAGCCGCATCCCCTTGTCCAGACCGTGCTCCTTGGTAAGGATCTGCAGAGCCATGCCTTCATCCGGCTGCAGCCGGATGATCAGCTTGTTGTTGGCCAGGTGCTGTTGATCCGGGTCGAAGATGTAATGAGGTGCCGGCTTGAAGTGAATAATGATCCGCGAGAGTTTTTCCGGCAACCGTTTCCCGGTGCGAATGTAGAATGGCACCCCGGACCAGCGCCAGTTCTCGATCTCGACTTTCAGGGCCACGAAGGTTTCGGTCTGGCTGCCGGGGTCAGCACCCTTTTCCTCCCGATAGCCGGGCACCGGCCTGCCCTCGCTGTTACCCGCGGTGTACTGACCGCGGACTACATGAGTATTCATCAGTTCCGGCGTCATCTGACGCAGGGCCTTGAGAATCTTTACCTTTTCATCGCGAATACTGTCTGCGGAAAGGTCAGCCGGGGGGTCCATGGCAATCAGGCATAACAGCTGCAACAGGTGGTTCTGAATCATATCCCGGATCTGGCCGGCCTGATCGAAGTACCCCCAGCGGCTCTCTATGCCAACACTCTCCGCAACGGTGATTTCAACATGCGAGATGTGGTTCTGGTCCCACTGGGACGCAAACAGATTATTGGCAAACCGCAGGGCAATGAGATTCTGCACGGTCTCCTTGCCCAGATAGTGATCTATCCGGAAAAGCTGATTCTCACGGTAGACCGCTGCCAGCTCGTCGTTGATCACCCGGGAAGATTCCAGGTCATGGCCTATGGGCTTCTCCACCACCACCCGTGTGTTCTGATTACAGCATTGGGCGCTGCGCAAGTGACGGGAGATGGTTCCGTAAAGAGACGGCGGGGTCGCCATGTAAACAATCAGGTTGCCCCGGTCGTCGCCCCGCCAGTGATCCAGCTCAACGAAGGCATCAACATCGTTAATGTCCAGCTGACGATAGTCGACCTTCTCCAGAAAGCGACCTGCATCATCTTTGTCAAAATCATTCGGCCGGACATGGCACTCCAGCTTGCCAAGCATTTCCTGGCGAGCCGATCCGGTATCCAGGTCCCTGCGGGCCAGAGCCAGCACACGGCTGGCCCGGTGCAGAAGTCCGGCGCGGTAAAGCTGATACAGAGCCGGGAACAGCTTGCGTTGGGCCAGGTCCCCCATGGCCCCGAACACGATCAGGTCACAGCGGGTACTGTCAGGATCTTCCATGGGATTCCCCCGATTCCAGAGTCATGCTTATGATAATGACACTGCAGGGGCACTATTCCAAGCCGGTATGGTCAGGGGCGCTCAACTTCAGCATTGTTTCTCAGGAATCCCTGATAAGCCAGGTATTCCTGCTGACCGGCCAGAGACATCAGAAAACGGCTCAACTGCTGTTTTTCAACATCGCTGGCCTCGCCATCACCTTCATTGACAGCGCTGAGACTGATAATAACCATACCTTCCCCGGTATAAACAGAGTCATAAACCGGCACCTCCCCTTTCGGACGAGGCATGGAAAACACTTGCTGCAGTACCACCGGATCCTGATCCTGAGTGTTGCGACTCTGATTCCTGAACTCTGACCAGCCGGCATTCACACCTTGAATATCGGACAGGCTGCTACCGGACTTAAGTTCCGCAATGATCGCTTTGGCTTTATTCGCCAGAGCATCACGAATCTTCTGCGCTTCCAGCGTCCCACGGATCTCGCTACTCACTTCCTCAAGAGGCAGCACCCGCTCCGGTTGGTGCTCCGCAACGCGGGCCACAACGGCCATATTATCTTCCACGTCGATCACTTCCGTATTATAGCCGTCTTTCAGGACATCGGCAGAGAACAGCTGACGAACCAGGCCTTCATGGTCAAACGGGGGCGGTCCGCCCTGAGGCGTTATGCCCCCGGCTTCCCGGACTTCGAGTCCGAATTCCTCGGCTGGTGCCTCGAGGCTGTCCGCACTGTAGGCACTGTCGGCCAGCTGGGCGCGCGCCTCGGCAAAACGGCTCCCGGCTTTCTTGCGCGCCAGCTCCCGGCGCAGTTCATCTTGCATTGCTGCGAATTCCGGCGCTTCGGACTTGCGGATATCCAGAAGTTTAATCAGATGAATACCAAAGCGGGTAGAAACCGGCTCGGATATTTCACCAGGCTTCAGGCTGTAAAGCGCTTCTTCAAAGGCCTCCTCATAAACACCGCGACCAGCAAATCCGAGATCGCCTCCATCTTCGGCAGAGAAGCTGTCGATGGAGTATTCGGCGGCCAGGTCGGCAAAGTCTTCACCTTCTTTGAGGCGTTGCTGAATGGTGTCCATGGTTTTACTGGCTTCAGCACCGTCCTCAATGAGAATATGAGCGGCCCGCCGCTCTTCCTTTGCCAACTCTTTTGCACGTTGCTCGTACAGGGATCGCACTTCTTCCTCAGTAACCGTCACTTCATCCGTGAGACTATCCAGGGAAAGCACCAGATAGCGCGCCTTTACCTGCTCAGGTCGACGGAACTGCTGTTGGTTGTTCGCATAGTAGTCGGCAACTTCCTCGTCGCTCACCGACACCTGATCCTTCACGGTGTTTCCCGTCAGAGTCACCGTGCGAAAGTCCCGGCTCTGGTTCTGCAGGCTCAACAGCCGCTGAACGTTCTGGGGGCTGGTCACGGCACTCTGGATAATGCCGTTACGAATCTGGTTCACCACATACTGGCTGCGCAACAACTGCCGGAATTCGGCCACACCCATACCCATGTTACGGACAACGCTGACAAACCGGTCACGGCTGAAGGTGCCATCTACCTGGAACCGGGGCATCCGGGTAATCAGGGCATCAATATCGGCTTCGGAAAGAATCAGCCCCTGACTGGCAGCATCCTGACTCAGGATTTCTTCGCGGATAAGGGACTGCAAGACCTGCTGGCGAATCTGGTCCTCATCCAGCAGGGCGGGATCCGGGCGCTCCATCTGCCTGAGGCGACGCTGGCTCTCTATTTGCACCACCCGCAGAAACTCCCGCTCGGTAATATCTTCGCCGTTGACAGTAGCCACTTCCGGCTCACCGGAAAAGCCGCCGATAATCGCATCCATCCCCCAGATGGATAACGAAATAATCAACAAACCAATAATGACCTTGGCGATGGTGCCCTGGGCGTTGTTCCGGATATCTTGCAGCATTGTTCTTCTCGGGTCCTTGGTGTGTCTTTAGCAGGAGTCTGAACGTAAAAAGGCGCATTCGTTCCGGAATGCGCCTTGAATTCCCGGGAGGCGACCGACCGCGCTATAAACGTGCTGCCGGGGCTTCCCGCATCCTCCGGAGAGGATGCCATCAGGCAAGAAGCTGTTTACTTTACAGCGTCTTTAAGGGCCTTGCCTGCTTTGAAACCAGGCACCTTTGAAGCCGGAATCTGGATTTCCTTGCCAGTCTGCGGGTTACGGCCGGTGCGGGCAGAGCGCTCCTTCACGGAGAAGGTACCAAAACCGATCAGGGTGACCTGATCGCCTTTTTTCAAGGCACCGGTAATAGAGCTGGTCATCGCATCCAGAGCGCGACCGGCGGCTGCTTTGGAGATGTCAGCAGACTCAGCAATTGCATCGATAAGTTCGGACTTGTTCACACTAAACCCCTTCGATTTCAGGTTGAAGATGTTGTAGGTCGGGTTATTTTTCTCGGACGTTCCCGACTATCGCACAAGCAGTCGGAGAATTCCATTTTTCAGTTTTTATATTCCTGGCGGTCTGTAACCGGTGAGCGGAATAGGCACTAACTGCGCGGGAGCCCTTGCTATTGGCTGTTTCACGGCGAAACAGTTATACCAACGGGCTCTTAGACGTGTCAACAAAACACGGGCGCTTTTAATGTGTATTTATGCGGTCGGTCCCATCTGAATCATCATCACGGGACACACTCCGGCCGGAATCGGAGGCCTCATCGGCTGCCAGTGGCTCCGGTGCGTAAGCCAGTGCCACATCCAGAACCTCATCAATCCACTTGGCCGGACGGATCTCCAGAGACTCTTTGATATTATCTGGTATCTCTTTGATATCCCTTAGATTATCCTCGGGAATGATCACCGTCTTAATGCCTCCCCGGTGGGCAGCCAGCAATTTTTCCTTGAGCCCGCCGATAGCCAGTACCCGACCGCGCAGGGTGATCTCACCGGTCATGGCAACATCCGCCCGGACGGGAATCTGGGTAAGTGCAGAAACCAGCGCAGTGCACATGCCAACCCCGGCACTGGGACCATCTTTTGGCGTGGCACCCTCCGGAACGTGTATGTGCAGATCGTGTTTTTCGTGGAAGTCGTCACTGATCCCCAGTCCCGCAGCCCGGCTGCGCACAACCGTCAGGGCAGCCTGAATAGACTCCTGCATGACATCACCCAGTGAGCCGGTTTTGATTACCCGCCCCTTACCCCTGGTAAGGGCGCATTCAATGGTCAGCAATTCGCCACCCACCTGGGTCCAGGCGAGACCGGTCACCTGACCGATACGGTTAACGTCCTCGGCCAGGCCATACTGGAACTTCTTCACGCCGGAATAGTCTTCCAGCGCGTCAGGCTCAATGGTTACGGTCTGCTTTTTGCCGGCTTCCACATTGTCCCGCACCACCTTGCGGCAGATCTTGGCAATCTCGCGCTCCAGGCCACGCACACCGGCTTCACGGGTATAATAGCGGATGAGATCCCGCAGGGTGGCCTCAGGCATCGCCAGCTCGTCCTTGCGCAGGCCATTGGCCTTGATCTGCTTGGGCAGCAGGTAACGCAGGGCGATATTGACCTTCTCGTCCTCGGTGTACCCGGGTATCCGGATAATCTCCATGCGGTCCAGCAGAGCCGGCGGAATGTCCATGGAGTTGGAGGTGCACACGAACATCACATCCGAGAGGTCATAGTCCACCTCCAGGTAGTGATCGTTAAACGTATGGTTCTGCTCCGGATCCAGCACTTCCAGTAACGCGGAGGCGGGATCACCCCGGTGGTCCATACCCATCTTGTCGATCTCGTCGAACAGGAACAGCGGGTTCTTTACGCCGACTTTGGACAGCTTCTGGATCAGCTTGCCGGGCAAGGCACCGATATAGGTCTTACGGTGCCCCCGAATTTCTGCTTCATCCCGCACCCCGCCAAGGGCCATACGGGTATATTCGCGGTTGGTCGCCCGGGCAATGGACTGGCCAAGCGAGGTTTTACCCACGCCAGGAGGTCCCACCAGACACAGCACGGGCCCCTTCACCTTCTTCACTCTGCTTTGTACTGCCAGATACTCCAGAATGCGCTTCTTGACCTCGTCCAGGCCATAGTGATCCTCGTCCAGGATTTCCCGGGCCTTATTCAGATCATGACGGACCCGGCTACGCTTTTTCCAGGGGATAGACAGCATCCAGTCAATGTAGCCGCGCACCACCGTTGCCTCGGCGGACATCGGTGACATCATTTTAAGCTTGTTGAGCTCGGCCTCGGTCTTTTTCTTGGCCTCTGCCGGCAGACCGGCCTCCTCAAGTTTTTGCTCCAGCTCTTCGAAGTCACCACCACCCTCACCGAGGTTACCCATTTCCTTCTGGATAGCCTTCATCTGCTCGTTCAGGTAGTACTCCCGCTGGCTGCGCTCCATCTGTTTCTTGACGCGGCCACGGATGCGCTTTTCCACTTCAATCAGGTCGATTTCCCCGTCCAGCTTGCTGAGCAGCAGATCGACCCGCTTGCGCAGGTCGAGAGACTCCAGCAACTCCTGTTTCTCCGGAATACGCAACTCCAGATGAGCGGACATTGTGTCCACCAGCCGGTCCAGCTCCTCGATGCCGGTCAGCGCACTGGACACCTCGGAGGGCACCTTCCTGGAGAGCTTCACATATTTTTCGAACTCATCCATCAATGTCTTAACGAGTACCGACTCTTCCCGTTCGGAGAGCCCGTCCTCATCCATAACAACACCGGCGGCGGTCAGGTATTCGCCTTCTTCAATACGGGTCAGACGGGTTCTCGCGGTGCCTTCCACCAGCACTTTCACAGTTCCGTCCGGCAAACGCAGCATCTGCAGCACAGTGGCCAGGGTTCCCATGCCAAATACATCGTCGGGGCCCGGCTCATCCGTACCGGCATCTTTCTGGGCTACCAGGAGAATTTCCTTATCACCCTGCATCGCTGCCTCGAGCGCCTGAATGGACTTTTCCCGACCGACAAACAGGGGCACCACCATGTGCGGGAATACCACCACGTCCCGCAGCGGCATCATCGGGTACTGGTGCACGGTTTCTTCGCTTATACGAGTCATAAGGAATCCTCTGACAACATTTTCTTCAGCATATCACCCTTCACTGGGGCACCAGAAATAATTGCAACTGATTTACAGAATAAAGGGAGGCAATTGGCAGGCTGAAACGGTGTATGTGTGAAATACGGCCCGCCCCGGGTGGGAGCGGGCACTGGCAGGGGCGGCGCGGAATCAGTCTTCCGGCACCGCCTTGGCGCGGTCATTGTTCGCATAGATCTTGAAGGGCTCGGAATCCCCCTTGATCACGCTTTCGTCAATCACCACCTTGCAGACATCGTGCTCAGATGGAATCTGGTACATGGTATCCAGCAGGGTCGCCTCCATAATGGAGCGCAGCCCACGGGCACCGGTTTTCCGCTCCATTGCCTTGCGAGCCACGGCGCGCAGGGCATCTTCCCGGAAGTCCAGTTCCACATTTTCCATATCGAACAGTTTCTGGTACTGCTTGGTCAGCGCGTTTTTCGGCTGGGTGAGAATTTCTACCAGCGCTTCCTCATCCAGTTCGGTGAGCGTAGCCACCACCGGCAGGCGGCCGACAAACTCCGGAATCAGGCCGTATTTCACCAGATCCTCGGTTTCAACATTCTTGATGATATCGCCGGCCTGACGGTCATCGTCCGGACTCTTCACTGTGGCGGAGAAACCAATGCTGCTGCGATCGGAGCGCTCCTGGATTACTTTGTCCAGCCCGGCAAAGGCACCACCACAGATGAACAGGATATTGCCGGTATCCACCTGCAGAAATTCCTGCTGGGGATGCTTGCGGCCGCCCTGGGGCGGCACCGACGCAACGGTTCCTTCGATCAGCTTCAGCAGTGCCTGCTGAACCCCTTCACCGGACACATCCCGGGTAATGGAGGGGTTGTCGGACTTGCGGGAAATCTTGTCGATCTCGTCAATATAGACGATACCCTTCTGAGCCTTCTCCACATCATAGTCACACTTCTGCAGCAGCTTCTGGATAATGTTCTCGACATCCTCCCCCACATAGCCGGCTTCAGTGAGTGTGGTGGCATCCGCGATCGTAAAGGGCACGTTCAGCATGCGGGCCAGAGTCTCGGCCAGCAGCGTCTTGCCACTACCCGTAGGACCGATCAGCAGAATGTTACTCTTGCCCAGTTCGACATCGGTCTTGCCATCGCCATAGCGCAGGCGCTTGTAGTGGTTATACACCGCTACCGAGAGAACAACCTTGGCACGATCCTGACCGATAACATACTCGTTCAGGGTATCGCGGATCTCCGTCGGTGTCGGTAAACGGTCACCAACCTCTTCCTGCGTGCTTTCCTGGATTTCTTCCCGGATTATGTCATTGCACAGGTCGACGCACTCATCACAGATGAACACCGAGGGCCCTGCAATGAGCTTGCGCACTTCATGCTGGCTCTTTCCACAAAACGAGCAGTACAGCAACTTGCCGTTATCGTCGCCCCTGCCGTTTTTTTCATCCGCCATTGAAATACCTCTGTTTGCTGATGTCCGGACGTACCCGCAAAGATACGCCGGATCTGTTAGATGCGATTACCATCAGTATTATTTATTCGATGCGCGCTTATCAAGTATAGAATCAATCAGCCCGTAATCCTTGGCCTGCTGCGGATCCATAAAATTGTCACGATCCGTGTCACGGGCAATCGTTTCCAGATCCTGACCGGTGTGCTCTGCGAGAATGCTGTTCAGGGTATGCCGGATCTTGAGAATCTCTCTGGTGTGGATCTCGATATCCGTTGCCTGGCCCTGATAGCCACCCAGAGGCTGGTGGATCATTACCCGTGAGTTGGGCAGGCAGGCACGTTTGCCCTGCGCACCACCGGCCAGCAGAAATGCACCCATACTGGCCGCCTGACCAACGCACAGGGTCGCCACATCCGGCTTGATAAACTGCATGGTGTCATAGATGGACATACCGGCAGTGACAGAGCCCCCCGGGCTGTTGATGTAAAGGTGAATATCCTTGTCCGGGTTCTCGGATTCCAGGAACAGCAACTGCGCCACAATCAGGTTCGCCATGTGGTCTTCCACCTGACCCACCATGAAAATCACCCGCTCCTTGAGCAGCCGGGAATAAATATCGAAAGACCGCTCACCACGAGCGGTTTGCTCGATAACCATCGGCACCAGGCCGGAATTGGTAATCATTGCGGGACCATCAATTGGTTTCTGCGTCATGTGCGCCTGAACTCCTATGCTTTTATAAGAAGGTGGTTTAGCCACCCGTTATTGAGATGTCAAGCTGTTACTTTGCCACCGAAGGGCCCAGATGAAAACAGCCGGACGTGCCGGCTGTTTTAATACGACGGCGCGGAACCCCCTGCGGATCCCACAGAGCTTACTGCTGAGACTGTCCCGCCTGTACGGCCTCCTCGTAGTTCATCTTCTTCTCCTGAACCGTCGCCTGCTCCAGAATCACGTCAATCACCGCATCTTCCAGCACAGCAGATTCAATCTGTTGCCTCTGCTCCGGGCTGTTACTGAAGTGGGCCACTACCTCATCTGGCTGCTCGTAGGTAGAAGCGATTTCCCGGATCTTCTCGTCGACTTTGGCATCATCTGCCTTCAGGTCATTTTTCCTGACCACTTCCTGGAACAGCAAACCGGTCTTTACGCGACGCTCCGCCTGCTCCTGGAAAATTTCCTTGGGCAGCTGCTGAAAATCGACCTGACCGCCAAAGCGCTGAACCGCGTCCTGGCGAAGGCGATCAATTTCCTGGTCCACCAGTGCCGCCGGCACCTCCAGTTCAGTGGTTTCCAGCAGGCCCTCCACCACGTCATTCTTGACTTTGTTGGAAATGGCCTGCTTGAGCTCGCGCTCCATGTTCTTGCGGACTTCAGCGCGGAAAGCCTCTTCGTCCTCGGCATCAATACCGAACTTCTCGAAGAATTCCTTGTTCAGTTCCGGCAGCTGTGGCTCCTGAACTTCGTGGATCTTGATGCTGAAGGTAGCCGGCTTGCCCGCCAGGTCCTGGTTCTGGTAATCCTCCGGGAAGGTCACCTCGATGTCGAATTCGTCGCCGGCCTTGCCGCCAACAATGGCCTTCTCAAACCCCGGGATCATCTGGTCTGAACCCAGAGTCAGCTTGTGCTTCTCGGCGGAGCCGCCTTCAAACTCCTCTCCGTCAATATAGCCCTTGAAGTCGATCAGCAGCACGTCCTTGTTTTTTGACTTACGCTTGACCTCCTTCATGGTCGCCTGCTGGCGGCGCAGGTTATCGATCATGTTATCGATATCCTTGTCCGTAATCTCGGCATCGGGCTTTTCAACCTGAATCTTGCTCAAGTCACCCAGCTCGATCTCCGGCAGCACTTCGAAGACAGCGACAAATTCCAGGTCCTTGCCCTCTTCCATGGTCTTTGGCTCGAAACGCGGCCAACCAGCCGGGTTGATATCCTGATCCTGCAGCGCCTTCACGTAGTTATCGCGCATGACCTCGCCGACAACCTCCTGACGCACGCTGTCTCCGAAACGACGCTTGACCACTTTATACGGTATCTTGCCCGGGCGGAAACCGTTCATGCGCACGGTACGGGCGGTTTCCTGCAGGCGTTTCTGAACCGCCTCGTCGATTTCCTGGGCGGGTACACCAATCGTCATCCGACGTTCGATGTTGGAGGTCGTTTCAACAGACACTTGCATGGAAGATCCTCAAATTACAGGTTCAGTAGGTAAGTGATTTTAAACTAAAAACGTCAACTGCCCGACGCCACGGGCAGCGAAGCCAAAATTAAAAGGCCAGTAGTTTATCACGGTTTACCCTGCCGAGAGAATCATCTGCTTAAAATGGCAGAGACCGGCATCACAATCAAAGGAAAACAAGACCGGAGAGGGGAAGGTAGCCGGGCAAAATGGTGCGAGAGGAGAGACTCGAACTCTCACGGGTTGCCCCACTGGAACCTAAATCCAGCGCGTCTACCAGTTCCGCCACTCTCGCTTGTCACAGTCACCGGAATCGTACCACGCCTGCTGGCGGGCATCCGGAAAATGCAAAGGGGAAAAATGGGGTGGACGAAGGGGTTCGAACCCTCGACCGCAGGAGTCACAATCCTGAGCTCTACCAACTGAGCTACGTCCACCATATCTGAAGGGTGCCAGAGAAACTTTACACCCGACTCACATCAACCTTGCTGACTTGGCGAGCCTGTTGCGGCCCTGCCTGTCGACAGTATGGCGCGCCCGGCAGGACTCGAACCTGCGACCACCCGCTTAGAAGGCGGGTGCTCTATCCAGCTGAGCTACGGGCGCTTGACCGTTCGCCCACCTGAATATTCAGAATGTTGGTCGGGGTAGAGAGATTCGAACTCCCGACATCCTGCTCCCAAAGCAGGCGCGCTACCAGACTGCGCTATACCCCGTTTCAACTGAACAACAAGTGCCTCAGCAAAGTTGGCGCGCATATTACCGATGGCGGCGGGTGCCGTCAACACGCAATTCCAGTTTGCTGCAAATTCAAGGACCTGAAATGGCTACAAAAGTTCCGGCTCCAACCCGGTGCGGAATTGGAGATACCGCCCAACCATGCGACAATGGGTCGTTTTCTCTCCACGATTTAACAGACAAGACAGGAACATGAGCGCCAGACTGATCAACGGAAAAGAGATTGCCGCCGGCATACGCCAGCAGGTTGCGGCCCGGGTGGAAGCAGGCAAACAGCAGGGCCTGCGCGCCCCGGGACTGGCTGTCGTGCTGGTAGGTGATGATGCCGCCTCCCGGGTTTACGTAGGCAAAAAGCGGGAAGCCTGCGAAGAAGCCGGCATCCTGTCCCTGTCCTACGATCTGCCCGCTGACACCTCCCAGGAAGCCCTGGAGGCCCTGATCGACGAACTCAATGAAAACGACACCGTTGACGGCATTCTCGTGCAACTGCCCCTGCCTTCCCACCTGGATGCGGATCCGATTCTGGTGAAGATACGCCCCGACAAGGACGTGGACGGCTTCCACCCCTTCAACATCGGCCGCCTGATGCAGCGCAAACCCGCGCTGCGCCCTTGCACCCCGGCCGGCGTGATCGAGCTGCTGGATGCCATCGATACCCCCTACAAGGGTCAGCATGCTGTGATTGTCGGCGCGTCCAATATTGTTGGCCGCCCCATGTCCATGGAATTGCTGCTGAAAGGTGCAACCACGACGGTTTGCCATCGCTTCACCGGCAACCTGGAAAAGTTTGTCAGCGAAGCGGACATTCTGATCGCCGCAGTGGGCAAGCCCGGTATCATCAAAGGCGAATGGGTAAAACCCGGGGCCACCGTGATCGATGTGGGCATCAACCGCATGGATAATGGCAAACTGTGTGGCGATGTGGACTTCGCGACTGCAGCGGCGCGGGCCGGTTATATCACCCCGGTACCCGGAGGCGTGGGGCCGATGACGATTGCCATGCTGCTGAAGAATACGCTGGAGGCGGCGGAGGCTTCGGGCAGGGACTGAGACTGCCTCCATAAAGCCTTTTTTGCCGCGGAAGGACGCGGAAGGAAAGAAAAAAGAAAAAAGAAAAAAGAAAAAAGGGAAAAGGGAAAAGGGAAAAGGGAAAAGGGAAAATATAGCCGCGGACGGCGCGGACTTGCACGGACTTGCACGGACAAAACGATTCTGAGTCAGAGGTGCTTACGCTCTTTGTCTGTGAACGTCCGTGTCGTCCGTGGCCCTTTCAATTCTTCCGCGTCCTTCCGCGGTTTCCGCGGCAAACAACGAAAAAACCCCGCGTGGGCGTTCCACACGGGGTTTTTAGTTGCCGGAACTCCGGACTTACTGGCCGTACTTCTGCTTGGCCTTGAGGCGGTAGGCGTGCAGGAGCGGCTCGGTGTAGCCGTTTGGCTGCTCGCGGCCCTTCAGGACCAGGTCCAGGGCTGCCTGGAAGGCAACGCTGTCATCGAAGTTATCGGCCATGGCGCGGTAGGACGGATCGGCAGCGTTCTGCTTATCCACTACAGCGGCCATACGCTTCATGGTTTCCATGATCTGCTCTTCGGAGCAGATGCCGTGGTACAGCCAGTTGGTCAGCAGCTGCGAGGAAATCCGCAGGGTTGCGCGGTCTTCCATAAGGCCGATGTCATTGATATCCGGCACCTTGGAGCAGCCTACACCGGAATCGATCCAGCGAACCACATAGCCAAGAATACCCTGGGCGTTGTTGTCCAGCTCCTGCTGGATATCTTCGGCGCTCAGGGAAGACGGATCGTCCATGACCGGCACGGTCAGGATGTCGTCCAGAGAAGCGCGCTGGCGGTTGGCCAGCCCCTTCTGTACGTCAAACACGTTGATCTGATGGTAGTGGGTGGCGTGCAGGGTAGCCGCTGTCGGAGACGGAACCCAGGCCGTGTTGGCGCCGGCCTTCGGGTGGCCGATCTTGGCCTCCAGCATGCCTGCCATCAGATCCGGCATGGCCCACATGCCCTTACCGATCTGGGCAACGCCTGACAGGCCGGCTTCCAGGCCGATATCCACATTCCACTGCTCATAGGCGTTAATCCACGCAGCCTGCTTCATCTCGCCTTTGCGAATGAACGGCCCCAGCTCCATGGAGGTATGGATCTCATCACCGGTGCGGTCCAGGAAGCCGGTATTGATGAACACAGTGCGCTCTTTGGCGGCGTGGATGCAGGACTTCAGGTTCACCGTGGTGCGACGCTCCTCGTCCATGATGCCCACCTTCAGGGTGAAGCGCGGCAGACCCAGCGCGTCCTCGACCTTGCCGAAGAACTCGTTGGTGAACGCCACTTCTTCCGGTCCGTGCATCTTGGGCTTCACGATGTACACAGAGCCGGTGGTGCTGTTCTGGAACTGGCCATCACCCTTCAGATCGTGGATAGCGATCAGCGAGGTGATCAGGCCGTCCATCAGGCCTTCCGGCACTTCGCTGCCGTCTTTCAGCAGGATGGCCGGGTTGGTCATCAGGTGACCGACGTTACGCACGAACATCAGGCTGCGGCCCTTGAGGGACAGATCGCTGCCATCCGCTGCGGTGTATTCACGGTCCGCGTGCATCTTGCGGGTCATCATCTTGCCGCCCTTCTCGAACGACTCTTCCAGATCACCCTTCATCAGGCCCAGCCAGTTGCGGTAGGCCAGCGCCTTGTCGTCTGCATCCACAGCCGCCACGGAATCTTCGCAGTCCATGATGGTGGTCAGAGCTGATTCCATCAGCACGTCTTTGACGTTGGCACCGTCGTCCTTGCCAATCGGATGGCTGGCATCGATCTGGATCTCGAAGTGCATGCCATTCTTGACCAGCAGGATACCGGTGGGCGCATCGGCAGCGCCGGTGTAACCAACAAAACCGGATTCGTCTTTCAGGCCGGTGGTTTCACCGTTCTGCAGCCTGACCACCAGCTTGCCGCCCTCAACCAGATACTTCGCAGCATCTTTGTGGCTGCCGCTGGCCAGCGGTGCAGAGCTGTCCAGCAGGTTGCGGGCCCATTCGATAACCCTGGCACCGCGCACCGGGTTGTAACCGCCCTTGCCTTTCTCGGCGCCATTCTCTTCGGAGATGGCATCGGTGCCGTACAGGGCATCGTACAGGCTGCCCCAGCGAGCGTTGGCAGCATTAAGGGCGAAACGGGCGTTCATCACCGGCACAACCAGCTGCGGGCCGGCCATGGTGGCGATTTCCGGGTCCACGTTGGAGGTGGAGATCTTGAACTCACCCGGCTCTTCGACCAGGTAACCAATCTCCTTCAGGAACGACTTGTACTCGTCCATGTTGAGCTTCTGGCCCTTGTGCTCGCGGTTCCAGCTATCCATTTTCTCCTGGATAGCGTCACGCCTGGCCAGCAGCTCCTTGTTGCGCGGAGCCAGCTCGTGAACAATACGGTCAAACTCGGCCCAGAACTTGTCGGCATCCACGCCGGTGCCCGGAATGGCCTCGTTGTTAACAAAGTCGAGCAGGTTCTTGGCAACCTGAAGGTCGCCGACTTGTACGCGTTCAGTCATCGTTGTCTGCCTCAGTGGGTTACGGTCAATAAAAGGCGGAGTTCGGGAGCCTGTACCCGCAGATGGTCATTGTTTCCGCAGGCTACCCCCGAGTCAAAGGGCCGGATTGTACGTGAAATTCCGGATAAGTTCAGCCCCGGCGCCAGCTGGTTCCTTCCCGGCTGTCGTCGAGAATGATGCCTTTTTCCGCCAGTTCATCGCGGATACGGTCCGCTTCGGCGAAGTTTTTCGCCTTGCGGGCATCGGCGCGGGCCTGGATCATCGCCTCGATATCTTCAGCGGTCAGCTCGGTGCCGGTATCACTCTGGAAAAACATTTCCGGATCCTGCTGCAGTATCCCCAGCACGGACCCGAGCCGGACCAGCACCGCTGCGGCCTGCTTGGCGGGCATTTCCTCGCCCAGGCGACGGAACTGGTTGATTTCATTGGCCACTGCATGGAGCACCGCAATGGCACCGGCGGTGTTGAAATCGTCATCCATGGCAGCGGTGAACTCCCGGTCATGACCGGTTTCCGGCACCTCGCTCTCTTTGGCCGGAACGATGCCTCTCAGCGCATGATATAGCCGGGTCAGACTACGATCCGCCTCCTCCAGGTTATCCTCGGAATAGTCCACCTGGCTACGGTAATGGCTGGACACCAGGAAGTAACGCACCACCTCCGCGCGGTACTTTTCCAGAATCTCGCGAATGGTAAAGAAGTTGCCCAGCGACTTGGACATCTTTTCTTTGTTCACCCGGATGGCACCGACGTGCATCCAGGTGTTGACGAACCTGTGCCCGGTGGCGCACTCGGACTGGGCAATCTCGTTCTCGTGGTGGGGGAACAGAAGATCCGGCCCGCCACCGTGGATATCAAAGGTATCGCCCAGGCATTCGGTCGACATGGCAGAACACTCGATATGCCAGCCCGGCCGGCCGTCGCCCCAGGGAGAAGGCCAGCTCACCTCGCCCGCTTTTGCCGCTTTCCAGAGGGCAAAATCAGCCGGGCTGCGCTTGGCCTCCTGGACATCAACACGGGCACCGGCCAGCAGGTCTTCCAGCTTTTTCCTGCTCAGCTTGCCATAATCGTCGAAAGAGTCCACGGCAAAATACACATCGCCGTTACCTGCCTCATAGGCGTGACCGCCGGAAATGAGCTTGTGGATCATTGCCACAATTTCGTCAATGTAACCGGTGGCCCGAGGCTCTTCATTGGGGGACATCACGCCCAGCTTTGCCTCGTCCTCGTGCATGGCGCGGATCATCCGCTCCGTCAGTCCCCGGTAGTCCTCGCCGTTCTCGTCGGCTCTGCGCAGAATCTTGTCGTCGATATCGGTGATGTTGCGCACGTACTGCACATCATAGCCCCGATGGCGCAGGTAACGGGTTACCACATCAAAAGCCACCAGCACCCGCGCATGCCCCAGGTGGCAATAGTCGTACACGGTCATACCACATACATACATGCGCACCTTGCCCGGTTCAATGGGCTGGAAGTCTTCCTTCTGGTGACTGAGGGTGTTGTAAATTCTGATCACGTTACTTTCCCTTTCCCCAGGAATCCCGCAGGGTCACGGTGCGGTTCAGCACCGGCTTGCCCTGCGCTTGTGACTGCTGTGCATCAAAAAAGAAGTAGCCTTCCCGCTCGAACTGGTACGGCAGATCACTGCGCGGGCTGGCCAGATTCTTCTCCGCGCGCGCGCCCTCCAGCACCACCAGGGATTGCGGATTGATGTGGTCAACAAAGTCCGTGTCCTTGTCGCCGTCCGGGTTCTCTTCGTTGAACAACCGGTCGTAGAGATTGATGCCCACGTCCACACTGTTCTCCGCGGACACCCAGTGGATCACACCATTCGGCTTATAACCTTCAGGGTTCACGCCCAGGGTGGCCGGGTCGTATTCGCACTTCAGCTCGACAATCTCGCCGCTACCGTCACGGACAACCTCCCGACAGGTCATCACGTAACCACCGCGCAGGCGTACCGCCTGATCCGGGGCCAGGCGCTTCCACTTGCGGGGCGGTTCCTCGACAAAATCTTCCCTGTCGATATACAGGGTACGGCTCCAGGTGACTTCCCGCTGGCCCATATCCGGGTTCTGGGGGTGTACCGGCAGCGTCAGGGTTTCCGTCTGCCCTTCCGGGTAATTGGTCAGGGTCACTCTGAGCGGGCGCATCACACACATGGCGCGGGGCGCGCGGCTGTTCAGGTCCTCGCGGATGGCGTGTTCCAGCATCCCCACATCCACGGTACCGCCAGCCTTGTTCACCCCGATCATGTCACAGAACATTCTCAGGGACTCGGGTGTATAGCCCCGGCGGCGCATGCCGCTGATGGTGGGCATGCGCGGATCGTTCCAGCCTTTCACGTGGCCCTCGTCCACCAGCCGCTTCAGCTTGCGTTTGCTGGTGATCGTGTAGTTCAGGTTGAGCCGGGCAAACTCAATCTGCCGGGGCCGGCAAGGCACCGAGGTATTCTCCAGCACCCAGTCATACAGGGGCCGGTGATCCTCGAACTCCAGGGTGCACAGGGAGTGGGTAATGCCTTCCAGAGCGTCGGAAATCGGATGGGTGAAGTCGTACATCGGGTAGATGCACCACTTGTCACCGGTCTGGTGGTGGTCCGCGTAGCGGATCCGGTACAGGATCGGATCCCGCAGGTTGATATTCGGGGAGGCCATGTCGATCTTCGCCCGCAACACCAGCTCGCCATTCTGGTACTTGCCGTCGCGCATGTCCCGCAGCAGCTGAAGGTTTTCCTCCACCGGACGGTCGCGGTACGGGCTGTTCCGCCCGGGCTCCTTCAGGGACCCCCGGTACTCGGCCATTTCGTCGGCACTCAGGGCGCAGACATAGGCCTTGCCGTTGCGGACCAGTTCCTCGGCAAAGCCGTAGAGCTGGTCAAAATAGTCGGAGGCATAATGCACCTCTCCGGCCCACTCATAGCCGAGCCATTCCACGTCCTGCTTGATGGCATCAATGTATTCCTGATTCTCTTTCTCAGGGTTGGTGTCATCAAACCGCAGGTTGCACTCGCCGCCGAAGGTCTCGGCGATGCCGAAATTCAGGCAAATCGACTTGGCATGGCCGATATGCAGATAGCCATTGGGCTCCGGCGGAAAACGGGTCACCACCTTGCCGGCGTGCTCACCCCTGGCGATCGCGTCTTCAATCAGGCTTTCAATAAAGTTATGGGCTTTCTTGGACTCGGCACTCATAAGTACTCTGTTTTAAAGGAGGTGAAACTGAAGCGCCATATTATACGCATAAATCCGCCCCTGACTCATGCACAGGGGCAAACTCTTCAGTACAATAGCCCCTCATTTAACCGATTCCCATCAACACAGGAATACCTGATGATTCTGCTGAAAACCTCCCACGGTGATATCAAACTGGAACTGGACTACGACAAGGCACCGGAAACCGCAAAGAACTTCGAGCAATATGTACGCGACGGCTTCTACGACGGCCTGATTTTTCACCGTGTGATCAGCAATTTCATGATCCAGGGCGGCGGCTTTGAGCCGGGCATGGTTCCCCGCAAGACCCGCGATGCCATTCAGAATGAAGCGGATAACGGTCTGAGCAACATGCAGGGCACCATCGCCATGGCCCGCACCATGGACCCGCACTCCGCCACTGCCCAGTTTTTTATCAACGTTGAGAACAACGGCTTCCTGGACCATACCGGCAAGAACACCGAAGGCTGGGGCTACTGCGTGTTCGGCAGGGTGGTTGAGGGCATGGATACCGTCAATAAGATCCGCTCCGTGCGCACCACCATGCGTGCCGGCCACCAGGACGTACCGGCTGATGACGTGGTAATCGAAAAGGCCGAAATCCTGGAGGACGGAGGGGAAGCGTGACCACGCTGTTCATCTCTGATCTGCACCTGGAGGAATCCCGCCCCGATATTACCGGGGCATTCCTGGGCTTTCTTGAAAAGCGGGCCATGGGCGTGGAATCCCTCTACATACTGGGGGATTTCTTCGAAGCCTGGATCGGTGACGACGAGAATACCCCTCTGCAACAGCAGATAGCGGCAGCATTGGACGAGGTGCGGGGCAGCGGCACCCGCATCTTCCTGATGCACGGCAACCGCGATTTCCTGATGGGAAACGACTATTGCAGCCGGTTTGACGGTACGCTGCTGGAAGATCCTGCGGTGATCGATCTGTACGGCACCCCCACCCTGCTGATGCACGGCGACAGCCTGTGCACAGCGGATGTGGAGTACCAGAAGTTCCGCGCCCGAATGCGCGACCCGCAAATGCAGAAAATGATGCTTGCCCGCCCGCTGGTTGAACGCCAGCAGATGGCCCGGCAACTGCGGGAAATGTCGATGGCGAAGAACCAGGGCAAGGCGGAGTACATCATGGATGTCACTCCGGAAGAGGTGGTGAAGGAGGTGCAAGCCCATGGTATTCAGCAACTGATCCATGGCCACACCCACCGTCCTGCGATACATGAGCTGACGGCCAATGGCTCGCCGGCAAAGCGCATTGTTCTGGGCGACTGGGATAAGAACGTTTGGTGGGTGGAGGCGAAACCGGGCCAGGAGCCACAGCTTCTCCAGGAGCCCCTGAACTGATAGCGAAAAAGCCGGGCCGCAATCCGGCCTCTTTTTCAGTGTTGAAGAATCTGTTCAAGGAATTTCTGGGTCCGCGGCTCTTTCGGGTTCGAGAAAAACTCGTGCGGAGGTGCCTGCTCCACGATTTCGCCACCGGCCATGAAGATCACGCGATCCGCCACCGTCTTGGCAAAGCCCATTTCATGGGTAACACACAGCATGGTCATACCACTGCCCGCCAACTCGATCATGACATCCAGCACCTCTTTGATCATTTCCGGATCCAGGGCCGAGGTTGGCTCGTCGAACAACATGATCCGGGGCTTCATGCAAAGGGCCCTCGCAATAGCCACGCGCTGCTGCTGGCCGCCCGATAGCTGACTCGGGTATTTGTTGGCCTGGTCCGGAATCTTCACCCGCTCCAGATATTCCATCGCTGTTGCCTCCGCTTCCTTCCGGGGTGTTTTCCGGACCCAGATGGGCGACAGGCAGCAGTTCTCAAGAACCGTAAGGTGCGGAAACAGATTAAATTGCTGGAACACCATGCCCACTTCCCTGCGAACACTGTCAATCTGGCGGACATCGTCTGTAAGCTCAACATCATCGACAATGATCTTGCCCTGCTGGTGTTCCTCCAGCCGGTTGATGCAACGGATGAAGGTGGATTTACCCGAGCCTGATGGCCCACAGATAACAATTCGCTCCCCCTGCGCCACGGTCAGGTTGAGATCCTTGAGGACATGAAAATCCCCATACCATTTGTGCATGCCCTCCACCCGGATAATGTCCGGTTTCTTTCCGGCCCGGCCATCCGTTGGAGCTTGTTTTTCAGGAGTATATGCCTGGTCTGTCATAGGGTTACCCATCAGGTTTTATGGCCAGTGTCGAGTTTCCGTTCAAGCTTCTGACTGTATCGCGATATGCCAAAGCAAAAGACCCAGAAACAGAACGCCACAAACACGTAGCCTTCTGTGGCAACATTCTGCCAGGTGGGATCGCTCACCGTTGACTGGACCGTCCCGAGAACATCGAGCAGACCGATGATCAGCACCAGCGTGGTGTCCTTAAACAGGGCAATGAAGGTATTCACGATGCCCGGAATCACCATCTTCAGAGCCTGTGGCAGAATTACCAGTCCCATCCTGCGCCAGTACCCCAGACCCAGCGCGCTGGCCGCTTCGTACTGACCCCTGGGAATCGCCTGTAAGCCTCCACGGACAACTTCCGCCATGTATGCGGACTGCCAGAGCGTGATGCCGATCAGCGCCCGGGCCAGCTTCTCGATGTTGACACCCTCCGGCAGGAACAGGGGCAGCATAACCGAGGCCATGAACAGCACGGTGATCAACGGCACCGCTCGCCACACCTCGATAAAGACCACGCTGATCCCCCGGATGATCGGCATTTCGGAGCGCCGGCCAAGGGCAAGCAATATGCCGATTGGCAAAGAAGCAATAATCCCGATGTAGGCCAGGACAAGGGTCAGCATCAGACCGCCCCATTTCGAGCTTTCCACTGCCTCAAGCCCAAAGGAGCCACCAGGAATCAGGAAATACCCCACCACGGGTAATCCGAAGATGCCGAAGATGCCAAGCCACTTCCGGCCCGGGAACCGCTCAATAAACTGCGGCACAAAGGCAACGGCCAGCAGCAGGAACATCACATTCACCCGCCACTGCAGCTCATCCGGATAGAACCCGTAGATAAAGAAGTTCAGCCGCTGATTGATAAACACCCAGCAGGCGCCGGCCCCTGTGCAGGCGCTCGGGTCGCTGCCAACAAAGTTGGCGTCGAGGAAAAACCAGTTAAGCAATGGCCCCACACTGGTCACCAGCAGATAAGCCACGCCAAGCGTCAGTACCGTATTGAACCAGCCGGAGAAGAGATTCTCCCGCATCCACTTGACCGGCCTGACCGCTTTCCTGGGTGCTTTCATGGTTGGCTCGGTCATCATCGCTCCTTAATGGCCACAGCCCGGTTATAGATGTTCATGAACAGCGAGATCAGCAGACTGATCGTGAGATACACCGCCATGGTTATGGCGACAACCTCTACAGCCTGCCCCGTCTGGTTCAGTGTGGTGCCCATGAAGACTGCGACCAGGTCCGGATAGCCGATCGCGGTGGCAAGCGAAGAGTTCTTGACCAGATTAAGGTACTGGCTGGTCAGTGGTGGAATGATGACGCGCATGGCCTGCGGGATGACCACCAGCCTCAGGGTAAGACCATTGGGCAGACCAAGAGCCCTGGATGCCTCGGTCTGCCCCTTGCTGACCGAGAGGATGCCCGAGCGCACTATTTCAGCGATAAAGCTGGCGGTATACAGAGACAGCGCAATCCACAGAGCCGCCAACTCCGGGATGATGGTAATTCCCCCGCCAAAGTTGAACCCCCTGAGCACCGGAAGATCCCATTCCAGGGGGCGACCGGCCACCAGGAAAGAGACCACGGGTACAAATACCAGAATGGCCAAGCCAACCCTGAATGCCGGGAAGATCTGACCGGTCGCCAACTGGCGCTTTCTGGCCCGGATCCGGATACCAACGACAGCAGCAATAGCAAGCAAAATGCCGCCCCATACAATGCCGAACCCTTCCTGTGGCATGGGCCCGGGCAGGTACAGCCCGCGATTATTGAGGAACAGGATACCACCGACATCCAGGCTCTGGCGCGGTGACGGAAGATTTCTGAGTACAGCAAAGTACCAGAAGAAAATCTGCAGCAGCAGCGGTATGTTACGAATCACCTCGATGTAGACCAGCGCCATCCTGGCCACCAGCCAGTTACTCGATAGCCGAGCAACACCAATGATGAAACCGAGAATCGTGGCGGTTACCACACCCATCGCGGAAACAAGCAGCGTATTGGTAAGACCGACCCAGAACGTTCGGCCATAGGACATGGTTGCATCGTAAGGCACCAGATTCATGATGATGCCAAACCCGGCCGTTTTATTCAGGAATCCGAAACCGGTACTGATGCCACGGCTTTCCATATTGGAAAGCGTGTTATCGACGAGAACCCACCCGCCCCAAAAAACAAGGGCGATGGCTATCGCCTGAAAGAAGAGTGAGCGGACCCGGGGGTCGTACCAGGGCACTGGTCCCGCAGGTCCGGCATCAATTCTTTGTTGTTTCATGAAGTGTCCGGAAGAGCTTTCCTGTGGTTTACAGCATCAGAAATAACGGCGAAGCCTCCCCTTCAGCGGGACACAGGAGACTTCGCCGTATGCCTTCAGGTCTTAACGAACCGGCGGCGCATACATGATGCCGCCTTCAGTCCACAGCGCATTGATACCGCGATCCAGCGCCAACGGGGTGTCCGGACCTACGTTGCGGTCGTACATTTCACCGTAGTTACCAACCAGCTTCACCACCTTGTGACCAAAGTCAGCGGGGAGTCCCAGCTTGGCTCCCATATCGCCGTCTGTACCGAGCAGGCGCTGTATACCGGGGTTGTCAGACTTCAGCATGTCATCCGCGTTGGCACTGGTGACACCCAATTCCTCGGCATTGATCTGCGTGAAGAGCACCCACTTGACGATGTTGAACCACTGATCATCGCCCTGACGCACAACCGGGCCCAGCGGCTCCTTGGAAATGGTATTGGGCAGAATCTTGGCAGAGTTCGGGTCAGACAGCTTCGAGCGCAGTGCCGCCAGCTGGGAACGGTCTGATGTCAGAACGTCGCAACGACCGGCCGCGAAGCCCTGAACGGTCTGCTCCGAGGTATCGAATACGATCGGCTTGAATTTCATGCCTTTGGCGCGGAAATAGTCCGACAGGTTCAGTTCGGTGGTGGTACCAGCCTGGATACAGATGGTTGCACCATCCAGCTGGGTGGCATCATCCACGCCGATACCTTTGTTGATCAGGAACCCCTGCCCATCGTAGTAGTTCACGCCGGCGAAGTTGAGGCCCAGAGAGGCATCCCGGGTCAGGGTCCAGGTAGTGTTACGGGACAACATATCGATTTCACCGGACTGCAACGCCGTAAAGCGCTCCTTGGCTGTCAGCGGCGTGAATTCCACTGCGCCTGCGTCACCGAAGATGGCGGCGGCTACCGCACGGCAGGTATCCACATCGATACCGGTCCAGTTGCCTTTCTCATCGGGCTGTGAGAAGCCCGGCAAACCGGTGGTTACCCCACACTGGAGATGGCCTTTTTGCTTGACGTTTTTTAGAGTCGTGGCAGCCATGACACTACTAGCCGTGAACGTGCCTGCCACCAGAGCAACTCCCAGAGCAATCGATCTCATCTTTCTCATTGTCTCTTCTCCGAACATCAGTTGGTTTTCGCGACGACTGTGCCCAGCAATTTGCAAGCCACGAACCGTAAATCCATGATTTATATTGTTTGTATCAATGAGCAGTGCGATTCAGGCGAATCTGGAAAGAGGTGGCGTTGTTTTGCGCACCAATACAGCGCCCGCGCTCCGGGCCAATGCGCCAAAAAAAACACACCAAGGGCCACGCCTGTTATAAAGCTGGACAAGGTTCGGGAAATGAGCTGGTTTTATGCAAAATTATTCGGAACTTTTTAATGCGGAAGGCTCTTTATAGGTCTCGAGGCGCTTCCGCCACCCTGGCAGCCAGCGCTCTCGTTCGATTGGATTCTCTGCGTTCTCAGCACGGCGCTCAAGAACAGTGCCGGCTGCCTCACGAAATTGCACAAGCGCACTCTGGCCAGGTGAGCCAGACATCGCCAACAGCACCTGCAGCAGACCCCAGCCCTGATCATTGTAGCGTTCTGTGGGCGATAACCCCTCACCCTTGAAATTCACATAATCCATCAGGGCATAGACACCGCCGGGCGTGCCGGCCAGCGCCTTGATGTGAGCGGCCACTTCGTAGCGCCGGGCATCAGGTACCGCATCCAGCACCCGGCTCAGGGACTGTTCGGTGCGCCGGAAGATAAACGCGACCTGAACCGCCTTGGTGCGATCCAGAAACGCCCGCAAACCGGTCACCCGCTCACTTCCGTCCGCCTGCAGAAAAGCCGGCCGGTCCGGCCAGGGGGCATCCGGTACCGGCTCGACCGCCAGCCATTCGGGTATGGCCACGGAACGATCCGCCATAAACCGGATCAGGGCCGGGAAACTCTCCACAAACCGCTCATCAACCCCCGCCGGGTACCAGATGAAATGCCCGATGCCCAGCGACGGAAAGGCTTCTCCCCGGTTCCAGTGCACCAGACAGTCATAGCGCCCGGCACATTCATTGCGAAATATCTGCTCCCCCACCCATTTCAGTTGCTGGTCAGACAGGACCAACCCGGGCACTTCGGATTCCCGGGTCAGCCGGTCGGCCAGCACCAACGCGAGAATAACGGCAAGCAAACCGGCCACAAGCCATGTACGCACGTGGTGCATTCTCCATAGTAAGTCCGGGTTCACCGGTGAATCCGGGCCAGAGTTCGGTCATCGGCCAGGCGTAACCTGACAATTCCAGCTCAATGCATTACAACTTAGAGTAACAGCTGAATAAGGCCATTCCCGCTGTTGCGTACGGAGCGAATGCCATGAGTACCATTACACCACGCCAGCCACAGTTTAACCTGGGTGAGGATTTGCCCACCTGGTGGTTTGACAGGGATATTACCAAAACCCTGGTAATGACCGCGCAATCCTGCACCTTCCCGGAAGGCGAACGTTTTTTTATCCGCTCGGTCAGAAACTTTCAGGACAAGGTGAAGAGCCCCACCCTGCAAAAAGCCATCCGGGGTTTTATCGGGCAGGAAGCCCACCACGGCAATGCCCACGAGGACCTCAATGCGCTGATGGCGAGCCGCGGGCTGCCGACCCGGAAAATCGAAAACTTTGTCAAAAACGGCCTGGCTTTCCGTGAGCGCATCATGTCACCGGAGCGACGGCTGGCCATGACCTGTGCTCTGGAGCACTTTACCGCCATGCTGGCGGAACTGGTGCTAACCGACCCGGAATTTCTCAAAGGCATGGACACCCGCGTGAGGGCCCTTTGGGTCTGGCATGCCATCGAGGAGAGCGAGCACAAGGCCGTAGCCTTCGACGTATACCAGGAGACCGTTGGCGATTACTGGATTCGCAGCAGCCAGATGGTGACCACCTCCATCCAGTTCATGCTCTTCAGCCTGATGCACTTCATTGCCCTCTACCGGTCCCTGGAGGAAAAGCCGGGGCTTTGGGACACCCTCAAGGGACTAGGCTATTTCATAGGCCCCACCAGCAAAACCACAAAGCTGCTGCCCCGCTACCTGTCTTACTTCCGCCCGGGTTTCCACCCAGGTGAGGTGGACGGTGCACAAGAGCGGGCCCGGGCGCTCAAATGGGTCTCCGAGCAGCTGGACGTTCCGCTGTCAGCATAGAATGCGCTCATTCCAGGCCCACCACCACAAAGCCCCCGGCTGAGTAGACCGGGGGCTTTGTGGTTCACGGGACTGCCTTTACTGCTCGACGAATGCCCGTTCAATCACGTAATGGCCCATATTGCCGCCCCGGGCTTCCTGGAAACCCATCTTGTCCAGGATTGCGCAGGTGTCCTTGAGCATACTGGGGCTGCCGCAGATCATGAAGCGGTCATTCTCAATATCAAAATCCGGTACCCCGAGATCACGGGTAATCTTGCCGCTTTCCATGGCGTCAGTCAGGCGACCCTGGTTGCGGAACGGCTCGCGGGTCACGGTGGGATAATACAGCAGCTTGCCATCCACCATTTCACCAAAGTATTCGTTATCCGGCAGCCCCTCGATTTCTTCCTGGTAAGCCAGCTCTGACACATAACGCACGCCGTGGGTCAGAATCACCCGGTCGTAAGCTTCATAGACTTCCGGATCCTTGATGATACTCATGAATGGTGCCAGACCAGTCCCGGTACTTATAAGCCACAAATTGCGGCCGGGCAGCAGGTTGTCCATTATCAGTGTACCGGTGGGCTTCTTGCTCAGAAGGATTTCATCACCCGGCTTGATCTTCTGCAGCTTCGACGTCAGCGGGCCGTCCGGCACCTTGATGGAAAAGAACTCAAGCTCCTCTTCATAGTTGGCGCTGGCAATACTGTAGGCACGCATCAGCGGCTTTCCATCGGTTTCCAGGCCAATCATGACGAAATGACCATTCTTGAACCGGAAGCCCGGATCGCGGCTGGTCTTGAAGCTGAACAGCGTGTCGTTCCAGTGATGCACACTGGTAACCGTTTCTTTCATCAGTTTGCTCATGTAAACCTCTGCTTGCCTGGGTCGCCGACTGGCGAAACTTGAAATCCGAATTGCGTAAAGTGTAACCCGCAGCTAACATATCGACAAAATGGGATATTTTCATAACCTTATTCGGATTTATCGATTATGAAATACAGTTTCCGCCAGCTCGAGGTGTTTCTTGCCGCGGCACATTTCCAGAACATTACCCGTGCCGCAGAATCCCTCGCCATGTCCCAGTCCGCCGCCAGCAGCGCGCTGAAAGAACTGGAGAGCCAGTTCAATATCAAGCTGTTCGACCGGGTTGGCAAACGGCTGCAGCTTAACGAACTGGGGCGCCTATACCGACCCAAGGTGGAAGCCATCCTTGCCCAGGCCAACGAACTGGAGCAGGCCTTCAGTCACCACACAGAAGTCGGCGCCCTGAAAGTCGGTGCCACATTGACTATCGGTAACTATCTTGCCGTCGGAGTCATGGCCCAATACATGAATACCCCTACCCGTCCCCGGGTTTCACTGGAAGTGGCCAACACCAGCACCATCGCCCGACGGGTGAAAGACTTCGAACTGGATATCGGCCTGATCGAAGGGGAACTGCAATCCGAGGAGCTGGATGTCATCCCCTGGCGAGGTGACGAACTGCGGGTATTCTGTTCGCCAGGACACCCTCTGGCGGGAAAAAAGACCCTCAGCGACCAGGACCTCCGGGAAGCCACATGGATCATGCGGGAACCCGGCTCCGGCACTCGCCAGACCTTCGAGCGGGGCATGCATGGTCTGCTGCCGGACCTGAACATCCTGCTGGAGCTGGAACACACCGAAGCCATCAAGCGTGCAGTGGAAAGCAATCTGGGCATCGGCTGCCTGTCCCGGGTCTGCCTGGCGGATGCGTTTCGCCGGGGTGCTCTGGTACCCCTGGAAGTACCAGAGCACCGCCATTTCGACCGCCAGTTCTACTTTATTCTGCACAAACAGAAATACCGAAGTGCCGGTATCGACCAGTGGATGGAGCTTTGTCAGCGTAGCCCGGGGTGATCAACGGATCCTGTCCGGTATCAACTGTAAATAGTGCAAGACCCACCCTGGCCCGGTCCGCTATGAAACCGGAACTCCCCATCCGGTGATTCGATCAACGCCCGCTCCACCGCCATAAACTCTGCCACCCGATCATTCACTGGCCCGCCATTGGCCTGCTCCGCCAGCTGCAGATAATCCTGATAATGTCTGGCTTCAGACTTCAACAAACTATTGTAAAAGTCCGCCAGCTGGTCATCGAGATACGGCGCCAGGGCAGCAAAGCGCTCGCAGGAGCGAGCCTCAATGATGGCACCGACGATCAGTACATCCACCAGTCGGGCCGGGTCCTCCCTGCGCACCAGTTTACGCAGGCCGGCGGCATATCGGGCGGGGGTAAGATGGTAGTAATGAACACCGCGCTTTTTCATGATTGCCAGCACTTGCTCGAAGTGACGCAGCTCTTCCCTGGCCAGACGGGACATCCTGTTGAGCAGGTCGGTGTTGTCCACATAACGGTACATCAGGCTCAGGGCTGTGGAGGCCGCCTTTTTCTCGCAGTGGGCATGGTCAATCAGCATCAGATCCTGATTGGCCAGGGCGTTGTCTATCCATGCGGCAGGGGTGCGGCACGGGAGAAAGTCATGAATTTCCTGCAGAGCGTCGTTCATATCACAGCCGGGTCGGGTAAAAAGGGGCGTCAGGTGCACAGCACCAAGTATAAAGGCTGCCTATAACCCTCGACTACCGGCCAGCTTAACTTTATCAGTGGTTTCCTATAGAATGCAGCGCCTGATTTCGGCCTTTTCCGCCAAAAAACCTTCCCGCCGGCAACGATGCCAACGAAGCGGGACATACCAACTGATGAGGGTCCATATCGTGTTAGAAGCCTATCGTGAACACGTTGCTGAACGTGAAGCCCTGGGTATTCCCCCCAAGCCCCTGAACGCCGAGCAGACGGCTGCCCTGGTTGAGCTGCTGAAGAATCCGCCGGCCGGCGAAGAAGAAACACTGGTGTATCTTCTGGAAAACCGCATTCCGCCGGGCGTGGACGAAGCCGCCTACGTCAAGGCCGCTTTCCTGACCGCCATCGTCAAGGGGGAAGCTACGACTCCCCTGATCAGTAAGGAATACGCCGTTAAACTGCTGGGCCTGATGCAGGGCGGCTATAACATCGCGACCCTGGTTGACCTGCTGGACGACAGCGAGCTGGCCGAGCTGGCCGGTGAACAGCTGAAGAAAACCCTGCTGATGTTCGATGCCTTCAACGATGTGAAGGAAAAAATGGATGCCGGCAACGCCGTGGCCAGATCCGTTGTTGAATCCTGGGCCAACGCCGAGTGGTTCACCAACAGGAAGAAAGTGCCTGAGAGCACCAAAATGGTGGTCTTCAAGGTGACCGGCGAAACCAACACCGACGACCTGTCCCCGGCTCCGGATGCCTGGTCCCGCCCGGACATCCCCCTGCACGCCCGCGCTGCCTACAAGATGGAGCGCGACGGCCTGACCCCGGACGAGCCGGGTGTAACCGGCCCCATGAGCCAGATCGACGAAATCAAATCCAGGGGCCTGCCGGTTGCCTTCGTTGGTGACGTGGTCGGTACCGGTTCTTCCCGTAAGTCTGCCACCAACTCTGTTCTGTGGTTCTTCGGTGACGATATCCCGGGCGTTCCGAACAAGCGTGCCGGCGGTGTCTGTATCGGCAACAAGGTGGCCCCGATCTTCTTCAACACCATGGAAGATGCCGGCGCACTGGTCTTCGAAGCCCCGGTCGACAACATGAACATGGGCGACGTGATCGAAATCCGCCCCTACGAAGGCAAAATCCTGAACGAAGCCGGCGAAACCATCTCCGAGTTCAAGTTCAAGTCCGACGTCATCCTGGACGAGGTTCAGGCCGGCGGCCGTATTCCGCTGATCATTGGCCGTGGCCTCACCAACAAGGCCCGTCAGGCCCTGGGCATGGGCCCCACTGACATCTTCCGTCTGCCGAAAGATCCGGAAGCCGGCACCAAGGGCTTCACCCTGGCCCAGAAGATGGTCGGCAAAGCCTGTGGCCTGGAAGAAGGCAAAGGCGTTCGTCCGAACACCTACTGCGAGCCGCACATGACCACCGTGGGTTCCCAGGACACCACGGGCCCGATGACCCGTGACGAGCTGAAAGACCTGGCATGCCTGGGCTTCCAGGCAGATCTGGTCATGCAGTCTTTCTGCCACACCGCCGCGTATCCGAAGCCGGTTGACGTGGAAATGCAGCACACCATGCCAGACTTTATCCGTAACCGTGGCGGTGTTTCCCTGCGCCCGGGTGACGGTATCATCCACTCCTGGCTGAACCGCATGCTGCTGCCGGACACCGTCGGTACCGGGGGTGACTCCCATACCCGCTTCCCCATGGGCATCTCCTTCCCGGCCGGCTCCGGTCTGGTCGCCTTCGCCGCCGCCACCGGCGTTATGCCGCTGGACATGCCGGAATCCGTTCTGGTTCGCTTCAAGGGCGAGATGCAGCCGGGTATCACCCTGCGTGACCTGGTACACGCCATCCCGCTGTATGGCATCAAGCAGGGCATGCTGACCGTTGAGAAGAAGGGCAAGATCAACGAATTCTCCGGTCGCATCCTGGAAATCGAAGGGCTGGAGCACCTGACCGTCGAGCAGGCATTTGAGCTGTCTGACGCCTCTGCGGAGCGCTCCGCGGCCGGTTGCACCATCAACCTGTCCGAAGAGTCCGTGGCCGAGTACCTGCGCTCCAACATCACCATGCTGCGCTGGATGATTGCCGAAGGCTACGGCGATCCGCGTACCCTGGAACGTCGCGCCAGGCAGATGGAAGAGTGGCTGGCTGATCCGAAGCTGATGCGTGCCGACAAGGACGCGGAATACGCCCACGTGATCGAGATCGATCTGGCCGACATCAAGGAGCCGATTGTCTGCTGCCCGAACGATCCGGACGATGCCCGCACCCTGTCCGAGGTCGCCGGCGACAAGGTCGATGAAGTATTCATTGGTTCCTGCATGACCAACATCGGTCACTTCCGCGCCGCTGGCAAGCTGCTGGCGCAGAACAAGGAGCCCCTGAAAACCCGTCTGTGGATGTCCCCGCCCACCAAGATGGACCAGGCCCAGTTGATGGAAGAAGGTTACTTCAACATCTACGGCACCGCCGGTGTTCGCACCGAGATGCCCGGCTGTTCCTTGTGCATGGGTAACCAGGCCCGCGTTGCTGCCAAAAGCACGGTGTTGTCTACCTCAACCCGTAACTTCCCGAACCGCCTGGGCGATGGTGCCAACGTGTACCTGACTTCCGCGGAACTGGCAGCGGTTGGCGCGGTACTGGGCAAACTCCCCTCCGCCGAGGAATACATGGAGTACGCCAGGGACCTCAACAGCATGTCCAAAGAGATCTACAAGTATCTCAACTTCGATCAGATGGAAGACTACACCAGGAAGGCATCTGAGGCTTCCGTAGCCTGATCGCCTTTGAGGTAGTTGACCTCTGATCTGAAAACGCCGGCCTTCGAGCTGGCGTTTTTTTTGGTCTTTGATAATGGAGTATGGCCGGTTGTGGGGGTGGGGCCGGTTTTCTTCTGGTCGAGTAACTCGCTTCGCTCAAACATCCTCTTCCCGGCAGAAAACCGGCAGATCTGAAT
>JACIZI010000023.1 GCA_014359475.1 Marinobacter sp. | reverse complement strand
AGCCGATCATCACCGGCCGCACCTGGCACGCGACTAACACACCGCCCTATGCGCTGCCGGAACACAAAACCCGCACCACCCTCAAGACCAAAACCCACAAGGGCGAGGGCAGCAACGAACTGCGCTTTGAAGACGAAGCCGGGGAAGAACAGATCTACGTCCACGCCCAGAAAGACCTGGACCTGCTGACGGAAAACAACCGCACCGAGGTGGTGAACAACGACAGCCACACCACCGTCGGCAACAACCGCATCACCCATATCAAGGCCAACGACGACCTGACGGTAGACGGCGAAGCCCGCAGCTTTATCGGCGGCGACAGCAGCCAGACCATCGGCGGCACCCTGCACCAGAAAACTGCGCAGGGCACGTTCACCGAAGCCGGCCAGGAAGTGCACCACAAGGCCGGAGCCAAGGTGGTCATTGATGCCGGCACGGAACTGACGATTGCCGCAGGCGGCAGCTTCCTGAAGCTTGATCCCACCGGAGTGTCCCTCTCCGGCCCCGGCATCAAGATCAGTTCCGGCGGAGCCGCCGGCAGCGGCACCGGGCAAGGGACTGTGATGCCGGGGATGCCGCAGGTGCTTGAGGGGGATAAGCCGGTCGCGCCGGAGCCGGAGGCGCTGGCGGAGGTTGGGCAGCGGGCAAACTTCAGTCCGGTGGCTCAGCGTCAGGCCCTGAAAGAAGGCAAAGCACTGACGGCTGTTTGTGAAGAAAAGGCGTGACAGGGGTGCAATATGACTAACAAGGCTCCCGGACACGAATCGCTCACTGAGAACGGTTGGCGCTGGAACTATCTGCTGATCGACGGCATTGCCCTGCCGGAGGCGGAAAGGCAGTTATACCAGGCCTGTGAAAGCCCGGAACACCTGAACCTGTTTGCTGGTCCGGTCTATGGTGAAATATCCGATGTGGGCCCGTTGCTGGTGCGGGTTAATTCTGACCATCCGATGGTACAGCGCTTGATTGACGAAGGCTTCACGAAGGAGTGGGGCTACCTGCTCAGAAGTACTCTGGAGCTGCCGGCGCTGGCGGCCTGGCTGCGCCAGTTTGTAAGGGTTAAACACCCTGCCGGAGTGGATCTGTTTCTGAGATTTGCAGAGCCGGCAGTCGCCTCCGTGGTATTTGGCGAGGCAGGAGCATTGCGCCGGGTTGGCACTCCGGTTGATGAAGTGTTATTGCCGGATTCACTCGATGGCAACTGGCACCATATACAGCTGACGAGCGCAAAGGCTCAGAAGCTTCCGGAACCACTGGTGCTGTCCGGGCAGGATGTCGAGGCGTTAACAAAGGTCGACCGACGCAGCCTCCTCAAAGCAATGGTGGCGCACCTGGATCAGTTCTTCCCGCACTGGACTAATGACGCTGAACGGGTTTTACAAATCGCCAGGCTATCGCAATTGCTGGACCTGGCCCGTCAGGCAGAATACCTGTCCGAGCGAGCCTTAACCCAGTGGGCCAACGTATTCGGCTTTCTGCGCCCCGGCCGGCTTCCGGAGGATCTGCCTGAGCCTGTGCAGGCGCTCCTGAAAGCGATTCCGCAGGCCTCGGATGCAGAAACGGCCGCCCGGGAAGCGGCAGTGCTGGCCCGGGACGCAGTAAAGCCAACCATTAACGAGAACTCAGGGACCGGGCAAACCACATGACAGCGACCCTAGCCGACCCGATAGCCGCCGCCGACCGCAAGAGCATGTCCGACTCCACTGCAGCGGGAAGCTGTCCGCTGACGCTGGCTGACCTGCACCTGATTCCTGTCCGTTATGCCTACGCGGAAGAGGATCCGGGTCTGGGACAGCTGGATCCGGGATTCGAGACGGATTTTCGTCCGATGGGGATTCGCACTGTTCGTGACGGCTATCTTTACCTGTTCCATTCCAGTGCGCCGGATATCCTGCAGGAGTTTGTCGTTACCGAAGGCGGCGCGGTGGAGAAGCGCCTCTGGGAAGGTGACGACGCGACGAAAGATCAACGAGAGGGCATTCCGGCAGAAGCGGCGATCATTGTTCCCCGCAAAGGGCAGATCGAGGTTCTTTTCTCGGAAACCCAGCTCACGGCGAAGAAATGCAGCATGCTGATCGGCTGGCAGGACTATCGCCAGCAGGTGATGCGCACGGTCAATCTGGACGGTTATTGCCCTGAATCCGGTCATGACCATCTGGTGCCGAAAGAAACCCTGGAGACGGCTCTGGTTCACCCTGAAAGTGGTGAGGCTGAAGGACCGCTGGCCCCCTGGTACTGGGCTGCTGAATCTGCAGAGGCAAAGCAGGAGCCTTTCGCTCATCGCCTGACCAGGTATGAGAAAGATCATGCGTATCTGGTGGTGGACGACCTGACCGGGCAGATCAGCGATTTGCTGGATGCCTGGCGGGAAGTGGACACCACACTCAACGACTGGCTGGCCGAAGAGGATATCCGTTATTACCCGGCAAAGTTCATTCACGGTCTGATGAAACTGGATGACGAAACCGTGGCCTCCTTTGTGGATGCCGCACTTACGCAGGTCGAAGACCCGGGTGAGGTCGAGGCACTGGAACGGATTGGCCATGCCTCGGCAGCACAGCGTCAGGAAGTGGCGGATCTGGCAAAAGAATATGTTTCATACGGCCCCGGGGCACAGTTCGCCGGACGGGAAACCGTCAAAGCCTGGCAGGCTCAGAATAAGAAAGTGAAGGAGCTGGCAACCCAGCTGGCCACACCAACCGAAACGCTCGACCGGGTGCTTGAGGCCCTCCACGATAACCAGAAGAAAGCAGAACATGGCAGCCTGTCGGGTGAGCGGGGCATCCGCCATCTGGTCAGGGTGGACGAGATGAACCGCTATCTGGAACAAGCGGAGGCAACCCTTGAGACCCTGCGGGCAGAAAAGGAAAAAATCGCCAGGTCTTTGCAGACACTGATCCCCTCCTATCACCTGGTCGGGCATGTTTACGACCGCCTGGAAGAACAGGCATATCTTGATTTTCTGCGACTGGATAACGCGCAACTCAATGTCTTGAACGAGTATGCCGAGGATGCCGGCGACTTCAGCTTTCTCACTGATTACTACTTCGGTAATGAAATCGGGCATCAACATCTGGTCAGTTTTGATATCAAGCCTGAAGTTTATGCCCGGCCTATCGCCAAATTGCTGGATGCGCTGAAGAAAGTACTGGATGCCAGGGATAACGCGGTCGCTTATGACGACTGGCAGAATACCCTGGCCGAGAACCCCCAGCTGCGATTTGCCACCCTGACACCGGCGCTGAGTGCCGAGCTGAGTCAGCGCCTTGCCCAGAAGCAGCCCGCAGCCAGGCAGGCGCTGTTCAGCCTGGTGGAGAAAACCAGCGATGCGAGACTTCACGACCGGCTGAAGAATGTCTTCAAGTCCATGAACGCCGGTCTGCGCGCGTATCTGCTGGATAACCAGTTATTATACAAGCTGGATCTTGGCATTGCGGATGAGGGCACGCTTGGCAAGGCGGATGATCTGATAACGGATCTGGAAACCCATGCCCGTCAGTACAACGAATACAAGCAGCGGGAAGCCAGACTCGACCAACAGCGCAGGGAATCCAACAGGGCTTTAAGGAAAGATCAGAAGAACATTTATGACGCTGAAATTCGCCGATTGCGAGCTGCAAGAAGGGCGCAAGGCAGGAAGGTGAAGCAAGCCCGTAAGGCACTCGAAGACCTGGCACCCTCGGAAGGCAACCAATACAACGGTATCCTCAAAATCGGTAATCTCAAAGGCACCGCCGAAGCCCGTGCCGTGATGGCAGAGCTGGACGAACTCGAGAAGCTGCGCAACCGCTCTGGAATGAAGGCCGTGTTCGACCATGCGCGGGGGCTGGTAAACGGAGACAATGCCGGGGACATCACCAGGCGGATTGGTGGGCTTGGGGTTGTGTCGTTTATGGGGTTGGTTAGTTTTGTGGGGTTGGCCGAACTTTTTGCGCAGGATGACAGTGATGATGTTGTCAGTTGGTATGCTGACGTAGCAAGCAATTCTTTCGGAGCTATTGGCGCCACAGCAAGTGTTGTCACCATAGTTGGCAGCGCGAGACTGAATTATTACTACCAGCATGTGAGTAAAGCTGAGTCTGTATTGACACGGTTGGCGCGTGTTAACGTTTGGGGTGGGACGATTGCCGCTTGGGGTGGTTTTTTTGCGGCTGGTGCGGACGGAATAAAGCGCTTTATAAGTACTTTTGGTGCAAATCAACGTACTGGGCAGCGAGTTGGTTCTGCAATAGCTCTTTCAGGCGATGGAATGATGGTCTATGGCAGTGGACGATTGGGATGGATGGGATCCAGCGGCATCAACCAAATTATCAGGAAGGAAGCCAAGAATGTAACGTGGAGGTCAGTCCATAAGGGGATGCTGGGCTTGGGGGGTGGAGTTTTTCGTGGGATGAATGCCTGGCTCTGGGCGGGCACAATCCTTGTGCTGGCTGGTGAATACATTCACAACCGTTTTACCCGCTCAGAGCTGCAGGCCTGGTGCGAAAAGAGCCAATGGGGCAATGAAAGCAAAGGGTGGGAAGCTGACGAACAACGGTACGAACTGGCAAAGTTGACCTATCGTCCCGAACTGTCAGTGATGGCGGAACGGGAAGCCTTGAACCAACAGTTCCGCTACTGCGCTATTGAGCTTGTCTTACCCGGAATCAGCAAATTATCGGCTGACAATGCTGAATGGGTCATACTCGAGAAAAGAGGAACAGAATGGCAGGCAGCAACCGGTGAATGGTCCGAAGCCTTTTTACCCCTCGGAAATAACGAAGACGGAGTGAGACTTCGCGCGAGCTTGTTGTTTGATGAACTGGAATGGGTTAACGGTCTTTATCTTGCGGTTCGTTTCAAGCCGGATGGCGTGAGTGACTGGTTGCCGGGATCTGGCAAGGCATTTCACGCTAGGTTGGCTCTTCATGAACAGGGTAATGTGCCCCATGTGCCAGCGAACTCGGAGAAAGCCTGGCAACCTCTGAAAGTGGCCGAGGAGCCCGATGAGAACATTGCTCCACTGATACTGGGCTATGAATCTGTTCTTGCCGAAGAGAGTGACGCATGAGTGAGCAAAGGTTGCAGGCTGGTGAGCATCGCCAGACAGAAACCGGGGATATATTGGCCCTGAGCCCGTTACCCGTAGAGACGGGTGCTGAGGCCACGGATCCGGTTCAGTGGATCCGTCAAAAGAATAACAAATGGATGGACCTTCAGGGTGGCAATTTAGTTTTCGCTGCCGAGTTTGCTTTGATGTTTCTGAGTCTGGCATTTTTGACGACGATTTTAGTGGGCATTTTACCTTCCTTGATAAAGTGGTCGGATTGGGGGTATTTCAGTTGGGGACCGCCTCTTTTTGTGTTGGTGCTACACGTATTTTTAACATTGCCTTGGGGGCTTGTTATCCACTTCCGCACTAACAAAGAGCTCAAGGAGTCCCCCCTCGTCCGTCTTAACAGGGTAAAGAGGCAAATCGCTATACCCCGATGGGGTGGTGGGCAGGATGTAAAAGTCCCATTTTGGGGAGAAGGTGCCTGGATTGGGATCTACGTTATCTACATGTTTACCATTTTTGCCCTGCTTGTCCCTTTAACGGAAGACAAGCCGTTTGATGACTATCAACAGGCCTATATTTTCTGGAGTTGGGTTGTTTTTGGAATTGAGAACCTCATTTTTATTCCATATATAACGACAGCGATCTACTTCAAGAAAAAACACGCCCCCCGCCTGGAATACGTCTACTACCCCTGGGAAAAGCTGGTCGCCTACATCGAGAAGCGGGATGCTGTCGGTCCCGCCCTGTTCACCGAACAGGTTATGCTCACCCTGGCGGTCCCCGATCCGGGCGATCCGGAAACCGCCCTGGCCGCAACCTCCATCTCCGTTGGCCACGAAACCGCCGGCATTGCCCAGTGGGAGAGCCTCCGCCGCTTTATGGAAGACGGCCCCGAAGCCTGCCCGGATCCGCAGAACAGCGACACCCTGGCCCACTACAAGGAAAGCTGCCGCAAAGCCCGGCAGGAAAAGTCCACCGGTGCCTGGCTGTGGAAGAAAGTCGGTGACTGGTTCTTTCAGCGTTATCTGGCCTACAAAATCACCGAGTGGCGTACCAACAAACTGATGCCCCGATCGCTGCCGCAAGAGCTCCACGACTGGTCAGAACCTGTACCCGGAGAAGAACAGGCGAAGCCGTCTGAAGAGCTGCAGAAAGCCAACCGGCAAATCCGCGCCATGCGCAGGAAGAACCCCCGGCTGACTCCTCAGCAGCTGCTGGAGGCGTTCTACCGGTCTTCCACGGAACACGAAAAGCTCCTGGCGTAAGCCTGCGAACTGCTGAGGGCCAGGCCGGAGAACGGCCACCCCATTGTCCCCGTACAGGAGTCCCCAAAAGTAGACCCTCCCGAACCGGCTGGTGGAGTGGGAGGTAAAGAAAATCCGGCGCATGAACCAAAAGGCTTTGCCCGAAGCCATGGCCAAATGGTCTGAACCGCTGCCGGAAGACCAGTGGGCCAGACCCAGTGAGGCGCTGAAGCAGCAAAGCAAGCGAGTGCTGGAACTGCACAAGGCCGATCCGAATAGACCGGTTACCGAGATCTTTGCTCAGGTCAGTGATGAATGTTCAGGCCAGGATTCGTTGCGGGCCAGGTGCGGTGGAGGTCGTTCCGGAGGAGCTCAGTAGGGAGGCGAGGCTGGGTCTTCTGGTCAGCACTGCGATTGAAACCAGTGCGCATGAGGGAGGACGCTGAATCGTGATAATGTGCGCAGTTCCATCAAGAATCACTTTCTGAGAATCCGGGACCCTGGCTGTTGATCCATGCCTGCCTGCGTCCTTCAAGAATGCGTTGCTGATAGGGAACAAAGTCCTCCTGGTCCATGACATTGCGGAAGATCAGATCGCCCCAGTGGCTTCTGGCGCCAAGAATCTGCTTTCCATGAGCGACTATTTCACTCAGTACCGGCTGTCCCGCCTTTCGCAGGTCTATGAGATCAACCGCCCGCCCCGTTGCGTGAGCGATATCTTCGATCAGGGCAATTGCCTGCTCGGCCGTCAGCTTGTCGTTGGCCAACACGGCGACATCCACATCGTTGGTGTTTTGGGCAGTCCCTTCGGCGACTGAGCCGAAAACAACTGCCATAAGGATATTCTGATGCCGCTTAAGGGCAGCGCATACTTGTCTTATGGTTGGGTTTTCCAGGTCCGCCATGAAGCCTCCTTACACTATGGATACAGCCTGAATCAATGACTCTACACCTAATATACCCACCCGGGCAGGACTCAAGCCAATTTTCCCTGGAATCTGGCCAAAGCCGGGTTGTTAAGGGCGGGAAGACACAGGACAGGTTGGGTCAGCCGCCCCGACATGATTTTCCGGGTTCCGCTGTGGGGTGTGTAGACTTCGGTTCGGGATTGCTGGAGAGTGAAAGTACGCATGGGCCGGTTTATGATGAACGGGCATTTGCTGAATAGCGGATACCCCGCGATTAACGTCCCTGCGTCCAGGCAACTGGAGTTTAACGAACGGATGCTGGCGTTCTATGAGTCGGGCGATCAGGCGCCGATGAACCGGTTTGTGCGCAGTTGTATGGATGAGCGTGTGGTCCGGATAATGAAGGAAGAGCATAGTCCATGACAGATGAATGCGTAGGGAAAGGGCGGTCAGTGGCGCGAGTCTGATTGTTGTATGATCAGAATCAAATGTTCAAGTCACGGATTCAGGTCTCACCTGGCTCTCTCTCGCTTGTGACTCAGTCATGCACTTGAGCCGTTAGAATGCTTCTATCGGCTCATATTTTTATTTATATTGAGCCGATAGAACCTTCTGAAAGGCCCGTGACATGTACACCTGGGAACTGGATGATTGGCCTGCCTATACCTTTGATCAGAAAGCTGGAGAGCTTTGGACGAGCAGGGCTTTCGCTGCCGCTCACAAAATTCTGGGTGCGGTGGAGGTCGTTCCGGAGGATCTCAGTAGTGAGGCCAGGCTGGATCTCCTGGTCAGCGCTGCGATTGAAACCAGTGCGATTGAGGGGGAGGCGCTGAATCGCGATGATGTGCGCAGTTCCATCAAGAATCACTTTCTGGATCCCGAAGAAAAAGTGGCTGTTCATGACCCGGTCGCTGCTGGTATTTCGGCTTTGATTCTTGAAGTGATGGATCTCTATAAAGCGCCGTTAACGGCGGAGCGCTTGCATCGCTGGAACAAACTTGTGATACCCGAGCCGGGCCCCGGGCCATTGATTAACTCGGCAGGTACCGCGGGGCAATGGCGCACGCATTCAGATGCTATGCAGATAGTCTCCGGCCCTGTCCATAATCCGACGATTCACTTCGAAGCACCCCCGTCGGAGCGTGTGCCGGGAGAAATGCAGCTATTTGTGGACTGGTTTAATGAAGAATCCCGGGAGTTGCCCGGGGTGGCGCGGGCGGCAATTGCTCATCTCTGGTTTGAAACGGTTCACCCGTATGAGGACGGTAATGGAAGGGTGGGCCGGGCGATTGCTGATGTGGCCGTGTCTCAGATGCTGGGGCAGCCGCTGATGATGAGTTTGGCGACGGTGCTGAGCAAGCACCGCAAAGCCTATTATCAGCAATTGCATGCCGCCTCAAAAGATACGCTGGATGTAACGCCCTGGGTGAATTGGTTTGGCGAACGTGTCGTGGAGGCCTTGGAAGGGGCTATAGGTGTCATTCAATATGTTGTCACAAAGGCCCGCTTCTGGGATTCGCTCAATAAACGTGACCTGAATGACCGGCAGATAAAGCTGATCCGGAGAATGCTCGGGCGTCATTCGCCGGAGTTTGAGGATGGAATTAATGCGAAGAAGTACCAGAACCTGACCCGTTGCTCCAAAGCCACCGCCACTCGCGACCTCCAGGAGCTGGTGGCAAAGGGAGTATTGGTGCCAATTCAAAGCAAAGGGCGCTACGCTCGCTATCAACTGGATTTGGGAAATTGAGGGCGATAATGTCCAATGCCCGTTGGAGAGAATGACTATGCAATACCTGCACACCATGGTTCGCGTCAGCAACCTCGATGAATCCCTGCATTTCTATTGCGACCTGCTGGGCCTTAAGGAAATCAGCCGCAAGGACAGCGAAAAGGGCCGGTTTACACTGGTGTTTCTGGCAGCGCCTGAAGATGAAAAACGCGCGAAGGAAGACCGGGCCCCGATGATTGAGTTGACCTGGAACTGGGACCCGGAGGAATACACCGGCGGCCGGAACTTCGGCCACCTGGCGTATCGCGTAGATGATATCTACGTACTGTGCGAGCACCTGCAAAGCAACGGCGTGGTGATTAACCGCCCGCCGAGAGACGGGCACATGGCGTTTGTGCGCTCGCCCGACGGCATCTCGGTTGAGTTATTGCAGAAGGGGGAGGCGCTGGAGCCGAGAGAACCCTGGGCCAGCATGGAGAATACCGGTACCTGGTGATGTGGCCTGTAGCAGCCTGCGATCATTGAAGCGTAAGGGCACCTGCCGGCCCGGTTATTTCCGGAAGAACCTCGGGTTCCTCTCGATAAAGCCATTGATCCACCGCTCCAGAAAGGAATCCTGCTCCGGGTTGTTCAGGTAACGCCAGCCAAGGACGGAGACAATCAGGGCACCGAGCGCATCGACAATCAGGTCCCACATGGTATCAGTGAGCCCGGACGGGTCGCCGAGCATCGGTTTCTGCATGTTCATGCCGAACACGCTGTCCATGGTGAATTCAAAAATCTCCCAAAGGGCCCCGACACCCAGGGCAAACATGAAGGCGAAGAAGGCGACGAAGCCGGGCTTGAGGTGTATGTGGATGCGTTCCATCTGGTTCATCACGTGCACCAGCAGGAAGCCCAGTATGCCCAGCAGGAATCCGGACAGGGTATGCAGTGCGGTATCCCACCACCAGAAGCGGCTGTAGTAATCCCGGACTTCGCCCAGGAACAGGGAACCAAACACGAAGCCGATCGCGGAGAGCTGTAACTCCGGTGGTATGTGAATGCGAAAGCGCCGCTCGAACAGGACCGGGAAGAAGGTGATCAGGATAATCATGCTGCTGAGGAAGGCGGTCAGCCAGCGCTGTTGCCAGGCCGCAAATATCGCCTCGGTCAGCAGGATCAGTTGCAGAGCTATGGTGATGCGTTGGTGGGTTATCCGTATTCTCATGGGTCTGGTCGGTAAGTGTTAATGTATGAGTAACCTCACACAAAGGTCAGCCGGAAGCAATTATGCGTTGACAAACCGGGCACTGTAAAAGCAAGGCCTGTTCCCACGGTTTATAAAGGCTGTGGTAGAATCCGCAAAACACTGATGCAAGGACGACTCATGCTGGCTGTTATTCTTTCCGGTGGTTCCGGTACGCGCCTTTGGCCGCTTTCCCGTGAAGCCTACCCCAAGCAGTTCCTTCCCGTTGTGTCTGATGATTCCCTGCTGGCGGAGACCATTGACCGTGGTCTGGGACTGGGGGACGACATCCGGGTAATGGCCATTACCAATGAGGAACACCGTTTTGTGGTGGCGGCTCACCTGCAGTCCGGGGCCGGTGATCGTACGGCGGGCATTGTACTGGAGCCGGTGGGGCGCAATACCGCGCCGGCGATTGCGCTGGCAGCACTGGCTGCAGCGGAGCAGAATCCGGCCGAGCTGATGCTGGTGATGCCCTCCGATCATGTGCTGAAGAATGCCGAGGCGTTTGGTAAGGCTGTGGCCTGTGGTGCCAGGGCTGCCGAAGCCGGCAAGCTGGTTACTTTTGGCATTGTGCCGGCCACGCCACACACGGGCTATGGCTATATCAAGGCCGGGCAGAGCCAGGGCGATTACAGCGATGTGGCAGCATTTGTGGAGAAACCGGATGCCGCCACGGCACAGGGCTATCTGGACGAGGGGGATTACTTCTGGAACAGCGGGATTTTCCTGTTCCGGGCGGATCGTTACCTGCAGGAGCTGGAAAAGCACCAGCCTGAGATGATGAGCGCCTGTCGTGCCGCCTGGGAAAAACGGGCGGCGGACATGGATTTCACCCGGGTGGATAAAGCTGCGTTTGAGGCCTGCCCGGATGATTCCATTGACTATGCTGTGATGGAAAAGACTTCCGATGCGGTCGTGGTGCCGCTGGATGCCGGCTGGTCCGATGTGGGATCCTGGTCGGCCCTCTGGGAAATCCAGCCCCAGGATGCGCAGGGTAATGTGTGCCGTGGTGATGTGATTGTTGAGGATGTCACCGGTTCCTACCTGCACTCCGAGGGGCGCCTGATTGCGGCATTGGGTCTCACCAACCATGTTATAGTGGAAACCGACGATGTGGTGCTGGTGGCGGACCGTAGCCGGGTTCAGGATGTGAAGAAGCTGGTCCAGCAGGTGAAGGACCGGGGTGGGCATGAGCACAAGTTCCACAAGAAAGTGCATCGCCCCTGGGGAACCTATGAGGGTATTGCCCAGGCGGACCGCTTCCAGGTCAAGCGTATTACGGTGAACCCCGGAGCCTCCCTGTCGTTGCAGAAGCACCATCACCGGGCAGAGCACTGGGTGGTGGTGAAGGGTACTGCAACGGTGCATCGTGGTGAGGAAACCATGCTGCTTACCGAAGATCAGTCTACTTACATACCGTTGGGAGTCACGCACCGCCTGACCAATCCGGGGGTGATTCCGCTGGAGCTGATTGAAGTGCAGACCGGCAGTTACCTCGGTGAAGACGATATTGTACGATTTCAGGATACTTACAACCGGAGCTGACCCGGCATAGAGGCCCGGACATTACACAAGGAGCTGTGTATGGAAGACTGGCAGGGATGCCTGAGCCCCCTTTGTCAATCCGCGCTGCAGGCTGCGCGGGACCATGTCGCCCGTCGGGGCGGTCATGCGATTACCGTTGAGGATTTCCTGCTGGAGCTGCTGGATGCAGACGCACAGCTGTGTGCGTTTTTGCAGGGCCGTGGGGTGGACCTCGATGAACTGATTCGCACCATCCAGTGTGAGCAACCCATCGTCACAGAAGTCGGGGGTGACGGGCATTTGTCCTCACAGCTGCAGGACTGGTTTGCCACCGCGCGGCAGGTCCACAATTTGCCATGGCTGGACTGGCCTCACTTGTTGCAGGTTCTGACCTCGGATCTGGACCGCCTGTCGGGTAAGGCCTATGTCGCGGTGCTGGAACTTGTGGGCCAGTGGCCTTTGTCTGCGGAGGGGCGGGGCGAAATCCCCCTGTCTGGTACCGGTCATGTACCGGTGGTGGTGGCCGATCCGGGCTGGGCTGCGCTCGCTGAGGATGTGGCGGTGGCTCTGTCCTGCCCCGGGGCATTGGTGTGGGTGAGGGGGCCGCGCGGGAGCGGTAAAAGTTGCTGGTTGCGCAGCGTGCTCCCCGGATTGTTGTACGGTCATGTGGTCATGGATCTGCGCTCCGAGACCGAGGTGCTGGCGGACGACCAACCCTGCCTGCCGGAGCCGGGGGCAGATCCCGCGCAGCTACCGGTACTGGTGCTGGACAATATGCCGCCGGCCGATCTGCTGGCCTTGATGAACCAGCCCTCCGGCCTGGCCTCTGGACTGGTATCTGCCTGGCCGGGGTCGATACTGTTGCTGGGCCCCGCTCCGGATGACGCGGGGACTGCCACCCGGGAACTGGCGTCACGGCTGGGTCGGGCGGTGGATCTGGTGGATATGCCACTGCCCGGTAATGACCAGCGGCTGGCGATTCTGGTGGCGCACCAGCCGATCCTCGAGAAACGCTGGAACGTGGAAATTCCTGAAACCGTGCTGCGCTACGCGGCCCTATATCGTGATCCGGCGCTGGTTTTACCGGGGCAGTTGCTTCACTGGGTGGAACGGTCCTGTGTGCGCCTGGCCATGCATGCCCAGCGGGGTTCGTCCCGCCAGCAGGCGTTGCGGGCACAGCTGGATACGCTACGGCGACAGTCCCTGGTGGCTGTTGCCCGGCATGAAAATCACGATGTATTGGCTGAGGCTATTCGGGAGCTGGAAGCCCGGCTGGCGAATCTCGGGGCGCAGTGGGAGCAGCGCAGGCAATCCGGCAACCTTCGTCGTCTGCAGGTGCAGGACCTTCAGGAGGAGCAGCGGCGGTGGCTTGCAGCCGAGGCGGCGCCGGTGAACAATGGGCGACAGACCGAACCGCACACAGGAGACACCACCCTTGCAGGATCTGGAAATCTACATTCGTGACCTCGCCCCGGGCCAGTTATCTGCCTGGCTGGCCGACCACCTGGATCAATTGACACTGGATGAGAGTGATCCGCTCGCGCCTGCCATGAGAGGTACGGGTTTTTATCGTGGTTGCCGGGTAGCGATCAGTGCTTATGCCGGTGCCTTTGGCAAGCGTTATAGCTGCCTGGTGCTGGAAGGTGAGAGCCTGCCCTGGAGCAGCGACCTGACGTGTGCCCGCAGTGCCTGGCGCAGCCTGGAGACGGAAATACGTTGCAGTCAGAGCGAGTGGCAGGAAGGGGATGCGGTAGAGGATGAAAAATGGTGGCGGCTGGATGAGCGGGGGGAGCAGCTGGCGGTCTGGAACTGAGGGCCGCGAAGAGAAAACCGGCAGATCCCTGGGGACCTGCCGGATCACGGCAACGGTGATCAGTCGCTCAGGGTGGACACATTGTCCGCCTGCAGGCCCTTTTCGGCCTCAACCACATCGAAGCGCACCAGCTGGCCCTGGCGCAGTACGCGGCGGCCACGGCCACGAATGGCGCGGAAGTGAACGAAGATCTCGTCCCCCTGGTCGCGGACAATAAAGCCGAAGCCTTTCTTGACGTTGAACCATTTGACGGTGCCTTCCTCACTGCCTTCCGGGCCTTCGGAATCGTCCTGATCCTCTTCTGCCTCAGTATGGCTTCGGGGCGCCTGCTGGCCCTGGCTGACCGGCTTGCGGGCTGGCTTGCGCTTGCCTTCACGGACGTACAGGGCCACACCCAGATAAGCCGCGATACCGAACAGCAGCACGGTGATCAGATAAGCAGAAATGCCCTGTGCACTGCCCAGAATGAACGGGGTGTTGGTGACCAGCTTGGCGGCCTCTGACATGGACAGGTTCTGGATGGCTTCCGGGGTCAGGGAGACCAGAAGAAAGCCGAGGATAAACGGCGACGGAATGGCGATCAGCAGAGCACCAACGATCGCTTTTGCTGGATTACGCATTGACTGGTGTTTCTCCATACTCATAAACGATGACGATAAAAAGCCGGCAATCCGGTATTATTGAGCGGCCGGCCACGAACATAACCCGCTTCACCGGGAAACGGGCAGTGGCGGATGATAGCAGATTAGGGGGAGTGCTGACCAAACCATGAGTAAAGAACTGCAGGCACGCCTGGAAGCGCTGGAAATGCGACTGGCTTTCCAGGAGCAGACCATTGACGAACTGAATACCCAGATGGCGCGCCAGGAGCTGGATATCCGCGAGTTATGGGAGGCGAAGCAGAAGCTGCACAGGCAGTTGCAGGATATTGCGCCGTCGCATATCCGCCCGGAAGCTGAAGAAACCCCGCCGCCGCATTACTGATTTATTGCCACGGAAACCACGGAAGGACACGGAAAAAAGATAAAAGAAATTATTGGGCCGCGGCTAAAAAAATCACCCAAGCAGTTCCACCAGTATCTGCTCGTAGATCTCCGACAACGTATCCAGGTCCTCTGCTTTCACGCACTCATCCACCTTGTGAATCGTGGCATTTACTGGCCCAAGTTCGACCACCTGGGCTCCGGTGGGGGCGATGAAGCGGCCGTCGGAGGTTCCGCCTGCGGTGGAGAGTTCTGTGCTGCGGCCGGTGACGGCGCGGATGGCGCTTTCTGCGGCGGAGACCAGTGCGCCCTTGTCGGTGAGGAAGGGGCGGCCGCTCAGGTGCCATTGCAGGTCATAGTTCAGGCCGAAGCGGTCGAGGATCGCCACGACCCGCTCTTCCAGGCTCTCGGCGGTGTTTTCCGTGCAGTAGCGGAAGTTGAAGTGCACCAGGCACTCACCGGGAATGATGTTGCTGCCGGTACCGGCTTCAACCCGGGTGATCTGGAAGGTGGTGGGCGGGAAGTAGTCGTTGCCGTTATCCCAGAATTCCCGGGCCAGGGCATCCAGTGCCGGGGCAACGGCGTGTACAGCATTCTCTGCCAGATGCGGGTAAGCCACATGGCCCTGGGTGCCTTTGACCGTCAAATAGCCGTGCAGTGAACCGCGCCGCCCGTTCTTGATGGTATCCCCCACCTGATGGGTGCTGGAGGGTTCGCCCACCAGGCACCAGTCCATTTTCTCGTTACGGGCTTCCAGGGCGTCGATGACCCTGACTGTGCCGTCCTGGGCAGGGCCTTCTTCATCGCTGGTGATCAGCAGGGCAATTGACCCCCGGTGTTCAGGATGGGTGGCCACAAAACGCTCGCAGGCGGTCACGAACGCCGCCAGACTGCCTTTCATGTCTGCCGCGCCACGACCGTAAAGATAACCCTCACGAATGGTCGGCTCGAAGGGCTTAACCGACCAGTTCTGCTCCGGGCCGGTGGGTACCACATCCGTATGCCCGGCAAACGCCAGCACCGGCCCCCGGGAGCCTTTCCGTGCCCACAGGTTATCCGTATCGCCGAACCGCATCGACTCGCCAGCGAACCCCAGGGGCTTCAGCCGGGACATCATCAGCTCCTGACAGCCCGCATCGTCCGGCGTGACGGACCGGCGACGGATCAGGTCCATGGCGAGTTCTATGGTGGGGGATAAATTCATAGGGGTTTCTCTGTTTTTTTGCCGCGGAAAACGCGGAAAGACGCGGAAGGAATAATCAGCCACGGAAGCCGAAGCTGGCAGCTTGTCGGACATAAAGCTGCCAGAGCAATTCCTCTTTCTTTTTCTTTTTCCGCGTCCTTCCGCGGTTTCCGCGGCAAATCAATCTTTAGTTATTAGCGTGCAACTCTTCGTTCAGCGCAATGGCCGACTTGTTGGTCTTGCACTCCACGGCGCCGGTCTGGCTGTTGCGGCGGAACAGCAGGTCGGATTTTCCGGCCAGGTCGCGGGCCTTGAGAACGTCCACCAGTTCGTTGCTGTCATCCAGCAGGGCTACTTTGGTGCCGGAGGTGATGTACAGGCCGGCTTCCACGGTGCAGCGGTCGCCCAGCGGGATGCCAATGCCGGCGTTGGCACCGAGCAGACAGTTTTCGCCGACGGAGATGACAATGTTGCCGCCGCCGGAGAGGGTGCCCATGGTGGAGCAGCCACCGCCCAGGTCGGAGCCCTTGCCGATCATTACACCGGCGGATACCCGGCCTTCGATCATGCTGGCGCCTTCTGTGCCGGCGTTAAAGTTGATGAAGCCTTCGTGCATGATGGTGGTGCCTTCACCCACATAGGCACCCAGGCGCACCCGGGCGGTATCGGCGATACGAACGCCCTTGGGCACGACGTAGTCAGTCATTTGCGGGAACTTGTCCACGGACTTTACTTCCAGGGTGCGGCCTTCGATGCGTGCCTGCAGTTGACGCTCGGGTAGTTCGTTCAGGTCGATCGCGCCTTCGCTGGTCCAGGCCAGGTTTGGCAGCAGGCCGAAGATTCCGTCCAGCTTTACGCCGTGGGGTCTGACCAGACGATGGGAGATCAGGTGCAGCTTGAGGTACACCTCCGGAGTGCTGGAGGCGGTATCATCGGTGTCCAGCAGGGTGACCACCACCGGGCGGCGGCTCTCGGCGGCCTTGGCGGCCAGGTTGGCCTGCTCCGCCTGACCGGCCTGGCGCAGCGCCCCGGCGAGGTTTTTCAGAGTATCGCCATTAGCGGCAATGGCCCTGTTGCCACTGGTGTAATCCAGCACGTTACCAGCCACTTCCAGCAGCACACTGTCCGGAGACAGCACCGGCTGCTGGTAGAAAACCTCCAGCCACTCGCCCTGGTTGTTCTGGGTGCCAATGCCAATGCCGAATGCAAAACTCATTTGGTGGTCGCTCCTGTTATTGATCAGTTTCAAAGCCTATGTGCCGCGGAAGAACACGGAAAAGATAAAAGAAATTATTCAGCCGCGGAATCCACGGAAGGACGCGGAAAAAAGACAAAGTTTTCGAGGGGCTCTGTCTCTGCGGCGCTGACCCCCTCGATCGCTGAACACCAAAGTCCGTGCCATCTTTGATTTCTTCCGCGTTTTCTGCGGTTTCCGCGGCTAACAATTTATTTCGCCCACGCAGCCCACTGCTCTGCGTTAAAGCCCACGGTGATCTCCCCGTCACGCTCCACAACCGGCCGTTTGATGATCGACGGGTTCTCCAGCATGACCTGGTGGGCGGATTGGGGGCCAATGGTATCACGAACCTCCCGGGGAAGTTTGCGCCAGGTCGTGCCCCGGCGATTGAGCAGGGCTTGCCACCCGACGCCTTCCTCAAGCCGGGCCAGCAGCTCATCATTCAGGCCGTCTTTCTTGAAATCGTGGAACTGGTAATCAATGCCGTTTTCATCCAGCCATTGGCGGGCTTTTTTGACGGTATCGCAGTTTTTGATGCCGTATAGTTTCATGGTCTTAATACTCTTTTCTGCCGCGGAATCCGCGGCCCATCAATCAATAGCTCTTGACGAACTCAACAATCCGCCGCGCCGCTGCCACGCATTCCTCCAGCGGAGCCACCAGCGCCATGCGTACCCGGTTTTCCCCCGGGTTGTGGCCAGCAACGGTGCGGGAAAGGTAGCGACCGGGCAGTACGTGGACGTTCTGTTGTTCCGCCAGCCCCCGGGCGAAGGTTTCGTCGTCCATCGGGGTTTCCGGCCAGAGGTAGAAGCCTGCATCCGGGTAGTCTACGTTCATGACCTCACGCAGGATTGGCACTACGGCTTCGAATTTGGCGCGGTAGGCGGCGCGGTTTTCTTTTACGTGATCTTCGTCCTGCCAGGCGGCGATGCTGGCCAGTTGATTGGGAACCGGCATGGCGCAGCCATGGTAGGTGCGGTATTTCAGGTAGCCGGCCAGTACCCCGGCATCGCCGGCCACGAAGCCGGAGCGCAGGCCTGGCAGGTTGCTGCGTTTGGACAGGCTATGAAACACGATGCAGCGGGCAAAATCATCCCGGCCGAGGGCGGCGCAGGTTTGCAGAAGGCCTTCCGGGGCGCGGCCTTCCTCGGGATAGATTTCCGAATAGCATTCGTCGGAGGCAATGATGAAGTCGTGCCTGTCTGCCAGTTCGATCACGTGGGACAGAGTTTCCCTGGGGATCACCGCGCCGCTGGGGTTGCCCGGAGAGCACAGGAACAGAAGCTGGCACTGGTCCCACACCTCTGCCGGGACCGCGGCAAAATCCGGAATGAATCCGTGGGTGCCGTCACAGGCAAGATAATGGGGCGTAGCGCCGGCCAGCAATGCGGCACCCTCATAGATCTGGTAGAACGGATTGGGGCTGACTACCGTGGCCGGCTGGCTGTTATCAATCACCGCCTGCACCAGCGCAAAAATGGCTTCCCGGGTGCCATTGACCGGTACCACATGGCGCTCGGCACTGAGGGTTCCTGGTTTGAGTTCGAAGCGGGTGGTGGCCCACTGGCTGATTGCCTCCCGCAACTCGTCGGTGCCCCGGGTGGTGGGGTAATTGGCCAGCCGGTCCAGGTGGTCGGCAATCACCTGTTTTACAAAGGCCGGTGACGGGTGCTTCGGTTCGCCGATGCCCAGTGAGATGGCGGGCAGGTGCTCCGGCACGGTGATGCCGGCTTTCAGCCTGGCCAGTTTTTCGAACGGGTAGGGGTGCAGTCGGGTCAGGTTGGGGTTCATTGAATGTTGTCCAGGGTGTTGCGCATGTCCTGTTGCAGGGTCAGGCAGGCATCGGCATCCTGCAGCGCGTTGCCGTGTTCGTCGGTAATGAAAAAAACGTCTTCTACCCGCTCGCCGAGGGTGGCGATCTTGGCGTTGGTGAGTCGTACCCGGTGCTCCAGCATCACCCGGCCGATGCGCGCCAGCAGGCCAGGGCGGTCAGGGGTGATCACTTCCATGACGGTGCGCTGGTTGACGGTGTCATTGGACAGGGTGACTTCGGTGGGGAAGTCGAAGTGCTTGAGCTGTCTCGGGGTGCGGCGATGGATGATGTCCGGGTAGTCCTCCGGATCATCCAGTTCCTCCACCAGTCGTTTGCGCACCCTTTCCTTGCGTGCCGGGTCCACCCCCAGGGGCTGGCCCTGCTCGTCCAGTACTACGTAGGAGCTGATGGAATATGGGCCACCGCTTGAGCTGATGCGTGCGTCGACGATGTTCAGGTTCAGCTGTTCCAGCGCCGCGGTGGTGGCTGCAAACAGGTCAACCCGGTCCTGCATGAAGATGATGATCTGGGAGTAGCCGTCGGACGGCCCGCCCCGGGTGTCACGAATCAGGACCAGCGGGTCCGGATTGTCGCCATGGCGGATGATCGCCGCAGTCTGCCAGGCGATATCCACGGTCGAATCCTGCAGGAAATACTCTTCATCCAGGGACAGCCAGGCCTGGTCGATCTGCTTGTCACTCAGTCCCTGGGCGCGGAGAATCCCCCGCGCCTCCTGCTGTGTTGCCTGAACCCACTCGTGGCGGTTCACCGGGGTTTCGGCGCCGCGGCGCAGGGCCCGTTTGGTTTCGATGTAAAGCTGGCGCAGCAACGAGGCACGCCAGGTATTCCACAGCTTGGGGTTGGTGGCGCTGATATCGCAAACCGTCATTACATAGAGGTAGTCCAGGTGGATCTGGCTGGGCACGCTGCGGGCAAACTGATGGATGATGTCCGGGTCGGAAATGTCCTTGCGCTGGGCCGTCATGGACATCAGCAGGTGGTTCTCCACCAGCCAGCAGATCAGCCGGGTGTCCCGCTCACTCAGGTGGTGCCGTTGGCAGAAGTTCTCCGCCTCGATGGCGCCGAGTTCCGAGTGGTCGCCGCCGCGACCCTTGGCAATATCGTGGTAGAGTCCGGCAATATACAGCACTTCCAGTTTCGGGAGCCGGTGTACCAGCCGGGAGGCGAGCGGGAAATCGGTCCGGGCCTCCGGCTTGCCGAGTCGCACCATGTTGCGGATCACCCGCAATGTGTGGGTGTCCACGGTGTATATATGGAACAGGTCGTGCTGCATTTGCCCGATGATCTGGCCGAACTCCGGCAGATAACGACCCAGCACGTTGTATTTCTTCATGGCCGCCAGGGTGTCGTCCAGGTCGTGGGGCGTTTTCAACAGTTCCATGAACAGGGAGATAACCGCCAGACTCGAGCGGAAGGCATCGTCAATCAAGTGGCGGTGTGCCCGCAGGGAACGAATGGTGGTGGCCCGTATGCCTTTGACCTCCGGGTGTTGCGCCATCAGCACGAAGATTTCCAGAATGGCGTAGGGAGCGTAGGCGAACACCTGATTGTTAACGGCTTCTATATACTGGTTGCGGGTCTGGAATCGTTTGTTCAGAGGGCGGATTTCGTCTTCGCCGCCGGTGCCGAGGATCGCCTCGTCGTAATATTGCAGGATCACATCGGTGAGTTCGGCCAACGCCAGCACGGTTCGGTAGTAGGCCTGCATCATCAGTTCCACACCCAGGCGTTTGCCCTGACCACGATAACCCAGCATTTCTGCCAGGGCGCGTTGATGATCGAACAGCAGGCGGTTCTCGTTGCGGTCGGCGATCAGTTGAAGACCATAACGCAGTCGCCAAAGGAAGGTTTCCCCTTCCACCAGAATCTGGTGTTCTTCCTGGGTCAGTATGCTGAAGCGGGCCAGATCTGCCAGACTCTGCAGGCCGAAATGGCGCTTGGTGATCCAGCCGATTGTCTGGATGTCCCGCAGTCCGCCGGGTGCGCCCTTGAGGTTAGGCTCCAGGTTGTACTCGGTATCACCGTACTTTTTGTGCCGCTGTTTCTGCTCTTGCCGTTTGGCGATGAAGTAATCACCGTCAGTGCTCACGGCATCCGAGTAGACGGCTTTGCTGAGCTTTGCCCGCAGCTCATCGGGTCCCGCGATAGTGCGGGTTTCCAGCAGGTTGGTGAGTATGGTGACGTCGTCCCGGGCCGACTGCAGGCTTTCTTCCAGGCTGCGGACGCTGTGGCCGATATCCAGGCGCAGATCCCACAAGAGGGTCACAAAGGCCCCCAGGTCCTCATGCCAGGTATCATCAATGCCATCGCGGGTCAGGATCAGCAGGTCAATGTCTGAATGGGGGTGGAGCTCGCCCCGGCCATAGCCACCGACGGCGACCAGGGCAATGCGGTCTGACGAGGCAAACGGGTAGCGTCCCCAGATGAGTTGCAGCACCCGGTCAACCGTCCGGGCCCGGCCGTGAACCAGCGAGCGAACATCATCGCCTTCCCGGAAAGCCTGTGCGTCCCTCTCGTAATGGTATTTCAGCAGCTCCCGGGCTGCCTTGACGGGGGACGGGTCATTGCTGATACGGGATTCCAGTTCGCTCAGATCCACCTAGAAGGACTCTTCTTTGCGTTTGGTCAGCACTTCGTGGCCATCGGCGGTGACCAGAAGGGTGTGCTCCCACTGGGCAGACAGTTTGTGGTCCTTGGTGACCACGGTCCAGCCGTCCGGCAGCAGCTTGGTCTGGTACTTGCCCTGGTTGATCATCGGCTCAATGGTGAAGGTCATGCCTTCCTGCAGCTCCAGGCCGGTATCGGGCTTTCCGTAGTGCATCACCTGGGGCTCTTCGTGGAACACCCGGCCGATGCCGTGGCCGCAGTAGTCCCGGACCACGGAGTAGCGATGTTTTTCGGCGTGCTTCTGGATGACATGCCCGATATCGCCCAGGCGGGTGCCGGGTTTGACCAGCTCAATGCCCTTGTACAGGCACTCCTGGGTAATCTGGATCAGCCGCTCGGTACCGGGCTTCGGTTTGCCGACGATCCACATCTTGCTGGTATCGCCGTGGAATTCATCCTTGATAACGGTGACATCGATATTGATGATGTCGCCGTCCTTGAGGATTTTCTTTTCCGACGGAATGCCATGACAGATGACGTGATTGACCGAGGTGCAGATGGATTTCGGAAAGCCCTTGTAATTCAGCGGGGCGGGAACAGTGCCCTGTTCTTTAACCATGTAGTCGTGGGCAATGCGGTCCAGTTCCTCCGTACTGACGCCGGGCTTTACATGCTCGTCGAGCATTTCCAGCACCTCAGCGGCCAGCCGGCCGGCTACCCGCATTTTCTCGATTTCTTCCGGAGTCTTGATGGATACCTGCATGGACTTTCCCGTTGATTTTGGTTGAAGCACCATTTTAAGGCTGAGGGCCGCCGGGTACAAGGAAGGCAGTGCCAGGGCCTCCCTCGGGGGCGAAAAGTGATGGCGAAGCACGGTCGGTTTATGGTATAAACGCGCCGCCGGAAACGAATCCGGCAAATTCACACACACGTCGGCACGTTGTCCCAGGGTGCCCGTTCGCCGTTTTTGCGGTGATCAGGTTGGGGCAATCGGACGTGTGGAGGCCTAACCCGAAGCTAAAAGGTAACTATCATGGCTCAGGTAAATATGCGTGACCTGCTCAAGGCAGGTGCTCACTTCGGTCACCAGACCCGCTACTGGAACCCGAAAATGTCGAAGTATATCTTCGGCGCCCGTAACAAGATTCATATCATCAACCTGGAGCAGACTGTTCCTGCCATGAATGAAGCGCTGAACTTCGTTCAGTCCCTGGCAGAGAACAAGAACAAGATTCTGTTCGTTGGTACCAAGCGTTCCGCTGCCAAGATCATCAAGGAAGAAGCCCAGCGCGCGGGTCAGCCTTACGTTAACCACCGCTGGCTGGGTGGCATGCTGACCAACTACAAGACCATCCGCCAGTCCATCCGTCGCTACCGTGACCTGGAAGCCCAGAGTCAGGACGGCACGTTCGACAAGCTGACCAAGAAAGAAGCCCTTGAGCGTACCCGCGAGATGGACAAGCTGGAGCGTGGTATTGGTGGTATCAAGGACATGGGCGGCCTGCCGGACGCACTGTTCGTTGTGGACGTTGACCACGAGCGGATCGCTATCAAGGAAGCCAACAAGCTGGGCATTCCGGTGATCGGTATTGTGGACACCAACAGTGATCCGGACGGCGTTGACTACGTGATCCCGGGTAACGACGACGCCATCCGCGCCGTCCAGATTTACGTGAAGGCAGTTGCCGATACCTGCATTGAAGCAGTCCAGTCTGCCGGCGCCGGCGCTGATGAGTTTGTTGAGGTCAGCGAAGATGCCGAAGGTGCTACTCCGGCCGCGGAATAAAGTGGCTGCAGGCTGCAAGATAGCAAGGGGTGCCCCTGCGAGGGGCACCCTGTCAAGAATTCGGATTTGTAGAGAGGATTGAACATGGCTGCAATTACTGCCGCAATGGTCAAGGAGCTGCGTGAGCGTACCGGCCTTGGCATGATGGAATGCAAGAAGGCACTGGTGGAAGCGGATGGCAGCGTAGATGCTGCCATCGAGGAGCTGCGCAAGTCTTCCGGTCTGAAGGCTGCCAAGAAAGCCGGCCGTACCGCTGCCGAAGGCGTTGCCTTCCTGAAGGTGTCGGACGACAACACAGTGGCTTACATTCTGGAAGTAAACTGTGAAACCGATTTTGTTGCCCGTGACGACAATTTCGAGAACTTCGCCCGCGAACTGCTGGACGTGGCGTTCGAGAAAGGTATTACCGATGTGTCCGAGCTGATGAGCGGTGAGCTCGAAAGCAAGCGTGAAGCACTGGTCCAGAAGATCGGCGAAAACGTGACCGTGCGCCGCATCGTGCGCATTGAAGGCCCGGTTGTGGACGGTTATGTGCACAGCAATAACAAGATTGCGTCTGTTGTAGCTCTGACGGCCGGTGATCCGGAAGTGGCCCGCGACATCGCCATGCATGCCGCGGCGGTCAACCCGCGGGTTGGCAAGGCCGAAGAAATGCCGGAAGACGAGCTGGAAAAAGAGAAAGAAGTAATCAGGGCCCAGCCGGATATGGAAGGCAAGCCTGCCGAAATCGTCGAGAAGATGATGGGTGGCCGGATCAAGAAGTTCCTCAAGGAGAACAGCCTGGTGGAGCAGCCTTTCGTAAAGAATCCCGACCAGACGGTTGGCGAGCTGATCAAGTCCGTTGGTGGTGAGCTGGTTGGTTTCGTCCGTGTTGAAGTGGGCGAGGGTATCGAAAAGGAAGAAGTGGATTTTGCCGCTGAAGTAGCTGCTGCCGCAGGTACTGGCAAGGCCTGATGCTTCGCCTCGGGGCCGGTGCTCAGCCGGACCCTTCAAGTCTGCCACGTTGGCCGGTTCTGCCGGCTTCCGTGGCGGGCTTGTATCTGAGATACCCCTTTTGCGAGGAGTATGTCAGATACAGGCCTGCAATGCTTTAACCGCCAGACACCAGAGAGGGAATCACTATGCCGAAGTCGTCCAGCACCCAGCCCAGATACAAGCGCGTTCTGCTCAAGCTCAGTGGCGAAGCCCTGATGGGAGAACACGAGTTCGGTATTGATCCGAAAGTGCTGGACAGGATGGCATTGGAAATCGGTGCCCTGATCGGTATTGGTGTTCAGGTAGGCCTGGTGATCGGCGGGGGTAACCTGTTCCGTGGCGCGGCTCTCAATGCTGCCGGGATGGACCGGGTGACCGGTGACCACATGGGCATGCTGGCCACCGTGATGAACGGACTGGCGATGCGTGATGCCCTGGAGCGTTCCAGTATCCGTACCCGGGTCATGTCAGCCATTCCCATGAGTGGTATTGTGGAACATTATGATCGCCGCCGTGCGTTGCGGGACCTGAAGGATGGGGATGTGGTCATTTTCTGTGCGGGTACCGGCAACCCGTTCTTTACCACGGATTCGGCTGCCTGCCTGCGAGGCATTGAGATCGAGGCGGACGCTGTGCTTAAGGCCACCAAGGTGGATGGCGTATACTCGGCAGATCCGGTCAAGGATCCCTCGGCGGAAAAGTATGATCACCTGACCTATGACGAGGTGCTCGACAAAAAGCTGGAGGTCATGGACCTGACCGCCATCTGCCTGGCCCGGGACCACGGTATGCCGCTGCGGGTGTTTGATATGGCGAAATCCGGGGTGCTGACCCGCATCGTGACCGGTGAGTCCGAGGGGACTCTGATTGAGTAGCCCGATCAAATAAACCGACTGAATAACGGGCCGGCAGCCGGACCGGCGCTGAAAATCAGCCAGATAACGAACCGAGGATATTGCAGTGATTGACGATATCAAAGCAGATGCCGAAAAGCGGATGCAGAAAAGTCTGGATTCGCTTCATTTCGCGTTTAACAAGATTCGCACCGGCCGTGCGCATCCGTCCATTCTGGACAGTGTGATGGTCAGTTACTACGGCCAGGACACTCCGTTAAAACAGGTGGCCAGCATCAACGTGGAAGACAATCGCACTCTGGCGGTGCAGCCCTGGGAAAAGTCGCTGGCATCAACCATCGAGAAGGCCATCATGGCATCTGACCTGGGCCTGAACCCGTCTTCCAACGGGGATCTGATCCGCGTACCCATGCCGATGCTCACCGAGCAGACCCGTAAGGAGATGGTCAAACAGGCCAGGGCAGACGCGGAGAACGCTCGTGTGGCAATCCGTAACGCACGGCGTGATGCCAACAGCATGCTCAAGGATCTGTTGAAGGAAAAAGAGATCAACGAAGACGAAGAGCGCGGCGGTGAAGACCAGATCCAGAAACTGACCGACAAGTACATTGCCGAAGTCGACGCAGAGCTCAAGACCAAGGAACATGACCTGATGGAGGTCTGATCCTCCGGCTTCGCAAAACACGACAACCCGTCCGGCGCAGTGAGTCCGGGCGGCAGGGGATTTCATGACGGTACGGGTATCCGCACAGATTCCGGTGTCAGCTGGCAGCAGGCCCCGGCATATCGCCATCATCATGGATGGCAATAATCGCTGGGCCAGGGCCCGCAACCTGACAGGAGCGTCCGGCCACAAGGCCGGTGTCAAAGCCGTGCGTGCAGTGGTGGAGACCTGCGCCCGGGAAGGGATCGAGGTGCTGACCCTGTTCGCATTTTCCAGTGAAAACTGGCGCCGCCCGGAAGAAGAGGTGACTGCCCTGATGCGGTTGTTCCTGTTCGCCCTGGAACGGGAGGTGAAAAAGCTTCACCGCAACAACATCCGGCTACGCATTGTCGGTGACCGTTCGGCCTTCAGCGAGAAGCTGCAACGTCACATGGAGCAGGCGGAAGCTCTGACCCGGGATAACTCCGGCATGACGCTGGTGATCGCGGCGAATTATGGTGGCCACTGGGATATCACCCAGGCTACGCAAACTGTGGCGGCCATGGTGCATGCCGGAGAGCTGGAGCCGTCGGATATTACGGATGACCTTATCCAGCAGCACCTGGTTATCGGCGATCTTCCGATGCCGGATCTGATGATCCGCACGGCCGGAGAGCAGCGAATTTCCAACTTTCTGCTCTGGCATCTGGCCTACACTGAGCTGTACTTCTCCGAGGTATACTGGCCGGATTTCCGGGAAAACGAAATGCTCAAGGCACTGGCCGCCTACGCCTGCCGGAAACGCCGGTTCGGCCAGACAGACGATCAGATTGATCGCCTGAAAATGACCTGATAACGACAAAAAAGCGAATTCAATTGTGCTGATTACACGCATCATAACCGCACTTGTGCTGGCACCGATTGCCATTGGCGGTGTGTTTCTCCTTGACCCCCGTGGGTTCTCTCTGTTTACCGGTGTCGTTATTACCCTGGGGGCCTGGGAATGGGCCAATATGTCCGGCCTGGTCCGGCAGGTGCATCGGGTGCTCTACGCGCTGGCTGTGGTGGTTCTTTTGTTTTTCCTGCGGGACCTGCCCGCGATGCCGGTATTGTGGCTGGCGCTGGCCTGGTGGCTGATATGTTTCGCCCTGGTGCGCAGTTATCCGGCGGGCACACATGCCTGGGGCAGTGTTCCGGTGCGCATGCTGATGGGCCTGCCGGTGCTGGTGCCGGCCTGGGTCGGCCTCAATCACATGCGTACCGCCGGGCTTTATTACGGCGATGCGGACAACAATCTGTTATTGATTCTGTATGTGTTCTGTGTGGTCTGGGTGGCGGATATCGGGGCCTATTTTGCGGGCCGCGCCTTCGGTAAGGCCAAACTGGCGCCCCGGGTCAGTCCCGGCAAGTCCTGGGCGGGCGTCTGGGGTGGCTTGCTGGCAGTGGCCATCTTTGCGGCGATCATCAGCCAGCTGGCTGGTGCCCGCTGGCCCGATGCTGTTCTACTGGTACTGGCCACCCTGGTGACCGGAGGAGTCTCGGTACTGGGTGACTTGCTGGAGAGCATGCTCAAGCGGTTCCGGGGCATCAAGGACAGTAGTGGTCTGCTGCCGGGGCACGGTGGCATTATGGATCGTATTGACAGCCTGACGGCGGCCATTCCGGTATTTGCGTTGATGATCACGCTGCTGGGCTGGCTCAAAACGGGTTACTGGTGACTGCCGTGATACGCCACGTCACCCTGCTGGGCGCCACCGGATCCATCGGTCTGAGCACGCTTGATGTGGTGCGTCGCCATCCGGACCGTTTCCGGGTGCATGCTCTGGCGGCCAGCAGTCGTGATGCGGATATGGAAACCCTGTGCCGGGAGTTTTTGCCCCGCTATGCCGTGATGGCCGACCCGGATGCCGCTGTGCGACTGAGAGAGAGGCTGGGTGCGGGCTCGGGGGTGGAGGTGCTGGCCGGCGTTGATGGTTTGTGCCAGGTAGCCTCAGACCCGGCTGCCGACACCGTGATGGCGGCCATCGTCGGGGCGGCGGGTCTCTCTCCCACGCTCGCCGCGGTGCGTGCCGGCAAGCGGGTATTGCTGGCCAACAAGGAAGCACTGGTCATGTCCGGCGGGCTGTTCATGGAGGCGGTGCGGCATTCCGGTGCCGAATTGCTGCCCATTGACAGTGAGCACAACGCGATTTTTCAGTGCCTGCCTCCGGCTCATGTCCGCAATCTGCGCGCCGCTGGCATTACCCGTATCCTGCTGACGGCATCCGGCGGCCCGTTCCGTAATATGCCGGCGGATCAACTGGCCACGGTCACCCCGGAGCAGGCCTGCGCACACCCCAACTGGGCCATGGGCCGGAAGATTTCCGTGGACTCCGCTTCCCTGATGAACAAGGGTCTGGAGCTGATTGAGGCCTGCTGGCTGTTCAATACCGATCCGGGCAATATTGAAGTGCACGTGCATCCGGAATCCATCATCCATAGCATGGTGGAGTACGCGGATGGTTCGGTGCTGGCCCAGCTGGGCAGTCCGGATATGCGTACCCCCATAGCTAACGGCCTGGCCTGGCCGGAGCGGATTGATGCGGGCGTTGCGCCCCTGGATCTGTTTGCCATCGGCCGCTTCCATTTCGAACGGCCGGATATGCAGCGTTTCCCATGCCTGGGCCTGGCCGCGGAGGCATTCAGTCAGGGCGGAACCGCGCCGGCGGTCCTGAATGCGGCGAATGAGGAAGCGGTTGCGGCGTTTTTGCAGGGGCGGGTCCGTTTTACCGACATACCGGTTATCATAGAGCAGGTACTGTGCCGCACTCCGGTTGCGCCGGCCGACTCATTCGATACCATCTTTGCCAGGGACAGTGAGGCCCGGCAGCGGGCCCGGGAACAGATCCGCCAACAGGCGGTCTGATCCTTGTTGATCTGTACTTGAGACTGGCTGACTTCGGGAGCCCTATGGAAATCATTCAAACCCTGCTGGCACTGTTGCTGACCCTGGGCATACTGGTCACCCTGCACGAGTATGGCCATTTCTGGGTGGCACGTCGCTGTGGCGTGAAGGTGCTGCGGTTCTCGGTCGGTTTCGGCAAACCCCTGTTTTCGTGGTATGACCGCCACGGCACCGAGTTTGCCGTGGCGGCGATTCCACTGGGCGGTTACGTGAAAATGCTGGACAGCCGGGAGGGTCCGGTACCTGAATCCGAGATAGACCAGGAATTCATGTCCAAGCCCCCCTCCCGTCGTATCGCCATTGCTGCTGCCGGCCCGATTGCCAATTTTCTGTTCGCTGTTGTTGCCTATTGGGTGCTCAGTTTCGTGGGGTTCAGCACTGTTGCACCGGTCGTCGGTGGGGTTGCGCAGGACTCCGTTGCGGCGCGGGTCGGCCTTCAGGAAGGCATGGAAATCCGTGAGGTAAACGGCCACCCAGTGACCTCCTGGCGCGACATTAATATGCGTCTGCTGGAGCGGGCAGGGGAGCAGGGTACGGTTTCTCTTACCGTTGCGGAAAATGGCTGGGAGCACACCCTGACCGGTCAGCTTGGCGGCTGGCAGCTCAGCAGGGATACCCCCAATCCGCTGGCGGAGTTCGGACTGAGCCCCTGGAGGCCGGAGGTACCCGCAGTGCTGGGCCGGATTGCCGAGGGCGGCCGCGCCTGGCAGGCGGGTCTGCAAACCGGTGACCGGGTGGTGGCGGTGGACGGCGAGCCGGTTGAGGACTGGTTTGCCCTGGTGGAACATATTCGCGAGGCGCCGGAAACCACTCTTGCTTTGACCGTAGAGCGCAATGGTACGCAGCAGCAGATTGAGGTGACCCCCCGGGCGCGCACCCTGGACGATGGTACCGTCACCGGGTATGTGGGGGCAGGTGTTACAGAGATCCGCTGGCCTGATCACCTGATGCGGGATGTCAGCTATGGCCCAATTGCCGCTATTCCCCGGGCTCTGTCAGAAACCTGGGCGGATACCCGCCTGACCCTGGTGGCGATCCGGAAGATGCTGACCGGTTTGCTTTCCCCCACCAATCTCAGCGGCCCCATTACCATCGCCCGGGTGGCGGAAGCCAGTGTCAGTTCGGGATTCGAGGACTTTGTCCGTTTTCTGGCGTACCTGAGTGTCAGTCTGGGGATACTTAACCTGCTGCCGGTTCCGGTCCTGGATGGCGGTCATATATTGTATTACGCCATTGAGATGATTCGTCGAAAACCCCTGTCAGAGCAGGCTCAGGCGTTCGGGTTACGAATTGGTATGGCGATGATTCTCACATTAATGGTATTCGCCCTTTACAACGACCTGATGCGGTTGTGAGAATTGCGGCTTCCTTCTACGTGTATAAACAGGCAATTAACTGAATGAGACGTACTCTGTTGGCTCTGGCCTTTGGCCTTGTTGCAGTATTCGCCGATGCCGGAACGGCCCTTGCGAACGAATTCACCGTATCGGATATTGAGGTGGAGGGGCTGCAACGGGTATCCGCAGGTACCGTTTTTTCCGCATTACCGGTGGATATCGGCGAATCCCTGGCCTCGACGGACCTGGCCGATGCCATCAAGGTGCTGTTCCGCACCGGACTCTTTACCGATATTAAAGCCAGCCGGGATGGTAATGTGCTGATTCTGACCGTCCGTGAGCGGCCCTCGATCAGCGAAATCAAGATCGAAGGTAACAAGAATATCGAAACTGGCATGCTGATGGATGCATTGGCCGGCGCAGGGCTTGAAGAGGGGCAGGTGTTCCGTCGCGCCACCCTGGAGCGCCTGGAACTTGAGATTCTCCGCTCCTACGTGGCCCAGGGGCGCTATAATGCCCGGGTACGTGCCACGGCGGAGGAGCTGCCACGTAACCGCGTTGCCGTCATGCTCAAGATCAATGAAGGGGATGTGGCCGCCATCCAGCACCTGAATATCGTGGGCAACCAGAATTTCAGTGATGAGCGGCTTAAAGACCTGTTCGAGCTGCAGACCTCCAACTGGTGGAGCTCCATCACCAGCGCTGACAAATACGCCCGTGAGCGACTGAGCGGTGACCTGGAAACCTTGCGATCCTTTTACCTGGACCGGGGTTATCTGGATTTCAATGTGGAATCCAGCCAGGTGTCCATATCCCCGGACAAGAAAGAAGTGTTCATCGCCATTGCCATCAATGAAGGCCCCCAGTACACCGTTTCCGGTATCCGCTTGCGGGGTGAGCTCATTGTGCCGGAGGAAGAGCTTCGCAAGCTGATCACCATCAAGGAAGGCGATGTATTCTCGCGGGCCGCGATGACCGCCATCTCGGAGAATCTGGCGCGTCGTCTGGGTATGGAAGGTTATGCGTTTGCCAACGTTAATCCCATTCCGGAAACCTCGGAGGATAATACGGCGCAAGTGACGTTTTACATTGAGCCCGGCAAGCGGGCCTATGTGCGCCGTATTACCTTCCGGGGCAATGTCAGCACCCGCGATGACGTTCTGCGCCAGGAAATGACCCAGATGGAAGGTGCCGTTGCCTCCACAGACCGAATCGAGTTCTCGAAAACACAGCTGGAAAGGCTTGGCTTCTTTGAAAGGGTGACGGTGGATACCGCGCCGGTGCCCGGGCAGGATGACCTGGTTGACGTGAATTTCGATGTGGTCGAACAACCCACAGGGAGCCTTTCGGCATCCATCGGTTACTCCCAGGATTCGGGCGCGATCATCGGGACAAGCATTTCAGAACGTAACTTCATGGGTACCGGTAAGCGGGTTTCTTTTGGGGTCAACATCAGCGAGTCGGTCAAGGGCGCCAACTTCTCCTATCTCGATCCCTATTTCACCGTGGATGGTGTCAGCCGTGGCTTCAGCGTGTTTGCCCGGGAAACGGATTACGAGGAACGGGATATTTCATCGTACCTGCTGGACGAATACGGTGGCCGCCTGACCTTCGGTTATCCCACCGACAATATCACGCGCATCAATTTCGGGCTGGGCTATACCCTCTCCAGGATCAAGACGGGGGTCTTTACGTCGAAGGATGTAACAGAGTTTGTGGAGGAGGAAGGTAACGATTTCAATAACTACTTCCTGTTTGGTTCCTGGCGGCGAAGTACGCTCAACCGGGGTGTTCTGCCGACCGATGGCTACAGCCACTCGCTGTCTGCGGATGTGTCCATCCCGGTCAGTGACCTGAGCTTTTACAAGCTGACCCACCGTACGGAGTTCTATCAGCCTCTGAATAAAGATCAGACGTGGATTATTCGCACCCGCAGCGAGATCGGGTACGGTGGAGGTTTTGACGGTCGTGACGTGATGCCCTTCTATGAGCATTTCTATGCCGGCGGTTACGGCTCGGTTCGGGGTTACCGTTCTAATTCGTTGGGCCCGCTGGCGCGGCCTGCAGACAATGATCTTTCGGATGAAGATCCTTTCGGCGGCAATATTCTCACGGAAGGCAGCCTGGAACTGATCTTCCCGACACCCTTTGCGGGTGGAGGCAGGTCCATGCGCACTGCGCTGTTTCTGGATGCCGGCCAGGTGTTTGACACCGAGCGTAATTATGATCCGGCGTTGAATGAAATAAGATTGTCGGCGGGCATCGGCTTCCAGTGGATCACGGCGGTGGGCCCGCTCGCGTTCAGTCTGGCCAAGCCGCTGAACGACGAGCCAGGTGATGAAACCCAGGTATTCCAGTTCTCCCTGGGCCAGACCTTCTGACCTGACGGGACCAACAAGCCCTCAGAACAATGAAATGAAGCAGAGGAGATTGAGCATGTTGCGTTTATCGGTAGTGGCAGTGTTGCTGTCTGCGCTTCTGGCGGCCCCGGTGTCTGCCGTGGCGGAAACCAGAATCGGCGTGGTGAACCTTCGTCAGGCGCTGTTTTCCTCGAACGAGGCCCGCAGCTTCAGCGACAAGCTGCAAAGTGACTTTGCCGATGATGAAGAGAGCGTTCGCAAAGCCCAGGAAGAAGCTCGCAAGATAAAAGAGCGCCTCGAGAAAGATGCCGCGATGATGAACGAGCAAGAACGCCAGCAACTGGCCAGCGAGTTTCAGGAGGCGCTCAAGGAATTCAACTACCGCAAGGAGAAACTGGACTCCGCCGTGGCCAAACGCAAGCAGGCATTCCTCGACAAGGCGCGCCCTGAAGTGGATCAGGCCCTTAAGGAACTGCTGGATGAAGAGGAGCTGGACCTGGTGCTGCCTGCCGAGGCCGTGGTCTATGTCAGGCCCACTATGGATCTGACCGATAAACTGTTGCAAAAACTGGATAAATGAACCGGAAGCCGGTACTGGTCCGTGGCCGGTGCCAAACCTGGATGTGTGGAGTCAACCGATGACAGACCGATCATTCCGGCTGGAGGACATGGCCTCGGCCCTGGGGGCCGAGTTGCGGGGGGACGGGCAGGTACGGATTACCGGCGTTGCCACCCTGAAAGCCGCCGGCCCTTCGGAAATTGCCTTTCTGGCCAACCCGAATTATGCCCGCTATCTTGAGGGCACCTCCGCCGCCGCGGTGATTCTCGCACCGGAGATGGTGGGACAGTGTCCGACCAATGTCCTGGTACTGGACAATCCCTATCTCGGGTATGCTCGCCTCAGTCACTGGTTTGACCGTGCCCCGGTGCCTGAGCAGGGGGTGCATCCGACGGCGGTAATCGACCCGACCGCCCGCATTGCGGAGTCTGCCTGCATTGGTCCCCATGTGGTGATTGAGGCGGATGCGGTGATCGATGAACGGGTTGTGGTCGGTGCCGGATGCGTAGTAGGTGCTCGCAGTAGGGTTGGCGAAGATACGGTGATCCGTCCACGGGCAACCATCGCCCATGATGTCGCTGTGGGTAAGCGCTGCCATATTCTCAGCGGTGCGGTGATTGGCTCCGACGGCTTTGGCTTTGCCATCGAGGAGGGTGTCTGGCACCGCATTGCCCAGTTGGGGGGCGTGGTGCTGGGAGATGATGTGGAAGTCGGGGCGAACACGACAATCGACCGTGGTGCCCTGGACAACACGATCATCGGTAACGGTGTAAAGCTGGATAACCTCATCCAGATCGGCCACAACGTCACCATTGGCGATAACAGCGCCATGGCAGCCATGGTGGGCATTGCCGGCAGTACCCGGATCGGCCGCAACTGTGTGTTTGGCGGTGCCACCGGTGTAAGCGGGCACCTGGAAATCACCGATGGCGTGCAGGCAACCGGTATGACCATGATCACCAACAACATCGACAAGCCCGGTGTTTACTCATCCGGGACAGGGTCGGATACCAATCGCCAGTGGCGCAAGAACGCAGTACGCTTTCGCCAGTTGGACAGTATGGCTCGCAAGCTGCGGGAACTGGAGAAGAAAATAGATGGCTGAGGCCCTGTGGAAATGATGAAAATTGAAGAGATCATGCAATACCTGCCCCATCGTTATCCGTTTCTGCTGGTAGACCGGGTGACTGAGGTGGAAAAGGGCGTATCCATCACCGGTTACAAGAATATCTCCATCAATGAGCCATTCTTTAACGGCCATTTTCCCGGTAAGCCGGTTATGCCCGGGGTGTTGATTATCGAGGCGATGGCTCAGTTGTCCGGTATTCTTGGCTTTGTTACGGCGGACCGCAAAACGGCGGACGGCGTGATCCATTATCTGGCGGGCTCCAACAAGGCGCGGTTCAAACGCCCGGTAGTGCCCGGAGATCAGTTGCGTATGGAGTCAAGACTGATTTCCGCAAAACACGGTATCTGGAAATTTGACTGTCGCGCACTGGTGGGCGACGAGGTGGCCTGCGTGGCAGAAGTCATGAGTGCCGAGCGAGGGGTTTGATGACAACAGCTAAAGGCTCAGGCGTTCATCCCCAGGCCATTGTTGATCCGAGTGCGCGGCTGGCGGATAGTGTGATCGTTGGTCCCTGGAGTTACATCGGCCCCGGCGTGGAAATCGGCGAGGGTACCGAGGTGATGTCCCATGTGGTCATCAAGGGTCCGACGGTGATCGGCTCCGGCAACCGCATCTTTCAGTTCGCCAGCATAGGCGAGGAGTGCCAGGACAAAAAGTACAACGGTGAGCCCACTACCCTGGTCATCGGCAACAACAATGTTATCCGTGAGAACTGTACCATCCACCGGGGCACAGTGCAGGATCGCGGCGAAACGCGCATTGGTGACCACAATCTTCTGATGGCCTATGTGCATGTGGCCCACGACTGCGTATTGGGTGACCACACCATCCTGGCCAACTGTGCCACCCTGGCCGGCCATGTGACCGTGGGTGATTACGCCATACTCGGTGGTGGCACCATGGTGCACCAGTTCTGCCACATTGGAGCACACAGCATGAGTGCCGGCGGCAGCATCGTGCTGAAGGATATTCCTGCCTACGTAATGGCCAGCGGCCAGTCTGCAAGGCCCCACGGTATGAATGTGGAAGGCCTGAAGCGCCGGGGCTTCAGCAAGGATTCTCTGCTGACCCTGCGCCGTGCCTACAAGGTCATCTACCGGCAGGGCCTGACCCGTGAGCAGGCGCTGGAAGAACTGCAAACCGCCTACGGTGACGTGCCGGAAGTGCAGCCGCTGATTGAATCCCTCAAGATCGCCGAACGTGGCATCGTCCGCTGAACAGGTGAACGCTCTGTGACGGGACCCGCCCGACCAGGGATGGTTATTGATCGACCAGTGACCATTGGCATCGTAGCCGGAGAAGCCTCCGGCGATATTCTCGGTGCCGGGCTGATCCGCTCCCTCCGCAAACGCTATCCCCGCGCCCGCTTTGTCGGTATTGGCGGAGATGAAATGATCGCTGCCGGTTTTCATTCGCTGGTGCCGATGGAGCGCTTGTCGGTCATGGGGCTGGTAGAAGTGCTCGGTCGTTTGGGGGAATTGTTCAGTATCCGGGACCGGCTGCTGGATTACTTCCTCAGCAATGTCCGGCCGGATGTGGTGATCGGCATTGATTCTCCGGATTTTACCCTCGAAGTGGAGCGACGTTGTCGCAATGCCGGAATACTCACCGCCCATTACGTGAGTCCCTCTGTCTGGGCCTGGCGGCGGAAACGGGTTTTCCGCATCGCCAGGTCCGTGGACCTGATGCTGACACTCTTTCCCTTCGAGGCGCGCTTTTACGAAGAGCATCAGGTGCCCGTCTCCTTTGTTGGCCATCCGCTGGCGGACATGATTCCACTGGAAACCGATACCGCCGGAGCCCGGGAGCGGCTGGGGCTTGCGCCGGATGCCCCGGTGCTGGCTATCCTGCCCGGCAGTCGTGCCGGCGAGGTTGAGCGACTCGGGGAGCTGTTTCTGGGTGCGGCCCGCTGGTTGCAGGAGCGCAAGCCAGACCTGCAGCTGGTGATTCCCTGTGTGAACGGGGAGAGGGAAAAACAGGTGCGCACCTTGGTTGAGAGTCTTTCCGTGTCTCTGCCGTTGACGATCATCCGGGGTCGCTCGCGGGAAGTGATGGCCGCCGCCGATGCGGTTTTGCTTGCTTCTGGTACTGCGACGCTGGAAGCGATGCTGCTGAAAAAGCCGATGGTGGTGGGGTACCGGCTGAGCGGTTTCAGCTGGGCGATTCTCTCCCGTATTGTCAATGTTACCCATGTTGCCTTGCCGAATCTGCTCTGGGAGCAACCTCTGGTGCCGGAGCTGCTGCAGGATGATGCCTCGCCGGAGAGTCTGGGTGCGGCAGTGCTGGCGTGTCTGGAAGACAGCAGCACCCGGGAGCAGCAAAAAGAGGCCTTCACCAGGCTGCACCATCAGTTGCGCCGTAACGCCAGTGACCGGGCTGCGGAAGCCATTGGCGGGTTGCTGGAGAGGGGAAAGCGTTGACTCGTGTGCCACTGCCCCCGTTTGAATGCCGTTATGCCGGCCGGTTGCTGGCGGGTGTGGACGAGGTGGGCCGTGGACCGCTGATTGGTGCGGTGGTGACCGCTGCGGTGATTCTTGACCCGGACAACCCTGTTGAGGGCCTGACCGATTCCAAGAAGCTTTCGGAAAAGCGTCGTGAGATTCTGTATGAAGAGATTACCCGCAAGGCCCTGAGCTGGAATCTGGGCCGTTGTGAGGCCCGTGAAGTGGATGAGCTGAATATCTATCAGGCCACCATGGTGGCGATGGAACGTGCCGTGGCCGGTCTCTCTGTTGTACCGGAGTACGTGTTGGTGGATGGTAACCGGTGTCCCGTGTGGCACTGGCCCTCGGAGCCGGTGGTGAAAGGTGATTTGCGGGTGGCGGCGATCAGTGCTGCCTCCATTCTTGCCAAGGTCACCCGTGACCGGGAAATGGTTGAGCTGGATCGCCACTGGCCCGGTTATGGGCTGGCCAGGCATAAGGGGTATCCCACCCCTGATCATCTGGAGGCCCTGAACCGGCTGGGTGCTACCCCTCAGCACCGGCGCTCCTTCCGGCCCGTGAGAGAAGCGCTGGAAGCCGCCGGGGAGATGAAGGAAAAGGGTTTTCCTACCGACCTGTTCGAACATTTATAGAAATCTGTCGAAAACTGTTTGACAGATCTGCAAGATATCCTTAATATACGCGCCACGTTGATCGGGAAGAGAAAGAAAACCTCCCGAAAAACAACCAGTTTGATGCGGGGTGGAGCAGTCTGGTAGCTCGTCGGGCTCATAACCCGAAGGTCGTTGGTTCGAATCCAGCCCCCGCTACCATTATTGAAAAAAGCCAGTCGGAAACGACTGGCTTTTTGCGTTATGGGTCAGGGGTGACAGGAAGTCTCTGTGACGAATATGCGCCTTGTATTCTCACCATGCTCCGCAGGCGCCAACGCCTTTGGAAAAGCTGATAAACAATCCGGACGACCAGTGCGGTATATGGAATCAGACACGTGAACTACCTTCGTAAAATACTCAGCGGCCAGCCCATCAACTACGAAGCCTTTCTGAAAAAGCTTCCGGAGCACTTCCGTCGGCGCCATCGCGATATCTTTGCCACGGAAAAGGTGCGCGCTGACCGCTGGCTGGTCACAGTGCTGGATGAATCCGCCTTTGCCCTCCTGCAGAATGAAACAGCGGTCCCCGTCAGCCGTGCTGATGCCGCCAGAAAAGGCAATTCCCACCGTCACGGTACCGACGTCAGTTTCCTTCTGGCTTACCATCAGGGCCTGGCTTCGGGGCGGCCGGATGTGGTGGTTATCGGTGGCGATTCAGTGGATCAGGGCTTTCAGCGGGCGCCCTGTGTGCTGGTGGTGGAAAATGAACGCAATTTCTACTGCTATCACCAGATGCTGTCCTTTACCAGCCAGGCGCTGGGCAGGCCACTGGATCTGGCTGCCTGCGATGTGGTTCTGGGTGCGGGCAACCGGGTTAACCAGGCGGCGGTTCTTGAATGGTTGGGCGGTTACAGCGAAGTGCTCTGCGCCTTTGACTATGATGCGGGTGGCCTGCAGATGTTCGCTACGGTGGCTGCTGCACTGGGGCCTGCGGCCGGTTTTGTGCAGCCAGCGGACTGGCAACCCTGGCTGACCAGTTTTCATAAGTCTCCGGATTCTACAGAGAGGTTTACTAAGGCTCTGTCGCTGGCAGAAGACCTGGGGTTTGTTGATCTGGCCGGGGCCTTTCGTACCACCGGTAAATTCATGGAACAGGAAGTGATTCTTGATGAATGATGCACAGGCAAGCCCGGCAGCTTTACTTTCGGTGTCCGGCGTCTGGTTCTCTGCGATTCGGTGGGTTTCTGGTATGTGGAGATTCCGGTTGATAACCACGGGCGGATCCTGGGGCCGGGTAGTCTTGGCAAGTCCAGCCTGCGGGAGCAGAATGACGATCAGAGCCTGGCTGACCAGATCTTCCGCTCCTCCATCAGGCTGAACGCGCTGCATACACCGATTCAGGTCGTGACCTGGGAAGCAAAACACTTCCCCCCGGATGCCACCAGGCGTCCGCCCTTGTAGACATCCCGGGCTGTGGGGACGGCTACCACGGCTTCCGGGATATGCTCTGCATCCAGAACCACGAAATCCGCCACGGCCCCGACCGCAAGACCGTAATTGCCAAGGCCAAGTGCTTTGGCACCCGCCAGGGTTACCATGTCAAATGCCACTTCCAGCTCCCGGTCCTCATTGAACCCGGAGCAGTAACCGATAAGATTGGCCCGGCGCAGCAGGTCGCCATCTCCCCAGGGCCACCAGGAATCCCGGATGTTGTCGTTCCCAGCGAAATAATTTACCCCGGCATCCCGCAGCACGTGCACCGGTGGAAAGGCTCTTGCTCCGGGAGCATTGGTGACAACAGCAACGCCCGAACGGGCCAGTGTATCTGCGACCCGGCGAACCTGGTCCAGGGGCAAGTCACCCAGGCAGTAGGCGTGACTGATGGTGACACGGCCTTCCATGCCCATGGCGCGGGTGTGGTCGGCGACGCATTTAATCTCGAACACGCCCAGGGTCCCCGGGTCGTGCAGATGGATATCAATGCGGGCGTCGTGTCGCTCCGCCATGTCGAAAACCACCTTGAGGTGCCCGGCGATGTTGCCGTCGAAACCGGCCGGGTCGAGCCCGCCGACCACATCACAGCCCATGGACATGGCCTGATTCATATAATCTGCCGTGCAGGGGCTCTGAAGTATGCCGTGCTGGGGAAAGGCCACCAGTTGAATGTCAATCTGTTTGCGGTAGCTTTCCCGAACTGCAAGAACCGCTTCCAGATGCTCCACGCCAACGCTGTCGTCAACCATGACATGACTGCGCATGCTGGTTGTGCCCCGGGCCAGGCAGAGCTCGAGCTGACTGCGGGCCCGTTCTTCGACCGGCGCAGCCAGTGCCAGGTTTTCGGCCTGAAAAGCCGCACGCTCGCGAACGTCGAATTCACCGGTGCAGGGTTTATGGGGGCGCCAGGTGTCGCCGTAGAAGCTGGTGTCCAGGTGAATATGGCCCTCAACAAAGCCCGGAACCACCAGCCGGCAACCCAGGTCTGTCTTGTGCAGGGCGCCAGGAAGCTCGCCCCCCGATTCAATCAGGTTGGAGAAACGACCGTCGCTTACCGCCAGGCTGACGACTTTGCCATCGGGAAGACGTGCGTTGGTGAACAGGTAATCGACGACCGCCATATCGCTATTTCCTTTGAGGGTTATCTGGCTGGCTCATCATTGCTAGCTCTAAATACATGATTGCTAGCAAACCTGATGCCATCCTCAGACACGGAAATATCTGGCTTTGGGAGGAGGTGAATGGCTACTGGTGCGCCATATTGATGCCTGAGCAACAAAACCGCACCAAAGATCATCCATCTTTAAAGAGCATTGAATAACATCCGGCCAGCGACCAGGAGTAGCAGGGCGCCGAAGCAACCCTTCAGAGCGAGTGCCGGTAGCCCAGGGCGGTGCCTTCACCCCGTGGGTCGTGCATGGCCTCGCGGCGGCCATCCGGATGGATTGCCACAGCCCCGGCCAGTCCGGTAAAGGGACTGAGTTCCGGAATCCATTCGATATCGTGGCCCCGGCTGGCCAGGTCTGCTCCCACCGCCGGTGCAATATTGTGTTCCAGCTTAAGGCTTTCGCTGCTGCCAAAAAAGCTGCGCCCCTGAAGGAAACGCGGGGCCTGCAATGCCTGGTCGACAGGCTGCCGGAAGTCGATCAGTTGGGTCGCCAGCACCATCTGGGTCTGGGGCTGGCCGTCGCCGCCCTGGGTGCCGAAATAGAACTGCCGGCCATCATCCGCCAGATAGGCCGATGGGTTCAGGGTATGGGCCGGGCGCTTGCCCGGGGCCCAGGCATTGGCATGGGCCGGGTCGGGGTTGAAGCCCGCAGCCCGGTTCAGCCACAGAATACCGGTGTCTCCCACCATGCAGCCGGAACCGAAATCGTGGAACAGGCTCTGCATCAGGCAGGCGGTCCGGCCGCTGGCATCGCTGGCTGCCAGCCAGACCGTATCGGCTGGTTTTCCTTCTTCCTGCCAGGGAACGGCGACCCCGGGGTCGATGGCGGCAAAGCTGGCGGACGCCCGGGTAGAGTCAAGCAGGCGGCGGGGGTGCAGGGTGCCACCGGCCGGATCACACAACTTTTGGTTGCGCTGGCTTAACTGGGCCTTGATGGCTTCCACCAGATAGTGGAAATAATCCGCACTACCATTTCCCAGAGCACCCAGGTCGACAAAGTTAAGGGCGTTCAACGCACTGAGGGTATACAGGCCCTGGGTGGGGGGTGGGAAGTTGTAAAGGCGGCCGCTGCGGTAACGGATACTAAGGGGCTCGCTGTGCCAGGCCTTTGTTCTCGCCAGGTCTTCCCGGGTCAGGCCATTGCCGAGACGGCCAAACCCTTCTGCCAGGGCCGTCGCCAGCTCGCCTTCGTAGAAGTCCGATATTCCCGCCCGGGCAAGATGTTCCAGGGTGTTGGCCAGTTCTGGACGGATTACCCTGGTGCCAGCGGGGAGCAGTGTGCCGTTCGCGTCACAGCACAGGCTGGCGAGATCGGGCAGATTGCTGATCAGACCCCGTCGCTGTTGCTGCCAGAACGCCTGGTTGGCGGATAGGCTATAGCCATCCCGAGCGCAGGCGATGGCCTGCTCCAGTAGTTCCGGCCAGGCCAGGGCAGAACCCCAGCGATTGCTACCCCAGTCATGTGCCATGGACCAGCCCCTCAGGGCTCCTGCGGTGGTTGCCGCCGAGGCGGGCCCCCGCAGGGTAATGGTTCCGCATTCCGGCAGATTCCAGCCGGCCTGACCCAGACCCAGCAGAGTATCTATTTGGCGTCCATCGCTGAGCAGCCACAGGGCATCGCCGCCAATACCGGTCATGTGCGGGTAGACCACCGACAGAACCGCGCCCGCTGCGATAGCCGCGTCGATGGCTGTACCACCGGCCCGGAGAATGTTCATGCCCGCTTCGGTGGCGCGGGCGTCCGGCGTGCAGATCACGCCAGCGGTGGATTCCGCTTTCATGTGTTGGCTTTCCTCTTTGCACCCGTCGCCTGCTGATGTTCAGCCACAAATTCCGCCGACATGGCGCTTACCGTCTGCACGTGCAGGCGCATCAGGCGGGCCACGCCATCCGCATCGCCGGCCAGGATGGCGCGGACAATGGCATCGTGTTCCTCCCAGGATTTACTGACCCGGTTGGACAGGCGGAACTGGGCGCGCCGGAAGGGCGACAGCCGGTGGCGGGTGGCTTCTGCCAGTTGTTGCAGCTGGCTGCTGTGGGCACCTTCGAAAATCAGTGCATGGAAGCGCTGGTTGTAACGAGCGTACTCATCGGCGGTACCATCCCGCACCAGGTGTACCGAGTCCTGATGCAGTTCCAGCAGCGTCTGGCGCTGGTCACTGTTCATGCGCAGGGCTGCCAGTCTTGCCAGGGCCGCTTCCAGTTCTGCCATGGCTTCATAGAGATCACTCAGGTCATCCGACGACACGGTGGCAACGATCACGCCCCGGTTGGGGCGGTGGGTCAGCAGGCCCATGGCGGCAAGATGGCCGAAGGTTTCCCGGATGGGCGTACGGGAAACGCCAAACCGTTCCGCCATGGTCTGGGCGTCCAGCTTGGTTCCCGGGGTAAGGTTGCCGCTGATAATGTCATCGGCCAGGGCCTGGACAATAGCGTCCACTACCGTGCCCTTGCCACGGCGGTCCGCAGAGGTCGTCGGGCCGGTCAAAGTGCGGCTCCTGTGGTCTGTTCATTGCCATCGGGTTTCGGCGGGTGGGGAATGGCTGCCAGCAAAGTCCGGGTGTAGTCGGTTTGCGGGTTATCGAGTAGTTGGCGGGCATCGCCTTCCTCCACCACGGCACCGTTCTGCATCACCATGATGCGATCACATAACAGCCGCACCACGTTCAGGTCATGGCTGATGAACAGGTAGCTCATGCCCAGACGATGCTTCAGGTCCTCCAGCAGGTTCAGCACCACCGCCTGCACCGATACATCCAGAGCGGCCGTGGGCTCGTCCAGAATCAGCAGCCTGGGCTCCAGGGCGATGGCGCGGGCAATGCCAACCCGGGCCTTCTGGCCTCCGGACAGTTGGTGGGGGAACCGGTCCAGCAGATGTACCGGCAGCCCCACCAGGCCTGCCAGCTCGATCACCCTCTGCTCCCGGCCAGCGCGATCCATGTCCGGTTCCAGCCGTTGAATCGGGTCGCCAATAGACTTGGCCGCGCTCCATCGGGGGTTGAGGCTGTCCGTGGGGTCCTGAAAGACCATTTGCAGTTTGCCCCGTAAGGGGTGGGACGCGAATTTTGCGGCGGGTACCGGGGCAATGTCCTGGCCCAGAAAGTCGATCTGCCCGCTGCTGGTGTCCAGTAACCGCATGATCATGGACGAGGTCGTGGATTTGCCGCAGCCACTCTCACCCACCAGACCCAGGCTCTCGCCTTCGCGGATCTGGAATGACAGGTCCTGCACCGCCAGGTGGCTGCCGTCCGATCCGGGCTTGCCGAACTGCTTGCGCAGGTTGCTGACGGTAAGAATCGGTTCCCCCAGGGTTCGGGTTTCCGGCAGCCTGATAGCCTGGGCCCTGGCTTCCGGTGTCAGCAGGTCGCGGATCCGGGAGTCATGGTGAGGCGTGGCCTGCAGTAACAATCGGGTGTATTGCTCTCGGGGGTGGTGAAACATTTCAGCGGAGCTGTTGGTTTCGACAATCCGGCCTTTTTCCATAACCACCAGCCGGTCACAGTAAGCCGCCGCCAGCCCCAGGTCGTGGGTGATGAGCACGGTGGACATCCTGTATTCCCGGGTGAGCTCGACAATCAGGTCCATCACCGCTTTCTGGGTGGTGACGTCCAGGCCGGTGGTGGGCTCGTCGGCAATCAGCAACCGGGGCCGGCAGGCCAGGGCGATGGCAATGACCACTCGTTGACACATGCCCCCGGACAGCTCGAAGGGATAGGCGTTGAAGCGCTGCTCCGGATCACGGATCTTGACCGCTCTGAGCATGGCGATTGCCTTTTCCCGGGCATTACTGCGGGTGGCCTGGCTGTGCTGCATCAGTACGTCGGCGACCTGATGGCCTATTCGGCGGATCGGATTCAGCGCCGCCCGGGGATTCTGGAAGATCATCGAAATCTCCCGACCGCGTATGTCCCGCATGTCCTTTTCGCGGGCCTTATGCAGGGGTGTGCCGCCATAGGTAATACTGCCACCGGCAATGCGGCCCGCGCGGTCCAGGATGCGCATGACCGCGTAGGAGGTGACCGATTTTCCGGAGCCGGACTCACCGACAATGCCAAGGGTCTCGCCCTTGCCTACCGCCAGGGAAATATCGTCGATGGCCCGGACGGTGCCCTTGCGGGTGACAAAGTCCACGCTCAGGCGCTTGATATCCAGCAGGGGTACACCTGATGATTCACTCATTCTGCCTTCCTCAGGTGCGACGTTGGGGATCCACCAGATCCCGCAGGCCATCGCCGATCAGGTTGAAGGTGAATACCGCCAGCATCAGCGCCATCCCCGGAAAGATCACCAGCCACCACTCGCCGGAAATAATGAAGTTGGCGCCTTCGGCCACCATGATGCCCCACTCCGGGGCCGGAGGTTGCACGCCCAGGCCGATGAACGACAGCCCGGCGGCGTTCAGAATGGCCCAGCCCATGTTCAACGAGATCTGCACCATCATCGGCGGAAGGGTGTTGGGGAAAATATGGCCGAACAGCACCCGCAACTCTGAATTGCCAGACAGCCGGGCCGCCTGCACAAAGCCGGCATTGCGGCGGATGCTGACCTCTGCCCGGGCCATGCGGGCGTAGAAGGGCAGGTTGATGATGGCAGTGGCGTAGACAATGTTCTCCACGGTATTGCCGGCAGCGGCGACGATACCCATGGCCAGTACGAACAGGGGGAAGGCCATGATGGTGTCGACAACGCGGCCGGTAATACGGTCGGTCCAGCCGCCGAAATAACCGGCAAAGCAGCCCATAACGGATCCCAGCACAAACGAAATGGCCACGGCGGACACGGAAATCAGCAGGTCCAGGCGTGTGGCCACGACAACTCTGGAGAACACATCCCGCCCCAGTTGGTCGGTGCCAAACCAGTGGGCAGCGCCGGGCGCCTGAAGCGCCGGACCAACATCCGTCGCAAGAGGATCAAAAGGTACCAGGTAAGGACCGAACAGGGCCATGCCTATGAAGAGGGCGAATAGTGCGAACGCCAGGCCGGTGACCGGGTTTTCCGAAGCCACGTGGCGCAGGTGCTGCCAGTAACTGGTGCGGGCAGGACCTGCGGGCATGGCGGAGGTGGCAGGGCTGGTCATGTCAGGCCTCCTCGCCTACACGGGGGTCAATCAGTGTGTAAATCACATCAATCAGCAGGTTCAGGGCGACAAACAGCAACGCCATGGACAGCACGAACCCCTGCACCGCGGCATAGTCGGAAACCACCAGTGCCTCAACGGCAAAGGAGCCGATGCCTGGCCAGGCGAACACTTTTTCCACCAGCACATTGGCACCCAGCACGAAGGAAAACACCATGCCCAGAGTGGTCACCACCGGCAGCAGGGCGTTGCGGAAAGCATAGGTAATCAGCACCCTGCGGTTGCTGAGCCCTGCAGCGCGGGCGGTGCGGACAAAGTCACTGCTCAGGGTCTGCAGCATGGCGGCCCGGGTCATACGGGCGATGGGCGCCAGGGTGAACAGGGCCAGGGTGATCAACGGCAAAGCCAGTTGCGCCAGGGCAGCACCGAGTACTTCCCAGTCACCGGCAATGATGGCGTCGATGGTCAGAAAGCCGGTCACCGGGTCCGGCGGCAGATACATGAAATCCAGGCGGCCCATGGGCGCAGGTGCCCAGCTCAGCAGGTAATAGAACACATACATCAGCGCCAGGCCGGTAAAGAAGGTGGGCAGGGAGACGCCAGCAGTCACCAGAAACCGGCACAGGTGGTCCACCCAGGTGTTGGGCCGGGTCGCGGCCAGCACCCCCAGGGGCACGGCAATCAGGAATGACAGCAGCAGGGCACCCAGGGTCAGCTCCAGAGATGCTGGCAGCCGGTTCGCCAGTTCTGACATCACCGGTTGCCCGGTGGACACCGCCATGCCCAAGTCACCCTGGGCAAGGTCCTTGAGGTAGCTCAGGAACTGAACCGGCAGGGGCTGGTCCAGCCCCATTTCCTGTCGCAGTTGCTCGATGGATTCTGCATCTGCCATGTCGCCCGCAAAATAGGCGGCAGGGTCACCGGGCAGGGCCCGGGTCAGCAGGAAGCACACCACCAGGATTCCGAAGACAGTCGGAACCGCCTGAAGCAGGCGCAGAGCTACCTTGCGCAGTCTGTCCAGTATCGGGGGCACCTGACTTGCCCCCTATGCCGGTTCAAGAGCGCGGATGTCCATCTGGCGATGGAACCAGTACTCGTAACCTTCTACCTTGTCGTTGAAGGCTACGTTCAGGGTTGGCTGCCAGAGTGGGATGCGGGGGATGTCGTCGAACGCCAGCTCGATCATGCGTGTGACATTGCGCTTGTAGTCGGGATGGTCCATGGCCATGTCCAGGGTTTCATCCACCAGCCTGGCCATTTCCGGGTTGTCGTAGTTGTAGGAGTTGAACAGGTTGCCCTTGATATAGGCCCAGAAGAAGTAATAGTCCGGGGTGTTGAGCCAGCCTCCGAAGTTCTCCAGGTGCAAAGGCAGTTTTTTCTCCACCAGGGCAATGGTGCGCCAGTTGGCCCCGGGAATCTTCTCGATGGTGGCTTCAATACCAATCTCTGCCAGCCCGCTCTGGATCTGCAGTGCTGCAGGTTCAGCCCAGTCCGCATGGGACAGGTTGAAAGACAACGGCACCTTGAAGCCGTCCTTGTAGCCGGCCTCGGCCATCAGGGCCCGGGCTTTGTACAGGTTCTGCTGGTAGGGGGATTTCTGGGGCCATTTGATATCGTCAACCGTGTCCGGACCGCCCCACATGGGCACACCCTGTTCGTAGGCCGCCTGCTCAAAGATTTTCTGGTAGGGAATGGACCAGGCAACCGCCTGACGCACCCGTTTGTCCTTGAAGGGTTCAAATTCCAGGTTGGTGCAAAGGGAGTAGATGCAGTTTTCGATGGGCGTGCTGACGACCTTTACACCGGCCTTGCTGGCCAGCTCTTTCGCATCCTTGTTGGGGATGTTGTGGGAGGCACTGACACTGCCGCGCTCGATCAGCGCGCGACGGGTGGACTGGGATGGTACCTCCCGGACAATGACCCGCTGGTAGCCGGGCAGTTCGCCCGCTGCCCAGTCCGGGTTGCGTTCGTACACAAGCTGCTCACCGGGGCTCCAGCGAGCCACTTTATAGGCGCCGGAGCCGGCAGGGTTGCGGTGCAGGTATTCGGTTGCCCAGGGGTCTTCTTCGGTGGCATTGGCTTTGGCCACCTCGGAATTGATGATAATGGGAATGGGTGTAGCCAGGTCCGGCAGGGCGAGTTTGGATGGGAAGGGCAGGGTAATCCGGAACGTCCGGTCATCCACCACTTCAAACTGCTCCGGAGATTCCAGGCGACCCGCTTTCATCTGAACCGTGGGGAAGCCACCCAGGGACACAGCCCTGTCCAGGGACCATTTCACGTCTTTGGCAGTCACCGGTTTGCGATCCCAAAAAGTGGCACCCTCTCGGATTATGAAGGTCATCACCGTGCCGTCATCACTGATCTCCCAGGATTCCGCCAGTTCCGGCTGGACATTGTCGAAATCATAGCTCAGTGAGCCGTCCGGCATCCGTTTTGTGCCGAAAGACACCAGCCGGTCGTAGCAGTTGATGGCAACCTGGTAGCTGTCCCGGTTGGTGCCGCTGCGGTGAATATCCAGGCTGTTGATGGTGCCGCCAATAACCACCACCGCCGTTTCCTGACTGGCAGCCGAAGCAGTGGGTAACAGTTTGGCCAGCGGCAGAAAGCTGGCACCGACAGAAAGAGTGGTGGCGCCTTTGAGAAAGTGGCGACGATTCATTGTGCATGCTCCTGTGGGGGTATCATGACCAGACTGCATGCAATCCATAAGCCAAAGAAGACGTCATCTAAAAAGACAATGATAAACAACGAACTAAGATGAGTTGCCAGGGTCCTTGGCAGTGCTTCAGAGCCCGATTAAGGCACATATCCGGACTTGTATGCACCGTCCCGGGGCGAGGGAGCCTCAGGGGAGGTGCGCTCAGTTGCAGAAGGTTTACTTCTATAGTGTCGTAGAGGGATAATGGCCTCCTAATTGATTGCTAGCGATTACCGTGTCGCCAGACATTCAACGCACCACAAAAATATCAGTGAAACACATTCCATGGGCGCAATCCCCCGAACAAACAAGCAGAAAGAAGTCGACCGGATTATCGAATCTCTTTCCCGGGCCATCGCCCAGCACCTTTTGCCCCCCGGCACCCGGCTGGTGGAGGCGCAGATTGTGGATTCGCTTCAGGCCAACCGCAATCATGTTCAGGTTGCTTTGCAGCGGCTTGCATTGCAGAGGATCGTGACCATCGAGCCCAATCGGGGTGCCCGTGTATCCCAGCCTTCCGCCCGGGAAGCGCGGGAGATTTTCGTGGCACGCCGTGCCATTGAAGGGGCAGTGGTTGCCTCCATTACTCCGGAAAAGATGCGCAGGTTCGCCCGCGAGGTAGATGCCCACATGACGGCAGAGGCCCGGGCCACCCAGAGCAGTGACCGCCGCGCCATCGTGCGGGAGCTGAGCAGTTTCCACCAGTTGCTTGGCCGCATCAGCGGCAACAGTGTGCTGGCCGATATTATGGAGAATCTGATGGTGCGCAGCTCACTGATTGTCGCCCTTTACCAGCGTAACGACGAACCCAGCTGCCAGCATGACGAGCACCAGGCCATTCTGGAGGCGCTGATGGCCGGGGCGGTGCAGGAAGCCGAGGGGCTGATGAAGCATCATCTGGATCATCTGGAGGCAGAGCTGGCGCTGGATGATACCGAGAGCCGGGACATAGACCTGAAAGCGGTGCTGGCCAGCGTGTGAGCCGCCCGGGCAGACTGGTTTCAGGGCCTGAGCAGGCGGGCTGCATGGCGTTCGAAGCTCTGGCGGCCCGCCTTGAAGGCCATCAGTGGTTGCTGCAGTTCAGAAATAACCGCTGCCGGTGATTGTGCATCCAGTACGATAAAATCCGCGTGACATCCCGGCTCCAGGCCGTAACCCTCAAGGTGTATCATTTTGGCCGACTCCCTTGATACCCAGTCCAGACACTGAACCAGCTCTGCCGGTGTCCCGAGATGGCAGACGTTGGCCAGAAGGTTGGCCTGGCGAATCAGTGAGGCGTCACCATAGGGGGTAAACGGGTTGCCCACGTTATTGGTGGATAGCGAGCAGGTAACCCCGCACTCGTGGAGTCTGGGAAGCGGCGCAACGCCTCTGGGAATATTATGGGTGGCGTCCCGGCCGGAAAGGAACAGGTCTGTGGATGGCAGGGCGGTGACCTGAACCCCGGCTTCTGCCAGGGCCAGGGCGGTTTTCCGCAGGGTCTGCGGCGGCAGGGTCGACAGCTTGGTGACGTGGCCGATGGTTACCCGATGCTGCCAGCCATGGGCCAGGGTGCAACGGATGACCTCCGGTACCGTCATGCCCTCCGGGTTCAGGTCGAAATCCAGGTGCATGTCCAGATCGCAATCATACTTTTCGGCCAGCTCGAACAGCCTCTGTATCTGTCCCTTGGGGTCACTGTCCATATAGGGGCAGCCGCCCAGCACGGAGGCCCCGTTTTCCAGAGCTTCGCAAAGCAGTTCCTCGGTACCGGGGTTGTTGAGCAGGCCTTCCTGGGGGAACACGCAGATCTCCAGGCCAATGCCCCAGGCATAATCCTTCTGCAGCTGCCGGATGGCCCGGAATCCTGTCAGGCCGATGCCGGGATCCAGCTCCACATGGGTCCGCATATGGGTGGTGCCCTGGGTGATGGCCTGCTCCAGTATGCGGGCGCCCCGCTGGTAGACGTCGGCTTCGGTGAACCCGGCCTTGGCCGCGCTGGTTTTGGCGATGGCCTCCTGCAGGGTGCCTTCCTCCAGTTTGCAGCGGTCCATGATGCAGGCCTTGTCCAGGTGTACGTGGGTTTCGATCAGCCCCGGCAGAACAAGATGGCCACCCAGGTCGATTACCCGGGCGGCAGAGCCGGAACCGGACTGGCTGACGAACCGGCCTTCTTCCACCATTAATTCGGTGATCTGTTGCGGATTGTCGGGCAGTCGCAGGTTGGTAAATCGTATTGCGTTCATGAGGCATTCTCTCCCAGATAAGCGGCTTCCAGTTCCTTGTCGTTACGCAGGGTCGCGGCGTCGCCGGCGTGGACCACCCGCCCTGTTTCCAACACATAGGCCCGGTCCGCTACCTGCAGGGCCAGGTTGGCCATCTGGTCCACCAGCAACAGTGTGACCCCTTCGTCCCTCAGGGCGGCCAGGGCATCGTAAAGCTCGGCTACCATGGCGGGCGCCAGTCCCAGAGAGGGCTCATCCAGCAGCAGGATTGAGGGCTTTGCCATCAGGCCGCGACCGATGGCCACCATCTGCTGTTCGCCACCCGACAGCAGGCCTGCGGGGCTGTCGATCCGGTCTTTCAGGCGCGGAAACCGGGTCAGAATACGATCCACTTCCTGCTGGAGCCCCCTGCGGTCGTTGCGTGTATAGGCGCCCATCAACAGGTTGTCCCGCACGCTCAGTTCCGGGAACACCTGCCGGCCTTCCGGTACCAGTGCCAGACCCTTGCGGGCAATCTGGCTGGCATCGAGGGTTTCGATGTTCTCATTATTCAGAACAATGCTGCCACCGCTGGCACCATGCAGCCCGGCTATCGCCTGCAGAATGCTTGACTTGCCTGCACCATTGGCACCCAGGATGGCAATCAGTTCACCCGGGTTAACCACCAGGCTGACACCCTCCACAACCGGCGCGGCGCCATAGTCGATGACCAGGTCCTTGACGAACAGTGTGGCGTCGCGGCTGCCGTTCCAGGGTTCTGGCCGGGGCGGTGCCTGATAGTCAGTGCTGCCCAGGTAGGCCCGCACAACATCCGGATTGGAGCGAACCGAATCCGGCTCGCCCCAGGCAATAGGCTGGCCGGAATCCAGTACCAGGATACGGTCGGACACCGCCATCACCATGGTCATGTCGTGCTCCACCAGAATCACCGCAATACCATAGCCGGAGATAACCTTAAGAAGCTCTGCGAGCTGATCGGTATCGGCGCGGCTGAGCCCGGCTGCTGGCTCGTCCAGCAGCAGTACCCTGGGTTTCAGAGCCAGGGCGCGGGCAATTTCCACCAGCCGCCGGTCTACATGGGGAAGGTCTTCCGCCGGGGTATGGATGGAGCCCCGGTAGCCAACCAGGGCCAGCAGATCCATGGCCAGCGCTACCTGACCTGATTCCGGGCCCCGCCAGCAGTCCCCGAACTGTCCCTGCTGCATGCCGGCCAGCAGGTTTTCCAGCACCGACAGACCGGTGAACAGTTGGGTGGTCTGATAGGTGCGCCCTATACCGGCCCGGGCAATTTTCCAGGCAGGCAGTCCTGCCAGGTCGCCATCAAGCTCGATGCGGCCGCTGTCAGGTGCATAGAAACCACTGATCATGTTCAATACTGTGGTTTTCCCCGCGCCATTGGGGCCGATAATACTGGTGACCGAGCCGGGCCGGGCAGTGAAGGTGACCTTCTCAGCTGCCTGGACCCCGCCAAAGCGGATGCCAAGATTCTCTACCTGAAGCCCTTCCGGTGCGGCAGCGTCGCAGGTCAGGAAGGTTTTCAGCCTGGCAGTGTCGGGCTGGCACCCGGGTATCACCTTTGCCGGTCGTGCGAAGCGCTTCTGCAAAATACCGAGGGCGCCGGTGGGTGCTATCCACAATACCCCCAGCAGCACCCCGGCAAACAGCAGCAGTCGCATTTCTGCCATGCCGGAAAGCAGTTCCGGCACCAGCACAATCAGCAGTGCGCCCAGCAAGGGGCCAAACACGGTACCAGCGCCACCGACAATCACCGCCAGCACAAACAGGATGGACTGGGTAAACGGAAAGGATTCCGGATTGATGAACATCATCAGCGGCGACAGCAGTGACCCCGCCACGCCAGCGAAAAGCGCCGACAGGGCAAAGGCCAGGGTCTTGGTCTGAACCGGGTTGAAGCCCAGGGACCGGGCGGCAATCTCGGTTGCCTTCACGGAACGAATGGCGCGCCCCCAGCCACTGCCTGCCAGCCCGTGGAAGAAGGCCAATGAGGCCACCATCAGCGCGATGGCAATCAGCGCCAGGCCGGTATCCGCCGGCAGGCTGCCGGTATCGGGCATGGGTACACCAGCCAGGCCGTTAGACCCGCCGGTCACCGAGCGCCATTCGATCAGACCATGATGCACAATAAAGCCGAACGCGATGGTAACCATAGCCAGATAGGGGCCGCTGACACGCACCGCCGGTATCGCCAGCAGAGCGCCAACCACAGCCGTCGCAACGGCTGCGGTAATCATGCCGAGCACAAGGGGCACCCCTGCCATCATCATAAGGGCGGAGATGTAGGCGCCGATGGCATAGAAAGCCACATGTCCGAAGGAAATCTGACCGCTCAGCCCAATCAGGATGTTAAGGCCGCAACACACCACCGTGCTGAGTGCGATCAGGGTCAGCACCAGAAGACCGTAGCCCCCCAGGGTAAATGACAGGATGGCACCGGCCAGTGCCAGCACTCCCATTAGCGCCGGCACCAGCATCCGATGGGATGTCACCGCAGTTACAGAAGTCATACTTTTACCAGGGTTTTTGAGCCGAACAGGCCGTTGGGGCGCATGGCCAGAATGACGATCACCAGGCTGAAGGTCACTATCTGGGCCATCGTTGAACCCAGGTAAACGATGATAAGGGCCTCCGCCAGGCCAAACAGCAGGCCAGCCATGACCACGCCATTGGCGCTGGCAATGCCGCCAAGAATGGCAACCGCAAAGGCCTTGAGGCCGAACAGGGTACCCATATCGGAATGAACACTGACCAGAGGTGCGATCAGTAACCCGCCAATACCAGCAAGTACCGTCGAGACCGCAAACGATGCGGCAACCACCCGGTTGACATGAACGCCCATCATGCGTGCCGCAGAAGGATTCTGGACAGTGGCTGCCAGCACCTTGCCCAAGTGGGTATAACGCTGCACCAGCACCAGCGAAATCACGATGATGGCGACCACGGCGGGAATAATCAGTTGCATCAGGTCCACACCGGTGCCTGCCAGTTCAAGGCGATGGTTCACGGCCTCAAGGGTAAACCGCCGGGGCTCCTTGCCGAAGGTGAACATGACCAGGTTGTCGATAAACAGACCGCCGGCCACGGTGGCCAGCAGCCAGGCCTCGGACCCCCGGCTATGGAAGGGGCGCACCAGAAAGCGCTCTATGGCCAGTCCGTACAGGGCGCAGATTGTCAGCGTTAGCACTGCTGCCAGCAACCACGGCAAACCCCAGGTAATGCAGAAGGTGTAGCCAAGCACGGCCCCCACCATGACCGCACTGCCCTGGGCAAAGTTGACCGTGCGGGAGACAATGAAAGTGATGTGAAACCCCAGGGCCAGCAGCGCATACATGCTGCCCATGCTGAGGCCACTGATAATGCTGGCGGTAATCATGGCGTGACGTTCTCCTGCCGCCCGGGAGCAGGTCCCGGGCGGCTACGGTCAGGATCAGAACTCGAGAGGTACGATCCGGCCATCAACGAAGTGTGTGAACACATAGTCTTCCGGCCCCACGGCATCATGCTGCTGGGGCGAGAAGGGTGATGAGTAGTCCTTGATCAACCCGCTGTAGCTGTCGATGTCATAGTAGCCCTGGCGAATGGCCGCACCGTTGGTGTTGCCTGCGTTCTCGATAGCCAGTGCGGTCAGGTGCATGGCATCGTAGGCATTGGCAATACCCACTGCGGGTGTCACATCGGCCAGAGTCTGGATTTCCGGAAACTTCGCCTTGAGGGATTTCAGAACCTCGGCACCTTTGCCGGTTCCGCCTTCAGAGAAAGTAAAGGTCTGGATAAAGTGCACTTTGTCGGCGTTTTTACCGGCCAGTTCACTGAAACGACCACCGGCCGGGCCCCAGTGGGAGATGATCGGCACCTCCCAGCCCATGCGGTCCAGGGATTTCACAACCTGGGCCGAGGGCGATACGTTGGCCACCATCAGCAAAGCATCGGCTCCCTGATCCCGCAGGCGGCTGAGCTGGGGCACCACATCGGTATCGTTACTCTCAAACCGCTCAATGCCTGCCCATTCCATATCGCGGGCCTCCAGTGCCTTGCGAAAGCCAAGTTCATTGGACTCGCCCCAGGGGTTGTTGATCAGGATCATGCCGGGCTTTTCCATGTCGAACCGATCGATGCCGTATTGCACCAGGGCTTCGTCTACCAGCTCGTCCACTGCAGAGACCCGGAACACATAGTTTTCATCGGCGCCATTACGAGTGATGGGCGTGCCCGCCGCCCAGACGCCCATGAACGGAAACTTCATACGGTTGGCCAGCGGCACAATAGCCAGGGAAACGGGGGTATCCAGCCCCCCGAACAGCACGGCAACCTTTTCCTGCTGAACCAGTTCCCGGGCGGCAAGAAGCCCCTTGTTGGGGTTGCTTTCGTCATCCCTGCGCAGTAGCTCCACCTGCCGGCCCAGGATGCCACCACTGGCGTTGATCTCATCAATGGCAATGGTGAGCCCGCGGGTGATGGCCTCACCGGACTTGGCCGACTGGCCAGACAGAGCGGCCACCAGCCCCACTTTCAAGGGTTCCGCAGCCTGGGGGCTAGCGGCAAGCGACACCATTAAGGGCGCGCACAAGGCAATCAACCACCGACGTATTTTTTGTTTCAAAGACATTTTGTTTCTCCGGGTATAAGTGTTTTCGAAAGATTGCTAGCAAAATTGGTGCCATTAAAATAGCCGGGGTTTTAGGTAAAGGAGGCATAATCAGCACCAGGGAGTCGCCATGGAGGTTTTTCTGCACCATACGTGAGCGAAGTAAGCGAACGAAACAGGAAAAGTGAGGTTGATAAGATGGCAGTCGAAAATGAAGTTTCAAAAATTGTTAGCAATTTTCCGGAGGCTTCCATGGCACCGGAACGGGCGGCAGGGTTCATGAGTCCTGATGTGAAAATTAACTTTACCGGTGGCCGTGCGATGAAGATCGCCGCCGGCGGGCTGCTGGGCTGCCAGCGTGCTCTTATTGAAGGCTGCTCCATTCAAATCTTTGAGCGGTGGCTCCAAAGATGTTTAAAGACCAGCAATTTATGCAATATACTCGCAGGCAATAAATAAATCGCCGGAGAAGATTACCCCTTCCGCTATGACGGCATGGGAAATCTGCTTCCCCGGTTCGGTCCGTCAGCCCGGTAACCGTTGACCTTGCTGGTCGCCAGGCCTGCCCGCAGCAGGCCCTCCAGCATTACCAGGCCGTTGCGCACACCATCCACGACAGGCAGGCCGAGTTCCGCCTGTAGCATGGGCTGGTAGGGACTGAGTCCGGCGCAACCGAGCACCAATACCTCGCTGCGGTGGCGCCGGGTGACCTGCCTGGCCCGCTCCAGCAGCGAGCTGGTCAGGCCGGTTTCGGATGCATCCGGCAGTGACAGTACCGGCATTTCCATTGCTTCGATGCCGCGGGTCAGGTGTTCAAGGCCATAGGCTCTCAGGTTCTGCTCAAGGACCGGAATGGATTTTCGTTGGGCAGTGAGCACCGAAAAACCATGCCCCAGCAGCGCTGCTGTGTGGTACGCGGCCTCGCCGATGCCCACCACGGGCCCCCGCGCAAGTTCCCGGGCAGCGTGTACTCCGGTATCGTCGGCGCAGGCGATCAGGTAGCCGGTGTAACCTCGGCCCTCACCCTCTCGGACGCGCTCGAGCACTCCGACCTGTGCCAGGGCTCCATCGGCGAAGCCCTCCACACTGGGTACTCCAGCCCCCGCACAGACCACATCCAGCAGGGTGCGGCAGCCCTGTACCTCCCGGCAACTGGTTTCAATCTGTTGGCGCATGGCCTCACTGTCATTAGGGTTAATAATTAACAGGTTCATCGGCGGGGGCCTCAATGGGGGGCTGGCGGCGCTTGCGGCGTGTCAGCAAACGCATGCTGAGCAGCGCCAGGCCGATCAGCAGAAAGGAAACGGCGGTGGTGAAGGTGCCCAGGGCATAGAGTACCGGTGTGGTGACGTTGGTAGTCATGCCATAGATTTCCAGGGGCAGGGTGTTGAAGCTCCCCGAGGTCATCAGCGTACGGGCGAACTCGTCGTAGGACAGGGTGAAGCCCAACAGCCCGACTCCAATCAGGCTGGGCAGTATCAGTGGCAGCACCACCAGCCAGAAGGTTTGCCAGCGACTGGCACCCATGTCGGTGGCGGCCGCTTCGTAGACCTTGTTGAAACGGTTGAACACCGCAAACATGATCAGCAAACCGAAAGGCAGGGTCCAGGTCAGGTGGGCACCGAAGGCCGAACCATACCAGTGGGGCGCGATGCCCAGTTGATCGAACAGGATGCCAATGCCGAGGCTGATCAGTATGGACGGCAGGATCAGACTGATCAGGGTCAGGTAAAAGATTGCCGAGTCGCCCCGAAACCGGCGCCGGTAGGCCAGCCCGGCGAGCAGCGAGAATGCCACGGTGCAGACCATCACCGACAGGCCCAGCAGCAGGGAGCGGCTCAGCGAGCCGCCAAAATCGCCGACCTGCTGTTTCTCGAACAGATTAGCGTACCAGTGCAGGGACAGGCCGTTCATGGGAAAAGTAAGCCCCCCGTCGGGGCCCTGAAAGGACAGGATACCGATGGTCAGGGTGGGGCCGTAAAGGAAGGCCAGGAACAGGATGAATACCAGGGTCAGCAGCAGATGCAGTGGTCCACGATGATGGGCCATGGTTACAACTCCTGGCGTATGTTGATGAAGCGGAACAGGATGGTCAGTAACAGCAGCACGGTCAGCAACAATACCACTGCCCCGGCGGCTGCGGCCGGGTACTGTAACAGGGAGATTTCGTTGTGGATCAGCACCCCCACGGAGGCGCTGAGGCCACCACTCATTAGTCGCACGGTGATGAAATCACCCATCACCAGGGTGACGACGAAAATCGAGCCGATGGCGATGCCGGATTTGCACAGGGGCAGGATGATCCGCACGATCGTCTGCCAGGTGCTGGCCCCGGCATCGATGGCGGCCTCCACCAGATTCCGGTCGATCCGCATCATCGAGTTGAAGACCGGAATCACCATGAACAGGGTGTACAGGTGCACAAACGCCAGGATGACGGAAAAGTCGCTGTAGAGCAGCCATTCGACCGGTTCCGATGTGAGTCCCATACCCTGCAGCCCGGAATTGACCAGACCGTTGCGGCCCAGCAGGGGGATCCAGGAAATCATGCGGATGATGTTGGAGGTCAGGAACGGAATGGTGCACAGCACAAACATAAGGCCCTGAATGACAGGGCTGCGGATATGAAAGGCCAGGTAATAGGCAACGGTGAATCCCAGCACGAAGGTAATGAGCCAGGTAGTGAGCGCGTAGAACAAGGTGGTCAGGTAGGCCTTCAGGGTCACGCTTGAGGTGAGGAGGAATTCATAGTTGTCCCAGATCAGATCCGGGATCAGCGAGTAGGCGTTGAAGTCCCAGAAACTCACCACCACGATGGTCAGCACCGGGAATACAAGGAATAGCAGCATCACCATTACCAGTGGCGTGACCTGCAGGTAGCTCATTCGGGAAGAGGCCATGGGGTATCTCCTGACCGGCCAGGTCCACGCCCGGGCCGGTCCTGGTGCTCAGATCAGGATGCGATAAACTCGTTCCATTTGCGGACCATGTAGCGGTCTTCGTCCATCACGGAGTTCCAGCAGGCCACGTTGCCCATCCGCTCGGTGTAGGAGCCGCCATCCCGGACGCTACCGGCGGTTTCCATCACTTTGCCCTCGGGGTTGGTGATATCTTCTTTGGCTTCCTTGCCTTCAATCCAGTAACCCCATTCATTCTCCGTCAGGTAGGCTTTGGAGGTCTTTGGTGCGGCACTGTAGTAGCCCTGTTTGGTCAGGTAAGCGCCGACCCAGCCTGACAGATACCAGTCGATGTACTCATAGGCGGCATCCAGTTCCAGGCCGGACAGGTGCTTTGCCAGACCGATGCCGCCACCCCAGGCCCGGTAGCCTTCCTCCAGTGGCTGGTATTTGCACGGAATGCCCCGGGACCGGACAGCAGTGACGGCGGGCGACCACATGGATTGTATAACAACTTCGCCGGAGGCCATCAGGTTCACCGACTCGTCGAAGCTCTTCCAGAAGGCCCGGAACTGACCATCGGACTTGGCCTTCATCAGGATGTCGATGGTGGCATCGATCTCGTCGCGGGTCATATTGCCCTTGTTGCCATACCGGATCTCGCCCATGGACTCACAGATCATTGCCGCATCCATGATGCCGATCGAGGGAATGTTGAGGATTGAGGTCCTGCCTTTGAAGGCCGGGTCCATGATGTCCCGCCAGCGGGTGATGGGACGGCCCACCAGGTCCGGGCGGATGCCAAGGGTGTCCGCGTTGTAGATGGTCGGGATCAGCGTCATCCAGCGGGTGGGCTCACTGGCGAAAGTGGTGGAGTTCTGGCTTTCGACGAAGCCGACGGTGTGGGGGGCGGTTCCTTGGGCAATCTCGGAATCCTCGGTCAGTTTACCGGTGATAAACAGTTTCGAGATCTTGTCGAAATTGCTTAATCGGCGTGTATCCATCGGCTGCATCACTCCCGCCGGGAAGACCTTCTTGGCAATCCAGTATTCGATGTCTGCAATGTCATAGGAGTTGGGCTGGGTAATTGCCCGCTGGGTGACTGCGTCAGAATCCAGGGCGGTGAGTTGCAGGTTGATGCCCAGGTCCTGCCTGGCTTTTTCGGCGATAGCGTTCAGGTTGGATACCCCGGTGCCGAACTGGCGCAGGGTGACATTCTTGATGTTCTGGGCCCAGATCATCGGGAAGCCGGTAATGGCCCCGGAACCCACAGCCGCGCCACCAAGAGCGCTGGCGGCCTTGAGGAATGAGCGTCGGCTCAGGCCTGCATCCTTCTTGCCTGTACCGGTGGCGTCGTCGACTTCGGTTTGCCGGCGGATCGGGTTGTTATGGCTGTCGTCAGGCATGGGTCTCTCCTTGAGGGATGGGTTTTTCGTTTATGGGTTTGACGAAAGGGGACACGCCGGACGGTTCCGGTGTGCGATAAAGCATGTTGAGATCCCGGGGGTGCCAGCTCACATGTACTGTGTCACCTTCCCGGGACGGGTGTGCAAGGTAGTCCTGATCGCTTTGGAAGACTGCCAGCGACAGTCCGTCGCCACAGTCACCCTGCAGCTGTACATAGCGTCCCTGGTATTCCACCGCAGTGATGGTCATGGGCAGGCTGGTCGTGTTCGTCGGGGGGGATGCGTGGATCGAGATGTGATCGCAACGCAGCGACACGCCGGCGGGCTGTTCTCTCGCCTCTGTGCCCGGTGGCAGTGGCAGACGGATACCATCACTGACCAGGATTTCCCGGTTGTGGACGGTCCCCTCGATAATGTTGTGGCCGCCAATGAATCCGGCGACGAAAGCCGTTCGCGGGGCACTGAACAGAGCGGGCGGCGTATCCACCTGTTCAATGCTGCCATTGTTCATTACCACCACCTGATCGGCGAGGGCGAAGGCCTCTTCCTGGGAGTGGGTGACGTGGATAAAGGTAATGCCCAATTGCTTCTGGATCCGCTTGAGCTCGGTTCGCATACGGTTGCGAAGGAAGGGATCCAGCGCCGAGAGGGGCTCATCCAACAGGATGACCTCCGGCTGGTTGATCAGTGCCCGGGCCAGCGCGACTCGCTGCTGCTGGCCACCGGAAAGCTGGTCCGGCAGGGCCTCGCTGTAATCCTCCATGTTGACCAGCGCCAGCATTTCCCGGGCCCTGGCCCGGCGTTCCGCAGGGGCCACGCCGGCAATCCGCAGGCTGAAAGCCACGTTGTCCAGGCTGTTCAGGTGCGGGAACAGGGCATAGTTCTGGAACATCAGTGCCGTACCCCGCCGTCGGGGTGGCAGGTCGGTCACATTGCGATTGCTTAGCAGAATATCTCCCTCGGTGACCGATTCATGTCCGGCAATCATTCGCAGGGTGGTGGATTTGCCGCAGCCGCTGGGGCCCAGCAGACAGCAGTAGGAACTGCCCTCAATATAAAGATTGATGTTTTTCACCGCCGGGGAGTCGCCATAACGTTTGACCACACCCACCAACTCGACCGATCCGTTGCTCATACCACCACCAAAATTGCTAACAATTCGTTCGTTGATGACTGCAGAGCTTGTGCCAGACTGATGGAAATATCGCTAACTGCTTAAAAATAGAAAGAAAACTATAAGGACGATTTGGCATGCAGGGTGTAAAACGGGTCGTTTCAGTGAGGCACGGGTGGGGCAGTGCCTGAAAATAAGGCGCTGTGCGCAAATTCTGAGCATGGAAAATCGGGGTGACTCCCCAATGTCCGCTGCTCCATCACCGGGCACGAAGCCATCATAGGTGCATTGCTTTTCCTGTCTCCGGAGCAGGCAATCAACAAAATTGTTATATAACAGTGAATTACAATTCCTGAACACTTGGCCAGCTTTTTGCTGCCGTTAATTGGTGATCCGTCATGACGGAAACAACATAACGACCAAACCGTTCAGGAGAAGTATTCATGAGTCTTAAACAAAGCCTGGCACTTGTTGCCGCACTCACTTTGCCCGTGCTCGCCATGGCGGAAGATCCGCTGAAAGTTGGCTTCGTGTATGTGGGCCCGATAGGGGACCACGGCTGGAGCTACCAGCATGATCTGGGGCGCCTGGCCCTGGAGGAGCATTTCGGCGACAAGGTAAAGACCACCTATGTGGAAAACGTTAACGAGGGAGCCGATGCCGAGCGCACGATCCGCCGACTGGCCCAGGCTGGTAATGATGTGATTTTTACCACCTCCTTTGGCTTCATGAATCCTACTGCACGAGTGGCACAGCAGTTCCCTGATATCACCTTTTTGCATGCTACCGGCTATAAGCGGGCCGACAACCTGGGTACCTACCTCTCGGCAACCTATGAGGGGCGCTACGTAACAGGCGTTGCCGCAGGCCTGGTAACCGAGTCCGATACGCTGGGCTATATTGCCTCTTTCCCTATCCCGGAAGTTATCCGGGACATTAACGCCGTATACCTGGGCGCCACGTCTGTTAATCCGGACATCCAGATCAAGGTGGTATGGGCCAACACCTGGTTCGATCCCGCGAAAGAGGCGGATGCTGCCAATGCGCTGATGGACCAGGGCGCCGATGTTATCGTTCAGCACACGGACAGCCCGGCGCCGCTGATGGCCGCCGAAAAACGGGGCAAGTGGGGCGTGGGTCAGGCTTCCGACATGCGCAAGTTCGGTGGCGATGCGCATCTGCTGTCTGTGGTCAACGACTGGGGCCCGTACTATATAGAAACGGTCCAGGCGGTAATGGACGGCGACTGGACACCTAGCGACTACTGGGGCGGAATTGCCGATGATGTGATCCAGATTGTCGGTATCAGTGACCGCCTGACCGACGAGCAGCGGGCGAAGGTGGACAAGGTGATTGAGTCCATCGACAGTGGCAAGTTCCACCCCTTCACGGGTCCGCTGAAGGACCAGAGTGGCGAACTGAGGGTGCCCAAAGGCAAGACCATGACTAAAGAGGCGCTGGCAGGCATGGACTGGTACGTGGAAGGTGTCACCGCAAAACTGCCTGAATAAACCGACAGGCAAAACCGGAACGCCGGCGGGTAAGACCCCGCCGGCGTTCTGATCTCAGGCCTCGGCCAGCATCCGGGCGACTCCTTCCTGCACCTTGCGGGTCAGCTCCCGCTCATCCAGGCCGGCGACATGGCCGTCCTTTATAATGCGACGCCCTTGCACGAAACTGTCCCGCACCTGCACGGGTTCGCCGCACATCAGTGGTGCCAGCAGCGTTGAGTGGACGCCGGCGAAGCGGGGCTGGTCGATGTCGTAGACCACCAGGTCTGCCTGTTTGCCTACGGACAGGCTGCCGGTATCCTGCAGGCCCAGCAGGTTGGCGCCGCCGCGGGTGCCCCAGTCCAGCACCTGTTCAAGAGTGGTAGCGTCCGGTCCGTGGGTAGCCCGGTGGATCAGCCAGGCCAGGTTCAGTTCCTGCAGCATGGAGCCGGATTCGGCTGAGGCGGAGCCGTCGACTGCCAGAGAGACGGGTACGCCGGCCTTTTGCATGTCCACTACCGGGGCGATGCCGCTGCCCAGGCGACAGTTGGACGTGGGGCAGTGGGCAATGCCGGTGCCGGTCGCAGCCAGCCGCTCGACCGCGCGAGGGTTGCTGTGGACCAGGTGGGCATACCATACGTCCGGCCCCAGCCAGTCGCAGGCTTCTGCATAATCGATGGCACTCTGGCGGTACTTCTCCCGCGCTTTAATCTCGTCAAACTCTACTTCCAGCAGGTGGGAGTGCATCCTGAGGCCATGCTCCCGGGCCCAGCGGGCCTGAATCCTCAACCCCTCAGGTGTGCTGGAGTGGATCAGGCTGGTGGGGGCTACCACCAGTTTTTTCATGGCATCCGCACCGCTCTGGTGGTGCTTCTTGCGGGTGGCATCCAGGCGGTCGATCACCTGGTCGATGGTCTCCGGTTCTATACGGTGTTCGATCATGCCTTCGTGGGACCCGGTCTCGGTGGCGCTGCCGCGGCACAGTACCAGGCGGATGCCCAGTTCCTCCGCCGCCTGCCACACAGTATCTTCCAGCTCCGGGCTGGTATTGGAGTGGTAGAGGTAGTGGTGGTCGGCACAAGTGGTGGCGCCGGAGCGGATCATCTCGTACAGGCCCAGCCGGGCAGCGTGGTACATCAGTTCCGGAGTGACCTTCGGCCAGAAGCGATAGGGCACGCTACTGAGCCATTCCCCGAGGCCCTGGTTCAGCCCCCCCGGTACGCCCTTCATGATGGACTGGGCCAGGTGATGGTGGGTGTTCACCAGCCCTGGCCAGATCACGCAGCCGCTGGCGTCGATAACGGTTTCCGGTTGTTCCGGCAAGGGCGTGAGGCCCCGGCCCATCTCGGTGATACGCCCATTGCGGATGCGAATGTCCCGGGCACCGGGGGTGTCCTGGGTATGAATGGCGGTGGCGTTCCGGATCAGGTAGTTCACTGCTTGCTCCTTTGGGAAGAAAGAGCAATGTCCCGAAGCACTGACAGGCAGGCTTCTGACCGCTTCTATTCTTGTGTTGAAGGATAAGGGCAGGCAGTGTGATGCAAGATTCTGTCCATTTCCTGACCGCATGGTCAGGCCGGGAGTTTCTCTCTTGGAAGGCTTTCATTACTGCACCTTGAGGGTGCAAGTGTGGCAGACCTTGCACTGCCATGGTTCCGGGGGCAGTCGGGTCGTTATGCTTTTTTCTCCACAGGTAATTGATTGTCGTGTGCTTTCTGCCTGCTGACGAGTGGCATGGATGCTGCTTGTCTTATGTTATGCCGGTCAGCACCATATGGTGGCTGATCGGCCCTAGACATGATGTTTTGACCTGCCCTCCTCAATGTGGCTCTGTCTAAGGGTTTTTACCCATCCCCAACGATAACCCACGATCGTTGAGGACGGGCAGGT
>JACIZI010000022.1 GCA_014359475.1 Marinobacter sp. | reverse complement strand
GGTTGATCTTCAGGTCTGATAGAGGAATGACATCCTCGGAAAATTTCACCTGCATAGTGATTACCTGGTCAACGATTTGGTGCCATTAATAGCACCAGTTAACAGGTGCGGTCAAGAAACATAACAGAAACTAGATAGAGGTCACGTCCCCGACAAAAACGCGACCTCTTCATTATCACGCTTCAATATTCCATCCCCGTTGAAGCCATCTACTTAAACTAGCCATAAAAACAGTAGCTTGCAAATATGGTTGTCAAAAAAACTCCGCATTATTCCGCAATAACGAAGCGGTCACACTTCTGCCAATAACGAAGCGGTCAACATATTCCATCTCCGTAAACAAAAAGGCCCGGCGAATCGTGGTTTGCCGGGCCTTTTTGTTACGCCCTGTCTGCCTGCCTCAGCCGCACTTGCTGTCGCCGCAAGCCAGGCAGGTGGCACAACCGTCCATCACGATGACTGCCCGGGTGTTGCACTTGCCGCACATGGTGGCGTTGGCGGGGTAGTCGTTGCTGGTGTCGTCATTGGTTGCGGTGGTATGGCTGGCCTCGAACGCGGCGCGCTTTTCGGCGAGGATGCGTTTGGTGGTTTCGCTCATTTCCTCGCTTTCCAGCAGGCCGATGGCTTTGAGGTGCTTCTCGATCACGGCGCCGATTTCGGCCACCAGGGAGGGCATGAACACGCCGCCTTTCTTGAAGTAGCCGCCGTTGGGGTCGTACACGCTGCGCAGCTCTTCCACCAGGAAGGTGACGTCACCGCCTTTGCGGAATACCGCGGAGATGACGCGGGTGAGGGCGATTACCCACTGGAAGTGCTCCATGGATTTGGAGTTGATGAACACTTCATAGGGCTGCCGGCTTTCGTGGTCCGTTCCCTCGTTGAGCAGGATGTCGTTGATGGTGATGTACATCGCGTGCTCGGCCACCGGCGGCTTGATCTTGTAGGTGGTGCCCAGCAGGAAGTCCGGCCGCTCGATGTATTCGTTCATCTGAACGGGCTTGGTTTCCGTCTGTACCGGTGCCTGGTGTTCGGTGATTGCTTCCGGGTCGGCCTTCTTTACGCGGTAGCCGACGATTTTGTTGGTGATTTTAACGGTCATTGTGATGTTTTCCTGTGTCGGTTCCCGGATCAGTATTTTCCGTAGGTGCCTTCTTTAAGGGCATCAAACAGGTTGGCGGCGTGGTGTATTTCGCCGTCGTACTCTACCTCTTCGTTACCTTTGAGGGTTACCTTGCTGCCATCGTCCAGGGTGAATTCGTAAAGGGTGTTCTCCAGGTCTTTTTCTTTCACCAGTACGCCCTGGAAGGCTTCCGGGTTGAAGCGGAAGGTGGTGCAGCCCTTCAGGCCCATTTCGTAGGCGTACATGTAGATGTTCTTGAAGTCCGGGTATGCGAAGTCGGTCGGCACGTTGGCCGTCTTGGAAATCGAGGAATCCACCCACTTCTGGGCCGCGGCCTGGATGTCTACATGCTGGGCCGGGCTTACGTCATCGGTGGTGGTGAAGTAGTCCGGCAGCTTTTTGTCTGCGTCTTCGGAGAAGGGCATGGCGCCCTGGTTGACCAGATGGCGGTAGGCCAGCAGCTCGAAGGAGAAGACGTCGACTTTCTCTTTGGTCTTGCGACCTTCGCGGATGATGTTGCGCGCATAGTGGTGCGAGAAGCTCGGCTCGATGCCGTTACTGGCGTTGTTGGCCAGTGACAGGCTGATGGTGCCGGTGGGCGCGATGGAGGTGTGGTGGGTGAAGCGGCCCCCTTTTTCTGCCAGCTGCTCCACCAGCTCCGGCTCGATTCCGGCGATCTGGCGCATGTATTCGCTGTAACGGGCGTGCAGTACCTTACCCTTGAGCTTGTCACCCACCTTGTAGCCTTCTTCGGCGAGCCTGGGGCATTTGCCAAGCATCTTCGGGGTGATTTCGAAGTCGTCTTCCATGATCGGTGCCGGGCCCTTTTCTTCGGCCAGGGTCAGGGACTGGCGCCAGCCTTCCACGGCCATTTCGCGTACGACTTCTTCGGTAAACCGGACGGACTCTTCAGAGCCGTAGGCCATGCGCAGCATGGTGAGGGTGGAACCCAGGCCCAGGATGCCCATGCCGTGGCGGCGCTTGTAGGTGATCTCGTGGCGCTGCTGTTCCAGGGGCAGGCCGTTGATTTCCACTACGTTATCCAGCATGCGGGTGAAGATGCCCACCACCTTGCGGTATTTCTCGTAGTTGAAGCTGGCTTTGTCGGTGAAGGGGTAGTCCACGAACTTGGTCAGGTTCACGGAACCCAGCAGGCAGCTGCCGTACGGGGGCAGGGGTTGTTCGCCGCAGGGGTTGGTGGCGCGGATGTCTTCGCAGAACCAGTTGTTGTTCATCTGGTTGACCTTGTCGATCAGGATGAAGCCGGGCTCTGCGTAATCGTAGGTGCTGGTCATGATGCTGTCCCAGATGAACTGGGCTTTCACCGTCTGGTAAATACGGCAGGCGACCTTGCCTTCGTCGTTGACCACGTAGCCGTCCAGCACCGGGAAGTCACGGTAGACGAACTGGCTTGCATCCTCCAGGTCCAGGCCTTCGTCTTCTGCTTCTTTGCGGGTCACCGGGAAGGACAGGTGCCAGTCGGCATCGTTGCGCACCGCTTCGATGAAGTCTTCGGTGATCAGCAGGGACAGGTTGAACTGGCGCAGGCGGCCGTCCTCACGCTTGGCCTGGATGAATTCCAGTACGTCCGGATGGTGTACGTCGAAGGTGGCCATCTGGGCACCACGGCGGCCACCGGCGGAGGACACGGTGAAGCACATGCGGTCGAAGATATCCATGAAGGACAGCGGGCCGGAGGTGGTGGCGCCGGCTCCGGCCACGTAGGCACCGCGCGGGCGCAGGGTGGAGAACTCATAACCGATGCCGCAGCCGGCCTTGAGGGTCAGGCCGGCTTCGTGGTTTTTCTCCAGGATGTCGTTCATGGAGTCCTGCACGGTGCCGGACACGGTGCAGTTGATGGTGGAGGTGGCCGGCTTGTGGGCTTCGGCACCGGCGTTGGAGGTGATCCGGCCGGCGGGAATGGCGCCGTTCTGCAGTGCCCAGATGAAGTCCTTCATATGCCTGGTGCGTACGGACTTGTTTTCTACCTCGGCCAGCGCTCTGGCAACGCGCTCATAGGTTGCGTCGATGTCTTTGTCGACCGCTTCGCCGGTTTTGGTTTTCAGCTGGTACTTGCTGCTCCAGATATCCAGCGACGCTTCCTGCATGGGTATTGTTGTTACCACAGCCTGTGCCTTAACGTTCATTGCCACCCTCGATTGTCCGGTAATTCAGGTTTAAGGCCGGTTTGGATACTGCCGGCCATCCTACTGGTGCTTGATGTGGTGATGTGGTGATGTTGTGAATCTAACCACTACATTTGGTGTCTTGTATGTGTCGCCAGGGTGTCGGAAATAGGCTTTATGGTGCGCTTCCGCGGTAGCTGCCATGCGCCGTCATGGTGCGCAGGTTCTCCGGGAGGTCGGTTTCCGGTAACCCTATATATAGGTGCGACTGAACGAAGTATAACAGGATATTGTGGTGTGTGAACTAGAGCGGAACTATTACAAAGAGGACTCCCCACAAGAAATTCAATGAAAGAAAGCTTGAAAATGCTGAAAATCGCGGCTACGCAGTGGCCGGCCTTTGCCAAGGGCTGACCACTAGATGTTGTGGTCAGAAAATGGTCAGCCCAGCAGCAGGCTGTCGTCGTCCACGGTCAGGCCGCGCTGTTTCTCGAACAGGCCCAGCAGGTCCTTCACCTCCAGGCCTTGCCGGTCTGCGCCGGCGATATCGAACACCACTTGTCCCTGGTGCAGCATGACGGTGCGGCTTCCCACTTCCAGGGCCTGCTTCATGCTGTGGGTGACCATCAGGGCGGTGAGCTTCTGTTCCGCGATGATTTTTTCGGTCAGTTCCAGCACAAAGCGGGCGGTTTTCGGGTCGAGGGCGGCGGTGTGTTCGTCCAGCAGCAGAATCGCCGATGGAGTCAGGCTGGCCATCAGCAGGCTGACGGCCTGGCGCTGGCCCCCGGAGAGCAGGCCCATTTTGTCACCCAGGCGGTCTTCCAGGCCCAGGTTGAGGGAGGACAGGCTGTTGCGGAACGTGTCCAGGTACTGTTTTTTAACAGCAGCGGTCAGGCCCCGGCGCTGGCCACGTTTGATGGCCAGGGCGAGGTTTTCCTCGATGGTGAGGCCTTCGCAGGTGCCCGCCAGCGGGTCCTGGAACACCCGGGCCACCCGGGAAGCGCGTTTGTGGGTCGGCAGTTTGGTGACATCCTGGTTGTCCACCACGATCTTGCCGCTGTCCACCATCACTTCGCCGGCCAGGGCGTTCAGGAAGGTGGATTTACCGGCGCCATTGCTGCCGATCACGGTGACAAATTCACCCTGATTCACGGTCAGGCTCATGCCGCGCAGGGCCGGGTTTTCCAGCGGGGTGCCCTTGCCAAAGGTCAGCTTGAGGTCGGTTGCGGAAATCATCAATAACTCCTCAGGCTTTGTTACGGGTCAGTCTGCCCGCCACTTTGGTGCGCACACCGGGCAGTACGATCGCCAGGGTGACCAGTACGGCGGTAATCAGGTTCAGGTCCTGGGCCTTGAGGCCGAGGAAGTCGGCGTTCAGGGCAAGGGCGATGGCCAGCCGGTAAATAATGGCGCCCACCACGCAGGCAATCAACGCCCGCAGCACAGTTGAGGGTGTCACCACGGCTTCGCCGCCAATCAGTGAGGCCAGGCCGATCACGATCACGCCTACGCCCATGGTGACATCCGCGGCGCCCTGGCTCTGGGCGAACAGGGCACCGGCCAGACCGACCAGGCCGTTGGACAGGGCCACGCCCAATACAATCATGCCGCCGGTGGCGATGCCCTGGGCCCGGGCCATGCGCGGGTTGGCACCGGTGGCGCGCATCGCCAGGCCGGTTTCGGATTTCATGAAGCGCCACAGCAGCACCAGGCTGACCAGTGCAACGATGCTGAACAGCAACACGGGTACCTGATGGAATTGCAGCCCCAGGTCATACCAGGGGGTGAGTACGGTTTCTTCCTGCAGCAGGGCCAGATTGGGCCGGCCCATGATGCGCAGGTTGACCGAGTAGAGCGCAATCATGGTGAGAATGGAGGCGAGCAGGTTGAGGATGTTGAGTTTTACGTTCAGCAGAGCCGTAACCGCGCCGGCACCCATGCCCGCCAGAGCGGCGCAGCCGGTGGCCAGCCAGGGGTTCCAGCCATCCAGAATCAACACGGCGGCAACGGCGGCCCCCAGCGGGAAGCTGCCATCAACGGTCAGATCCGGGAAGTCGAGTACGCGAAATGAAAGGTAGATACCGAAGGCAACCAGGCCATAGATCAGGCCTGTCTCCAGCGCTCCGTAGAATGCAATATTGCTGAGCATGGGTATGGGTTCACCGTGCAAGAAAGCGGGCGGGCCCTTGTGGGATCCACCCGCGGGTCAGGCGTTAGTTGTCGCTTTTGACGACTTTTTTGGCTTTCTGGATCAGGTCGTCGGTCAGGGTGATGCCCATACGCTCGGCGGCACCGGGGTTCACGAACAGGTCCAGCTCTTCCATGGTTTCAACGGGCATGGTGGCGGTGTCCGCACCATCGAGAATGCGGGTGACCATTTTGCCGGTCTGGCGGCCGTGCCTGTAATAGTCAAAGCCCAGGGCTGCCACTGCACCGCGCTCCACGGTGGCGGTGTCTGCGGCGAATACCGGGATGTCGGCCCGCTCGCCAACGGATATCACGGCTTCGGCCGCGCTGATCACCGTGTTGTCTGTGGTCAGATAGATGGCATCCACCTTGCCGACCAGTGAGCGGGCGGCGCCCAGCACTTCGGAGGTTTTGGTGGCAGCCCCCCTGACCAGTTCCAGCCCGCGCTCTTCCAGTCGTTCTTCGATCATTTCAACCAGTGCCACTGCGTTGGCCTCGCCCGGGTTGTATACGGTGCCGATGCGCCTGGCATCCGGCATGACGCGCAGCAGCATGTCCAGGTGTTTGTCGATCGGCAGCATGTCGCTGACACCGGTAATGTTGGCCCCGGGCTTTTCCCAGCTTTGCACCAGTCTGGCAGCGACCGGGTCGGTCACGGCGGAGAAGACAACGGGAATGTTGCGGGCGGCGGCGGCTACTGTCTGGGCGGAGGGGGTGGCGATGGCCACAATGACATCCGGATGCTCACCAACAAACTTGCGGGCGATCTGGGCGGCAATGGCCTGGTTGCCCTGGGCGCTTTCATGCATCATTTTCAGGTTTTCGCCTTCGGTGTATCCCTGTTCGGCGAGTTCGTCCTTTACGCCTTGATACACGGCATCCAGAGCCGGGTGTTCCACGATCTGGGTAATGGCTACCACAGTCTGGTGATCGTCTGCCTGGGTCAGGGTTGCTGCTGCCAGCATTATTACCCCGGCAAGAGTGCGAAAAATCTGCCTGGCCATAAGCCGAGTCTCCCGCTGATGGGTTTGGGTTGAGGAGCCCCTGGTTCACTCCGTACTGGCTTCTGCGGAGTGAACCATGGGCTCTCTGCAGGTGAATTCCGGGCTGCAAAGTCTACCACAGCGATGTGACATTGGGTTGGGGCAGAATACGATTATTTACAGAGTGGGGCTGGCCGGGGTTCGGGGGAAGTGCCAGGGGAGGGGTACTACCAAAGTCAGACCAGTCGCATTATCCTGTATCGTCAATAACTACAACAAAACACACGCACAACGTAAGGACAGTTTCATGGATATTAATAATAAACTCCCGCTTGATATGGTCTATCACTGGGAGACTGCCCGTGCAGAACTGATTTATATGACACAGCCCATGGGTGACGGCAAGGTGGTGGACTACACCTGGCGGCGCGCTGTGGGCGAGGCCCGCCGCATGGCTGCGTACCTGAAGTCCCTGGGTCTGCCGGAGGGCAGTCGCATCGCCATACTTTCCAAGAACTGCGCTCACTGGATCATGACTGACTGGGCGATCTGGATGGCCGGCCATGTTTCCGTGCCGCTGTACCCGACTCTCAATGCCGACACGGTTGAGTATGTGCTGGATCATGCCGGCTGTGAGGTGCTGTTTGTGGGTAAACTGGATGACTGGGATACCATGAAGCCGGGCGTGCCGGATTCTGTGCGCTGTATTTCCTACCCGCTGAGCCCGCCCAATGATTTTGAAACCTGGGATGATATTGTCAGCAAGCACCCGCCCCTGGAGCAGAATACCCGGCGCTCCGCGGACGATTTGGCCACGATTGTTTATACCTCCGGCAGTACGGGCCGCCCGAAGGGCGTGATGCTGAGTTTCGGTGCCATGGCTTACGCGGCCAGGGGTGGCACCGAGTTCATGAATGTGAGTTCCAATGAACGGGTTCTGTCGTACCTGCCGCTGGCCCATGTGTTTGAACGAACCTTTGTGGAACTGGGCTCCATATACTGTGGCTTCCACATTTATTTTGCGGATTCACTGGACACCTTTGTGGAGGATCTGCGCCGGGCCCGGCCGACCCTGTTCGTGTCCGTGCCACGTCTGTGGGTGAAGTTCCAGCACGGTGTGTTGCAGAAAATGCCCCGGAAGAAGCTCGACATGCTGCTGAAACTCCCGGTGCTGCGGGGGGTGATCAAGAAAAAGATCCTGCAACAGCTTGGCCTGGACAAGGTCAGGCTGGCCGCCAGTGGTTCGGCACCCCTGGCCGGCGATGTGCTGGAGTGGTACCGCAGCCTTGGCCTGGAACTGCTGGAAGGCTATGGCATGTCTGAAAACTTTGCTTACTCCCATATGTCCAGACCGGGCCGCGCCCGCACCGGTTATGTGGGTGAGCCACTGCCGGGGGTAGAGGTGAAGATTGGCGAACACGGCGAAGTGCTGGTCAAAAGCCCGGGCTCCATGCTGGGTTACTACAAGGACGAAGAGAAAACCAGAGAGGCTTTCACCGAAGACGGCTATCTGCGTACCGGCGACAAGGGGGAGCTGGACGAGCTGGGCCGCCTGCGCCTGACTGGCCGCCTGAAGGAGATTTTCAAGACCAGCAAGGGTAAATATATTGCCCCTGCCCCAATCGAGAACAGGCTCATGTCCCACAGCGCCATCGAGATGGTGTGTGTGTCCGGAGCCAACCAGACTCAGCCCCATGCACTGGTGATGTTGGACGAGGAAACGTCGTCCAGGCTGGCAGACAGTGCCATCCGCGCGGACCTGGAGAAGAGCTTCCGGGAGCTGATAGCGGAAGTAAACAAGACCGTGGACCCACACGAGCAGCTGGCGTTTATCAAGGTGGTGAGCGACGACTGGAGTATTGAAAACGACTTTCTTACACCCACCCTGAAACTCAAACGCAATATGGTGGAGGACGCCTACGCGCCGCAAGTGGATGAGTGGTACGCCCGCCGTGAACCGGTGATCTGGTGATCTGGAAGCGGGCCGGGATAGCGAAAATACCATCCCGGCCCGGGAAGGGAAAAACGAGACTCAGCCGATGGAGCGGGTGTTGGCGATGGAGCGGCTCATCAGGATGATGGGGATAATGCCCGCAAGCACGATGACCAGGGCGGGCAGAGCGCTGTGGGCCAGCATTTCGTCGGAAGCAAACTGGTAGACGTAGGTGGCCAGGGTATCGAAGTTGAAGGGCCGCAGGATCAGTGTCGCGGGCAGTTCTTTCATAACGTCCACAAAGACCACCAGGGCGGCGGTCATCAGGGTTCCGCGCAGGATGGGCAGGTGAACCCTGACCAGGGTCTGTCCCGGACTGTGACCCAGGGAGCGAGAGGCCATGTCCATGCTGGGGGTGACTTTCTGCAGGGCGCTTTCCACGCTGCCAGCGGAGACTGCCAGGAAGCGCACGGTGTAGGCAAACACCAGGGCGAATGCTGACCCACTGAGGAGCAGGCCGGTGCTGACCCCAAACCAGTCCCGCATCAAGCCATCGAACCAGTTGTCGAAGCCTGCCAGCGGCACAATCACGCCCACGGCCAGTACCGCGCCCGGCATGGCATAGCCAAGGCTGGAGAGGCGCAGCATCACCTGCATGCCCCGGGTGTTATGCAGCCGGCGGCTGTAGGCCAGTGTTACGCCCAGCAGCAGGGTGGTCAGGGCGGCGGCACCGGAGAGGAACAGGCTGTTCAGGCTGTTGCGGATAAAGTCGCTGTTCCAGCTTTGGTCGAAATACGTCCAGGCAAACTGGGCCAGGGTGATGGCTGGCAGCAGGAAGCCGAAAATCACCGGCAGGGCGCAAACGGCGAGGCAGATCAGCTGCCGGGACATGGGCATGGTAAAGCGCTGGATGGGCTCCCGGTTGTCGCGGGCGGCGTACTGGGATTGACGGCGCCGGGAGTAGCGCTCCAGGGTAACCAGGATCACCACGAAGGCCAGCATGGTGGTGGCGATCTGCGCCGCACCGCCCAGGTTGCCGAGGTTCATCCAGGTGTCGAACAGGCCGGCGGTGAGGGTCTGTACCGCGAAGAAATCCACGGTACCGAAGTCGTTCAGGGTCTCCATCAGAACCAGTGACAGCCCCACGGCCACGGCCGGACGGGCGATGGGCAATACCACGTGGAAGAAAGTGCTCAGGGCGCTATGGCCCAGGCTGCGGCTGACTGCAAAAAGTGACGGGCTCTGTTCCAGGAACGCCGCCCGCGCCAGCAGGTATACATAAGGGTAGAGTACCAGTCCGATCATCAGGGTGGCTCCCTCAAGGGTGCGGATTTCCGGGAACCAGTAGTCCCGGGCGCTTTCCCAGCCGAACCAGTCCCGCAGGGTCTTCTGCACCGGCCCGGCGTAATCCAGCAGGCTGGTGTACACATAGGCGATCACATAGGCCGGCACGGCAAAGGGCAGCAACAGTGCCCATTCAAAAAAACGCCGTCCCGGAAACTCGCACATGGTCACCGTCCAGGCGGTGGCCAGGCCGATCACCAGGGTGATGATGCCCACCCCGAACATGAGCTGGAAAGTGGTCACCAGGTAACGGGGCAGGGTAGTGTCAATCAGGTGCGGCCAGATGTTCTCGTCCGGGAACAGGGCCAGGTACAGCACCGAGAACACCGGCAGGGCGACAATGGCGGTAATCACCATTGCGGCGGTCAGCCATTTGCGCGGGCTGCGTCGGGCGACCAGTGGTTGTGGTGCCGGTTCCTGGCTGGCAACTGCCTCGGTCATAGGGTTCCCGGAGTATTGGTCTGAGTATTGGTGGAAAGAGGGTGATTCTAGTCAGCGGGGGTTGTACCCGCAATGATCGAGATCAGTCATTTACACACAAAGTCCCCGCTGCTCCGAAACAGCGGGGACTTTGCAGGTGTGGGCCGGTCAGGCTTCAGGGGTTGTCGTAGTCGACGCGGTCCACCATACGCACGGCGGCGCTGGCGTTGTCAGCAATCTCCTGCAGGGAGAGGCTGTCCGGGTTGATCTCGCCCCATTCAGCGACGATACCGGTCGGCTTGATGTCCGGGTTGGCCGGGTATTCGGTGTTGGCTTCTGCGTAAATGCGCTGGGCTTCCTCCCGTGACAGGAACTCCATCAGCTTGATGGCATTATCCCGGTTGGGGGCGCTCTTGGTCAGGGCGATACCACTGATGTTGATGTGGGTGCCACGGCCTTCGGCATTGGGGAATACCAGCCGCACCTGTGCGGCAGCGTCGCGCTGGTTCTCGTCTTCCAGCATGGCGCCGTAGTAGTAGCTGTTGCCGATAGACAGGTCACACACGCCTTCAGCAATGGCCTTTATCTGGTCGCGGTCGCCACCCTGGGGCTTGCGGGCCAGGTTGTTCTTGAGGCCTTCCAGCCACTCTTCGGCCTTCTCTTCGCCATGGTGGGCGATCATGGAGGAGAACAGGGCGATGTTGTAGGGGTGTTTACCGCTGCGGGTACAGATGCGGTCTTCCCACTTGGGATCTGCCAGCTCTTCGTAAGTGGTGATCTCACCCTCCTCGACCCGTTCCCTGGAGGCATAGATGATGCGAGCGCGGGTGGTGAGGGCAAACCACTTGCCGTCCGGGTGGCGCAGGTTCTCCGGGATATTTTCTTCCAGGGTTTCATTGTCCAGAGAAGCGGCCAGGTCCCGTTCCACCAGCTCGCTGAGGCGTGAGATGTCGACAGTCATTACTACGTCTGCCGGGCTGTTACGGCCCTCCCGCTCAAGGCGTTCTGCCAGGCCTTTCTTGGCGAATACAACATTGGTTTCAATGCCGGTTTCCTTGGTGAAAGCTTCCAGCAGCGGGTTCAGCAGAAATGCCTGGCGGTAGGAATAGATGTTGACTTCGCCGTCGGCGAAAGCGGCGACGGGGGACAAAGAGATTGCCAGGGCGGCACTGGTGGCCAGTTTCATTCGCATGCAACGTATCCTTGGGTTGTGGAATTAACTTTAAGCGTATTTTAAAACAAAATTATTCTCATTCAGTAATCGACAGGTGTCAAGGTCAGAAATTGCAGTAATGATGGGAAAAACAGTGCTATGCTTGAGACCCCAGTAAGAAATAAGACCGTTTGTTCAGGTGTTTGTAGATGGTAGACAGTGATCGGCGGGGCCACCTCCGCACAGCAATGAGTGCCAAGGTCAAGTTGGTGCATGACACATTTGGTACCTTCCAGTTTTCCACACGCGACATCTCCGATGGCGGTGTGTTTGTTGTGGTAGAGGGGGAGCCCTTTGAGCCGGAAATTGGCGATAAGGTGCAGGTTCAGGTCCAGGGCCTGCCTATTCCCGCGCCGGTACTCGATATGGTGGTGGTTCGCAAAAGTAATGATGGTTTCGGTCTGCAGTTTGCAGACCTGGGTGACGATGAGTGAATAGCAGGAACAAGTGAGGGCAGTTTGTTAAAAAATGGCTGCTCGTTAAAGTGCCGTCTGGCGATCTGTCAAAAAATGTGAAATCCGTCACGATACTACAAAGCGTTGCTCCGGGTTGCGCCTGGTAACCTGATGTTATCGGATGTTTACTATCCACTACGAAACAGTAATGGATTCTTCCCTCCAATAGCGGACAATGCTACCCATCTGCCAGTTTATTCTTGAGGTGCAGCCGTGGGTGTCGCTCAACAGAAAGTCGCCGTACACGATCTTGAGGTGGGAATGTTTGTTTCCACCCTGGATCGACCGTGGCACCAGACCCCTTTCCCCATTCAGGGTTTCCATATCCGGTCCGAGTCGGACATCCGTGATCTGGTTCGTCATTGTAAATGGGTGATCGTTGATGTTGAGGAAAAAAGGGAGTCTGCGGCCGTCCGCGGGAGCAGCGGCTCAGCGCTTCGTCACAGGCGCGGCCAGCAAGACGTGGACGTGGTGCAGTTGCCGCCGTTGCGGGTGCGTGAGCCGGTTACCTACCACGTCACCGCAACCCTCAGGAAGGAAGCCCGTTCCTCCGGCCGTTTGCTCAAGGATGCGGAAGCCGCCATTACAAAAACCTGTGAGGCCATCCGTGAGGGACACCAGCCGGATTTGCGACCGGTTGCGGAAGTGGTGCGCAAGATGGTGGGTAGTGTGGCCCGCAATCCGGATGCGTTACTGTGGCTGAGCCGGATTCGCCAGCACGACGATTACACTTATCAGCACGGGCTGAATTCTGCGGTCTGGGCACTCGTGTGCGGCCGTGAGCTGGGGCTGAACGAAGGTTTGTTAAACCATCTGGGCTTCGGCGTATTAATGTCCCAGGTGGGAAAAACTCTGTTACCCGCTTCGCTGTTGCGTAACGAATACTGTCTTTCCAGTGACGAGCTGGAGCAATTTCGGGGCTATGTGGAAGAGAGTGTGCGCATCCTGGAGCAGTGCAATGCATCCCGGGCGGTGATCGGCGTGGCCCGCTACCACCGTGAGCGCCACAACGGTTCCGGTTTCCCGCGCGGTGTCAAAGGGGACAAGATTCCGTTGCTGGCCAAGGTGGCGGGGCTTGCCGAATATTACGAGTCACTGATCGCCCCGCGGGAATCCGGGTTGCCGATGCCTCCCGCCGATGCGGTGCGTCAGTTGTTCAAGCTTCGCAATATTGAATTTCAGGAAGACCTGGTGGAAATCTTTATCCAGGCCATTGGCATCTATCCTACCGGCAGTCTGGTGGAGCTTAGTGATGGCCAGCGGGGTGTGGTGCTCTCCCATGTGGCCGAGCGTCGCTTGTGGCCGCGGGTGATGGTGATGACAGACAGGAACCAACAGCCCCTCAAGTCAGCCAGGGTGATTGATCTGGCCCGTTATAACGAGAACCGGGCAGCCAGTGAGACTCTGACCATTGCCGGGTGCCTGCCCCATGGTACCGAAGGGCTGAACCCCGCGCATTTCGATGTGACCGGTACAGAGTCCCGCTGGCAACTGAAGCGCCTGATCGGGGGCTGATGACGGCTCCCTGACCCGCTTCTCCGGTAACAAAAAATCCAATCTTCCCCCTTCAGACACACCATCGTGTCCTCTGCGGTCGCGCCCGACCGTGATCGCACTTGATTTCCTGCCCTGCGCCACAAGTTATAGGCAATCCTGTATCCTTGCCGGCCCAGCCCCCAAATGGCGGGAAAATTTTGAGAGGTAATGGTGTATACATGACAGATGCGTTGCTAATCAGCGGCCTCACCAAGTCCTATGGTGATGGTTTTGAGGCGCTCAAGGGCATTGATCTCAAGGTGCCCCAGGGGGATTTTTTCGCTCTGTTGGGGCCCAACGGCGCGGGCAAATCCACCACGCTCGGCATTGTTTGTTCCCTGGTCAACAAGACCGCCGGCAAGGTGGAGGTGTTCGGGCATGATATCGACCGGGAGCTGGCGCGGGCCAAAATGAACCTGGGCGTGGTGCCCCAGGAGTTTAATTTCAATCAGTTCGAAAAGGTTTTCGATATTGTTACCACGCAGGCGGGCTACTATGGTATTCCGCTGAAAAAAGCGCGGGAATCGGCTGAGAAGTACCTGCGCAAGCTTGGCCTCTGGAGCAAGCGGGATTCCCCGGCAAGAATGCTCTCCGGTGGGATGAAGCGGCGGCTGATGATCGCCCGGGCCCTGGTGCATGAGCCCCGGTTGCTGATTCTGGATGAGCCGACGGCCGGTGTGGATATCGAACTGCGCCGTTCCATGTGGACCTTCCTGGAGGAAATGAACCGGCAGGGCACCACGATTATCCTGACCACCCATTACCTGGAAGAAGCAGAGGCCCTCTGCCGCAACATTGCCATCATCGATCATGGCAGGATTCTGCGCAACACCAGCAAGCGGGAACTGCTGCAGCAGCTGCATGTGGAGACATTTGTTCTGGATACCGAGAAGGCAATGGATTCTGCACCGGCGCTGAATGGCTATCACACCCGCCTGGACGGGGAGGGCGCGCTGGAAGTGGACGTGGAGAAAGGTAATGGCCTGAACGAGGTGTTCGCACAGCTCGACCGCCAGGGTATCCGGGTGCTGAGTATGCGCACCAAGGCGAACCGGCTGGAGGAGTTATTTGTGCGCATGGTTGAGGAAAATGCAGAAGGGCAGGGGCTCAAGGAGGTGAACCAATGAGTCCGCACGCCATTTTGACGGCGTTTCTGACCATCGTGATCCGGGAGGTGCGGCGCTTTACCCGCATCTGGCCCCAGACCATGCTGCCGCCAGCGGTCACCATGACCCTGTATTTCATCATATTCGGCAACCTGATTGGCTCTCGTATCGGCCAGATGGGTGGCTTCGATTATATGGCGTTCATCGTGCCGGGACTGATCATGATGTCGGTGATCACCAGTTCCTACGCCAATGTGGTATCGTCATTCTTTTCCATGAAGTTTCAGCGCAGCATTGAGGAGCTGCTGGTCTCTCCGGTACCCAACGGCGTGATTCTGGCAGGCTATGTGGCCGGGGGTATGGCCCGGGGGCTGAGCATCGGGGTGATTGTTACCCTGGTTTCCCAGGTGTTCACTGATTTTCAGATTCACAGTCTGGCACTGGTGGCGGTTACCGTGGTGCTGACCTCGGCGCTGTTTTCCCTTGGTGGCTTTATCAATGCCATGCTGGCCACCAAGTTTGACGATATTTCCATCGTGCCGACCTTTGTGCTGACACCACTGACCTATCTGGGCGGGGTTTTCTACTCCATCGACCTGTTGCCCGAGTTCTGGCAGGGCGTGTCCATGGCCAACCCGATTCTGTATATGATCAACGCATTCCGTTACGGTTTTCTCGGGGTGTCTGATGTGAACGTGTACGCGGCCCTGGGCATGATACTGGTGTTTATCGTGGTTTTGTCAGTGGCTTGCCTGCGTATGCTGGCCCGTGGCAAGGGGATAAGGCACTGAGTTATGGCACTTGATAAAGCTCCGCTGGGCAAAACCAGTAAATACCCCGAACACTACGCACCGGATTTGCTGTTTCCCGTGCCCCGGGATGAAAAGAGACGCTCCCTGGGGCTCGCGGACGGCCGCTGGCCCTGGTTCGGTGGCGATTTGTGGCAGGCCTGGGAAATTTCCTGGCTGAACCATGACGGGCTGCCCCGGGTCGCCTGGGGGGAAATCGAGTTTCCCTGTGCGTCACCGGCGATCATCGAATCCAAGTCACTCAAGCTTTACCTGAACTCCTTCAACCAGACGGTGTTCTCGTCGCCGGAGCAGGTGCGGGAAGTGATGGTGCGGGATCTCTCCAGTGCCTGTGGTGCTGCTGTGACGGTGCGGCTTTACGATGTGGAGGATGCCGCTGGCGGCATCTGTGGCCGCCCGAAGGACTATTGCCTGATCGACAACCAGCCATTGCGCCAGCCCCGATTTGACTATCACGCGGATTGTCTGAACGCCGGTGATGAGGTGGTCAGTGAGCGTCTTTGTTCACATCTTCTCAAGAGCAATTGCCCGGTTACCGGGCAGCCGGACTGGGCGACCCTGCTGGTGGACTACTCCGGCCCGGCGATTGACCATGCCGGCCTGCTCGAGTACGTGGTGGGTTTCCGCAACAAGCAGGATTTTCATGAGCATTGTGTGGAAACGGTGTTTACCGACCTGCTTGAGTATTGCCGGCCGGAGGCGTTGACGGTGGTGGCGCGCTACACCCGGCGCGGCGGGCTGGATATCAATCCCTGGCGCAGCACCTCTGCCAAAGCCGGTCCCGGATGGCGGACCGTCAGACAGTAGGTGTCTGAGTGGCGGGGTCCTCTTCCTGCTCGCGCTGTATGCCGGCTGACTCGTCGTCTTCGTGACGCAGACGGTCGGCGGCATCCTCCAGAGCCTGCAAAATCGCTTTGCGTTCTTTTTCGATGATTTTCTCTGAGTCCAGGTACATGGCAAAGCCGTTGTGCTCATGCTCCATGAAACTGCGGTTGGGGCCCATGTCCCGGCGGAAATCCACCACCTCGTAGATGGGCACCGGTTTGGCGAAGCCCTTCACGGTAATCTCGCCTTTGTCCCGGCACATGATGCGATCCTTGATGAGCGAGAACATTTCGTAGGACACCAGAATTTCCCCAGGCTCAGCCAGTGACTCCAGTCGGCTGGCGAGGTTCACTTCCTTGCCGATAATGGTGTAGTCCATGCGATTTTCTGCACCGAAGTTACCGACGGTGGTGTAGCCGGTGCTCAGTCCCATGCGGATTTCCAGGGGGGTCTTGATACCCTGGCTGCGCCATTTCTGGCGCAGGATTTTCATGTGCTTGCGCATCTCAATGGCCATGGAGACGCAGGCAAAGGCATCTTCCTTCTGGCCCCGGCTGGTGGGGTCGCCAAAGAAGATCATGATGGAGTCGCCGACGAATTTGTCGATGGTGCCGCCATAGCGCAGTGCCAGCTCGGACATCTCGTTGAAATAGTTGTTCAGCAGCTCGGTGAGTGCTTCCGGTTCCATTTCTTCAGACAGCTCGGTAAAGCCCTTGATGTCGGAGAAGAAGATTGCAAGCTTCTTGCGCTGGGTTTCCAGCCGGACATCGCGCTCACCGGTGAAGATTGACTGCCAGACCTGGGGTGACAGATACTTGGACAGCTTGTGCGACAGGGCGATGGACTGTTCCCGCTGGTTCTGGATCTGGGTTTTCACCTGCATCAGTGTGCGTGCCTGCTGGTGTGCATAGAAGCCCACAACCGAGACATACAGGGTAGTGGCGAGGACTGCGACAATGCTGGTCAGCGGTGGTGCATTGAACAGGTTGGTGACACCGGAGTAATAGGCAGTTGGTATCATGCCGATGATCAGGAGTGCGGAGCCCTGGGTCCATTGCCGCAGGCCGCCAACAATCAGGCAGCTGAACATCACCATCATCAGCATCGCGCTGGAGGGGATCGCCAGAAGGCCAATTCCGCCGATGAACAGCCCCCCGAGCACACAATCAACCAACAGCATTTTCTGGCGGATGCGTGACGAATGCTTCAGTCGGGTGCGGCGGGAAAGAAAGAACGAGAGGTGGGGCCAGCTAGCTGCCACCCCAAGAGCCCACAGCATGTCGGAGGAAAACACAGACTCCACAATGCCGGTGATGATGATGGCAATGGTGGCAGAGTAAGCCAGTAGCCGGGCCTGGTAATCCGGCATGGGGGGAATGGCAATAGGCTGGTTATGGCTGTCGGTTATCACCGACTGGCTGAGGGTGGTGCCGGCATCGTGGAGATCCAGAGGGGCGCTCATCATCGGCTCAGAATCGTATCCGCCCGGTCAGCATGTCCCGGAACATCACCCAGTCGCCCATCAGGCTGTAAAGGGGATATCTGAAGGTGGCGGGGCGGTTCTTTTCAAACACAAAGTGGCCGACCCAGGCAAAGCCATAACCGATGACGGGTAGCAAAAGCAGATAAAGCAGATTGCCGCTGATCACCGACCAGGCCAGCACCAAAAGCACCAGCAGGCTCCCGACGAAATGCAGTCGACGACAGTTGCGGTTGCGGTGTTCTTCCAGATAATACGGGTAGAACTCGGAAAATGTACGGAAAGATTGTTCGGTTGGCTCGCTACTCATTGGCTGCTACCGTTGGAATCGTTGTTTTAGGGCAGACCGGCACTTGGTTAAAGTGTAACCGTATTGGTAAAAAGTCACAACTCTGACTGCCCTCCCGGCCCGGAAAGTATAGGCAAAATCACAGGGATTACGAATGACAGATGTGCTGAATGCGTTGCTTGAACGCCGCTCGGAACCCCGGCTCTGTGCCCCGGCTCCCGATGCGGCAAGCCTTGAGAAAGCCTTTGCTGCTGCCGCAAGGGCGCCTGACCATGCGTTGTTACGTCCCTGGCGGTATCTGGTGATTGAAGGAGACGGACTCGGGAAGCTTGCAGAATTATTTGTGTCTACCGCACCCGCGAACGCGCCCCCGAAAAAGCTGGACAAACTGCGCGATACGCCCCGGCGGGCACCCATGGTGATTGTGGGTATCGCCTGCCATAAACCCCACCCCAAGGTACCGGAGGTGGAGCAGACCATGTCGGCGGCTGCCGGCATGGGGTATTTGTTACTGGCCCTGCAATCCGCCGGCTATGGGGCCATGTGGCGGACGGGGGCTCTGGCCTATGACGAGCGTGTCCGGCGTGGACTCGGGCTCGCGGATCATGAGTTCATTACCGGTTTTCTTTATGTGGGCACCGTGTCCCAGCCAAAACCGGAAGTGTCCCGACCGGCCCCGGCTGATTTTGTGCGCCGCTGGCCCTGAGCCGGCGAGAGGGCGGGGAAAGGCTTTGCCGCTTTTGCCACCCGCGGCGGAGCTCCTTGCCTTGCCGTACCGCCTTCAGCCCCGCTCAATGCCGGTTTCTGGCACCTTTCGCTTTTTTGGCATTCGCCTTGCTTAACCTCTCTTAAAGCACATTCCGGCAAGTCAGTGCACAGGCCGGTTGACCCGTTTTTGGAGGCGTTATGGCAATTTCTCTCGACAAGGCACTGGGTATCCACCAGCACGCGCTGCAGGCGCGTATTCAGCGTGCCGAAGTGCTGGCCAACAATCTTGCCAACGCAGATACCCCCGGCTACAAGGCCCGGGATATCGATTTCAGGGCCATGATGGAGAAGGCTCAGGGGCAGATGTCGGGCTTCGGTATGGAACGGACCCACGCGGCGCACATGGATGCCGGCAGTGGTCAGTCCCACAACGAATACCTTTACCGCATTCCCCAGCAGCCTTCGATCGATGGCAATACCGTGGAGCCCCAGCAGGAGCAGGCCCGGTTCATGCGCAATGCCATGGACTACCAGGCCAGCTTCCAGTTCCTGAAGGGCAGGTTCGACGGCATGAAAAAAGCACTGAGCAATCAGTAACACCGGATTCGCAGAGGAAATAGACCATGTCCCTGGGCAGCATTTTTGATATCGCCGGTTCCGGCATGACGGCTCAGTCACTGCGGTTGAACACTACCGCATCCAACATTGCCAACGCGGAAACCGCCAGTTCCAGTATTGACACCACTTACCGCGCCCGCAAGCCGGTGTTTGCTGCCATACAGCAGCAGATGCTGAATCCGGACCAGCGGCACCTGCCACTGCTGAGCGAGGAAGGGCAGGCCTCTGCCGGTGTGCGGGTGGAAGGCATTGTGGAAAGCGATGCGGAATTGCAGATGCGCTATGAGCCGGACCACCCCGCTGCAAACGAGGAAGGGTATGTGTATTACCCGAACGTGAATGTGGTGGAGGAAATGGCGGACATGATGTCGTCTTCCCGCAGTTTCCAGATGAATGTGGATGTGATGAACACCGCCAAATCCATGATGCAGCGCATTCTGACGCTCGGACAGCAATAAGGAGAGGGCCGGACAATGAGTATTGATCAGATAACAGGCAATGACCCCCTCGCCCAGTACCGGGCGCAGCAGAGCGGCAACGGTACCGGCACCAGTGAGCTGGGCCGTGGTGAGTTCATGGAGCTGATGCTGGCACAGTTGAAGAACCAGAATCCCCTGGAACCCCAGGAAAACGGTGCGTTTATTGCCCAGCTGGCCCAGTTCTCGTCCCTGGAAGAAATGCAGAAGCTTTCCGGCACGGTGGACGATGTGGCGGGGCAGTTCCGCTCTACCCAGGCATTGCAGGCTTCCGCCATGGTCGGGCGCTCAGTGCTGGCGCCCTCATCAGTGGGTATCCTGGGTGCTGAGGGCAGCATCAAAGGCACCATCGAAGTGCCCGCTTCCACCGGGAGCCTGAAGGTGTCCATTGAGAATGCCAGTGGGGAGCGCATCCGGCAGCTGGATCTCGGTTCCGCGGGGCAGGGTGTGAAATCCTTCCACTGGGACGGCACCGACGGCAACGGCAATGAATTGCCGCCGGGCAGCTACAAGATTATCGCCGAAGGCAGCTACCCGGGTGGCCCCCAGCAGCTGGGCACCATGGTGAATGCCAATGTTGACAGCGTGTCCCTGGGCCAGAACGGCCGGGTGACGCTGAACCTGGCAGGCATGGGTTCCATCGACCTGTCCGAAGTGCGGCAGATTAACTGATACCGGTAACATCAAGAGGTGAAGTATGGCGTTTAATACAGGACTCAGTGGCCTTCGGGCAGCGTCGGTCGACCTGGATGTGACCGGCAATAACATTGCCAACGCAAGCACGGTTGGTTTCAAGGGCAGCAAGGCACAGTTCGGTGACCTCTATGCCTCCGGTTTCCTGAGTGCCGGCACCAACCCGATCGGGGACGGTGTGCGGGTGCAGGACGTAAAGCAGTCGTTCGCTCAGGGCAACATCAGTTTTACCGATAACGGCCTGGACTTGGCGATCAACGGCGATGGCTTCTTTATTCTTAACAACGGTGGTGAGATCCGTTACTCCCGTGCCGGCCAGTTCCAGATTGACAAGGAAGGTTATGTGGTCAATAACCAGAATATGCGGGTGCAGGGTTTCACGGCGGATGAAGATGGTAACCTTTCCGGTATTCGGGGTGATTTGCAGATAGAAACCGATAATCTGGCACCGCGCCGCACTACCTTGCTGCAGACCGATGTAAACCTGGATTCCCGGGAAGAAGTGCTGGAGCGCCGGGTACGTAACCTGGGTGAGCTGCAGGTGGGAGGCGCCAACGGCATTGATTCGGAAACGTTTACCATCAGCTATAACGATGGCTCTCCGGATGAGACGGTCAGCATTCCTACAGGTGCCACAGCCCGGCAGGCGGCTGCCGAGATCAGTGGAGCCACCGGTTTCAGCGCCAGCGCCACAACAACAGCAACGTTGGCTGCTTTGACGGATGCGGATGTCGCTACTCCGGGCTTCAATTTCGAGCTCAGTATCGGTACCGGCCAGATTCAGGTGGACACCAGTGGTATTGATTCCCTTGCAGGGCTGCGAGACCGGATCAATGCCTCTGACGAGAACACTATTCTGGCCAGTTTCAACAATGCCGGCGAGCTACAAATTACTCAGAACCAGGGTGAGGATATCTCCTATAACTATACCGGGCTAGGGGGTCCAGTCGAGGTGCGGGGCACCGTAATACCGATTGCGGATCGTATAGTGGATTCAGTTGATGGTGGCGGAAACGACTTCGAGGTGGCTTTCAACGGCGGCAATATCCAGGTGACCAATGCGTTCAACCCGATTGATCAGCGTACCTATAACCACGCCACCTCCACGACGGTCTACGACAGCCTGGGTAACTCCCATGAGATGACCCAGTTTTATGTGAAGGAACCGTCTCCGGGTAACGGCGTGGGCCAGAGTGAATGGTCCATCTATCTGCAGATCGACGGTGAGTATGTCGGCAATACCGATATCAATCCGTACACCGCACGATTCAACGCGGACGGCTCCCTGACCTCCATCAACGGGGATGCCAACGGTGAGATCCTGGTGACCGACTGGACACCCAAGGATTCGGCCGGTGAGCCCAACGGTGCCGATGGTCCCCCGGCTGACCCCACCTCGGTAGTGAGCCCGATTCCGGATCCGCCCACCTCCTCGGCTTTTGTGTTGGACCTGGGTGACACCACCCAGTACGGAAGCTCGTTCGGGGTAAATGATCAGCAGCAGAACGGTTACACCACCGGACGGCTGAGTGGGCTCGATGTTTCCGACCAGGGGGTATTGTTTGCCCGCTACACGAATGGCCAGTCTCAGGGGCTGGGGCAGGTGGCGCTGGCGGGATTCCAGAACACCAATGGCCTGTCTCCGGTAGGCGAGACCACCTGGGTGGAAACCTTCGAATCCGGCCAGCCAATCATCGGTGCACCGGACACCGGCACTCTGGGCTCCATCAAGGCCAGTTCGGTGGAAGAGTCCAATATCGATCTTTCGGCGGAACTGGTGAACCTGATCATTGCCCAGCGCAACTACCAGGCCAACGCCAAGACCATTGAAACCTCCGATGCGGTCACCCAGACCATCATCAACCTGCGGTAACAGCGTTCCGTAGACCCTCCCGGCCCGCGCCCCTTATCGGGGGTGCGGGCCTTCTGATGCCTGCCAGACACTTTTGGCACAGTTCCTGCTGCATTACGGAAAAGCACTGGTAACAGTCAAATTTCCGGCAGGAGTTTGCCCATGGACAAAGCCCTTTATATCGGTATGTCGGGTGCCAAGCAGAACATGCTTTCCCAGCGCGCCCACGCCAACAACCTGGCCAACGTGAATACCACGGGGTTCAAGAAGGACTTCGCTCAGGCCCGCAGTATGTCGGTATTCGGCGCAGGCCACCCGACCCGGGCCTATGCCATGTCCGAAAGGCCCGGTACGGATCTCTCCGCCGGTGCCTTGCAGGAGACCGGCCGCAAGCTGGACGTGGCCATGAAAGGCGAAGGCTGGCTGGCCATCCAGAATGCCCAGGGGGAAGAAGTGTTCACCCGCACCGGCAGCCTGCAGATTGATGCCAACGGCATGCTGCGTCTGTCCGGTGGTGAAATGGTGATGGGAAATGGCGGCCCCGTGGCTCTCCCGCCGTTCGAGAATGTCCAGGTTGGCGAGGATGGGTCCATCTCCGTGGTGCCGGTGGGCGGTCCGCCGGACCAGCTGGTGGAAGTGGACCGGCTGAAACTGGTGAATCCGCCGGCCCGGGACATTGAAAAGGGTCCGGATGGTTATATGCGGCGCAAGCCGGATGCCGCCATCGGTGGTATGGAGCCGGTGGATGCGAACCTGCGGGTGGCTTCCGGTTTTCTGGAAAGTTCCAATGTGAATGCGGTGGAGGAGATGATCTCCAACCTGCAGCTTTCCAGGCAGTTCGAGATGCAGATAAAGATCATGCAGACCGCAAAACAGAATTCCGAATCTGCGGCACGGCTGTTGCAGAATCTCTGATAACGCGCCCATTCCGGGTGATTAATCCGGGTCGGGCGGCAAACTTTGGCCGGTCAGCCGGCGAGGAGTAAAACCATGCATCCAGCACTTTGGGTCAGTAAAACCGGTCTCAGCGCTCAGGATACCAAGATGGCCACCATCTCGAACAACCTGGCGAACGTGAACACCACAGGCTTCAAGCGGGATCGTGCGGTGTTCCAGGATTTGCTTTACCAGATCAACCGGCAGCCGGGAGGTATGAATACCCAGAATTCCGAGTTGCCTTCAGGCCTTCAGCTGGGTACCGGTGTGCGGGTGGCCGGCACCGCCAAGCAGTTTACACAGGGCAACCTGGAAGTGACCGAGCAGCCGCTGGATATGGCGGTCAACGGACGTGGTTTCTTCCAGGTGCAGATGCCGGACGGCGACATCGCCTACACCCGGGACGGTCAGTTCCAGCTCAACTCCGATGGTGATGTGGTGACTCCGGACGGTTTCCTGCTGGAGCCGAATATCACTGTGCCCGAGAACGCCACCAATATCACCATCGGCCGTGATGGCACCGTGACCGCCGTGGTGGAGAATGAAGCGGACCCGGTCAACCTCGGTGAAGTGACCCTGGTGGACTTCATCAACCCCCAGGGGCTGCAGGCCATGGGCGACAACCTGTACCGGGCCACCAATGCCAGTGGTGATCCGGTGGAAGGCGAGCCGGGTATTGCCGGGCTGGGCACCATTGAGCAGGGTATGACCGAGGCTTCCAACGTGAAAGTGGTGGAGGAGCTGGTGGGCATGATCACCACCCAGCGGGCCTATGAAATGAACTCCAAAGTGGTGTCCGCAACCGACCAGATGCTGCAGTTCGTGACCAACAACATCGGTTAACGGACAAAGGCAGAGTGAATGACGGGAGACAGGTCATGAGATTGTTCAGAGGATACCCCCCAGCAAAACACGGAGCCGGCACCCTGGTGCTGGTTGCCGCGCTGATGGTATTGCAGGGCTGTACCGCCATGAGCCGCCCCCGTCCCCAGCCGGATGACCCGATGTTCGCCCCGGTGCGGCCCCAGATCATGGACCAGCGGGATGCGGAATCCGGCTCGATTTTCCAGAGGTCCCGGAACTACAACCCCTACGGTGATCGGATCGCGTTGAATGTCGGCGACATTCTGACGGTGAACCTGCGGGAGTCCACGCAGGCTTCCAAGAATGCCGAGAGCAGTATCACCAAGGACCAGGAAGTGTCGCTGCCGGAGCCAACCCTGTTTGGCAAGGCCAATATCGGCCTGGATACCTCAGTGATTTCCGAGAGGGACTTCGAGGGGCAGGCGGAAGCCGACCAGAGCAACAGCCTGAACGGCAGCATTACCGTGACGGTTACGGAGATCCTGCCCAATGGCGTACTGAGAATTCGCGGTGAGAAGTGGCTGTCCCTGACGAATGGCGATGAGTATATCCGCCTGACCGGGCTGGTGCGTCCGCAGGATATATCTCCCGATAACCGCGTTCCCTCCAACCGGATAGCGGATGCCCGCATTGCCTACGGTGGTACCGGTGACTTCGACCAGGCAAACCAGATGGGCTGGCTGGCGCGGTTCTTCAACAGTGAGTGGTGGCCCTTATGAGATGTCTGCGGTTGTGGGTGGCGGCACTGTGCCTGAGCGTCGTTGCAGCGCCGGTGCTGGCGGACCGGCTTAAGGATATGGCGCGGCTCAAGGGTGTGCGTAATAACCAGTTGATCGGTTACGGCCTGGTCGTTGGCCTGGATGGGAGCGGTGACAACACTGCGTTCACCAGTCAGTCTTTCAGGAACCTGCTGAACCAGTTTGGCATCACCTTGCCGGAAGGCGTGGACCCGGACCCGGATAACGTCGCGGCGGTGATGGTCAGTGCCAGCTTGCCTCCCTTTGCGAAGCCCGGTCAGGAGATGGATGTGACCGTTTCCTCCATCGGCAACGCGGACAGCCTGCGGGGCGGTACCCTGCTGATGACTCCGCTGCGTGGCGCGGATGAGCAGATCTATGCCATGGCCCAGGGCAACCTGGTGGTGGGCGGGTTCGGTGCTGGTGGCGCGGACGGCTCCCGCATCACGGTTAACATTCCCAGTGCCGGACGGATTCCCAACGGTGCCACGATTGAGCGGGAAGTGGCATCGCCATTTTCCAAGGGCGATACCATCACCTTCAATCTGCTGAATCCGGATTTCACGACGGCACGACGGGTTGTGGAGGCCATTAATGGTCGTCTTGGGCCCGATATGGCCTATGCCCATGATGCCACGTCGGTATCAGTGCGGGCGCCCCGGGACCCCTCCCAGCGTGTCAGTTTCCTGTCGATTCTGGAGAACATCGATATCGAACCCGCAGAGGAAGCCGCCAAGGTGGTGATCAACAGCCGTACCGGCACCATCGTGGTGGGCAAGAATGTGCAGGTAAGTGCAGCAGCGGTTACCCACGGCAATCTGACGGTCACCATCGAAGAGAACCCCAATGTTGAGCAGCCGGGGCCCTTCGCGGGAGGTGAGGTGGCCGTGGAGCAGAATACGCAGATTGCGGTAACCCAGGAGCCGGCCAGAATGTTCCAGTTCGGCCCGGCGGTGACCCTGAATGAGATTGTGCAGGCGGTTAACCAGGTAGGCGCGGCCCCCGGTGATGTGATGGCGGTACTGGAAGCGCTGAAACAGGCCGGCGCGCTGCGGGCCGAGCTGATTGTTATCTAGGTGTGAGTATGCAGAGCTACAGCGTTGACAAGGCAGGGATCTATACCGACTTCGGTGGCCTGAACGCACTGAAGGCCCAGGCCCGCACCGACAAAAAGTCAGCGCTGGAAGAAGTCGCGCGCCAGTTCGAGAGCCTGTTTCTGTCGGAGATGCTGAAGTCCATGCGCAAGGCCGGTGACGTGTTTGCCGAGGGCAATTACCTCAACAGCAATGAATCGGAGTCCTACCGGGATATGTTTGACAACCAGCTCAGCCTGTCCATGACCCGCAATGCGGGGGTTGGTTTGAGCGAGGCCCTGGTAAGGCAGCTGTCCCGACAGATTCCGGGTATGGACGACCAGGGGGGGCGTCTGGCATCCCACAAGACGTCGCTGGCGGATTACGATCGCAGCCTGCCGGATCTTTCTCCGCAGTTGCCGGTGCGGCTGCACGAGGTGGATGAAGTGAGTAAGTCTGTTGCGGTACAGGCTGAACCCGCCGGCGCCCTGCCGCGCCGCTTCGAATCGCCGGCGCAATTTGTCAGCAGCCTGATGCCGGTGGCCCGTCAGATCGCCGGGGAGAGCGGGGTCAGTCCACGCCTGCTGGTGGCCCAGGCAGCGCTGGAAACCGGCTGGGGCCGGCACATGATTGAGGGCGATGGTGGTCAGCCCAGCCACAATCTGTTTGGTATCAAGGCGGATCATCGCTGGCAGGGGGATTCGGTAAACATTGCCACCACTGAATATCGCGAAGGGATTCCGATGAGCGAGCGGGCAGCGTTCCGGGCTTATCCGGATTACCAGTCCAGCTTCCGGGATTACGTGGATTTCCTGGAATCGAACCCCCGCTACCGGGCTGCCCTCGAATCGGCGGATAACCCGGATCAGTTTGCCGAGCAGTTGCAGAAAGCCGGCTACGCCACCGATCCGGATTACGCGGCGAAGATTCGCCGCATCATGAATGGTGACTCCATGCTGACGCTTTCTGTGAGCGGACGGTCGGAGGCTGAGGAGTAAAGGTTATGGCAGGTCTTATCGGAACCGGGCTGTCAGGCATCCTGAGCCACCAGGCGGCACTGAATACCACCGGTAATAACATTACCAACGCCAACACCCCGGGTTACAGCCGGCAGGAAGCCGTGTTCGAAACCCAGGATGCGCGCCGTACCGGGGCAGGTTCTATCGGTACCGGTGTCAATGTGGTCAATATCCGCCGGCTGGCGGACCAGTATCTGGTGCAGCAGGTGCGGGAAGACAGTTCCCTGTTCGGAGAGCAGAACGCCCTTAACGCCGAACTGAGCCGGCTGGATAACCTGCTGGGCGGCGAATCTACCGGTCTCAACACTGCATTGAACAATTTCTTCGCCAGCCTGCAGAACGCTGCCGAGGATCCTGCTTCCTTGCCGCAGCGCCAACTGGTTCTGAGCGAGGCTCAGCAGGTAGTGAACCGGTTTGAGGCGATCAACCAGGAGCTGATCCAGCAGCGGGAGTCAGTCAAGACCCAGATGCAGCAGGGTGCCGCCGATGCCAATACCCTGCTCAAGTCGATCGCAGAGCTGAACCTGGCCATCAGCGAGTCCCCGGGCCTGGCCCAGGGGCGCATGCCGAATGAGTTGCTGGACAAGCGCGATGAGGCATTGCGCAAACTCTCAGAGCTGGTCAATGTTCGCGTGATACCTGCCGAGGGAAGTCAGGTAAACGTCAGTCTTGCTAACGGCCAGGCTCTGGTGGTGGGCGCCAATGCCTCGCAACTGGGCACCCGGACCAGCCCCGAAGACCCGGTGCGCCTGCAGTTCACCCTGACGGCCGGTGGCCGCACCCTTGCCGTGGATGAACAGATTACCGGTGGCAGGCTCGGCGGCCTGCGTCGGTTTGAAACCGAGGCCCTGAATCCGGCCCGGGATCAGCTTGGCCGGGTGGCGATCGGCCTGCAGGAAACCATGAACCACCAGCATGAAATCGGTATGGATCTGGAGGGGGATCTGGGCGGACTGTTCTTCTCGGATGTAAACCGCGATGCCTATCAGCGGGGGCGGGTGGTGGCCAGTGAAAACAATTCCGAGCCCCGGGATGCGCGGTTGGCGGTGGAGATCACCGACAGTCAGAATCTGCCGGCGGGCTCCTGGACCCTGCAATTCACCGGTGATGGCCGGGATTATGAGCTTGTGGATGACAGTAGCGGAAAGGTCGTGAATCGCGGCCGGCTTCCGGACCCGGTAATCTCCGAAATCACCATGCCCGGTTTCAATATCCGGGTGGAATCCGGCAGCTTCTCACCGGATGACAAATTCAGTATCCAGCCCACTCGCCTGGGGGCCAGCAACATCGCCCTGGAAGTGGAGCGGGAAGAGGACCTGGCATTTGCCAGCCCGGTGCGGGCCGAAGGCAGTCTGGGTAATACCGGCAATGCAAAGATTGATCAGGGGCGGATGCTGGATGTGCGCAACCCGTTCACCAACAGCCTGCTGCCGGATTTCCGGCAAAAAGGCCAGTTGAGCCCGCCCCTGGAAATCCGTTTCCGGGCGCTGGGCAGCGGTGAGACGGTGTATGACCTGTATAATGCCGAGACTGGCGCGCTGATAGAAGATGGCAACACTGCCGTGCCCCGCAATGTCTATCAGGACGGCCTGTCCAACAAGCTGTTTACCGAGGATCCGGCCTCTCCGGAGTACCGTGGCTACCAGTTCAGTATCTCCGGCAAGCCGGCGGATGGTGATGTATTCACCATCGGCTACAACACCAATGGCACCTCGGATAACCGTAATGCCGGATTGCTGGCAGCGCTGGGCACCGCCAACACACTGAACAACGGTACCCAGAATTTTACCGAGGGCTATGCCGGGCTGGTTGAGGATATCGGTGTCAAAACCCGCCAGAGTCAGCTCGACAAGGAGGCTGGTCAGACACTGCTGAACCAGTCCACCAATCAGCGGGAGTCGGTATCCGGGGTCAACCTGGATGAGGAGGCGGGCAAGCTGATCCAGTACCAGGCGGCCTACAATGCGTCTGCCCAGGTAATGAGTGTGGCGCAGGATCTTTTTAATACGCTGTTACAGAGTTTCCGGTAATGGCAGGGGGTGAGTGATGATCAGAATATCCTCTCAACAGATCTTCAACGGTGGCATTAACCGGCTGCAGAATCTGAACAGTCAGATAAACAATACCCAGGAGCAGATTTCCACCGGCAAGAAAGTAAACAAGCCGTCGGATGATCCGGTCGCGGCGGCCCGCATCCTCAAGCTGGATCAGGAAGTGCAGCGCATAGAGACCTATAAACGCAATGCAACCCTGGCCACCAACCGGCTGGAGCTGGAAGAGGGAGCCCTGAGCAGTGCGACGGATATTCTGCAGCGGGTACGGGAGCTGACGGTACAGGCGGGCAATGGTGCCCTCAGCAATAATGACCGCGCCTCCCTGGCGGCGGAACTGCGCCAGCGGCTGGATCAGCTGGCGGATGTTGCCAATACGAAGGATGCTTCCGGCGAGCACATCTTCAGTGGGTATCAGGGTGAAACCGCAGCATTTGGCAAGAACGTATCCGGAAGCTGGGTGTATCAGGGGGATGAAGGCCAGCGCCAGCTGGAAATTGATGACGGTGTGACGGTTGCCATCAGTGACCATGGCAAGGGCATTTTCTCAGACGTGGCCAGCGCAGAACCGACGTTCATAACCAGCGCGGATCCTGCCAATGCATCCGGTGCGCAGATCACTACCGGTGCGGTTGAAGATCAGGCCCTGTTCAATGACTTCTATGCCGGAAACAAGAAGGATCTGGTGGTGGAGTTTCAGGGTGGCAATTACTACGTCCGGGAAAGGGGTGTTGCGCTGGACACGACAGACTCCACTACCTGGCTGGATACCGGTACTTTCAACAGCGGTGATCCGATTGTTTTCCAGGGCGCCCGCTTTGAAGTGATCGGTGACCCACAGGAAGGCGACCGCTTCAACCTGCAGACCGCCGAGAAACAGTCGGTGTTCAATACCATCGAGAAGATTATTTACGGGCTGGAGAATGATCTGCGTGGACCGGATGCTCAGACGTATCAGGAAATGATTGCCAACTCCCTGACCAACCTGGATAACGCCCAGGAAAGCATCCTGCTGACGCAGACGGATCTGGGCGGGCGCATGAACGCGGTGGAATCCACCCAGCAGTTCCTGGAGGACTCCGGGCTCTATAGCAAGAAGATCCGCTCTGAACTGGAGGATCTCGATTACGCCGAGGCCATCAGTAATCTGAGCTTTCAGAGCTTTGTGTTGCAGGCTGCCCAGCAGTCGTTTGCCCAGGTGTCCAGGTTGTCACTGTTCGATCGCCTGTAATTCGCCCGGCCGGCAGTCTTTGTGGCTGCCGGCTGGTTGCTTTCAACGGTAACGTCAGTATAATCCTCCCGCACCTGCCCATGCCGGGGTGGTGAAATTGGTAGACACGCGAGACTCAAAATCTTGTGCTGGCAACAGCGTGTGGGTTCAAGTCCCACCCCCGGCACCATTTCAGATATCCCGATCCCATGAACGTTTCCGATTTCCATTTCGATCTTCCGGACGAGCTGATTGCCCGCTATCCGTTACCGGAACGCAGTGCTTCCCGGTTGCTGTGCCTGGACGGGCTAACCGGCGAGACATCGCACCGCCAGTTCCGGGATCTGACGGATCTGTTGCAGCCCGGCGACCTGCTGGTCTTCAATGACACCCGGGTGATTCCTGCGCGGCTGTTCGGTCACAAGGAAACCGGTGGTCAGGTAGAAGTCCTCACCGAGCGGGTAACCGGTGAGCAGACCCTTCTGGCCCATGTGCGGGCCTCCAAATCCCCGAAGCCGGATAAGGCTATTATTCTGGAAGACGGCACCGCGTTGCGGGTGACCGGCCGGCAGGATGCCTTGTTCGAACTGAACTACGAAGGTCCTGAGCCGGTGCTGGATATGCTGGAGCGCCAGGGCCATATGCCGTTGCCCCCCTATGTCGATCGCCCGGATGAATCCGCTGACCGGGAGCGCTATCAGACCGTTTACGCCCGCGAGGCTGGTGCGGTGGCTGCCCCCACGGCAGGCCTGCACTTTGATGAGGGTATGTTCGCGGCGCTGGCGGAGAAAGGGATAGACGCCGCGTTTGTGACCCTGCATGTGGGGGCCGGCACCTTCCAGCCCGTGCGGGTGGACAACATTGAAGACCACCAGATGCACAGCGAAGTAGCCCGTGTACCGGAAGCGACGGTTGCAGCGGTCAACCGGGCCCGGCAACAGGGCGGACGGGTGGTTGCCGTCGGCACCACCGCCGTGCGCTCGCTGGAATCTGCAAGCCGGGGAGGGCAGTTGCGACCCTTTCACGGGGAAACCGACATTTTTATCTACCCCGGTTACCGGTTTCAGACCATTGATGCTTTGATCACCAACTTTCACCTGCCGGAATCCACACTCATCATGCTGGTCAGTGCCTTTGCCGGTTACCAGCCGGTGATGTCCGCCTACCGTGAAGCAGTGCAGGAACGGTACCGGTTCTTCAGTTATGGTGATGCCATGTTTATTACCGGCCAGGAGCCCAGTCTGGGTGCCCTGGCGCCAGCCCGCCCGGAGGAAGAGTAGCGTGACCGACCAGTGCCATATGACGTTCGAGAAGCTGGGGAATGACGGCCGCGCCCGCCGCGGAAGGCTGACCTTTCCCCGGGGTGTGGTGGAGACCCCGGCCTTTATGCCGGTGGGGACTTATGGCACCGTCAAGGGCATGCTGCCGAGGGATATCGAGGCCATTGGTGCCCAGATCATTCTTGGCAATACGTTCCACCTGATGCTGCGCCCGGGCACCGACGTGATTCGTGCCCACGGTGACCTGCATGATTTTACCCAGTGGCAGGGACCGATCCTGACCGACTCCGGCGGTTTTCAGGTGTTCAGCCTGGGCGAGATGCGCAAGATTACCGAAGCGGGAGTTAGCTTCCGCTCTCCCGTGGATGGCTCGCCGGTGGAGCTGAACCCGGAAATCGCCATGCAGGTACAGCGGGACCTGGGCTCGGATATTGTGATGATCTTTGATGAGTGCACACCCTATCCTGCGACCGAGAAGCAGGCCCGGGAATCCATGGAGTTGTCGCTGCGCTGGGCGGCGCGGAGCCGTAAAGCGCACGCTGACAATCCGGCTGCGTTGTTCGGTATCGTGCAGGGTGGCATGTACGAATCACTGCGTGAACGTTCCCTGGAGGGTCTGACGGACATCGGTTTTGACGGCTATGCGATTGGCGGCCTGTCGGTAGGTGAGCCCAAGGAAGACATGATCCGTATTCTCGATTCCCTGCCACCGAAAATGCCGGAAGACCGCCCCCGTTACCTGATGGGCGTAGGTCGCCCGGAAGACATAGTGGAAGCGGTACGGCGGGGTGTGGACATGTTTGACTGCGTGATGCCGACCCGGAATGCCCGTAACGGCTATCTGTTTACCTCCACGGGGATCATCAAGATCCGCAATGCGCGGCATCGCCACGACACGTCGCCTCCGGATGATCAGTGCGATTGTTACACCTGTGAGAATTTTTCGAGAAGTTATCTGCATCATCTTGATAAGTGTGGCGAGATGCTTGGTTCACAATTGAACACTATCCACAACCTGCGTTACTACCAAAACCTCATGAGCGGATTGCGCGGGGCTATTGAAGCAGGTACATTGTCGGACTTTATTGAGTCCTTCTACGCCCGCCGTGACCAGTCGGTGCCGCCGATGGCGGAGTGAGCCGGCCAGCCGGTCCGGGCGGAAAACACTGTCTGAAACGGAGTAACCAAATGAAATCCATCAAGCTGTTGATTGCCTCCCTCGCTGCGTTGCTGCCAGGAATGGCCCTTGCCCAGCAAGGCGCGCCCCAGGGTGGCATGGGCGTCATGGGGCAGGTGATCTTTTTCGCCGGCTTTATCCTGATTTTCTATTTTCTGATCTGGCGTCCCCAGTCCAAGCGCGCCAAAGAGCACAAGGAACTGATGTCCGGCCTGAACAAGGGTGATGAAGTGGTCACCTCCGGCGGTATGGCCGGTCGGATCGTCAAGGTGGCAGACGACTTCATTGTGTTGGAAATAGCTGACAACGTCGAAGTCAAGGTTCAGAAAGTGGCGATTGCGGCAGCCTTGCCGAAAGGAACCCTGAAAGACATCTGATTGTCGAAGGCCGCAGGCCTGTCACGCTGAAACAAGGGCCGGCGGGTCAGCCGGCCGGAAAGGGACCCCATGCTCAACAAGTACCCACTCTGGAAGAATCTGGTCATCCTGGTCGCCCTGGCGATCGGGTTTGTCTACGCCTTACCCAACCTGTTTCCCGACGACTATGCCATCCAGATTACCGGTGCCCGCAGTTCGACCGATGTGAGCGAGCGCATTCTTGAACGCGCCGTCGGAGCCCTGGAAGCCGCCGGTATCGAAGTGAAACAAAGCTCGCTCCAGGGTCGTGATGCGCTGATCCGGCTCCGGTCTTCGGAGGCCCAGGTGCGGGCCCGTCCCATTGTTCAGAATGCATTGGGCAGCGATTACCTGGTGGCCCTGAACATGGCGGCCTCCACTCCGGGCTGGCTGCGCAGTCTGGGTGCCGGCCCCATGAAACTGGGTCTGGATTTGCGTGGTGGTGTTCACTTCCTGCTGGAAGTGGATATGGAAACCGCGGTACAGCAGCGCCTGGAAGCCATGTCCGGCCAGATCAAGCGGGAACTTCGGGAACAGCGCATCCGCTACCGTGGCGGCGATGTGATCGAAGGTGAGCCGAAGATTGACCTGACCTTCCGGAGTGAGGAAGACCGTGATAAGGCATTCGACCTGATTCGCGATAATTACAACCAGTTCCTGCTTGAGGAAACGACGGACGGCGAGACCTTCGAACTGATTCTGACCATGTCGGAAGCGGAGATCCAGTCGATCCGCGACTATGCCATTGAGCAGAACCTGACCACGATCCGTAACCGGGTCAACGAATTGGGTGTGGCGGAACCTCTGGTGCAGCGCCAGGGCGGCAATCGCATCATCGTGGAGCTCCCGGGTGTGCAGGATACCGCCCAGGCAAAGCGGGTACTGGGTGCCACAGCTAATCTGGAGTTCCGCCTGGAGGCCCGCCAGGATGCGGCCAGTGGCGATGTTGAGACCTTCTCGTTCCGGGATAACCCGAACCGTACCGCGCGACTGCAGCGGGATGTGATTGCTACCGGCGACAACGTCGCCAACGCACAGCAGGCCTTCGACCAGAATGGCCAGCCCCAGGTTAATATCACCATGGATTCGGTGGGTGGCGATCTGATGTCACGGGCGACCCGCACGGCGGTAGGTCGTCGTATGGCGGTGGTGTTCATTGAATACAAGACTGAGACTGACCAGAAAGTGGTGAATGGCGAGGTCATCACCACCGAGGAACGGGTGGTGGAGAAAGGCATTATCAGCCTGGCAACCATTCAGTCCATGCTGGGAGCCAGCTTCCGGATCACCGGTCTGGACTCGATCCCGGAAGCGGCGGAACTGGCCCTGCTGCTGCGAGCCGGTGCCCTGGCCGCGCCCATGTACTTTGTGCAGGAGCGGACCATAGGCCCGAGCCTCGGCCAGGCCAATATTGATGCGGGCATGATGTCGGTGGCGCTCGGTTTTGCGCTGGTGCTGATCTACATGGCGCTTTATTACCGGATGTTCGGTATTGTGGCCAACATTGCGTTGTCACTGAACCTGATGCTGCTGATCGCCTGCATGTCTATCCTTTCGGCGACCCTGACCCTGCCGGGTATCGCCGGTATTGTACTGACAGTCGGTATGGCGGTGGATGCCAATGTGCTGATCTTCGAGCGGATAAAGGAAGAACTCAGGGCCGGCGTGGCACCGCAGCTGGCGATCAATGCCGGTTATTCCCGGGCCTTCGTTTCCATCTTCGATGCCAACATCACGACCCTGCTGGTGGCGGTCATTCTGTTCGCCATGGGTAGCGGGCCGGTGAAAGGCTTCGCGGTGACCCTGTCGCTGGGTATCCTGACGTCCATGTTCTCCGGCCTGATGGTCAGCCGCAGCATCGTCAACTTTATCTACGGCGGCCGCAAGGTCCGGAAACTGTCCATCGGAGGGAAGCAAGCCAATGTCTGAAGTCGACAAGAAACCAATTGATTTTATGGGGTTTCGGAAGGCGGCTTCCGTGTTCTCCATTGCCCTGGTCATCGCATCCATTGCATTGCTGGCCATTAACGGGCTGAACTTGGGGCTGGACTTTACCGGCGGTACCTCGGTGGAGCTCGAGTATGAGCAGCCACCGGCGTTGGATGAGGTTCGCAGGACCCTTGAGGCGGCCGGCTACGAGCAGTTTGTAGTGCAGAATTTTGGTTCCGATACCACGGTGCTTGTACGCCTTGCCCAGGCAGATGATGACAGCCTCGCTGACACTATTGTTGATGCCCTTGCAGCGGACGGCGATGCCCTTGAACTGGTCAGTTCAGAGTTTGTCGGATCCCAGGTCGGAGATGAGCTCAAGGAAGACAGTGGGCTTGGGCTGCTGATCGCGCTGGCAGTCGTGTTGATCTACGTGGGCATGCGCTTCCAGTTCAAGTTCGGAATTGCCGCGGTCGTGCCGCTGGCCCATGATGTGATCATCGTGCTGGGTGTATTCGCACTGTTCCAGTGGACCTTTGACCTGACCGTGCTTGCGGCACTGCTGGCGGTCATCGGTTATTCCCTGAACGACACCATCGTTGTGGCGGACCGTATCCGGGAAAACTTCCGGAAAATGCGGGTGGATGATCCCGAACGGGTGATCAACGAGTCCATCCATCAGACCATCAGTCGCACCATCAACACCTCCGGTACCACACTTGTGGTGCTCCTTGCCCTGTATTTTCTGGGTGGTGAGGCGATCAACAACTTCGCCCTGGCACTGATCATCGGTGTGGTGGTGGGTACCTACTCCTCCATCTATGTTTCCGCCAACCTGTTGGTGGCCTTTAATGTGACCCGTGATGATCTCTACGTACCTCCCAAGGAAGGTGCGGAAGATCAGAAAGATGAGGAGCCGCCCGAGTGGCTCAACCGGATGTAAGTGGGCCGGTCCCGGGCAACAAAAAAGCCGCGGCCTGATTCAGGTGCGCGGCTTTTTTGTGGGTGTCCGCCAGGCCTCTGAGCCAGTCAGAGAGAGGCGGAGGTTTACCGTGGCAGGCGAGCGCGGAAAGGGTGCAGTGTTTTCAGCAGCTCCCGGAACAGCTTCGGGTTGGCCACTACCAGTTGCTTGCTGCCACCGGTGTGGGGGTTTCCGGAGAAGTCGCCGGTCAGTGCACCGGATTCCATGGCAAGGGTGACTCCCAGGGCCAGGTCTTCAGGCGTAGGCCGGAAGATAACCGCGGCGTCGAGATGGCCGGCTGCTACCCGGGCAATATCCAGGGCGGTGCAGCCGGAGGTGCGGAACTGTTCGGTCTCGGAAGACAGCACGGCAGCCATCTCTCCCCACAGCAATGCATTCTCGCTGTCTTTGCTCTGGGCCAGCAGGTTGCTGACCAGTGCGGCATCCGCGGTATGACGGATTTCGCTGGTGCGGATGCGCCGGCTGTTCAGGGCCGCGCCATGGCCGCGACTGGCCGAGTACTCTTCGCCGGTGACCGGGTTGATCAGCAGCAGGTTCTCGGTGCGGTTGTTGCGCTTCTGCATCAGCGCAACGGCAAACTCGGGGATACCGCGCAGGAAGTTTTCGCCGCCCAGCAACGGGAAGATATGCCAGCTTCGCTCACCATCACCGGCATCGGCCTGGCCGAGTGGGGCAATCTGATGGTCTTTGTAGGCCTTCTCAAGCTGTTCCTGGAAGTTGTCATAGATTGACTGCTCTACCCGCTCCAGTTGCTTACGCTGACTGTCCCGGTCACCACTGTTCGGCTCCTGGCGCTCAAAATGGGCTTTCAGGTAATCAGAACCCTGACGTGCAATGCGCAGGGCCATTTTAATTGCTGGTTCCATCTGTGTGATCGTTATCCGGATGTGTGAAGGGCGGGTATCATAGCAAATCCGGACCGGCCTTGTATGCTTTTTGCCTGCATGGAGGTCCGCACTTATCCCCACCGGTGGGGTCGGATTACGGGTATCCGAAGGGCAATCCTGGTGCGGCATCTGGTATCATGTGCAGCCTTTATCGATACTGGTCACGGACTCACACGCTTATGCACAAACCCGCACTGCCCACCGAAAGCGCCGGCGAGGTCCGGCACAGTATCCGCATTGTGCTGGTGGAGACCTCCCATTCCGGCAATATTGGTGCTGTTGCCCGGGCCATGAAGAATATGGGGCTGAGTAATCTCTGGCTGGTCAATCCCGCCTCGTTTCCGGATGAGGCTTCCTATGCCCGCTCATCCGGGGCTTCCGACGTGCTGGACGAAGCCCGGGTGGTGCCCAGCCTGGACGAGGCCATTGCGGATTGCGTGCTGGTAATGGGTACCAGTGCCCGGGGGCGCAAGGTGCCCTGGCCGGTAATCGGGCCGCCGGATGCTGCCGCACAGGCGCTCGGTCATGCGCAGCAGGGGCAGGTGGCACTGGTCTTCGGGCGGGAGAATTCCGGTCTGACCAACGAGGAGTTGCAACGCTGCCATTACCACATCCATATTCCCTCTGATCCGGACTACAGTTCCCTGAACCTGGCCATGGCAGTACAGGTGATCTGCTATGAAGTGCGGATGCTTTATCTCAAAGGGCTTGAAGAGGGCAGTGCGGCCCCCCAACTCAGAGCCATGACCCGTCCCGGTGACGAGGGCTGGGATGTGCCGCTGGCACCGGTCAGTGATGTGGAGGGCTTTTTTGCACATCTTGAGCAGGTGCTGGTGGATGTGGAGTTTCACCGCCGGGACAAGCCACGCCAGTTGATGACCCGTTTGCGTCGACTGTTTCAGCGAGCGGGCATGGATCAGATGGAAATCAATATCCTGCGGGGCATTCTTACATCGGTCCAGAAGGCGGCGGGCACACTTCCGGGGAAGATCGCTTCCGGGGAAACGACAGAGCACAATAGCGGACAGGAGCAGGACCATGTTTGAGGGGCTGAAAGAAGATATCAACAGTGTATTTCATCGTGATCCCGCGGCCCGGAATACGTTTGAGGTGCTGACCAACTATCCTGGCCTGCACGCGCTGTTGTTTCACCGGCTGGCTCACCGCCTCTGGAACGGTGACATGAAATGGCTGGCACGCACCATATCTACCCTGGCCCGCTGGCTGACCGGCATCGAGATCCATCCGGGTGCCACCATCGGCCGGCGTTTCTTTATCGACCATGGCATGGGTGTGGTGATCGGCGAGACCACGGTGATCGGTGACGATGTCACTCTTTACCAGGGTGTGACCCTGGGTGGTACGAGCTGGAAAAAAGGCAAGCGTCATCCGACCCTGGGTAATAATGTGGTGGTTGGTGCCGGCGCCAAAATCCTGGGTCCTTTCGAGGTGGGGGAAGGGGCCAAGATTGGTTCCAACTCGGTGGTAACCAAGGCTGTGCCCGAAGGTGCCACCGTGGTAGGGATTCCCGGCCGTGTGATTGTAAAGCGCAGGGAGGAAGACCAGGGCCGGCGCAAGGAGATGGAAGAGCGCATGGGGTTCGACGCCTATGGCGTGACCGAAGAAATGCCGGACCCGGTGGCCCGGGCTATGCGCAGCCTGTTGGATCATATGCATGCGGTGGACGATCGTATCGAGAACATGTGTAAAGCGCTGCATAAACTCAACAGTGAGTACAGCAATGGAGACCTCCCGCCCTTGCCGGAGGAGGACTTCGATTGCATGAGGGACGAGGATCAGCCGGGGCGGTGAATACTTGACTGATTTGGTTGGTCAATTCATACTCGCCCAAGGTACATCCACCATTTTACGGACGGGTACGCCATGAAACTGACCACCAAAGGACGATATGCGGTGACTGCCATGCTGGATCTTGCGCTGCATACAGATGTGGGGCCGGTCAGTCTGGCTGAAATCTCCTCGCGCCAGGAGATTTCCCTGTCATACCTTGAACAATTGTTCGCCCGCTTGCGTCGCAGAAACCTTGTGGTCAGTGTCAGAGGCCCCGGCGGCGGCTACCGTCTGGGAAGGGGGGCGGAAGCGGTTTTTGTCTCCGACGTCGTTGATGCGGTAAATGAGTCACTGGATACTACCCGCTGCAAAAACCGGGGTGACTGCCAGAATGGAGAGATGTGCCTGACCCACCACCTCTGGTCTGATCTGAGTGATCAGATTCACCAGTTTCTGAGCCAGATCAGTCTGGCTGATCTGATGAAGAAGCGCGAAATACAGGTCGTTGCCGCACGGCAGAATCTCCGCCAGGCGAAGGGCGGCGGCAATGACAAGCAGACGATCAACACCGGGCTCCTGGGCGACCAGACCCCGGCCTGAACCAGATTAAAATTCCCAAAAGCCTATGAAAAAGCCCGTATACATGGATTATGCGGCAACAACCCCCGTTGACCCGGTTGTTGCTGAAGAAATGTGCCGTTATCTCACCATCGACGGCGTTTTCGGAAACCCTGCATCCCGCTCCCACGGGTTTGGCTGGCAGGCCGAAGCCGCTGTCGAAAATGCGCGCAAGCAGGTGGCGGATCTGATCAATGCCGATCCCCGGGAGATTGTCTGGACCTCCGGTGCGACCGAATCGGACAATCTCGCGATCAAGGGGGCGGTGTCCGGCCGGGATAACCCGCATATTGTAACCTCCATCATCGAGCACAAAGCCGTTGTGGACAGTGTGCGCTGGCTGGAAGCGCAGGGCATGGCATCCGTTACCTGGCTGAAGCCGGAACCGGACGGCCGCATCCGTCCTGATGCCGTTGAAGAGGCCTTGCAGGATAACACCGTGCTGGTTTCCCTGATGATGGTCAATAACGAGTTGGGTACCTGCACGGATGTGGCGGCGATTGGCGAGCGACTGCGCAGCCGTGGTGTGCTGTTCCATGTGGATGCGGCCCAGGCCGCCGGCAAGATGCCGGTGGATGTGCGGACCATGCCGGTGGATCTGCTGTCCCTGTCCGGCCATAAGGTATACGGTCCCAAGGGCATCGGGGCGCTGTATGTGCGCCGCGCCCCTGACGTGCGTATTGAAGCCTGTATTCACGGCGGTGGTCATGAACGGGGTATGCGCTCGGGCACCCTGGCTACGCACCAGATCGCCGGTATGGGCAAAGCATTTGCCATCGCGTCACAGTCACTCGATGAAGAGTGCCAGCGCCTGGAAAGTCTCCGCGCACTGTTTCTGGAGAGCCTTGCAGAGCTCGAAGGGGTTACCCTGAATGGCAGCGAGACCTGCCGGGTGCCGGGGATTATTAACCTGTCCTTCCGCGGTGTTGAGGCGGAGTCCCTGATGCTGGGGCTCCGGGACGTAGCGGTTTCCTCCGGCTCAGCCTGTGCCTCCGCGACGATGGAACCCTCCTATGTGCTCCGAGGTATCGGCCTGAGCGACGAGCAGGCTCACCGGGCACTGAGGTTTTCCATGGGCCGGTTCACCACGGAGGACGAAGTGGTATTTGCAGCGGACCGGATTAACGAGGTGGTAACCCGCCTTCGCGGAGTCCGGTAGGCAGTCGCCTCAGACCTGCGTATAATCCCACCACTGAATTTCAACCTGAACCCATAACGGAGAAAGAACATGGCAAACGAGCGCACGCTCTCTATCATCAAGCCGGACGCGGTTGCAAAGAACGTCATCGGTGAAATCTACAGCCGTTTTGAAAAGGCCGACCTGAAAATCGTTGCCGCCAAGATGATGCACCTGACCCAGGAGCAGGCTGAAGGGTTTTACGCCGAACACAAGGAACGCCCGTTCTTCAACGATCTGGTTGCCTTTATGACCTCCGGTCCGGTTGTGGTTCAGGTTCTGGAAGGCGAAGGTGCCATTCTGAAAAACCGTGACCTGATGGGTGCTACCAACCCGAAGGAAGCCGAACCGGGCACTATCCGCGCGGACTTCGCATCTTCCATCGATGCTAACGCCGTTCACGGTTCTGACTCTGCGGCGTCTGCCGAGCGCGAAATCGCGTACTTTTTCAATGACAACGAGATCTGCCCGCGCGGCTGATCCCGTCCTGCGGGCCGGCTCACCGGCCCGTATTGGTTATCCGATCGAGGTTATGAAATGACAGCGCCTGCTGAAAAAACCAATCTGCTGGGAATGCCCAAAGACAAGCTTGAGGCGTTCTTCGAATCTCTGGGGGAGAAGCGTTTTCGCGCCACCCAGGTGTTGCAGTGGATTCACCAGCGGGGTGCGGATGACTTCGATCAGATGACCAATATGAGCAAGGCATTGCGGGAAAAACTCAGGGAAGTGGCGGAAGTGCGTGGCCCGGAGGTGGTGCAGGATGAAACCTCCAGAGATGGCACCCGTAAATGGGTCATGCGGATGGACAACGGCAACAGCGTGGAAACGGTGCTGATCCCCGATGGCGAGCGCGGCACTCTGTGTGTGTCCTCCCAGATCGGCTGCAGCCTGGACTGCACCTTCTGCTCCACTGGCAAGCGGGGGTTTAATCGTAATCTCACGGCCGCCGAGATTATTGGCCAGGTCTGGGTGGCCCGCAAGGCATTCATGCCGTTCGAGCCCGGCCCTGATCGTCCGATCACCAACGTGGTGATGATGGGTATGGGCGAGCCGCTGCTCAACTTCGATAACGTGGTGGATGCCATGAACCTGATGATGGAGGACCTGGCTTACGGGATTTCCAAGCGTCGGGTTACCGTCAGCACGTCCGGGGTGGTGCCTGCCCTGGATCGCCTGGGTGAAGTCAGCGATGTATCTCTGGCCATCTCCCTGCATGCCCCCAATGATGAGCTGCGCAATCAGCTGGTGCCGCTCAACAGGAAGTATCCGATTGCCGAGTTGCTGGCAGCGACCCGCCGTTACCTGGCCGGCCTGCCGGATAAACGCAAGGCAACGATTGAGTACACCGTGATTGAAGGGATCAATGACCAGCCGGAGCATGCCCGGCAACTGGCGGAGTTGCTCAGGGGCCTGCCATGCAAAATCAATCTGATTCCTTTTAATCCATTTCCGGAGAGTGATTTCCGGCGGCCCAGCATGAACGCTACGCGGCGTTTCCAGAAGATACTGAACGAGGCAGGCTATATTGCTACTATCAGAACTACCCGGGGTGACGATATTGATGCGGCCTGTGGCCAGCTGGTCGGGCGGTTCGAAGATCGGACCCGCCGCAGTGCCCGATATATCGAAGCGCGTAATGTGGCATCCTGAACCCTGATCATCGAGGGATGACAAATGAGATGAATGCGTCCGTGAAATGCAAGATGGATTCCCGGTTATTCCTGGCAATAGCGCTCCTGGTGCTGTTGTTGCCTGCGGGGTGCGTGACAGTCACGGACAGCCGCTTCAAGCAGGAAGCCAATAAGGAAACGGTGGTCGCTAATTACGTGGAACTCGGCTTTGCCTACATCGACAAGGGGAAGCTTGAGCGGGCCCGCAAACATCTCAACCGGGCTCTGAAGCTGAGCCCGGAAGATGCACCAGCCAATGCGGCAAAAGCGCTTATCTACCAGGCAGAGGGCGACGACCAACTGGCGGAAGAGGCATTTCGCAAGGCAGTAAAAAACGATCCATCCTACAGCCAGGCCCGCATGTATTACGGCAGTTTTCTGTTTTCCCGAGGGCGTTACGCCGAGGCCCGGGACCAGTTTCTGGCGGCCAGTGAGGACACCGCTTTCGAGAAGCGTGCGGCTGCTTTTTATAATCTGGGTACCACCCAGGAACGCCTGGAGAACTTCCCCGGGGCGGTTACGTCATACCGGCGGGCCGTCGAGCTTTCCAGGGGTAGTGCGGAGGCCCTGCTGGCGCTCTCCAGAAGTCTGGTGAAAACCGGTGACTATTCTGCCGCCTCTCGTTATTACAGCCGATTGCTGAACGTCATGGAGCGGGATCCGCGTCTCACCCATTCGCCACAAAGTCTGGTGACCGGAATTCGCATCTCGCGGTATTTCGATGAGCGTGACCGGGAATCCAGCTTTGCGTTGCTGCTGAAAAACCGGTTCCCGGATTCGCTGGAATATCAACAATACAGGGCAATGACGAATAATGACCAGTGAAGATCAGCCAACACCAGCGGTTCAGGATTCTGCCGGGCAGCAATTACGCAGGGCCAGGGAGGCATTGGGGCTGAGTGTGGAGCAGGTTGCTGATGCACAACACCTGCGTCCCTCAGTTATTCAGGACATTGAACAAGGCCGCTATGAACGCATCGACAGCGAATTGTTCCTCAAAGGGTATGTTCGCGCCTATGCCAAACAGGTCAACCTGAACGCCGAATCCCTGCTGGCGACGCTGGAACAGGAGCTGGAACCGCTGCGAGAGGAAAGGGCCAGAGAGGCGGAAGCCAATCCGCTGGTCTCCATTGAGCGGAAAAAGCGCCAGAAACGCCGTATTGCCAAGATGCTGGCCTGGATCGTAATACTCGGGGTGGTCATTGTGGGTGTGATGGCTTATCTGGATTCCCGGCAAACCGTGGCTCCGTCGCTCCCGGCAGAAGAATCAGAAGATTCCTCCGGGAAAGACATGGTTTCCCCCGGGGAGGCGGAAGCCGGAGCGGACAACAGCATGGATGAGCCGCTTGATGACACCGCTGAACCGTTGCCGGAGGAAGTAGCGCAGGCTCAGGTCCCGGTTGCAAGTCCTCCCGAAGCCGAAGACGTTTTCCGGAGTGAGGAGGCCACGGACGACAGCCCAGGCAGGTCTGCCGGCGAAACGACTTCAGCAACGCCGTCCATGGTGCCGGATCAGCAGCCTGAAGGGGTACTTGCGTCCGGTCCGATGGAAGAGCCCGTCGCACCACCGGTTCCGCTGGAAATGAGCTTTACCGGCGACTGCTGGGTTCAGATCACAGATGCCAATGGTGACCAGTTGGTCGCCGCCCTCAAGCGCAGTGGAGACCGGCTGATAGTGGAAGGAGTGCCTCCGCTGACGGTTGTGGTCGGCGCGGTAGATGCCGTCAGTGCCATTCGTTTTGACAATAAACCCGTGAATATGAAAGGTTTCCGGATTTACAACAACCGTGCAGAGTTCACTCTCGAACTTTGATCGTTTTTCCGAGCCAACGAGATACCGGCTAAAAACCATGAAACACGAATCACCGATCAAAAGACGCAAGTCCCGCCAGATAATGGTAGGCAAGGTGCCGGTGGGTGGCGATGCCCCCATTGCGGTGCAGAGTATGACCAATACCAACACCTGTGATGTGGAAGCCACGGTAGGGCAGATCCGTGCACTGGAACAGGCAGGCGCGGATATCGTACGTGTCTCGGTACCCAGTATGGAAGCGGCCGATGCCTTTGGGCGAATCCGCTCCAGGGTAGATGTGCCGCTGGTGGCGGATATTCATTTCGATTACAAGATTGCTTTGAGGGTGGCAGAACTCGGTGTGGATTGCCTGCGCATCAACCCGGGGAATATTGGCCGTGATGATCGGGTGAACGCCGTGATCAGTGCGGCCCGGGACGGCAATATCCCCATTCGCATCGGGGTGAACGCCGGCTCGCTGGAAAAGAGTCTGCAGCGCAAGTACGGCGAGCCGACAGCGGAAGCCCTGGTGGAGTCCGCCATGCGCCACATCGATATTCTGGACCGTCATGATTTCCGGGATTTCAAGGTCAGCCTCAAGGCTTCCGAAGTCTTTATGACGGTTGATGCGTACCGCAGCATTGCCTCGCAGATCGAGCAGCCCCTGCATCTGGGTATCACTGAAGCCGGTGGCTTCCGGTCCGGTACCGTGAAGTCCTCTATTGGCCTTGGCATGTTACTGATGGACGGTATCGGCGACACGATCCGGGTCTCCCTGGCCGCAGACCCTGTGCAGGAGATCAAGGTAGGGTTCGACATCCTCAAGAGCCTGCGTCTGCGCAGCCGGGGAATCAACTTCGTTGCCTGTCCGAGCTGCTCCCGTCAGAACTTTGATGTCATACAGACCATGAACGACCTCGAGGCACGACTCGAGGATGTCAACACCGATATGGATGTGGCCATTATCGGCTGTATTGTCAACGGTCCCGGCGAAGCCAAGGTCGCGGATCTGGGGCTGACCGGTGGTACCCCGAAAAACCTGTTCTATATGAATGGCAAGCCCAGTCAGAAACTGGAGCAGGAAAATCTCACCGATAACCTGGAACGCCTGATTCGCGAGGAAGCGGCAAGGCGCCGGGAGCGCGAAGAAAGTATTATTGCCCGTTCAGAGGAATGACCTCGAGGGCCGGCACCGCTTCGCAAACCAGACAGTACAGTAAGGATTCAACTTGGCTAAGATTCAGGCGATTCGCGGGATGAATGACATCCTGCCCGAGCAAACGCCCGTTTGGCAGTATGTAGAAGGTGCAGCGCGCCGGATTCTCGGCAGCTACGGTTACCAGGAAATCCGCATGCCGGTGGTAGAGCAGACCGACCTGTTCAAACGTTCTATTGGTGAAGTCACCGATATTGTCGAGAAGGAGATGTACACCTTCGAAGACCGCAATGGTGACAGCCTGACCCTGCGGCCAGAGGGCACCGCCGGCTGCGTGCGCGCAGCAGAGGAGCATGGTCTGCTGTTTAACCAGACCCGCCGCCTGTGGTACAGCGGCCCGATGTTCCGCCACGAGCGGCCCCAGAAGGGGCGTTACCGGCAATTCCACCAGATTGGCGTGGAATGTTTCGGAATGGCGGGGCCGGATATTGATGCGGAACTGCTGATGCTCACTGCCCGGTTATGGAAGGAACTCGGGCTCGAAGGGCACACCCGCCTGGAGCTCAATTCCATTGGTACTTCGACCGCCCGAAAACAGTACCGGGATGCGCTCGTCAGTTACCTTTCCGGCTACCGCGACCAACTCGACAAGGACAGCCTGCGCCGCCTTGAGACTAATCCTTTGCGTATTCTGGACAGCAAGGCAGAAAGCACCCGCAAGGTACTGGAAGGTGCACCTTCGCTGGCGGACTACCTCGATGAGGAATCCATTCAGCACTTCACCCAGCTGCGCAGCCTGCTGGATGCGGCGGGTATTGACTATACGGTTAATCCGCGGCTGGTGCGGGGACTGGATTACTATGGCAAAACGGTTTTCGAATGGGTAACGGACAGTCTGGGAGCCCAGGGCACCGTCTGTGCCGGTGGCCGTTACGACGGACTGGTCGAACAGCTTGGAGGCAAACCAACGTTTGCCGTGGGCTTTGCCATGGGGCTTGAGCGGTTGATCCTGCTGCTGGAAACCCTGGACCTGGTACCGGAATCCGTTAATGGCAATGCGCATATCTACGTTGCGGCCATGGGTGAGGGCACCGCCGCGTCCGCGTTCCGGCTGGCGGAAATGCTTCGTGAGGCATTACCGGGACGGGTTGTGATAACCCACTGTGGCGGCGGCAGTTTCAAGAGCCAGATGAAAAAAGCCGACCGCAGTGGTGCAGAATATGCGCTGATCCTCGGTGAAAACGAGGTGGCCAGTGGTACTGTGTCCCTCAAGCCCCTGCGTTCCGGTGAAGACCAGCAGGAAGTGGCCTGGCGGGAGCTGCCGGCACTTCTGCGCAGCCGTTTCGGCAACGAATAACACGACAGATTGAATAATCCCACAATAACGAATTTCAGGAGTCATCCATGGCGGAAATGCGTACCGAAGAGGAACAGGTCGAGGCGATCAAGAACTGGTGGAAAAAGAACGGGGGCTCGCTGTTGACCGGCATTGCCGTTGCTCTGGCCATCGTGTTCGGCTGGCAGGCCTGGCAGAACCATCAGGCGCAGCAGCGCACCGAGGCTGCCAACCAGTTCGGTAATCTGCTGAATACGTTTACCTCGGAAGATGCCAAAGACAAAGGCGAAACCATCAACTTCCTTGCTACTCAGTTGCGCGAGGAATTTGGTGACAGTGCCTATGCGATCTACGGAACCCTGATTCTTGCCCGTTATCAGCTGATGGAGCAACAGGATGCAGCGGCCGCGTCAGACAGCCTGAAATGGGCACTGAAAAAGACCGCCAGGGAACATCCACTGCGCCTGATCGTATTGAGCCGGTTGGCCCGCGCACAGTTCGCCGCAGAAGACTATGCAAGTGCACTGGCAACTCTGGACCAGGCGGGTGAGACCGGCAGTTTCACTGCAATCTTCCAGGAACTGCGTGGTGATATCCTGCTCGCCAATGGTGATACAGACGGTGCCCGCGAAGCCTATCTGGCGGCCCGTGCGGCCACCGGGCTGGATCAGCGTGTGGGTATCCTTGAGCTCAAACTTGCAGACCTCGGTGTCGGAGAGGAGGCCTGATGGGACCGATTCGTGCGCTGCTTGCAGCATTGCCGCTGGTTGCGCTGCTGGCTGGCTGCAGTTCCAACGAGCCGTTTGAAGAGCCGGCACCGGTGCCGAAAGTGGTTTCGACGGTGGATCTCAAAGAGCGCTGGAAGATCAGAGTAGGTGACGGGCACGACGATCAGTTACTGTACCTGCAGCCGCTGAGCACCAGCGAGACGATTTATGCGGTGTCCGCGAACGGCAGAATGGTCGCGGTTAATGCGACAAACGGCAAGGCCCGCTGGAAAAGAGCTCTTGATGTCAATGTAATGGCGGGGCTTGCCGGTGATTCCAGGCATTTGTATCTGGTGACCCGCAACGCCCGTTTACAGGCCTATAGCCGCGACAACGGAGAGAAGCTCTGGGAAACGGTGTTGCCCAACGAAGTGATTGCACGCCCGGGCACTAACGGTGAATTGGTGGTTGCCCAGACCATTGCCGGCACGGTGCTGGCCTTCGATGCGAAGACGGGCAAAAAGGTGTGGCAATATGACGGTTCGGTGCCGGTGTTGACGCTGCGCGCAGCAGCCCCCCCGTTGGTTGCCTCTGATGCGGTGCTGGTCAGTCTGGCCAGCGGACGGGTAATTGCCCTCAGTGCGGTGACAGGGCTGCCTGTATGGCAGTATCAGGTTGGTGTCCCCGAGGGGCGCACGGAACTGGAGCGGTTGGTGGACGTGGCAGCCGAACCACTGGTACTGGATACGGCGGCACTGGTGGTTGGTTATCAGGGCAAGCTGGCGATGGTGGATCTGCGTAACGGGCAGGAAATCTGGAACCGGCCAGGTGTTTCCAGTCTTCATCCTCCGGCCCTGGGTCAGGGGAATATCTATATTGCACGCTTCAATGGAGAAATTCGTGCCTATCGGGGGCAGGACCGTCGGGAGCTCTGGAGGCAGGATGCGCTCGCCTGGCGCCAGCCAACCGCACCCATGGCGGTGGATGATTATTTGCTGGTGGGTGACTTTGAAGGTTATATCCATATCCTGTCCCAGCAGGATGGGGCTTTGCAGGGCCAGCTTCACTTTGATGATGAGGGCCTGCGGGTGCCTTTTCAGCGCCTGCAGGACGGCAGTATTCTGGTATTCGGAAACGGTGGTCGCATGGCGGCCTATGAACTCAGGCAACGCGACTGACCTATATGATCCCTGTAATTGCCCTTGTCGGCCGGCCTAACGTCGGCAAATCCACGCTGTTCAACCAGATGACCCGCAGCCGGGACGCGCTGGTGGCCGATTTTCCCGGTCTGACCCGAGACCGTAAGTATGGTGAGGGCCGGTATGAAGGCCAGCGCTTTATTGTCATTGATACCGGTGGCCTGACCGGTGACGAGGAGGGCCTGGACGCGGAAATGGCCCGCCACTCCCGGCAGGCGGTGGAAGAGGCGGACATCGTACTGTTCCTGGTGGATGGCAGGGCCGGTCTTACCGCAGGGGACGAGGTGATAGCCGATCACCTGCGTCGCACCGGCAAGCGCGCTCATCTGGTGGTCAACAAGACCGATGGACAGGATCCGGATGTGGCGGCGGCGGACTTCCATTCCCTGGGGTTCGAGGCGCCTTTCCAGATAGCGGCAGCCCACAACCGGGGCATCCGTTCCATGCTGGAGCTGCTGTTGCCGGAGGCCGGCGAGGAGAGTGAGGAAGATAAGGCAGACCGCTATCCCGGCATCCGTATCAGCGTGGTTGGCAGGCCCAATGTGGGCAAATCCACCCTGGTGAACCGCTTGCTCGGAGAGGACCGGGTGGTGGTCTACGATATGCCAGGTACCACCCGTGATTCGGTGTACATTCCCTATGAGCGACAGGGAGAGCAGTACACCCTGATCGATACTGCGGGTGTGCGCCGCCGCAAGAACGTCCGGGAAGTGGTTGAGAAGTTCTCCATCATCAAGACGCTGCAGGCCGTTGACGATGCTCATGTGGTGATATTGGTGATTGATGCCCGGGAAGGCCTGGTGGACCAGGATCTGCACCTGATCGGCTTCGTATTGGATGCCGGTCGGTCACTGGTGATTGCGGTCAACAAATGGGATGGCATGGACCCCGAAGACAAGGCCCGGGTGAAAGAACAGGTCTACCGCCGGCTGGATTTCCTGGACTACGCCGACAAACACTACATCTCGGCGCTGCATGGTTCCGGAGTCGGGGTTCTGTATGAATCCATCCGGGACTGTTATGAGTCGGCGATGGCCAAGTGGCCCACCAATCGCCTGACCGCCATTCTGCAGGATGCGGTGGTTCAGCATCAACCGCCGCTGGTGCAGGGCCGGCGCATAAAGCTGCGCTATGCGCACCAGGGCGGCTCCAATCCACCGGTCATTGTGGTGCACGGCAACCAGACCGATGCGCTGCCGGGAGCTTATAAGCGCTATCTGGAAAACACGTTTCGCAAGGTGCTTCAGGTGAACGGCTCACCGATCCGCTTCGAGTTCCGTTCCGGCGAGAACCCGTTTGCAGAGCGTGCGAAGGCGGGTCCCCGGTTGACTCCCCGCCAGAAGGTCAAGAAGGACGATGACCTCAAGAAAGGCCGGCGGGTGAAGAAAACCCGCCAGAAAAGCACCAAACGCTGAGCAGCTTTCAGGTCAGGCCAGCGTCCTCCACCTGTTTTGCCTGTACCGCGGTCAGGGCAATGGTGAAGACGATGTCTTCCACCAGGGCCCCGCGAGACAGGTCGTTCACCGGCTTACGCAGTCCCTGCAGCATGGGGCCAATGCTCACTACGTTGGCGCTGCGCTGTACCGCCTTGTAGGTGGTATTGCCGGTATTCAGATCCGGGAAGATAAACACCGTGGCCCGACCGGCCACCTTGCTGTCCGGTGCCTTGCTTTTTGCCACGCTCTCGATGGCTGCCGCATCGTATTGCAGGGGTCCGTCGATGGCCAGGTCCGGTCGGCGTTCCCGGGCAATGCGGGTCGCTTCCCTTACCTTGTCAACATCCTGTCCGCTGCCGGATTCACCGGTGCTGTAACTGATCATGGCCACCACCGGCTCCACACCGAAGGCGGCTGCGGAGTCTGCACTCTGGATGGCAATATCCGCGAGCTCTTCGGCATCGGGGTCAGGGTTGATAGCGCAATCGCCGTAGACCAGTACCTGTTGGGGCAGCAACATGAAAAACACAGAGGAAACGACTTTTGCCTCGTCGTGAGTCTTGATCAGTTGCAGCGCTGGGCGCACGGTATTGGCGGTAGTGTGCACGGCACCGGATACCAGCCCATCCGCCTCGTCCAGGGCCACCATCATGGTACCCAGCACCACATTGTCTTCGAGCATGGCTGCGGCCATGTCCGGTGCCAGCCCCTTGTGTTTGCGAAGCTCCACCATGGGCTGGATATAGCGTTCCCGAACCTCTGCGGGGTCGACAATCTCCAGGTCATCCGGAAGCTGTTGCCCCTGGGAGGCGGCCACATCCGCGATCTCTTCCCGGTTGCCCAGCAGTACGCAACGAGCAAGTTTGCGATTGTGGCAGATAATAGCGGCATGCACCGTGCGGGGCTCGTTACCTTCCGGAAGTACAATCCGTTTGTTGGCCGCCCGGGCTCTTTCGGAAAGCTGATAGCGGAAGGCCGGCGGCGAAAGCCGGCTCTGGCGGTCCACACTGAGGTGTTTGCGAAGCCAGGTGGTGTCCAGGTTGTTTGCCACTGACTCCATGGCTTTTTCAATGCGATCGGGATCATCTATGGGAATAGCCGTTGACAGGTTGGCCAGCCGATGGGCGGTTTCATAGGTATTGGTATCGGTACTGAGAACCGGCAGGCCGGTGGCCAGAGCGCGGCTGCACAGTTGCACTACGTTCTGATCCGGCATCAGGCCGCCGGTCAGCATCAGGCCTGCCAGGGGGACACTGTTGAGGGCCGCCACGGCGGTCGCCACCATGATATCTTCCCGGTCTCCGGGGGTTACGATCAGGCTGCCGGGCCGCAGGGTATGGACCATATTGCGAAGGGTTCTGGCACTGACCGTGACTTTGTGAACCCGGCGTTCTTTCATATTGCCTTCGTTGAGAACTCTGGTGTCCAGTTCCCGGGCAATGTCGGACACCCTGGGTGCCAGCAGTTCCGGTTGCCAGGGCACCATGCCCAGTAGCCGAAAGCGTTGTTCCGCAAATACCTTGCAGGCGGTCGCGTAAGCTTCCTCAGGCTCTTCCGTCTCGGCGTTGACCCGGGGTGACAACCCGGAATGGGGGGGCTCGCCTACCTTGTTGAGGATCACCCCGGTCACATCCGGGTCGAGAGAACTCTGGAACAGCCGGGCGACAAAGTCCAGCTCCTCATCCAGGGCCTCGGCGCTGCGGCCCTGGGGGGTGCTGACCAGTATCACTTCAGATCCCAGATTGCGGGCGACCTCCACATTCAGGCGGCCGATATAGGTTTCGCTCTGATCCGGTACAAGCCCCTCGATAATCACCACATCGACGGTGTTGGCTACCTTCTGGTATTCCCCTACCACTGTCTCCATCAGTTCGCCGGCCTTGCCCTTGTTGAGCAGATGCTGGGCCTCCCGCAGGGGCATGGGCTCGGGTGGTTCCAGGTGGCTGCGGGCGCGCAGAAATGCCACCGATGTGTCACGGTTATCAATATGCTGTTTTCCCCCCTGGTGAGCGGACTGGCAGAAGGGCTTGTAGAATCCGACACTGATACCTTCGGTTTCCAGTGCCCGCAGCAGGCCCAGGCAGACGCTGGTCAGGCCGGAGTTAATAGCAGTGGGGGCTATAAACAGGCTCTTGGCCATGTAAGATCCTTGATCAGTCGGTTCATTGGGAGTTGGCGGTTTTCAGGGCTTCACCGGCGATGACACGTTCTTCGTTGGTGGGAATCACCAGTACCGGGAAGCGGCTGTGGCTATGGTTGATCTCGTTACGGCTGTTGCGGCCATGCTCCCGGTTGCGGGCATCGTCCAGAGTAAAGCCCAGCAGCTTCAGGTGGGAGAGGGTTCTGGCCCGCACGTGCGTGCTGTTCTCGCCAATGCCGCCGGTAAATACCAGTGCATCCAGGCGGTCGAGGGAGGCGCACATGGCACCGATATAGCGGGCCAGGCGGAAGCAGAACACCTCAATGGCCAGTGCTGCCTGCGAGTTACCGGAAGCCGCCAGTTTCTCCAGGATACGCATGTCGTTGGACTCTCCGGAGAGCCCCAGCAGTCCGCTCTCGTTGTTGAGTATGCGGTGGACTTCCTCTCCGGAAACCCCCTTGTTTCTCAGGAAGTCGAACAGCCCCGGGTCCACATCACCACTGCGGGTGCCCATTACCAGTCCTTCCAGAGGGGTGAGCCCCATGCTGGTGTCGACACTCTCGCCATCACGGATTGCTGTGACGCTGCAGCCGTTGCCCAGATGGGCCGAGATCAGTGATATGGTCGACGGGGGCCGGCCCAGAAGTCGCGCGGTTTCATTCAGCATGAAATAGTGGCTGGTGCCGTGGAAACCGTAACGACGCACCCCCCATTCCTGATAGAAACGATCAGGAAGCGCATATCGGTAGGCCTGTTCCGGAAGCGTATGATGAAAGGCGGTGTCGAATACCGCCACCTGGGGAACATCCGGAAAGAGGGCACGTGTGGCCCGTATGCCGGTCAGGTTCACCGGATTGTGAAGGGGGGCCAGGCTGGCGCAGTCCTCAATGGCCCGCAGAACCTCATCGTTAATCAGCGCCGCCTCCCGAAAGGTTTCTCCGCCGTGCACTACACGGTGTCCGATGGCCAGAGGTGTCCCATCCAGCAGGCCCCTCGATTTGAGGGTGTTCACCATAGCTTCCAGTGCCTGCTGGTGATCAGCGCTGGCGGGCAGGGCTACCTCCGTATCCGGTTCCTTGAAGCGGGCAGTGGCGTCTGTCTGCCCGAGCCGTTCGGCAAGCCCGCTGGCGGTGTTCTCAAGTTGCTCATTGAATACTGCCAGTTTGAGGGAGGAGCTGCCGCAATTGATTACCAGTATCATAAATGTCAATTGTCCGGTGCGTAGGGTAACCGGGCAATTCAGGGAGTTGCCCGTTCGTTGGTTTTGAGCCACTGCTCGAATTCCAAAGCCGGAGCCGGCCGGGCGTAGAAATAACCCTGGGAATAGTCACATCCATGACGCACCAGGAACTGGGTTTGAGGTTCCGTTTCTACACCTTCGGCAACCACCGTCAGACCAAGGCTGTGGGCCATGTTGATGATTGCCCTGACCAGAGCAGCATCGTCCTGTTTTTCAACTACATCTCCGATAAATGACTTGTCGATCTTCAGGGTATCAAACGGATAGCTCTTGAGGTAGCTCAGGGCTGAATAACCGGTGCCGAAGTCATCCACGGAAAGGCGGATGCCGGCTGCGTCCAACTGGGTAAGAATGTCGGCCGTCTCAATGGAATTATCCAGGATCAGCCGCTCGGTAATCTCCAGCTCCAGCCGGTCTGCTTTGAGTCCGGCCTGCTCCAGGGCACCCATTACCACCTCGATAAAGCCTGGGTCACGGAACTGTCGGGGAGATACATTGACAGCAATATTCAGCGCCACACCGAGGTTCTGCTCCCAGTGAATCGCAGCCTTGCAGGCCTCCTGGAGCACCCAGGCACCGATCGGGATGATCAGGCCGGTTTCCTCCGCGAGGGGAATGAAGCGGTCCGGCATGATCCGACCCATGGAGGGGTTATTCCAGCGCAGCAATACTTCCGCCAGGCGGATTTTGCCGGTAGCAGTGTCGACAATGGGCTGAAAGTTCAGCTCAAACTCTTCCAGCTCCAGCGCCCGTCGCATGCGGGTTTCCATCTGCAGGCGCTCATGGGATACCTCGGTCATTTCCGGGGTGAATCGTTCGTAGGCGCTCTTGCCCTTGTTCTTGGCCTGGTACATGGCCGCATCCGCATGCTGCAACAGGTTGCCACTGTTATCCGAGTCGGTGGGGAAGATGGCAATACCGATGCTGGTCGTGACGAACACCTCCTGGTCATTCAGCCGGTGAGGTGGTGCAAAGGTCTGCAGTATCCGTTCGGCCACCTGACTGGCGGCTTCAGGGCTGCTCAGGCCGGGCAGAATCACCAGGAATTCGTCCCCGCCCAACCTGGCTACGGTACTGGTTCCCCGCAAGCAGCTGGAAATACGGCGGGCAGCTTCTGTGAGCAGGGCATCTCCGGCATCATGACCCATGGTGTCATTGATGTGCTTGAAGTTGTCCAGGTCGAGGAACATTACCCCCACCAGGCTGCGCTCGCGGCGGGCCTGGGCCAGGGCCAGCTTGAGACGATCCAGTGCCAGCATGCGGTTCGGCAGGCCGGTAAGCACATCGTAGTTGGCCTGGCGCAGCAACTGCTGCTCGTACCGTTTACGGATACTGATATCCTCGCCCAGGATCAGATAGTTGGTAACCCGGCCGGCGCTGTTCCTGATGGGTGTGACAATCAGCTGTTCCCAGAACCGTTCGCCGTTCTTGCGAATGCTGTTGATCTCCCCCTGCCAGACCCCGACACGTTGCACCTGCAGCCGGATGGCCTGCCACAGCTGATTGTTGTCCCGGCTCTGGATCTGTTCATTGGAGAGGGCTCCGGGGTGTTTTCCGGTGATATCGTCCGTGTGATACCCGGTTAGCTGCGTAAACTTATGATTGACGAACTCAATGCGCCACTGGCGATCGCAGATCATCACCGAGGACGGACTCTGCTCAACGGCTTTGGACAGCTTACGGATTTCCTCCGCATCATGTTCCTGGCGCACAATGTCTTCATTCAGCCGCTCCCGCATCTGATTGATGGCCTCGGTGACTTTGGCCAGCTCGTCGGTGCGATTGATCTGGTTGTCTGGCCGGTCAAGCACCAGTGGGCGCGAAAGATTGCGGATCGACAGCTCCCGCGCATAGTTGGCCATGGTGGTCAGGTGCCTGGCTACAAAGTGCTGGAAGATCATGATAATCAGGATGGAAATGAAGAAGGTCTTGAGAAACTGGGTCGTCAGCACCATGAGCACCCGATCCTCCAGGTCACTGTAAACCCGTTCAAGGCTGGTGGTGATCGTCATGGTGCCCAGTTTCGAGGTAGTGCGATTGCTGCTGTAGGTCAGGTCAAAGGAGTGGGAGCGTGTCGGGATGCCCCTCTCGATGCTGCCCATGACCAGTTCCGAGTCCGGCAGAATGCGCAGGCGCAGGTGCACAATATCCGGCAGGCTGAGGATACCCTCCATCTGGGTTTGCAACAGGTGCTGGTCCAGCGCCCAGAGACTTCGAGCCAGGCTGGCAGCGTAACCGGTCTCTACCACTTTCATGCGGTTTTCAACGGCCGTCAGGTCGCGGCGGAAATCGCTGTAAATCTGTATGGCCGAGGCCACCAGGGTGAAAAGGGAGCTGAATATCAGGATATAAGCCAGTAGCCGGAAGGACAGGGGGGACCCGGAACGAAACTGCTGCAGGCGCTCGGACAGTCTTGGCATGCCTTTTTCTTCACTTGCTCCGGGTGATCTGATCATGAAATTTTCTGGCACGCTCCCTTACCTCTGTATCAAACATTCCTTGTGACACTCATGTGGACTATAGCAGAGTCCCGAATTGGTGCACTGAAAAGCAGTTGAATTCCGGATGAATGGCCCGTTTCGGGCCACAGAAAACCGCTGAAAGGTGAGTTTCGGAATTGATTTGGGTCAATACGAGGACGGGCAGAAGGCGTAGCCTGAAACCGTAGAGATCATTCAGCGCCGGAGGGCATGACCATGTATATGGATGCAGTTGTTATCGCAGGTATCGGAACCGTAGTTCTGATGGTTGGCTTTTTTGTTGGTGTGGGAGTTTTCGTTGCCAGGGATGCCAGACATCACCACGATGAGGGTCGGCACGGGCGTTGAGGCGCTGGAAAAAGTGGCGTCCCCTAGGGGGTTCGAACCCCTGTTGCCGCCGTGAAAGGGCGGAGTCCTGGGCCACTAGACGAAGGGGACGCATCGGCTTTTTTGCCTTGCCTCGTCGAGGTGGCGCGTATAATAAGTAAGCCTCCGGGGGCTGTCAAATTTTTTCCATTAAAACTTCCTGATGACCCTGCCATGTCAGCTTCCAAGGGCATCTCGCAGCGCTGGTCCCAGTTCAGGAAACAGGAAACTGAAACCTGCGTCTGTCAGTCGATCGGGCACAGCCTTCTGTCCAGTGAGCAATAGCCGGCTCATTTCCCCCAGGGCGAGCTTTAATGCGAAGGGCGGTGCCGGAAGCAGGGCGGGCCTGTGTAACACGCCTGCCAGGGTGCGTGTGAACTCGCGGTTAGTGGCCGGGTTGGGACTGACCACATTGTAAGGGCCGCAAGCCCGGGGTGTTTTCAGCATCCACAACAGGGCATCTACCACATCGTCCCGGTGAATCCAGGGCATGTACTGTTGTCCGTTACCAAGGCGACCACCCAGGCCCAGTCGGAAAGGCAGCAACATCTTCTGCAGAAACCCCCCGTCGGGCCCTACCACCAGGCCGGTGCGGGACAGGCAGACCCGCACGCCATGCTCCTCCAGAGCCAGCGCTTCCTTCTCCCAGTCCGCGCACATGCGGTGGGTGAATTCGTCCTTGGGGGTGGTGCTTTCGTTAACCCGGGCATGCCCCTGATCGCCATAGAAGCCGACGGCGGAACCGGACACCAGCACCTCCGGCTTCTGTTCCCAGCTACAGATGACCTCGGCAAGTGTGCGAGTGAGGGCTACCCGGCTGTCCACGAGCTGCTGTTTGCGGGCCTGGCTCCAGCGCTTTTCTGCAATACCTTCGCCGGCCAGGTTAATGACGGCATCAAAACCGGGATGGCCGTGCAGAGTATCCAGGGAGTTGGCGGCTTCTACCCGCCCGCAAAGACTTCTGACGGTGACCGGATCCTGCCGGCTGAGCACCGTCAACCGGGACTCCCCGGCCAGTAGTGCCTGGCAGAGTCGTTGTCCGATAAATCCCGTGCCGCCGGTTATCAGGATGCGTTTGCCCATCTCACACCTCCGCGAGAGTCTTTTGGACAACGTCACGGATGGCCCGCCCGAGCTCCGGGTTTTCGCCCACCGGTGGTTGCAGTGTTATGGACACCCCATGCTTGCTTTCGAGCTCCTTCAGCATCTCTGGCACATCTTTGCGCAGGTGGCGGCCGGCTGCGAGAAACAGTGGGACCACAGTGAAATGGTGGATTTCCTGCACCACGCCCTCGGCAATGGCATCCTGCAGGGAAGGAGAACTGAGTTCCATATAGGCCACCCGGGAATCCGGTACCGAGGCCAGGGTGGGTGCCGCCAGTTTTTCAAAAGTATCGCACCAGCGTTGGTCGCTGCTGCCGTGGGCGAGTAGTATGATTTGCTGCCTTGTGCTCATGGGTACTCTTGGCTCCGGAGCCTGAGAACGGATTTGGACTGCCTGCCGTAGAGTGTAGCAGTCAGTCGGGAAGGGAGATGTGCCTGTTATGTTCGAATGGAAACACGTTCTGGATTTCTGGTTCGGGGAACTCGATAGTGACGGGTTGCCAGATGAGGAGCACCGCAATCGCTGGTTTCGCTCGACCAGGAAGTTTGACCAGGAAATCCGCCGCCGCTTTCTCTCGCTGGTGCTGTTCGCCTCGGAAGACGGGCTGGAAGTATGGCGGGAAGAAGCCGGTGGCGCTCTGGCCGAGGTCATACTGCTGGATCAGTTCACCCGTAATATCTACCGTGGCACCAACATGGCGTTCGACAATGACCGGCTGGCGAGAAAGCGCGCACGGCAGGCCATGGGCCGTGGCCAGGATATGTCTCTGCCGCCGGTACAGCGCGCGTTTCTGTATATGCCACTGGGGCACTCCGAACGTATTGAGGATCAGGCGCTGGCTGTGGAGTGCTATGAACAACTGGCGGCATCCACGCAGGGCAAGGTGGCCGGGCTGATGGCAGGATTCCTGAATTCGGCAAAGGATCACTACGCCATTATTGAGCGATTTGGTCGCTTCCCCCATCGTAACCGGGTGCTCAAGCGGGCCAGTACGGAATCTGAGAAAGACTGGTTGAACAAGGGGCGGACCTTTGGTCAGTAACATGCCAGTGAGATAACGACCGGGGCAAGGCATATTACGGTATATGGCCATGGGCCGCGGCTTTCTTCCGCAGGGACTCAATCCGGACATCGGCGCCCGCGCTTTTGACGGGTTGTAAAACACAGCTGAACACGGAGGCACCGGGAATAAAGCCCTTTAAAACAAAAACCTGAAAAAAGTATTGACGGCGAAGGCGGAATCCGTAGAATAGCCACCCGTCGTGAGGCCAAGCCCCACAGACATTGCGGGAATAGCTCAGTTGGTAGAGCACAACCTTGCCAAGGTTGGGGTCGCGAGTTCGAATCTCGTTTCCCGCTCCAGATTCCGAAACCCGGCCCGTGTGGCCGGGTTTTTTCGTTTTGTGTGCCCGGAAATTTATCCGCAGGCCCGTTCGGTTATACTCTTCCCGGATCTGATAGCAAGCTGGTGGTCGATTACCCATGCAGGTGCATTCGCTGTTTATATACCCGGTAAAATCCCTGGCGGGAATCCCGGTGCAGCAAATCGAATTTGACGATTTCGGACCAGTGGCTGATCGGCGCTGGATGATCGTGGACGAAGCCGGAGAGTTCGTAACCCAGCGCGGGCTCCCCCGACTGGCGTTGGTGAAAACCCGGCTGGAACATGGGCAGGTGCGGGTGGAGGTTCCGGGGCAGTGTGGTTTGCCTCTGGAGATGACCGAACAGCAACTGACCGTTGGAGTCTGGCGGGACCGGGCCATGGCCCAGGCCGAGGCGGGACGGGTGTCCCGGGCATTATCGGACTTTTGCGGTCGTACCCTGCGGCTGGTGTATATGCCGGATTCCAGCTTCCGCCGCGTGGATCCGGAACGGGTGCAGGAATCCCGGCGGGTCAGCTTTGCAGACGGATTCCCTTTGCTGGTCACCAATACCCGTTCGCTGGAGGATCTCAACCGCCGTCTGGCAGAACCGGTCACCATGAATCGATTTCGTCCCAATATTGTCGTGGACGGGAACCTGCCGTGGGAAGAGGATCAATGGCGGACCCTGGCGGTCGGGCAGGGGGAGATGCGTCTGGTGAAGCCCTGTGCCCGTTGCATAATGACCACGGTGGATCCTGAGACCGGAGAAGCCTCCGACCTGCGGGAACCTTTGCGCACCCTGGCAGGTTTTCGTCGTACCGATGATGGTGTGATATTCGGTATGAATGGTATTCACACCAGCCATTCGACCATTCGGGTGGGTGATCCCGTGACTGTTCAGCAACCGGAGTAAAGAGACTGTGCCTGTATTGACCCTTGACGATATATCCCTTGCCTTCGGCATGCATCCGCTATTGGATCATGCATCCCTGACGATCGACCGGGGGGAGCGGGTTTGCCTGCTGGGGCGTAACGGGGAGGGCAAGTCTACCCTGCTCAAGATTCTCGCCGGCGACGTGGTACCGGACGGCGGCCATATACGCCTGGAAGAAGGTGCACGGCTGGCGGTGTTGCCCCAGACACTCCCCAGTGATGACTCCCGCACTGCCTATGAAGTGGTCTCCGGGGCTTTTCCGGAAACCGGCGAATTACTGGCGGAGTTTCATCGACTGACCCAGAGTGCCGACGAGGCCAGTCTCAATCGCATGATGAAGGTCCAGGAGCGCATCGAGGTGCTGGATGGCTGGAACCTGGACCAGCGGGTGGGAGCTATTCTGGAGAATTACGGAATCGATCCTGAGCAACGCCTGAATACCCTCTCTGGTGGCTGGCAGCGTCGGGTGCTGCTGGCAAAGGCTTTGGTAGGCGAACCGGACATATTGTTACTGGACGAGCCCACCAACCATCTGGACGTGCCGGCCATTGCCTGGATGGAGCAGGCATTGGGCCAGTTCCGTGGTGCCATTCTGTTTGTCAGTCACGACCGGGCGTTTATCCGCCGCACCGCGACCCGCATCGTCGAGCTGGATCGTGGCAAGCTGGTCAGTTTTGCTGCCAATTACGATCGTTATCTGGCGCTGAAGGATAAAGCGCTGGAGGAAGAGGAGCGCCAGAACGCCCTGTTTGACAAGAGGCTCAAGCAGGAAGAGGCCTGGATACGCCAGGGCATCAAGGCTCGCCGCACCCGCAATATGGGCCGTGTAAGGGCACTCAAAGCCATGCGTGAAGAGCATCGGCAGCGCAGAGAGCGGGGTGGCACGGCCAGCTTCGCGATCGAGGATGCCGCCCGTTCAGGTAAGCTGGTGGCGGAGGCGGTCCATGCCGGTTTCGCCTATGGCGATGGGACCTCGATTATCCGGGATATGAATCTGACCGTACTGCGGGGTGACAAGATCGGCCTGGTGGGTGAGAACGGTACCGGCAAAACGACCTTGGTAAGGCTGCTTCTGGGGGATCTCGAACCCACCGAAGGTAGCCTGCGGCTTGGTACCAATCTGCAGGTGGCCTATTTCGATCAGCTGCGGGGCGAGCTGGACCTTGAACGTACCGCGCTCGACAACATAGCTGAGGGCCGGGAGTATATTGATATCAATGGTCAGCAGAAGCATGTCATGGGTTATCTGCAGGAATTCCTGTTCAGCCCGCAAAGAGCCCGGTCGCCGGTAAGTGTGTTTTCCGGTGGTGAACGAGCGCGTCTGCTGCTGGCCAAACTCTTCAGCAAGCCCGCCAATATCCTGGTGTTGGACGAACCTACCAATGATCTTGATGTCGAGACGCTGGAGTTGCTGGAAGCCCGGTTGGTGGAGTTCTCCGGCACAGTGATTCTGATCAGTCACGACCGGGAGTTTCTGGATAACGTGGTCACGGACACCATTTTCCTGGACGGCACCGGCAAGGTCCGGGAATACGTGGGCGGTTATTCTGACTGGCGGCGGCAGGGTGGCCGGTTCCCCGCAGAAACCGGCGGTATTCGCAAGGCGGGAAACCGTGGGGCACCCTCCGGGAGTATGCCTGCTGACTCTGGCCAAATGAAGCCTGCGGCCGATAAAACCGATGCCGGTGATAAGGCTGCTGGCTCGCCGGAAAAAAAGCAGGGTAAAGCGAAGCTCAGTTACAAGCTAAAACTCGAGCTTGAGCAGCTCCCGGGCATGATTGAAAGCCTGGAAAATCGTCTGGCTGAATTGCAGGAGAAAGTGTCCGATTCCGACTTCTATGCCGGAGATCAGGGTGAGGTCACTGCCACGCTGGAGGCGATGGCGGCTGCAGAGGCGGAGCTGGAGCAGACCCTCGAGCGATGGATGGAGCTTGAGGAAATGGGCGCCGGATAACACGGAGGGCCGGCGCGTCCGTGCCGCCGGCCCTCTGCGTTATCCCCTGTCTTTGATTCGCACCGCAAGAACGTCACATACAGTGCCGTGCAATACGCCGTTGGCGGTTGAGCCCAGCAGTAACTGGAAACCCTTGCGGCCATGGCTCCCGACAATGACCAGATCGGTTGAGCGCTCTTCGGCCAGTCGGTGGATTTCGGACTCCGGACGGCCGACGGTGACAATCTGGTTTTCCTTGCTGACACCATACTGGTCGCCGTATTTGGCCAGTTGTTCACGGGCCGCCTGGTCCAGCTGATCCTGCAACTCTGTCAGATCCATGGGGATATCGCCTCCGTAGGCGTAACCGACCGGCTCCACGACATGAACCAGGGTGAGGGCTGCTCCGTGAGCCTGTGACATGGCCTTGGCCTTTTCAAGAACCTGCGGCGCCTCCTCGGTCAGATCGATGGCCACCATGATGTTGCTGTATGCGGACATTGCAATGCTCCTTTGCGGCAAGATGGGATCAACTTCAATAAACACTTTATGCTATTGGCGATAGGGGTAAAAGCCCAGGGGGGAAGTAGTGGAAATTAGCCAGTGTCCCGGATACAAAAAACCGGGGAGTCCCCGGCTTTCTGGAGCGGCATTTGCGGCCGTCTGACCGGGTATCTGGTTGGTTATCCCTGGTTTTCCAGCAGGGTGATCACACGGTCCAGTCTCTCAATAATGCCCTGGGAATAGCGGCCGATAACGAAGGAAACGTTGTGCTCATTGAAGTTGATGTAAGAACCCTTGATGAAAAGCCACTTTGAGCTTATTTCATCAAGCAGTTGCTTGAGTTCGCCTTCTGCACTGCCGGCCTTTACTTTATTCAGCATGGCATCGAACTGGCGCGCCTGCTCATCAAGGGCGACTTCGGATGATGAACCCTGAAATGCCTGTGATACAGAGGAGTTACTGCGAGCAGAGTACTTTGTCATCATCCGGGCTATGGTGACGGCCGCGGAGCGGGCCGTCTCGACCCGCTCGTCCGGATCGGTCTCGCCACTTTCCTGTGCCACCTGATAAAGCTCACTGGCGAGGTTGTTCAGCACCACCGCCTGCTCCGCCAGTTCCGCCGAGAGTCGTAAATCCGGGTAACCGGTATTGCGCACGACGGTGATGTTTTCCTTCATCAGATCCTTGAAGCTGTCAAATTCCGCGTTCAGCTGGTCCAACTGCTCCGGGCTGAGTACCGCCAATTCACTGGAAACGATCACTTCCATGGAATCGTTGGCATCGTTAACGCCGGCCACAATCTCGTTCAGCGCAGCCGGATCGGTGCTGGCGCTGAAGCGATAATAGGCATCCAGAGACTGATAGTTGTTTAGCCGAAAGTCATGCAGTTCTGCCAGATAATTGGCACCGGAATCTTGCCTGGCAGGTTCTTGCTGGGCCTGGGCCTGGAAGGCGAACAGAAAAGTCATGGCCAGGATGGTGACCAGCGAGCGAACCCGGGATGGCGCTTCTTTCATCGGGTGGTATCTCCGTCGTTGTACAACGTTTTTTATTCCTGTGACTCAAGTTCAGAGTTTGTCATCCGGTGACGGGTAAGCAGCTTGTGATGCTGCCGTAAATCACGACACAGCCCTGTAGACGTTGGTCGTTCGGTGAAGGTAAAGTAACTCCTGAAGCCGATCAAGCGGTTTTGGTAACACTCTGTAGCTTCCCAAATGCCTCAGAAATGTATTTTTAGAGAGCGTTGCTCCCAAGTCTTCTTAAGAAGTGTCTTTAACATACTCTATTTAAAATATTTTATGGATATTTTTATGTTTCGCTCAGTGCAGCCGTGGTGCTAGTGGCTGCGTTGCGTTCAGAAACAAATTGACAAATGCGCTGTTTTTTTTCATCGTGTGCTCCTCTCGATTCAAACGACTGTATGAATTTGAATCGGTTGATCGGGCAGTGACCGAAATCTTACTGCACAGGCTGGTGCCGAAGGCTACCGCAATCGCACTGGCAGGCAGTTATAAACACAGACTGGAGATCAGTTGATGATTTACGAAGGTAAAGCCATCACGGTTAAAGAGATCGACGGCGGGATCGCTCAGTTGGACTTCGACTTGCAGGGCGAGTCCGTCAACAAGTTCAACCGTCTCACCATCGAAGAGCTGGGCGCCGCAGCTGACGCACTCGACAAACAGAAGAACCTGAAGGGTCTGGTGGTTACCAGCTCCAAGGACAGCTTCATTGTCGGTGCCGATATCACCGAGTTTACCGACCTGTTCGCCGGATCCGAAGAAGATCTGGTTGCGAACAATCTCAAGGCCAACGAGGTGTTCAACACGATTGAAGACCTGCCGTTCCCGACCGTTACCTGCATCAACGGTATCGCGTTGGGCGGTGGTTTCGAGATGTGCCTGGCCACCGACTACCGGGTAATGAACTCCAGGGCGAAGGTCGGCCTGCCGGAAGTCAAGCTCGGTATTTTCCCCGGCTTTGGCGGTACTGTGCGTCTGTCGCGTCTGATAGGCGTTGATTACGCTGTAGAATGGATCTCTGGCGGCACTGAAAACCGCGCTGATGCAGCCTTGAAAGTGGGTGCTGTGGACGCTGTGGTTGAAGCCGATCAGCTGCTGGATGCGGCCATTGGCATTATCCACCAGGTTAATGAAGGCAAGCTGGACAATCTGGCCCGCCGGGAAGAGAAAAAAGGCAAGATCAAACTGAATGCCATGGAAAGCATGATGGCGTTCGAGATCTCCAAGGGCTTTGTTGCTGGTAAGGCCGGCAAGAACTATCCTGCGCCGGTGGAAGCCATCAAGGTGATGCAGAAGCACGCTGGCATGACCCGTGACAAGGCGATCGAGGTTGAAGCCAAAGGCTTTGCCAGGATGGCCAAGACCAACACCGCAGCGTGTCTGGTGGGTCTGTTCCTGAACGATCAGGCTCTGAAGAAGAAGTCCAGCGCCTGGGAAAAGGAAGCCAGTGATGTGAAACTGGCTGCCGTTCTGGGTGCCGGTATCATGGGTGGCGGTGTGGCTTACCAGTCTGCGCTGAAAGGCACGCCGATCCTTATGAAGGACATTGCTCAGGAAGGCATCAACCTGGGCCTGAAGGAAGCCAAGAAGCTTCTGTCCAAGCGTGTAGACAAAGGCAAGATGGATGCCGGCAAAATGGCCGATGTTCTCAACAGTATCACCCCGACCCTGAACTACGGCGACTTCAAGAACGTCGACCTGGTGGTTGAGGCGGTTGTCGAGAACCCGAAGGTGAAGGACGCGGTGCTGCGTGAGACCGAAGATGCGGTTCGCGAAGACACCATTCTGACGTCCAACACTTCCACCATCTCGATCAACAAGCTGGCGGCCAATCTGAAGCGTCCCGAAAACTTCTGTGGCATGCACTTCTTCAACCCGGTCCACATGATGCCGCTGGTTGAGGTTATCCGTGGCGAGAAGACGTCTGACCGCGCCATTGCCACCACCGTTGCCTACGCCAAGGCCATGGGCAAGACACCGATCGTGGTTAACGACTGCCCGGGCTTCCTGGTTAACCGGGTGCTGTTCCCGTACTTTGGCGGCTTCTCTGGTCTGATCCGTGACGGTGCCGACTTCCAGAAAGTCGACAAAGTCATGGAAAAGTTCGGCTGGCCGATGGGCCCGGCCTATCTGCTGGACGTCGTCGGAATGGACACCGCCAAGCACGCCAACGAAGTAATGGCGGAAGGCTTCCCCGAGCGTATGAAGGCCGACTTCAAGTCTGCCGTGGAAGTAATGTTCGAGAACGAGCGTTACGGCCAGAAGAACGACAAGGGTTTCTACAAGTATGAAACCGACAAGAAGGGCAAGCAGAAGAAAGTGGTGGACGAAGAGAGCTACAAGCTGCTTGAGCCGGTCGTTCAGGGCAAGAAAGATTTCGATGAAGATGAGATTATCGCCCGTATGATGATCCCGCTGTGCCTGGAAACTGTTCGTTGCCTGGAAGACGGCATCGTCGAGGATCCGGCGGATGCAGACATGGGTCTGATCTTCGGTATCGGCTTCCCGCCGTTCCGTGGCGGTGCCCTGCGTTACATTGACGACATGGGTGTCGACACGTTCGTTGAACTGACAGAAAAATACGCAGATCTTGGCCCGCTGTACCAGCCGACCGAGAAGCTGCGTGAAATGGCCAAGAATGGCGAAAAATTCTTTGGCTAACCCTGAACGAGATTTCCGAACGGAGAAAGATCTATGAGCCTTAATCCGAGAGACGTTGTCGTCGTCGATTGCGTACGGACTCCGATGGGTCGTGCCAAGAATGGTTGTTTTCGCAATGTACGTGCGGAAAACCTGTCGGCGGCCCTCATCGAGGCACTGTTCGAGCGTAATCCCAAGCTCGACCCGAAAGAAGTTGAAGATGTGATCTGGGGCTGTGTAAATCAGACCAAGGAGCAGGGTTTTAACGTGGCACGGCAGATTTCTCTGCTGACCCGTATCCCGCACGAGTCTGCAGCCCAGACCGTTAACCGTCTGTGTGGCTCTGCCATGACCGCCATTCACACCGCAGCCCAGGCTATCCAGACTGGCAACGGCGATGTGTTCATGATTGGTGGTGTTGAGCACATGGGTCATGTACCCATGACCGAAGGTTTCGATCATAACCCGGCGGCGTCCAAATATTCTGCCAAGGCCTCCAATATGATGGGCCTGACTGCGGAAATGCTGGCCAAGATGCATGGCATCACCCGTGAGCAGCAGGATGAGTTCGGTGCCCGCTCGCACCGCCTGGCCCACGAAGCGACTCAGGAAGGCCGTTTCAAGAACGAAATTGTGCCGATCCAGGGCCACGATGAAAACGGCTTTGTGAAACTGATCGAAGAAGACGAGACCATTCGTCCGGAAACCACTGTCGAGTCACTGGGCCAGCTGCGTCCGGCGTTTGACCCGAAGAACGGCACCGTGACGGCGGGTACTTCTTCGCAGCTCACTGACGGTGCTTCAGCGATGGTGCTGATGTCTGCAGAACGCGCCCAGGCGCTGGGTCTGACGCCGATTGCCAAGGTGCGCAGCATGGCAGTCGCCGGTTGTGATCCCGCAATCATGGGCTATGGGCCGGTTCCGGCCACCAAGAAGGCACTCAAGCGTGCAGGCCTGAAGATTGAAGATATCGACTTCTGGGAACTGAACGAAGCCTTTGCCGGCCAGTCGCTGCCTGTCCTGAAGGACCTGAAGTTGCTGGGCGTAATGGATGAAAAGGTTAACCTGAACGGTGGTGCGATTGCCCTGGGCCATCCGCTGGGCTGTTCCGGTGCCCGTATCTCCACCACACTGCTGAACGTGATGCAGGCCAAAGGCGGTACACTGGGTGTTTCCACCATGTGTATCGGTCTGGGGCAGGGTATCGCTACCGTGTGGGAGCGTATCTGATTCCTTCTTAAGGGGAATAAGAGAAGCTCAGACAGGAGGCCCGGCGAATGCCGGGCC
>JACIZI010000021.1 GCA_014359475.1 Marinobacter sp. | reverse complement strand
GTAGGCCTTTCCAAAACACGCCCGTGAATACGTCCCTGTAGGGCTCGGCTCTGGCCATCCATGGCCAGAGACGGTTTTGGAAAGGCCTACCCGCCCCGATGCTGCAAACTGCCGGGAAAACGCCAGAACTTTCCCGGTCGCGCAGGTACCAAAACCAGATAAAGTCTGTATTTGGTTAACCCTTTCCCGCAGCGCAGCCAAACCATAATCAGCCGGGAGAACAACCAACGATGACCGTTGAAGCACAAAAAGAGACGCTAGGGTTCCAGACGGAAGTGAAGCAACTGCTTCACCTGATGATCCATTCCCTGTATTCGAACAAAGAGATCTTCCTGCGGGAGCTGATCTCCAACGCCTCGGATGCGGAAGACAAGCTACGCTTTGCCGCCCTCAAGGACGACAAACTGTATGAAGGTGAGTCAGACCTGAGCATCAAGCTGGACTACGACAAGGAAGCCGGCACCATTACCCTGACGGACAACGGCATTGGCATGACCCGTGACGACGTGGTTGCCAACCTGGGCACCATCGCCCGCTCCGGTACCGCCGAGTTTCTCAAGCAACTGTCCGGTGACGAGAAGAAAGACAGCAAGCTGATCGGTCAGTTTGGCGTGGGCTTCTATTCCGCGTTTATCGTGTCGGACAAGGTGGATGTGTTTACCCGTCGTGCCGGTGCGCCGGCGGAAGAGGGTGTGCACTGGGAGTCCAAAGGCGACGGTGAGTTCACCATCGAGCCGGTGAAACTGGACCAGCGGGGCACCCGGATTGTGCTGCATCTGAAGCCCGATGCCAAAGAGTTTGCCGATGGCTGGCGGCTGCGCAACCTGGTGAAGAAGTACTCCGACCACATTTCCTTCCCCGTGCTGATGAAGCCGGAGTCCGAAGAGGACGACAAGGAAAAGAAAGAGGACAAACCCGAGTACGAAACCGTCAACGATGCCACCGCCCTGTGGACCCTGCCCCGTACCGAGATCAAGGACGAGGAGTACAAGGAATTCTACAAGCACATCGCCCACGACTTTGAGGATCCGCTCACCTGGTCCCATAACAAGGTGGAAGGCAAGCTGGACTACACCAGTCTGCTGTACATCCCCAAACGTGCGCCGTTTGACCTCTATAACCGTGAAGCACCGCGTGGCCTTAAGCTGTACGTTCAGCGCGTATTCATCATGGACGACGCAGAGCAGTTCCTGCCGCTGTACCTGCGTTTTGTCAAGGGCGTGATTGATTCCAACGATCTGTCACTGAACGTGTCCCGGGAGATCCTGCAAAACGACAGCACCGTAGAGAACATCCGCAGTGCCCTGACCAAACGGGTGCTGGATATGCTGGGCAAGCTGGCGAAGAAGAGCCCCGAGGATTACCAGGGTTTCTGGAACGAGTTCGGCACCGTGATAAAAGAAGGCCCGGCCGAGGATTTCAGCAACAAGGAGAAGATTGCCGGTCTGCTGCGCTTTGCCTCCACCCACACCGGCGAGTCGACCCAGAAGGTGTCACTGGATGAGTATATCGGCCGGATGAAAGAAGGCCAGAAGAAGATTTACTACATCACTGCCGACACCCATACGGCGGCCAGCAGCAGCCCGCACCTGGAAGTGTTCCGCAAGAAAGGCGTGGAAGTGCTCATCATGTCCGACCGCATCGACGAGTGGATGATGGGTTACCTCAACGAATATGACGGCAAGCAGTTCCAGGATGTCGCCCGTGGTGATCTGGACCTCGGTGAAGTGGAAACCGAAGAGGACAAAAAACACCAGGAAGAAGCGGCCAAGGAACACAAGGATCTGCTGGAGCGCATCAAGACAGCCCTGGATGACCGGGTGCAGGATGTGCGTGTCACCAATCGCCTGACCGACTCACCGGCCTGCCTGGTAGTGGGCGAGTTCGATATGGGCGCGCAGATGAAAAAGATCATGGAGGCCGCCGGCCAGAAGGTGCCGGACAGCAAGCCGATCTTTGAAATCAACGTGGACCATCCGCTGGTGCAGCGTCTGGAGGCAGAGCAGGGCGAAGAGCGCTTCAAAGAGCTGTCCGCCGTGCTACTGGACCAGGCCACCCTGGCCAGTGGCGAGCAGCTGCAGGACCCGGGTGCCTACGTGACCCGCCTGAACCGCCTGCTGCTGGAACTGGCGAACTGATCGCCGATGCAGCAAATTATCGTGGACATCGTCATCAGCCCCGATGAGTGGATCAAGCTCTACCGGGGCGAGGCGACCGACGTTCACACCAAGAGCCGGGACGGGCGCTCAGTCCGCTTCCCGGCCCGTATCCTCTCCCGTTTTTATCTTGAGGACGGCGTTCGCGGCAGCTTTCTGATCCGCTTCGACGATGCCGGCAAGTTCTCCTCGATTGAGCGTTTGTAGCCTGGCAGAACTTGGCGGTTACTGCTTTCTATCTATGCATTAATAAAATCTTTCAAAGTGCTTCTTTTAATTAATTGTTCATTCGCCCGCTCGCGGCTGTAGTGTATGTCTGTGCCGGTTAATGAGGGATTGTTTTATAGCCAGTCCCTATCCCGGCAGTAGGAAACATTCAAGCAGCCAACGGTGGTTGATCTATATTGAGTGTTGCCCTTGAAGAAAACGCTTTCTTGCAATGACGCAGAAACAGGAGAGAAAAATGAGCCAGAACAATGGTGGTGGTAAGTGTCCGGTAATGCACGGTGGTAGTACGGCACACGGGCAGGACAATACGAGCTGGTGGCCGGAATCCCTTAATCTGGACATCCTGCACCAGCATGACCGCAAGACCGACCCGATGGGAGAGGATTTCGACTACCGGGAAGAAGTCAGAAAGCTGGACTTTGACGCTCTCAAAAAGGACATGCATGAACTCATGACCAGCAGCCAGGACTGGTGGCCGGCTGACTGGGGCCATTATGGCGGCCTGATGATCCGGCTTGCCTGGCATGCCGCGGGTACCTATCGTCTGGCCGACGGCCGTGGTGGCGGTGGCACCGGTAATCAGCGTTTTGCCCCACTGAACTCCTGGCCGGATAACGGTAATCTCGACAAGGCCCGCCGTCTGCTGTGGCCGATCAAGAAAAAGTATGGCAACAAGATAAGCTGGGCGGATCTGATCATTCTTGCCGGCAACATTGCCTATGAATCCATGGGATTCAAGACCTTTGGTTTCTCCTTTGGCCGGGAAGACATCTGGCACCCTGAGAAAGACATCTACTGGGGTGCGGAGAAAGAATGGCTGGCACCTTCTGATGAGCGCTACTCCAACGTAGAGAAGCCGGATACCATGGAAAACCCTCTGGCAGCGGTTCAGATGGGTCTGATCTACGTGAACCCGGAAGGTGTCAATGGTGAGCCGGATCCGATCAAAACCGGCGATCAAGTGCTGGAAACCTTCGCTCGTATGGCGATGGATGCGGAAGAAACCGCCGCACTGACTGCGGGCGGCCACACGGTTGGTAAAACCCACGGTAACGGTGATGCAGAAGCCCTCGGCCCTGAGCCGGAAGGTGCTGATGTCCACGAACAGGGCCTGGGCTGGGTCAACCCGAACCTGGATGGCAAGGCCACCAATGCTGTGACCTCCGGCATCGAAGGCGCCTGGACCACCAATCCGACCCAGTTTGATATGGGTTATTTCGAGCTGCTGTTCGGCTATGAATGGGAACTGAAGAAGAGCCCGGCCGGCGCCTGGCAGTGGGAGCCGGTCGATATCAAGGAAGAGCACAAGCCCGTTGATACGACCGACCCTTCCAAGCGCCACAATCCGATCATGACCGATGCGGATATGGCCATGAAGATGCACCCGGAATTCCGCCCCTTCTGTGAAAAGTTCATGAAGGATCCGGAATACTTCAAGGATTGCTTCGCCCGTGCCTGGTTCAAGCTGACGCACCGTGACATGGGGCCGAAATCCCGTTATATCGGACCCGAAGTGCCGGCTGAAGACCTGATCTGGCAGGACCCGGTGCCCCAGGGCGAGACCAACTACATCGAAGAGGTGGTCAAAGAGAAGATTGACGCAGCGGGTCTGACCATTAACGAACTGGTCAGCACCGCGTGGGACAGCGCCCGTACCTTCCGTGGCTCTGACATGCGGGGCGGTGCCAACGGTGCCCGTATCCGCCTTGCTCCGCAGAAGGACTGGGAAGGCAACGAGCCGCAGCGTCTGGCCAGGGTGCTGACGGTGTATGAGCAGATTTCTGCTGACACCGGTGCCAGCATCGCTGACGTGATCGTGCTCGGTGGTAACCTGGGTGTCGAGAAAGCGGCGAAAGCAGCCGGGCACGAAGTGCACGTGCCTTTCCTGAAGGGCCGTGGCGATGCCACCGACGAGATGACCGATGCGGAATCCTTCGAGCCGCTGGAGCCGCTGGCGGATGGTTTCCGTAACTGGCAGAAGAAAGAGTACGTGGTCAAGCCGGAAGAAATGCTTCTGGACCGCGCCCAACTGATGGGTCTGACCGCACCGGAAATGACCGTACTGCTGGGCGGTATGCGCGTACTGGGCACCAACCACGGCGGCACCAAACACGGTGTGTTCACGGACCGCGAAGGCCAGCTCACCAACGATTTCTTCGTGAACCTGACCGATATGGCGTACCGTTGGGTGCCGAAGGGCGACAATGTGTACGACATCGTGGATCGCAAGAGTGGCAACGCCAGGTGGACCGCCACCCGGGTGGACCTGGTGTTCGGTTCCAACTCCATCCTGCGTTCCTACGCCGAAGTGTATGCACAGGACGACAACGAGGACAAGTTCGTGAAAGACTTCGTTGCGGCCTGGACCAAGGTCATGAACAACGACCGCTTTGACGTAAAGAAGTAACCCTGCCGTAAGGAGCCGGGCATCCTGTTGCGGGATGCCCGGCTACCTATTTCTCCCCGAATTCCTTACAATCCGCTTCGCCTGATTTTTGATCAGCTGTATTCTGATTCACTTCTCTCAGCTTCCGGAGCCTTCATGCGAATCATCCTTGCCCCGATGGAAGGGCTGGTCGATGCACCCATCCGCGAGACCCTGACCAAAGTCGGGGGTATTGACCGGTGCGTGACCGAATTCATCCGCGTGACCCACGGCATGCTGCCACCCCGCATTTTTTACAAATACGCTCCGGAACTGCACAACCGGGCGCTCACCGAAGTGGGTACGCCGGTGGCGGTTCAACTGCTGGGCTCCAATCCGGAAATGATGGGCCGCCATGGTGACAAAGCTGTGGAGCTGGGTGCAGGGCAGGTGGACATCAACTTTGGCTGCCCGGCGAAAACCGTCAACAAGCACAAGGGCGGTTGCGTGCTGATGCGAGAGCCGGAGCTGATGCATACAATCACCGCTGCGGTGCGCAAAGCCGTGCCAGCGCATATTCCGGTAACCGCCAAGATGCGCCTGGGCTATGACGACCGCTCCATGGGGGTGGCCTGTGGCCAGGCTCTGGAAGCGGCCGGTGCTTCGGAGATCGTGATTCACGCCCGCAGCAAAGTGGATGGCTACAAACCGCCCGCTTACTGGGAGGAAATCGCCAAAGTGCGCGAAGCGGTAAAAAGCCAAGTGATCGCCAACGGCGAGATCTGGACCGTGGGCGATTACTGGCGGTGCCGGAAAGTGTCCGGTTGTGAAGATGTGATGATTGGCCGGGGCCTGATCGCCCGGCCGGACCTGGCCGCCAGAATCAAGGCGTCACAACGCAATGAAACCCTGGATCCTATGAGCTGGCCGGAAGCGGTCGGGCTGGTGCGGGAGTACGCAGCAGCGCTACAGACCCGGCTGGAAGACCGCTTCGTGACCGGCCGCATCAAACAGTGGCTCAACTACCTGCGCCAGGGCTTTCCGGAGGCCGAAGCACTCTGGCCATCGGCCCGGAAAATCCGCGAAGTCGCACCAATGCTGGCCTGCCTGGATCAACCTGTACCGATGACACAGCGCAGCGACGCAGCCTGATTCTGCCCGGGTTATTCGTTTTCCATGGACGGGGAGTATTCCCCTGAACGGGCCAGGCTGTTGAGCCGGGCGCGCTTCAGGAGTGCCGCCTGGGCAGCCTCGCTATTCTCAACATGACCGGCCCAGGCTTTCTGGGCGGGCTCCTGCAAGGCGCGACCGTAGGAGAAACTCAGCTCCCAGGGCTGGGCACCCATGCTGTTGATGGCATTGAGATTATCCGTGGCTTCTTCGGGAGTCTGGCCACCGGACAGGAAAACGATGCCAGGCACCGAGGAGGGCACCCCCCGGCGGAAAATATCCAGGGTCCACTGGGCCACTTCTTCCGGTGTGGCTTTGGGTGACTCCTTGCCCGGGGTCACCATGCTGGGTTTGAGTACCATGTACCGAAGATCCACCTTGTGCCGGTAAAGCGCCGTGAATACTTCCCTCAGAACGTCTTCGGCCACTTCGGCGCAACGCTCCACGGTGTGGTCACCATCAATCAGCACCTCCGGCTCCACAATGGGCACAACACCCTGGTTCTGGCAGATGGCGGCATAGCGGGCCAGCACCTCGGCGTTGGAAACCACCGCCTGCCGGGACGGCAGTACGGGAGAAATATGGAAGACATCGCGCCATTTGGCGAACCGGGCACCCTGCTCTTTATACGTGGCGAGCCGGTCCTCCAGGCCATCCAGACCCCAGGTGATTTCGTCACCCGGTGCGTTGGCCAGCGGCCCTTTGCCCTTGTCGACCTTGATGCCCGGCACCATACCGGCGGACTCAAGCAATTCGGGAATGGGCGTGTCATCCAGCGATGTCTGGCCCAGGGTTTCCTCAAACAGGATGACACCGCTGATGTAATCACCCAGTCCCGGTGTGGAAAGAATGATGCTGCGGTATTCCCGGCGCTTCTCTGCACTGGATTCCACGCCCACCGCCCTGAAACGCTTGGCAATGGTCGGGTGGCTCTCATCGGCGGCGAGCAGACCCTTGCCGGGCTGAACAAGATCGTTGATGGTATTAACCAGTTCTTCCTGAAGTGACATAGCCCATCTCCTCATTGTGCCTGTTCCAGATTGTTTGATCTCAACATGCTTCCGGATGCAGTGCAACCGCCAGGTTAATTCACAGCAGATCAGCGAATTAACCGGACGGGGCACCAGGGATCAGCGGTTGCGAAAACGCCACTGGCTGGGGGTCATGCCGGTCCAGCTGCGGAAGGCGCGGGTGAAGTTGGCCGGTTCGGTATAGCCCAGCAGCTCACCGATCCGATGCACACTGATATCGGTATGATCCAGCATATCGCAACTGTCGCGGCGGCGGGCCTCCTCCAGCAACTGGCGATAGCTCTGCCCCTGTTCACGCAGCCGCCGCCGGAATGTCCGGGGGGTCAGGTGCAGTTGCCCGGCCAGCTCTTCCGGGTCAGGATAGCCGTCGCGGCCCGGCTTCAGGGCGGTGCGCACCTGCAGCACAATATTGTCCATCGGTTCCTGCAGCGTGCTTTCCCGCTCGCACTGTTCGATAGCCTGGGCCAGGGCTTCCGGGTTGGCGGTGGGCAGTGGCATGTCCAGCCAGTCCTGATCACCATAAAGCACAAAGCCCGCGCTGGGCATCCGGAAACGAACCTTGGGCAGACGGCTGGCAACGGCCTCGAAGCCCGGCGGCTCCGGACCCTGCAGCCAGATTTCCGGGTCCCGGGGCAGGGACGGTGTCATAAACGCCACCCCCTGGCAGACGCTGGCGAGTATGGCGCTGAAAAGGGCCTCCTGAAGGCTTTCCGGCAGTGGCATGTGTGGGCATATCTCAAAAAAAATATAGTCCCCTGACCAGTGGATCATCAATGCAACAGCGCGGCTTCGCAGGTGCCAGAAGCGCTCCAGGATGCGGATGGCCTCTCTGGGGCTGCCAGCGCACAGCAGTGCATAGCCCAGGCTGCCGTGGGCCGTCAGTGGCTGCTGAAGGCCACTTTCAAACCCGATGGGGTGCTCGGGCACCTGCAATTGCAGAGCTTCCAGCAACCGGAGCAGCTGCACGAAAGAGATCCGGTTGGCCGGGGTATCCAGTGCATCCAGAGGTAGTCCCGCCTGCAACAGGGCGACATCTCGTGATGCCCCGTGGCTTACGGCTGTTTCCAGAAAAGTACGCGGGTAAGTGACCGACTGGTTCGCCTGCAGCGCCCATTCGGGCAGGTTGTCGAAGAAGTCTGTAGGCTCGGTTTCCATTTGTCTGGCCACCAATGACAAGGTGTTTGTCCGCAGAGCATCTCACGGAAGACCCCTTAATGCCAATATGCTGGTACCCATGCCCTAAAACAAGAAGCACCGAGGTAACTGAATATGACCGTCGCAGCAAAAATCGACAGCAACAAGAGCAGAACGGCTACCCCGCCGGGGATGATTCCGGAAGTCCGGGAGCCGTATTTCCACTTCGAGGGTGATATTCCCAAATACTGGTGGGACAACGACCCGGTCAAAACCCTGCTGCTGGCAGCCTTATCTTCCAGTTTTCCGCCCGGGGAAAAATTCTTTATTGATTCCGTGCGCCACTATCAGGATCAGATTACCGATCCGGAGCTGAAAAAGGCCATTCGTGGTTTCATCGGCCAGGAAGCGCACCACTCCAAAGAGCACAAGATGCTGAATGGCTTTCTGCAGGAGCGGGGCATCGGGCTGGATCGTCTGGAGCGACAGGTTCAGACATTGATGGACTGGATGCGCAAAAATCTCTCGCCGGAGCGTCAGTTGGCCCATACCGTCGCGGTGGAACACTTCACCGCGCTGATGGCAGAGGAGTTCCTGCTGAAGTATGACGCGCTGGACGAGATGGACCCACGCATGGCCCCGGTCTGGGCCTGGCACGCCATAGAAGAGTCAGAGCACAAGGCGGTGGCGTTCGATGTCTACAAGGCGGTAGGGGGCAGTGAATTTGCCCGGGTTACGGAAATGATGTTCGTCAGTGTGATGTTTCCGCTGTTCAGTAGCCTGCAACTTGTGCAATTGATGAAAGAGGACGGGCAACTGACCAACCTGAAGTCCTGGGCCGGCGCGCTCAATTATATGTGGGGTAAGCCCGGCGTTTTCCGGCGCCTGCTGCCGTCCTACTTCAAATACTACAGCCCGAACTTCCACCCCTGGAATCATGATGCCCGACACCAGGTGGAAAAGGCCAAGAAGAAATGGCTGGGCAAGGTGATGCCCGCCAGTAAAGGTTAATCCGCGGGGTCGTCTGTGGGCCAGGGCGCAAACCGTTCCGGCTCGCGGGCCATCAACAGGGCACCGTCCAGGGCGTCCCCGGCAGCATCCTTGAGCCGGTTCCCCAGCCGCTGCTTCATGAAGGGCTCAATCCGGTGCCCGATGCTGCCCCCCATGGCGATGCGGTCCACCCCCTTCGCCAGCAGGCCCCGGGCGAGCATCTCTGCCCCATCCAGTAATTCGTTGACAAGCCGGGTGGCCAGGTGGTCGCCTTCGTCCGAGTGGCGGAATACCAGCGGCGCAAAAGCTGCGTAATCTCTTGGCTCTGCTGTGTACTGCCATTTCATGAGGTTCCCGGGCTGGCCATCGAAATAGGCCATGATTTCATCCGCCAGCCGGGACGCCGGTTCCAGTCTCTCATGTACCAGCAGGCTCTCCCGAAGGGCGGACAGCCCCAACCGGGCACCGCTGCCGGCATCCGAGGCAGGAAAGCCCCAGCCTCCCACGCTATGGAAGCCTTCGCCCGGCGTAAATGCCATGCCACAGGAGCCGGTACCCAGAATCAGCACCGCGCCTTCCTCACCCATAAAGGCGCCGAGGGCTGCCGTATGAGCATCCGTGGCAACTGCCAGTCTGCCGAAAGGGTGGGGGTGGCTTGCCACCAGTTCCCCGTCTTCCGCGCCAACCAGTCCGGCCAGCCCCAGAGCTGCCTCCAGGCCGGTCCACCCGGACCGCTCGAGCCCGATGGCATCGGCCGCTTCTGCGGTGGCAACCTCAATACTTTCCCAGATCCTGTCGACACCAAAACGCAGAGAGGCAGGGCCGCCGTTGCCTTCCGACAACAGCTGTCCCTGATTATCATAGATGCGGGCGAGGCAGTGACTGCCACCGCCGTCTATAGCAACGTATGCAGGATGAGCCATGGCGAATCCTCCGAGTGTCATAAGCCAATGCTGTTTGTTCAGTCTAATGGATTGCCGCCGGCTTCCAATAGCCTTTAATCACGTTTGTACGCGACCCGGGGCAGCAGAGCGCGCATTGCAATGTCTCCGCCTTTCTGGATAACGGCCTGCTCACAGATGCGGGAAAAGGTCATAGCACTTCCTGCCAACCTCTGAAGACTGCTATCTTTAACCGTATATTCTCCGGAGTAACGGGTCGGGAGACGACATAATGCCAATGATCGGTTGGTTGTTCCTGGTGCTTTCCATGGCGCTGATCGTCGGCAGCCTGCTGTTTCTGCGCGACGCAGGGCGGATTCCCATGTCAAGGGAAAAGCTGGAACGGGTGCGCAAGCGTAAGCAAGAAATGGAAGATCAGGACAAGAAGGATGGCAAAGACTGACCGTGCCGATCTTCTTCTGGCAACCCTGTTTGGGCGGCAGGGCTCAATGGCTCGATGAGGCTTCATCCGATGCCGCCCAGCTGGTATGGCCAAGCTCCATGATGCGGGTAACCTCCTTATCCGGGACGGCCGAAAGATCACCCAGTTCCAGCTTGTCGTAGTGGAAGACGTACAGACGGGAAGCAAATTCGGCGATAGGCAGGGAGGCTTCGCCGCGAAACTCCCCGTGCCCCCGGGTGGAGCAGGTGATTCCCTGGCCCCAGTCCTGGCCACTGTCATTGTTGGGGTTGAAGAAATACACCCGCATCTCGTTGCGGGGACTGAGCCCCACCCGCAGGATGGTGATGGCATGGCGGCCCACGAAGCGGGCAGCGCTGTCGGTAACCGCAATGCCCGCCGGCTGGGCGTGGATTAACGGCATGTTGCCATTGTAGAAAGGGTGGTAACTGGCGTAGAAGTGCCGGATAAATCCGTCGTAGTCGCGCACCTCGCCACTGTGGACATCGGCCACCACACGGAACCCGTGGCTGACCCACCAGCCATAGAACTCCGGGTTGATCCAGCGGTGGGCATCCTCGTCACGATCTTCGCACCGGCGCCACATTTCGCCGTAGATGCGATCCAGGTGGGGGATAACGATCAGCGACACCGGATCCACATCCACCGGTGTTCCCTTGATCAGCCCGGGCTCCAGATCCCTGGAGGAAACCTCCTGGCCTTCGAACCGGCTCAGCACCTCATTGTCCCTGGCCGCCCAGGCAAGGACCTGGAGCAGGTAGTCGGCCTCGTTGGATGCCCACATCGACAGACCGATGGCAGACTGGCAGGTGGGGTTGTTGCCCTGGCCCACACCCAATGGCTGCCCCAGCAGGTTAATAACACCAGCGAGCAGGAAAACCCGCGGAGGCTGTGCGTCACCAAATGCCTCCTGAAGTGCGTTGGAGGTCTCTGCAGAGAGAGGCAGTTTGATTTGCCGCCACAGGGCCTGGGCTACAGAAGGTGTAAACAGCGACCCTCGCTCCAGCATCATGGTAAGGCCATAAACCGCCTGGCAGGTCTCCGGGTATATGGCTTCGTCGATCAGGGCGAGGACCAGTTCGGTATAGCAGTAGAAGTCGTCCATGCCGGTCATGGTCAGCCCCAGCGTAATGGGTATCAGGTCGTCCTGATGCGAGCGCCTCAGGAACCTCAGCATCACGGCGTGGTAAGGGGAGGCCAGACCGGTGTCGTGCATGCTGTGGGCAAAGCAGGTGGCTTCGGACGACAGAGTGACGTCGTCCATTTCCTCCAGCCGCTGCTCGTAAATCTCCAGGCCCGGGTCTTCGCCGCTGCCCGGCGTGGGCGCGAACAGGGCGTCGACCAGACGGCTGGCGTCGGCGGTCCCGGTGGTCCTGATCCCGGGGTCGTAGAGACAGTCGGCGATCTGGCCGATCATCTCGCAGATGCTGTCTACCTGTACCGGTCCCTGGTCCAGTAACCGCCAGACTTCCGCCACCAGGCTGTCCAGCAGGCTCTCGTAGCCCAGGTGGAAAATCAGGTAGCGGTACAGTTCCTGGACGATAAACCCCAGCTGCTTCGGTCGCTCGCGGTCCGCTTCGGTAAGTTGGCCGGACAGCAGGTCGAGATTCAATGCCATAACCTGGGTCAGGAAATGGCGCGCCTGTTCGGCGGAAATGCCGGGATGGAAGTAGTCTCCCCGGGTGACAGCGAGCATTCTCAGCTCGCTGATGGCCTCGACAACGGTGGTTACGGCCCCGGCCTTTCGCAGGGAATGCCTGGCCAGAGCCGGTTGCAGAATGGCCGGCTGCGCCCAGTCGCTGGTGCCGAAGACACCGGCGGACTCCAGCGAGTGCACCCGCCGGTACAGGGCGTCAAAACCACCGGGCAGTGTCATTACCACCCGGGCACGTTCCAGTAGCCCAAGGCTTGAGGCCTTCGGATCGGTACGCCGGGCGCGGGCAAAGTCGGCCAACACCGCGTCAAACTCCTGCAATGCCGGTTCCAGTTCAGGATTTGTGTTTTGATGCCCCATCATTACTCCATAGCCACACGCCTGCCCCGGTAATCAGGCTTCGGTAATTAAAGGACATTCCTGCTCCGTTGTCAGGCCGTTGGCCGCTTTCGTTATGTGCCGGATCAGCCGACGGAGGTTCTCCTGCTGGGCGAGCACCAGTGCCTCCAGCTGATCGCCTGCGTCTTCCGCAACAGCGGTTCGCAAACGGACACTGCAGGAAAGCCTGAGTTTGTTGTCCTCCTCAAGGGCCGCCACCCGATACCGGGCCTCCAGCCATGCCTCTTCACCAGGCACAAAATCGAACCGTGTTACCTGCAGCCGCAGACCCACGCGGGGTGTATCTGCTCCGCCCGGGCCAAAGCCGGCCACCAGGGAACTGCGGAGTTCTTCAGGCAGGCCGGCACTCCACCAGTCAGAGGCGAGCACCATCAGTTCGCTGGCGTTTTTCCGCACCACCAGCTCACTGCGATTCACCTGGGCCGGCACGGTCACGCGGTCTACACTGATGTGGGCGTCCGCGCTTATCCCTTGCGACGGGCCGGGCGCGGGCATCAGGGTATGGAAACGAACCTGCGGGCTGGCGCAGGCGGTGAGCATCAGCGCGCCTGCCAACGCCAGCATAGTGGCAAGGAACTGTCTGAGGCTGCGGTTCCCCGGTTTCATGGTCTGAGATCCCTCCTGTCCTGTTGGTTCCGGCCCCGAATCAGGGCTTCCGGGTGCTGACGCAGGTAATCCGAAAGCTGCCGGACAGACCGCGACATCTGCTCGACTTCATTCAGGGCGCTTTCCAGTCGTTGCCGCTCAGGCGAATCTTCACCCAGGGCTTCAGCCGCCGAACCGAGTGCGCGGGAAGCCGACGCAATCGTCCTCTCCAGTCGGGCGGTTACCTGGTTGATGCCATCAAGTGTCGTGACCGTGGCGGGCAACAGGTCGCGGTTTATCTGACTCAGCGTCTGTTTCAGCTCCCCCAGACCGCTGTCAAGATTGGCAGTGATGCTTTCAAACGGCACCTTGTTGAGGCGATCGACCAGATTAATGAGCTGGGACTGAGCCCGGTCGAGCCCGCTGGGCCGGGTGGGAATCACAATCTCCCGGTCGCTGTCACCGGTGGCGGTCGGTTCGGCATCCGCAAAGACCTCCAGCGCAATATACAGCCTCCCGGTCAGAAGGTTGCTGGTGCGAGCTTCCGCGCGCAGGCCCTGGGTTACCAGGTCTGAAAACAGCTCCCGGGCCGCAAGCTCGTTCTTTTTCCCTTCAGGGGACTGTACTAGCTGGTGGTAAACATTACCCATCAGGCGGGGATAGATGTTGGCATCGACGATGACCGGGAAGGTCTGGTCTTCGGGGTCGTAATCCAGCGTGATCCTGCTTACCTGGCCGATTTTCTTGCCCATGAAGACAACCTCGGTGCCAGGCTCAAGGCCGCGCAATGATTGAGTGAAGCGCATCTGGATCTTGCGTGAAGGCCCTTTTTTCGGAGCAAGAGCCTGCTCCCTGCCAGTGAACAGCTGAAAACGGGTGTTCGCATTGGTGGCGGCCTGCTCCGGTGGCTCACCGGACGGATTGCCAAACGCCAGGCCTCCCCTTATCAGTGCGACCAGAGACTGCATGTCGACGTTGACACCGCCGGCGCCCAGATCAAGCTCGATGCCACTGGCGTTCCAGAATCTCGTGTTGCTGGTGACCAGCCGGTCATGGGGAGCCGAGACAAATACCTCGATGTTGACGTACTCACCGGAATCCGCCAGGTCGTAGGCAACCACCTGGCCGACGGGCACCTTGCGATAATAGATTGGCGAGCCCACGTTCAGGGCGCCAAGGCTTTCAGCCTGAATCAGGAACCGGCTACCCGCCGGGTCGTGGATGATCTGGGGTGGCGACTCAAGACCCTCAAAACGCTTTTTGGTGGCGGAGGATGTCCCGGGGTCCGCTGCGATGTAGCCACCGGAGAGCAAGGTTTCAATCCCGGAAACCCCCGATGCCCCGACCCGCAAACGGACAACCCAGAAGCGGCTGTCTTCCCGCAAGAAGGCCTCGCCGTCCTTCCCGAGCTGAACGGTGGCAACCACGCCGGAATGATCCTTGCTCAGCGCCACATCCGTCAGTCTGCCGATAGTGACATCCCGGTACTGGACCGGGGTTTTGCCCGCCGAGAGCCCCTCGCCGGACTCAAAGAGAATCTCGATTGTGGGACCGGTCTGCTGCCATTCACGAATCAGCATGGACAGCCCGATCAGAGCAGCTACCAGCGGCACCACCCATACCAGCGAAACGTGCCATCGTCGCTGCTGGATGTCCGGTCGGGCCGGTGTGTTTGCCTGCTCGTCACTCATTGCTTCTTCCTGTATCCCAGATCAATCGGGGGTCAAAACTCAGTGTGGCCATCATGGTCAGTACCACCACCAGACCAAAGTAAAGAATACCGGCCCTGGGCTCTATGCCGCCTAATGGTCCGAACTGTACCAGGGCAGTGAGCAGACCGGCCACAAAGACATCCAGCATGGACCAGTATCCGATCAGTTCAAGAAGCCGGTAAAGCCGGGTGCGTTCCTTGCGGGACCGGTCGCTGCGCCGCTGTACACTCACCAGAAGATAACCCAACGCCAGGAACTTGGTAACCGGAACGCCCACGCTGGCAGTGAACAGGACCAGTGCAATATCCCAGGCCCCGGCCTGCCAGAGTTCCATCACGCTGCCCAGTATGGTGGTTGTGGAATCATGGTGCAGGGTACGGGTGTGTATGATGGGCAGCAGGTTGGCCGGAATGTAGAAAACCAGGGCCGCCAGCGTGAGCGCCGCGGTTCGGGCGATGGCATCCGGCTTGCGGTAGTGCAGCCGGGCCTGACAGCGGGTACAGTGGCGGGGGTCCTCCGCCATGGGCGAGGCATACTTGCAGCGATGGCAGAGCCGCAGATTGAGCTGGTCGGCGAACGGCGGCATCATGACAACTGATCCCAGAGCATGCGGACATCCCGCCCCGCCACACCCACCATCAGAAAGCTGAGTGTCGCCAGCGCGAACAGGCCGGCCGCCGGCGCCGTATCGATGCGCCCGGTGAGCTTCACCACCGCTACCAGCGCGCCGAGCAGGAACACCTCCAGCATGCTCCAGGGCCTGAGCACTTCCAGCAGCCTCATGCAGGGCCGGAAACCGGGGGCGTGACGCTGGTTCCGGGCAAAAGCAAGGAGCCACACCAGCAGACCGATTTGAGTGGCCGGCACCAGAATCACCGCGCAGGCCATTGTCATTCCCATCACACTGACGGGACCGTTAAACAAAGCCAGAACCGCGTCAAGCAAAGTGGCGGAACCACTCTGGTCGCGGACGTAGATATAAAGGACGGGATAAAAACAGACGAATGCCAGCAACAGACCCGCTGTGGCACTGAGCGCCAGTGACTGATCAACCGTAAGCCAGGGGCGGCGATCCAGCAGGGCCCCGCAGCGACGGCAGTGAGCCCGCTGGTGAGTGCCAAGTTGCTGGCGCTCATACACCGAATCGCAGTATTCACAGATAATGAGTCGAGAGGATTCGCTCATGCACGCATATCCCTTCGGGGATTCGTTCAGACCCTGGCCGGTTGGGCCAGGGACTCATCTGACTATAGAACGTGTCTACGGTTTGTGGGCGACTGTTATGAAAGGATCACCAGATGGTTGGGCAGTTCGTTGCGCTCGTGGGTGGCCGGAACCTGCTCTTTCAGGAGCTTGCCACAGGCCGCGATGCAGTCCAAAAATCCCTGTCGGGTCTGGCCCTGGCGCACTTGCGCGGTGAACGCCGCCACGATGTTTTCCCACACCTTGTTGTCCAGAACATCGGCTATGCCCTGATCCACCAGGATTTCCACATAGCGTTCCGCCTCCGAGACAAAAATCAGCATGCCCGTGCCACCTTCGGTGTGGTGCAGTTGCTGCTCGAGGAACTGACGCCGCGCCAGGTTGGAGGCGCGCCAGTGACGCACCTGGCGGGGAATCAGCCGCGTATGGATACCGGGCAGCCGGAACAGCAGGCTGAGCAGGATAAACGTACCCCACTGTACCAGCAACAGCAGGTCGGCGCTGAACCAGCTGCCGAAGTAATTGACCATGCCTGGCATCAGCAGCGCGAGAATACCGGCCCAGAGCAGAGGGATGTAGCTGTAGTTGTCCGACTGGGCCGTCAGCACGGTGACCAGTTCGGCATCGGTTTCCCGCTCCACCTCATTGATGGCGGCGGCAACCGCTTCCTGATCGCTTTTACTGAGTAAAGTCATGATGGTGTCGTTCTCGTTGTCAGGTGAGAGGATGGGGTGCGCACGGATCGCCCCGGGAAGTTACCAGCCACCGGAGGCACCTCCGCCGCCAAAGCCACCACCTCCGCCACCAAAGCCACCACCGCCAAAGCCGCCGCCCCGGCCTCTCATGGCACCGCCCAGCAGCGCGGCACCGAGCAGGGCTGCGCCACCGCGACCCCCACGGCCACCACGACTGCCGATAAAGAACACCACCGCCATCATGATAATAAAGAAAAGCCCCACCAGAGCGGGATCGGGCTTTTCCCGGACCGCGCGGGGTGACTGACCCCGAGCGACCGCCAGCGGCTCGCCACCCAGCACCTGGATCATGGCGGCGGCACCGTTAACGATGCCGACCTGAAAATCCCCCTGACGAAAGGCCGGGGTAATAACGCGATTAATGATGACAGAGGCATCGGCGTCCGTAAGCCGGCCCTCAAGACCGTAGCCTACTTCAATGCGGACCTTCTGTTCCTGCTTTGCCACGATCAGCAGGGCACCGTTGTCCTCGCCCTTCTGACCGATCCCCCAGTGGCGCCCTAACTGATAGCCGAAATCCTCAATGGGGTAACCCTGCAGGTCCGGCAGTGTGACCACCACAACCTGTTCGGTACTGGCCTGCTCATGGGCCTGAAGCATCTCGCTGAGGCGTTCTTCCACCTTGGGGGAGAGCATATCCGCCTGGTCAACCACCCGGCCGGTCAGCTCCGGAAATTCCGGCGTTGACTGCGCCCAGCCAGCGACCGGGAGCAACAGCAGACATGTCAGCAACAGACTTTTGCGGGGAAGGGCAGCCATCAGAATGACACCGCAGGTGCGTCCTGGGCATTTTCCGCAGTGGCCTCGAAGTTGGCGCGCGGCTCCAGATCGCTATACAGAAGGCTGTGCCAGATTTTCCCCGGGAAGGTGCGCAGCTCGGTATTGTAGCGCTGCACCGCCTGAATGAAATCGCGGCGAGCGACCGCGATACGGTTCTCCGTGCCTTCCAGCTGGGATTGCAGAGCCAGAAAATTCTGGTTCGACTTCAGGTCCGGATAGCGCTCGGACACCGCCATGAGTCGGCTCAGAGCACTGCTCAGTTCCCCCTGGGCCTGCTGGAACTGCTGCAGCTTTTCCGGATTGTTGAGAATGCTCTCGTCCACCTGAATCGAGGTGGCCCTGGACCGGGCCTCCATCACGGCGGTCAGGGTTTCCTGTTCCTGGGCCGCAAAACCCTTGACCGTTTCCACCAGGTTGGGAATCAGATCGGCGCGGCGCTGGTACTGGTTCTCCACCTGGGACCAGGCCGCGGTGACCTGCTCGTCGTACGTGGGGATGTTGTTGATGCCGCAGCCGCTGAGCATCAACACCAGCGCCATCAGCGACGTTAACTGCCAGAAAGTCCGTGGTTGAAACGGTTTGTGGAGGGTTCCCATAGAGTACTTTCCCTGATGTGGTTGCGCGAAAAGGTGAGTATATGCCGGACGTCCGCGCGGGAGCATCGCACTAACCTATAGTTGGGGACAAAGCGAGTGCTTTCAAGGGTAAAGCCCGACAGGCACCTAGGCGCTCGAAAGTCTGCTCCTGCAGCACCCGGAGCAGCTTGCTCTGCAGCGGTGGGGGAATCTCTCCCACCTCGTCCAGGGCCTGCTTGAGACTGTCCTCGGTGCGACGGCGCTCCGAGATATCCCGGAACACCACCACCGCACCCACCAACTGGCCATTATCGAGAATTGGCGTGCTGGTGTATTCCACGGGAAACCCCGTGCCGTCGCGGCACCAGAAATAGTCGTCGTTGACCCGGTGTACAGCGCCGTCCCGGAATGCCCGGTAGATGGGGCAGCTTTCCCGCTGGTGGGGGCGCCCGTCGCAATGGGTATGGTGGATCACGCTGTGCATGGCACGCCCCAGCAGGTCATCCCGGCTCCAGCCCAGCATGCGCTCCGCTGCGGAGTTCTTGCCTGATATTACTGTTGAGTGTTTCCCGCCAGCTTAGCGTTTGTCCGCCAGGCTGGCGGGGGAGCGCGTAGTGAACCAGAGAACTGCATAGAAACGGCCCGCAGAGGCCAGTTTCTGTGTTTTCCCCACCCGTGCAACTCTCGTAAGCGATGCCGGTCGCTAGTCGGTATTGGTCTCTACCTGACATGGTACAAGTTGTGTTTCATGTATTTCAGCCCGATTAGTTGATATAAGAGAAGGTTTGATGGACCGAACCTCCCGAGTTGCTGCTTTCTTTGCCACGACAACGCTCCTGTTGGCAGGCTGTTTCGACCGCTCTTCTGAAAACTCCCCGGAACCGGCACCGAACCCGCTCTCAACCTTGACGATCGTTCTTTCCGAAAAGGGCGTTCGTGGTCCCGTCACTGTGTCGATGGGGGGGCGAGGAGCGGATTCTGTCTCCTGGAGAATCTATATCAAGTCGCAGCTCTGATAGGCCCTAGATACCAGCTGACACTGTGAGCTCCATGGCCGGTCCCTCCCGAAGCCTGGGGCATGTATCTGGGGAAACGTCTGGCCCCGGCGTTACTGGGCCGAATCACCCAGGCACAATTGCCATTCCTGAAATCCTCGGATAGCCGCGAGTGAGATACTGTTGAGCTGATCGCTCTTCAATCCAGACTCTCGCCTTTGAATTACCTGCACATCTCTGCGATCAGGTTATCAATATCCTCGTCGTAGTTATCCGGGTTATCGGTATCGCAATAAACCGTACCTGTTTCGCCGCCTCCGGAGTAGGTTGCCAGGCGCTCCCAGAAACCGACACATTGATCGCCGTCGCCGCCGTCCTGGCTGTCATAGCAGGTTATCTTGTTGTCGCAGCCAGAAGCGGTGCAGGTGCTGTAGTCCGTTTCGATCTCACAAGCGCCGATCCGCTGCCGTGCCTTGTCTGCGCATGATCCGGAAGGAACCGTTGAAGGAGCGTCATCGGTGAGTGCATCCATCAACGCGATGCCACCAATAACGGCCGCAGCAGCGGTCAACCAATCCGCCAGATCACTCTGCTTATCAGGTTGCCGCCCCTCACGGTTGGGGCGGGGTCGTGCCAGCCGGGCCAGCTCGTTTCGGGCATCCGAGATACACTGGGCCGCCTCCCGGACTCCATTCCCCTCGGCCCTCTGACACCACCTTTGAGCCCGCTTTAGATCCCTGACCACCCCGGCCCCCCGCAAATACGATACACCGACCATATACTGGGCCGGCCCGTACTCGTCTTCAGCCGCTTGCCTGAACCAGCGGAAGGCGAGGCGCGGGTGTTGGGCCACGCCCTGGCCATTGCGGTACAGGATGCCCATATTGTGCTTGGCAACCTTGTGCCCCTTTGCTGCAGCCCGCTGGTACCATTGAGCCGCTTTCTGGAAGTCTTTCCTGGTTCCGTCCCCGTGGTAGTAATGGTTTGCCACGGTGTATTGGGCATCCACGTGGCCCTGGGCTGCGGCTTTCGAATGCCATTCGAAGGCTGCCTGACTGCTTTTATCGACACCCCATCCGTTAGCGTGAATCAGCCCCATGTTGTACTGGGCGATAACCTCACCTTCTTCAGCAGCCATCCTGGTAAACCGACGACCCTCCTGAAAATCTTGTGGCCCGCCGGTGCCACTGATCAGGTACTTGCCGATCGTTACCTGTGCGGCTGTATGGCCTTCCAAAGCGGCTTTCCTGAAATGACCGCGGGCGATCTCGTGATTTTTCCGGTTTTCATAGATAGTCCCGAGATTATAAGAGGCCTGGGGAACGTCTTTGTCGGCTGCCTCCGCGAATAACGTGATGGCTTTTTCAGGGTCTTTTGGCACCCCTCGGCCTTCTAGGTAAAGCAAGCCCAGGTTATTGGTCGACCTGGCAAAGCCCAACTGATGTGCTCGCCGGTAATAGTCCGCCGCTAAAGAAAAGTCCTGGCTAACGCCCTGTCCGAAATCATGGTGGCGACCCAGGTAGTGGAGTGCTTCCGCATGGTCATGGCTACCGGCTTCCAGGAACTGTTTGTACGATTCCTCGTATCGGCCGGCTTCATAGTGAGCGGTTCCGGTTTGCACCAACTCGTCATAACGAGATGTCCAACTGCAGCCTTGAAACAGAAGAACAACAAGGCACAGGCTCAAAAAAGAGGTCGCTTTATGTGAAGTCCTTTTCATGCGATCAACTCCTTTCGGTAAACTATCCATGAATCAATGGATAATTAACGACTAAAAATTTCCGTACTCAATCATTCAATGATATAGGGCGTAAAATCATAAACTCGGGTCGCGGCGGCATCATAGCCTTGAAAAATAACCGTGTCCTGATTGATGAAGACAGACTGCACCGTCTTGGTTCCCGTCTCCAGATACGTAACTGCGGGCGATGCCGGAATCGCCACATCAATCACAACGGCACTGCCAGAGCCGGACTGCCCCAGGGCAATAAAGATCAAATCGCCTTGTTTCACCATTCGATTAGTGCGATCCAGCGGAATGGTATTGAGCCAAACAGGATTAGTCGGTGTCTGCATGTCGTAGACATGGAAGGCAAAGGTGGTGGTTACATAAAGTATATCGCCATCAACAATTGTAAAGAGGGGAGACATATAGAATTCTTCATTAATCGTTGTTCGGCTTAATTCAGTCACATTGTTGCGATCTGCAATATCCACCACAGCTAAAGAGTCATCAGACGCAACGGCATATATAATGTCGCCCCTAAAACCGACGATGCCGGGATATCCATATTGTGCCAGGTTGATATGTTCAGCGATTGGATTGGAAGTATTGGAGATATCAACAAGGTGTGCATGTCCATTAGTGTAAGAGGCTAAAAGCTGATCGTTGTCGACTGCCGCAAAATTAAAGAACTGATTGTTAGCAAAGGCACCCGTTGCCGGCAGTGCCGTTGTACTTAACTCATTCAGGTTGTTGGGATCAGATGCGTCGAGAATGGTGAGCTGTGCTGAACCCACTGCACTTTCCCCACTGATGCCGTATATACGCTTGTCAGCCACAGTACCGATGGTCCATCCGGGGAATGCCTTATGCTTGGTGTCTTCCCTGGCAAAGACATCAAACCCGCCATTGACCGTCAAAATAATTGCATCATCAGCGATGGCTTCTTCAGAGATAGAATCAACCTCGCGTATGAAATTATCCTGGCTGATTAGCGATATGGGATCATGGATGTCAATCACCTCTAAACCACTATAACCCACCACATAAGCCAGCTTATCCTGCACCACCAGGCTATCAGTACGAGTGCGGCTTATGGTTTGCCCCAGGAATTCCGGGTTGGCCAGATCCTGTACATCCCACACCTGCACAGTACCTTTTGCGCCAACATACGCGATATTATCGTGCACGAAGATAGAATCTGCTTCTCTTTGTGCAACCAGGTGGTGATCAGGTCCGAAGGTATTAACTTCGATGAGTGACGCGGGATCTGCCACATTGATGGCCCGTACACCATCTTCACCTGCGGCAATAAAAGCTATATCGGCTACCAAAGACAGACCGTTTGCCTCTGTATCCATGCTGCCCAGAAGCGTGATATTGGATGGGTTTCTCGCATCCAGTATTTTCAGTCCGTCATTTACCAAATAAACAATACCACCCACAACGTGAATGTCGTTTGCATTTGCAATTTCGTATAACTCATTATTGCCTATTAATATCATTGCTGAAGGGTCGGTCACATCAATAATGGACAACCCATCATAGCGGGATATATATAATCGACTTCCTTCCAGATAAATAGTTTTGCCACCAAAGCGATCATCATCTACCGATTGAATAACCTGGGGCGTTGCAGGCGTAGTAATGTCTATGGAGTACAGGTTGCGTTCATCGACAATAAACAGGGTCTTACCATCGTCAGACACGGCAACATCCAAGGCAGGGTAGGCCGTATCAAAAAACGCAACAACTTGGGGTGAACGCGGGTGGCTGATGTCGATGATCTGCACACCGCTCTCCGTGTCAGCCACATAGGCATAGTCGCCTTTCACTAACACATTTTCTGCGTAATCCGGAGTCTCGACATACCCAATAGACACCGGACCGACCAGATTGGTGGACCCATCCAATAGTGGCTCAAGCGATAGGGTGAACGTTTCACGGTCCTCAAGCCCATCGTCATCTGTAACCGTGAGCGAAAACTCAAAAGTGGTGGAAGCATCCACCAATGGGTATTCGAAGGATGCCACATCGAATGTGCTATTGATGATCGCCACATCGGGGCCAGAGACTTGTTGCCATAAATAGCTGCTAATGCTGCCATCACTATCGTAAGAGTTAGATCCATCGAACGTAACGGTATGGTTATTGGATGACGTTGTCAGACTAAAGCCTGTAACCGCAACCGGCACCTGATTATTGCCAGATTGCCCACCGCCTCCATCATTCCCTCCCCCAGAACCGTCGACACTATCCGGGTCACCCCCGGATCCACCGCCGCCGCACGCGCTGAGTAAAAAAATAATGAAAAGTGATACAACCCTGGAAAGTAGTGGTAGAGGAATTGGCTGGAGAGCGGAGTTTGATCGCACGTGAGTCCCTTACATGCTGATTGGACAGAAAGTTGTCGGAAAACCACGCAATATATACACCGATCAAGAGAAACTTAATAAAAACAAAGGACTTAGTTTTGGAGGCTAAATACACGGCGACTCAGGCTGTAAGATATCCCGACGGTTAAATTTTGCTGCTGCTCTTACCTTAAAATTCTGAACGGGTTATAGGGGCAGGGGGGGGGTGAAACCTGAGGCTCCCTGTTCTGAAACCCAGGATGCGTTAGAATTGAAACAAGCCACCGAGCACCCACAACAAGGAACCGGATGAGCAAACCTGGCATCATCAAACCCGAAATCCGATACATCCTGTACTTCGCTGTCTTTTGGGTTGTGTTTCTCGGTGCTGTGACAGTGTTCTTCGGTGGCTGGGACTCCATCAAAACCAACCCCAACCAGCAACTGGTCAGCCACACACGCGGCGGTGCGACTGAGATTGAGCTGAAGGCCAACCGCCAGGGTCATTATCTGGCAAACGGTACCATCAACAACCAGGAGGTTACCTTCATTCTGGATACCGGTGCCACAACCGTGTCAGTTTCAGAGTCCATTGCCCGAAAAGCCGGCCTAAGCCGGGGGCGGCCTGGCCGTGCAGTCACGGCAGCGGGCACAGTGGATGTGTGGAGTACTACCATTGACGAGCTTCGTCTGGGCGATATCACGTTTCGGAATGTACGCGGCACCATTAACCCCACCATGGACCCCGACATGGTGTTGCTGGGAATGAGCGTGCTTGGACAGCTGGACTTCTCCCAAAAGTCCGGCGTTCTGACCCTGAGCCAGGAATCGCCCTGAGAAGGAGTATGTGTGCCTGATCTTGGATATGCGCCTCAGCTGCATGACTCAGCCCGGTACCGGCTGGCCTCAATACCATACCGTTTCAGTCGCGAGGCAAGGGTAGTGGGCTTCAGGCGCAGCAACTCTGCCGCGCCGCCGGGGCCGGAGATTTTGCCGCCGGTGTTTGAGAGTGCATTGATCATATTGGCACGCTCGCGGGCCTGGCGCTCATCCTCGGTCATTGGCCGGCTGGCGGACCGGGGCATTATCTCAGTCTGGTCTAAAACCGGCGCGCTGGCGGTGTTGTCCTCGGGCAAATCGAAGTGCAGTTTGCGCCCCCGGGTGACAATCACCTGGCGCTCGATCACGTTCTCCAGTTCCCGCACATTGCCGGGCCAGCTGTAGCGTTTGAGGGCTGCGACATTGGCGCAGCTCAGCTCCAGGGGCTCGCGATGAAACTTGCGACAGGCGGTGCGAAGGAACAGCTGGGCCAGTGGCGGAATGTCTTCGGGCCGTTCGCGCAGCGGGGCGGACTCGATGGGAAACACATTGAGCCGGAAGTACAGATCCTCCCGGAACCGCCCGGCGCTGATCTCCTTACGCAGGTCGCGGTTAGTGGCGGCGATGACACGCACGTCCACATGGCGTGTGCGGGTTTCGCCCAGGCGCTCGAAAGTCTGCTCCTGCAGCACCCGGAGCAGCTTGCTCTGCAGCGACAGGGGAATCTCTCCCACCTCGTCCAGGAACAGAGTACCGCCGTCGGCCAGTTCGAAGCGTCCCACCCGGTCACTCACCGCCCCGGTGAAGGCACCTTTGACGTGGCCGAAGAATTCACTCTCGAACAAATCCGCCGGAATGGCGGCGCAGTTCACCCGGATCATCGGGCGTTCCGAGCGGTCGCTGGCGTTGTGGATGGCCCGGGCCACCAGTTCCTTGCCGGTGCCGGATTCGCCGGTGACCAACACGTTGGCATCCGTGGGAGCCACCAGTTCGATACGTTCGATCATGGCGGCCACCGCAGCGCTGCAGCCTACAATTTCATGAGCGTTGTGCCCGGCGCGGATCTCTTCCTGCAGGTAGGCGTTTTCCATTTCCAGCCGCTGCCTGAGCGTTTCGACTTCTTCCAGGGCCTGCTTGAGACTGTCCTCGGTGCGACGGCGCTCCGAGATATCCCGGAACACCACCACCGCACCCACCAGCTGGCCATTATCGAGAATTGGCGTGCTGGTGTATTCCACGGGAAACCCCGTGCCGTCACGGCACCAGAAATAGTCGTCGTTGACCCGGTGTACAGCGCCGTCCCGGAATGCCCGGTAGATAGGGCAGCTTTCCCGCTGGTGGGGGCGCCCGTTGCAATGGGTGTGGTGGATCACGCTGTGCATGGCACGTCCCAACAGGTCATCCCGGCTCCAGCCCAGCATGCGCTCCGCCGCGGAGTTGATGAAGGTGGCGCGACCTTCGGCGTCCACACCATAGATGCCTTCGCCCACGGCCTCCAGAATGAGGTGGTTTTCCCGCTCGATCTCCCGGAACAGGGTTTCTATGCGCTTCCAGTGCAACAGCCCGTCGCGATGGTAGGTGTTGATTTCGTGGCGTTCACGAAGCTCGCGCAGCTTTGTCAGGTCGCGCAGCAGAATTAAAACGCGCGGCTCCTCGCCCCTGTAGAAGCGCGATAACGACAACTCCACATGAATCACCCGGTCATCGTCCGCCACCAGCTTCAGATCCCGGCTCCAGGCCTCCCCCCGGACCAGTGCTTCGTCGGTGATGGCCACCAACTGCGGAACCTGGCCCCGGAACAGACGAGTGACGCGCTGTTCCGCCACCGCATCTGCGGAGCTGCCCAGCAATTGCAGCAGCCGCTTGTTGGCCTGCTCAACCCGATCGTTGTTCGGGTCCGCAATCAGCGCAGGGTCGGGCAGGGTTTCGATCCAGTCAGGGCCGGTTCGGGGAAAGCCAATGGCAGTCACGGATGCGTCCTCATTCAACCCATGGTGTTTTACTTTTCACAAACATCATTGCCAAGCAGCAAGCACCGTGCCAGCACACGATATTTCGTCATTGGGAGTTACGAGATGTCGGGAGTAACGAACTATCGTTACCAGGCGCGCACATGATGGATCGGGTAAGTAATTGAATATGAGGAACAATAATGGATTACGGCAAATGGCACACTATCTGCAACAGCCCTCCTGAATGCCATAACGGCGGGTCAGGCTGGCCCCTGAGGGACTGCCCCATTGCAAAGCGCCTGATCCGGCCTTGCACATCATTGAACGAGGAGAAAAGCCATGATGAATCACGAAACCATGACCGCCGCCATCCTGACCGCCAAAAACGACAAGGGCTATACCTGGGAGCAACTGGCGAGCGAAATCGGCATGTCACCGGTCTGGACAGCGTCCTGCAGCTACGCCATGAACACCATGCTGGCGGAACAGGCCGAAAGTCTGTGCCGCATACTTGATCTGGGGGAGGACGTTGCCCGGGCGCTGCAGACCTGCCCGCATAAAGCGTGGGGCGCCTCCGTACCCACCGACCCCCTCATCTACCGTCTCTACGAAGCCACCATGATCTACGGGCAGAGCGTGAAGGATATTGTCCACGAGAAGTTCGGTGACGGCATCATGAGCGCCATCGACTACAGGATGTTCGTCGACCGCGTGGAAGACCCCAAGGGTGACCGCGTGGTGATCACGCTGGACGGTAAATTCCTGCCCTACAAACGCTGGTAAGCCGGGCAGGGCACTCCGGTCGCTCCCGGCAGTGTACGACCCCGACCTTTTCCGAACCGAATTGAAGGAAACTACTATGTCCTATCTTGCACCCAAAGAATTTGTCACCAAGCTCGTCGATGCCGGGGAAGCAAAAATCCACATGGGCACCCGGGATACCCTGCTGCGGGCATTCATGGCCGGTGCCACCCTGGCACTGGCGGTTATCTTCGCCGTCACCATCGCGGTACAGACTGGCTCCTTCCTGCTCGGCGCACTGCTGTTCCCGGTCGGATTCTGCATGCTCTACCTCATGGGATACGACCTGCTCACCGGCGTCTTCACTCTGGTGCCGCTGGCACTGCTGGACAAAAGACCGGGCGTGACCGTCCCGCGGATGCTGAAAAACTGGGGCCTGGTCGGCCTGGGTAATCTCGCGGGCGCACTCTTCATCGCCGTCTTCGGTTACATGAACTTCAGTATGGGCGGCTCCGAGGCCATCAACGAAGTAGGTCAGAAGATCATGGCCATTGGTGAAAGCCGCACCGTTGGCTATCAGGAAGCGGGCGCTGCTGGCTGGATCGTTCTGTTCCTGCGCGGCATGTTCTGCAACTGGATGGTGTCCATGGGGGTTGTGGGGGCCAGCATCTCGACCACTGTCTCTGGCAAGATCATGGCCATGTGGATGCCAATCATCGTGTTCTTCTACCTCGGCTTTGAGCACTCAGTAGTCAATATGTTTCTGTTCCCGATTGGCCTGATGATGGGCGCGGATTTTACCCTCTATCAATACGTCGTGTGGAACGAAATTCCCACCGTTCTGGGCAATCTGGTGGGCGGCCTGAGCCTGGTCGGGTTGGTGCTCTATACCACTCACGTACGTACCCAGCCGCAGAAAAACTTCATCTGATTACACTGCACCGGCCCTGCTATCGCAGGGCCCGCTGATTTTGTCAGCGGCGTGGTCCGGAATGATGACCCTTGGCACGGATCTCTCAAGCGGTAGCGCGGACGGCTCTGGCACCGGAACAAGCCGAAGATCACCGCCCGGAAGCCCACCAAGGCGACCACATCCGTCAGTGCAGAATATGCCCGGTAGCCGGTCAGGCCTGAAACAACCCCACCCAGGGCCAGCGCAGCAACCACTGCAGGCAGTCGGGTATTTTCATGAACCTGTATGCGCCGCCTTGGGTTAAGGCTGTTTAGCCGGCTATAGTGATCGGGGGATGATCACATGGCCTTGTGAATTGCTTTTTCCCGGAGGTAACGGTCAGCCAGCGCAGGCCCGCGCATATCTGGAGGTTCAAATATGGACAGTTTCAAATACATCCGGTTTTTCAACGAACTCGATAACGACGATGTGCCGATCGTCGGCGGTAAAAACGCATCACTTGGAGAAATGTACCGCACACTGTCAGACCAGGGCGTCACGGTGCCAAACGGGTTTGCGACCACCGCCGAAGCCTATCGATACATGCTGGATGAAGCCGGTGCCTGGGAGAAGCTGCATGAGGCGCTGGATGATCTTGACCCCACCAACATGGGCGACCTTGCCAAAAGAGGCAAGCAGGCACGGGAGATCGTCTACGGTGCCGGGTTGCCGCAGGATTTTGCTGACGAGATTCTGGCCGCCTACCGGATCCTGCAGGAACAGTACGGGGAGGATCTGAGCCTCGCCGTGCGCAGTTCCGCCACCGCGGAAGACCTGCCCACGGCCAGTTTTGCCGGCCAGCAGGACACCTACCTCAACATAAAGGGTGAAGAAAGCCTGCTCGATGCCTGCCGTCGGGACTTTGCCAGCCTGTTTACCGATCGGGCCATCCATTACCGGCTGGATCAGGGCTTTGACCATTTCAAGGTGTCATTGTCCATCGGTGTCATGAAGATGGTCCGGTCGGACCTGTCATCCGCCGGTGTCATGTTTACGCTGGATACCGAATCCGGCTTCCGGGACGTGGTGTTCATCACAGCGGCCTACGGCCTGGGGGAGAACATTGTCCAGGGCGCCGTGGAGCCCGATGAATTCTATGTCCACAAACCGACCTTCCGGAAAGGTCACCGCACCGTGCTGCGTCGCCGTCTTGGCGAAAAAGCGCTGAAAATGGTCTACCTGGAAGGCGAGACCCGCCACACCACGCGCAACATCCCCACTCCGAAAGCCGAGCGCGAGCGCTACTGTCTGGATGATGCGGACGTTATGACCCTGACGGATTATGCCCTCAGTATCGAGCAGCATTATAAGCGGCCCATGGATATCGAATGGGCGAAGGACGGTCTTGATGGCAGGTTGTATATCGTGCAGGCACGCCCCGAAACCGTCACGTCCCAGCGCAAGGTAAACCTGCTGGAAACCGATTTCCTCGACGGGACGGGCGAAATCATCGTCACCGGCCATGCCGTGGGCGAACGGATTGCCTCGGGGCGCACCCGGGTCATCACCTCCGCCGCTCACCTGGGCGACTTTATCCCCGGCGAAGTACTGGTCGCCGATAACACCACCCCGGACTGGGAACCGGTGATGAAAACCGCCGCAGCGATCATCACCAACCGTGGCGGACGTACCTGCCATGCCGCGATTATCGCCCGGGAACTGGGAATCCCTGCCGTGGTAGGTACGGGCAACGCGACCACCGCCATCCCTGATGGCGAGACCGTCACCGTCTCCTGCGCGGAAGGCGATAACGGCCATATCTACCGGGGGCAGGTGCCGTTCCACCGGGAGCACACCGAAATTGGCGATATCCCGCGCCCGAAGACAGAGATCATGATCAACCTCGGCAACCCCGAACTCGCCTTCAAAACATCTTTCCTGCCCAGCGACGGGGTTGGACTGGCGCGCATGGAATTCATCATCAACGAATACATCAAGGTCCATCCGATGGCCCTGTTGCACCCTGACAAGGTTACCGATGCCAGAACCAGGGAAACCATTCAACAGCTCACCCTGGGCGCCCCGGATGGCGAAACCTTCTTTGTGCAGCGGCTGGCAGAGGGAATTGGTACCATTGCCGCAGCGTTCTGGCCCAGGCCCGTGGTGGTGCGGCTGTCTGACTTCAAATCCAACGAATATGCGAGCCTGTTGGGCGGAGCAGCATTTGAGCCGCAAGAAGCCAACCCGATGATCGGCTTCCGGGGCGCGTCACGTTATGCGCACCCGGCCTATGAAGAAGGTTTCCGGCTGGAGTGCCGCGCCATGAAACGGGTGCGCGAGGAGATGGGACTGACCAATGTCATTCTCATGCTGCCTTTCGTGCGTCGCGTGGCAGAGGCAGACAGAGTGCTTGCAAAAATGGCGGAATTCGGACTCAGGCGCGGGGAGAATGGCCTGCAGATCTATGCCATGTGCGAGATACCCAATAACGTGATCCTCATCGACCAGTTTGCCAGGCGTTTTGACGGTTTTTCCATCGGCTCCAATGACCTCACCCAGCTTACCCTCGGTGTGGACCGGGACAGCGACATCGTGGCCTTTGACTATGACGAGCGCGACGACGGTGTCAAGGAAATGATCCGGCTGGCGGTGGAGGGCTGTCGCCGCAACGGCATTCACTCGGGTCTCTGTGGTCAGGCGCCGTCCGATTACCCGGAAATGGCCGAATACCTGGTGGAACTCGGTATCAACTCCATGAGCCTCAACCCCGATGCCATACTCAATACCACGCGCCATGTGCTGGACGTGGAAGCGCGCCTGAACGCCTCCGGGGAGTAAGGTATCGATGCCCGACGCATCCGCCAGATTGCCTGTAGGGGTTCTGAGCCTCAATCCCGCAGTGGACATAACCTATGAAATCCCGCGCCTGATCGCGGACCAGAAAGTCCATGCTCTGAATTCCCGCTACGATCCCGGCGGTAACGGCATCAATGTGGGTCGCGGGCTCAAGCGGCTCGGGGTGCAGGCCTGCACCTTCTGCGTGGTTGCCGGTGAAATCGGACGCTTCCTGCGCCATCAGCTTGACGCGCAACTGGATCAGGTGAGCTATCTGGAGGTGGAAGGAGAAACCCGGATCAATGGCACCATCATAGAGAGCATCACCGGCGCGCAGTTTGAGGTGAGTGGGCTCGGACCCACGGTCTCAACGGATGCATGGCAGCATTTGCTGGACAGGTTCGTCACCCATTGCGGAGAAGGGCTTGCCGTGATCACCGGCTCGTTACAGCAGAGCCTGCCGAGGGATCTTTACGCTGAAGCGGTGCGACGGGTGAGGGAGGCTGGCGGGCGGGCGATCGTCGACTCCCACAATGATCTGCTCCGGAACGCGATTGATGCCCGGCCTTTTCTGATCAAGCCTAACCGTTATGAACTGGAAACACTCGTCGGGCAGTCTCTGACAGATGAGCGGGCCATCGTTCGCCAGGCCCGCCAGCTGCAGGAGCGGGGCGTGACATGGGTCTGTGTCTCCATGGGTGCCGAAGGGGCATTGCTGGTGACAGAATCCCTTGTCCTGCGAGGCGAGGCACCGTCGGTCCCTGTGACTTCCACGGTCGGGGCCGGTGACTCCATGGTGGCTGGAATGACAGGCTTGCTGGCTCAGGGCGCATCGGCAGAGGATGCCTTGCGGGAGGGTATTGCCTGCAGCGCAGCGACGGTGATGCAGCCCGGAACCGAATTATTCGAGCGGGCAACAGTTGCCCGGCTGCGCGGGGAGGTCAGGGTAACGCAGCTCTGATACAAGTGGACCCGGTTATTTGCCTTCGCGGAGTGCCTGCGTCCGGGTTTCTGTATCGGAAAGTGCTGCCGGGCAAGCTCCAGAACCCGATCTGCCTCATTACGTTGAGTCAGGGTGAGCGGCCTGCAACCTGTATGAAAGATTTTACTGAGAAAATACCGGGAAAGCTGTTGCAGATGCCACGTAAGGCATTGAAAAGTGGTAGGACCAGGCAGATTTGAACTGCCGACCTCTGCCATGTCAAGGCAGCGCTCTAACCAACTGAGCTATGGTCCTACGTCTCGCGACGGGGTGGAAATATACGGATTTTGCCCGGTGGGGTCAACTGTTTTGCGGGGAACTTTTACGTTTGCGCAGGGCATCCTTCAGCGCCTTGCTGAGGGCGTTCCAGCGGTTGACGATCAGGGCGGTAAAGATCAGTCCGCAGCCGGCAACCTGCATGGCAGACATGCTCTCCCCGAACCAGCCGGCGGCAAACAGTGCCACCCAGACCGGTTCCAGTACCAGAATCACCACGCCGTGGCTGTGCACGGACAGGCTCTGTGCATAGGTCTGTACCAGGAAGCGGCCGGCGGTACCTATCACGGCGCTGGCCAGCACCCAGACGAAGAGCATCGGGGGCGGGTCAGCCAGCACTGGCCGCCAGTCTTCCAGAATCGCGGATTCAGTCAGCGTGACAAAACCAACGGTGACCAGTGCCAGCGCCGTCAGGGGCAGGGCGGGTACCTTCTTCTTTTCAATGGTTTCACCCCGGCGATTGACCACGGTGCGCTGGTTGGCGGCACGGGTGTTCAGAGTGAAATAGAGCGCGAAAATACAGGCAGCGACCACGAAAAACATCTGCCCCGGCTTGGGGTTGAAGCCGTGCTGCAGTGAGAGCAGGGCAAGGCCCGCCACCGCAATGGGAATCGCCAGCCAGGTACTCAGGGGCTGGGCCTCCCGGAAGACGACCCGGGCAATGACCGGCACAATCACCACGCCGAGGCTGGTCAGAAACGCACCTTCGCCCATGCTCTCACCATGGAACAGACCCATGATCCAGCAGCTCATGGCGACGCCGAAAACCACCCCCACGCCCAGGCCCCGACGAACCTGACCGGCATCCAGGGCCCGAAGTGAACGGTGGGCAAACAACGCCAGAACGAGGCCGGCAATCAGGAAGCGACCCGCCATAAACATCAGTGGCGGCATCAGCAGCACGGCTTCCTTGGAGAACATCCAGCTGATCGCTGCCAGCAGGGTAGTGATCACCAGCAACAGGTCTGACTTTCTGGAATCCGACATAAAAAAGACCGCCCTGCAACGACAAAGCGGTCTACTCTATATTTTGCAGTCTATAAAAGACAGTCTCGAAAACCGTTATTTAATCAGGGGCCGCTTAAAACCAGCCCCGGGATTCGCGGATCGCCTCAAAACCGAAGCGCAGTTTTACCTTGTCCCCCACCAGAGATTCCTCCAGACCATAGTTCATGCCCCAGTCGCTGCGCTTTATTGTGGTCTCTGCCGTAAAACCCATAGTGTATTCCTCATGGCCAATAGGATACTCAGCAGCTTTATTGAGGGTCACATTCACGTCAACCGGCTGTGTTTTCCCCAGCAGGGTAAGGTCGCCGGTCACCACGCCCGTGTTCTCCCCGGTGGCTTCAAAGCCGGTAATGGTGAAGGTGATATCCCGGAACTTGCCGCTGTTGAGAAAATCCTTGCCCCGCAGGTGGTCGTCCCGCTTTTCGTGATTGGTAAATACGCTTTTGCTGCGGAACACCAGCGAGCCGGAGTTCAGGGTCCGGGTTTCCTCGTCATACTCGAACTGACCCTGCACTTTCCGGAACATGCCCATCACCGGCGCATAGCCGATGTGCATTACCTCAAAGTGCATGGAAAAGTGTTCGTCATCAATGGTGTAGGTGGCCGGTTCGGCAGAAGCCGGCGCGGCGAAGCCGGCCAACAGCAAAATGACCACTCCACTTATTCGGTGCATGAAGGTATTCATGGTGCCCTCCTTGTCTGATACAGGTACAGAAGATCTGTGATGAAAGAATAGCTCAGTAACGCCAGGGCGGTAGCCAGCGTAATGTTCGCAAACAGCGCGGGTGTTATCGGCAGAATGGCAACCATCAGCGTGACCAGTTGCCACACACAAACGGTTTTGCGCCGGAAACTCTCCGGCAGAGGCTTGTCCATCCACCGCCAGAGCCAGCCGGCAGCAACAAACAGATAACGCATCAGCCCGACTGCCAGAACCCAGGCACCTGCTTTGTCCAGGGCAAGAACGGCCACGCACAGGCCCAGAATAAACAGGGCATCCAGCTCCATATCAAAACGTGCACCAAAGGCCGTCCGAGTACCCGTAGCCCTTGCAACCCAACCGTCCACACCATCCAGCAACAGGGCCAGAAGGCAGAGCAGGGCCCAGGGCCACAGCCAGTTACCAAGCACCGGAGCCCAGGGTGCCAGGCATACAAGCCAGATGACCAGCACCCCGCGTCCCAGTGTTACCCGGTTTGCAGCTCCAAAGTCCCGGCCTGTCGGGGCCGAACGCCAGATCAGACCACCGGATATTAAAGCGATGACCCCTGTCAGAGAGTAAAACTTGTGCGAAAGATCCAATAGACTACCCGACCCGGCTGCCAGCAGGGCAATGGCAATACCCGCCACCACCAGCTCCCGCAAGGGTGACTGCAGCACTGCAAATGTGGACACAGGCGAATGCATTGGGTGTTCCCGGCGTATATGCTTCAGTAACCACACTATCATTCCCCGGGCAAGGAGGCACAATGACAGCGAATACCACACAGGCGTTCTGGACAACCGGCCCGCTCAGTGGAGAATTACGCCCGACCGATGTGGACGGATCCCTGGCCGGTGCCGGCACCAATCCCGGGCCGCCCGTGCGATTGCGCAGCCTCTGCAGTGGCATCAGCCGTGGTACAGAGACCCTGGTGTTCCGTGGCAATGTACCGCGCTCCCAGTATCAGGCCATGCGGGCCCCTTTCCAGCAGGGGGATTTTCCGTGGCCGGTCAAATACGGTTACGCCAACGTGGCCGAGGTCGTGGACGGGCCGGACCACCTCCGGCGCAAACCGGTGTTCTGCCTGTACCCTCACCAGCAGGAATACCGGGTGCCTGTGGGGGCCGTGCATCCGTTACCGGAAGGGATGCCCCCGCGCCGGGCCATCCTGGCAGCGAATATGGAAACCGCTGTGAACGGGCTATGGGATGCAGCCCCCAGGGTAGGAGATCGTATTGCCGTGATTGGCTGCGGGGTCGTAGGTCTGCTGGTTGCCTGGCTGGCCAGTCGCATCCCCGGTGCGCGTGTTATCGCGATTGATATCAACGAGGCACGACGGCAGCCGGCAGAGGCGCTGGGCCTCGCTTTCACCACGGACGAATCCCGGGATGACCACGACATCGTGATTCATGCCAGTGGTAAAGCCGAAGGCCTCAACACGGCGCTTTCAATGCTGGGCATGGAAGGGCGGGTGATTGAGATGAGCTGGTATGGTACCGGCAAGGCTCCGGTGGCGCTCGGCGAAGCATTTCATTCCCGTCGCCTTACCATCCGCAGCAGCCAGGTCGGCCAGATCAACCCGCAGCAGCAGCCTCGTCACGGTTACCGGGACCGGATGGCACTGGCCCTGTCACTGTTGCAGGCACCGGAGTTGGACGTGCTGGTCAACGCCGAATCTGCCTTTGAGGATTTACCCCGCACCCTGTTTGAACTGGCCACAGGGCAGCGGGATTCCCTTTGCCACTGTATCCGATACTGATTACCGACAAGGAGACCTTTTACCATGTACAGCCTGACCGTACGTGACCACATGATGATCGCCCACAGCTTTGCTGGTGAGATCTTCGGCCCCGCCCGCAAACTGCACGGGGCCACCTACGTCGTGGACGTGAGTTTTGAACGTGCGGAACTGGATGCGAATGACCTGGTAGTGGATATAGGTCTGGCCTCGGAGGTGCTGTCCGAAGTGCTTGGTGCCTTTAATATGCAGAATCTGGATGAGCTGCCGGAGTTCAAAGGGCGCAATACCACCACAGAGTTCATGGCCAGAGCCGTGTTTGACCGCATGGCAAGTGCCATCCGGGAAGGACGGCTCGGAGACTCCGCGAAGGGGCTCCACGGGCTCAGCGTAACCCTGAGCGAATCCCACATTGCCTGGGCCAGCTACCATGGCAAGCTGTGAAGCTGGCCGGGCGTGTTATTTCATCGTTCCCGGAGATCCTGAGCAGGCCACCGGCGGCTACCGGTATGTGAAACGACTGGCGGAAACGCTGGCGGACAGCGGCCGTCAGGTGCACCGCATAGGCCTGGATGGACAATTTCCCCTGCCTGACGAAAAAGCCCGCCAGTCCATGAACCAGGCACTCGCGAATCTGCCTGACGGAGCCCCCGTGGTATTGGACGGCCTCGCCATGGGAGCCATGCCGGAGGTGCTGGCAGCTCACCGGGAACGGCTACAGCTGATTGCGCTGGTGCATCATCCCCTGGCGGATGAAACCGGGCTGCCTGCTGAACGGCGAAAGAACCTGTTCAGGCTCGAGAGACAGGCACTGGCCCAGGTTGCGTCGGTGATCACAACGAGTCCTTATACGGCAAATCGGCTGAGGGATTTTTCCGTGCCGGAATCCTGCATCTCCGTGATTGAGCCCGGTGTGGATGCATCCGCAGCGTTTGTGAAAAAAGAATATTCGGGCGCCGGGCCGTTTCATGTCCTGTGCGTTGCGCACCTGTCTCCCCGGAAGGCGCAAGTGGACCTGCTGGAAGCGCTTGCCGGGTTGGCGGAGTGGCCCTGGCACCTGACCCTGGCCGGATCTGCTGACCGGGATCCGGAGTACGGGGCCCGCGTGCGGCAGGTGATACACGACCTGGCGCTGGAGAACCGGGTGACACTGGCTGGCGAGGTCACCGGAGAACAACTGGCCAGGCTATATAGTGAAGCCCACCTGTTTGTACTGCCCTCCCGCTACGAGGGCTATGGCATGGTGGTCGATGAGGCGTTTGCCAACGGCCTGCCGGTGATCTGTTCCGATGGCGGGGCGCTCGCCAGGACCGGAAAGCGGCCCGGGATCCGCCAGTACCCGGCCGGTAACACAGCACAACTGCAAGGCAGGCTGGCTGAGTGGCTGGGTAATCCCCGGGCAATGGGACAGGCCGCCGGGCAGGCTCGGCAAACGGCAAACACTCTGCGAAGCTGGCAGGATGCTGCACAGGCACTGGCCAGGCTGCTGGATAATACAGCGAGCGGAAAAGGGCGCAGTCATTTTGCTGCCGACTGGCTGACCCTGCGGGAGCCGGAAGACCACAAGGCCCGCAGTCTCAGGCTCACCCGTGCACTGGATAAATGGCTTCAGTTCCGCTACCTCCACCGGGAAGCAGGCGAACGCGGCCGCGCGATCCGCATTGCCGATCTCGGCTCTGGCACCGGTTCAAACGTGGAATATCTGGTCAGCCGCCTCTCGGTTCCCCAGAAGTGGTTGCTGGCAGACCAGGACCCGTCCCTGTTGAAGCAGGCCGGACAACGGGCCGGTGCACTGGGTGTTGCCGCGGAGCTTCATGTTGAGAAGCTGATGCCCGAGAGACTGTCTTCCGCTATCCCCGAAGGCACAGATCTGGTGACTGCAGCGGCCCTGGCCGACCTGGTGTCCGGGGACTGGTTAAGGGCTCTGGCCAGCCGCAGTGCCCGGCTGCAGGCAGCGGTACTCATTACGCTGAGCGTGAATGGGGCCATATCCCTGGATCCTCCTGCCGAGGCCGATGAGATGGTCCGCAGTGCCATTCTTGACCACCAGCGCCGCGACAAGGGCATGGGAGTCGCCATGGGACACGATGCACCGGAAACACTGGCCAGTGAACTGCGCAAGCGGGGGTATCAGTTGCATACGGAACCGGCTGACTGGGTACTGACCGGTGAAAATACGCCACTTCAGCTGGCGCTGCTGGAGGGGTGGAAAACCGCAGCCAGCGAACAACAACCGGAAAAGCAGCCGGCGATTGCACAGTGGTATCAGGCCCGCTGCGGCCAGGCAGAGGCGGGAGTGCTGAAGATCCGGGTTGGCCATACCGATCTGCTGGCCCTGCCGGAGTCCCGGATTGGCTAACCGCCGGCGGCTGATTGCACGCTGGGCGCTCACGGTGGCGGTGCTGGCAATACTGTTCTGGCAACTGGATACCGGAGCTGTCAGCGCTACCCTGTCGGCCTTGTCGCTATGGCTCCTGCTGCCCATCGGTGTGCTCGTTCTGCTGCAGGTAACCCTGTCTGCCTGGCGCTGGCGCTATACTTCGGGCGCCCTGGGAGTGACTGTTCCGCCGGGCCTGGCGTTCCGCGAATACTATCTGGCGACCTTTCTGAACCAGGTTCTGCCCGGCGGCGTGGCCGGGGACTTCAACCGGGCCTGGCGGCAAGGGCTGCGCAGCGGCGAAAAGCTGGCCGCGCTGCATTCGGTGATGATCGAACGGTTGTCCGGCCAGTTGCTGCTTGGCCTCGCCGCCATAATCAGTGGGGCTCTCTACCTGCCTCAGGCGCTGCGGGTGAACGGCAGCGGGTACATTGCCTGGCTGCTTGCCGTGGGGATGCTGGTACTGGTCGTTTTCGGGCTGTTCAGGAACCGGGTACGCCACTACCTGGACTTGCTGCGAAAAGATCTGCGCCGGGCCTTGCTCGGCTGGCCGCAGTTGCCCGTGCAGTTGACCGGTTCCGCACTGGTCCTTGCCGGCTATCTTGGCGTGTTGCTGATTCTGGCTGCCGGACAGGGCAACTGGGCGGGCACAGGTTCCGTCGGACTGTTGCTGGCTTTAGGTACGATTTTGCTGCTGAGCATGGTAGTACCCGTGACCGTGGCAGGATGGGGTGTGCGGGAAAGTGCGGCAGCGGTGCTCTGGCCGGTCGCGGGACTGCCGGCAGAGCAGGGTGTGGCACTGAGTCTGGCCTACGGTGTGGTTAACCTTTTATGGAGCCTCCCCGGCGGCTTGCTGCTGTTCAGCGGGCGGAGCGCACCGCAGGCGCAGGGGGGAACGCCAGGTCAAACAACATATCGGACCCGAGGCTGACAAAACGGGCATCCGGGCGCAGGGCATCATCCAGCGCATCAATTTCCGGCAACTCGAAGGCGGGCCGGCCACTGCCGATAATCATCGGTGCCACAATGACATGCAGCCGGTCCAGCAAGCCGGCCTTCAGAAAGCGGGACACCGTCTGGCCGCCGCCCTCCACAAATACCCGCCGCAAACCGAAGTCCCGCAATACCGACAGAACCTGATCCGGCTCAGCCGGGGCTTCGTCAGTCCCCAGGCAGGGTACCTCTGTATAGTGGTCTCGGAACGGGTGCTTGTCGGCTCCGGTGTAGTGCCCTTCGGTCAGGTGCAGGGTGGGAGCTTCGTGGTCGGTAAACAGGTGATGGTGTGCCGGCACGCGGCGATGACGGTCGATGACCACCCGAACGGGGTTTACGCCGCTGGTATGTCGTACCGTGAGTCGCGGGTTGTCACAGGCGGCAGTGCCGGCCCCCACAATCACCGCATCACACACTGCTCTCAGGCGGTGCAGGTGGGTCAGGCCATCATCACCATTGATAAAGCGGGAGGCCCCGGTCACCGTAGCGATGCGCCCGTCCAGACTCTGTCCCATCTGCGCGACCACATAGCTGCGCCCGGCCGGAACCTTGCCCAGCAGGGGCAGGAACGTATCAAACAGCTGACGGGCCACATCGCTTACCAGCGAAGGATACCGGAGCGTGCCATCTGCGCCGGCCCACAGGGCGGGCAGATTGCTTGCGGGCAAGCTGACCGTTGCTTTTGGTTGCCCGCTTGCGTCAAGAATGAGCTCCCAGGCAGTGTCTGCATCCAGCGGTGTCCCTGGCATGGTGTCAGTGTTGCGGCTCATGGGCCGCTGAGCCCTGCCCGATACTCACTTGCCTTTCTTGTAGATGTTCTCATACACATAATTGGTGGCGTCCACAAAGCCGTCAATGCTGCCGCAGTCGAACCGCTGGCCCTTGAACTGGTAAGCCAGTACGCAGCCGTTCTTCGCCTGCTCCAGCAACGCATCGGTAATCTGCACCTCACCATTCTTGCCTGGCTCGGTCCGCTCGATAATGTCGAAAATATCCGGCGTCAGAATATAGCGCCCGATAATCGCCAGGTTAGTGGGCGCATCTTCCGGGGCCGGCTTCTCCACCATATCGGTGATACGGTAAAGGCCGTCTTTCATCGGCTCGCCGGCAATCACCCCGTACTTGTGGGTTTCGTCTTCCGGTACTTCCTCAATGGCCACGATGGAACAGCGGAACTGGTTATACAGCTTCACCATCTGGGTCAGAACCCCGTCCTGATTCTCGCCGGCAACGCAGAAATCGTCCGCCAGAATCACCGCAAAGGCATTGTCGCCGATCAGGTTGCGGCCGGTAAGAATGGCATGGCCCAGGCCCTTCATTTCATTTTGACGGGTAAATGCGAAGCTGTTGTGATCAATCAGATCGCGAATGGAGGTCAGCAGATCCTCCTTGCCGGAGCCGGCAATCTGGTGCTCCAGCTCGTAGCTGATGTCGAAATGATCTTCAATGGCGCGCTTGCCCCGCCCGGTCACAAAACCGAACTCGTGGATACCCGCCTCGGCAGCTTCTTCTACGCCGTACTGAACCAGCGGCTTGTTGACAATAGGCAGGATTTCCTTGGGCATCGCTTTGGTAGCAGGGAGAAAGCGGGTGCCATAACCGGCCACCGGGAAGAGGCATTTCCTGATCATGATGTGCGTCCTTTTTTCGTTTCGTTTGCTGCATTTGGCACTACAGCGGGGCCCTGAAAGTGTCAGGCCTTGACTGTACTGTGTACTGACTCACAAAGTACTGACTCACAAAACGTGCCAAGTGTACCCAAGTTGTTTCACTAAATGGAGGTTTGTGTTCGTAAATGTTGATCCTGGCATTTTTCTTCCCGGTCCGATTTTTGTGGGAGTGCTTGAAAGGTATAGAAAAAAACTCCGGTTAGTGCTGTAACCTGCTGTTTTAAGGAACATTAACATTGTAAATTTTCGCTACTGCTACTGGAAACACTGCGTTTGATGCCGTAGATTGGCGGAAGGTTACAATTTTGACATTATTTTACCTGCCAGACCGGTGATAGGAAGACGGATCTTGATTCTGAGTACTTTTCGCCTGGTTGCACTACTTGGGTGCATCGCCAGCACAGTCTTTGCAGCGCCTGCTGAATCCGAGCCTGACGAGCAGTGGTTCCCGTACGCGGACAAACAACTGCTCGGGGAGAGCTATTTACAGCAGAAGCGTGAGCACTGGCTGCGGTCCAGGCTGAAGTTTTCCGGCAAGACCCGAATGGATAACGAGGAAATGGACGGACACCTCGGGTTGTCTCTGGAGGGCCTGCTCTGGTCCGGGCATGATGCGGGGCTGAACTTTACTGACCGAACCACTCGCAAAGAAGCCAGCGAGCAGAGTTCGCTGGCGTTCCGCTACAGCTTTCCCGCAGGCCGCAGCCGTATCCGTGTCCGCATGGAGAATACCGAATACAGCCATGCGGCACAGAGTGATCAGCAGCGGTTTCTGGCCTCCGGCGAGGCCACCACCATAGGCATATCCGGTTACCGTCCGGTGGCTTCATTGTACGACGTGAATATTGACAGCGTGTTCAGCCACCTCAGTCGCGATAACCGCCGTGAAGAGCGGGGGCAGTGGGTATCTGACAGCGCCTACCGGCTGTCAACGTTCGGGCTGGAAGGGGGCCGGCATTTCGACCTGTTCCAGGGATTTCAGGCCCGCAGCAAAGTGGTGGCAATGGGCGGTTATGAGTACCAGGAAACCGAGTGCCCTTCGGGCTGCACTACGTCGGAGGAGGACCAGTTTCATAAAGTCTCGGTATCCGCGTCCCTGAGCCGGGAGTTGCTGGCATGGCAGTGGGGGCTGGATGGTCGCTATCAGTATGGTTCCGAAAGCCTGCCGGGTTCCGAGCGACTGCAGATAGCCGGCCCTTCCCTGATGAGCGGCTTCAACGGCCAGTCAATGTCGGTGATTGAAGGTGGATGGCTGCGCCTGGACACCCGCAGCCCCGCGTATCCGGTGCCCTTCACCCGGGATGTGCTGTCCAGTCTTCGCCTGTCCGTGATCCGGAGCTGGGCGCCTTATTCCGAGGTACAATCCGACCTGTACGGATTGACCAGTGCGGGTCAGGTATCCGTGCATGTCACGGGCCGCAGCTTTGTGGCAGACATCAGCGTGGGCCGCATGCTGGAATCCTCAAGCGCGGCCATCGAAGTGCCCGACCGGCCGGACCTGCGATTCTCCCTGAGCATGGATATCTGACGCCGCCAGCCGCCTTACGGAGTTGTCACTTGCGGTGGCTCAGGGGAATGGTGGTACATTCATGACCATCGAAACGACACTTTCGGGGTTTTGCACCATGCCTTCAGGGAAGACGCGATTTGCGCCACTGCTACTGCTTTGCCTGCTTGCCGGTCCGGTCCATGCATTCGGGTTCGGTGATGTGGTCAAAAAGGCCCGCACGCTGGCCGAGTCCCAATACCAGGCTCCGCCTGCGATCCCGGCCTTTCTGAAAAACCTTCCTTATGAAGACTACCAAAAGATCCGCTTTCGCCCCGAAGAGAGCCTCTGGCAACAGGGCAAATCCCGCTTTCAGATCATGATGATGCCGGCGGGCCAGTATTACACCTACCCGGTGGCACTTAATCAGGTAGACCTCCAGGGCAGCCACCCCATCACCTTCGACAAGTCGGTTTTCAATTACCCGGATCAGGCGCTGGCCAAGCGAATTCCCGCCGATCTCGGGTATGCAGGCTTCAAACTCACCTATCCGCTCGAAGGGCCGGGTATTCGCAACCAGTTTCTGGTGTTTGGCGGTGCCAGCTACTTTCGGGGGGTCGCGAGGGATCAGCGTTTTGGCCTGTCCGCGAGGGGCATCGCTGTTGATACCGGGCTGTCTTCCGGGGAGGAATTCCCCGGATTTGTCGAATTCTGGCTGGAACGCCCCGCCGCAAACAGTGACCACATGCGCCTCTACGGACTGCTGAACGGTCCCAGCATCACCGGTGCCTACCGGTTCGATGTTTTTCCGGGGGATACCACGCGCATTGACGTAACCGCGGAACTGTTCTTTCGTAACGATATCGAGCAACTTGGCCTGGCGCCGCTGACCTCCATGTTCTATTACGGAGAGAACAGCGTCAGACCGGTCGGCGAATGGCGGCCCCAGGTACATGACTCCGACGGGTTGCTGATACACGACGGGAAAACCGGTGAATGGCTCTGGCGGCCACTGATCAACCCGACAAACCTGAAGCTAAGTTATCACCATGTCCCACAGGTTTCCGGATTCGGGTTGATCCAGCGCGACACGGCCTTCCACCAGTTCCAGGATTCCGAGGCCGGTTACCAGCAGCGTCCCAGTGCCTGGGTAAAAGCGAAAGGAGACTGGGGGCCAGGCAAGGTTGTGCTGGTGGAGATTCCCACCGATGCGGAAACCAACGACAACATAGTGGCTTTCTGGAAACCGGATCAGGCGATCCAAGCAGGCAAGCAGTACCGGCTGGAGTACAGTCTGTCCTTCGGGGGACCCTCTGTTGCCGGGCATCCCGGAGGCCAGGCGGCCAATACCTTTATCGGTGACGGCGATCGCATCGGTGGCGGCGAGACAGAGGGAGGCTACCGGATCATTGTGGATTTTGCCGGTGGTGAACTGGGCGAACTCCCGGCGGATGCGGCCGTCGTCAGCAAGGTCTCCGGCGGGGAGTCTGTCGAGGTACTGGAGCATTTTGTGGAATATGTTCCCGAGAGCGGGCACTGGCGGCTGTCCATGCTGGCGCGCCCGGCCCCCCAGGCCACCATGGAGTTGCGGGCCTATCTCGAACTCAAGGGCAAGGTGCTGACGGAAACCTGGACCTATTCACTTCCTCCCGGAACGGGTTTGCGTGCGAACCAACGCTGAAAGACTGTTTTGCCACGGAAGTACACGGAAAAGGATAAAAAGGATAGAAGTACACGGAGAAGGATAGAAGTACACGGAGAAAGATAAAGGTATAAAGGGCAAGGGTAAATAAGGACAAAGGAAAAAAGGAAAAGACTGAAAGATCCGGGTGGGGGTGGTTTCCGGTGACCTGCAACCCACCCGTGTGAACGGTATCAAACGGGGGAAAGATCCATGCAGACAGCGGTATGCTGGCAGGTACTGGGGAGGGTTTTATTCTATATCGACGATTGCGGCATTCCACTGACCACGGCTCATTGCCGCCAGGCCCTGCACCTGACGGAAGCTGCACTGGAGGCCGGAACGGAGGCGCAGGTCTATGCCCGGGCAGTGGAACTTGTGCCCGATTATTTCGACCTGCCTGAAGTGCTTATCCCGGAGCAGCAACCGCCTTTGCTCCGGGGCAGCATCGGGTATCATCACAATGACTGAGCCAGGCCCGTCCCGCTGGAAAACCACCGCAACGATTCGTCGCATCTTTCTGGCCCTGCTGGTTCTCGGGCAAACGGCGGTCGCCGCCTGGTTTTTTCTTGCGGTGCTGCCATACCACGGCGGTACCGGAATCGAACTCGGATTGCTGGTGTTGTTTTGCGTGCTGTACGCCTGGATCGCGGTTGGGTTCTGGACAGCAATGGCCGGATTTGTGCTGCGCCTGTCCGGTGGCGACCGGCACAGCCTCGCCCGCAGATACACCGATAGCGAGTTGGGCCAGACACCCCTGACCAAAACCGCCATTGTCATGCCCGTCTACCACGAGCCGGTTGACTGGACGCTCAGCGGCCTGAAAGCCATCTACCAGGACCTGGAGCAAAGCGGGAACATCGAGCACTTCGAGTTCTACATCCTGTCCGATAGCCGTGATCCGGATGTCTGGCTGGCAGAGCAGGCGGCCTGGCACCGCCTGTGCGAGGAACTGGGGGCGGGCGGGCGCTTGTTCTATCGCCGCCGCCGGGTAAACCTGAACTACAAAAGTGGCAACGTGGCAGACTTTCTGCGTCGCTGGGGGCGCCGTTATCGCTACATGGTCGTGCTTGACGCGGACAGTCTGCTGGGAGCCGGCACCATCACAAAGATGGTCCGTCTGATGCAGCGTGAGCCCCGCATCGGAATTCTTCAGACGGCCCCCTCCATCATCAACGGCTGTTCGCCGTTTGCCCGGGTCCAGCAATTCGCCAACCGCATGTATTCCCGGTTATTTGCCACTGGTCTGGCCGCCATCCAGATGGGGGATGCCGCCTTCTGGGGGCACAACGCCATCATCCGCACCGAGCCGTTCATGCGCCATTGCGGCCTCCGGAAACTGCCGGGCAGGGGGCTCTTTGGCGGGCCGATCATGAGCCATGATTTTGTAGAGGCAGCCTATATGGGGCGGGCCGGCTATGAGGTCTGGCTCGAACCGGAACTCACCCAAAGTTATGAAGAATCGCCACCCACCCTGGCGGACGAACTGGCCCGGGACCATCGCTGGTCCAAGGGTAATCTGCAGCACCTCTGGATCATGCTGTTCCAGCGCCGGCTCCGGCTGGCCCATCGCATGGCGATGCTGAACGGAGTCATGGCCTATCTTTCCTCGCCCCTGTGGCTGGGGTTTCTGATACTGACCACCATAGAAGCGGCCCGGATGACCCTGGCACCGATCAACTATTTTCCGGAGGGGCATGCCGGGCTTTTCCCCCTCTGGCCGGAGTGGCACCCGGACTGGGCACTGGGGCTGGCCCTGAGCACGATGGCCCTGTTGTTTGTGCCCAAATTCCTGGCACTTGCCGACGCCTGGCTGCACGGCCTGGCGCGGCAGTATGGCGGTAGCCTGGCCATGACGGTCAGCATATTCATCGAAATTGTATTATCCGTCCTGCTGGCTCCGATTCGCATGATGGCCCACAGCAAATCAGTGCTTGCCGCGCTGCTGAATCTCAAGCTGACCTGGGCAGGGCAGAATCGAACCGAGGAAACCGGCTGGTCCCGGGCTTTTATGGTGCAGTCGCCCCTGATGATCATTGGTGCTGCCTGGTCCGGATTCGCCTGGTATCTGGATACCCTGTTTTTTCTCTGGTCCCTGCCTGTGGCGATCCCGCTGGTACTGGCAGCCCCCAGCTCCGTCCTGCTGAGTCGCAAGCGCCTGGGCAAGGCCCTTGAACACAGGCAGCTGTTGCTGATACCGGAGGAGATAGAACCACCACCGGTGCTGCAGCATGCCCTGGCGAACCGCCAGGCGATCCGGTCTGATGACGGCGTGCTCAGCCCGGTGGAGGCTGCCGTTCTGAGCCCGAAACTCAACCGCATTTACCGGTTCCTGGCCCGGGATCACCGCAAGGGCGTGCGTGCGAAACATCTCGAATCCGCGGTATCCCGGTGCCTTCAGAAAGGCCCGGAGGCGCTCTCAGCGACAGAGCTCAGCCAGGTCCTGCAAGACCGGGACTCGCTCGCCGAGTTACATCGCCAGGCCTGGTGCGCTCCGCCGTCAGGCTATTGGGGAAGATGCATTCAGCGACTGGTCCGGGGCAACGATTCCTGAGCTCCGGCGGAAAATTCTTGAATGGTAGGGGGGAGAATGTTGTGGACAGAAGAACCTTGCTCAAGGCGATACTGGCAACTGCCGGAAGCTACGGACTCGCGCCTCTGGTGTCAGCGGCGCCCGATGGGGCCGGTGCGGGTGGCGAGGCCGGCGCAAAGTCCTTCAGTTATGCCTGGCTCAAAGGGCATGCCCGGGCTTTGGCCAGTCAACCCTACCGGGATCACGAAGGGGAGATCCCCGGGGTTCTGAAAAACATATCCTGGGATGATTACCAGGCGATCCGGTTCCGGGAAGATCATGCGTTGTGGAATGACACGGATTCGGCATTCCAGGTTCAGTTATTCCACCTGGGCCTGTTTTTCCTGACGCCGGTCAGGATCCATGAAGTACGGGAAGGCAAAGCGACCGAGCTGGCCTACCACCGGGATTACTTTGACTATGAGGGCGAACAGCCCCTCGGAGATCTCCCCGAGGACCTGGGATTCGCCGGCTTCCGGATTCACTACCATACCAACTTCCAGCTGGATTTTGCCTCCTTCCTTGGCGCGAGCTATTTCCGGGCGGTAGGTGCGGAAATGCAATACGGCATGTCGGCCAGGGGGCTGGCCATCGACACAGGGACCGGTAAAGAAGAGGAATTCCCGAGGTTCACGGCGTTCTGGCTGGAGCGGCCGACCGCAGGCCAGCGGGTGCTGAGGGTGTGGGCATTGCTGGATTCGCCAGGCACCACCGGCGCTTACGCATTCACCATTGACCCCGGGCGTAACCTGGTCATGGATGTGGATGTTGCCTTGTACCCGCGCAAACAGATGAGCCGTGCAGGCATAGCACCGCTCACCAGCATGTACCAGGTCGGCGAGAACAGTCAGCGGATGGACTACGACTGGCGTCCGGAAATTCACGATTCCGATGGTCTGGCCATGCTGACCGGCACCGGAGAATGGCTGTGGCGCCCGCTGAGAAATCCCCGGCGGCTTGGTTTCAGCAGTTTCACCGACCAGGACCCCAAGGGCTTCGGCCTGCTCCAGCGCGACCGGAACTTCGATCACTACCAGGACGATGGGGTATTTTACGATCGCAGGCCCGGTGTCTGGGTTGAGCCCCGGGGAAGCTGGGGCAAGGGCAGCATCGATCTGGTCGAGATCCCGACCGTCGATGAAACCTTTGATAACATCGTGGCCTTCTGGCACCCGCAACAGCCCTTGGAGGCAGGACAGGAATACCTCTTTTCCTACCGTCTGCACTGGGGAGAGCGGGCGCCGGTCCGGCCCTATGAGCTCGCTTCGGCAGTGGCAACCCGCACCGGCCTCGGTGGCGTGGTCGGGCAGGAACGAAAGTACTTCTCCTGGCGATTTGCGATCGATTTTGCCGGTGGCCCGCTGCGGATGCTGGCGGAGGACGCCGATATCGTCCCGGAAATCTCGGTCAGCCGGGGCAGGGTGGAAATTACCTCGGCGAGGCCCTTGTCGGCCATCGACGGTTACCGCGCCATGTTTGATCTGGTGCCGGATGAATCCGGGGAGCCCATCGAGCTGCGGCTGTATCTGAGCCTGAACGGCGAGCCTGTCACCGAAACCTGGCTCTACCAGTATCTTCCGCCTGCCCCGGAAGACCGCAAGCTGTATTAGCCCCTGAGCTCAGGGATATGTTAACAATCCACAGGGTTCCGGGGGCTCATTGTTGACAATAAGCGCCTCCGGGCGTAGATTCGCGCTAATTCCCGCAAATATTGTTAACAAGGCATGGCTGAAGCTCCTATCCAACCCTGGACCCAACCCCAGACCCAGACCCGGGCCGACGAAGCGTTTGATTGTTTACAGACGGCCATCGTAACGGGCGAGCTGGCCCCCGGCGAGAAGATCGGTGAAGTTGAGCTCTGCTCCCGCTTTAACCTGACCCGTGGGCCATTGCGCGAAGCTCTTGGCCGCCTGGAATCCCGTGGCCTTCTGGTACGCCGGCCCCATGCGGGTGTGAAAGTGGTTTCCGTCAGTGCCGCGGAATTGCTCGAGCTGTACCGGATTCGCGAGGTAATGGAAGGGCTCGCGGCGCGCCAGGCTGCCGAACGGATGACCGACGAGGAAATCGCCGAACTGCAGACCACCCTCGACAGCCACGAGAAGATGATCGAGCAGGCCAGGGGCCAGGCCTATTACCAGGCCGAAGGGGATTACGATTTCCACCACAGAATTGCTACCGGCAGCCGCAACGCCAAACTTGCCCAAATGCTGCTCGGTGACCTTTACTACATGGTCCGCATGTACCGCTATCGCCTGAGCACCTCCGCCGGCCGGCCCCACAAGGCCTTGGACGAACACCGCCGCATTGTAGAAGCCATCGCCCAGCGGGACAGCGAACTGGCGGAATTCCTGATGAAACGACACATCAACGCGGCCAGACAAAACATAGAACAGAAAATCCGCAACGGCCTGCTGGCCATTTGAGTGGTGAAAAAGTTTGCCGCGGCAAAAATAAGTCTTTAACGCTTTAACAAGGAGAAAACCCCATGAGCAAGAAAGTATCCCCAGGCGCACGTTTCCGCCAGGCCCTGAAAGACAACCAGCCGCTGCAGATTGTCGGTACCATTAACGCCTACTCCGCCATGATGGCCGAGAAAGTCGGCCACCAGGCTATCTATCTGTCCGGCGGCGGGGTTGCCAACGCCTCCTATGGCCTGCCGGATCTGGGCATAACCACCATGAACGACGTAGTGGAGGATGTACGCCGGATCACCGCGGCCACCGACCTGCCGCTGCTGGTGGACATCGACACCGGTTGGGGTGGCGCTTTCAACATCGCCCGCACCATTCGGGAAATGGAACGCGCCGGTGCTGCGGCCGTGCATATCGAGGACCAGGTCGCGCAGAAGCGCTGTGGTCACCGCCCCAACAAGGAAATCGTGTCCCAGGACGAGATGGTCGACCGCATCAAGGCCGCCGCCGATGCCCGTCAGGACGACGACTTCTTCATCATGGCCCGCACCGATGCCTTCCAGAAAGAAGGCCTGGAAGCGGCTATTGAACGTGCCAAGGCCTGTGTCGAAGCCGGTGCCGACGGCATCTTCGCCGAAGCAGTGCACGAGCTGACCGATTACAAGGCCTTCGCGGAGGCCCTGGACGTGCCCATCCTGGCCAACATCACCGAATTCGGTGCCACACCGTTGTATAATAAGTCCGAGCTTGCAGAAGCCGGTGCTGGTATGGTCCTGTATCCCCTGAGCGCCTTCCGCGCCATGAACAAGGCCGCCCTGATGGTGTACCAGAACATCCTGGAAAAAGGCGACCAGAAAGACGTGGTAGATAGGATGCAGACCCGCGCGGAACTCTACGACTTCCTCAACTACCACGATTTCGAACAAAAACTGGACCAGCTCTTCGCCCAGAAGAAAAACTGAACAGACAGACAAAACAGCGAATCAGGAGAGACAGATATGGCAGAAGCAAAGAAACTATCCGGAGCCGGCCTGCGCGGCCAGGTAGCCGGTGAAACCGCCCTGTGCACCGTCGGCAAATCCGGTGCGGGTCTGACCTACCGTGGCTATGACATTGCGGACCTGGCAGAGCACGCCCAGTTCGAGGAAATTGCCTATCTGCTGCTGCGCGGAAAGCTGCCCAATCGCCAGGAGCTGGATGCCTACACGAAAAAGCTGCAGGGCCTGCGTGGTCTGCCCGCCGCCCTGAAAACCGTGCTCGAACAGATTCCCAAAGACGCACACCCCATGGACGTGATGCGCACCGGCTGCTCCATGCTGGGTAACCTGGAAACCGAACAGGACTTCAGCGAGCAGGACGACAAGATCGACCGCATGCTGGCGGTATTCCCGTCCATCATCACCTACTGGTACCGCTTCGTCCACGAAGGGGTGCGCATTGAAACCGACAGCGACGTGGATTCCATCGGCGGTCACTTCCTGGAGCTGCTGCACGGCAAAAAGCCCAGCGAACTGCACGAGCGGGTGATGAACGTCTCCCTGATTCTCTACGCGGAGCACGAGTTCAACGCCTCCACCTTCACCGCCCGGGTGTGCGCCTCCACCCTGTCCGACATCCACAGCTGCGTGACCGGTGCCATCGGCTCCCTGCGCGGCCCGCTGCACGGCGGCGCCAACGAAGCCGCCATGGCGCTGATCCAGAAGTTCAAAACCCCGGACGAAGCCGAAAAAGGCCTGCTGGGCATGCTGGAGCGCAAAGAAAAAATCATGGGCTTCGGACACGCCATCTACAAGGAATCCGATCCCCGCAATGCCATTATCAAGCAATGGTCAAAGAAACTGGCCGAGGAAACAGGGGACACCGTCCTGTACCCGGTATCGGAGCGCTGCGAGGAAGTCATGTGGCGCGAGAAGAAGCTGTTCTGCAACGCGGACTTCTTCCACGCCAGCGCCTACCACTTCATGGGCATCCCCACCGAGCTGTTCACCCCCATCTTCGTGATGTCCCGTGTCAGCGGCTGGACCGCCCACGTCAAGGAACAGCGCGCCAACAACCGCATCATCCGCCCCAGCGCCGACTACACCGGCCCGGCCGATGCCAAATGGGTGCCCATTGACGAACGTCCTTAACGATTGATCCGCCGCGGAAACTGCGGAAGGAATGATTCGCCGCGGGTTCCTCGGCTAACTCTCTATCTTTTCTTCCGCGTCTTTCCGCAGATTCCGTGGCAAAAAATAGTTTTCCCAGAGAGCCCAATATGAACACCGACTACCGCAAAGCCCTCCCAGGCACCGACCTGGATTACTTTGACACCCGCCAGGCTGTAGACGACATCCGGCCCGGCGCTTATGACAAGCTCCCGTACACCTCCCGCATCCTGGCTGAACAGCTGGTGCGCCGCTGTGACCCGGCAATGCTGACCGACTCCCTCAAGCAGCTGATTGAGCGCAAGCGGGATCTGGACTTTCCCTGGTACCCGGCACGGGTGGTCTGCCACGACATCCTTGGCCAGACCGCGTTGGTGGATCTGGCCGGTCTGCGGGATGCCATTGCAGAGAAGGGCGGCGACCCGGCCAAGGTCAACCCGGTGGTGCCGACACAGCTGATCGTGGATCACTCCCTGGCCGTGGAAGCACCGGGGTCTGACCCCGAGGCCTTCGAGAAGAACCGCGCCATTGAAGATCGCCGCAACGACGACCGCTTCCACTTCATCAACTGGACCAAGACCGCCTTCGAGAACGTGGACGTGATCCCGCCGGGCAATGGCATCATGCACCAGATCAACCTGGAAAAGATGTCTCCGGTGGTGCAGGCCCGTGATGGTGTTGCCTTCCCGGATACCTGCGTGGGCACCGACAGCCACACCCCGATGGTGGATGCCCTGGGTGTTATTTCCGTCGGTGTGGGTGGTCTGGAAGCGGAGAGCGTAATGCTCGGCCGTGCCTCCATGATGCGCCTGCCGGATATCGTGGGTGTTGAGCTCACCGGCAAACTGCGCCCGGGCATTACCAGCACCGACATGGTACTGGCGCTGACCGAATTCCTGCGTAAAGAGCGCGTCGTGGGCGCCTACCTGGAATTCTACGGCGAAGGCGCCGACAGCCTCACCGTGGGCGACCGCGCCACCATCTCCAACATGACCCCGGAATACGGTGCCACCGCCGCCATGTTCTACATCGACGGCCAGACCATCGACTACCTGAAACTGACCGGCCGTGAAGACGAGCAGGTGGACCTGGTGGAAAAGTACGCCAAACACACCGGCCTGTGGGCAGACAGCCTGAAAGATGCCGAGTATGAGCGCGTCCTGAAGTTTGATCTGTCTTCCGTGGCGCGTACCCTGGCGGGCCCGTCCAATCCGCATGCGCACCTGCCGACGTCCGAGCTGACCGAGCGTGGTATCGCCGGCGCCTGGGAACAGGAAGAAGGCAAGATGCCGGACGGTGCCGTGATCATCGCCGCCATCACCAGCTGTACCAACACTTCCAACCCCCGCAACATGGTGGCCGCCGGTCTGATCGCCCGCAACGCCAACAAGCTGGGCCTGACCCGCAAGCCCTGGGTGAAGTCCTCCCTGGCACCGGGTTCCAAGACCGTCAAAATGTACCTGGAAGAAGCCAACCTGCTGTCGGAGCTGGAAAACCTCGGCTTTGGTGTCGTGGCCTTTGCCTGCACCACCTGTAACGGCATGAGCGGTGCTCTGGACCCGAAAATCCAGCAGGAAATCGTCGAGCGGGACCTGTACTCCACCGCAGTGCTGTCCGGCAACCGCAACTTTGATGGCCGTATCCACCCCTACGCCAAGCAGGCCTTCCTGGCCTCGCCGCCGCTGGTGGTCGCCTACGCCATCGCCGGCACCATCCGGTTCGACATCGAAAAGGATGCCCTGGGCTACGATGCAGAAGGCAATCCGGTTACCCTGAAGGACATCTGGCCGGGCGATGAAGAAATCGATGCCATCGTGAAATCCGCGGTGAAGCCCGAGCAGTTCCGGGAAACCTACATCCCGATGTTCGACGTCACCAAAAAATCGCAGGCCAAGAGTGACCCGTTGTACCAGTGGCGGCCCCAGAGCACCTATATCCGTCGCCCGCCTTACTGGGAAGGGGGCATGGTGGGTGAGAAGGCCCTCAAAGGCATGCGCCCGCTGGCCGTGCTGCCGGACAACATCACCACCGACCACCTGTCACCGTCCAACGCCATCCTGATGGACAGCGCGGCGGGCGAATACCTGCACAAGATGGGCCTGCCGGAGGAGGACTTCAACTCCTACGCCACCCACCGGGGCGACCACCTGACCGCCCAGCGTGCCACCTTTGCCAACCCGAAACTGTTCAATGAAATGGTGACGGACGAGAACGGCAACGTGAAGCAGGGCTCCCTGGCCCGCATCGAGCCGGAAGGCAAGGTCACCCGCATGTGGGAAGCGATTGAAACCTACATGGAGCGCAAGCAGCCGCTGATCATTATCGCCGGCGCCGACTACGGCCAGGGCTCCTCCCGTGACTGGGCCGCCAAGGGCGTGGCACTGGCGGGTGTGGAAGCCATCGTCGCCGAAGGTTTCGAGCGGATTCACCGTACCAACCTGATCGGCATGGGGGTCATGCCCCTGCAGTTCGAGGAAGGCACCACCCGCAAAACCCTGGCCCTCGACGGCACCGAAACCTACGACGTGGAAGGCACCCCGGCACCCCGTGCGGAACTCACGCTGGTCATCCACCGCAAGAACGGCAGCACCGAACGAGTACCCGTCACCTGCCGCCTGGACACCGCCGAGGAAGTGGACATCTACAAAGCCGGCGGCGTACTGCAACGCTTCGCCCAGGACTTCCTGGAATCCACCAGCGCGGCGTAAGGAATGATCAGCCGCGGAAAGAATGATTAGCCGCGGCAAAACAAATCTTTAAAGAGGCCAACACCCAGTGAGCAACACCCCCCAGATAAAAATCCCCGCCACCTACATGCGCGGTGGCACCAGCAAAGGCGTGTTCTTTCGCCTTCAGGATCTCCCGGAAGCGGCACAGAAGCCGGGTGAGGCACGAAACAAGCTGCTGATGCGCGTTATCGGCAGCCCGGATCCCTACCAGAAACAGATCGACGGTATGGGCGGCGCCAGCTCCAGTACCAGCAAGACGGTGATCCTGGCGGAACCCACCCAGCCGGACCATGACGTGGACTACCTGTTCGGGCAGGTGGGCATTGACAAGCCTTTTGTCGACTGGAGCGGCAACTGCGGCAACCTCACCGCAGCGGTCGGTGCCTTCGCCATTAACGGCGGATTCGTTGCCAAAGACCGGATTCCGGAAAATGGCACCTGCACCGTGCGCATCTGGCAGGCCAACATCAAAAAGACCATCGTCGCCAAAGTGCCCATCACCAACGGTGAAGTGCAGGAAACCGGCGATTTCGAGCTGGATGGTGTGACCTTCCCGGCGGCGGAAGTGCAGGTGGAATTCATGGACCCGGCCGACGGTGAAGGGGCCATGTTCCCCACCGGCAACCTGGTGGACGAGCTGGAAGTGCCCGGCATCGGAACACTGCAAGCAACCATGATCAACGCCGGCATCCCGACCATCTTCATCAACGCCGAAGATATCGGCTACAAAGGCACCGAGTTGCAGGATGACATCAACAGCGATCCGGAAGCCCTGGTACGTTTTGAAACCATCCGTGCCCACGGCGCGGTGAAAATGGGCCTGATCCGTCACGTGGAGGAAGCTTCTGCCCGGCAGCACACGCCCAAAGTGGCCTTCGTGGCAAAGCCGCAGGAATACCTCTCTTCAAGCGGCAAATCCATTGGCGTAAAGGATGTCGATGTGCTCGTCCGCGCCCTGTCCATGGGCAAGCTGCACCACGCCATGATGGGTACGGCCGCCGTTGCCATTGCCACAGCCGCCGCCATCCCCGGAACCCTGGTGAACGAAGCTGCCGGCGGTGGCGACCGCACCTCCGTCACCTTCGGCCATCCCTCCGGCACCTTGCAGGTGGGCGCAGAAGCCAAAGAAGTAAACGGCCAGTGGACAGCCACCAAAGCCATCATGAGCCGCAGTGCGCGGGTATTGATGGAAGGCTGGGTAAGGGTGCCCGGGGATTCGTTCTGAGCGCCCTGTCGCTGCGCTATAACGTCCAGTTCTCGATGGTAACGCCAGGGTAACGGTTAAAGTCACTCTCGTTGTTTGTTACCAGTACTGTGTCCAGGGCAACTGCGTGGCTGGCGGTCAGCTTATCCAGTGCATCTTTACGACGCTGGTCACGGGGTATCCCGGCCCTCAGCCGACCGTAGGCAGCGGCTGCATCAGAGTCAAAGGGAGCAACCACCAGGTCCGTGAGCAGTCGTTCCAGGGCCTTTTCATTCTGCTCCCTGCTTTCCGGCCGGGACTCTATGCCATACATCAATTCCGCGAGGGTAATGGCGGATATCGCCACATCACCATAGAAACACTGCTCAAACCGTTTTTTTGCAGCCGGAACTTCGTTCTTCATCAGATAAATGCAGATATTTGTGTCCAGCAGATACTTCACAGCCCTTCACGCTCCTGATCTTCCTCATCACACCGGTCCTCCATGAAATCATCTGAAAACCCATGGAATTTGTCCCCCAGTCCGGTCAAGCGGCGAACAGGGCGAATACGAATTTCGTCACCTACACGCTCCACGGTCAGTTCTACGTCAGTGCGGTCATAGGCCATCTCAGAAGGAATGCGGACCGCCCAGGAATTTCCGGACTTGAAAATCTTTGTGGTCGCCATAGAAACCAATCTCCAGCGTAACGTCTTCAGGTATATATACAGTATATACTTTTGCTGCTGAAAATTTGCACTGATAAGCCCCTTTCTTTGGGCCATATACGCTAAGCTGACAGCAATACGCATTTGCCATCAACAAGGGGAGCACCATGACCGCCAATGCCGACCAGAACCAACGCCCCGACTATGACCAGGTCCTGCAGCAAATTGCGGACTATGTTCTCAACTACCGCATCGAAAGCGACGAGGCCTGGGAAACCGCCCGCTATTGCCTGATGGATACCATCGGTTGCGGCCTGCTGGCCCTGCGTTTTCCGGAATGCACCAAACATCTGGGGCCGATAGTGGAGGGCACCGTGGTGCCCAACGGAGCGCGGGTGCCCGGTACACCGTATCGTATGGACCCGGTCAAGGCCGCCTGGGATATCGGTTGCATCGTCCGTTGGCTGGATTACAACGACACCTGGCTGGCGGCGGAGTGGGGCCATCCATCGGATAACCTGGGGGCCATACTCGCCGTGGCCGACCACCTGTCCCAGAAGCGGGTTGCCAATGGCCAGGCACCGCTGGCCATGAAGGCCGTGCTCGAAGCCATGGTCATGGCCCACGAAATCCAGGGCGTCCTGGCGCTCGAGAACTCCTTCAACCGGGTGGGGCTGGACCATGTGGTGCTGGTGAAAGTCGCCTCCACCGCCGTCAGCGCCAAACTGATGGGCGCTGACCGGGCGCAGATGCTCTCCGCGCTGTCCCATGCCTGGGTGGATGGCCAGTCCCTGCGCACCTATCGCCATGCCCCCAATGCCGGCTCCCGCAAATCCTGGGCCGCCGGCGATGCCGCCTCCCGGGGTGTGCGGCTGGCGGATATCGCCATGCGGGGCGAAATGGGCATTCCCGGGGTGCTGACTGCGCCCCAGTGGGGCTTCTACGATGTGCTGTTCAGCAAAACCAACCGGGACCAGGCGCTGAAACCCGAGGAAAAGCGCCGGTTCTCCCTGCCACAGCCCTTCGGCGCCTACGTGATGGAAAACATCCTGTTCAAGATCTCCTTCCCGGCGGAATTTCACGCCCAGACCGCGGCAGAAGCGGCCGTAACACTTCACCCGGAAGTAAAGGACCGGCTGGACGAAATCGATCGCATAGAACTCACCACCCACGAATCCGCCATCCGCATCATCTCCAAGCAGGGCGAGCTGGCCAACCCTGCGGACCGGGACCACTGCCTGCAGTACATGACCGCCGTACCGCTGATCTTCGGCAACCTCACCGCCGAACATTACGAAGACAGCTTCCATCGTGACCATCCGGAAATAGACCGGCTGCGGGAAAAAATGCACGTCGTCGAAGACGAACGCTACACCCGGGAATACCTGGAGCCGGACAAGCGCTCCATCGCCAACGCCGTGCAGGTATTCTTCACCGATGGCAGCAGAACGGAAAAGGTGGCGGTGGAATACCCCATTGGCCACCGGCGCAGAAGGGAGGAAGGCATGCCGCTGCTGGTGGAGAAGTTCCGCAACGCCCTGCAAACCCGCTTTGCGCCACGCCGGTGCGAGGCGATCATGGCCAGTTGCGAGAACCTGGGGCAGCTGGAAACCATGCCGGTGCATGAATTTGTGGGGCAGTTCATGCTGTAATGTCGCCTATGACGACAGTTAATGAGCCCCTGATCACCCCGGCAAACGGTAAACTATAAAATGTTTGTAAAATTGAAGTGCACGGCGCAAGGGTTCACATTGAAGTTTCGGGGAATTGAAGTAGAATCCTGCAACGCATTGTTACACAAAGTAGCAAAGGACGCTTGCCTCAGCGTGCGGTGTGAACATCACAAGGAGTCGACGTGGCCCACGTCAGATTGTTCCGACACTATATCCATCTTCCGTTCGTCATCCTTGGCCTGATCGACTTTGTCGTTCTGGGCTTTGCGCTGGGGCTCTCCGTATTTTTCAGGTTTTTCGGAGACTTGCAGTTCTTTCTTGCCAATCTGGCTTACGTGCTGCCCTCGGTGGTTGCCTACGCCCTGATCAACCTACTGATCATGGTAGCGCTGGGTGTGCACCAGTCCCGGCTGGAGGAGGGCATGTCGGGTATGATGCTCCGTACCATCATGGGCCTGATTATCGCCATTCCCCTGTGTGGATTTGCCTATTTCCTCAACAGTGACTGGTTCTGGTACCTGGGCACATTCAACGTGCTCAGCTCCTCGGCGGTGTTCGGGTTTTTCCTGCTGGGCATCGCCCGCATGCTGTTCTTCGCCATGGTCGGCAAGGATACCTTCAAACGTCGCGTATTGGTGCTGGGCGCCGGCCGCCGGGCGCGGCAGTTGCTGGAAGACCTGGAAAGCCCCTTTAACCGCAAGGGGTTCGTGCTGAAAGGTTTTGTGCCGATTCCCGATGAGCCCATTGAACTGGACGACAAACACCTGATCAAACTCACCGGCACCATGCGTGACTACATACTGCGTCATCCGGTACGGGAAATCGTGATAGCGGTCGACGACCGCCGCAAAGGCCTGCCCATGGACGACCTGCTGGAGTGCAAAATGGAAGGCATCGGCATCATTGATGGCGCCAGCTTCTATGAGCGGGAATCCCGCAAGGTGGCCCTGGAAATGATTACCCGTGGCTGGCTGGTGTTTTCCGACGGCTTCACCGTGTCCTCCGTGTACGGCGTCGGCAAGCGCTCCCTGGATATCTTTGCCGCGTCTGTACTGCTGCTGGTCAGCCTGCCGTTCATGCTCCTGACCGCCATCGCCATCAAGCTGGAGGACGGCTGGAAAGCGCCGGTGATCTACAGCCAGGAGCGGGTTGGGCTGAACAACAAGCTGTTCCGGGTTCACAAGTTCCGCTCCATGATTACCGATGCGGAAAAAAACGGCGCCCAGTGGGCCAGCAAGAACGATGCGCGGGTCACCAAAGTCGGAGCCGTTATCCGCAAGGTGCGGATTGACGAACTGCCACAGATTTTTAACGTACTGAACGGCACCATGGCGTTTGTGGGCCCAAGACCCGAGCGACCGGTGTTTGTCGAGCAGTTGTCCGAGAAAATCCCGTTCTACAGTGAACGCCACCGGGTAAAACCGGGCCTGACCGGCTGGGCGCAGCTGTGCTTCGCCTACGCCGAGAGCGAGGAAGACACGCGGGAAAAGCTCCGCTACGACCTTTACTACATCAAGAACCAGAGCCTGCTGCTGGATCTGCTGGTTATAATCCAGACCGTAGAAGTGGTATTGTTCAAGAAAGGCTCTCAGTAAACGAGGAATCAACATGTCACGGAAGTATTTGCCTGCCAAAGGCTTTATTGCCCTTCTGATTACAGTGTTGATGGCTGGCTGTGCCTCACAGTCGCCGTCATCCCCGGAGAAAATCCGCCAAGCCCTGGAAACCTCTCAGACAGAAACCGCAAAGGAGTACATTATCGGGGCAACCGATGTGGTGCGGGTGTCGGTGTGGCGTAACAATGACCTGAGCGTGACGGTGCCGGTGCGGCCCGACGGCAAGATTTCGGTGCCTCTGATTGGTGATGTGCAGGCCAGTGGCAAGGCACCGCAAGTGCTGGCAAAGGATATCGAGAGGGAGCTGCAATCCTACATCCGGGAACCCCAGGTGAGTATTGTTGTCACCTCCATGGGCAGTCATGAATTTACGGATCGTGTCAGAGTCACCGGTGCGGTCGGGCAGCCTACGTCGACCCCGCACCGGGATGGCATGACGGTCCTGGACATGGTGCTCGGCGCCGGCGGGCTCAGCCCGTTTGCCTCGGGAAACAAGGCGATGCTGTACCGCCCCCTTAAAGGTGAGGTGGTGGCCATACCGGTCAGGCTGGATGATATTCTGGAGCGTGGTGATATCAGCACCAACTACGAATTGCGCCCCGGAGACATCCTGACCATACCGGAACGAAGTTTCTGAAGCCTGCTGACACACGTTCCGGAACAGTTGCAACGATAGGGAAGAACCAATGGCGTTACCGCTGAGTCAGCTGCCGACAGAATCCATCAGGGAAGTGCGTTCCAGAAAGGGGCTCGCCTTCCTGTTGTTTCTCGTTGTGAGTTCCGTGGTGCTCGCTGCCGGGTTCCTGTGGCCCTACAAATACTATTCCCAAGTGGTCATCTTTGTAGACGACAGCAATATCATCCGTCCGTTGATGGAAGGCAGCGCCGTCGCCACCAAAATCAGCGACCGTGCATCGGCGGCGGCCGAGTTGCTGGGCACCCGGCGTGTCCTGGCGGGGGTTGCCAAAGACACCGGAGTGTTCGGCCCGAACGCCGACAATCTGTCTGAAGCTGCCCTGGAAGGGCGCATTGCCATGCTCCGGGGTAACATGAGCGTCCGGCCCCGGCGGGATAACTTCTTCAGCATTGGCTTTTCCTCACAGTCCCCGCTTACGGCCTTCAAGGTTGCACAGCGCCTGGGCCAGGCCTTCATCGAAGAAAATAACAAGCGTCGACGGGCGGAGAGCAGCTCGGCCTATGATTTTATCGATAAACAGGTCAAAAGTTATGAAACCCAGATAGCCGCAGTGGAAGCTCGCTTGCAGCGCTTCCTGTCCCAGAATGTGGACGGCACCGAGGAAGAAGCCAATTCCCGCATGGCCCGCCTGAGAAGTGAGCTGGAGCTGGCGGAGCTGGAGCTCGAGGAACTGGAATCCCGCGAGCAGTCGCTGGAGAACCAGATGTCGAACATCAGCCCGACCCTGCAGGGCAAGGGGGAGGATGCCTACCAGCAACGCATTCTGGCACTCGAGGAGCGGCTGGACTCCCTGCGGTTACAGTACCACGACACCTATCCCGACATCGTCATCCTCAAAGAACAACTGGCGGAGCTGCGCAAGCAGCGGGACCAGGCGCAGGGCGGCGGCGAAACAGCGTCCAGATCCTCCGGTGAGACCATCTCCAACCCGGTCTATCAGGACACTCGCTCCCAGCTGGTGAAGACCCGGACCGATATCCAGACAGTTGAGACCCGCATCAAGTCACTGAACCGGCTCATGGCGGAACAGGAGAAGCGCATGGAGCGTATTCAGGCCAACAAGGCCGAGTATGCCGACCTGACCCGCGACATGTCCGTAAACAAGGAAATTTACAACGACTTGCTGAAACGCCGCGAAAAAGCCCGGGTCTCCATGCACCTGGACATCGAGGGTCAGGGCCTGAACTACCAGATCAACGAGGCCGCTCAGTACCCGCGGCAGCCCACCGGGCCCAAGTTTGAAATGTTCGCACTGGCGGGTCTGTTCCTGGGTATTGCGGCGCCCTTCGGCGCGGCGATCGGCTGGGCGCAGCTCGACCCCCGGGTACGCTGCCGCGAGCAAATCGAAGAAGAACTGGACATGCTGGTGCTGGAACAGATCCCGGTGGTGCGCACGCCCTTTGAAAAACGCCGTGATCGCCGGGTGACCAATACATTGCTGGTACTCGCTTTCCTTGCCTCCGCTGCGTATATAGGCGCTGCCGTGGCCAGATATCTTGGAGTTATCTGATGAACGAGACTGAGCGAAGTAAGGCCGAACAGCCAGAACAGCCGAAGACTGACGAACGAAAAGCACAGCGGAAGGAGGTGAAACCTTCGCTGGTCGAACCCGCCGGGGAGCGTACCGACTGGATGGATGACTGGGATGACTCCCGCATGCTGGTGCCCAGCTCCCTGGAGCTGGGGGGTGGGGCGGTCGACAAGTACGTCATCAGCAAGCAGATCACCCGCATGCAGGAGCCCCGCCGGCTGACCGCGGATGACATGGACGAGCGCCGCATCATCTATCCGGAATCCCCCAACCGGAAACTGGTGAATCACTTCCGGAACCTGCGGACCAAGTTACTGGAAAAATCCGGCGGCAATAATTTCACCATAGTCGTGACGGGGGCCTGTGAGGGAGCGGGCTCATCCTTCATGGCACTCAACCTGGCGGCAGCGTTCGCATTTGACCAGGCCAAGACCGCTGTGGTCATTGACTGCAATCTCAGGGAGCCAACCCTTCATGCCAACCTGGACATCGTACCGGACGCCGGACTGACCGACTTTCTGGATGACCCGGATTGTGAAATCGGGCGGATTCTGTACCCCACCGGGATCCCCAGATTGCGACTGATCCCGGCCGGCAACCGCCGGGAAACGCCCGCCGAATTTTTTACGGCTTTTCGGATGCGGCAATTCCTGCAAGCCGTCAGAAAGCGCTACCCGGACCGCTTTGTTATCCTGGATACCGCCCCGGTGTCCGTATCTCCGGATGCCCGTATTCTCACAGAGCTGTGTGACTATGCACTGCTGGTGGTGCCTCATGGCAAGCTGACCGTGGGTGCCATCGAGAACGCGGCCCAGTCCCTGAACCAGGAAAAATACGTGGGAGCAGTGCTGAATGGTTAAACCGGTGGTGTCACGGATGATACACCCGCGGCCGTATGTCCTGTCATTCATACTGCTGGCAGCCACATCGGCCCCAGCGCTCTCCGCGCCTGTAACGGTCACCGGCTCCTTATCCGGACAACACTCGGACAACGTGGGCAAGCAGGATAATAATGAGGAGTCGGACACGGAGACCGTCGCCCGGCTGAACCTGGCCCATGCAAGCGATCCGGGGCAGTGCGAATCCGACCTGGACGCGTCGCTCAGTTACCAATACTGGCTGAATGATTATTACGACCCGGAAACCAACGCCACGTCGGGCTTTTCCGGCCGCTGCCAGCTCCGGCGAGGGCTGGACTGGACCCTGAACAACAACCTCAGTCAGGTACTGCGCAGCTCCCGGCAGAATGACACACCGGAAAACCGCAGCCGCAAAAACATCTTTCGTACCGGACCGGTACTGACAGTACCCCTCAGTGATGTGGACCAGCTGCAGGCTTCAGCGAGTTTCGAGAACACCGAGTACCAGGACCGGGAATTGCGGGACAGCAATCGTTACATCGGGTCTCTGGGCTGGAACCACCGGTTCGATGCGACACTCTCCGGCGGGGTTTCTGCCTCCGGCAACCAACAGGAACTGGATAACGGCGCGGAAAACGACACCCGCTCAGTCAATCTCAATCTCAACAAGATCTGGTCTGCCTCGTCTCTCAATGCCAGCCTCGGTTATTCCCGACAGGAAAGCCAGCTGGGCGCCACCGAGTTCACCAGTGACGGCCTGATCGGCAGCCTGACCTTCACCCGGGAAATCAACCCCACCGCGTCGGCCTACCTCTCGGCCTCACGGCAATTGACCGACCAGGCCTCGGATTTCACGCTGGAATTCGGCGATGTGGAATTTGATGCCACCGAACAGTTTGGCGTTGAAGTCACCGCCATTGAACTGGGACTGAACAAACGCTTCAGCGACGGCAGCCGGCTGGACCTGCAGGGCTTTGCCAACCGGCAGGATTACCAGGCAGGAGATCAGGAGGAAAATTCACTGGGGATGCGCTTCAGCGCCAGTCGCCCGCTCCGCCCCCATCTGAGCTTTACCGCCAACGGCAGCTACGAGTATCTTCGTTATGAGGACAACGCGCAGGATGACCAGCTGATAGAAGCCAGTGTCGGCTTATCGTACCGGTTAACAGAAGACCTTGATTGCTCCGGTTCACTGGGCCACTCCATGCGGAAGAGTGACCTGCCGAGCGTGGAATATAACGAAAACTGGGTACAGGTCGCACTCAGCTACAGATTCCTTTAGGTAGACTGACCGCTACGCACAGAACAGCAAAACCATCACCCTGAACGCCGGAGTAACACGGACGTGATCAGAAACGCCCTGACCATCGATGTCGAAGATTATTTCCAGGTAGCGGCGCTCGCAGAAGCCGTGGACCGCAAGGACTGGTCGTCCATGGAATACCGGGTGGAGAAAAATACCGACCGGCTGCTGCAACTGCTGGCAGAAAAAGATCTCCGTGCCACCTTCTTTACGCTCGGCTGGGTGGCCGAACGGTCGCCGGAACTGGTACGCCGGATTCAGAAGGCCGGACATGAAGTGGCCAGCCATGGCTACAGCCACCAGTTGGTCTACAACCAGACTCCGGACGTCTTCCGTGAGGAAACCCGCAAATCCAAAGCCATCCTGGAAGAGATTACCGGCGCGCCGATTACGGGCTATCGGGCTGCCAGCTACTCCATCACCGCGCAATCCCGCTGGGCGCTGGATATTCTGTGTGAAGAAGGCTTTGAGTGGGATTCCTCCATCTTCCCGGTGCACCACGACCGTTATGGCATGCCCGGCACGCCCCATGAGCCCTACCGGTTACAGACACCCAACGGCGCCACCCTGCTGGAATTCCCGCTCTCTACCTGCCCGATCGGCCGCTATCGTCTGCCCATTGCCGGCGGTGGTTACTTCCGCCTCTATCCCTACTGGCTGAGTCGCTGGGGCCTGGGTAAAATCAACCGGGCAGGGCAGCCGTTTATCTTCTACCTCCACCCCTGGGAAATCGACCCGGGCCAGCCGCGGCTCAAAGTCAGTGCCTTCTCGCGTTTCCGGCACTACAACAACCTGGACAAGTGCATGAAGCGGCTGAACAAGCTGACGGATGATTTCCGTTTCGGTACCGTGTCCGATGTGCTTTCGGAGGTGAATGTCCCCTCCGCAGCGGTCGCAGTCTGAGTGAAAGCCATGGATATGCAGGAAGCAACGCCGGCTCAGACGGCGCTCCGCAATCGTATTGAGGCCCTCAAGGCTTCCAAAGGCCGCTTAAGCCGTCAGATTGGCGAGGCCCGCAAGAGCGGTGACGACTGCGATCCGCTGATTGCCGAACTCCAGGGTATCTCCGCGGAGCTTAAAAACCTCCAGAAGTCCCTGAAAAAACAGCTCAATGAAGCGGCCAAACCCGCACAGGCCTGGCAACCGTCCGAACCGGTCATTCCGCAGGCCGTTCTGAACCAGCCGGAAAGCCCGTTCGAAATTGCCCTGCTGTCGGATAATCCGGCAGCCCGGGAAGCCGTGCAGGAATACCTCCGGCAGCACCCGGCCGTCTCGCTGTGGCACACGCCGGAAATACCGGAATTCATCACCGACACCTGCCGGCACGACCACCAATACCTGGTTGCCCGTGGAACGGATGGGCAGGTAATGGGTGTCTTGCCAGTGGTACAGCAAAAAAGCCGGCTATTCGGCAATTTCATGGTTTCCGTCCCGTATTTCAACTATGGCGGAATACTGGCGGACAACCGCATGGTTGCAGAGGCGTTAATGGCAAGGGCCGGGCAGTGGCGCGCGGCGCGCGGCGCGGCACATGTGGAACTTCGGCATATCCGGGATGCGTTCAGCCAGCTGCCCAAACGCACCGACAAAGTCACCTGGTGGCTGCCACTTCCGCAGGATGCCGCCGACCTGTGGAGCAGCTTCCAGCCCAAAGTCCGTGCCCAGGTGCGCCGAGGAGAGCGGGAAATCTCCGGCATTGACGTGGGCGGCATTGAATTGCTGGATGATTTCTACAAGGTTTTCGCCAGAAACATGCGGGATCTCGGCACGCCGGTTTACGGCAAGGGCTTCTTCGCCGGCCTGCTCAAAACACTGGGTAATCGCGCCACCCTCGTGGTCGCCCGCATGCAGGGAAAACCCGCCGGCTGCGCCTTCCTGACCGGCTTCGGCAACCGCATGGAAATCCCCTGGGCATCCACCCTGCGGGAACATAACCACAGCGGTATCAACATGGCCATGTACTGGAAAGTGCTGCAACTGGCCGTAGCGCAGGGCTTCGAACTGTTCGACTTCGGACGCTGCAGCCGGGATGCGGGTACCGCACGGTTCAAGCAACAGTGGGGCGCCTTTATGGTGCCCTTGCACTGGCATTACTGCCTGCCCGAAGGAGGTGAGTTGCCGGGGCTGAACCCGGACAATCCGAAGTTTCGGGTACTGATTGCGGTATGGAAGCGGTTGCCGGTGTGGGTTACCCGCATCATGGGGCCGATGATCGTGAGGAACCTGCCATGAGTGTATTCCAGACCGATGCCTGGCAAAAAAGCTGGTGGGAAACCTGGGGCGATACACCAGGATTTGAACCCGTCACTGAGGGTGCCGCCGGGGCCAACGGAATGTACCTTGCCCATTACCGCTTCAAAGGGTTCCCGATTCATGCACTGGAATGCACAGGCACCAGCCATCGCTGCATTGCCACGCCCAGAACCGAATACAACACCCTGCTCGGCGATACCCCGGGCCCCGATGCCTATGACCGCCTTCTGGCGCTGCTGTCCTCCCGGAAGTGGACCGAAACCGTACTCAGCGATTTGCGTGTCAACAGCACGGAGTACCAGCTGTTGCAGAAGCTATGCCGGGACAAACGCTGGTTATGGCGCGAGCTGGAAGAAGACACGGCGTACAGCGTCAGCACCACAGGGTCGTTCCAGGAATACCTGAACTCTCTGGGCAGCAATACCCGCCTGAGGCTGTACAACCGGCGCAAGGTATTGAAATCGCTGGGGGAAGTAACCGTGCGCGATGTGCCTTCCGAAGCGCATGACAACTTCTTTCGCAGTCTCGACCAGTTCCATCAACAGCGGTGGGACGCCCCCTGCTTCGGGGGGGAGAAAGGCATGCTGTTCCAGCGCAAATTCCTTGAGCGTCTGCCCGCCGAAGGTGGCCAGGCACGTCTTTCAGAGCTCAGGGTGGATGGCCGGCTGATCTCTGTTCTGTATAACGTCGAGTATCAGGGGCGCGTTTACAATATTCAGGGTGGCTTCGAGGATAACGTCCACAAAAAACTGGCACCGGGAACACTGCACTTCGGTTATGTCATCGAACAGTGTTTTGACGACAACAACATAGCTGTATTCGATATGCTTGCAGGTACCGGCAAAAACGAAAACTACAAGGCCCGGATAGCCACCGATACAGAGCCAATGGCGACGGTCATGATCGTGCGCAGCGGGTTGTTCCGGCTGATCTACCGCTTCAAAGGCTAACAGGGAAGGTGACTCACCCCATGCCAGCTGCACCCATCCACATACTCCACCTGATCGACACCACCGGACCAGGCGGGGCAGAGACGGTATTCACCACGCTGTTACGGAGTCTGGATTCAGACCGTTACCGGCATACCGTCGTGTTGCGGGGTGAAGGCTGGGTCGCGGATACGGTAAGAGCCATCGGCATCGAGCCCTTGATGATTGATTCCAAGGGAAGCTTCAACATCGGCTATATTGCCACCCTCGTGGGCCTGATTCGCAGACAACGCATCTCACTGGTGCACGCGCATCTGCTCGGGTCGAACGTATACGGCGCCCTGGCAGCCTTTGTTTGCCGTGTGCCCATGATTGCCACCTTCCACGGCGGTGTGGACGTTGCCTCCAACGAGCGCTTCCTGGCCACCAAGTTCCGACTGATCAACATGGGGGCAAAAGCAATTGTGTGTGTTTCCCGCCGGTTGCAGGAAGAGCTGGGCTCCCGCAGCCCGCTGGCGACTAAAAAGCTGAGACTGATCTACAACGGCGTCGACCCCGACAAATTCCGCCCTCAAAAAAGCGCTGCCCTGAAAACCGAACTGGGCTTGCCAGCCGATGCCAGACTGGTGATCTCCATTGGCAACATCCGCCCCGCGAAAGGATACCCATACCTTGTCGATGCCGTTCCGGGTGTGGTCACCCGTAATCCGAAGGTTCACTTCATCGTGGTCGGCCATCAGCGCAAGGACCTGTTTGCCGGGCTGGAGGCCAGGGTAAAAGAGACGGGAATGGAATCAAACATTCATTTCCTGGGCTTTCGCAGCGACGTGCAGGACATTCTGTGCCAGGCGGACGCATTTTTGCTGCCCTCCACATCCGAAGGATTCTCCATATCCACGGTGGAAGCCATGATGGCCGGCGTGCCTGTCATCGCCACCCGAAGTGGTGGCCCGGAAGAAATCCTGGACCATGAGGAAACCGGCCTCCTGATCCCCACCGCCGATAGCGGGGCAATCCGTGATGCCGTGCTCCGTGTGATGCAGGGAGAACTTCCAACGGATATGACCACCAAAGCAAGAAACAAAGCCGGGAACACCTTTTCCGTGAAGGCCATGCTTCACGGCTATCAATCGCTTTACCAGGAGTTTGTATGAGTCGTCGCTCCGGTACACTGGCAACCAAGGACCTGATGGTGAGGATCATTACCAGCCGTCTGGTAGAAGCCATGGTCCGTCCGTTTCTTCCGCCTCTGTTGCCGGTTTTCATGTTGCACCAGTTCCGGAACCCCGGAAATGGCAGGCCCGGCCACGACCCACAGATGGTCAGTGATTGCCTGGCCCGGCTGAAAAAACAGGGCTACGCCTTCGTGGATCTGGATGAGGCACTCGACCGGTTCAGTCAATCCTCAGTCAACCGGCACAAGGTGGTCTCCTTTACCCTGGATGACGGGTTCCTGCACCAGGTAGAAACAGCCCACGAGGTGTTCTCTGCCCACCAGTGCCCGTTTACCTGCTTCCTGATCACGGACTTCATGGATGGAAAAAACTGGCCCTGGGATGCACAGGTATCCTACCTGCTGGAACAATCCAATAAAGAATCTCTGGTTCTGGATACCCGGAGCGGCACGCGGGATCTTTCCCTGAACACCTCAGCCAACAAGCAACGCGCCGGCCACGAGATCCGCGAACTGATGAAATCCAGTTCGGCACGACACAAAGCGGAATCCCGCGCATTCCTGAGCAACCTGGCAGACAAACTCGGGGTCGAACTGCCCGCTGCCCCGCCGTCTCCATACCTGGCACTGGGCTGGGAAAGGGCAAGGGAGCTTGAAGGGAAGGGGGTGAGATTTGGTGCCCATGGCCTTACGCATCATATTCTCTCTCAGCTTGGTGCAGAAGAAGCGAGGGAGGAGATCGTTTTGTCGCGGGAGAAGGTGTGTCAGGAACTGAACAACCCCAGTGATGTATTTTGTTATCCGGTGGGGCGAGAGGAGGATTTTTCTGAACGGGAAATGGAACTGGTCGCTGATTCTGGCTTCAAAGCGGCCGTAAGTGCGGTGCCGGGCTATGTGACCCCTGCAGCGGTAAACAGTTTAAGATTTGTACTACCTCGATTTACATTTCCGGCCTACGCAAGGGATTTTTTTCAGTATTGTTCCTGGGTGGAGCATGTGAAAACGCGCTTTAGGGAAACACTGATTTATTCCCCTCACGGTGTCGGTTTAGTAAAATGAAAGTCCCTCCGCAAGAATGGCCAGAGACTGTCATGAAGCAAACGAGTTTCGCCCAGGCAGAGTTTGCTGCCAAGAA
>JACIZI010000020.1 GCA_014359475.1 Marinobacter sp. | reverse complement strand
GAAAACGGCTCATATTTCCCGGCTTTTTCGTTGCATAGAACCACTATGCGCCTCAAAATCCAGAAAATCTGCGCTCGCTTTCCCACCTTGCTCGCGACGATTGCTTAAGTCCGACAGGCTGCTAGACTCCCGTTATCCCAGAAGCGGAGTCGACCATGCTTACACTCTACCCGGAAATCGAACCCTACGCCCGCCATCACCTGGCGGTTGACGACACCCACGAACTCTATCTGGAAGAATCCGGCAATCCGGATGGCATACCGGTGCTGGTGGTCCATGGTGGGCCGGGTGGCGGCTGTGAGGGTTACCACCGCCGTTTTTTTGATGCGGAGCGGTTTCGCATTATCCTCATGGACCAGCGCGGGGCCGGGCGCTCCACTCCGCTGGCGGAACTGGCGCACAACACCACCGCGCATCTGGTCGGCGACATGGAAAAGGTCCGGCATTTTCTCGGTATCGACCGGTGGATGCTGTTCGGGGGTAGCTGGGGCTCCACCCTGAGCCTGGTTTATGCTCAAACCTGGCCTGAGAATGTGCTGGGGCTGGTGTTGCGGGGCATATTCCTGTGCCGGCCCCGGGATATCCACTGGTTTTATCAGGACGGGGCCAGCCGGGTGTTTCCGGATTATTGGCAGGACTTTCTGGCGCCGATTCCGGAAGGTGAGCGGGATAATCTGGTCGCGGCCTATTACCGCAGGCTCACCAGCGAAAACGAGCTGGAGCAGATTCAGGCCGCCAAGGCCTGGTCAATCTGGGAGGGGCGCTGCGCCACGCTCCACCCCAACCCGAAGGTCGTCGAACATTTTGGCCATCCCCATGTTGCCATTGCCCTGGCGCGCATCGAATGCCACTACTTCATGAATCAGTCGTTTCTTGAGCCGGACCAGATCCTGCGGGATGCGGGCAGGCTGGCTGAGATTCCCGGTATCATTGTCCACGGTCGTTATGACATGGTTTGCCCGGTGGAAAACGCCCTGGCGCTGGGCAGGGTCTGGCCCGGGGCAGAGTTCCGGATCATTCGCGATGCCGGCCACTCGGCTTCCGAACCTGCCATTATTGATGCCCTCATTCGTGGTGTTGAGTCCGTCGTTGCGAAAACACAAAAAACGGCTGGCTGAGTTCTGTGGCCGGGGTTGCGGTCGGTAAACACCGTGGATAGACTCTTTCCTGGTCTTAATGTTTACCTGCTTCCAGGGATGTTGATGGATGAAAGGACTGATCCAGCGTGTTTCGCAAGCCAGTGTTGCCGTGGACGATGAGCTGATAGCCTCCATCGATACGGGTCTTTTGCTGTTGCTGGGTGTCGAAAAAGGAGATCGCAAACACGAGGCAAGGGAGCTTTGCCGAAAAATCCTCACTTACCGTGTGTTTCCCGATGATGCAGGGCGGATGAACCGCAGTCTGCTGGACATCGGTGCCTCCCTCCTTGTTGTTCCGCAGTTTACGTTGGTGGCTGATACCTCTTCCGGCACCAGGCCCGGTTTCTCTCTTGCTGCAGAACCGGATGTTGCAAACAGGCTGTATGAATCGTTTGTGACAGATGCGCGAGCCCGGCTGGGGCCGGACAAGGTAAGTGAAGGCAGGTTTGGCGCGGATATGAAAGTCGGGTTGACGAATGAGGGGCCTGTCACCTTCATGCTTGAGACTCGGCGGCAACGTGGATAAGCGAGCGCACCACTATGATGCGCTGGTTGTCGTGCCGACCCTTGATGGTGCGATATTGTTGTTGAAGTACTCCCAAGCCTTAGGTGGAGGCTCCATAACATAATGTTTATAAACGGTTAATTTGAACCTGGTCCCAGATTTGTAAAGCGACTGTAACGTGGTTTAAGGTCGCCAGATTGCATGAATAATGGCAATTCTGGCACCAAAAGAGCTAAAAAAACACCGGAGGCGATTTGCAAAATGGGAGTTATTGTATTAAAACAACTTCATGATGCAGGACTTTAAAAGGGTTCTGTAAGTGTTTGAGCTGTATGGATCTGGAATCTGTCGGATTTATGTGAAAAAAGAAAGGCTGCCCCTTTGTCATAAAAATGACACAGGGGTAATACAGAATCGGCCTCATCCAGCCTGACTGGTGAAGGCTTACAATATCGGGATAAGAACCCGTCGCTAAACCTGAGTTAACTCAAAAAGGAAGACGTAACATGATGAAAAAAACGCTTATTGCATCCGCAATTGCCGCCGCAACCTTCTCTGGGGCTGTTATGGCTCAGGGCACCATGTCCGCCGCGGAGATGGCCGCGAAGATGGAATCCATGCCGACCGTTTACGGTAACATCCAGTACGCGTTCGCCCACGATAACTTCGATGGTGGCCCTTCCACAGTTGAGCACTTTGACAATGGCTCAACCCTGGGTGTTAAGCATGACCATGAAATCGCCCCGGGCATCACCGGTTTCTTCAAGCTTGAGCTCGAAGGCCTCAATGCTGACGATAAAAATGGCGACGACAACGGTATCAACGATGGGGATTTCGCGGGCTTGACAGAGCTGGACGAAGCGTACATCGGTGTGAAGGGTGACAGCTTTGGCCAAGTCTGGGTCGGCTCCGACGACTCTACGTATGAGCGCGCGGTTACCGAGATTGCTGAATACTTCGAAGTCGCTACGATCAACCAGGGAGTTGATTATTCCACTGGTGAGGGCGACCTGGTTCAATACATGTCTCCGTCGTTCAGTGGCCTGAGCGTCTGGGCGGCAGTGCAGGTGAACGGCGATGCTGATAGTCGTACTGGCGGCACCAAGTCATATCCGTATCAATTGGCCGCTGTTTATGAAATGGACGGTTTGGAGCTAGCCGCGGCGGTCGATTCTAACGACAATGGCGATGGCAACGGTGAAAACACCTACGGTCTCCGTGCAAGCTACAACATCAATGATTTGCGAGTCACCGGCGAGTATCATACTCGTAAAGACGCCTCGGATACCTTTGGCGTGATCGGTTACTACACGATTGGAGCAAACCAGTTCGCGCTGTCTTATGAAATGACGCAATACGACGACCAGGCTGCAGAATTCGCGGGGCTGGATTCGAGCACCATTACTCTTCAGGCGCTGCACAATCTTTCTGATAACATGTACGTTTACTTTGAAGGCTACCTCGGTGGTGGCGATGAAGTCTGGGAATATGAAGATTCCCAGGGCAATACAGCTGTTACCGACGAGCGCACCATTGCTTCTGTGGGTGCTGTTTACTACTTCTGATCAGCCGATCGGCTAATCCTGTAGTATGAAAACCGGCGACCTCAGGGTCGCCGGTTTTTGCGTTTACGAACCCCGGGAAAACAGGGCATTGATATGGCAACCGAGCTGGAAATCAAACTCAGTGTTTCTGACGCCGCACAGGCCCAGGCTTTGCAATGGCTCTCCTCCCGCCCTGAGGTGCGCCCCGGAGAAAGCAGGTCGTTGATCAATCGCTATTTCGACACGCCCAATGCCGGCCTGAATCGTGCCCAAGCCGCGTTGAGGGTTCGCAAGGCGGACGATGAGTATATCCAGACCCTGAAAACCCGGGGTGAATTCTCAGGTGGCGCTCATCGGCGTGAAGAGTGGGAATGGCCCGTGACCGGTCCGGAGCTGGATGTGTCGTTACTGGAAGACACACCGCTGAGTTCCGGGCTGGACCTCAGCTGTCTCCGGGTAGTGTTTGAAACCAACTTTCAGCGCCAGGTGCTGTGGCTGGAAGATGGGGGTAGCCTCATCGAGATAGCGGTCGATTCCGGCAGTGTGGCCGGCAATAATGCCCGGCGGCCACTGCATGAAGTGGAATTTGAACTGAAACGCGGGGAGGGTGGAACGCTGGTGGTCTGGGCGCTGGAACTGGCCCGCCAGGTGCCGGTTTTCCTGAATCTTCTCAGTAAGGCCGAGCAGGGCTATTTTCTGGCGGGTTTGTATCGCCCGGAGGTTACTCACAAACGTGAGCCGCTGACCGTGACTGAATTCCTTCAGGTGCTGGGGACCTGTTGGCTTTTGGGTCAGCCGTTTGGGGCCGGTCAGTATGATCTGTCGAGTGTCGCCAGGGCAGCCGATGCCGCAGGGTGTGGCAAGCTCTGGGAAGGTGTGATGGCTGAGCTGGCAACGGGGGTGGCAGTCCGTGACCTGGCCGAAAGCGCCACTGACCTGGGTGTTCTTCAGTTGCAGCTCGCCGCTGGCGCGCAGTAAGCATTGGCTCGTTGAGCCCGGGGCTTTCTGACCGGCTGAGCTGTTTTCCTGGTGACTCTGCCTCGCCGGTTTCCCGGGCGGTGGTGCTTTGCATCCGTGTTGGCGGCCTGTTCAGTCGCGCACACGTTCGTTATACAGTACCGGAAATATAATACAGAGACAGGGGTTTGCATTATGTCAGAGCCATGGCGCGGCCTTCCGAAAGCGCTGGCGGATGATGTCGCCGGGTGTTGGGAATCAGTGTTTCCGGAGGGGGTTCCAGGCTGGCTGACCTCATCGCAGGGTATGGATGAGGCTGTGGTGGCCACGGCGATTTCCCGTAGTCTGTTCCTGCGCCAGGCTCTGGAGCGCCACCCCGGGCAGATTCAGGCATTGATGGCCTCCCGGTCGCTGGCGGAGCCCACCACTCCAGAGTATCTGGAAAGCCGTTGGCAGGATTATCTCTCACAGATCGATGGCGAACCTGCATTGCATTCGGCCCTCAGGCAGTTTCGTATGGAGATCCAGTTCCGCATAATCTGGCGGGACCTGCTGCGCTGGGCGGATCTTCAGGAAACCATGGCAGTTACAAGCTGTTTTGCCGACACCTGCATCGACGGTGCTCTCGACTGGCTTTACGAGGACACCTGTGCCCAGTTGGGAACGCCCTGGGGCGTCAGCCCGGTAACGGGAGAAGACAGCCCCCAGAAAATGGTGGTTCTGGGCATGGGCAAGCTGGGAGGACGGGAGCTCAACGTTTCCTCTGACATCGACCTGATCTTTGCTTTCCCGGGCAAGGGGGAAACCCGCGGTGGCAGGCGGTCGCTGGATAACCAGCAGTTCTTTATCCGCCTGGGTCAGCGGCTGATTCAGGCGCTGGATCAGATAACCGCGGACGGCTTCGTGTTCCGGGTGGATATGCGTCTGCGCCCCTATGGGCAGAGTGGGGCTCTGGCGCTGAGTTTCGCCGCGCTGGAAGCCTATTATCAGGACCAGGGGCGGGACTGGGAGCGCTACGCCATGGTCAAGGCCCGTGTGGTTGCCGGTGATCAGGAAGCCGGCCAGGTGTTGATGGACAGTCTGCGCCCCTTCGTCTATCGCAAATACATCGATTTCAGTGCCTTTGAATCCTTGCGCAGCATGAAGGCCATGATCAGCCGTGAAGTGCGTCGCAAGGGCCTGGAAAACAACATCAAGCTGGGCAGTGGCGGCATCCGGGAAATCGAGTTTGTGGTGCAGGCCTTCCAACTGATTCGCGGTGGCCGGGACCGGGAACTGCAGCAGCGGGAACTGCTGGTGATTCTGCGTGAGCTGGAGGCGCTGGAGTTGTTGCCGTCGCAGGTTGTCAGCGAGCTGCGGGAGGCCTACATCTTTCTGCGCAATCTCGAACATGCCCTGCAGGGCATGGAGGACAAGCAGACCCAGTTGTTGCCGGAAGATGATCTGTCCCGGGCGCGGGTGGCTCTGGTGATGGGCTATCAGGGCTGGGACGAGTGCCAGGCAGAGCTGGACCGACACCGGGAGAAAGTTGCCAGACATTTTGCGGATATCATTGCCACTGAGAATGAAGAAGAGGAAGCCGGTAACATCGATGACGGCTGGCACGAGCTGTGGCTGGCGGAAATGGATGAAGCGGCGGCCTGTGAATGGCTGGAAAAACAGGGCTACGAGGCGGCGAAGGACTCCGTAACCATACTGCGCGAACTGCGGGAGAGCCGCACCATCCAGACCCTCCAAACCCAGGGGCGTAAACGTTTGAATCAGTTCATGCCGGTATTGCTGGAGGCATTGACCCAGGTGGAGCAACCTTCACAGACATTGCAGCGGGTACGGCAGCTGGTAGAGGCAATTCTGAGGCGTACTGCCTATATGGTGCTGTTGCTGGAGAATCCCGGTGCCCGTACCCAGCTGGTGAAGCTGTGCAGCGAGAGCCCCTGGATTGCCCGGCAGCTGGCGGAAACCCCGCTGTTGCTGGACGAACTGCTGAACGCTGAAAACCTGTACAGTCCGCCCGCCAGGGAAGAACTGCAGGACGACCTGCGTCAGCAGATGCTGCGGATACCCTTCGAGGACCTGGAGGAGCAGATGGAATCCCTGCGTCATTTCAAGAAGGCGCATATTCTGCGGGTGGCGGCCTCCGAGCTGAAAGGCACTTTGCCACTGATGAAAGTCAGCGACTATCTGACCTGGATTGCCGAAGTCGTGCTTGATCATGTGGTGGCAGTGGCCTTTGCCAACCTGGTCAGCCGCCACGGCTATCCGCGCCGTGAGGATGGCTCTGCCTGCGATACCGACTTTGCCATTATCGGCTACGGTAAACTCGGGGGCATTGAGCTGGGTTACACCTCGGACCTGGATCTGGTGTTTGTGCATCAGGCTGACCCGCAACTGGCCACTGATGGTGATAAGCCCATCGACAATGCAGTGTTCTACACTCGCCTGGGTCAACGTATTGTACACATCCTCAACGCCCAGACACCCTCCGGTCAGCTGTATGAGGTGGACATGCGTCTGCGCCCCTCCGGCAATTCCGGATTGTTGGTCAGCACTGTGCAGGCCTTCGGGAAATACCAGCAGAACGATGCCTGGACCTGGGAACACCAGGCTCTGGCCCGGGCCCGTGGCGTAGCGGGTTGCCCCGATACCCTGGCGGGGTTTGAAAAAATACGGCATGAGATTCTTTGCAAAGCCCGGGACAAGCAAGCGTTGCGGAATGAAGTGGTCGAAATGCGGGAGAAGATGCGCAGCAATCTGGGCACCCCGGAGTCCCGTCAGTCCGAAGTGTTCCATCTCAAGCACGATACCGGCGGCATTGTGGATATTGAGTTCCTGGTGCAGTATCTGATGCTCGCATGGAGCAATGAGCACCCGGAGCTGACCCAGTGGAGCGACAATATCCGCCAGCTGGAGGAGCTGGGCAGAGCCGGGGTACTGGAGGTGGAAGACACGGAGCGCCTGCGGGATGCCTTTATCACCCTGCGCTCTACTATCCATCGCCGGGCTCTGCAGAACATGAACAGCCAGGTGGAGGGCGGTGCCTTTCCGGAGGAACGTGACTTTATCCGGAAAATGTGGAAAAAGGTTATGCTTGATTAGCAGGCTAAATGTAGTTTCAATCGGCTTTCCCACTGGCGCAGCAGGTTAGCCTTAATTCCGACTGGCTGTTAGAATGCCGGAGTCCCGAAAACCGCTTATTCAGGAGCAGAACAGAATGTCGATGGCTGATCGCGATGGCCTTATCTGGATGGATGGTGAAATGGTCCCCTGGAGGGAAGCCAAAACTCACGTCCTTACCCATACCCTGCATTATGGCCTTGGGTGTTTTGAGGGTGTGCGTGCCTACAACACTGCAAGCGGACCGGCCATTTTCCGCTTGAAAGAGCACACTGATCGGCTGTTCCGTTCTGCCCATATCCTCAATATGAAAATGCCATTCAGCAAAGAGCAGCTGAATGAAGCGCAATGTGCGGCGGTACGGGAAAACAACCTGGACGAGGCCTACCTGCGTCCGATGGCCTTCCTGGGCTCCGAGGGCATGGGGCTGCGTGCTGATAATCTGAAGGTACATGTGATGGTGGCTGCCTGGAGCTGGCCTTCCTACATGTCGCCAGAGGCCAAAGAGCTGGGCATCAAGGTGCGCACTTCGTCCTACACCCGCCACCACGTCAACATCACCATGTGTAAGGCGAAGGCCAACGGGAACTACATCAACTCCATGCTGGCGCTGAACGAGGCGATCTCCGGCGGTGCCGAGGAGGCTCTTCTGCTGGATAACGAGGGTTATGTGGCGGAAGGTTCCGGCGAGAACATCTTTATCGTGCGTGATGGTGTGCTGCACACACCGGAGCTGACCTCCTGTCTGGAAGGTATCACTCGCGATACCATTTTGAGCTTTGCCCGGGATCTGGGGCTGCAGGTGAAAGAGCGGCGCATCACCCGGGATGAGGTCTACATCGCCGAGGAGGCCTTCTTTACCGGTACGGCCGCCGAAGTGCTGCCGATCCGTGAGCTGGATGGCCGTCAGATCGGCGAAGGCAAGCGCGGGCCGGTCACTGAGAAACTGCAATCCATGTATTTCGATGCGGTCAAAGGGAAACTGGCCGAGCATGGCGAGTGGCTGACACCGGTCAGGTAATCCGTAATGCAGGGCGGTTATTCGGAGGTCCGGCAGCGGGGCTGGTTCTGCCTGGTGTCCGCGCCCTGGAAAGATTCTTTCTCCGCTGACTGGCTGATGCCGGAGCACTGGGGAGCGCGCGCTGAGCCGGTCACCTGTGGCGGTCGGGGCAGAGCCTGGTTTATCGAGAGTGGCAACCTGTCGGCAGTACTGCGTCACTTTTCCCGGGGCGGTCTGCCCCGGCACTTGGTTGAAAAACACTACATTTTCATCGGCCGCCGCCGGGTACGGTCAGCGGCCGAATTCCTTTTGCTTCATGAGCTGACAGAGCGCGGCCTGCCCGTGCCCAGGCCCATTGCCTGTGGTTACCGGCTGCGGGCGGGACTGACCTACCGCGCTGCCATTCTGGTGGCACGGATTCCTGATGCCCGGCCACTTGCCGCTTACGTCAAGCCAGGCGACGAGCCCCTCTGGTACCAGGTGGGTGCCTGTATTCGACGTTTTCACGATGCCGGTGTCTACCATGCGGATCTGAACTGCATGAACATTCTGGTGGCGGACCAGGTCTACCTGATCGACTTTGACCGGGGTGCACTGCGGCCCCAAGACTCTGGTGCGGCGAGCTGGAAGCAGAAGAACCTGGGGCGTCTGCTGAGGTCCGTCAATAAATGTCTGGCAGATGTTGACGGGACTGTGCGGGAACGGCTCTGGCAAGGGTTGTTGCAGGGTTACGAGCGCTCGGGCGCCCTGTAGACCGCAGCTTCACCCGGAGCAACACGGCGGAACCGTTTGTACTCCCATTGGTATTGGGCCGGGGCCTCGCGGATGCAGCGCTCCACCGAATCGTTCATGGCGGTGAGCGATTCCGTCATATCCCTTGAATAGATGCCCTCATCCGCCTCGCGGATCACCATCCGGAATCCCCGCCCCTCGGGCAGTCGCTGAGCGTAGGTGACCAGCGCCCGGGCACCGGTTTTGTGCAATAGCTTGGATGCCAGCGTCATCGTGATGGCCGGGATGCCAAAAAAAGGCGCAAACTCGCCGCCTTCCCTGCGCGGTGTCTGGTCCGGCAGAATGCCGACCACGCCGCCATTTCGCAGAATGGTAAACAACCGCATAATACCCCGCCGATCGGTGGCGACCAGTTCGGAACCGCTGCGGCTACGCACACTCTTCATGTAACCCTCGAAGCCGGGATGATTCGGCGGGCTGTAGAGCGCGGCCATCTGGTAATGTGACGCGAAGAACAGTCCGACAAGCTCCCAGTTGCCAAGGTGGGGAGCGAGAATGACCAACCCCTGATCGCTGGATTTGTGTTGCTCCAGCAACTCTTCACCTTCAATCTCGCAAATCAGGCTCAGGCAACGTTCCACCGGCCATTCCCACATGGCTGGCAATTCCAGTCCGGTGGCACCGGTCTCCGCCATGCTGTTGCGGCAAAGGTTGCATTGCTCACGCCTTGATAGCTCCGGAAAGCAGGCCGCGATGTTTTGCCGGGTCGTCTGTGCCGAGCGGCCGCCCATCCGCCAGGCGATACGTCCGAAGAACCGGCCCAGCTTCTGGGCGCGGCGAAGGCTCAATAGTGACAGCAAACGAAAAATCAGTGGAATCAGTCTGGCGGTCAAAACAGATGTCCTGATTGGGTGACAGGCAAGGCGTGAAAGCTATCATTACCGCGGATGGTTAACAAGCCGGTGGTTTAACCCGGGGGTAACATGGAGTCTCTGATTTTCAGTGGCTGACATGCTAGAATTGCCGCCGTTTCGGGGGACTGCAAAGTTGTTACAACATGATGGGACAGTTCGTGGGCGGGATAACAGATTGCGGCAGTTCTATGCTGGATAAACTCAAGCTTGCTTTTTTTCGACTTGCCGCCAAGGGCTGGATCCCCGCCCGCTGGTTTGAACCAGACCTGCCGCCGGTTGCCGGGCGCCAGGCCAAAACCGGTCATCTTTCCCTGGAAGTGGTCAGCCACTGCTGGAACTATTCTCACCTTCTGGTCTACCAGCTCAGCTCTTTGGTGTTGTTTCCACCGAAAAAGCTGGATGTGACCATGACGGTATTTTACAGCGAGGAAGATACGGACACGGTCCGGCTGCTGGGATTCTTTGCCACCCGGTCGGTACCTGGTGTCACCTGGAGCTGGCAGCCACTGCCGAAGCAGCAACTGTTTCGCCGTGGTATCGGCCGCAACCAGGCAGCGCTGCAGACCAAAGCCGACTGGGTATGGTTTACCGATTGCGACCTGATGTTCCGGGACGGCTGCCTGGATACTCTTGCTGAACGGCTGCAGGGCCGCACCGATGCGCTGGTTTTCCCCAGAGAAGAACGCACCACCGACCTGCTGGCGGAAGACAACCCCATGCTACGGGCCGGGGCCGGGGAGCCTGGGGTACTGGATATTGACACCACGTCGTTCATCTCCCGGCATCCCTCCAAAGCGACCGGTCCCCTGCAGATTGCCCACGGGGATGTGTGTCGTGTCACTGGTTACTGTCGCAATATCGGCCTGTACCAGCAACCCACTGAACGTTTCGCCAAATGCCACGAAGACAGGGCGTTTCGGTGGTTGTTGCGGAGCCAGGGGGAGCCTGTTGATGTCCCGGGGGTCTACCGGATCCGGCATATTGTCAAGGGGCGGTATTCGGGCAGTGACGCTCGGAGCCGGTTCCGGACCTGGTTGCGGGTCTGGCAGTCCTGGTGGCGGGATTGGCGGGGAGGGCACGTGTCCGGAAAAGGGACACTGAAGGGTAAAGATTGCGACTAACCGGGGGTACACTCCGATGAAATTAATGCCGGTAAACCGATGTATAAAAATGGCAGTAGTGTTTGTATGAGCCAGTCTCCTGAGGTGATTATCGAGAATCAACCTGTTCACCTGGTTGTTCTTGAACTGCATTATCATGCTGCACTTATCAAGACACTGTACGAAATACTGACGTTTAGCAGCTTCAAAATCACCCTCGTCACTCTGCCCGGTATTTTCCAGGCGACCGGGTTGCCGACATCTCCCGGGGACGGGTTTCTTGATGTCTGTCTGAAAAATGATGAAGAGACGATTCCTGGCTTTCTGACCCGAATGGATTCTGTTTTCAGGTCTGCCGACATCCTGTACTTTAATACGATTAGACATTATTGGAGTGAGCTGAACGAGATTCCTTTTGTGGCCACTTCAATAGTACGAATACATAATGTTCACTGTGATTTTACCCGCTTTTCTCATCTACATAGACCTGTCATAAACAGCTTGGGTATATTGTCGCACCTGATCAGGAAGGTCTTGATAGGAAAGGAATGGAAGCTTAAGAAACAGCTCTTTGAAAAAATTGATTACTTTATGTTTCCTAACCAGGCAATTACAGACTATGTTGTGAATAATGGCTGGGTTGATCCCGGAAAGGTATTGCCGCCAGTGTTACCTTTCGGGTTTCTTGGGGAGAAAAAGTATAACTCCGGCAGAAAAGACAAAAATACCGTTACCCTTGCCATAACCGGAAAAGTGACCAACAGCAAGAAGGATTTTGATCTGGTTTTTCTGGCGCTCGCCAAGTGTCTCGATAAACTGAAGTATTCAGTCAGGCTTGTTCTTCTTGGTAACGCCGGGCAAAAGCACGCAAGGTCCATTATCAGGAATTTTAAATCTATTGAATCGGACAAGTTCTCGCTTGATTACAGCGAGGGTTATGTGCCGGCAGAAGTCTTTGAGGAAAAGGTGGCATCCGTCGACTTCTTTGTTGCGCCGATACAGGTTGAGACTCATTTCCGGAAGTATCATGAGGTCTATGGAAAAAGCAAAATGTCAGGTATCGAGAATGATATTCTGATCTATCGTAAGCCGTCATTGGTGGTTTCCCGGTACAGGATGTCTGATCCGCTTGATCAGGTGGTAGGTTATTTTGACCCAACCCCGGCAGATCTTGCTTCAAAGTTAACCGAGTGGATAAATAATCGTGCGTTTGATGAGCTTCAGAGCTGTTTCGGGGAAATGGATAGTTATAAGCGGGAAGTTATTGCGAACAGGTTTTATGCATTGTGTCGCGAGATAATGTAAAAGGCCTGTTTACGGATTCTGGGTTTCCAAAAAGCGGTTCATGCTGATGTCAGATCGATCGTTCGGGATCAGGCTTGCCGGACGACGCGGAGAGTATAGCAGTTGGGGAGCCGTAACCATCAAGGGGGATGATTCGTTGCACAACACTGGGCAGAGTACCTTCGCAGAGAAGGTGAAGAACAAGGTGCCTTTGCTTTTCGCTATTTGGCTCTTTGTGACGGTTCTGGCGCCGCATCAAGACCTCTATAAAGTGTTTTTCCATGGAATTCTGATCCCTGCATTACTGGTGCTGCTGTTCACCCGGCGCAGCGGGATCAACTGGCGAGATCCGTTTCTGCTGGTTTCCCTGGCTTTTTTCGCTTATGCATCGCTAAGTACATTTGTCATCGGTTCCGGACCTGTGGGTGACCATGTGCGCGCATTCCGTTGGGGGCTGGAGATAACGTTTGGTTTATTGCTGTTTTATGTCTGGATGCCCCATGTGATCAGATCGCCCAGGTGGTGGGCTCTTGCTTTTCTCTGGGCTGCGCTGTCCGGCGCGCTTTCAGCTTTAATCATCTTTATATTCTATCTCGAACTTGATGGCCGGTTATGGGGGTTGGGCGCATTACATAATCCCATTCAGGCTGGCTCAATTCTGTTGGCTTATTTTGCGATTGGGCATTTCATGCTGGCGAGAGTCAGTTCATCGTTTACGAGAAGTGAAATAATATTGCTTGTAGTTTCTCTTACGAGCGTCTGCCTGGCTGTCTTGTTCTCGGAGAGTCGCGGGCCAATTGCTGCGATGGTGCTGTATCTGGCCTACCTTGGCGCTCTTGTTCTGGCCAAGATGCCGGGTTTGCGAGGCTTGTGGGTAGTGGGAGCGGTGTTGGTCACCATTGCCGGCGTGGTTGTGGTGTTCTATGGAGGAGATAACTACCTTCACCAGTTGCTTGACAGAGGCGCTTCAAGCCGCCTGGAAATATGGCGGGGTTACCTGGAATATCCACCTGATTCATGGTGGGTTGGCTTCGGGGCCGGCACACCTTATGGCGTTTTACCTGCGGCCGAAGCTTACTGGATCCCGAATGGCGTTCCCGTTACCCATGCCCATAACTTGTTTATCGGGACACTGGCTGAAACCGGGATAATTGGCTTGTGCTTCCTCATGACGATGATTGGGCTGTTGCTGAAAAGCGTTATCAAGTACCAGTCTGGTATGGAAGAGAAAGTTGGTCTCCTGGCGCTTATGGGGCTGGTTCTTGTCCTGAACATGACCAGCTCACATACCGTAATCAGTTCGATCAAGGCGGTCTGGTTGTTCTTGTGGGTACCCGTCGTCTTTGTCTGGTTTTGGGTTCGCTGCAGAGGCGGGAGTAACGCGTCCTGATGAAAATTTTGCTCGTTCATGCCTATTTCAAACCTGAATTTGAGCAGGCTGAGATCGTCAGGACTGAGCGTGAGCAGCGAATGGTGTTGATGCTTCGGGAACTTGGGGTCCAGTCGGAGCATTGCATGCTGACCGTTGGACGGGAGCGTTCCCGGGCGAGCAATACGGCCAGCTCGCTACTGTTTCCCGTGGACAAAGTCCATGGGAAGCGTCGGCGCAGCTATTTTTCCCGGGACTTATGCCGGTTTATTGATGCCTGGAAGCCGGATCTGGTGCTTTTCAAGGGGATGGGCTTCAAGTTGCCCTGGCGCCTGTATCTGGGAACCCGGCACCCGTTTCCCTGCGGGTTTATTGTCGGGGGAGACCGGGGCGATGTGCTGCTGAGGCTGGCATCGGTGATCCTCAGTGAGTCGCCATTCCCGGGGCATGAGCGGTTTGATGAGGCGGGTCCGGGGTGCGCCATACGGTTCCTCCCCAAGCTGGTGCCTGACGGTCCGGTTCAGGGTATACAGGATGTTCCTGAGTATGATGCGGTGGCTGTTGGCAACCTGATAAAACGCAAAAACCTTCCGGCATTGCGAATGATCCCGAACCGTTTCCGTGTCGGAGTGATTGGCGATGGCCCGCTTCGCCAGGCGCTGGAAGCTGAGTTTGCTGATACGCCGCACATTGAGCTGTTGGGGGAGCGGTCGCCGGAAGATACGCTTCGTCTGATTGCCCGTGCCCGGGTACTTGTTCACCCCGCTCACAGCGAAGGTGTTCCGCGTGTTGCCTATGAGGCGCTTTCACAGGGGGTTCCGGTGATTGGTCTCAGGGAGGTGCTGGCCCCGGCGATCCGGGATGGCCGCGAAGGCATTCTGGTGGAAGATGTTGCCGCCCTGGGTTCGGCCGTCGAGGAACTTCTCGGTAATCAGGAGCTTGCTGACAGGTTGAAATACAATGCCACAGAGTTTGCGAAGGCTTATCTTGGTGAGCAGGCCCTGGAAAGCGTGGTTATCTTCCTGCGGGACCTGGTTGCGAGCCTCGGCCCCGCTGCTGCCCGGAAGCGAAAATGGCTGGTTCGGAGCATCGTCCTGAAGCAAAGGGCTCGCAAGCTTGTTACCCGAAAACGATAGCAGCGGGATACGAGTCACTGGATATTGTCGACCGGTGAGCCTCTATTTGAAAAGTCGCCGTATACTGACTTCTGCCTGATTCAGAGTTTTGATCCAGCCAGTGTTGGTCAAGGGGTTGTAAGCCCAGGGCTTTGGTGGCTCTTGACCCTCACAGTGAAGAAAGTCCTCGGCAATGGGGAGGCGGCTTTCGTGGCGCTGCTTCAGATCTGTGATCTCTGAGTCCGTCATCAGTGCGAACGGGTAGTATCCGCACTTGCGTTTCTTCTCCGCAAGCTTCAGGCCCAATGTCTTTTTCTTTCCTCGATAGGCCGGCACTTCGGGAAGCCACATGGCAAATGGGGCAAAAAGATAGCCCATCGGCATAAAATGTGTCGCTGCTTTCTGGTTGTTGGCCGGCTCTGATTCAGCGAATGACCATCCGGCATCTCTCAGCCGGCCCGGTTTCATGACCAGTAGCGCTGAAAAGTAGGTTCCCGAGCTGCGCCTGGAACGCTCTCTGAAATAAAGCTTGAGCTCGGCATTGTAGGCATATTCAGCACCCTTGGTGAAGTTGATGCCCCGGATGAAGCAGGGGTTTATGAAGCCAAGCGCGGGGGCTTTTTGAAACCTTGCCTCGATATCTTCAATGTCTTTATCTTCAAGCCGCCGTACCATCTGTGTGTCGTCTTGCAGGTAGCACACGAGCTCGGCATCAATACACTCCTCGAATGCTCTTTGCATGTTGCCGTAAAGCCCGCCGAGGTGGTGTTTTGATTTTGCATTCCCGGGGGGCTGGATTACCCGGTACTTCCCTCGATACTTTTCCAGTACCCGGGTTGTTTCGGGGTCGGTGCTGTTGTCATCAAGGATCACGATGGAGTGATCAGGCGCACAGGTTTCTATTGAGGTGATGCAGTTTTCCAGATAACGGCCCCGGTTGAAGGAGAACACGCAGAAGATCATCGGACTGCCTCAAGCTGTTTGATGCCGCAAGGGGTTACTTTGATTTTCTGCTTCTCAGAGCGTACCCGCAACGCTTTGTTCGCAGCCATCCGTTCAGGATCCCTGTATCCCCGCTTATGATCCAGATGAATGACAATGGCATTGTACCGGACATGTCTGGGCTTGATGCCGGAGTTGATCAGTCGTACACCGAACTCCCTGTCCAGTCCACCCCAGGGCATCCGCTCGTCAAAGCCATTCACCGCGAGAATGTCTTTCAGCCAGGCTGAGCCGTTGGAGCCTTTGAAGTTACAGGCGGTCGGGGTCAGTGCATTGAAGATTTTTGCTTTGACCGGACCGGCGGTCAGCTTGCTGTTTTTATGGCTGCGTTTCAATCCATGAGCCTTGAGCCATTTCAGCTCGAAACAGCGTCCTGAAATGATGTCATCCCGGGTAATGGCTTCGCTGGTGCTCATTGGCAGCTTGTGGTAACCCCCGGACAAATAGGTGCCGGGTGCTGCTTCGTCTGCATGTACTGTCAGAAAGTCTTTGCGAGGAATGCAGTCGCCATCGGTAAACACAACATACTCGGAGTCCACCTGCAGAATGGATTTGTTGAGGATGCGGCACTTCCTGAAACCCTTGTCTTCCTGCCATACATGTTTAATTGTCATGCCGGTTTCTTCACGCATGCGCTCGACCACCTTGCGGGTCTCGTCGGTTGATCCGTCATCCCCGATGATAACCTCGAAGTCCTTGTGATCCTGAACGCTGTAGCCCCAGAGCACCTTTTCCAGCCAGACCGGGGAGTTGTAAGTTGTCATGATTACCGATAGTTTCATTGCTTCTTCCTGTGGCGCCCCAGGGATCAGGCCGGGAACTCAGTCGAATAGCTGAACAGTTCAAAATCATCCCGGAATAGCGAACGGACGATCTCGATGCACTCCTCATCATAGTATTGAGAGAGTTTCTTGCTGGCACCTGTCGCATTGGCTTTGAAGTGCTTAGGGGGTGAAGAACGGTTGTCTTCTCCGCTGATCCTGTCTTTTATGAAGGCAAGGTCATGTTCCAGGCTTTCCACCTTTCCAAAGAAATCAAAGTGATCAGGTGGGAGAAGCAGTAGTGAACTCTGGGGTGCCCAGTGGGCGTTATCATAAAGAGACTGCTGTGCCAGATCCTGAAGAAACCCCTTGAACGAGGTTTCACGGTTCTTGCGCTTCGCGCGTCTTTCTATTTTGTCCAGGTAAGCTGACAGTGTCCGTGTATAGGGGTTACGCACGACCGCAAACCGGAATGCCTCATCCAGTTGTTCAACTTCCTGTCTGCTCAGTTGCGATGGGGTGCGAAATCGTTTTTTCGCCTCTTTGGAAGGTACCTCGTGGCCAAAGCTCCAGATTGCCAGGTTTTCCACAATCGTCGAATTGGCAGCCTTCGGGATACGATTACAGAAAAATCCCCGTTCAAGGTCGACGCACCCCCGGGCATCGGCACTGTTGATCGAGATACCATTTCGATACGGATACCGCCTGTAAAACGGAGTAAAAGGTATCGTCAGCCGGTTGTGGATGAGTTTGTGTAGCCGGTTATTCATAAAATCTCGACAACTCCTCAAGCACCTGCCGTGCCATCCGCGGATCCAGCCGGTAGTTTCCCAAAGGGGACAGGTTGTTAGTCATTACATCCACATCTCCGGAGGCGTGCTGAACCACCTGGAGGTCCTCGGTAAGCAGTGCGTAGTCCATGTAACTGTGTGCGATGCTCCAGTCCCGCTCCCGGGGGCGGAAAAGACCATTACCGGTGGCATAGGCTTTGGTGTTATCCGGGGCGCAGCCCAGCCACTCGGTCATCAGCGTGGGGGCCACATCAAAGTTTTCGGTGCGGTAGCCTATGACCTCCGGTTGTTTGCCCGGCCAGTGCACGACCATGGGTACCCGCAACTGGTAAGCGCCAAAATTGCTGCCGTGGCCCCAGTAATTCAGCCGGTGCTCGTTGAACTCCTGGCCATGGTCTCCAGTGATCATCACGATAGTGGATTCTAGCAGGTTTCTGTCCCGCAGGTCCCGCAGCACCCGGCCAATCTGGTTGTCCACCAAGTGCAGGGTGGATTTGTAGTTGTTTTTCATCAGTTGCGGGTTGAAGTCCGGGTTCAGCTCCAGCTTGTTCACGGACTCCCAGAAGGGCTGGAACTTGACCGGATAATCCTCCGGCACCCGGTGGCTATGAGGGGTGTCGTAGAACAGGAACCCGAAGAATGGCTGATCCGGGGCGACGCCCTGGTGTTGCCGGGTAAACGACAGCCAGTCGTCAGTGATGCGGATATCCCGGTCCCAGGGTTCTTTCCCCGGGGTTTCCAGTCGCAGGTTGTCAATGGAAGCAAAAACATTCTGGTCGAAAGCGGGGCTCATCAGTGTGGCCGAACCCAGCACCTTCGTTGCATAGTCCAGCGCTTGCAGGCGGGTTATCCAGACCGGTGGTGTCTTTGCTGCGGTAAATGCATCCCAGTAACTTGCCGGCAGACTGTAGAACAGGGTGAAAATCCCCGGCTTGGTGGCATTGCCGTTGCTGTAGTGGTTGACGAAGTTGAGGCTGTGCGCCGCGAATTCGTGGGTGTTGGGCATCCAGCGCGGGTCCAGCATGTCCCAGCGGGCACCGTCGATGACAATCATCAGCAGGTTGTAATCATTCCGGGGTGTATCACAGGCCAGTTTGCCGACGGGATAGTCAAGTTGTCCGCCGCTGGCTGCCTTACCAAGCGGTTCCCCGCTCTGGGCGTTTCTCACCTTCTGCTGGTCCACAAAACCGTGTTCATTCATGAATCGTTTGGCCGTGGCCGCGTAGAAAAGCGGCACGTGGCGGGTGACTGAGGTGATGCGTGTGTCGTAGTTGGCATCGGCCCAGGCGTGCCAGCCATGCACGGTGAGTTGCAGGCCGAATACCGACGCCAGCGCCACGCCCAGCCAGCGGCCCCGGGGAGTGTGGCGCCACAGAAAAAAGCCCAGAGCGATTTCCGCAAGCAATAACCCCGCGACAATACCCAAAGCCGAGAGCCAGGTCTGCCAGGTGAAGGAAAAAATGTCTGTGCCGCCGTTCATGGCCATTTCCAGCACAAAGCCGTTCAGATGGAAACGGTATAGTGCGTAGGCAATGGTATCCAGCCCCAAAATGGTCAGCGCAAGGGTGTAGTACAGAGCAGCCAGTAAGGTAAGTGCTTTGCGGGCAGGAAGCATCAGGCTGAGCAGTAGCAGAGGCAGGCCGGCGAGCAACGCAAGCAGTGGGAACTGGGAGGCGTAAACGATCGCCACATATAAAGTGGTCGAGGTGTCGGGTGTCTGAATCCAGGGCAGGTAGCGCAGCCCCAGCAAAAGGGCGAGCATGCCGTTGAAAAGCAGTAGCCAGGTCGCCCAGCGGGCTCGATGTCTAAGGGATGGAGTCGGCACGTCAGGTATGTTCCTTTTTTAACATTCAATGATCTGGTGCTCTGAATAGCGTATTCCAATAAAGAGAGCAACCTATAATTATCTCTTGGTTACCCGTTACCATCTATAGGGACTTGTCGCTATGAGTTATACTGCGCACAGGAGGAATTCGATCTATGCCTGCCAGACTGGTCCTGTGGAAGCGCATAATTTCCGGGCGATGTAACGTTCACTCCAGCCAGGAACCGTTGCCAGTGCTTGCGGAATTGTTGGTGCGCCCAGCCCATCGCCATGCTGTCCGTGTCCGGTGTCACCCAGGCAGCGCGCGAGGCGGCAAGTGACCCGGCTTCTTGTCAGTCAGCAGCCAGGCCACCGGGGGCAGGGTTGCGGTCCTTCGAGTCTGCGATGCTCAGCTCTTGTACAAGTCCGGATCATCCCGGGACGGACGGGTTTTAAAGCGCCGGTGCATCCACAGGTACTGGTCCGGATGTTTGCGGATTTCCTGCTCAATGGTCTGGTTCACCAGGGTTGCATCGGCCATGTCATCACCGGACGGGAAGTTCTCCAGAGGCGGATGGAAATAGATGTCATAACCGGGCTCGCCCTCCCGCCGGAAATGGGAGAAAGGCACTACCGCACAGCCGCTGCGCTCGGCGATCCGGGAGGTGGCGGTAATGGAGCCGGTGGGTACCCCGAAGAAAGGTGCGAACACTATGCCCTTGCGTCCGTAATCCTGATCTGTGGCGTACCAGACGGTGCGGTTTTTTTTCAGCTGTTTGAAAAGCCCCCGCAGGTTTTTGCTGTTCAGTGCCGTGCCGTAGCGCCGCTCTCGGGCGCGGGTCATCACCGCGTTCATGAGGGGGTTGTTATGGTCCCTCTGCATGACATCCGCCTCGATGTATTCGGTGACCAGGCTACCGCCCAGATCGAGCGTGCTGTAATGGCCGCCCAAGAGCAGGACCCCATTACCCCGGGCCAGTCCTTGCTCCAGATGCTCCAGATCATGCACCTGGGTGATCAGCAGAAAATCTTTCGGGTTGCGGAACCAGGCGAGGCCGATTTCCATCAGGCCGATGCCGTTGGAATGGAAGGTGCGACGCACCAGGTCCTGTTGTTCTTCTGCTGACAGTTCGGAAAAGCACAGGCGGATATTGGTTTCTGTAATGTGCCGGCGACGTGGGATCAGCCGATAGGCCAGTTCGCCAATGGCCCTGCCCAGTTTCCACTGCATACCCAGTGGCAGTCTGGAAACCAGCCAGATCAGACCGATTGCTGCCCAGGTGGGCCACCAGCGGGGATGGCGATAGGCACGGTAATCGGTGTTGCGAGGCTGTTTGCGGTACTTCTTCTTCACGAACAAATCCTGGTTTGATTGGCCGGCTGCATCTGGGTTTGTACATGCGCTATCATAACGCACTGTTTTATCGGGAGTCCCGTGTGTTGCACTTTATCTACTCACAACTGATCCGTCTGATCCTGCCACTTATCCTGCTGAGGCTGTGGTGGCAGGGGAGGCAGGCTCCGGATCTGCGCCGTAACTGGCAGCACCGGCTGGGCTATGTGCCGTCGGTGCCCGGCCCGGTCATCTGGGTGCATGCGGTTTCCGTGGGAGAAACCATTGCCGCCGGGCCCATGGTGCGACGGCTGCTGGCCCGTAATCTGGGGGGTACCATTCTGATGACGGCCATGACCGACACCGGTCTCGCTCAGGCCCGCAAGATGTTTGGTAACCGGGTACGCTATGCCTACGCACCCTATGATACCCCCGGTTCGATTCGCCGGTTTCTCAATCGCACCCGTCCCCGCATTCTGGTCATCATGGAAACCGAAATCTGGCCGAACATGATACGCCAGAGCCGCAAGCGCAAGGTGCCGGTCTTTCTGATCAACGCCCGGTTGTCTGAGCGATCGGCCCGGGGGTATGAGCGGATTCGCAGATTGGTGTTACCCATCATGCAAAGCATCAGCTGGGTGGCAGCTCAGGCCGAAAAAGACGCGGAGCGGTTTCGTCGTATCGGACTGGATCCGCAGCGGGTAGAAGTAACCGGAAGCGTGAAATTCGATGTGGACATCCCGGATGACATCCGCCAGGCGGCCAGCGCGTTGCGGCAGCGGCTTGGTGACCGGCCGGTGTGGATTGCCGGCAGCACCCATGCCGGAGAGTGTGTGCAGCTTCTGCAAGCCCATCGGCAGATTCTCGATTGGCATCCGGACGCGTTGCTTATTGTTGTCCCCCGCCATCCGGACCGGTTCGGGACCGTTGCGGAAATGATTCGCAGTGAGGGGTACTCTCTGGCACGCCGTTCCCTGCAGGAAGCTCCGGATTCAGCGCAGGTTTATCTGGGGGATACCATGGGAGAACTGATGATGCTCTATGGTGCCAGCGATCTGGCCTTTGTTGGTGGCTCCCTGATTCCCCGCGGCGGTCACAATCCGCTGGAACCGGCGGCCTGGGGCATTCCGGTCTTCGCCGGGCATCATGTTTTCAACTTTGAAACCATCTACCAGCGCCTGCTGGAGCACCGGGGAGTCTTCCTGGTGGATGGTCCGGACGATCTGGCAGAGCGGGTGAGTGTGCTGTTTGCCAGTCCCGACATTCGGCAGGAGGACGGTCAGCGGGCGCTGGCGGTACTCAACAAGAACCGTGGTGCGCTGGACAAGGTGGTGGAAGGGATTATCGAACGGATCTGAAACCGGACAGGCGCCCGGTTTCAGGTTGCCGGATTTATCGGGTGGGGTCGTCGATGATTTTTGTTTCATTGGCGAGAGCTTCGATGCCCGGAGCCGTGGCGCTCAGCCATTCATTCAGACCTACCAGGTCCTGCGGGCTCAGAGTGCCTGCTGCGAGCTTCAGGTTGAATGTATTGATGATGTAGTCATAGCGTGCATCCGCGTAGTCTCGCAGTGCTACATAGTAGGCGCGCTCGGCATCCAGCACTTCGACAATGTTACGGGTACCCACTTCATAGCCGGCGCGGGTAGCATCCAGAGCGCTGCGGCGGGAAAGAATGGTCTGTTCCAGCGCTGACGCAGTTTCGATGTTGGTATTCACCGTCAGGAACAGGCTGCGTGTGTTAACACGCACGTCACGTCGCACGGTCGCCAGGGATTGCTGGGCCACTTCCACCAGTGACCGCTGCTGACGCACGCCGGCCTGGGTGCCGCCGCCCATATACAAGGGCACGTTCAGAGTCAGGGCGATTTGCCGTTGAGAGCCGTCAGCGCCCGGGCCGGACAGTTGTTGGGTTTGTGCGGGGCCGTCCACGTCACTGATATCCGAGTCCGACCAGCGGGCAGACAGGTCCAGGGTCGGCAGGTGGCCGGATTTTGCAGTCTTGAGGCTGGCCTCATTGGTGTTCAGTTCGTAGATGGCGGTCTGGATCTGCCAGTTCTGGGCAACGGCCGTTTGCTCCCATGCTGAAGGGTCCATGGGATCCGGGCGCATTAATGGAAAAGCCTGGGTCAGGTTGTCCAGGTCTTTGGTGTACTCGCCAGTCAGCCTTGCCAGCCGTTCGCGGGCAATATCCAGCTGGCTTTCCGCCGCGATTCGCTGGCTTTTGACGGCGTCATAACTTGCGCGGGCCTCATACACTTCAGTAATGGCGATAAGCCCTACATCAAAACGCTCCTGCGCCTGCTCATACTGACGCTGAATGGCCGCTTCTGTTGCGAGTGCGGTGGTCAGCGCATCCTCGGCCCGCAGTACGTTGAAGTAAGCGGTGGCCACATCGAGAATCAATTGCTGCTGGGCCAGGTTGTACTGGGCCTGGGCTGCCTTGCTCTGGAATTTGCTGCCATCGTAGCGGAACCAGGCCTCGGCGCGGAACAGGGGCTGGGTGAGCTCAATGCCATAGCGGTACTCCCGGTAGGAAATGTCCTGGCCGCTGTTTTCGAGCTCATTATCGGCGGCTTCGCCAAACAGGCCAACCTGTGGCAGCAGGCTGCTCCGGCTGATGTCGATACCGGCCTGTTGTGCCGCCAGTTGTGCCCGGGCGGATGCAATGCCGGAGTCGTAGGAGATTGCTTTCTCATAGGTTTCGACCAGATCCATGGCCAGGGCCGGCTGGGCTGCGAACAGACCGATCAGTCCGGAAAGCAGGGTTTTTTTCATGGTGACTCCTGTTAATTCGTTCTCCGGGAGCAGGTGCTCTCCTGCCCTTGTGGGCATCTCTCTGCAAGCGTATTCAGACAGAAGGCGACATTATGGACAAAAACGCTTCGCGGCTCTACACTTGCAGAAGTTAATCATTTTGATTGGCCGTAACGAGATTCGCGTCTTGACGGGGTGCTGGTCCTTCCCGAGTAACCGGACCGGCTGAGATTGCAGTGCAGAACCCGCGTCACCTGATCCGGCTAATACCGGCGTAGGGATCCGAGACACATTACCAGGCACAAAACTGTACCAGCAGTGTATCGTTTTGCCTGCCCGTCATGCGCGACCCGTTTCACATAACAACCGGGAGCGCAGCATGTCAGACATTCCATCTTATCTCAGTGAATCTGTCCGAGTCGACCGTGCAGCGGTCGAGCCCTTGCCCGGCTCGCGTAAAATCTACGTGGAAGGCAGCCGGCCGGATCTTCGGGTGCCCATGCGGGAAATTGCCGTGCAGGACACCCCTACGGAAATGGGCGGCGAGAAGAATCCGCCGGTTGTGGTCTATGATACTTCCGGTCCTTATACGGATCCGGAAGCCCGGATTGATCTGCGCAAGGGCCTGACCCCATTGCGCCAGGCCTGGATACGGGAGCGTGGTGATGTCGAGCAGTTGCCGGATTACAGCTCCGGGTTCACTCGCCGGCGAATGAAAGACCCGTTGCTGGACCCGCTGAGGTTCCTGGATGAGCGCAAACCCCTGCGTGCCAAAGCGGGTCGCAATGTGTCCCAGATGCACTACGCCCGCCAGGGCATCATCACCCCGGAAATGGAGTTTGTCGCGATCCGGGAAAATATGAAACTGCAGGAGGCCCGGGAGCAGGGGCTCCTGCAAGACCAGCATCCGGGTCAATCCTTTGGTGCCGGTATTCCGTCAGAGATTACCCCGGAGTTTGTCCGCGATGAGGTGGCCCGGGGCCGGGCGATCATTCCTGCCAACATCAACCATCCGGAAACCGAGCCGATGATTATCGGGCGTAATTTTCTGGTCAAGATCAACGGCAATATCGGCAACTCCGCGGTCAGTTCGTCCATTGAGGAGGAAGTGGAAAAGCTTACCTGGGGGATTCGTTGGGGCTCTGACACGGTGATGGATTTGTCCACCGGCAAGAATATCCATGAAACCCGGGAGTGGATTATCCGTAATTCGCCGGTGCCGATCGGCACTGTGCCTATCTATCAGGCCCTGGAGAAAGTGGGTGGTGCGGCCGAAGACCTGACCTGGGAAATCTTCCGGGACACGCTGATCGAACAGGCAGAGCAGGGGGTTGACTACTTCACTATTCATGCAGGTGTACGCCTGCACCATGTGCCCCTGACGGCGAAGCGTACCACGGGTATTGTTTCCCGGGGTGGCTCCATTATGGCGAAGTGGTGCCTGGCCCATCACAGGGAAAGTTTCCTGTATGAGCATTTTGAAGATATCTGCGAAATCATGAAGGCCTATGATGTGTCCTTCAGTCTGGGGGATGGCCTGCGTCCGGGTTCCATTGCCGATGCCAACGATGCCGCCCAGTTCGGTGAACTGGAAACCCTGGGTGAGCTCACCAAAATTGCCTGGAAGCACGACGTGCAGTGCATGATCGAAGGTCCCGGCCATGTGCCTATGCACCTGATCAAGGAGAATATGGACAAGCAGCTGGAATGCTGCGACGAAGCGCCGTTCTATACCCTCGGTCCGTTGACCACGGATATCGCGCCTGGTTACGACCATATTACCTCCGGTATCGGTGCCGCCATGATCGGCTGGTATGGCTGCGCGATGCTTTGTTACGTTACTCCCAAGGAGCACCTGGGGCTGCCCAATAAGGATGATGTAAAAACCGGCATCATCACTTACCGGATTGCAGCCCACGCCGCCGATCTGGCCAAGGGGCATCCCGGCGCCCAGATCCGCGACAATGCCTTGTCCAAGGCCCGCTTCGAATTCCGTTGGGAGGACCAGTTCAACCTCGGTCTGGATCCGGATACGGCCCGTGCCTTCCACGATGAGACGCTACCCAAGGAGTCTGCAAAGGTGGCTCACTTCTGCTCCATGTGTGGTCCCAAATTCTGCTCCATGAAAATCTCACAGGAAGTGCGGGAATATGCCAGTGCGCAGGGGCTGGAAGAGTCTGCTGCCATTGAGGTGGGGATGCAGGAGAAATCCCGGGAGTTTGTGGAGTCCGGGGGGAAGCTTTACGACAAGGTCTGAGTGATTTTTTACAGGCTTGAAAATGCCCGTATGCCCGTTAACCACCATGACAAAACCGAACAGGAAACGCTTGCAACCAACCAAAGCCTCCCGCTAAGGTTCTTGAGATAACCACCAAGCGGATCAAGAATCGAAAATGACCAGGGAAAAAGCACAGCCGTTTCAGTTCAAGGCGCAGGATGTGGACATCCGGAAGCGGGAAACCGTTTTCCACGGCTTCTTTCGTATGGACAAGCTGTGGCTGACGCATCCGCGGTTTGATGGGCGGGAGATGCCGGAGTTTACCCGGGAGTTGTTTGTGCGGGGCGATGCGACCTGTGTGTTGCCCTATGACCCGGCCAGGGATGAGGTGGTGTTGCTTGAACAGTTCCGCCCTGGAGCGCTGGGGCGGGATCAGTCGCCCTGGTTGCTGGAACTGGTGGCGGGCATGAATGAAGAGGGTGAATCTCCGGAAGAGGTGGCCCAGCGGGAAGGGCAGGAAGAGGCCGGCCTGATGTTCAGTCCGCTGGAAAGAATCTGTGATTATCTCGTGTCTCCGGGTGGTACCACGGAGCTGGTGCATCTATATGCCGGCTGTGTGAGTACTGAGTCCGCCGGCGGGCTTTTTGGCATGGAGCATGAGCATGAAGACATCCGTGCCCATGTGTTTGCGGCGGATGAGGCCATCGGGATGATCCGGGACGGGCGCATCAATAATGCGGCGGCGATTATTGCCCTGCAATGGCTGCAGCTGAATCGCCCGCGTTTGCAGCAGGAGTGGTCAGTTCATGGTTGAGTGGTCCATGAAGTCCCGGCCTTACGTGCCGGACCTCCGCCGTCTGGGTGCCCTGTGTGATGGCAATTACGACCGTCTGCGTCGCATGCGCAGCCTGCGGGTGGATGGCCAGCCGGTCAGCGAGATCGAGTTGCACCGGGAGAACCATTACCTTGGCCGGGTGCGTATCAAGGTATTGCAGACCGCCAGATTCACCGAGACCCTGTTGCTGGAACAGGTCCACAACGCCGGCCGCTGGCTCAATAACCCGCAGATGACGGTGCGGGTCTATCACGATGCCGCCATGGCAGAAGTGATTTCCTGTTACCGGGATCGTCAGATCGCCCCGGTGAATGACTATCCCAACCGCTATATGCACCACCCCGATGAGAAGGTTCAGGTGAACGGTTTTCTTGCTGAATGGCTGGACTACTGCCTGCGGTTTGGCCACCTTCCGGCCGAGTTCGCCGCCTGGAACGCCGGGGAAGGTGTGGACCCTGCCTGAAAAGATCAATTGGGTGACGGAATATCGTCATTGCCGGGCGGGCAGAGTGTGTGCCAGTTTTCGAATCCTGCAATTCCCGTTGGTAGCATTGTGCAAAATGTGAGAACCGTTCTGTTTGGTCGCACCTGAACTGGAAGAATGAGGCACTGAAGCAGAGCCAACGTGTACGAGCAGGAAATCGATCAATTGTGATGACCAACGACAAGGCCCGCCCGGTGCGGGTGTTGCAACTGACAGATCCCCACCTGATGGCCGACCCGGCAGGCGCCCTGCTGGGTGTTACAACCAGGGACAGTCTCGATGCGGTCATCGACAAGGTATTGCAGACCCATGGCCAGCCGGACCTGGTGCTGGCCACCGGCGATATAACCCAGGATGCCTCGGAGCAGGCTTACCGGGTATTTGGCGAGCGGATCAAGGCCTTTCAGTGTCCCTCATACTGGATCGCGGGTAATCACGATGATGCTGCCCTGTTGCAGCAGATCGCCCGTGAGCATGATGCCGACCGGAAGCACATCATCCGCGATAACTGGCAGATTCTGATGCTGGACAGCTCGGTGCCTGGCAAGGTGCACGGGGCTCTCGCTGAGGACGAGCTGGCGTTCCTGGAGCAGACCCTGGCTGCCAACCCGGACCGGTCCGCGATCGTTTCCCTGCATCATCACCCGGTAGATATCGGCTGTGAGTGGATGTCGGATATCGGGTTGCGTAATCGCGAGGAGTTCTGGCAGCTCATCGAGCGCTTCCCGCAGGTGAAAATTGTACTCTGGGGCCATGTCCATCAGGCGCTGGATACCGAACGCAACGGCGTTGCGCTGATGGCGTCACCCTCCACCTGTATCCAGTTCGAGCGGGGTTCACGAAAGTTCTCCGTCGAGGATCAGGCACCGGGGTATCGCTGGCTGACCCTGTACCCGGATGGCCGGTTTGACTCCGAGGTGGTCCGTGCTGAAGATTACATCTTTGATCTGGAGACCGGCAGTAACGGGTACTGAGCCACACAATGATACGGACGGCATCCCGGAGCTGTTAAAGTTCCCTGAAGAACGTCTATAATTGTCCGCAGCCGGGCACACAGATCGTGCCAGAAAACGCCATTATCTTCAGGGAAGAAGTGTATGCCCCAGTCAGCAGGACTGCAGTTTACCGTCACCATTGGTCCGCTCCCCCGGGATCTGTTCGCGATGACCGGCTTTGAGCTGGATGAATCCCTCTCTTCTGTTTTTTCCGGCACCCTGCAGCTTGCCAGCCGTGACCCTTCCATCGCACCGGACGAAGTGCTTGAGCAGCCCGTTGACCTTCTGGTGTTCCGGGATGGTCAGCCGCTGCGCCGCTTCCATGGTGTGGTCAGCGAATTTGCCCGGCTGGATTCCGGCCACCGCCGTACTGCTTACGAGGTGGTGATACAGCCCCCGCTCTGGCGGCTCGGGCTGATGCACAACAGCCGCATCTTCCAGACCAGTACCACCGAGGATATCGTCCGTACCTTGCTCGATGAGCGGGGCATCGCCGACACGCTGTTCGACCTCAAGCGCATGCCGGAAGAACGGGAATATTGCGTCCAGCACCGGGAAAGCGACCTGGCATTTCTGGAGCGCCTCGCGGCAGAAGAGGGCTGGCACTACCGGCATGCCCATGGCACTGCCGACGGGGAGGAGCCTCCCGGACTGGTGATCGCGGACCATCATGGGGATGCGCCGGTGCTGGAACCCATCACCTATAACGCCCGGGCCGGCGGTACGACACGGGCCGATTGTGTATCCAGCTTTACCTATCAGGAACGGGTGCGGGTCGGCTCCGTTGCCCTGAAGGACTATACATTCCGTAATCCCGCCTATGCCCTGATGCATGAAGCCGGCGCGGATGGCGTGAAACACCGGGAAGATTACCAGCACTACGACTACCCGGGGCGCTTCAAGGCTGATGCCAGCGGTAAGCCGTTTACCCATGCCCGGCTGGACGCGCTACGCAACGATGCCAGCACGGCCGTTGGCTCTGCCAATCGTCCGGATCTGGTTCCCGGTGCCCGCCTGGAACTGCAAGAACACGAGGTACAGGCACTCAACCGGGAATGGCTTCTGACCCGGGTGAAGCACACCGGCACTCAGCCACAGGCTCTGGAAGAGGATGCCGGACAGGGTGCGACCACCTACGGCAACCATTTTGAGGCGGTGCCGGCTGACCGGAACTGGCGACCGGCCATTCCGGCCCGTCCGGTGATGGATGGCCCCCGGATGGCCATTGTCACCGGCCCCGAGGGGGAAGAGATACACTGCGACGAATACGGCAGAGTTAAAGTCCGCTTCCCCTGGGATCGCTATTCAGAAAACAACGAGCGCAGCAGCGCCTGGCTGCGGGTCAGCCAGGCATCCGCCGGCGGCCAGTACGGATTCATGGCCTTGCCGCGCATCGGCCACGAAGTCATCGTCAGCTTCCTGGACGGCGATCCGGACCAGCCCATCATCACCGGCCGCACCCACCACGCGGCCAACACGCCGCCTTACGCCCTGCCGGAACACAAAACCCGCACCACCCTGAAAACCAGAACCCACAAGGGCGAAGGCAGCAACGAACTGCGTTTCGAGGATGAAGCGGGCAAGGAGCAGATCTACATTCACGCCCAGAAAGACCTGGACCTGCTCACCGAAAACGACCGGGCGGAAGTGGTGAAAAACGACAATCACCTGACCGTCGGCAACAACCGGGTCAGCCAGGTCAGCGCAAACGACAACCTGTCCGTGGACGGCGACCGCAAGGAGTCTGTCGGAGCCGACAGCAGCCTCACCGTCAACGGCAATGTCCATAGCCAGCAGGGCAAGGCCCAACTGGTGGAAGCCGGCACCGAGATCCACCACAAGGCAGGTATGAAAGTGGTCATCGAAACCGGCGCAGAAATTACCCTCAAGGCGGGCGGCAGTTTCATCAAGGTGGACCCGAGTGGGGTCACCCTTTCGGGTCCCATGGTGAACATGAACACCGGCGGTGCACCGGGTGTGGGCACGCCTGCAGCGGCCCAGGCACCGGGTGCGCCCGGGACCGTGACCCCCGAGGGTGTTGGCAAGGATGAGGGGGCGCCGGCGGAGACGGGGCAGAGGCAAAACGCCGATGCGGATGCACCGCCCCCGGCGACGGATTACACCGCCCTGCTGAAAGAATCCACCAACAAAGGCGCGTCGGTGGTTTCCGACTGTGAGTACGATGAAAATGGACGCTGCACACTACATCAGCACGCTTGACCAGTTGCCGGTTGTGCCTGGCGAACCGGACAATGCTGCCTTCGCCATTGTCGACCTGGCCGGCACGCCGGATTTCCTGAAAGGCCTGTACGCAGCCATGGCCAACGGGCATATCCGTTGGGTCAGTCTGCTGGAAGGTACCCGCTGGCAAAGCGGCTGGCAGGCAGGCCCGATCCTGGTGGAGATGTCGGATCGACCGGATGTGCAGAAACTGGCAGCAGGAAAACTGGCAGATGCCGGAGTTGGTCTGGTAATCGACTGCAACCAGAGCTTTGACGATATGATTGCCTGGGGCCGCAGCCGGTTGTTGGCACTGGCAGAATCCGACGAGCGGCTGTTCCGTTTCTACGAGCCACGTTCCATGAAACCGCTGTTGGCGGTGTTGGGCGATAAGGCAAGCACCCTGTTTCCTCCGGAATCCACGATTTACTGGCATGACAGTCAACGGTGGATGAACCGTGAAACAGGGCCGCTGCAATCCACCGATGAGGCGCTGCGGGAATGGAAACTTTCCCAGGCGGAACTCGCCGGTTTGCCTGATTACCGACAGGCGCAGCGCGCCTGTCAGCTGGCAGAGGTCTATCGCGATCATATCGGGCAAGCGGGAGATCCCCGGATCTGGACACTGGAACGATTGCACGAGGCAACAGCCCATGGTTGCAGCAAGGTGTCACAGCAGGAGCGCTGGCTGCGCATAGCCTTGCAGATCGATACACCGATATTGTCTGAACCGACACTCAGGAACCTGGCGGTGAATGCGGAGATGCCCGCAGAAGACCGCCTTATAGCGATGGAACGCTTCGTGGAGTCAGAACATGCCACAGCATAAAGTACAGGCCGGAGAGACCCTTTCGGGCATTGCCTCCCGGTACAAGGTTTCTCTGGATGCCATCAAGGCAGAGAACCCGATCATCAGGGATGTAAACCACATAGAGGCAGGGTGGGATCTTGCGGTTCCGGAGTCTCCCGCGGCAAAGAGGCCCCTGCCCGCGGCACTGTCCGCCAATGACGATTCCTCCGACGACCTGGAATGCTCCGATTGCGCCATGGAGTGTGTGGCGCTGGTGCAACTCACGGAAGAGGATGAGCAGGTATTTGCACTGACAGAAACCCAGTTCAAAGCGCTGGAAGAAGAAACCACACTGCTCAACGAGCCGCTGGCAGAACTGGCCGAGGCCGAGAAAGGTGATCCGGACAAGATACCGGAAGCCCGGGAGAAGGCCTGGAACAAGCTCAGGGAACTGGGGGCGCTACCAAAGCCCGAGAAAAGCACGACTGCAGCGGACCTGCTGGCGGAGTATGAGGCCAAATGGAAACGTGAGCGGGAGCGACTGGAGCATCAGCGCAGACGCAAGAAGCGCATTGACTATGAAATCCGGAATGTTCGCCAACAGATCCTGATCCCCGGCCAGCAGCAAAACTTCACGGCTCCCAAAGACAGGTTATCCCTGCAATTCTTCACCTTGTATTGCGGTGAGCTCGAAACTACCCGGCAGTTGGTAAACGACAAAATTCAGGCTCATGAGGAGGCGGTGCAAGGGTTCGAACAGGATCTTACCCGCATGGATGAGCGCCTGAAGCTCCTGCGTGCGGCACTGGAAGCCGAAATCGATTGCCGTGTTGCCGAGCAGTCAGGCAAGCCCCGGCCGGAAGTCACCCGCCTTCGCCTTGACGCTGACGAATTGAAGGAAGCCACCTTGTGGCCCTCCTACATCTCGGAACCGGACATTGAAGACCTTGTTTCAAAGACCAGGCGCTTTCGGGAGCTGGATGCGGAACTGCTCCCCTATATGGATTATGTGATCGAGTATTCCGCCAAAGTCAGTCCCGCCGTCTGGCTGGCGACGGTGGTGGCCGATGACATTGTCGAGGATCACGCCAAGCGTCAGGAAGAACGGCGCTCACTGATGGTTGCCATTGAGAAGAAACTCCGCAAACTGGTCGATACCAGCACGCCGGTAGACCGGATTGCCCGTCCTCCGTATTCCTCCATGAAGCGCCATCCTCTGGTGGAGATCAAACACACCGGAACGGGCGGTTATCGCTACATGCGCAGGGAGGTGGTGGACCAGCTGCGCAGGCACTGGAAACCCCTCAAGACTTCCGATGTCCGGGCTGCCATGTCGGGCGGGGAGTTCAAGCGCGCCTGGGGCGATGCCAGGCAGGCCCTGAAAACCAGCAAAACCCTCGCAATCAAGTTTGGTGAGTGGAAAAGCAAGAACGACAACTTCTTCAACCGCCTGGAAGTGGAGCTGCTTAAAAAAGAAGCCTCCATGGGAGATGGTCGTTTTTCCGCGAGCGCCGAAGCCCAGATGTTCCGCTTTGCTGCCCAATGCGGGCTGAAAGCGGCCTACGACCCGGATAAGAAAGAGGCCTATATCGGCGGCAAGCTCGAAGGTGCCTACAGCCTGATGCAGGGCGAGGCTGTTCTGAAAGCGCAATTGCCAAACGAGCAGGGCTCGGAGTTGGTACTGAAATATGAGTCTGTAGACGGAAACCAACCGGAACTTCACTGTGGCTACTTCAGAGCAGATGCAGAGTTTCGAATTCGTGGATTTGCAGGTGCTTGCGCGTCCCTGGCCGCCAAGGCCAAAGTGTCCAGCGCACCCGGCGAAGTCGGTGTCTCCGGAGAAACCAACGGGGAAGCGTTTGCCGGAGCCACGCTGAATAACGAAGCAACCTTCGGAGTGAAGTGGAAGGCAGCTTACCAGGAAGTGGAAGCTCAAGAGGGTGCCGGAAAGGAAAGCGCCGATAATAAGACAGTCACCGATGATCAGATAGCCCTTGGTAAAGAATACAGATCATTGCTGGATGTGAAGCCTGAATTTGCGTTGTCGGCGGGCATAGGAGCTGGCCTGGATTTCAAGGTTTTCCTATATAACAGTAAGTTGTATTTCGCTATGAAAGGGTATCTGATTGCCGGTCCCGGTGGTGGCGGTGGCGTTGCCGCGGAGCTCAATGGTCGCCAAGTCTGGGAGCTTGTGAAGTTTGTTCGGTGGTCTTTGGAACAAAGTGATTTCCGGTTCCTGGATTGGATTGATAGTGCGGCGTTTGAGTACGTTTCTTTCTTACAGAGAATGTTTTCGATGAGTGCCGACTCCTTTGTAGAAGTGTTTGATAGGGGGATGAGGGGCTTAACCGGTGCCTGGACGTTATGGTCGGAAAGGCAGGAGGTTGTCTCGCGTGCGATTGAAGGTGTTCTCGCCAATGAGGAATTGGAAGCCTTAACGCCGCTAGCCAAGGCAGAGCTTTTGCATATCCTTGCCCCGCATTGCCATGAGCAGTCCGCAGCTTTGGCTGCCCTGAGAATATTGGATACAGTGAAAACCCACAGGGAGCTCGTAGAGGTTCTCAAAAGAATGGGGGCTGAAGGTCGGAAGGGCTCCGTCCAGACCTTGATGACCAACTACTATCGTCTTGTTCGTCGAGGGTTGTTTCGCTCACCTTATGCAGAGCGCTCCCATAGGTGGCTGGAAGCAGTGCTAGTCGCCTGATGAATAGGAGCAGCGGAAGCTGACGGCGTTGCTGGCAATACTCGCAGGAGCTTTGCTTCTCGTGACAGTAGTATTGCCCGCAAAATCGTTAAAGTCCCCACCACGAACGACTCTGTACGATGAATTATGCCAATCATCGATGATTGGTTCTTCGGGTCCCTCCGGATTGTTGACCGAAGAAAGTTCGTAGTAATCCTCGCTGTAGTAATCGCGCACCCATTCTGCCGCATTTCCCGACATATCATATAACCCGATGGGGTTGGGAGGAAAAGTTCCAGGTGGTTTAGGCAGAGGTTTTTCGAACGGCGGCTCGTCGTATCGATTACGTTCGACCTTCGCCGCCATTGTTTCGCCTTCGATGGCCTCACCGTTTGGCGTGGCGTAACGGAGCATTTGACCGCGCGCCCTTGCCGCGTATTCCCATTCGGCTTCTGTTGGCAACTTGACGGGCTTGCCAGACTGTTGCCCTAACCAGTGGCAAAATGCGGATGCATCGTTCCAGGTGGCGACAGCAGGTAGGTCGCTTTGGAACCGGTCGGAGTTGTCTGCTCTTCTTTTTTCATAGAATTCGTGTGAAGACTCATACCCCGCTACCTCCATAAACAACTCAAAATCCCCCTGGGTCACCTCGTACTTCTGGATGTAGAAATCATCCAGAACAACTTTGTGAGGGGGCCAACTGTCGCGGCTTCCATCCCACCCCCCGGGGTTCCCCATCATAAACTCACCCCCCTCCACAAACACCATGGCATCCATCTGGCGCTGGACCATATCCTCGGCTTTGGATTCGTAATAGAAGCTGCAGCCGGACAGGATTGTAGTGCCGGTCAGAAGGGAAGGGAGTAAACGGTAGAGAATCCGGTGGGTGTTCATGGTGGTGTCCTTTCCGTCATGTACCTGAAGATGGCGTGATTCTACCGCAATGACGGAACTGGCTCCATGAAGAAACCCTCATATCCGATCGCCACGGAGGCCTACAGGGCGGACCATCAGCTTCAGGATTCCACAGCAGGTTCGTGCTGAGAGTGAAATGGGGGTGTTGAGTCTGGTGCCGATGCCCGCCTCGAATTGCGGGAACACGATGTACAGTCACTCAACCGGGAATGGCTGCTGACCCGGGTGAAACACACCGAAACCCATGCCCTGCCGCGCATCGGCCATGAAGTAATAGTCTCCTTCCTGGATGGCGATCCGGACCAGCCCATTATCACCGGCCGCACCCACCACGCGGCCAACAACCAGCTCATTGAAGCAGGCAGCGAGATCCACCACAAAGCCGGCATGAAAATCGTAATCGAAGCGGGCGCGGAAGTGACCCTCAAGGCCGGTGGCAGCTTTGTGAAGGTGGACCCAAGCGGTGTGACAGTCTCAGGGCCGATGGTGAAGATGAACACCGGCGGTGCCCCCGGCGTGGGCACACCGGGCACACCCGCCGCAGCCCAAGTGCCGGGAGCGCCCGGGACCGTGACCCCCGAGGGTGTTGGCAAGGATGAGGGAGCGCTGGCGGAGACGGGGCAGCGGAAGAATGCTTCTGGAAGTGATCGTGCACCGGTCACTCCCTTTGCAACATTGCTGAATCAATCCGCTAACCAGGGCGCGCTGGTGGTTTCGGAATGTGAGTACGATGAAAATGGACATTGCACGCTACATCAGCACGCTTAAGCGCCTGGTAATCAATACAGAAAGGCCTCTTCGGTTTGATTACGCTGTACTGGATCTGGCAGTGGATAAAGACTTGCTGCGGGTAATCTAGCTCGGCAGCGAAGGTTCCGTGCTTCGTTTCCATGAGCCCAGAATGTTTGGTCCTCTGGTATGCGCGCTGAGTGACGGCCCCGTGGAGGAGCTGACGGGTTGCGGTTCTGCCTGGTATTGGCATGACACTCACAGCTGGCAATCCGTGACACCAGCAACAGCATTAACGGAAGATCAGGCCCGGGTTGCGCTACCTCCAGGGATGGTAACCCGGACATTCATCGACGCTGCCCGTTACTACCGACTGGCAGCCGATGCCAGGGGGTATGCTCACTATTATCGGGGGCATCTGCCGGCAACGCAGGACCCCGACAACTGGGTGCTGCAACGTCTGTTGGAGGGTCAGGATGCGGGTGTTGTTGAAGTCATGGTGCTCAGCCGCCCGGGGCGCTGGCACTATGTTCGTAAGGGTGTCTATGCACGATTACTGGCCACCTATGCGTCTATCCGCTACGTTCGCAAGAGCCGCAACATTTCGGAGTTACTGCGAAGTAAAAAGGCCACCGCTGCCGAGTTGATGGGCAAGATCCGTGATGATCTCGCCAAGGACTCGCAGAAAAGTCCTATTGGTAAGGTTGAGGTGAAGTTTGCGGAGGCTTCAAAGGACGTTTATCTGCTGGGAGAAGAGCACACCCGCCTGACCTGGTCTTCGGGAAATGGCGACAGTGACGCACAGACAACGCTTCAGGTCAGTGCCGAGGCGCAATTGATGCGCTTTGCCATGCAGGCAAGCGCCGGAATCAACAGTTTCGATCTGAGTACAGGCGAAGTGGATATCGGTGCGAAAGCCAGAGCCTCAATGGCCCTGGCTGAGGCGGAAGCGAAACTGGCGGAAGTCTTTGTACCGGACAAAGCCGGGTGGGACTGCCGTTTTACCTACCGAAACCGGAACGGGGAGCTGTCTGATCTGGCTTTTGGTGCCTTCCGGCTCAGTGGTGATATCAGTCTTAACTGCTTTGTGGGTGGAAAAGCCAATACCGAAGGCAACGTTAAGCTGAGCACCGGTGCCGCCACCTTCCTGCTCTCCGATAAAAAGAAAGTCGAGCCGGGCCAAAACGGACTGAGCCTGTCCGGAAACGCCTTCGCGGGTGCGGAAGCCGGCGGTGCCGTCAGCGGTCGATTCTGCTGGGTGCACCCGGATGAACAATTCCGGGACAATGCAAACTGGAAGGAGCTGTTGAAAATTGAGGCAGGTGGCACTGTTGCCGCCGGTGTGGGAGCAGGCCTGGATTTTGAGTTGGGCTTGAGGGATGAAAAACTCTTTTTCAAAGGTAAGGGGCGGCTGGTGTTCGGCCCGGGGGCCAGTGGCTCGTTTGGCACAACCGTTGGCGCCGGTTCTGCCTGGGGCCTGCTTGTCACGACGGTTCAGGTTCTGCAGAAATCAGATTTTGAGTTTAGTTCCAATATTGAAGAAAAACTTTTTAATCAATGGGCCAGAAGTATTTATCTTGGTATGTCTTCAAATATCTCCGATATAACGGGCATCATTTATGATGGTGAGATATTTAGGCGGGCTTGGCTAAGGAGAGCCAGTATAAAAAAGGAAGCGCAAATCCTAGCCAGAAATATAACAGAAAACGCGAAAGATACCGGCTCTTTGGATAGTATGAACTATAAGGGAGTCAGTTATTCGGCATTACCTCCCGAGACCATGGGCATGATGCTATATACCCTTTCCAGGTCCTTTATTGAAACTTGGGAAGAACAGCAGGAAAGCGCGATTTTATTACTGACATCTTCAGTCAGTAGCTGGCGACACTTTATCGAGGTACTTCAGCATATGTCGGCTGATGGTAGTAAAGTCGACCCCATGAACAGCCTGGCCGAAATCTGCGCAATCCTTGACGATGGACTCTTCGATGACCAGTTGAGAAAATTCCATCAATGGATTATTAACGATCTTTCTCAACGCTCACCGAAGTCGGAAAAGACCCTGGCCTGGAATAAAGTTCCGGTAAGAAATAAGCTCAGCAGGATCCAGTATCGGGTTGCTCAACTGAGAAACTCCGGACCATATTGGGTAGCTTAGTGATCCGCGTAACGCATCCATGGCGCTTCCTGAAAGCGGCCTTACCAACTGCCGCAGCGGAAGCCCAAAAGTCGGGAATAGTGTTGTCTTTTGGGCTTTCTTGATTCCCTATGTATGGTTGTATTGGCACCAAAAGAACTCGCGCTCATTCCCCCACGCAATACCTTTAACGTTCCGTTATCAGGACCTTTGGGGTCTTTCGTTTCGCTTTTGGCGTAATAGTCTTCCGAATACCAATCATACACCCACTCGCTAACATTATAATTCATATCATACAGCCCGATGCCATTTGGAGGGTACGAACCAACAGGAATCGTTTTATCGCGCTCTTCAGAGGATGGGTAGTTTTCTCCTGGATCAATCTCTCCGTTACTAGTGGCATGGAGTATATCCTGGCCTCTTTCCCGCGCAGCGTATTCCCACTGCGCCTCGGTAGGCAGGTTGCCATCTGTGCCAGAAAGCTCACCGATCCACTGGCAATAAGCCTGAGCTTCCGCCCAGGTTTTGGTCCAGGCTGGCAGGTTGGGCTGAAACAGGTATTGCCGGTCTTCCCGAGCCCTTAAATCCTGCGCATAAGGCTCTTTGCCCATCACCTCCCGGTACAGATCAAAGTCCCTCATCGTTGTTTCGAACCTGGAAATCGAATAGCCGCTCAGAGTGACTTTGTGGGTATGGTTGTTGTCCGTGTCATAGTCTTTCCAGCAAACCCTTTTAGATCCAGGCTCACAAGGCTCGCTGGAGTCCCCCATCATAAAACTGCCACCCTCGATAAAGACCATATTGTCCATCGCCCGGATGACCAGTTCGGCCACTTCGTGTTGTTTAGAGGATGACAGCTCCGGATGAGCCTGGCGTACCCGCTCCTGAATGGCTTCGATTTCTGCCCGGGAGAGAGACTCGCTGGTCAGGGTTTGCGACGTGCAGGAAAGCAGCGGGATCAGTAGCAGCAGGAGTGTGAGGGCTTTCATGGTCAGATCCTTCTGGCGATGACTATTTTTCCGTTGGTTAGGGTCGAAGTCTACCAGAATCTGGTTCGCCCAGGCAGGTGACATCGGATGGGGGGTGTCAGTGCCATGAGCTTCGACAGGCAAAAGCCTATGCTTGCTGGCGACCAATACGACGTCATGGCCTTGCCGGGCATCGATCACGAAGTGGTTGTCTCCTTCCTGGGTGGTGACCCCTCCTACTGCATGAAGAAACTTTCATATCCGGACAAGTCGTTATCTGGCCGGTAGACTGTCGGGTTATCTCCTCGCTGCCGACAGGACATCGCCATGGACAACAACAAGCATCAGGAACAGAGCGAAGCCGACCGCAAATCCGCTAATTGGCAGGATCTGTCCACCCCCATCTACGGTCTGTTTGTTCTGGGTATTCTGTACACCCTGTATGCGGCCCATCAGATTGTGTTGCCGATCATCCTCGCGGTGCTGACCAGTCTGTTGCTTGCGCCCCTTGTGAAGAAAGCCTGGGTCCGTTTCAGTGTTCCCCGGGCAGTGTCGGCGCTGGTGCTGGTTCTTATGGTGCTGGGGGGAATTGCGGGTGTGGCTGTTGTGGTGGCAACACCGGTGCTGGAGTGGGCCGAGAAGGCTCCCCAGGGCGTGTCACGCCTGCTGGTCGGAGAAAGCGTGATCGCAGAACAATTGAACAAGGTGAGCGAGTCCGCGGAGAAGGTGGAGAAGTCAATGGAGGAGGTCTCTGCTTCAGGGGATAAGAAGCAGCCGACTACAGTGGTGATGCAGACAGATTCCTGGCGCAGTCAGTTGATCGTAAAGGCCCGGAATGGCGCGACGGGGCTCGCCCTGGCGCTTGCGCTCACCTATTTCCTCCTCGTTGGAGGTGACCGGATGATTCGCAATTTTGTGCGCCAGGTACCCGCCCGGCACCGGCGGATGGTGTTGCGCATCAGCCGGGATTCCCAGCAGGAGGTTGCCCAGTATCTCGGGGTAATGGCGTTGAGTAACCTGGTGGTGGGCATCACGACCGGCTTGCTGAGTTGGGCTATCGGATTGCCGGATCCCGCCGTGTGGGGCCTGGTTGCCGGGTTGGCCCGGTTTATTCCCTATCTGGGGGTAATTCTGACCATTATCCTGCTGGCGGTAGTATCTGCGGTGAGTCTGGAGGTGTTCTGGATGATGGCGCTGGCTCCCGGGGGCTATCTGGCGCTGACCACGCTGGTGGGGTTCTTTATCGAGCCCTGGATTCACGGTTTCCGCATGGCCATTAACCCGGTGGTGATCTTCGTGTCGATCTTTTTCTGGGGATGGCTCTGGGGACCGGTCGGGGTGCTGCTGGCGGTGCCTTTGATGACGGTGATTCAGGTGGTGCTCAAGCAGATTCCCCGCTTTCGGCCCGTGTACCGCGTGATTGCCCGCTGATCAGGCTTCCTTTCGCAGTTGGGCAGTCACACGGCGTGAAAGCCAGCGGGGTGCAAATTTACTGGACCAGATCAGCAGCAGACTATGCAGGCCCGGTATGACAATCGCGTTTCTGCGTTTGGCCAGTGCCTCCAGCTTGCCCGCGCGTCTCGCTACCAGTATCAGGTTCTGTTTCTCTGCAGCCAGCTGGCGGGCAAATACTTCACCAATGCCGGAGCTGGCGCCGGTCACAAGGACAAAGCTCATGGCACGTCTTCCTCAAGTCGGATCAATGGGTTAACGGGAGCATGCGGCGCTCGCTTTCGTCGGGAGTTCAGGTTAACCGAGCGGGAAAGATGATGATTTGCCGGGCTCCCGGGTTGTGACTCTGTTCCTTATTCTGGGAAAAGCAGGCCGGTGGAGGCCACCGGCCAACCGCCTGTGTCGTTAACGGTATTGACCCTTGTCAGTTACTGAATTACCTGTGAGGCACGGAACCCCCAGTGAGCTTCTTGCTAACGTTCCGCAAAGCCGCTGTGGGAGTGTCAATTGCCCAGTCATCGTGACTGTATAGCGCCTGACACGCCGCTGGACTGTGGTACTTGCTCCGCGCTCCTCCACCTGGTAAGCAAATGTACTAATAATGCTCAGATGTGTATATGTCATTTTCACATACATGTCTGGCGCCCTGATTCCTCAGATCCTGTGCCGCAGCCACCATGTTCGCCAGTGCCGGTCGCACCTCTGCCCAGCCGCGGGTTTTCAGGCCGCAATCCGGGTTTACCCACAGCCGTTCGGCGGGAATGCGTCGGGCGGCGGCCTGGAGCAGCTCAATGATCTGCTGCTTGTCCGGCACGTTGGGAGAGTGGATGTCATACACGCCGGGACCAATCCCGTTCGGGTACTGGAAATCCTCGAAGGCTTTCAGCAGTTCCATGTTCGAGCGGGAGGTCTCGATGGTGATCACGTCCGCATCCATGTCGGCAATGGCATCGATGATGTCATTGAACTCCGAGTAACACATGTGGGTGTGGATCTGGGTCTCATCCGCCACACCGTTGGCAGCAATCCGGAAGGCACTGATGGCCCAGTCCAGGTAGCCCTGCCAGTCGGATCTGCGCAGTGGAAGCCCTTCTCGTAAGGCCGCTTCATCGATCTGGATGATTGCCACCCCGGCGTTTTCCAGATCCTGAACTTCCTGGCGGATAGCCAGCGCCAGTTGCCGGCAGGTGTCCTGTTCCGGCTGGTCATCACGTACGAAGGACCAGTTGAGAATAGTCACGGGGCCGGTCAGCATGCCTTTCACAGGTTTTTCGGTGATTGATTGCGCATAATTGATCCAGTCGACGGTCATGGGGGCAGGGCGACGGATGTCCCCGTAGAGGATCGGCGGCTTGACGCACCGGGATCCGTAGGACTGCACCCAGCCGAAGCGGGTGAATACATAGCCTTCCAGTTGCTCTCCGAAGTACTCCACCATGTCGTTACGCTCCGCCTCCCCGTGCACCAGTACGTCCAGGCCCAGGGCTTCCTGTTCTTCAATGCAGTGGCGGATCTCCTCCCGGATCCGTTGCCGGTAACCGGTCTCGTCCAGTTCACCCCGGCGGTAGGCCAGCCGGGTCTGGCGGATTTCCCGGGTCTGGGGGAACGAGCCGATGGTGGTGGTGGGGAAAAGCGGCAGGTTCAGTTTCCGTTGCTGCCGCTTTGCGCGTTCCGGATAGGCGCTGTGTCGCTGCGCCATGGCCGGAGTGATGGCGGCGGTGGCGGTGCGCACTTCCGGGTTGGTAACCCGCCCGGAGTTGCGGCGACTCCGGATCGCTTGCTGGTTGTCATGAAGTGGCCCGGCCACTTCGCCCCGGCCGTTACTCAGCGCCCGGGCCAGAATGTCCAGCTCGTCGAGTTTTTGCCGGGCAAAGGCCAGCCAGCTGCGGATCTCCGGTTCCAGTTCGGTCTCCCGTTCCAGGTCCACCGGTACGTGGAGCAACGAACAGGAAGGCGCAAGCCAAAGCCGGCTGCCCAGCCTTTCATGGACCGGTTCCAGCCAGTCCAGCACGGCGGTCAGGTCAGTTTTCCAGATGTTGCGACCGTCAATCACGCCCAGGGACAGTATTTTGTGGCCGGGCAGCCAGTCCACCAGACGGCTGACTTCGCCCCGGGCGCGCACCGCATCCAGGTGCAGGCCGGCAACGGGCAGTTCGCAGGCCAGTTGCAGGTTGTCCCGCAGCTGCCCGAAATAGGTGGTCAGCAGCAGCTTGACCGGAGCGCTCTTGAGCTGGTGGTAGGCCAGCTGGAAGGCGTGTTTCCAGTGACCGTCCAGGTCTGTGACCAGTGCCGGCTCATCGATCTGTACCCACTCCACGCCTTCTTCGGCCAGCCGGTTGAGCAGCTCGCCGTAAACCGGCAGCAGTTGTTCCAGCAGCTCCAGCCGGTCGCTGTTGTCTGAACACTTGCTGAGCCACAGATAGGTCACGGGGCCGATAATGACCGGCTTGGTTCCCACGTTCGCGGCACGGGCCTCCCGCACCTGCTCCAGCAATCGTGCCGGGTTGAGTTGAAAACGGGTTGTGCTGTCCAGTTCCGGCACTATGTAGTGGTAATTGGTATCAAACCACTTGGTCATTTCCCCGGCATGAACGCCGCCACAACAATCGTTCTGTCCGGCCCGGCCGCGGGCGATGCGAAAGTACCGGTCGAGATCCGCGTCTTTGTGATTGCCTGCTCGCTCTGGCAGGTTGCCGAGAGTTTCGCTCATGTCCAGTACCTGGTCATAAAGGGAGAAATCCCCCACCGGGGCCAGTGCCAGTTGTTGCTGATCCTGCCAGTGGCGCTGACGCAGGACCCGGGCGCGGTCAAGCAGTTCGTCTCTGGTGCATTGGCCGGACCAGTAGTCCTCCAGCGCAAATTTCAGTTCCCGCCTGTTGCCGATACGGGGGTAACCGAGGTTGTGGGTGGTAAGCATGGTCGTGTTCCCTGTGTTGTCTTTTAACGTCGGGACAAGACTAGGGCGGCGGTATGATGAATAAAAATGGTATTATTTCATTTGTCCATGAAAAAAATTCAGAGATAACCCATGATTGAGCGCCATCATCTGGATCTGATCCGCGCGGTAGAGCAACAGGGTTCGCTGACGGCAGCGGCCGAAAAACTGTGCCTGAGCCAGTCGGCCCTCAGCCATTCCGTCCGGAAACTGGAGCAGCAGATGGGTACGGCCGTCTGGATCCGGGAGGGGCGCAAGCTGCGCCTTACCCAGGCCGGTCAGCTGCTGTTGTCCCTCGCCAACCGGTTATTGCCCCAGTTTGAGCATGCCGAAGAGATGGTCCGGCGCATGGCCCGGGGGCAGAAGGGCATGCTGCGCATCGGCATGGAGTGCCACCCCTGTTACCAGTGGCTTCTCAAGGTGGTCGGGCCTTTCCTGCAGCAGTGGCCGGATGTGGATGTGGACGTAAAGCAGCAGTTCCAGTTCGGCGGCATGGCAGCCCTGTTCGGTCACGACATTGATCTGCTGGTGACACCGGACCCGCTATACCGTAAGGGGCTGATCTTCGAGCCGGTGTTTGATTACGAGCTGAGACTGGTGGTGCCGCCGGGACATCCGCTGGCCGGGAAAGACAACGCTCATCCGCAGGACCTTGAGCAGGAAACCCTGATTACCTACCCGGTAGAAACGGAACGCCTGGATATTTTCAGCTACTTCCTGCTGCCGGCCGGCTGCCGGCCTGCCCGCCACAAAACCATCGAAACCACCGAGATCATGCTGCAGATGGTGTCTGCCGGACGAGGAGTCAGTGCCCTGCCGGGCTGGCTGGTAGATGAATACCGTGAGCGGATTCCGGTTGAAACCGTCCGGCTGGGGGAGGGTGGCGTACACAAACAGATCTGGCTTGGTCTGCGGGAATCGGATTCCACTGTGGACTATCTCAAGGCGTTCGTGCAGCTGGCTAGTTGATCGTTTTAAGTTGGGGTAAACTGCGCTGAAAATTTGCGGGAAAGAATACTACTATGAGCGAAGCACCAGCAGACCTGAAATACATCGAAACTCACCAGTGGGTCCGGGTGGCGGATGATGGCACCGCCACCGTCGGTATTACCGATTTCGCCCAGGAGCAGTTGGGGGATGTGGTCTTCATCGAGTTGCCGGAAGTCGGCGCGACGGTTAACGGTGGTGAGGAAGCGGCCGTGGCCGAATCGGTCAAATCTGCATCGGATGTATTCAGCCCGGTCACCGGCGAGGTGATCGAGGTGAACACCAGCCTGGACGAAGAGCCGGAGAAGGTAAACGAAGATCCCTACGGTGATGGCTGGCTGTTCCGGGTAAAAATGGCCGATGCGGGTGAGCTCGACGGGCTGATGGATGCGGCGGCCTACGCAGAACACGCTGAATCGGAAGCATGAGCCAGATGACATTTCCGGTTCTTTACCTGCGCAAGGGTGCGGAGCGCCGCCTGCGCGCAGGGCACTTGTGGGTTTACAGCAACGAAGTGGATACCCGCAGATCCCCCCTGAATGACTTTGCACCCGGCACCCAGGCAGAGCTGCGAGCCGCCAACGACAAGGCGCTGGGTACCGTATTTGTGAATCCCCATGCGTTGATCTGCGGTCGCCTGATCAGCCGCGATGCGTCCAGGGGTATGACTCCGCAACGACTCACCGAGCGCATGGAAACGGCACTGGCGCTGCGGGACCGACTGTTTGACAAGCCTTTCTATCGCTGGGTTTTCGGCGACAGCGATGGCCTCTCCGGGCTGGTGATTGACCGGTTTGCGGATACCGTGGTGGTGCAGATCTCCACCGCCGGCATGGAGCAGATGCGTGAGGCCATCGTCCGTGCTGTGCAGCGGCTGGTCCATCCCCGCAACATTATTCTCAAGAACGACGGCAAGATGCGCCAGGTGGAAGGGCTTGAGCGTTACGTCGAGCAGGTTCAGGGGGAAGCCGCAGAGCTGCTGCAGGTGGAAGAAAACGGCGTGCGCTTCGAGGTGCCCCTGGCCGGTGGCCAGAAAACCGGCTGGTTCTATGATCACCGCAGTAATCGCCGGCGGCTGATGGACTATGCCCCCGGTAAACGGGTGCTGGATGTGTTCAGCTATGCCGGTGGCTGGGGACTGCAGGCCGCCAGTGCCGGAGCCAGTCACGTCACTTGCGTGGATGCGTCCGCATCCGCAATCGAGTCGGTACACCACAACGCACGGCTGAACGGCCTGGACAATGTCGAAACCCTGGAAGGGGATGCCTTCGAGGCGCTCAAGGCCTTGTGTGACGCGAAAGAAAAGTTCGACGTGGTGGTGCTGGACCCTCCGGCCCTGATTCCCCGCCGCCGGGACCAGAAAGCCGGCGAACAGGCCTATGCCCGCCTGAATCAGTTGGGCCTGCGACTGCTGGATCGTGAGGGAATCCTGGTGTCTGCATCCTGCTCCATGCACCTGTCCCGGGAGCGGCTGGTGGATATCATCCGCGCCAGCGGTCGCAAGATCGATCGCTTTGTGCAGTTGCTGGAGCAGGGGCATCAGGCTCCGGACCATCCCGTGATCCCGGGGATTCCGGAAACGGACTACCTCAAGGCCTGCTTTGTCAGGTCACTGACCGGTTTTCTCTGACCTCGGTTAGCCGTCAGTTCCGGAAGGACAGTACCGGCCAGTCCAGTTCCCGGGCCAGGGCTTCCAGCTTCGGGTCCGGGTCGACTGCCACCGGATTTGCCACCTTGCGCAGCAGCGGCTCGTCATTGTGGGAGTCGCTGTAGAACCAGGCCCCGTCGAGATTTTCACTCTGCTGCTGCAGCCAGCTTTGCAGTCGTATCACCTTGCCGTCCTGAAAGCTTGGGGTGCCGCTGATGCGACCGGTATAGCGTTCGCCATCAAACTCGGGGTCAGTGGCAATCAGGTGTTCAATGCCCATCAGCCCGGCAATCGGTTCGGTGATGAACCGGTTGGTGGCCGTGATGATCATCAGCGTGTGGCCTTTCGCCCGGTGTTCGTCCAGCAGGTCCATGGCCCGGGGCTGCATCATCGGTTCGATTTTCTGTTCCACAAACCGTTCACGCCAGCGCAGCAGGTTGTTCAGCGGGTTTTCCGCCAGTGGCCTCAGGGCAAATTCCAGATAGTTGCGGATATCCAGCTCGCCGTTCAGGTACTCCTGGTAGAAGCGGTCGTTGGCCTTGCGGAATTCCTCACTGTCGACCAGTCCTTCCTCTACCAGGAATTCGCCCCAGGCGTGGTCACTGTCGCCGGCAAGCAGGGTGTTATCCAGATCAAAGATAGCGAGGGTCAAGGCCGGGTCCTCCGGTATTCGGGTGGGTTGAGAGGCTTCAAGTCTACCATGACAGAGAGTTTCAGGAGATGTTTGCCGTCCTCTGGGAATTCTGTAAGAATGAGAGCAACTTGGACAAATCTGACCGGTTGTTTTTTAACCCGGTCCACCGACATGAGAGGACTGTGCCGTGATCGACAAAGACGGTTTCAGACCCAACGTCGGAATCATTCTGGCCAACCACAGGGGGGAAGTCCTCTGGGCCCGGCGCATAGGGCAGGACTCCTGGCAGTTCCCGCAAGGTGGTATCAATAATAACGAATCACCGGAAGAGGCACTGTACCGGGAGCTTGGAGAAGAAGTCGGTCTCGCCAGCAGTGATGTGGAAATCATCAGCTGCACCCGGGGCTGGCTTCGTTATCGTCTCCCCCGCAGGATGGTGCGGCACAACTCGCACCCGGTGTGCGTGGGGCAAAAACAGAAATGGTTCCTGCTGCGGATGTTATCTCCGGATGCTCATGTGCGCATGGACATCACCGATTCTCCGGAGTTCGACGGCTGGCAATGGGTAAGCTACTGGTACCCGTTGGGGCAGGTGATCTCCTTCAAACGGGAAGTGTATCGCAAGGCCCTGAAAGAGCTGGCTCCGCGACTGTTCCACAACATGGAACAGTGGCAGCGGGCCGGCAACAATCAGCGGCCAGGCTAATCAGGAAATAGTGACGGATTAGAACCGCCATGCTCGGCATACTGAGAAGTCTTGTACAAGAGGTAAACAGTGCCCGCGACTTGCAGGAGGCGATGGGTATCATTGTATCGAGGGTGCAAGAGGCCATGAACACCGAGGTCTGCTCCGTCTATCTGCTGGATCCGGCCTCCAACCGCTACATCCTGATGGCCACCGAAGGCCTCTACAAACAGTCCGTCGGTCAGGTCAGCCTGGGTTATTCCGAAGGTCTGATCGGCCTGGTGGGTGCCCGTGAAGAGCCCATCAATCTGGAAGATGCCCCCTCCCATCCCCGCTACCGCTATTTCCCGGAAACCGGGGAAGAGCGTTTCCGCTCGTTTCTGGGCGTACCCATTATTCACCACCGCCGGGTGTTGGGTGTGCTGGTGGTCCAGCAACGGGAAAGCTCCCGCTGTTTTGACGAGGGCGAAGAAGCGTTTCTGGTGACCGTGTCGGCTCAGCTGGCCGGGGTGATCGCCCACAGCGAGGCGACCGGTGCCATCAGTGGCCTGTCCCTGACCGGGGAGGAAGCCCGGGATGTCAGCTTCAGTGGTGTGCCGGGCTCCCCCGGTGTGGCCATGGGTGTGGGTGTCGTGGTGTTCCCCTCCGCCGATCTGGATGCGGTGCCGGACAAGCCGGCAGAGAATACGGAAGAAGAGCTGGCCCAGTTCAACGCTGCCGTAGCGGCCGTGCGGGAAGATATCCAGCGGGTGGCTGAACGGCTGTCCACCCAGTTGCGCCCGGAAGAGCAGGCACTGTTTGATGTCTACCTGAAAATGCTGGACGACAACGCCATGCCCGGTGAGGTGACCAATCGTATCCGCGAGGGGGTATGGTCCCAGAGCGCTCTGAAGCAGGTGGTGCAGCAGTACACCCGCCATTTTGAGTTGATGGATGATCCCTACCTGCGGGAGCGGGCTGTGGATATCCGGGACCTGGGCCGCCGGATCCTTTCCCATCTGCAGGAAGACAAACACAAAGATACCGTCTACCCGGAAAACACCATTCTGGTCAGCGAAGAGCTGACCCCCGCCATGCTGGGTGAAGTGCCCAAGGGTCAGCTGGTCGGGCTGGTCTCGGTGCGCGGTTCCAGCAATTCCCACGTTGCCATTCTGGCGCGCGCCATGGGACTGCCTACGGTGATGGGCCTGGTGGACATTCCGGTTAACCAGCTGGACGGAAAAGAGCTGATTGTGGACGGTTTCGAGGGGCAGATTTTCGCTTCACCCTCGTCCGACCTGCGCGCCTTCTTCCAGGAAATCTGCGACGAGGAGGACGAGCTGGTTCGCGGGCTGGAGTCCCTGCGGGACCTGCCCTGTGAAACGACGGACGGCCATCGGGTCTCTCTGCTGGTCAACACCGGCCTGATGACCGACGTGGTGCGCTCCCTGTCCCACGGGGCCGAGGGTATCGGCCTGTACCGCACCGAAGTGCCCTTCATGATCAAGGACCGCTTCCCCTCCGAGCAGGAGCAGCGGGAGTACTACCGGGAGCAGCTGGAGGCCTTTGCACCCAACCCGGTGACCATGCGAACCCTGGATATCGGCGGCGACAAGGCCCTGACCTACTTTCCGATCCAGGAAGAAAACCCCTTCCTGGGCTGGCGCGGCATCCGGGTCACCCTGGACCATCCGGAAATCTTTCTGGTGCAGGTGCGTGCCATGCTCAAGGCCAGTGAGGGGCTGAACAATCTGCAGATCATGCTGCCGATGATTAGCAACGTCTCCGAAGTGGAGGAGTCGCTGCACCTGATCTACCGGGTCTACCATGAAGTGCGGGAAGAAGGTTACGACATTCACATGCCCAAGGTGGGCGTGATGGTCGAGATCCCGGCGGCGGTCTATCAGGTGCGTGAGCTGGCAGAAAGAGTGGACTTCCTGTCCGTAGGCTCCAATGACCTGACCCAGTATCTGCTCGCGGTGGATCGTAACAATCCCCGGGTGGCGCAGCTCTATCATTCCTATCATCCGGCGGTGCTGCAGGCGCTGGTGCGCATTGCCCAGGATGCCCATTCCGTCGGTAAGCCAGTGGGCATTTGCGGCGAGTTGGCCGGGGACCCGGGCGGAGCGCTGCTGTTGATGGCCATGGGCTACGACTCCCTGTCCATGAACGCTGCCAGTCTGCCAAAGGTCAAGTCGGTGATCCGCAATATGAGCCGGGAATGGGCCAGTCAGCTGCTGGAAGACGTGTTGCTGCTGGACTCTCCCCACGTGATCAAGAGCTGTGTGGACCTGGCGTTGCGCAACGCTGGCTTTGGCCGCTACCTGAGGCCCGGTCGCACCTCACCTACCGCTCGTGCGGACAAGGCAGCTTTGGCGGTGCGCTGAGCGGGCCATATTCCACTTTCCGGGCCGTGCATCACAGCAATGTAGGGTGCCTGTTCTAATCACACCTGCTAAATTGGACATGAACAAGGTTTCAGTATTTTTCCGCAAGGGGATAGCCAATGAGCACAGAGACCACGGATATCAGGCAGCGCCCCCGCATAGGGATGGCGCTCGGTGGCGGTGGTCCGCTGGGCGGCATTTACGAGATCGGAGCCCTGAGAGCGCTGGATGAGGCTCTGGACGGGCTGGATTTCAATAACATCGACGTATACGTGGGCGTTAACGCCGGCTCTTTTGTGGCGGCCAACCTGGCCAACCAGGTCACCACAGCCCAGCTGTGTCGCATTTTTGTTCGCAACGAAGCGGAAGTACACCCGTTCCACCCGGAGGTGTTCTATCGGCCTGCTTTTCGCGAGCTGGGGCGTCGCCTGCTGGCGGTGCCGGGGCTGGTCGGCCGGGCGCTGAGCAGCTTCATCAACAATCCCTACGATCAGAGCCTGCTGGAAGCCCTGACAACCCTGGCTCAGGCGGCTCCCTCCGGACTGTTTGATAACGAAGCATTGCAGGACTATCTCGAGCGGGCATTCAATATGCTGGGTCGCAGCAATGACTTCCGTCAGCTGCGACGCAGTCTGTATGTCGTTGCCGCCGACGTGGAAAGCACCGAGGCTGTCTGCTTCGGAGCACCGGGCTTTGACCATGTGCCTGTTTCCAAGGCCATCCAGGCCAGCATGGCCTCGCCGGGGATCTACGTACCGGTGGAAATTGATGGTCGCTATTACGTGGACGGCACCCTGCGCAAGGGGTTGCATGCCTCCGTTGCCTTCGAGGACGGAGCCGACCTGGTATTTGCCGTGAATCCCCAAGTGCCCATTGATGCCAGTGCGGCCGTTCGTGCCGGCACCATGGAACCCGGCGCACTGACCCGTTCCGGTATGCCGAATCTGCTCAGCCAGATGCACCGGACCATGGTGTATTCCCGCATGCAGTCCGGTATCGCCCAGTACGCCCGTGATTACCCGGACAAAGAGATCCTGCTGTTCGAACCGACCCGGGACGATGCCAAACTGTTTTTCTCGGATGTGTTCAGCTTCCAGTCCCGGCGCATGGTGTGCGAGCACGCCTACCAGATGACCCGCCGGGATCTGCTGAAACGGGCGGATGAGCTGGAACCCCGGCTGGCGAAATACGGCATCCGCCTGCGCCGGGATCGCCTGGAGGACGAACAGCGCACCATCAGTACCAGTCTTTACGGAGAAATGCTTCCGCTCTACGTGGCCAGGGGCCGCAAAAAGCAGAGCGACAAGGGGCGGCTGGCAAGCGGACTGAGCAACGTGACCCACCTGTTTGGCAAGGCCCAGTAACGCCCAGTAACGTCAGACCTGCTGTCTTTCAGCCATAAAAAACGGGGCCTTCGCGAAGGCCCCGTTTGTGGTTCCGGCGGTGGCAGGTAATCCGTTACAGGATATACCGGCTCAGATCCTCATCTTCCGCCAGTTCTCCCAGCTTCTCGTCAACAAACTCCGGGGTTACCTCGAAGTCGTCCGTCACCTGGTCGCCTGCCTCGTAGGAGAGGCTCTCCAGCAGCCGCTCCAGCACAGTGTGCAGGCGGCGGGCACCGATGTTCTCGGTGGTTTCGTTGACCTTCCAGGCGATCTCGGCGATGCGGGTGATCGCCGCATCGGAGAAGCTCAGGGTCACACCCTCGGTCTTCATCAGTGCTTCATACTGCTGCACCAGCGAGGCATCCGGTTCGGTAAGAATGCGTTTGAAATCCTCCGGACTCAGCGCCTGCAACTCCACCCGGATCGGCAGCCGGCCCTGCAGCTCCGGAATCAGATCCGACGGCTTGGACAGGTGGAAGGCACCGGAGGCGATGAACAGGATATGGTCGGTGCGCACCGACCCATACTTGGTGCTCACCGTACTGCCCTCGATCAACGGCAGCAGATCCCGCTGGACCCCTTCACGGGACACATCCGACGAGCTGTTTTCCTGGCGTTTGGCGACCTTGTCGATTTCATCGAGGAAGACAATGCCATTCTGTTCAACGGCATCCACCGCCCTGGCCTTGATCTCTTCCTCATTGACCAGCTTGGCCGCTTCCTCGTCCTTGATCTGGCGCATGGCATCCGCCACCTTCATTTTGCGGGTCTTGCGCTTGTCCGAGGACATGCTGGAGAACATGTTCTGCAACTGGCTGGTCATCTCCTCCATGCCGGGAGGCGCCATGATCTCCACGCCGCCACCGGTGGCGCGCACATCAATCTCGATTTCCTTGTCATCCAGCTCGCCTTCCCGCAGCTTCTTGCGGAACAGCTGGCGGGTGGTGGAATCGTTACTGGTCTGACGGCTTTCCTCCTCCAGATCCCGGGGCGGACGCAGCAGCGCATCCAGAATGCGGTCCTCTGCCGCATCCAGTGCGCGGTGCTCATGGCGCTTCATCTCTTTCTCACGCAGCATCTTCACCGCGCTGTCCGCCAGATCCCGGATAATGGACTCCACATCCCGGCCCACATAGCCCACCTCCGTGAACTTGGTGGCCTCAACCTTCAGAAAAGGTGCATCCGCCAATTTCGCCAGCCGGCGGGCAATTTCGGTCTTGCCCACACCGGTGGGACCGATCATCAGAATATTCTTGGGCGTAATTTCGTCGCGCAGGGTGCTGTCCAGCTGCATCCGGCGCCAGCGGTTACGCAGGGCGATAGCGACAGCACGCTTGGCCTCTTCCTGGCCCACGATGTGTTTATTGAGTTCGTGGACAATCTCACGGGGGGTCATTGCAGACATGCTTGCTCCGGATCTCAGTCGTTAATGGACAGCACTTCCAGGGTGCGGTTGTGATTGGTGTAGATGCAGATATCCGCTGCGATCTCCAACCCCTTCTCGGTAATCTCACTGGCCTTCAGATCGGTATTCTCCAGCAGCGCCCGCGCCGACGCCTGGGCGAACGGCCCGCCGGAACCAATCGCAATCAGCCCGCCCTCGGGCTCGATCACATCACCGTTACCGGTAATAATCAGCGATGCCGTCTTATCCGCCACCGCCAACAACGCCTCAAGCCGCCGCAAGGCCCGGTCCGTTCGCCAGTCTTTGGCCAACTCCACCGCCGCTCGCGTCAGATTCCCCTGATGCTTCTCAAGCTGCGCCTCAAACCGCTCAAACAGCGTAAACGCATCCGCCGTACCACCGGCAAAACCGGCCAGAACCTGACCGTTATACAGCCGACGCACCTTCCGGGCATTACCCTTCATCATGGTATTCCCCAGAGAAACCTGGCCGTCGCCTCCCATGGCGACCTCATCATCGCGCCGGACGGAAAGAATCGTAGTCATGTTGGCTCCAGTTGCCTGATCAAAAACGTTATCCCGCAGTTATGGAGGCTGATTGTGGGTTTTCAAGGGAAGGGATGCCAGGGGCGGGAACGTTTCGGAGAGCGGAGGCCACCATGCACCCAGTCAAGAAGGCTCAGTATCGAGGGCGTGTTTTGGAAAGCCCCACCCGATACCCGCCAGGCACTGAAGCTAATCAGCTCAGCCCTCCTTGGGAATCTTCCGAACCAACGGCTGAATATTAATGTTAACAAGCTTATCCAGCGCCGAATTCATCTGGCTACGGGAATCGTAAGGCCCCACATTCACCCGGTACCAGGTCCCCCCGTCATCCAGATCAATCCGCTGAATCTTCGCCCGCAACCCCTGGAAAGCAATCTGCGCCCGCTGCCGTTCGGCATCGCCCTGCCTGCGGAAAGACCCGGTCTGCACCAGGTAACGGAAGTCCTGCTGCCGGGAGGTGTCCGGCGTGTACTCTTCCACCTCCGGCGTGACCACTTCCGACTCCGGCAGCATCTCGTAGAACTTGAAGTTCGGCTTCTTCGGTTTTGCTTCCGTCTGTTTTGCCGTTTCTTCCTGCTGACGGGATTCCTTCGTGGCGGTATCGCTGCCGGTGTCACCCGTATCCACCGGTGGGAGGGAATTCAGATAGAAAATAAAGCCGATAAAACCGCCGACCGCCGCCAGTGCCAGAATCCAGCGCACAGACAGGCTGCCCTGTTGCCGGCGGGCCGGAGCAGGGGCCGGACCGGGCGAAGGCCGTTTGCCCTGCCGGGCCGTTTTCCGGGAGGCCGGTTTTGCGGGGCTCTTGCGCCCTTTGGGGGCATAATCTCGGGCCATGACCGATATCCTGCTGGTTGGTTACATCTCTTCCGGCGCACTGACACCCAGCAACTGCAGGCCATTCTCCAGCACCTGACGGATGCCCAGATACAGGGTCACCCGTGCATCACGGATGGCGGTGTCTTCCACCAGCACCTTGTGGGCGTTGTAATAGGTGTGGAACTGGCCTGCCAGTTCCCGCAGATAATGGGCGATATGGTGCGGTTCCCGCTGGGCCGCCGCATTGGCCACCAGCTCCGGATATTTGGCCAGTTGATTGGCCAGATCTTTTTCCTCGTCCAGGGACAGCAGGGACAGGTCACCTGCTGCCTCATGGCGACCGCGCTCCACCCCTTCCTCTTTCAGTTTGCGCAGCACGCTGCAGATACGGGCATGGGCATACTGAATGTAGTAGACCGGGTTCTCATTGGTCCGGGAACGGGCCAGGTCGATATCAAACGTCAGCTGGGAATCCACCCGGCGGGCAGCCAGGAAGAAGCGGGTGGCATCACGGCCCACTTCATCGATCAGATCCCGCACGGTGACATAGCTGCCGGCCCGCTTGGAGATTTTTACCTCCTGTCCGGAGCGGGTCACCATCACCATCTGGTGCAGAACATAATCCGGCCAGCCTTCGGGGATGCCGGCCTCCAGGGCCTGCAGGCCGGCCCGCACACGGGTTACCGTGGAATGGTGGTCCGCGCCCTGTTCATTGATTACCGTGGTGAAACCGCGCTGCCACTTGTCCAGATGGTAGGCCACATCCGGCAGGAAATAGGTATAGCCGCCGTCTTTCTTGCGCATCACCCGGTCTTTATCGTCGCCGAACCCGGTGGTTTTCAGCCACATGGCACCGTCCTGCTCATAGGTGTAGCCATTGGCCTTCAGGCGCTCAACAGTGGCCTCCACCTTGCCATCCTCGTACAGTGAGGATTCCAGAAAGTATACGTCGAACTCAACGCCGAAGGCTTTCAGGTCAAGATCCTGCTCACGGCGCAGGTAAGCCACGGCAAATTCGCGGATCGCTTCCCGGTCTTCGGGGTCTGCCTTGGCGGTCACTTCGCGATCATCCGCTACGACAGTTTCACCGGCCAGGTAGGCGTTGGCCACATCGACAATGTAATCGCCACGGTAGCCGTCTGCCGGCCAGCTCTCGTCTTCCGGTGTGAGCCCCTTGACCCGGGACTGCACCGACAAGGCCAGGTTATTGATCTGCGCACCCGCGTCGTTGTAGTAGAACTCCCGGGTAACATCGTAACCATTGGCCTCCAGCAACCGGCACAGGCTGTCACCAATCGCCGCCCCCCGGCCGTGGCCCACGTGCAGGGGGCCGGTGGGGTTGGCGGATACAAACTCCACCTGCACCTTCTGGCCCTGGCCGCTGGTGTTGCAGCCGAACTGTTCCTTCTGCTCCAGAATCGTGTCCACAATGCCAAAGGCGCTGGCGGTGCTCATGAAAAAGTTCAGGAACCCCGGCCCGGCTATCTCCACCTTCTCCACTGCGCCACTGGCCGGCAGCCGCTCAACCAGCGCCTCCGCCAACTGTCGCGGCGGGCAGCCCGCCGCCCTGGAGGCTACCAGGGCAATATTGCTGGCATAGTCACCGTGGGACTTGTCTTTGGTGTTGCCCACCTGCGGGGTAAAAGTCTGGTCCGCGGGCAGGGTGCCTTCAGACTGCAGTGCAGCCAGCGCAGACTGGAGAAGCTCGGATACGGTCTCTTTCATGCTGTCAGACGACTCGGTTAACAGGAAATGGGTGTCGGGGCAGGGTGCCCGTTGCAAACAGAAGGGGCGTATTATCGCGGAAAGTTTTGTTGCAAGCAAAAAGCCCGGCGCTTGGCCGGGCTTGTGAGCATTAATTACATGCTTGCGCCTGATAGGGACTTGTTGAACCACCTGGAGGGCTTACCTCCTCGTCAGTGACATCATCCGCCAAGCATGGAAGGATAAACTCCCGGGTATTTGATGATGAGAAGCCTTCCACGTTTGATGTTGCGGTTAATTTCATTCTAACCCAGTTGCACTCGCCTTGAGGGTAACGAATCGTGAATTCTACAGATCCAAATTCATCTGTTGTTACAGATCTGGGTGCAGAGGCTGGGTTGGCAATTTCGGTTCCATTCAACTCATCTGCGTGATTTGTTTGACAAGTTTCTGTGTAGGGCCTTGGTGTCCAAAGGGTGCCGTTGTATGAATACGTTCCTTTGTAGAATTCAATTGGCAGGGCGCTAATCTGAACCGGTTGGTTTGTACTGGCATTACCATTGGCATCAGTAACAATTACACTCCATGGCATGTCATAGGTCGTTAGATTGGGCTCCTCAATGGTATTGCCGGTCCCGAGAATCAAAGTAAGGGCGCGACCGGCAACGGTCAGGTTGATGGACTGATTAACCTGCGTTCCATCTTGCCTGGTAATTGTTGCTGTTATTTCAACCCCATCGTTCTCACTGATTGCGTCAGTTGAACTGTAAGTGGCTGTGGCTCTGCCCTGGCTATCTGTTCTCACTGTGCCTGGAGACACTGTTCCGCCAGTAGTATCGTTCGTGTTGTTAAATGTAACTCGGGCATTTTTTACCAGGTTGCCGTTTACATCGCGAACGGTAGCAATGATGTCAGCTTGGTCATTCGTCGTAAGTTGCTTCTTTGATGCTCTGAGGTTAACGCTGTAAGGCTTGGATGAAACGAATTCTATTGTTTGGATTGCTTCGATGAACTCGTTATCTTGGCCTTCAGCCGAAGCGGTTATCTCTGCCACTCCCACGTCTGAAGAGCTGATATCTACTGATGCGACACCTTGATTGTCCGTTGTATCACTGTTTGAGCTAAGTGCACCGCGGGTTGTTGCGAATTCCACACTTTCACCTACGACAGGCGCTCCTCCCCTACTCCAGGTGACGGAAACTGTTTGCGTGTCCCCTATCTCGACTGCATCGTCAGCAATGTCATTGAAGGTGAAATTGTCGGAGGAAATATTCACAGTGATCTCGCTGGAGACTCTCGAATCTCCCTCATAAGCTGACGCGGAAATCGTATCCTGGCCACTGCTTTGGGCATTCAGAGTAAACTGGATTTGGCCGGATGAGTCTGTTGTGGTGTTTCCGGATAATTCGTTTCCATTGGCGCTTTCAATGGTGATCGGGATGCTGGAAATGCCTTCCGAGGCAGAGTCGGTGAGTCTTACCGTAAATGTTGCATTGCCACCGCTGCTGATTGCAGAAGGGCCGCTCATCGACAAGGTGGTGCCTGTTACGCCGACATTGACAGAGCCCGAGGCGGAGCCTGCGGCTGCAGATACGGTGATCGTTCTATTTCTCGGGTCGTTGTTGGCGGTCAGTACAGCAGTGGCTTCACCAGATTCCGAGGTTGTAGGGCTCTGTACGTTTAGGGAGCCATTGTTCGATGCGCTGAATTGGAGGCCTACCTCAGGCAACAGAACTCCATTCTCATCGCGGACCAATGCCGTGATGGTTGCTTCATCTCGTCCAGCGGTGCCTATCGAAGGTGTGCTCGCAAGCAACTGGATACTATCTACTGATTGAGTGGCTTCCGTCTGGCCACCATTCCCGCCACCCTCTTCAGGGCATGCTCCCCCGAGGCAAGTCGAATTTTCATCCCCCCCACAGGCCGCAAGAATTAAAGCCAGCGAGATGGCTGACGCACGCGCAAGGATTTTCCCTGACATTATTCTATCTCCAGTTTCCGTGTCTGACGGCACAACGCCTGAATTGAGTTCGTTGCGGAATCTTTTGGCAGGCGGGTCCCGGGTCGAGAAACCCTGAAAAGAAGTCCGGTTATTGTGCTGAAATCATAGCACATAGTTTCTCTCGGCAACCCCGTGGGTGTGGAGTTTGTGAAAAAGTTTGTAACGAATCGCATTTACGGGGTGCGGTTCTCATTTTGTCTGTCAGCCGGTTTCCTGGGGATCCACGTCGATCATCCATTTAACCCCGGTGGGCTGTTTCTGCTGGTCCAGTTGCAGGCAGATCTGTGTAAGCAGGTGGTTCAGGTGTTTGCGGTTGTGGCTGACCAGGATCAGCTGGGCGCGGTGGCGATCGGCGCGGCGGGCGATCAGGGCCGGTAGGGGCCCCCAGGTTTCGATGCCGGCGACCCGGGTCATAGTGCGGATCTGGTCCAGCAGGGTCAGGCTCTGCTCCATGGTGTCCGCCTCGGCCCGGAAGATGGCCATGGCCCGGTATGGGGGGAATTGACCGGTTTCCCGCTCACTCAGCAATTGATCGGCCATGGGCAGGTAGCGGCCTTCACAAAGGGTGCGTAACAAAGGGTGGTCGCTATGACAGGTCTGCACCAGCACCTGGCCGGCATTCTCACCCCTTCCGGCACGGCCGCTGACCTGTAGCAGGGTTTGCACCATTTGTTCCGGGGCCCGGAAATCCACGCTGAACAGGCCGCCGTCTGCGTTGACGACAACGACCAGCGTGACGCCGGGGAAGTCGTGGCCCTTGGCCAGCATCTGGGTGCCGACCAGTATGCACGGAGAGCCGCTGTTGACCTTGTCGAGTATGGTCTGAATGGCCCCCTTGCGCTGGGTGCTGTCACGGTCGACGCGGATAACCGGAGTGTCCGGGAAACGGGTAGCGAGGGTGTCTTCGGTGCGCTCGGTACCCTGGCCGACGGGCTTGAAGGCCTCGCTGCCACACTGGGGGCAATGGGGTGTTGCGGCGGTCTGGTAGTCGCAGTGGTGGCAGCGCATGGCGTTGTCACGGCGGTGGTAGGTCAGCCGGGTGTCGCAGCGGGGACAGTCCACCATGTGGCCGCAGTCAAAACACATCATCACCGGGGCGAATCCGCGGCGGTTGACGAACACCAGTACCTGCCGGCCCTGCGCAACTGTCTGTTCGATGGCTTGCAGAGTGGGGCGGGCCAGACCGCCTTCGAGGGGGCGGCTGCGGATGTCCAGCAGGCGGATTTCCGGCGGACGGGACTTGCCGGCCCTCTGTTCCAGTCTGACCAGGTCGTACTTGCCGGTGAGGGCGTTGTTGTAGGATTCCAGGGAAGGGGTGGCAGAGCCGAGAATCACCGGGCAGTTGTTCAGGTGTGCCCGGTACACCGCCAGATCCCGCCCGGAATAACGAAAGCCTTCCCCCTGTTTGTAGGAGCTGTCGTGCTCCTCGTCGACAATCAGGGTGCCGAGGCTGGTGAAAGGGAGCAGTACGGCGGAGCGTGTACCGATAAGAATAACCGGCTCCCCCCGCCGTACTCGCAGCCAGGTAAGCAGGCGCTCACTGTCGTTCAGGGCCGAGTGCCAGACAACGATGCGGTCGCCGAAGTAGTGTCGGAAGCGGGCCACGGTTTGCGGGGTCAGGTTGATTTCCGGCACCAGCACCAGAGCCTGCTGGTCTTCCCTGAGATGTTCCTTCAAATAATGCAGGTAGAGTTCCGTTTTGCCGCTGCCGGTGATGCCATATAAAAGGCAGGCCCGGAAGCCGTCGCCGGGTAAGGGCAGGCCGCTGGTGGCTTCCTGCTGGGCGGGTGACAGTTCAGGGCGGCGCTGGCAGGCATTCTGGTCTGTGGCGGTGGCCGCTTGTGGTACAGCGGACTGGCTGTGTTGCACCAGTCCCCGTTGGTGCAGGCTGTTGAGCTGGGCACGGGAAAATCCGGCCCCGATAATGTCCCGGGTGGTGGCTCCCCGTGGCTGTTCGTGAAGCCATTGATAAAGGGCCTGCTGACGGTGGGCGTTGGCAGGGATCAGGTCAGCCGGCCGGTCGGTAATTTGCCACCAGGTCTGTTGTTTCTCTTCAGCCGGGCGGCCACGGCGCAGGGCCGGGGGCAGGGCGGTGAACAGGCACTCACCCAGGGGATGCTGGTAGTAGTCCGCCGCCCAGTGCAGCAGGCGGAGGGTTTCAGGCGGCAGGGCGGGCCAGTCTTCCAATGCGCTGGCAATGGGCTTGAGGCGAATGCCGGCCGGCGGTGTTACGTTAAGCTCCGTCACCAGTCCCGTGAGTTTCTGCGGCCCGAAGGGCACCAGTACCCGCTGGCCGGGTTGCAGTTTCATCCCCTCAGGCACCAGATAGTCAAACAGCCTTCTTAACGGCCGGTTCAGTGCAATGCGGGCAGTTTCTGGCACGGTGGCGTTCCCGGGGTGATGGATGGTGGCGAAGCCCGGCCCCGGCGGAGGTTTTGGGGTAATCCGGGGCTTGCCTGAATGGTTGTTAACCAGTAAGATTCGCGGTCTGTTTCAGGCAGGGCATGATTGTGCCCCGTCTTTCCGATGGATTCAAACATGCGGTGCCCGGCACCCGGAGCCTTGTGAGGTTCCCGTGACCAGGTAGCGGCATGACCGTAAAGAGGTTCGCCATGAAAGAAGGTATCCACCCGAAGTATGAAGAAATTACCGCTACCTGTTCCTGCGGTAACAGTTTCAAGACCCGTTCCACTTATACCCACGACCTGCAGCTGGACGTGTGCTCACAGTGCCACCCGTTCTATACCGGCAAGCAGAAGGTGATGGACACGGCGGGCCGTATCGACCGCTTCCAGAAGCGTTTCGGCGGTCGTATCAAGAAGGGCTGAGGGCCCGCGTTGTCCCGGCAGGGACTCGCAAAGGAACGTCAAGAAAGCGCCTGCGGGCGCTTTTTTCATGGGCGCGAGCTTCTTGCAAGGCGCTCTGTGTTGTACGCAATTTGCCTTATTGACTGTTTACAGAATGTCCGCGTGGTACTTGTCTGTGCCACGCCTTAGGTCCATAATGGCGCGCTCTGTCGGGTCCGGTGGCCGTAAAACCTGTGGTCGTCGGCCCGGTGACTCAATCTATATAAATGTGACAAACGGAACAGTGGCAATGTCTCAAGATCTGAAAGAAGCAGCCCTTGAATATCACGCCAAGCCGCGGCCTGGTAAGCTGAGTGTCGAAATCACCAAGCCGACCCAGACCTCCCGCGATCTTTCTCTGGCGTATAGCCCCGGGGTTGCCGAGCCGGTCCGCGAGATCGCGAAGGACCCCGAGAACGCTTACAAGTACACCGCCAAGGGTAACCTGGTCGCCGTTATTTCCGACGGTACCGCTATCCTGGGTCTGGGTAATCTCGGTCCGCTGGCGAGCAAGCCGGTAATGGAAGGCAAAGGCGTACTGTTCAAGCGCTTTGCCGGCATCGATGTATTCGATATCGAAGTGAATTCCGAAAGCCCGGAAGCGTTTATTGAGACGGTTGAGCGTATTGCTGATACCTTCGGTGGCATCAACCTTGAAGACATCAAGGCTCCGGAATGCTTTGAGATTGAACGTGCTCTGATCGAGCGTTGCAATGTACCGGTGTTCCATGATGATCAGCACGGCACCGCCATTGTGACTGCAGCTGGCATGATCAACGCCCTGGAGTTGCAGGGCAAGAAGATTGAAGAGGCCAGGGTGGTCTGCCTGGGTGCCGGCGCAGCTGCGATTGCTTGTATGAAGCTGCTGATCAGCTGCGGCATTCGTTCCGAGAACATCTTTATGCTGGACCGCAAGGGTGTGATCCACTCTGGTCGTGATGATCTGAATCAGTACAAGGCGATGTTCGCGAATGAGACCGATCGTCGCACTCTGGACGATGCCATTGACGGTGCGGACGTGTTCCTTGGCCTGTCCGGCCCGGACCTGCTGACCGCTGACCAGCTGAAAAAGATGGCCCCGAACCCGGTTGTGTTCGCCTGCTCCAACCCGGACCCGGAAATCAGCCCGGAAGTGGCCCTGGCCGTTCGTGATGACCTCATCATGGCGACCGGTCGCTCTGACTACCCGAACCAGGTGAACAACGTGCTGGGCTTTCCGTTCATTTTCCGCGGTGCGCTGGATGTTCGTGCAACCGCGATCAACGAGGAAATGAAAGTGGCAGCGGTTCACGCGATCCGCGAGCTGGCCAAGGAGCCGGTTCCCAAGGAAATCTGTGAAGCCTACGGCGTGGACAGTCTGGCATTCGGCAGAGAATACATTATTCCGAAGCCCCTCGATGTACGCCTGCTGGAAGTGGTTCCTGCGGCTGTGGCTCGTGCCGCTGTGGATTCCGGCGTTGCCCGTAATCCTTACCCGGCCCATTATCCCCTGAAGTCCATCGATGACATCAGGTAACAGGTAATTACGGCCAACAAAAAAACCGGCGGTTGATCCCGCCGGTTTTTTTGTGCCATGTGTTTGTGGCCGGAACTGTCAGGGCATCAGAAGATGCCCTGGGGTACACTGCCGCCATTGCCGGAGCCGCTGCCCTCCTTGTTTTCCAGGGCTGGCGGTGCCAGTTCTTCCGGGAACAGTTCGAATACGGCATCCTCCTGGTCAGCGGAGGCGCGCTTGCCGGTTTCAGGGTCGATGCGCACACTGACAATGCCATTAGGGCGTGGCATGGTCGCCGGGGAAGTGCCGCTCAGCGCCACTTTCATATAGTCAAGCCAGATGGGCAAGGCGGCGCGGGCACCATATTCGCCCCTGCCGAGGGGGGATGAATCATCGAACCCGACCCAGGCGGCGGTGGCAATGCGCAGGTTGAACCCGACAAACCAGGCATCCCGCTGGTTATTGGTTGTGCCGGTCTTACCGGCAATATCCGGACGACCCAGCGCCAGTGCCCGCCGGCCGGTGCCGCGCCTGATCACGTCCTGAAGCATGGAGTGCAGTATGTAGACGGAGCGTTTGTCTGCCAGCCGTTCCGCATACCTCACGCCTCTCTGGAATGTTTGCTGTGGTGCTTCGTTGTCCGCCGGCAAGGCGGCTTCGCCGGCTGTTTTTTCTTCAGCCTTTTTGGTGCAATCTTCTTCACTCTCGCAGAAAACCACTTCCGGCGCCTGGTAGATGATCTCTCCTGCAGCATTCCGAATGGTTTCGATCAGGTATGGCGTTACGTCGTGACCGCCGTTGGCGATGACAGCAAATCCTCTGGCCAGTTGCATGGGCGTCAATTGCCCGCTCCCCAGTGCCAGGGACAGATCCTTCTGCATGTGTTCGATGGGAATGTGCAGCTGTTCCAGGTAGTCCAGCACGTAGGGGACACCCAGATCCCGCAGCAGCCGGATGGATACCAGGTTGCGGGAGCTGTAGAGAGCCTCCCGCAGGCGTGTAGGGCCGTAGAATTGTCCGGAAGAATTTTGCGGGCGCCAGACGGTTTCCAGCTCTTTGTCATCAAAAACGATGGGGGCATCGTTGAATATTGTGGCCGGAGTCAGACCCTTCTCCAGTGCAGACAGGTAGAGGAAAGGTTTGAATGTGGAGCCTGGCTGGCGCAGTGCCTGGGTGGCCCGGTTGTATTTGTTGTAGCTGAAGCTGTAGCCGCCGGTCAGGGCTTCGACAGCTCCGTTACGGGCATTCAGTGAGACCAGCGCACCCTGTACGTCCGGCAGCTGGGCAAGGCTTACCTGCGGGAGGGCGGAGATGACTTGCTCGCCGTTACCCTTCTCACCTTCGGGGCGTTCGTCGGTTCCGGTGGCAGGTTCGTGAGCCATGGGTTTTACATACACAACGTTCCCCGTAGCGAGTACATCTGAAGGTTTTTCCGGCCGGGGTCCGGTCAGGCTCTCTGTCTTGTGGCGCCGGGCCCATTGCATGGTTTCAAAAGGCATCTCCACCGGGCCGATTCCGCGGGCGTAAAGGGTCGTGAGGCCGGCGTTGTCGTCCACTCCGGTCACCACTGCCGGAGCCAGTGAGCCCACCGAGCGGTAGTTGGCCATCAGGTTTTTCAGATTGCCTGGCACCAACTGCTCCTCTTCCACGGTGCCGATGGGACCCCGAAACCCGTGCCGCCGGTCATAGGCTTCAAGGCCCGCTTGCAGGGCATCAACCGCAGCGCGCTGCTTGGTGCTGTCAATGGTGACAGTGACGGAGTAGCCATCGTTGTAGGCATCGTCGCCGAATCTTTTTATCATTTCGCTTCTGGCCATTTCCGCAACATGCCCTGCTTCCAGTTCGCTGGACACAACGTGGTAGTCTGCGGTGATCGGTGCTGATGCGGCCAGTTCCCAGGCGTCCCGGGTGATGTAGCCCAGGTCACGCATGCGGCCGAGAATCCAGTTGCGGCGTGCTTTTGCCCGCTCGGGATCCGCCAGCGGGTTGTAAGCCGAGGGCGCTTTCGGCAGACCGGCCAGCATTGCCATCTGGGCAAGACTGAGTTCGCTGACCGGCTTGTTGTAGTAAACCTGAGCGGCCGCGGCCAGACCATAGGCACGGTTGCCCAGATAGATCTTGTTCAGATACAGCTCCAGGATTTGGTCTTTTTCCAGTTCACGCTCGATCTGAAGTGCCAGAAGTATCTCGTTGAACTTCCGGATAAAGGTCCTGTCCCGTGACAAAAAGTAATTTTTTGCAACCTGCATTGTGATGGTGCTGCCCCCGGACCGGATCTGTCCGGTAGAGATCAGTTCCACGGCAGCCCGCACCAGGCCTCTGATGTCGACTCCGAAATGCTCGTAAAAACGGGCATCTTCCGCGGCCAGAAAGGCATGTAACTGAATTGTAGGGATCTGTTCGATTGTGACCGGTGCCCTTCTCTTTTCGCCGAATTCTGCTATTAATTTGTCATCCGCGCTGTAGACCCGAAGGGGTGTCTGCAACCTGATATCCATCAGTTGCTCTACGGCGGGCAGTCCCGGCCGAAGGTAAAGGTAAAAGCCGGAGCCGATCAGAATAGTGACACTCAGACCGAGCAGGAAAAGCCATGCGAGAAGTCGGGATGTGCGAAACAGTCGGGACATTTTTTCTGACAACTATTAGATATAGGTCTATCATTTGAGAAACTGCTTTAGGAAGGAGCGATTACTTCCGGTAGCATCTGTCCTTGCCGAAACAGAGAAAGTGCATTGTAGACGGAAAACGACAGAATTTCTCTTAAATAAAAAACACAAAACCGGGTGCATGTAACCAGGTATAGGGTGAGCGCGTGTTCGGATTGCTTGGTAAAAAATCCAGTGCGGTGCTGGGGCTGGACATAAGTTCCAGCTCGGTCAAGCTGCTGGAGTTGTCAAAACAGGGCGACCGCTACAAGGTTGAAAGCTACGCTGTAGAGCCGTTGCCGGCCAACGCGGTGGTGGAAAAGAATATTACTGATGTGGAGGCCGTGGGCGAGGTGCTCAAGCGGGTGGTTTCCAAGTCTCGTACCGGCCTCAAGAATGCGGCCGTGGCGGTGTCGGGTTCCGCGGTGATCACCAAGGTCATCCAGATGGAGGGGGGGCTCAACGAGTTCGAGATGGAAGATCAGATCGCGCTTGAAGCGGATCAGTACATCCCTTATCCCCTTGACGAAGTTTCCATTGATTTTGAAGTGCAGGGCCCGTCGGAAACCAATCCCGACCAGGTCGATGTGCTGCTTGCTGCCTGCCGTAAAGAAAACGTGGATGTCCGTGAAGATGCGCTGGAGATTGCCGGGCTGAAAGCCAGGGTGGTCGACGTTGAAGCCTATGCGCTGGAGCGGGCTTACACTCTGATCGAGCCACAGCTGGATGCCCAGGGCGAGGATCTGGTGGTGGCGGTGGTGGATCTTGGTGCCACCATGACCACCCTGAGTGTGCTGGCCGAAGGCAAAACCGTGTATACCCGTGAGCAGATTTTCGGGGGCAAACAGCTCACCGAGGAAATTCAGCGTCGCTATGGCCTCTCCCTGGAGGAGGCCGGTCTTGCCAAGAAGCAGGGCGGTCTTCCGGATGATTATGAAGCCGAGGTTCTGATGCCTTTCCGCGAAGCGGTGGTGCAGCAGGTTGCCCGGGCGCTGCAGTTCTTCTTTGGTGCCAGTCAGTACAATGCGGTGGATTATGTGGTTCTGGCCGGTGGTACCGCCTCCATTCAGGGGCTGACCGACATGGTGGAGGAAAAAACCGGTGCGCCAACGTTGCTGGCCAACCCGTTCGCGGATATGTCCGTAGGCACAAGGGTTAACGCGTCGGCCCTGGGTAATGATGCGCCATCCCTGATGATCGCTTGTGGCCTGGCAATGAGGAGCTTTGACTGATGGCGAAGATTAACCTCAGACCCTGGCGTGAAGAGCTCCGGGCGGAGAAACAGCAGCAGTTTATCGTCATGATTGTCGGGGCGGTCGTGATTGCGGCGGGCCTCGCATTTTTATGGAAGTCCGACATGGACAGCCGCATTTCTTATCAACAGTCCCGCAATGCCTACATTGAAACGGCGATGAAAGAGCTGGACAAGCAGATAAAGGAAATCGAAGACCTGAAGCGCCAGCGGGAAGAACTGCTCTCGCGGATGCGGGTTATCCAGGATCTGCAAGGTAAACGGCCGGTCATTGTGCGGGTCTTTGACGAGCTGGTCCGTACTCTGCCGGACGGGCTCTTTTACAAAAGCCTGAAGAAGAATGGTGACCAGATCGATATCGTCGGGATGGCGGAGTCCAATAGCCGTATCTCTGCCCTGATGCGACGTTTCGAGGAGTCTGACTGGTTTACTGATCCCAACCTGGCCAATGTGTCTGCTGCAGACAGCAGCCGTGCCGGTTACAGCCAGTTCAACCTGTCGGTAAAGCAGAAAACGCCTGAGCCCGAAGGGGAGGGGAAAAAATGAGCCTCGCGGACTCGCTGAAAAATCTCAATGAATTCGATATCAACGACCTCGATCTCAACAACGCGGGTGTCTGGCCGGCACCTGTAAAGGCCATCGTGGCGCTCATTGTGTTCGGTCTGGTCCTGGGCGGTGGCTACTGGTTCTTTATCAAGGACCAGTACGCACAGCTTGAGCGCGTGGAGCAGCAGGAACAGGAGCTGCGGGAAAAATACGAGCAGAAGGCATACCGGGTGGCTAACCTGGATACCTTCAAGGCCCAGATGGAGGAAATGGAAGAAACGTTCGGCGCATTGGTGCGCCAGCTACCTGGTGAGACGGAGGTACCGGGGCTTCTGGAAGATATTACCAATACGGCTTTGGGTTCAGGCCTGAGCCTGAAGGAGATCAAGCTGCAGCCGGAGGTGACCCGGGATTTCTATGCCGAACTGCCGATTAATATCCGGGTGTCGGGTGGCTATCATGAACTCGCCAGTTTCGTCAGCAGTGTTGCGGGCCTGCCGCGCATCGTGACCCTGCATGACCTCACCATTCAACCAACAAGCGGAAAAACGGGGGACCAGCTGGATATGCAGGTGGTTGCCCGTACCTACCGCTACCGGGCTGGAGAATAAGCATGGCAAAACAGCATGCAGGAAAAGCCTGGCTCGGGCTCTGTCTGTTGCCGATCCTGGCGGCCTGTTCCCAAAGTGGCGGTTTTTCCGACCTTGACAGGTTCATGAGCGAGACGCGGTCAAAGCCCCGCGGACACGTGGAACCCCTTCCCGAGTTTCAGGCCTATGAAGCTTTCACCTACTCGGCGGCGGATCGGCGGTCGCCGTTTGATCCGCCGATGGATGTGCAGCTGACCATGGTTGAGCAAAAGCCGGTGAGTGGTGTAGAGCCTGATCTGGATCGTCCGCCGGAAGTTCTTGAGACCTACAGCCTGAATGATCTTGCAATGGTTGGTACACTAACGGGCTACGATGGCGGTCGGTATGCGCTGATTCGTGATCCAAGCGGTGGCGTTCACCGGGTCAGAACCGGAAACTATGTGGGTCAGAATTACGGGCGCATTGTCGGTATCAACGACACGCGCGTCGAAATTATCGAAATTGTTCCCAATGGCCGGGGCGGATGGGTCGAGCGCCCGCGTTCCCTCTCGCTGGATGAGAATGAGGGCTAAGGAGCGCCACCATGATGACTGAAAGAAACATGCACGAACAAAAAAGTTTAGGGTCGAGGCTAGCGATGTTCAGAAAACTCAATGTATACGCCAGCGTTATAGCTTTTGGGTTATGGTCCGGCCTGGCCGGTGCGGTCACGCTGGAGGATGTGACATTCTCATCGCTGCCCGGAGATCGTACCGAGGTGACCCTGTCATTTGACGGCCAGCCTCCCGAGCCATCCAGTTACTCCATCGAGGAGCCGGCCCGGATTGTCGCGGACCTGCGCAATACCACGAACGGGCTCGAATCCCGCAGCGTGCCGCTGGGAGGCGGAAATGCCCAGAGCATGACGGTAGTAGAAGCCAAGGATCGAACCCGGCTGATCTTCAACCTGGTGGAGCTGGTTCCTTATGAGACCCGTCGTGACCAGAATTCGGTGGTATTGACGATTGGCTCCGAAGGTACCGGCAGTGCTGTTTCTTCCGCTCCCCCTCCGACATCTGTGCCAGCGGGTTCATCGTCAGGCCGGCCGGCATCCGGTAATGCGTTGGCGGATGTGGACTTCCGTCGCGGTCGCGACGGGGAAGGGCGGGTCATTGTTGATCTCGGTAACCCCGGCACCCCTGTGGACCTCACGGAGCGGGCAGGCAAGATTCGGCTGACCATGGAAGAAGCGTCGGTGCCGGATCGTTTGCGTCGCCGCCTCGACGTGACGGATTTTGCGACGCCGGTTACCCGTGTGGATACCTTTACTGAAGACGGTGCTGCTGTGGTGGAGATTGTCCCGGAGGGCAGTTACGACTACATCGCGTATCAGACCGGTTCCAGCTTTGTCGTCAGTGTGGAGCAGCTGTCCGAACAGGAGGCTGCCGCCCGGAAAGAAGAGAAGTTCCCGTACACCGGTGAAAAGCTGTCTCTTAACTTCCAGGATATCGAAGTGCGCTCAGTGCTGCAGCTGATTGCGGACTTTACCGGCCTGAACCTGGTGGCCAGTGATACGGTAAGTGGCAGCATTACCCTGCGTTTACAGAATGTACCCTGGGACCAGGCGCTCGATCTTATCCTGAAGACCAAGGGCCTGGACAAGCGCCAGATCGGTAACGTGCTGCTGGTTGCGCCGGCAGAGGAAATCGCTGCCCGGGAGAAGCTGGAGCTGGAAACCAGCAAGCAGATCGCTGAACTCGCTCCGGTGCGTCTGGACATCATTCAGGTGAACTACGCCAAGGCGGCGGATATTGTGGCGCTGATCCAGGCGGACAAGGAGCTGATCTCTGATCGTGGCTTCATATCCTCTGATGCGCGCACCAACACGATCAGTGTTCGTGAAACCGCTGAAAAGCTGGAAGAGATGCGCCGGTTGGTGAACACCTGGGATGTGCCGGTGCGTCAGGTATCCATCGAAGCGCGCATTGTTCGCGCCCAGACGAATGTGGCGGAAAACCTGGGTATCCGTTGGGGCGGAGCCGCCTATGATGTCAGTGGCGACGATGTGATTTCCGTGGGCGGCTCCCTGGGTGCCGTTGGCGAGGCACGGGATGCGGCCAGGGGCGGCTCCGGTGATATCACGTTCCCGGGTGCCCTGGCCGTAGATCTGGGTGTGACCGAGACCGGCGCCTCTTCCTTTGCCATCGGCTGGGGCAGCAGCGACTTCCTGGTGGACCTGGAGCTGTCTGCCCTGGAAACTGACGGTAAGGCGGAAGTGGTTTCCCAGCCACGGGTTGTTACTGCTGACCGCCAGACTGCCAGCATCAAGTCTGGTGAGGAAATTCCGTATCAGGAGGCGACCTCCAGTGGTGCCACCAACGTGGAATTCAAGGAAGCGGTGTTGTCACTTGAAGTGACTCCGCAGATTACGCCGGATGACAAGATCATCATGGATCTGGTGGTGAACCAGGACTCCCGGGGTGAGGTCACAGCCGGTATCCCGGCGATCAACACCAACTCCGTGACCACCCAGGTGCTGGTGGGCAACGGTGAGACCGTGGTTCTGGGCGGTATTTTCCAGTCTGAAGTGGCTACCAATATCACCAAGACACCTTTCCTGGGAGACATCCCCTACCTCGGGCGGCTGTTCAAGCGCACACAGCACATTGATGAGCGGAGTGAGCTGTTGATCTTCATCACACCGAAGATTCTCAAGAACGATATAATCCGGTAAGCTTCAAGGCTGTTAAAAGCCGTCAGTTCCGCAAGGAACTGACGGCTTTTTTTATGCTGATGTGGGCCGCCGCTTATGCTGGTGCCGGCCCTGTGATATTCTCTTTCGCCTGAATGATGACGAGCAGATGTTATGGATTTGCCGAAACGAATTGTGCTGGTCGGCCCCATGGGAGCGGGCAAAAGCACCATTGGCCGTTTACTGGCGAAGGAGCTGGGTTACGGTTTTCTTGACTCCGACCGGATTATCGAAGAACGCTGCGGTGCCAATATTCCCTGGATCTTCGATGTTGAAGGTGAGGAGGGGTTCCGGCACCGGGAAACCGCCATGTTGGGAGAGCTCGCCGGGAAGGCCGGTGTGGTAATCGCCACCGGAGGTGGTGCGGTGATGAAGCCGGAAAACCACGAGCTGCTGACCCGTGACGCGCTGGTGATTTATCTGAAGGCTTCCATCGAGCAGCAGGTGGAGCGAACCCGCAAGGATCGCAACCGGCCGCTGCTTCAGCAAGATGACCCGGAAGCCGTGTTGCGCCGTTTGTTCGAGATACGTAATCCAATCTACACCGAACTTGCGGACATCGTGATGTTTACTGACAAGAAGAGCCCCCGCCTGGTGGTCCGCCAGTTAATCAATAAAATTCATCCGAGAACGCCCAGGCAGCGCAGGAATCTGAAGAAGGAAGGCAGGAATCATGCATAGTCCCAACCGAGAGCTTCGTGTGGAGCTGGGTGACCGCAGTTACCCCATTCTGATCGGCAGTGGCTATCTTGGGACGATGGATCTGACGCCCTGGGTGGCGGGCGACCGGGTGATGATCGTCAGCAATGAGACGGTTGCCCCGTTATACCTGGATGCAGCCCGCCGCTGTTTTGCAGGCAAAACGGTGGATACGGTAGTGCTGCCCGATGGTGAGAAGTACAAGAACTGGCAGACCCTGAACCTGATTTTCGACGGCCTGCTGGCGCATCGTCACAGTCGGAAAACCACGCTGATTGCGTTGGGCGGCGGAGTTGTCGGCGATATGACCGGCTTTGCCGCCGCGGCTTACCAGCGTGGTGTGCCCTTTATCCAGATTCCCACCACACTGCTTTCTCAAGTGGACTCCTCTGTGGGTGGCAAGACCGGCATTAACCACCCGCTGGGCAAAAACATGATTGGTGCCTTCCATCAACCGGAAGTGGTGCTGATTGATACCGCTACCCTGACGACATTACCTCCCCGTGAAGTTTCGGCAGGCGTTGCCGAAGTCATCAAGTATGGCCTGATCCGTGATGTGTCGTTCCTCGCCTGGCTGGAAGACCACATCGAGCAGCTGATGGCGCTGGATGCAGAGATCATGGTGGAAGCCATTTACCGTTCCTGTGCCTGCAAGGCGGACGTGGTAGCACAGGATGAAAGAGAAGGCGGCCTGCGAGCGGTTCTCAATCTTGGCCACACCTTTGGCCATGCCATCGAAACCTTTGCCGGCTATGGTAACTGGCTGCATGGCGAGGCGGTAGGCACCGGCATGCGCATGGCGGCCGATCTTTCCGGGAGGCTGGGCATGCTCGGTGAGGCGGATGTCCGGCGGGTGAACAGGCTGATCAGCCGGGCTGCGCTGCCAGAGGTGCCGCCTGTTGAAATGACTCCGTCCGATTTCATGGAGCTGATGGCGGTTGACAAGAAAAATGTGGATGGTCACTTACGTCTGGTGTTGTTGAATGCCCTGGGGGATGCCGTTGTGACCGGCGATTTCGATATATCGCAACTGCAGTCCACCCTGGAGGCGTTTGCGGGCAACCGGTCACCGGAGAAAGCGTTGGGGCGGATATAATGGCGGACACCGGTCAGGGGCTGAATAGCCTGGGGGTTGGCGGGCTCTTCCCCAGGCTGCAGGAGCGTTACGGATTGCGGGAAAACCCGGTGGAGATGGAAACTCCCTTCTTTCCGGATGCCATGCGCCACCATGCCCTGGAAACACTGCGTCATTTGTGTGGCTTTGGTGATCTGGGGCTGGTTCTGGTTGGTGCGGTGGGGTCAGGGAAGACGAGGATTCTGGCGGAGCTGGTGCGGGCCGAGTCATCCCGGCTGGAATTTCACACCCTGAGGGCGGTGGATCTGACCAGCAGTGAGGCACTGGCGCGCCACCTTCTGTCCGCCGCTCACCGCAGCATTGATAGCACTGAAAGTGCCCGAGATGCCGTTTATGGATTCTTCCGGTGGAGCGAAACCCGCGTGCGTAAGGGGCGGCGCATGGTGTTGTTGCTGGACGATGCCGATCAGGTGCCCCCCGAATTGGTCCGGCTGATATTTGATGCTTTTCGTGCCAGTAATACCTCCGCAGCGGCTGTGCCAGTGTTTGCCGGAACGGAAACACTCATGGAATCACTGGCCTCTGCGGAGGAAACAGCGGGTTTGCATCGTATTGACCTGCCACCGCTGACTCGTCGGGAGGTTGAGGCCTATCTGCATCCTCGGGTACATAAGGCTGGCGGCGATCCCGGGATTCTTCTGAATCAGCGTATGCTGGTGCAGCTGCACCAGCTCAGTCAGGGCAACTTTGGTCGTCTCAGGCGTATTGCGCCGGCGGTGTGGCTGGATATAGCCGGTGCTTCTGCAGGGCGCAGGCGGGCTCTCTCCGGACTCACTCCGATGAGTCTGCGCTGGCCGGCACTGGCACTGGTCTTGCTGGGGGTGTCCTGGCTGGTGGTCTCCCGCCAGTATGATGAAGCGGTGGTCGCCACTGAGCCGGAGCCCGCTGAAACAACCGTGCGCAAGAGTATTACCATCGGACCGGAGACTGTTGAGGAGCAAACACCGCCAGAGCCTGTCGGGCAGGAAGAGCCGGAGCCCTTGAACGCAGCAGACATCCCGTCACAATTACCTCCTGAGCCTGAGCCTGAGCCTGAGCCTGAGCCTGAGCCTGAGCCTGAGCCTGAGCCTGAGCCTGAGCCTGAGCCTGAGCCTGAGCCTGAGCCTGAGCCTGAGCCTGAGCCTGGGCCGGGGCCTGAGCGGGTG
>JACIZI010000002.1 GCA_014359475.1 Marinobacter sp. | reverse complement strand
GAAAACGGCTCATATTTCCCGGCTTTTTCGTTGCATAGAACCACTATGCGCCTCAAAATCCAGAAAATCTGCGCTCGCTTTCCCACCTTGCTCGCGACGATTGCTTAAGTCCGACAGGCTGCTAGATACTCTAAAGGGTAAAGCAACCACATGCACTTGTTCTTTATTCCACCCTGCGCCACCGGGACGGTCTCTAACGGACCGGGCACAGGGCCGCAACCGGTTGGCGACCCCGCTCCCTGGAAGAATACTGACCCCGTGGGTCAGGCGGTGGCGGAAGCCCGCTGGTTAATGCGGTCATACCATGCCTGCAGGTTCTTCTGCTCAGGCTCGATGCGGATCTGTACCACCCGGGCGAAGCCCAGAGTCACATAAGCGTTGATATCTGCGGCGGTAAAACGATCCAGACAGAGGTATTCCCTGCCATCCAGGTGCTTGTCCAGAAAATGCATGAACTTCTGCACCCCTTTGCCGCACTCTTCCCCCCACTCGGGGAATGGCGTCATCCGATCCTTGAAATAACCGGTGGTGTGCTGGAAACACATGCCGGTGGGCATGAAAAAATAGAAATCGAGCCAGCGCAGCCACTGCTCTATCAGCGCCTTTTCCACCGGGGTGTCCCCAAGCAACGTCGGAGTACCCGGGTAGGCCTCCTCGAAATACCGACAGATGGCCATGGTTTCGGCGATGCAGGTACCGTCATCCAGCTCCATCACTGGCACTTTCTTCATGGGGTTGCGGGCGGCGAATTCCGGGGTGAGATTCTCTCCTTTCTGCAGATCGACTTCCACGAATTCCGCTTCTTCCAGCAGCCCCTTCTCGGCCATGAACATGCGCACCCGGCGGGGATTGGGCGCGGTACGGGTCTCGAAAATCTTCATATCGGCAACTCCGGTTGTTTATTTTTCTGGATCGCAGACAAGCCTGACTTCAAAGCCTGGTTGCGTCAAGCAACCGTTATTCCCTGGATAGCCACCCCCGGATCTCATGGATAATCCAGTCCGCATCGTCCAGGGGAAGGTCATGGCCCGCCCAGGGATGGACCCGGAGGGTCCATTGCCAGCGCTGCTCCAGATCCTGACTGCATGTCCAGTGCACAATGCGATCGCCACGACTGGTCAGCAACAGCGCGTCTGGCAGGGGACGGACCGGCGCAGGCCGGTAGCAAACCGCCGCGGTCAGTTGTCGCCGGGCGTTGGCCAGTGAGACCGGGCGCTGTCGCTGGATCCTGTACCACTGCTTGGCCAACTCCAGGGTCACAGGCCGGTTACTGGTCATTGCCAGAATCTCTTTCTCGCGATCAAATAACTCTCTTCGGGCCATCAGTCGCAGTATGCGGGGCCAGACCGCCGGCCTCATGCGTCGCCAGGGAGCACTGAAACGCGAGCTGGTATTGATCATTACCAGCTGCTGGATTTCGCCTCTCTCAGCGTTCTGGGCCCAGTCCAGAGCCACCATGCCCCCCATGGAAAGCGCCAGAAGATTGTAGGGGCCGGCAATGTGGGCTACCTGACGACGCACAGCCGCCCGGATGGCCGGCACCCGGTCCGGACTATCTTCCCGGTAATGGACGCCAGTGCCGGGCAGGTCGACGGTGTGGAAACGATCGCCGGGAAACGCCTGCCGCAAACGTTCCGGGAAATCCCCCCAATGGGCATGTTCCCGCGTCAGGCCGCGCAGCAGTATCCAGTTCATACGGACAGCTCCATGATTGCCTCAGCCGTTGTCGCGATACCAGTGGGCAATCGCCGCTTCCCTGAGCATGGCTGCATTGTTCTCATCCGGCAACCAGTTGTCATGGCTGGCAGCGGCGGCGGCCAGAAACTCCATGAACGCCAGGTGGCTTCGCAATACCCGTTGGTGGCGATGGGGAACCATGGGATTGAACAGCCCGTCCAGCCGGAACAGTTGCCGGGGGCGCTTGCGTATCCAGCGCCAGGAGCCCATTTCCAGGGTCAGGGGGATAAAGTTTCCGGAGCCCTGCCGGTTCAGGCATTTGTAGAAGTAGTCCCAGAGGTCCCCGTGGGTAAGGTAGTGTCGTGACTGGGGCTCAAAATGATAGCGGTGATTGGGCCAGGCCTGCTCCCACAGCAGTTTGAGGGCCATCACGGAACCGATATTACGCATCGGGCGGCTGCGGTAGGCATAGGGAAACCAGATCTGGTCCTGCCAGCCGAATCCGGAATGGCAATCCAGAGCCAGGCTGAACGGCCGGTCCGTCAGAAGCTCGTTAATCACCCTTTCCAGCGCAAGGTTTTCCGGTTCCATGGACTTTTCCGGCTGCCCGGTATACCAGGGCAGCCGGCGGGACAAGCGCTGACCACCCAGCAGGAAGGTGCTTTTCTTCTGGGCCCGGACCGGTGCGTTACGCATCAGATCCACTCCGGCAGGATTGCTGCGCTGGTTCAGGTACATACCGCCGGGGTTAAGGATGGGCAGGAAGGTGATGTGAATCCGCTGCAGCAGGTCCGACAGACTTCGGTCCCAGGCAAGCCGGCAAAGCAGGTTCTGCATCCAGGCCATCACCACCTGGCTGCCAATCCGTTCCAGGCCGTGCACACCTCCAACCAGCAAAAGCGCCGGCACATCCGGTGACTCGGAACCCAGGTCGACCCGGTAGATAGGTAACGACATGGAAGGCAAATCCACCCGGTCGGTCACACTGACCCTGGCCGTTTCCGGGGCCTCCGCCAGCATCCGTTCCAGCCGCACCATCTCGGGAAGGAAGGTGCGCAGCAACTGCCGCTGACGACGGTCCCTCAACTGTTTTTCCGCGGCGACCGCCGAATGACGGGTCAGGGTGCGAAGCTCTGCCATGGACTACTCCCGGTTATCATCCCATCTGCCAGAATGGCAGAGCTTTGCTGCAGATTTTTGACAGGCCCCCTCAAAGCTCCCGGAGTGGTTCGCACTATGGTTCCCTGACAGCCACCAGACGATCCCCGTCACCCGTCAGCAACAGCAGCTCACCCGATCCACTGATATCAAACCGGACAACCTTGCCCAACATCTGCAGAAACTGGCGCTCCTGCTCCATGACATTGTCGCTGCAGGCTTTAATCGTCGAGGCGCGGACAGTTGGGCGCACACCCTCGCCGGACAGCTCATAGACACCGGTAAAATCGTTGCACCCTGCATTGCCGCCAAGTCTTCCTTCGTCGGCGAAACGCAGGCGGGGTTCATGGTCAGTCACCACCGGCAAGCCCCTGAGATCCGTCACATGCCAGTCAATACCGCGAATCAGCTGCTGCGGGCTGCCGCCACATCCCTGATGCATCTTGCCATTCAGGAATAACTGAACCTGATACGGGTGAGGCATGCCAGTCATGGAATCGCGGCAAAGCTGACGGCCCGCGCGAAGTTCAAGCTGCCGCAGTTGGTCTTCGGCCTTGATAATGCGGCTGCTGCGTCGCTTCTCCTGAAGCTCCCAGGACATGGCCACCACTGGCTCATCGACGACTTCCAGCCAAAGCTGACCAGGCACCACTTCTACCCGCCAGAAAGGCTCGTTGCCACTGGCCGTGAAGGGCATCTCCAGACCACCAGGGTCCACACACTGGGGATAGAGCTCTCCGTCAATTTGCAGCTGTGCGGTCTCACCGTGGTTCCAGAAATAGTTCTTTTCGTTGGTGGGTACCTCGAAACGGGCACCGGTCGCGCTTTTTACCGGCACCATGCGCCGGGTTTTCCCGTCCAGGGTCAGGTCCAGCTTGCGGGCTTCGGGTCGCCAGATAAATTCGATCCTGGCCTGACCACAGCGCATGGTGTCCAGCCCCTGAGGCAGGCCGGATTCGGGCGGCGTGGAGGCACATCCTGTGAACAGCAGGGTAGCCAGACCCATGGCTGCGAACATTATGATCCGATCGTTCATTAATCACTCCCCGGAACTACGGTGCAAAAGGTGCAAAAGGTGCAAAAGGTGCAAAAGGTGCAAAAGGTGCAAAAGGTGCAAAAGGTGCAAAAGGTGCAAAAGGTGCAAAAGGTGCATTCTAACGGTTTCAGGTTACCAAATCCGCTGTAAAGCGTTAGGCTGGTGGCAACAAGCGATGACCGATGACCGATGACCGATGACCGATGACCGATGACCGATGACCGATGACCGATGACAATGAAACTCTACCAGTTTGCCATTTCCCACTTCAGTGAAAAGGTTCGCTGGGCGCTGGATTACAAGAACCTGAACTACCAGCCAGTGTTCCTGCTCCCCGGCACTCATAGCAAACAGATTCGTCGCATGGCACCCGGGTCCTCGGTGCCGGTACTGGATCACGACGGCGAGATCGTGCAGGGCTCCGCAGAAATTCTCGACTACCTGGAGCGCCACTTTCCGGAAAAAAGCCTGAGCGGCGATGATGCCAACAGCAAAGCCGATGCCCTGGCGTGGCAGCAACGCCTGGACGATGAGGCCGGCCCGGCCATACGTACCTGGGCCTATCATTACCTGCTACAAAGACCGAAGCAGGTTGCGCCGATGCTGACGGCACAAACCCCCGTTTACAACCGGTACCTGTTACGCCTGGGGTTCAGCCGGGTGGATGAAGTAATGCGGGACTGGATGAAAATCAACCAGAAAACCGCCGACAAGGCACAGCAGACACTCGACAGTCTGCTGGAAGAGCTCGACGCGGCTTATCAGACATCCGGTTACCTGGTGGGGGGCGGCTTCACCCTGGCGGATCTGACTGCAGCCTCGCTGCTGGCCCCGCTGTTCATGCCGGAAAAGTACCCGGTGCCCTGGCCGGATACCCGGCGCTTGCCGGCACCCATGAAGGACTGGATTGCGCAGAAGCAGCCGAAACTGGCCCGCGTGGCAGAAATCTACCGGCTACATCGCTGACCCCGACCGCTTCTGCCGGAGGGCTGCCTGCCGGCTCCCGAAACAGGAAAACCGACCCGCGTCAGCGGGTACCGTAGACCACCATGGTCTTGCCCTTGACCCGCACCAGTCCCTGATCTTCCAGGGTCTTGAGCACCCGTCCAACCATTTCCCGGGAGCAGCCTACAATGCGACCTATTTCCTGGCGGGTGATCTTGATCTGCATGCCATCCGGGTGGGTCATCGCATCAGGCTCCCTGCACAGATCCAGCAGCGTTCGCGCTACCCGGCCGGTCACATCCAGGAACGCCAGATCCCCGACCTTCCGGGTAGTCTGACGCAGGCGGGATGCCATCTGTTCACCGATGAAGTACAGCACCCGCGGATCCTGCTGGGCAATTTCCCGGAATTTGGTGTAGCTGATTTCCGCCACCTCGCACTCGGTTTTTGCCTTGACCCAGGCACTGCGGGAATCCATGTTGTCGAACAGGCCCATTTCGCCAAAGAAATCCCCGGCATTCAGATAGGCCATAATCATTTCCCGACCATCATCATCTTCGATAATGACGGTTACGGATCCTTTGACTATGTAAAAGAGGGAGTCGCTCTTGTCTCCGGCATAAATAATGGTGCTTTTAGCGGGATAACGGCGACGATGGCACTGGGACAGAAAATAATCCAGGTGTCGGGTTGTTCGCTCAACCGGCTTGACGATAGTGGTCATAAAGCGAGTCGTGCCTCCTGAATGCGGGTGATTCCCCGGATATTGTTATACAACATATGCTCCGTGAGCAGTTTTCCTGATAATGCTAACCTATAACAAGCGCCCGGAATGGGACAACCTGCCGCCAGTATAGCCTATATATGGCTCCCGAGCCGGCGGCTCAATTTCATTAAGGACCCCCTGAACAAAAAAACCGGTTATTGCAAAATGGGGGATTATGATAGCATCCGCAGCTTTGGAGCCCCTGGCTCCCCTTGTGAGATTCCGAGGTGCGGTAATGAGAGCAACCATTGACTGGACCGGCAAGGCCGGTTTCAAAGCCACCAGTGGCACCGGGCACAGCGTACAGATGGATGGCCCGCCTGATCATGGCGGCGAAAACCTGGGACCAAGGCCCATGGAGATGATGCTGATGGGGCTGGGCGGCTGCTCGTCGTTTGATGTCATCAACATTCTGCGGAAGAGCCGTCAGGATGTTACCGATTGTCATGTGGAGCTGGAAGCCGAGCGTGCCGATGCGGTTCCTGCGGTCTTTACGCGCATTCACCTGCACTTTATCGTGTCGGGCAACAACCTGAAGGAAAATCTGGTCAAACGGGCCGTCAGCCTGTCGGCCGAAAAGTACTGCTCCGCCTCCATTATGCTGGAAAAGGCCGGCGTTGAAATCGGCCACAGCTATGAAATCCGGGAAAACTGAGATGGACAAGAAACTGCAGCTGCACGGCTTCAACAACCTGACCAAGTCACTGAGCTTCAACATCTATGATATCTGTTACGCTCGCACGGAAGAGCAGCGCAAGGCCTATATCGACTACATCGATGAGATGTACAACGCTGAGCGACTGACCCAGATCCTCACTGACGTGGTCAAGATTATCGGTGCCAATGTGCTCAATATAGCGCGCCAGGATTACGAGCCCCATGGCGCGTCTGTGACCATGCTGATCGCCGAGCACGAACTGAACGACGGTGACGCAGACAATGAGGAATCCCCCGGGCCTCTGCCAGAAACCATTGTCGGTCATCTCGACAAGAGCCATGTGACGGTTCACACCTATCCGGAAAGCCATCCCTACGAAGGCATCAGTACCTTCCGGGCGGATATCGACGTGTCCACCTGCGGACTGATCTCGCCTCTCAAGGTACTCAACTACCTGATCCACAGCTTCGACTCGGATGTGGTCACTGTGGATTACCGGGTGCGGGGTTTTACCCGGGATGTAGACGGCGCCAAACACTACATCGACCACGACATCAACTCCATCCAGAACTACCTGACGGAAGATACCCGCAACGCCTATCAGATGATCGATGTGAACGTGTATCAGGAGAACATGTTCCACACCAAGATGATGCTCAAAAACTTCCAACTGGATAACTATGTATTCGGTGTGAATGCCGAGGAACTGCCCGAACAGGAGGCCAACTCGATCGAGGAACGGCTGCGCCGGGAAATGCTCGAGATATTCTACTCACGAAACGTCGAATAACCTGCCCGTGAGGCACCGGAGCAGGCTACAGGATGCCCGGGACGGCCGCCTGGCTGCTCCGGCAGCCCGGGGTCAGCCGAAGGGTTTACGGGCTATCAGGTTCATCAGCATCGGCCGCATGATCAGGTCCATGGCGAGGAAGAACCGAGTGCCCGGAATCACCAGAGTGTCATACCGGGAGAGGCTGCTGCCGGCGATCATCTGCAGCAGGTAGGGAAAATCCACCTCCGAGGGATCCCGGAAGCGGATTACGATCATGCTTTCATCTTCTCTGGGTACATCCCGCACCACAAAGGGGTTGGAAGTGTCGACCAGCGGCACCCGCTGGAAATTGACGTGGGTGCGTGAGAACTGGGGCACAATATCGTGTACGTAGTCTTCCATCCGGTTCAGGATGGTGGCCACCACCGCCTCCTGGGAGTAGCCCCGCCGGAAAGTATCCCGGTGAATCTTCTGGATCCACTCCAGGTTCACAATCGGCACCACTCCGATCAGCAGATCCACATACTGGGCGATGTTGCAGCCGTCTGTCGCCACTCCGCCGTGCAACCCCTCGTAAAATAACAGGTCGGTCTCCGGCGGCAGCGGTGACCAGGAGGTAAAGGTGCCTGGCTGATAGCCTTCAGTCACCAGTTCCCGATCCTCATCATGGACATACTGGCGACACTGCCCCGTGCCGGTGTGGGAATAATCGTAGAACAGCGACTCCAGCCGATCGATATGATTGGCTTTCAGGGCGAAGTGGTTGCGTTCCCCGAACTGGCCCTTGGCGGCCAGCCGGGCCATCTGCTCCCGGTTGTAACGGTGAAAGCTGTCGCCGCTGACCATGGCAGCGGTGAGCCCCTCACTGGCAAACATCCGGCTGAACACACGCCCGGTGGTTGTGGTACCGGCACCCGAGGAACCGGTAACCGCAATAATAGGATGACGTTTCGACATAACCTTCCTGTTGGCGCGTCAGCCCAGGCTGTCCAGTAACCGGGGCTTTTCGACGATGAATCCCTGGGCATAGTCCACGCCCAGCTGACGCAGCGCCTCAAGCGCTTCACGGGTCTCAACCCGGGTCGCGATCACTTCCCGCCCCATATAGTGAGCCATATCCGCCATGGTACGCACCATGGCCTGATCTGTCTGGCTGCTACGTATCTGTTCCGAAAAGGCACCGTCCAGCTTGATCAGATCCACCGGCAGCACCCTCAGGAAATGGTGGGATACGGGGCCGCTGCCGAAATCGCTCAGGCAGAACCGACAGCCCAGCTCCTTCATTTCGTGCATGAAATCCGCCACCTTTGCCAGATCGGTGATGGCAGCTGCCTCGGTAATCTCGAACCATAGCCGTTCAATGGGTGCATCCTTGCCGGAGAGCTTTTCATAGATAAACTCCAGCAGGGTTTCGTCGTTCAGGGAATAACCGGACAGGTTGATGCACAGCCCACCCAGATGCTCCGGGTCCGGGTTGTGGTCCCGGAGCCAGTCCAGCATATGCCCCACAACCCAGCGGTCCACCACCTGCATCCGGTCGTAACGCTCCGCCATACGGACAAACTCGGTGCCGGTAACTAGGTTGCCCTCGTCGTCGTACATGCTGATCAGCACTTCGTACTGGGGCGTCATCTTTGACCGGGAATGCAGAGGGATAATCTTCTGGCAGCGCAACAGCATACGCTCTTGATCCAGCTCACCAAGGCTGGCCACCTTGGCCGCTATCTGCTCCTGCAATGCCTGATTGGCCTCGTCGAGGGTATACTTCACCAGTTTGCCACTACCCTGTTTCTTGGCGGCTTTCAGGGCATCTTCCGCGGCCCGTAACCAGCGTTCAGCAGAAGCCAGTGCCGGCAAGGGGTGAGCCATTCCGCCACAGGCCGACAAATGGTAATGGCGGTCGTCGAAGCAAAGATCCAGCCTTTCGATCTCGCGGATAATCTCTTCCGCCCTGCTTTTCGCTTCTTCGCCCGGCAGCAGCAGGGCAAATTCATTGCCAGACAGCCGGGCTACCGGCATTCCATCCGGCACCTGACCCAGCAACATGGTCGCCACCCGCTTCAGTGCCTCATCACCGGCCTGGTAACCCGCCGTGTCGTTCAACAACCGGAACTGGCGCAGGTCCAGGCGCAGCAGAACTCTCTCGTCTTCCTGGCGGTCCAGCTGCTGGTCCAGCATCCGCTCGAACTCGCGCCGGGACAGCAAGCCCGTCAGCTCATCGTGGGTGGATAGCCAGGACAGCTGCTCGTAGACATTGCGCACCATCCGGTCGATGCTTTCATCCACCAGTGGCCGCTCGTATTGGTAATCCGGTACCACGACACCCTTGCGCATCTGCCGGGCCAGGTCCGCCAGGTCCAGCTCCACCACCCGCATGCCCTGGTGGTTGACAAACACGAAACGGGTGAAACCCCGGGCAATCCAGACCAGGCGGATATGCTGAGGATCGTCCGGACGGGTCTGGTCCCGCAGCCAGTCGCCTGTGCGCAACCGCTGGGCCCGGGCGATCCAGCGCTGCAGGCTTTTCTGTTCGCGCTCGCTGAGCCTGGTTTCGCTGGCGGGCGCTTTCTGTTCCGGGAAAGGTACCATTTGCGGGGGCGTTTCCGGTTCACGCACCAGAAATCGCTTCAGCTCCTCCCGGATATGGGTGGCCGGCATGTGGTTGCTGGAAATGGAAGAGAGACCGTCCTGAATCACCCGCAACAAATCCGGCAGGTTGATATCGGTGGTCGGATCATCAGCAAAGGCGAGCAGGGCATCAATCACCGCCAGATAATCCGCCCACAGGGTACTGTCCTCCCCTTGGCGCAGCCAGGTGAGAGATAACAGGTCACGCCAGCCGCCGTCCAGCAGCCCGATGACGGCTTTGGGCACATCCCTGCCGGCCAGTTTGCGGTTAAGCGCTTCCGCCACGGCGACTTTTGATTGGCTGACTTTCTGGGCTCCCTCCGCCGCAGCGGTCACTCGCTCCACATTGCGGCGATACACCAGGTTCTGACGCTCTATCAGATTATCCAGCTCACCGACCGCAGATTCGAATACTCCGGTATCCTGTTCGAAATCCGACACAATGCGGTCGATCAGCTCGTCAATACGCCGCTGGACCACCGGATTGATCCGGCCGCCCCTGACCCCAAGCTGTGCCAGCCGGTTCATTACCCCGCGTACCGGACTTTCCTGATCCTCGAAAAATTCCGGATAACGCATGACTACTTTGAGTACCGGCACCTCCAACTGGCGCATCCGCCGCCTGGCGTACTCCCCCAGCCGCGGGCTCTCAACCACACTCTGGAAGAAGCGGTCCACCACGTCGACGGTTTCCTGCTGCTCCTTGTCCAGCGCCTGGCCGTCTTCCCGGGCCACCTGCTGGAACACCCGTTCACGCAGAGGCTTCGGTTCCTTTTCATCCGTCACCGGTTCAAGCTGAAGCTTTTGCAACGTTTTCTGCAGTTCGGTTGCTGTTATCGCTGTCGCACCCGGTGGGAAATCCACCGGTTCCGCATCCCCCCGCTTCAGACGACTGGCGGTCAGGGTGGACACCAGGTTACGAATTGTTGCAAACGCCGTGCGCGTCAGAGAAGGACTCGCCGCCGACCTGAACGGTTCCCGGTTCTCGATCTGCCTGGCAACGGGTTGTTCGGCCACCAACGGTGCCTCTGGCCGGCGGGGCTCCGGCGCGGGGGCCTTCGACTCCGGAGGTTCCGGTTTCACAGGGGGTTTCGGTTTCAGAGGGGGAGGAGGCTCCGCGGGCTTGATCACATCACTGAGATAGCGGCTCAGATCCAGGTCCGGCAGGACACCCTGGCGCACCAGTATCTGGTTAAGCTCCTGGTACATGGGTTCAAGATGCTGGACCACCGACTTTTCAAACGTTTTCAGGCAAAGCTTTTCCACATTGCGGGTGGCGCCAAGCTGCTCCAGGCCCCCATGAAAGGCCTCGCAGATCAGCGCCGGTCCCAGGGGATTCTGGTGGCCGGTGGCGTTGGCGATGCCCAGCTTGTCCAGGCGCAGCTTCAGTTGCAGCAATTCTCCCCGGTACCGGGTGTCTGCCCTGGTCACCATGACCCGGATGGACAACCAGTCTTCAAATTCCGTCTTGTCCACCACCGACAATTCCGCACCGGCATAGGTTTTCGAGGCGGGTTTCAGTGGTGACTTGACCGCATTCGCCATCTGCTGCCAGACCGCCCGCTGACGGGCGCTGAGCTGCCCCCGGGCGTCCATGTATTCATTGGCCTGCTGATCATTGCCGGCTTTCAGGGCCGCGGCCTCCAGATCCTTGTCCGCCTGCACAAAGAAGTCCTCCATCAGGGGTTCCAGGTGCTGCACAATGGTCCTGGCAGACTGATGCAGCACATACTGAACCCGATCGGACGGTGCCTTCAGCGAGGCGCGCTCCTGCTCTCCCTCGCCACCGCAATGCTCCAGCATGGCAGAAACGGCCCCGGGGTTGCCCTGGCTGAAGCTGACACCCATGGCCCCCTCCACCCGCCGGGCAATACGCACCTGCAGTTCATGCTGCTCACCCGAGGGACTGCGGAAACGCACCTTGAGGTCATCATAGCCTGATTGCCGCAGGGTATTATCCAGTTTGCGGGACACATCCTGCGAGTAACGGACAAATAATCCCTCGGCGCAGAAATCCGCGATCTGGCAGGGCCAGAACTCACCGGGTAATACTCCCAGCTGTGCCGCCAGCTGAATGGGTCGGCGGAGGCTTGAACGACGTTCCTTTGGATTCATTGACTACCTGATTTCTGGCAAAGCCGGTACCATCGGGCGCAGTGCGTCCGGAACACGGCCGGTTCCCTGATGGGCGGAGAGACCGCCTGTTTATTCGAGTTATACTGACTCGCCTGCAGGCACCTGAATGTCGTCGATGAAAACAACCAAGTCCCTGAAACAGCTTAGTCAGATCTGTGCACTTTTGCTACTGGTCAGCAGCGTTTCCGGCTGCACTTCGCTGGCTTATTACTCCCAGGCTGTCAGCGGCCACCTGGCGCTGATGTTTAGTGGCGAGCCGGTGGAGGATCTGCTGGCCGATCCCGACACCCCGGAACCGTTACGCCACAAGCTGCAACTTGCCACAGAAGCCATTCGCTTTGCCAGCCAACAGATGGAGCTTCCTGCGGGGGAGGCCTTTACAGACTATGTGGAACTGGACCGCCCCTGGGTACTGGTCAATCTGGTCGTCGTCCCGGAATTTTCCCTTACCCCGCGACAATGGTGCTACCCCTTTGCCGGCTGCCAGGCCTACCGCGGTTTTTTTGACACCGGGACGGCCCGGAAAGAGCAGGCCGGTTACCAGCAAGAGGGCTACGACACTTTTCTGGCGGGTGTCACGGCCTATTCAACCCTGGGCTGGTTCGACGACCCGTTGCACACCGGATTTACCCGACTGCCGGACTGGCAGATGGCGGCCCTGATGTTCCATGAGCTGGCTCACCGGGTGCTGTACATTCCCGGCGATACCGCCTTCAACGAGAGCTTTGCCACAGCCGTGGAGCTTGAAGGACTGCGCCTGTGGCTGATATCCCGGGGGGACACCGACAGCTACCTGCTTGCGCTGGATCGTCTCCGTCGGCTGGAGCAGACCCGCCAACTGGTCGACACGGCCAGCGCCCGGCTGGAGCGCCTCTATGCCCGTTCCGACGCACTGGAGCCGGAGATCCTGCGTCAGCACAAGGCAGACATTTTCGGGCAACTGGCCGATGACTACCGGAAACTGACCACCGGCTGGGCCGAACCGGGGCCGCTGGGCAAGGATCCGGAGCCATTGAACAACGCCCTTCTGGCCCTGTTCCGGCAATACCGGCAACATGTTCCCGCTTTCCGGCAGCTATTGCGCGACAGCGGCCACCGTTTCGGAGACTTTTACGAAGCTGCCCGACAACTGGGCGAACAGCCTGAGCAGGCCCGCGTCGAAGCCCTGTCAGCTCTCGCCGAGCGGTTTGAAGAAGACTTTTGAGTTACGTCTGGTGTTGTAGGCCGCCAGCTTGGGTCCGGGAAGGTCCGCCACCGCCGCCGGCTGAAAGCCTCGTTCGCGGAACCAGTGCTCGGTCTGGGTCGTCAACACAAACAGCTTAAGAACGCCCTGGCCCCGGGCCATTTTTTCAATCATGGCAAGAAGCTCATCGCCACGACCAGCCCGGCGATAGGCGGGATCCACGGCGAAGCAGGACAGCTCACCAGCCTGTTCCTCCGGATAATGGTACAGGGCAGCACAGCCAACAATGGTGCCATCCCGCTCGGCCACCACAAACCGGTCAATCTCGGTTTCCAGCAGCTCCCGGGAACGGCGTACCAGTATGCCCTGCTCTTCCAGGGGCGCAATCAGCTCCACAATGCCGCCAATATCCTCCACCCGGGCCTGGCGAATCTGCTCGTACTGGTCAGAGCTGACCAGGGTGCCGGAACCATCCCGGGTGAACAATTCCTCCAGCAGGGCCCCGTCCTCCCGGTAACCAATAATATGGGCACGCCGCACGCCTTTCACGCAGGCATCGCAGGCGGCTTTCAAAAGATCCGCGTCATGGCCGTCCACCTGAGCGGATTGCAGCCTGGCCGAGGCCTGACGCACGGACATTTCCCGTATCAGTGAACCGTCCTCATCCAGTACACCCGGGTGACCCGTGTAGATAATCAGCTTCTCTGCCCGCAGCGCGGCCGCCACCTGGCTACCCACGTCTTCATAGGAGAGGTTAAAGGCATCACCAGTCGGCGAATAGCCCATGGGCGGCAGCAACACGATGTGGCCTCGCTCCAGCAGGCTCTCGATCCCGGCCACATCCACCCGGCGCACCTGACCGGTATAGCCGAAATCCACCCCATCGAGCACCCCCGCCGGACGGGCAGTAACGTAGTTGCCACTGCTGACCCGGATGCGGGCGTTGTGCATGGGGGAGTTCACCAGCCCCATGGACAAGCGGCTTTCCAGGAACGACCGCAAGCCGCCGATGGCCTGCTGCACCAGCGGCAGCTGCTCTTCGGGGGTCACCCGCAGTCCATTGTGGAGCGAGGTTTTCACACCGGCCTCGTCCAGCCTCTGCTGGATCTGTGGCCGGGCACCGAACGCGACAACGAGTCGGATGCCCAGGCTGCTGAGCAGGGCGATATCATGGACGATGTTGATGAAGTTGTCGTCCGCTATGCCGTCACCCCCGAGGGTGAGCACCACGGTGTGGCCGCGGTGGGCGTTGATATACGGGGATGAGTGGCGGAATCCGTGCAGCCATTCGTTCGGTTTCAAAACGTTCTCCACGTTTATTGTTCAAGCGTTCCTGATTTGTAGCTGATATCGCCAGTTAACTATCCGGACCGATGATTCGGTGCCAGAGGCCGCGGTCGTGGTAGACCTTTCCAGAACACGCCCGTAAACCCGTCCATGGGGGGCTCGGGCGCAGCCATCCATGGCTGCTTACGGTTCTGGAAAGGTCTACCACGCCCACGTCCTCGTCTAGCCTCTTTCTTGGCCCTCTTATCCCGGCACTCTTATATTCGCCCTCTCCTGCCAGTTTCTCTCAACAGGCCATGACCGGGTTCATAAGAGGGGTGTCGGAGGGGCTTTACAAAACCGTGGAGCGCCAGGGATGGCGCGACCCGAGCCCCCCATGGATGGGTTCACGGGCGTGTTTTGGAAAGCCCCTCCGACACCGCTCCTCCCCCCAAACCAGAAGGCCTGGGAGAACGCGAGCACCCAACTACCGGCCAAGACAGAACCGACGAATCAGACCACGGAGTATATCCACCGACGGCTGAATCTGCGACAACGCCAGAAACTCATCCGGCTGATGAGCCTGGTCGATGGAGCCCGGGCCCATGACCAGGGTTTCCATGCCGAGCTTCTGCAGCCAGGGAGCCTCGGTAGCAAAAGCCACCGCCTGGGCCGGGTGGCCGGTGAGTTTTTCGCAGGCCTGGACCAGTGCCGCGTCGGCGGCGGTTTCGAACGGGGGCACACCGTCAAACAACGGCTCGAACTCCATCTGCAGACCCCGGGATTCCGCCAGCGGTTGCAGTTTACCGAGAATTTCCTGGCGCAGGTTGGCCATGTCCATGCCCGGCAGTGGTCGCAGGTCGAAGTGCAACTCGCAGCGGGCGCAGATGCGGTTGGGGTTGTCGCCGCCATGGATGCAGCCCAGGTTCATGGTCGGGTACTGCACCCGGAAGGCCGGGTTCCGGTATTTCTCCTGCCAGTGGCTGCGCAGAGCCAGCAACCGGCCCAGTGCCTCGTGCATGCCCTCCAGGGCGTTGTTGCCCAGCGACGGGTCGGAGGAATGGCCGGACTGGCCTTCGAATACCAACCGTTCCATCATGATGCCTTTGTGCATGCGCACCGGTTTGAGGCTGGTAGGTTCGCCGATGACCGCGTAGCGGGCCCTGGGATACCCCGCTTCAGCGAGGGCCCGGGCCCCGTTCATGGAGCTTTCCTCGTCGGCGGTGGCGAGAATGATCAGGGGTTCTTTCAGGTCTGCGCCAGACAGGTCCCGGGCTGCTTCGATGGCCACCGCAAAGAATGCCTTCATGTCACAGGTGCCCAGACCATACCAGCGGTCGTCTTTTTCCGTCAGGGTGAAGGGATCGCTCTGCCAGCGCTGGTCGTCAAAAGGGACCGTATCGGTGTGACCGGAGAGCACCAGTCCGCCGGGACCGGAGCCCAGGGTGGCCACCAGGTTGAACTTGCCGGGCATGCCCGGCACCGCCAGGATGTCAGTGGCAAAACCCATGGGCCTGAGCCAGTCGGCCAGGGTCTGGACGACCGCTTCGTTGCTGTGATCCCAGTCGGGGGAGGCACTGCTGATGGAAGGCAGGGATATCAGCCGGGTGACCATGTCGCGAATGGCCGGAGGCTGGACAGCATTGTCAGGGACTTGCGTTGCCATAAGGCGATCCTTTCCTGAAGTTCAGGGCTTGCCCCCACGGTACCAGATTTCAAAACCGGTGACGGCCCGCTGGGCCATGGGATAAGCAACTTCTCCACCGTTGACCATGCGGGTGACTTCCAGTTCTTTGCCGTCTTCGACCCGTTCCAGACGGCCTTCCACAACCCGGCCCGTGCTCAGGGTGACGCGGACGGTCTGGCCGACCCACTGCGTTGCCTCTTTCAGGGGCACCGGCCGCCAGCCCGGTCCGGTGGGTTCCGGTGCGGTTACCGGCTCCACCGCCTCCACCGGCGTTTCCGAAATCTGCGGTTGCATGCGCTCCAGATAGACATCGGGTACCCGCGAGCCATTGTAAGTAATCTGCAAAGACCGGGCTGGTGATGTCTGCTGCGGGTCATGCACAGGCACACCCCATAACGGCAGGCCGGGAGTCAGACCAAGGGTCAGTTCACCGCCTTCCCGCAACCACTGGCGATAGAGTGCCAGCAACTGGTCACTGCCGCGCAGGCCCCTGGATTCCAGCCCGTTCAGGAAACGGTTCATGACGATGCCAGTCCATTCATTCGCAGACACACCGGACTCCCGTGCACAGTATGCCGATATGCGCCGCATCACGCCGGCATCCCGAACGGTCAGATTCATCGGCCGGGCGGAGCTGGAGGCCAGTTGCCCCGGGGCTGTGACATTCAGTCTGGCACCGGGCCAGTGCATCTCCAGGCTGCCGATCTGCCCGGTATTGAGTTCCGCATGCAACTCGTCCGGGGTCTGCTGCACCAGCAGATCACCATCAAGATGGTTGATGCCCATGCGTACCAGGTCGCCGGTGCCCAGTTGCTGACGATGATCCGGGCCGCACACCGGAACCAGCAATGACGATGGGCGGGCTGTTCCACTGTCGGTCACCCAGTTGCTGAGCATGGCCGCATCCAGCACCATGCTCAGCGGTTCGGCCTCCAGGGTCCATTGTGCCGGGAGGTTACGGGGATTCAGCAGACTGGTTAACAGGCTCACCGGAGAGCCTGCCACAAACCTTAACTGGCCGATCTGGAGCGGCTGGGTCAACCGGAAATCCTGATATTCAGCGCCTCTCAGCACCAGATGACCGCCGACCGAGGAGCCAATCTTCCCTCGCTCGATAACGGCCGTTTCCTGCAGGGCCTTCTGCAATGCGACGACTTGCTGTTCCGTCAGCCACCAGACAGCTGCCTTGAACGCCAGGTATGCCAGTACGGCGAGTACCACCAGCCATGTTATCAAGCGCTTCATCCGGCTTTTCTCCCGCCATATCCGGTTTTCGGTTCAACCTCTGGAAATCAGCGTACCCACGCCTTCATCAGTAAAGATTTCCAGCAGCGTGGCATGAGCAACACGCCCATCGATGATATGAGAGGTGCCCACACCGTTCTCCACTGCGCTGAGTGCACAGCGGATCTTGGGCAGCATACCTCCGTGGATGGTGCCATCCTCGATCAGTTGGTTGACCTGTTTCGCGGTCAGCCCGGTGAGTACCTTGCCCTCCTTGCTCTTGAGCCCCGACACGTTGGTCAGCAGGATCAGTTTCTCGGCCTTGACGGCCTCTGCCACCTTACCGGCCACCAGGTCCGCGTTGATATTGTAGGAGGCTCCGTCTGCACCGACACCGATGGGCGCGATTACCGGGATCACGTTGCTGCGGGTTAGCATTTCGATCACGTCCACATTGACGCTGACCACTTCACCGACATGTCCGATGTCGATGATTTCGGAGGGCTTTGCCTCGTCCGGGTTTTCCTTTACTGCCAGCTTGCGGGCGCGGATCAGGTTTGCGTCCTTGCCGGTCAGGCCCACGGCGGTACCGCCATGGGAGTTGATCAGCGAGACAATCTGCTTGTTCACCTGGCCACCGAGCACCATCTCCACCACGTCCATGGTCTCGCTGTCCGTTACGCGCATACCGTTGACGAATCGTGACTGGATGTTGAGCCGCTCCAGCAGGCCGCCAATCTGGGGACCGCCGCCGTGCACCACGATCGGGTTGATGCCCACCAGCTTCATCAGAACCATGTCCCGGGCGAAGCTGCTCTTGAGCTCTTCGTTCTCCATGGCGTTACCGCCGTACTTGATCACCACGGTCTTGCCGGTAAACCGCTGGATATAGGGCAGCCCCTTGCTCAGTACGGCTGCCACCTGCATTGCTGTTTCACGATCCAGTGCCATTGACTCTGCCTTAACGTTAACGTTCAGTGATCCGGTTTCAGAAGGTCGCCATTATTCCAGAGCTGTCAGAAATCCGCGACCAGATCCGGTGCCACTTTCTGGAGCTGCTCCCGGAACAGCTCCTTGATCCGCTCCAGAGCCTCTTCGGTTTCCGCCTCAAAACGCAGCACCAGCACCGGTGTGGTATTGGAGGCCCGGCAAAGGCCCCAGCCATCCGGAAAATCGACCCGCACCCCGTCAATGGTGCTGACACTGCCATCACCAAAGGAAGCCTCCGCAGCCAGTTTTTCCATCAGCGGGAACTTGCTGTCTTCGGTAACCTGAATGTTCAGCTCCGGCGTACTGATGTCTTCCGGGAAATCCCGGAAGACCTCGTCGCTGTCCCGGTCCTCAATACCAAGAATCTCCAGCAGCCGCGCTGCCGAATAAAGGCCGTCGTCAAAGCCGTACCAGCGTTCACCAAAAAACACATGGCCGCTGAGCTCGCCGGCCAGCAGTGCACCGGTTTCCTTCATCTTGGCCTTCATCAGTGAATGGCCGCTCTTCCACATGATGGGGCGCCCGCCGGCTTCGGTGATCACACTGGCAAGCCGGCGGCTGCATTTCACGTCGTACAGCACGTCTGCCCCCGGGTTGCGGGAAACCACATCCCGAGCAAACAGCATCAGCAGGCGGTCCGGCCAGATGATCTTGCCGGTGTTGGTGACTACCCCGAGGCGGTCGCCATCACCGTCAAAGGCCAGCCCGATGTCAGCCTTTTCTTCCTGCACACGGGCAATCAGATCTTCCAGGTTTTCCGGCTTGCCGGGGTCCGGATGGTGATTGGGGAAGTTACCGTCCACCTCGCAGTGCAGGGGGATCACTTCACAGCCCAGCTCTTCTACCAGCATTGGACCCAACTCGCCGGCAATACCATTGCCGGCATCCATCACGACCCGAAGTGGTGCAGCCACAGCAATATCACCCAAGATGCGGTCAAGATAATCGCGGCGCACATCTTCCCGGGAAACGCTGCCCTGCCCCTCGGTGATATCACCGGTACGGATGCGCTGCAGCAGTTTCTGGATGCCCCCACCGGAGAGGGTCTCTCCCCCGAGCATGATTTTCAGTCCGTTATAATCCGGCGGGTTATGGCTACCGGTCACCATGACTCCGGAGCCATTCTGCAGATGGTGGGTGGCGAAATACAGTACTGGCGTAGGTACCGCACCAATCTCTACCACATCACAGCCGGCAGCGATCACGCCCCGGGCCAGAGACTGTGCCAGGCCCGGACTGGAGTGCCGGCCATCGTAACCGATACACAGGCTGTGTTGCCCGCGCGCCAGGGCCTCGCTACCGATGGCACGACCGATCACGTCGACAATTTCATCCGTCAGGGTGGAGCCGACAATCCCCCGTATATCATAAGCACGGAAGATCTCGTCTGGCACCTCCACCTGCGGGGCGCTCACTTCCTGCACATCCAGACCGTCACCACCCAGGGTATCATCCCCGAAGCCAAGCACATCGTCATCACCGTCCAGCATGTCGATATCCGGCATATCCCGGTCCTGGAACAGGGGCTCCTCCTCGACTGAGGGTGACGGTTTCCGGCCGCCTTCCGGTTTCGCTGCCCGGGCGCTTTCGGCAATCTTCTCAATGCGCTTTTCAACCAACTGGGCGAAGCGTTGCAGCCCCTCGCCGAGCGGTGCCATCAGATCCCACTGCATCTCTGGCTGTCGCTGCCGCTCGCCCCCGAAGACTTTCCGGGCCCACTGCACAATCTGGGCAATGTCCCTGCGCAGGCCTTTCTGGGCCTGTGTCAGCAGGAACCACACCAGTACCGCTGCCAGCAGAACCGGCGCGATCACCAGCACAAATACCATAGCCTGCGGGATCAGGGGGGAGAGCGCTGCCGAAGGGGTATAACGAACCTTCCAGTGGGGCACCAGCAAGGTTCTCTCCAGAGGCTCGCCTGAACCGGCATCCCCGGCCGAGGTGACCACCTTGTCGCTTCCGGAAACAGACTGTATCAGGCTGACCTGCCCCCCCAGATCCGGGCTCACCACACCCATGGCATTCTCAAGGGCATCCGCCGACAACACCACCAACATGGTGCCCCGCATGGCGCTGTTGGCGGAAGCCCGCACCGGCGCCACCATCTGGAACAGCCAGTGACCACTACGGGGGAAGGCGTCCGGGTGAGTCGTGCGGCCGGACTCAGCACGGCGGGCCAGATCCAGCCCGGCAAAGCCCAGCGTGGGCGACTCACCGGCAGTTCTCGGGATCTCGTTGTAGGGGAACAGGTAGACCGCTGCAATACCTGGAAAGGCAGAAGTCAAACGCTGCTGCACCGTTGCCCGCGCCTCTGCCGTGTCCATGGCCTCTGTCACATAGGGCTGGGAAGCCAGCCCGGAGACGAATGTTTGCAGGGTCACGAGATATTGGTTGAGGCGCTCCGCCGCCATATTGGCTTCGGCAGCTGCCAGCTGCTCATAACGGGCCTGTTCTGCCGGCTGCACGACCAGCCAGAAAACCAGAAATGCCGCCAGCACCCCACTGGCCAGCACGGCCGTCGCCTGGATGCCTGCAACGCCGGACAAACGCTTGCGCTTAGGGGCTGTTGCCTTCTTTTTATCTCCGTCCGTACCGGAGTGCTTTGTCTCTTTTTCCGTTACCTCGTCAGTGCTTCTCTTCTTGCCGAGCTTCATAGTCCGTCCTGTTCTGTTTGCCTCCCACCCGGAGGACCAAATACTTCAACTCAGTATAGACACCCGCAGGCAATGCTGCCGGCAAGAATCAATGACTTCCGGTCGATCCGAAGCCTCCTGCCCCGCGCCGGGTTGCGGCAAACGCCTCGACCACCTCGAAGTCGGCCTGCACCACCGGCACCAGCACCAGTTGAGCGATCCGCTCGCCCACTTGGACGGTAAACGCCGCATTACCCCGGTTCCAGCAAGACACCATTAGCTCACCCTGGTAGTCAGAATCGATCAGCCCGACCAGATTACCCAGGACGATGCCATGCTTGTGACCCAGGCCACTGCGGGGCAGAATCATCGCCGCGAGTGAGGGGTCGGCAATATGCACCGACAGGCCGGTGCGGATCAGCTCGGTCTGGCCCGGCTGCAGTGTCAAGTGCTCGTCCAGACAAGCGCGCAGATCCAGTCCTGCTGAGCCATCGGTGGCATAGTCGGGAAAAGCAATGGTGTCGCCAATGCGCGGATCCAGAATCCGCACCTGGAAAGTTTTTCGTGTCATTTTGTAATCCTGTGAGGGTAAATGTCAGGCACCAGCGGTGCGCTCGGCAATCAGTGCCACAATATCCCGGGCCAGCGCGGTTTTATCTTCCGGGCCCAGATCTTGACGGCCACCTTCCCAGAAGACAGACACCGCGTTCTGGTCGCTGTTGAAACCGATGCCCGGTGCAGACACGTCGTTGGCGACGATCATGTCCAGCTTCTTGCGTTGCATCTTGTCCCGGGCATAGTGTTCTAGATCGCGGGTTTCCGCGGCAAATCCGACGGTAAAGGGTGCATCCGGCCGGGCAGCGATGGTGGCCAGAGTATCCGGATTGCGGACCAGAGCCAGGCTCATGGCCGCGCTGCTCTTCTTGATCTTGTGGTCGGCCAGATTTTCCGGCCGGTAGTCAGCCACCGCCGCGCTGGCGATAAAGATGTCGCAACCGCCGGCCACTTCGGCCTCGCTGGCCTCCAGCATCTGCCGGGCGGTTTCCACCCGGCGCACTTCCACACCCTCAGGAACAGGCAGTGCCACCGGCCCACTGATCAGCACTACTTTGGCCCCGGCCGCCAGCGCAGCCGCCGCCAGGGCGTAGCCCATTTTGCCGGAACTGTGATTACTGATGTAGCGCACCGGATCAATCGGCTCCCGGGTCGGGCCGGCCGTGACCACCACACGCTGACCTGCCAGCCTCCCGCTGGCCAGACCTTCGGCCCGGGCATTCACCTGTGCGCAGATGTCCGCCGGCTCCAGCATACGGCCAGGACCGGAATCGCCGCAGGCCTGCTCGCCGGGAGCCGGCCCCCAGAGCGAGACCTGGGGGTCCTGCTCCAGCAACTGGACATTGCGGGCAGTCCGGGCGTTTTTCCACATTGCCTGGTTCATGGCGGGGGCCAGCACTATCGGTGCCTCGGTGGCACAGCACAGGGTGCTCAGGAGATCATCCGCCATACCGTGGGCAAACCTGGCGAGAAAATCCGCTGAAGCAGGCGCCACCAGTACCAGGTCGGCCCACTTGGCCAGTTCGATGTGCCCCATGCCGGACTCTGCGTCCGGGTCGAGCAGAGACGTCCTTACCGGCTCGCCACTGATCGCCTGAAAGGTCAGCGCAGTGACAAATGACTCGCCACCACGGGTCAGCACCACCCTCACTTGGTGGCCGGATTTCTTCAGCAGCCGCACCAGCTCCACACTTTTATAGGCTGCGATGCCTCCGGTAACACCCAACAGGATTCTTTTTCCCGCCATACAGAAAGGCTCCGTTTTCGGCCAGATTTGAAGGCCTATAAGATACCACGGGTAGCCAGTGGCGACAGCCCGCCATCATGGTATGATGACGCCTGCGCAGGAAGCGCCCCGGCCAGCGCCGGGATCCGCCACAAACAGGGAAGAATTGCCGCTATGCCCCCACTCGCCTGGAATGAAGACGAACGCCCCCGTGAGCGCCTGATAGCCCACGGCGCTGAATGCCTGTCAGATGCTGAATTGCTGGCTATTTTTTTACGCACTGGCACCACCGGCACACCGGTTATGGAATTGTCACGGCAGCTGGTAGATGAGTTCGGCGGCCTGCGCAGCCTGATGACCGCTTCACATCGGCGATTCTGTAGCGTCCGGGGACTGGGCACGGCCAAATACGCCCAGGTCCAGGCAGCCATGGAAATGGCGCGCCGCGTGATGGACGAGCCACTGCGCCAGGGAGACCCCTTACGGTCGCCCCAGGATACCCGCCGCTATCTGTCCAGCCGACTGGGCACCTATCCCCACGAGGTCTTCGCCGGGCTGTTCCTGGATAACCGCCACCGGGTAATCCAGTATCAGGAGCTTTTCCGCGGCACCATCGACGGAGCGGCCGTCTATCCCCGGGAGGTGGTACGCCAGGCTCTGGAATGCAATGCGGCAGCGGTCATTTTTGCTCACAACCACCCGTCAGGGGTGGCCGAGCCCAGCCAGGCGGACATTTCCCTGACACGACGGCTCAAGGAAGCCCTGGGGCTGGTGGATATACGGGTACTTGACCATATGGTGGTCGGCCACGGCGAAGTAATATCCCTCGCGGAAAGAGGACTGATGTAAACACGGGTCCTCACCCGGAAGGCGGGCTGGATATAAAAGTGGCCAATTTACGGACAATTTTTTGCGTTCAGGGGGCAGTTCTGGTATAAAAACGTCCCTTTCTGGCGGCGTCTGGCGAGCAGCGTGCAAAATCAGGGCGCAGGTAGGCTAACCAGAGACGCGATTTTTACAAACGAATGAGTTTTCAGGACCAACCGCTCGGGTCGGAGGCATGTATGTCCAGAGTTTGTCAGGTAACCGGTAAGCGTCCGGTCACCGGTAACAACGTATCACACGCGATGAACCACAACCGTCGCCGTTTTCTGCCCAACCTCCAGAACCATCGGTTCTGGGTTGAATCAGAGAAGCGCTTCGTAAAACTGCGGGTATCCACGAAGGGTATGCGCATCATCGATAAAAAAGGCATTGACGCTGTGCTGGCCGATCTTCGTGCCCGCGGCGAAAAAGTTTAAGGAGCCGCATCATGCGCGAAAAAATCAAGCTGGTTTCATCAGCAGGCACTGGTCACTTCTACACGACCAAGAAGAACAAGCGTAACACCCCGGAAAAGATTGCCATGAAGAAGTACGATCCGGTGGTACGCAAGCACGTGGAATACAAGGAAGCCAAGATCAAGTAAATTGATCCGGCTTCACGAAAAGCCCGGCCACTGGCCGGGCTTTTTTGTGCCTCCCGTTCAGCAGAGTCAGAAGGTTTCCAGATACCCTTTAGGCAAGGCCACATCCATGGCAATGGGCAGGTGGTCCGACATGGGGTAGCTCACCACTTCCGAGCGGCGGATATCCAGGCTGGGGCTGACCATGATGTGGTCCAGCGCCTTTTCCGGTCGCCAGCTGGGGAAACTGTGAGCGCTACTGGGCAGAGGCACCAGATCGGTCTCCCTTAAAGGGCTGCGGGTCAGCAGTTCCTCTGCGTGGTTATTCATATCCCCCATCAGCACCACGTGCCGGTAATCGGCAATCAGGTCCCGCACCATACCCAGCTGCTTGTTCTGGGCACTGCGACTCAGTGACAGGTGCATCATTACCAGCACCAGGGGATCCTCCTCGACCCCGTAGCGGGCCACAATAGCACCCCGACCGGGAATCAGGCCGGGCAGCTTGTGTTCGGTTACGTCCAAGGGGCGATAGCGGCTCAACAAGCCGTTACTGTGCTGGGCAAGCTGTCCCAGGTTACGGTTGAGTTGCTGGTACCAGTAGGGGATACCGGCCGCTTCTGCCAGGTATTGAACCTGGTTAATGTAGGCACTGCGCAGGCTGCCGCCATCGCATTCCTGAAGAGCCACCACATCGTAGTGACTGAGCAGACTCGCGATTCGGTCCAGATTTTCGAAACGACTGCGATGGGGCAGGAAATGCTGCCAGCTGCGGGTCAGATAATGACGGTAGGAGGAGGTGTTGATGCCAACCTGTATATTGAAGGTCAGCAGCCGGATATAACGGTGCGACTCGAACTCCGGCACATGCTCGTCGCCGGAGCAGGCACCCCTGACCCCTGCCCGGGCTGCCCTCAGGTCAGTCAGACGTTTCTGGATACGCTTGTACATATGGGCCCGCCTTGCCTGTATCAGTCTCAGTCAGCGGCTGCCTGGCGTTCCTTCTCAATCAGGAAATCCACCACTTCCAGCACTTCCTCGTGACCGCCCGCCATGGAGGCACTGACCTTGTACTTACCATTAACCAGCATAGTCGGAACACCGGTAATCCGGGCGCTCCGGACCTTTGACTGGGCTTTCTGGAACTGGGCATTCACCCCGAAACTCTCATAGGTATCCAGGAAGGCCTGTTTGTCCACCCCGAGACCCGCCAAAAATTCTGCCAGCGCCTCCGGCGAATTCAACGGGCGACGATCCCCGGCCAGGGCTTCGAACAGATCATCGTGAACCCTCTCGAGCTCATCCATGGCCTGCAATGTGTAGAAGGCTCGGGCATGGACCTCCCAGGCTCGACCCAGTGCGGCCGGCAGCAGCACAAAGTCGACATCATCCGCCAGGGACTCAGACCACTTTTCTACCAACGGTTTGAAGCTATAGCAATGGGGACAGCCATACCAGAACACCTCTGCCACCTCAATCCCCTGATCCACACTGGTGCGAACCGGCGAACTCAGCACTTCGTAATGGGTGCCCTGCTGCCATTCCCGGGCAAGCACACTGGCACTGAGGGTCATGGCAACAATCAAGGCCAGAGCTGGCCGGATAATGCTTTTCATGGATAATCTCCGGTTTCTTGTTGGCTTTTCCATCCCGTGGGTCGTTTGTGATCCGGCAGCGGCAAAAAAGTTCACTGTCAGACAGCACGGCCTGTGGCCCGGCGCCCAGGGTGCAGGGCAGCGCCAAGCGCCCACATGACAACCTGATAAGGCAAAAACCCCGCCTTAGCGGGGTTCTCAGAACAATCAGCCCGGATCAGTGCAGGCCCGAAATGTAACTCGCCACTGCCTTGATTTCAGCATCACTCAGACGGTTGGCCACGTCGATCATAACCTGAGCGTTCTGGCCTGCACTGCGGGAACCTTCGCGATAGGCACCCAGCTGCTTAACCACGTATTCGGCATTTTGCCCGCCAAGCCTGGGATAGCCTGCCGGCTCGTTACCCTTGCCCTGGGGGTTGTGACAGCCGGCACAAGCCGGAATGCCGGTCGCCAGATTGCCACCCAGGTACAGGGACTGCCCCTGCTCCACCAGGTCCGGGTCCGCCTGCCCTACCGGCATATCCTTGCTGTCAAAATAGGCAGCAAGATCCTGAAGATCCTGATCGGACATTGCATCCAGCAAACCGGTCATTTCGGTAACCGCACGCTCACCAGACTTGATCAACTGCAGTTGCCGATACAGATATACTTCCCCCAGACCCGACAACTTGGGGTAGACCCCCATCACTGGCTGCGCACCGTTCTGGCCGTGACATCCGGCACAAACCGCTGCGTTCTGCGCGCCCGCCTGGGGATCACCTGCACCGTGCGCCATTGCCGTGAGGCCAAAGCCAAGAACCACTCCTGCGATCAGTTTCTTCATGCTCGCTCCGCTTCTCTCATCCAAAAGTATTCTTCGTTATAACAGCCGGCTGACACTTATTATTTCTGGGCGCATTACCGGGGCTGACAGACAGCAACGCCAAGCGTACTGCCGCAAATTGGTGTAGCATTATACATTAATCGACCGCAACTGAAATCCAACAGGACAGTGATAAATCCGTGTCAAATGACCTGCCTCAAAAATCCATCTCTTACAACAGTGCCCGTTTTCTGGTCAGCGCCTCCAGACTCGAGGAATGTCCTTCGGACCAGGGGGCAGAAGTCGCCTTTGCCGGCCGCTCCAATGCGGGCAAATCCAGCGCCATCAACAGTATTACAGCGAATGGCAAGCTGGCCCGCACCAGCAAGACCCCCGGGCGCACAAGACTGATCAACTTCTTTTCCCTGAACCGGGAAAACTGCCGGCTGGTGGATCTGCCCGGCTATGGTTACGCCAAGGTTTCCCGGGACATGAAGGATGACTGGCAGACCCACCTGGGCCATTACCTGAACGAACGGCGCTGCCTCCGGGGGCTGGTACTGGTAATGGACATTCGACATCCGCTGACGGATTTCGACCAGATGATGGTGGAATGGTGCGAGCACAACGAGCTGCCGCTGATGATTCTGGCCACCAAATCGGACAAACTGAAGTTCGGCCAGGCAAAAACCGCCATGCTAGGTATTCAGCGCAAGCTGGAGAACTACCGTTGCGTGGAACACCTCATCATGTTTTCGGCCACCAGCAAAAAAGGCGTGGATGAGTGCCGGGACGGCATGACAGCCTGGCTGACCAGAACGCCTTGACCTGTCCTATGGGACAGCTATAAAAAAAGCCGGTGAGGCAAGATTGCGCCACCGGCCAATCGTCAGGGTTCAAGACGAGCTGACAACCTGAGAACTCTCTCAGGGCGGTGCCGGCAGTGTCCGAAACAACCGGCACCTGGCAGCCTGTCGGACTTAAGGCTAATCTGCTGCGCCGGTGGGAAAACGGCTCATATTTCCCCGGCTTTTTCGTTGCATAGAACCACTATGCGCCTCAAAATCCAGAAAATCTGCGCTCGCTTTCCCACCTTGCTCGCGACGATTGCTTAAGTCCGACAGGCTGCCAGTACCTGTGACCCGCCAGTCGGCATTAAGTTCCCTCACACTGCCGGCTCGGGTAAACGGGGACGATATTTCTCCCGCAGGGCCATCACATCTTCCCGGAACCCCGGGGTCAGATAGGGAATTTCCAGGGTCAGCACCTGGTAAATACCCTGCTTCAACTCTGTGAGGCTAAGGCTCGGGCCATTTTCGCTGGCATGGGCGGTTCTCAGGAATGCCATCCAGTTGGTAATCACCAGCCAGACGTTCAGGGACATGGCCGAACGCAGTTCCTCAGGCTGCCCCTGAATAATTCCGGCCTCGCCCATTTTCGCAAAAATGGTATTGATCGCCCCCAGACAGCGGTTGGTGAAATCCCGGTAGCGCACCCGCAAGCGCCCGTCGCTGTCCAGCAGAAACTCCAGATCCCGGTGCAGGAAACGGTAACTCCAGAGGCCGTCGAAGACAGACTCCAGGTAGAAGGCCAGATCCTCCAGAGTCAGGAGCCGGTCATCCGGAATCCTCAAGTAGTAATCCACCAGCGCTTCATACTCCAGAAAGATCTCGTAGATAATGTCCGACTTGTTGCGGAAGTGGTAATAAAGATTCCCCGGTGAAATGGCCAGGTGGGCCGCAATGTGGTTAGTGGTCACATTGCGCTCTCCCCTCTCATTAAACAGCTCCAGGCTGGAGAAAAGTATCTTGTCTCTGGTTTTCATAACCCTGCAGCTTTTTCGGTTGTGAATCCCCGGCAACCCCGGACAGAAAATGACCACACATTGGCCCGATTGAACCAACGCGCCCTTTGATTACCACTTGACTACTAGAGTATATACTCTAACAATGCATTCAAGCGCAATCTCAGGAGATCAGAGCCATGCCCGCAAACGTCGTTCAACTGCCCGAAAGCAATCAGCAGATCCAATACCTGCACCGTACCTTTGAGGATCAGCAAAAAGCCTTCAGCAACAATACCATGCCATCCTTCACCGAGCGCATGGAGAACCTCAAGCGTCTGAAGCAGGCCATCCTGAAATACCAGGACCGGTTTATCGATGCCGTTGACCGGGACTTCAGCTGCCGCTCCCGGGATGAGACCCTGATTGCCGAGATAATGCCGTCGGTACAGGGCATCAATTATGCAATGAAACACCTCAAGGGCTGGATGAAGCCTTCCAAACGGCACGTATCCATCCTGTTCCAGCCGGCCAGCAACGAGGTGCAGTACCAGCCCAAAGGCGTGGTGGGTGTGATCGTACCCTGGAACTATCCGCTGTTCCTTGCAGCGGGTCCGCTGACCGCTGCGCTGGCGGCCGGCAACCGGGTAATGATCAAAATGTCTGAATTCACCCCCCACACCTCCGCCCTGTTCCGGGAAATGATCGAAGAGACCTTCCCGCAGGACCTGGTGGCGGTGGTGCTGGGCGAAGCGGACGTTGCCGCCGAATTTTCCTCCAGGGCGTTTGACCACATCCTGTTTACCGGCTCCACTTCCGTGGGCAAACTGGTCATGAAGGCGGCCGCAGAGAACCTGACGCCGGTGACTCTGGAGCTGGGCGGCAAGTCACCCGCCATCATTTCCTCCGACGTACCCATGGCGGATGCCAGCCAGCGTCTGGCCTTCGGCAAGGCACTGAATGCAGGCCAGACCTGTGTGGCACCGGATTACGTGCTGTGCCCCACAGACCGGGTACAGGCTTTTGTGGATGAATTCCGCACCCAGTTTTCCGGGATGTTCCCGAGCCTGCGGGACAACGACGACTTCACGGCCATCGTCAACGAACAGCAGTACCAGCGGCTGCAAGGCTATCTGAAGGATGCCCGGGAGAAAGGGGCGGAGCTGATTGAAATCAATCCATCCCAGGAAGATCTCTCCGGGGGCACCCGCAAGATGCCGCTGACCCTGGCTCTGAACACCACCCCCGACATGAAAATCATGCAGGACGAGATCTTCGGACCGATCCTGCCGGTGATCAGTTACAGCGGTCTGGAGGAAGCCATCAGGTTCATCAATGAACGCCCCCGTCCACTGGCTCTGTACCTGTTCAGTTACGACCGTGATACCCAGCGCCAGGTGCTGGAAGCCACCCATTCCGGTGGCGCCTGCATTAACGATGCGGTTATGCATGTCGCCCAGGACGATCTGCCCTTCGGCGGCGTGGGTGATTCCGGTATGGGCCATTATCATGGCAAGGAAGGCTTCATGACCTTCTCCCATCAACGGGCGGTATTCTCCAAACAGCGCTTCAACAGCGGCAAGTATATCTATCCGCCCCACGGCAGAGCCGTCCACCGGATGGCCTACAAGCTGTTTATCCGCTAATGATGGACCGTCGGAGTTTTCTCAAGGCAGGGCTGGGCGGCACCCTTTTGCTGGGTACCGTCAGCCTGGGGGCAGGACTTAGCGGGTGCGACGCGCAGCCTGCCGGAGAACGCCCGGATCTGGCAAGCAGCGACGGGGCCGGCTATCGGTTCGGCTTTCTGACCGACGCTGACATTGTCATGTTTCAGGCACTGGTGCCGGCGGTTATCGCTCCGGCGCTCACGCAGAAAGAGCGCCTGCCGGCGGTCACCGCACAGACCATCCGTGACATTGACGCCGGCATACTGCGCTTCAGCACCGCTACCCGCAAGGAAATCCGCCAGCTCTTCGACCTGCTGACCTTCGGTCCCAGTCGCTTGGCAATGACCCGGATCTGGTCCTGGGAAAATGCCAGCCAGGCGGACACAGCCGCTTTCCTGGAGCGCTGGCGCACCAGCCGGTTCGGGCTGTTCAACAAGGGCTACATCGCCATTACCAAGCTCACCAATGTAGCGTTTTACGGAAATGCGGCCAACTTTGCCCTCTCCGGCTATCCCGGACCGCCCCCCTGGGCAACGGCAGCCCTGCCCCAGTTCCAAACCGAAACCCTCTGACCTGTAACCTTCTGGAGACACCCCCATGGCACTTGCTGACCCGATAGCAGCCGGTATTGCGTCCGGCTGGAACGTGACGGATGCAGCCACCCTCAGCGGACACACGGATCTGGAAGCCGATGTCGTGGTAATCGGCACGGGTGCCGGCGGCGGTACCACAGCGGAAATCCTGTCCGGCCGGGGACTGAAGGTGATCATGGTGGAAGAAGGGCGACTTTACCATCAGAAAGACTTCAACATGGATGAGCTGAAGTCCTACAGCAACCTCTATCAGGAAGGCATGAGCCGTGCCACCAAGGATGGCGCCATTGCGGTACTGCAGGGCCGCTGCGTCGGAGGGTCCACCACCGTTAACTGGACATCCAGCTTTCGCACACCGGACGAGACGCTGAATTACTGGTCGGAACAGTTCGGCCTGGAACAACTCAAGCCTGAGTCCATGAAGTTCTGGTTCGACAACCGCATGGAACGTCACAGCATGGCTCCCTGGCAGATGCCGCCCAATGCCAACAACGACGTGCTGCGCCAGGGGTGCGACAAACTGGGCTGGTCCTGGGGGGTGATTCCCCGCAATGTGAAGGGTTGCTGGAACCTGGGTTATTGCGGGGTTGGCTGCCCCACCAATGCCAAACAGGGTGCCCTGCTCACCACGGTGCCCGGCGCGCTGGAGAATGGCGCTCAGCTGATTCACGGTCTGCGGGCAGACCGGCTGCAGTGGCGCGAGGACAGAATTGAGTCCCTGCAGGCCAGCGCCTTCAAGGCCGACGGCTACACTCCCAGTGGTGCCAGCGTCACCCTGCGGGCAAAACATTTCGTGGTGGCCGCCAGCGCCATTGGCTCACCGGGATTGCTGCTGCGCTCTGAGTTGCCGGATCCCCATGAACGACTCGGCAAGCGCTCCTTCATCCATCCTGTGAACGCCACCATAGCACGCATGCCAGAACGGGTAGATCCCTACTATGGCGCGCCCCAGTCCATCTACTCCGACCAGTTCAATTTCGCCAACGGCGTGGATGGCGCGGTGGGATTCAAGATGGAAGTACCACCGCTTCACCCGGCGATGGCCGCCGGGGTTCTCCCCGGCCACGGGGAACAGCAGGCAACCGACATGGCCAACCTGCCGAGGCTGCAGTCGGTGCTTGCCCTGCTGCGGGACGGCTTCCACCCCGACAGCCCGGGCGGCACCGTGGAACTCAGAGAAGATGGCAGTCCGGTGCTGGACTACCCAATGACCGACTACCTCTGGAATGGCGTGAGGGAAGCCTATCTCGCCATGGCGGAGTTGCAATTCGCCGCCGGGGCCGAGGCGGTCAAGCTGGCGCATATGGATGCCCGCTGGCACCAGAGCTGGAAAGACACCCGCGAGGAGATCAACCGGCTGCCCATGGCGCTGCACAAGGTACGGTTGTTTACCGCCCACCAGATGGGGGGCTGCGGCATGGGGTCAGACCCGCGCACCTCAGTGGTGGACGGGAACGGGCTTCACCACCAGATCCGCAACCTGAGCGTTCACGATGCCTCGGCGTTTCCGACCAGTATCGGAGCCAACCCGCAGCTGTCGGTGTATGCTCTGTCGGCAAGGCAATCGACCCGGCTGGCGGAGAAACTGACTGCATGATACGGATGCAGGGCTTTGCATCCTGTCTTATGCTGGTATCCTTCGGGTTTTTTCAGACAGGAGCATGGCATGACCAAAGTCGTTTACCCGGGCACCTTTGACCCGATCACCAATGGCCACACCGACCTGATCGAACGTGCTGGCCGCCTGTTTGACGAGGTGGTGGTCGCCATTGCCTATAACTCCAAGAAATCCCCGCTGCTGAATCTGCAGGAGCGTTGCGCCCTGGTAGAAAAGGCCACCGCGCACCTGCCCAACGTGACGGTCAAGGGATTCAGCAACCTGCTGGCAGAGTTTGTCCGGGAAGAGAATGCCACGGTGCTGCTCCGGGGGCTGCGGGCGGTATCCGACTTCGAGTACGAATTCCAGTTGGCGGACATGAACCGTAAACTGGCGCCGGAGGTGGAGAGTGTATTTCTCACTCCCACCAATCACCTGTCCTACATTTCCTCGAGCCTGATCCGGGAAATCGCCTCACTGGGAGGCGACATTTCGGAATTTGTCGATCCTGCCGTGGCCCGGGCTCTCCGGGAAAAATTCAGACAGAACTGATTATTTGTTGCCAGTCAGCTTTTCCAGCAATACCAGCTGGGAGGCAAAGCGCTCCTCGCCTTCGCCAGGATGCACCTGCAGATACTGACCGTCCGATTGCAACTCCCAGGCCTGGCAGTTGTCCGCCAGATAGGTATCCAGGTCGCTCCTGAGCCGCGCTACCAGATCCTTGTCCTCCACCGGGAAGGCCACTTCCACGCGATTCATCAGGTTCCGCTCCATACCGTCAGCACTGGAGCAGTAGACTTCCGTGCGGCCATTGTTGCTGAAGTAGTAGAGGCGCGTGTGCTCCAGGAAACGACCGATAATGGAGCGAACCCGGATATTTTCCGACAACCCCGGAATGCCGGGGCGCAGACAGCAAATGCCACGGATGATCAGGTCGATTTTCACACCCGCCCTGGAAGCCCTGTACAGGGCCTGCATCAACGCCGGCTCAGTCAGGGCGTTGAACTTGAAGATGATGTGCCCGTTTTCACCATGTTCCGCCTCCCGGTCGATCAGCTCGACCAGACGCCGGTGCAGGGTGAACGGCGCGTGAAAAAGCTTTTTTATTTTCAGTGCCTTGCCCATTCCGGTCAGCTGCTGAAACAGCTTGTTGACATCGTCCCCCAGGGATTCGTCGCAGGTCATGAAGCTGTAGTCGGTGTACAGCCGGGCGTTACCCGCATGATAGTTGCCGGTTCCCAGGTGCACGTAGCGTTTCAGGCGCCCCTCTTCCCGGCGCACGATAAGAATCATCTTGGCGTGGGTCTTGTATCCCACCACGCCGTAAACAACAATCACACCCGCCTCCTGTAACCGGCTGGCCAGCTCCAGGTTTTCCGCCTCGCTGAACCGGGCACGCAGTTCGATAACCGCGGTCACTTCCTTGCCTCTGCGGGCGGCATCCATCAGCGCCTCAACGATCTCCGAGTCAGCCCCGGTACGGTACAGGGTCTGGCGAATCGCCAGCACCTGCGGGTCCTTGGCGGCCTGACGCAGCAAGTCCACTACCGGACTGAAATTCTCATAGGGATGCAGCAGCAGTATCGGTCCCTTGCGGATAGCATCAAAGATGGATTCCTTGTTGCGGATCTGCCGGGGAATGGTCGGGGAAAAACCCGAATAGGTCAGATCCGGCCGGTCCACCAACCCGCTGACGGCCATCAGCCGTGTCAGGTTCACCGGCCCGTGGACCTTGTATAAATCCCTTTCGGTAAGACCGAATTCGCGCAACAGGAACTGCACCAGCTCTTCAGGGCAGTTATCCGCAACCTCAAGACGCACACCGTCTCCAAAACGCCGGCTGAGAAGTTCACCTCGCAGCGCTGAGGCCAGATCCTCCAGGTCATCCTCCAGCTCCAGATCGGCGTTACGGGTCAGCCGGAACTGGTAACAGCCCTTGACCTCCATGCCAGGGAACAATTCGTCGGCGTGGGCGTGGATCATGGAAGACAGGAACACCAGATTCTCACCACCCTCACAGACCTCATCCGGCAGTCGCACCAGCCTGGGCAGGGAGCGGGGAGCGGGTACAATAGCCATGCCGGTTTCCCGGCCGAAGGCATCCTTGCCATCCAGCTCGACGATAAAGTTCAGGCTCTTGTTGACCAGACGCGGGAACGGATGGGACGGGTCCAGCCCGATAGGACTGACCACTGGCAGAATCTCTTCATCGAAGTAATTCCGCACCCACTCCGCCTGGGCTTCGGTCCACTCCCGGCGGCGCACGAAGTGGATGTTTTCCCGCTCCATTTCGGGAATCAGTACGTTGTTGAGGATCTCGTACTGCTCGCTGATGTATTCATGGGCCACCCGGCTGATTTCCTGCAGCACCTGCTCCGGCATCATGCCGTCCTGACCGATCTTTTCCCGGCCATACTTCATCTGCTGACGCAGGCCCGCCACCCGGATCTCGAAGAATTCGTCCATATTGCTGCTGAAAATGCAGCAGAAAATGAGCCGGTTGAGCAGCGGATGGGTGGGATCCAGTGCCTGCTTGAGTACCCGGTAGTTGAACGCCAGCTGACTCAACTCCCGGTTGAAATAGTTCTCACTGGCACTGATATCCTGGGCCTGGTCGGCCACCATATTGACAGAATCTGACTCGCGGATCTCGTCGATGGTTTCTGGCTGGTTTACTGATTCGGTACTCATGGGTTACTGACTCCGGTTACACTTGCGGTCCTTCAACATATTCGTCACTGCAGGTAATTACTGGCGGCCCTTCAGAATCCGTGCCGCCCGCAAGGCAAAATAGGTGAGGATCGCATCCGCACCGGCCCGGCGCATGGCAGTCAGGCTTTCCATCATCACCGCATCACCGTCCAGCCAGCCGTTTTCCGCTGCCGCCATGTGCATGGCATATTCGCCGCTGACCTGGTAGACGAAGGTGGGCACACCAATCTCCTGCTTGACCCGGCGCACAATGTCCAGATAAGGCATGCCCGGCTTGATCATCACCATGTCGGCACCTTCGGCAATATCCATGGCAACTTCGTGCAGCGCCTCATCACTGTTCGCCGGGTCCATCTGGTAGCTGCTCTTGTCACTTTTGCCAAGATTGCCCGCAGAACCCACCGCGTCCCGGAAGGGACCGTAATAGCTGGAGGCGTACTTGGCAGAATAAGCCAGAATTCGCGTATTCACATAGCCGCCTTCCTCGAGTGCCTTGCGGATCTCACCAACCCGACCATCCATCATGTCAGACGGAGCCACGATGTCGGCTCCCGCCTTGGCATGGGAGACCGCCTGGTTGACCAGCGCCTCAACGGTCACATCGTTCTGCACATAACCATTGTTATCGATAATGCCGTCCTGACCGTGGGTGGTGAACGGATCCAGCGCCACATCCGTAATCACGCCCAGTTCGGGATATGCCTTCTTCAGCGCACGCACCGCCCGCTGCGCCAGCCCCTGGGAGTCCCAGGCACCGGAACCGGAGTGATTTTTCTCTTGCGCGGGGACCACCGGGAAAAGTGCCACAGCAGGAATACCCAGCTCCACCAACTCCGCAGCCTGCTCCACCAACAGATCAATGCTGAGCCGCTCCACACCTGGCATGGACGGCACTGCTTCCCGCTGATTGCTGCCCTCCAGTACAAACACAGGGTAGATCAGGTTGTCCACCGAAAGGGCGTTTTCACGCACCAGCCGACGACTGAAGTCGTCTGCCCGGTTGCGACGCATACGGGTACCCGGAAAAGCTCGATTGAAGGACACTGCCACAGAAAATCTCCTTTCACGTGTAAAATCAGAGGCTCCCCAGGCATGATACACGCCAGGATTGATTCAGGGCACAACAACAGTCAAGTATGACAGGGCAGGATAACAGGCTGATGACAGCAGCGGGCCCGCGGCGGCTCCCCCGGCCCGCTGCCGGAAAACTCAGAGGGAACGGTTATTGAAGCCGACTTCTACCTTACGGGGAGGATCGGACCGAAAACAGGTATCCAGCTCCTGGATCTGCCCCCCCTGTCTGAGAAATGCTTCAACATCCGCTGCCAGCTGGGCACGGATTCGGGCCCGACCGGCTATGCTGTGACTGTCATCACTATCTGACGCCCAGGAAGAGGACGCATCCAGATTGCTTTCGTCGAATTCACTCATAGAATCTCCCCATCAACGAAAACACAACCAAGGGGACAGCAACGCTGCACCCGACTCAGCCACAGCCCCTGAATGGCGCGGCCTTGGCGACTTTATAATCCGCTTTTGCTGACAACGCTATTTCATTCAAGAGATTTTTTTGTAACACTTTGTAACAACCAATAAACGACTGATTTCCATACTGTTCTGCATACAATTCCGGGGCGAACATGCTTGACATAAAGGATGAATGATGATTCACTTATTTACAGGGAGATGTCATGGCCTACCGTGAAACCGAAAAGATGCGCAAGCGCAAGGCCCAGGCCCGCCAACGCATCCTGGACTGCACCCTGGAATGCGTCGCTGAGGGGGGCTTCCGGCATGCGAAAGTCACCCGGATAGCCTCCATGGCCGGGGTGGCCACCGGCAGCATATACCGACACTTCGAGTCCCGGGAAGAGCTGTTCGCCGAAGTCTTCCGGCTCGCTACCCAGAAAGAGGTGGACAAGGTAGCTGAGGCGCTGGGCACCAAGGGGGATGCGGTAGTCCGGCTGGAGCGCTCATTGCGTCAGTTCGCCGAAAGGGCGCTGCGAGGCCCGATGATAGCCTGGTCGCTGATTGCAGAGCCCGTCGACACCAAAGTGGAGAGGGAACGGCTGCGTTACCGGAGAGCTTATGCCGGACTGTTCGAAGGTGCGATCCGGGAGGGCATGGCAGAGGGGACCATCCCCGAACAGAATGCCCGGCAGAGCAGTACCTGCCTGGTTGGAGCCATCGCCGAGAGCCTGGTTGGCCCCCTCTCACCGGCAAAACTTGATGACACATCCGGCAATGACCCGGAAACCGACCAACAGCTGGTCAACTCCATTATCCGATTCTGTATGCAGGGGTTGACGGGCACCAGGAGGTAACATGAACGCCCCCCAGTCAGCCACCACCGGTCACCAGCCAGAAGACAAACCCCAGGAAGATCGCTACCTGGCCAGTACCCACGAGGTAATCAACCAGCCCTGCGCACTGGTGGACTACAACCTCTACGAACAGGACACGGCACTGGCCGAAACCGTCCGCCGCGCAGGGGCTGCCGACCAGCAGCAGGACCTGGCAAGGTTCGGTGCGCTGGCAGGCGCGGCGCAAACCATTGACCTTGGATTCCGGGCCAATAGCAACAAACCGGTGTTCAACACCCATGACCGGTTTGGTCACCGCATTGATGAGGTGGACTTCCATCCGGCCTATCACCAGCTGATGTCAATGGCCCTGGAAAACGGCCTGCACAGCAGCCCCTGGGCAAGTCCCGGCGAAGGCGCCCATGTCGCCCGGGCAGCGAGGTACTATATGCATTCGCAGGTGGAAGCGGCCCATTGCTGCCCGGTGACCATGACGTTCGCCGCCGTCCCCTCTCTTCGTAAACAGCCGGAACTGGCCCGGGAATGGGAGCAGAAAATCCTGGCCAACCGCTACGATCCCCGCAACCTGCCGCACACCGACAAGAGTTCCGTCACCATCGGCATGGCCATGACCGAGAAACAGGGCGGCAGCGATGTACGCGCCAATACCACGCGGGCCTTCCCGGTTGCTGGCGGAGGTCCCGGTCAGGCCCATGAGCTGGTAGGGCACAAATGGTTTGTCTCCGCTCCCATGTGCGACGCGTTTCTGGTGCTGGCCCAGGCACCGGGGGGCCTGTCCTGCTTCCTGATGCCCCGCTGGCGACCGGACGGCACCAAGAACCCCTGGCAGATTCAGCGCCTCAAAAACAAAATGGGCAATGTAGCCAATGCCTCCAGCGAAGCGGAACTGCGCGGTGCTCTGGCCTGGATGCTCGGCGAGGAAGGCCGCGGTGTGCGCACCATCATCGAAATGGTCGCGATGACCCGCTTTGACTGCATGATCGGCAGCGCCGCCGGCATGCGTCAGGCTGTCGCCCAGGCCACTCACCACTGCCGCCATCGCAGCGCGTTCGGTGCCACCCTGATTGACCAGCCGCTGATGCAGAACGTTCTGGCGGACTTGGCCATCGAGAACGAAGCGGCCATGACCTACACCATGCGCATCGCCCGGGCCCTGGACCACCAGGACAACGAACATGAGCGCCTGCTGGCGCGCCTGGCGACTCCCGTGGGCAAATACTGGATCTGCAAACGCACCCCGAATCACGCCTACGAAGCCATGGAATGCATTGGCGGGAGTGGGGTTATGGAAGACTGCATCATGCCCCGGCTGTTCCGGGAATCTCCGGTCAATGCCATCTGGGAAGGCAGCGGCAACGTCCAGTGCCTGGATACCCTTCGCGCCTTGCAGAAAGAACCTGACACCCTGGAGGCCTTCTTTCTCGAAGCCGGCGCAGCCAAAGGCACCGACCGCCGTTTCGATGCGTTCCTGGCCCGGCTGAAGGGCGACTTTACCGACATCAGCGACTTCCAGTACCGCGCCCGCAACCTGGTGGACCGCATGGCCATCGCCTTGCAGGCTTCTCTGCTGCTGCGCCACTCCACTCCGGCCGTGGCCGACGCATTCTGCGCCTCCCGACTGGAGCATAATGGCGGCATGAATTATGGCAACCTGCCTTCCGGCACCGATGCAGCGGCCATTATCAAACGGGCAACACCTGTAGTAGGCTAGCCGGATGTTATCGCAACCAAGAGGTCGGGGAGCCGTCGGCACCGACGGTTCCCGCACCCCGCCTATGTCTGAAACACTGAGAAAGTTACTCGATCAGCAGAATACACAAGCTCCCGTGATTACCCCCCACGTAGGCATTCTGACTCTTCACTTCCAGCTCTATGGCTGCGAGGATCTCAAAGCAAAACGAAAGGTCTTCGCTGCCCTCAGGTCGGTATGGGGCAAGGAACCGGATCTGGCAGTATCGGAAACGGCCGACCACCAGGCCCTGGACTGTGCCACATGGACTGTCGCGGCCCTTGGCATATCATCCCGGCAGATCACCCAGCGCCTCGACCAGGTAGAAAAAGCCATCGAATCCCGGATCGACGCAGCCATACTTGAAGTGAGCCGGGAAATCCTCTGAGGCACCTGTAATACCCCCACTTGTAGCGAAAACACAACTGAGTCCGTATACTACAGACCCTCAGGGAAACCGTTGACCCGGTCTCTCCCGACCGGAACATCAGTAATCCACTCCGGAAAGCACCAACCTTTCCGGAGCCATCCGACGGGCATTCGGAGCCGCCTGGCGGATCGTCCACTGCGTGTGAAGCTCTTATGACTGGCAAGAAAAAATCCGCCCAGGCCTCGATTGAGGCTATGTACCGGGTATTTACCATTCCCGAAGCTCCGGAATCCACCCTGAGCAGGATCGACCAGAACATTTCCCGTAACCTTGCCGGTTTCCTGCAGGAGCATATCGTGGCTGTGGAACGGGATCTGGCTGAGGTGGAGAAGAATTTCTCCGACTCTGCCATTCCGGAAAAACCCATTTTCGTTTCCGAACAGGCCCAGTTCCTGCTCGACAAGCTGGTAGCCAACTCGGTACACACCGCTTCTCCCAGTTTTATAGGCCACATGACATCGGCCCTGCCCTACTTCATGCTGCCGCTGTCAAAAATCATGATTGCCCTCAACCAGAACCTGGTGAAAACCGAAACCTCCAAGGCTTTCACCCCCATGGAGCGCCAGGTACTGGGCATGATTCACCGGCTGGTATACGAGCAGGACAGCGCCTTCTACCGCAAGTGGATGCACGACCCCCGCCATGCTTTGGGGGCCATGTGTTCCGGCGGTACCGTGGCCAACCTGACCGCCCTGTGGGTAGCCCGCAACCGAGCCTTCCCGCCGGAGGGCAGCTTTCGCGGCCTGCATCAGGAGGGGCTGTTCCGCGCGCTGCGCTACTACGGCTTTGAGGGTGCGGCCATACTTGTTTCCCGCCGTGGCCACTACTCCCTGCGTAAGGCGGCCGATGTTCTCGGGCTGGGACGTGATTCTCTGATTCCGGTGGATACTGACGAACGCAACCGGATTGATACCGACGCGCTGCGGGAGAAGTGCCTTGAGCTACAGAAGCAGAAAATCAAGGTGATGGCCATCTGCGGTGTGGCAGGCACCACGGAAACCGGCAACGTCGACCCACTGGAGTCCATGGCGGACATTGCCACGGAGTTTGGCGCCCACTTTCACGTGGATGCAGCCTGGGGCGGCCCCACCCTTTTCTCCCGGACCTATCGCGGTCTGCTCAAGGGCATCGAGAAAGCTGACTCGGTTACCTTCGATGCTCACAAGCAACTTTACGTACCCATGGGGGCAGGCCTGGTGGTCTTCCGCGACCCGCACCTGGCCAGCGCGGTAGAACATCACGCCCAGTACATTATCCGGAAAGGGTCCCGGGATCTGGGCAGCACCACCCTGGAAGGCTCACGCCCAGGCATGTCCATGCTGATCCACTCGGGACTCAAAATCCTGGCCCGGGAAGGCTACGAAATTCTCATCGACCAGGGTATTGAAAAAGCCCGAACCTTCGCTTCGATGATCGAGGCCCGTGACGACATGGAGCTGATCACCCGGCCCGAACTGAATATCCTCACCTACCGATACTGTCCGGCCGAAGTCCAGCAGGCTCTGGCGGTGGCCGATCCCACTCAGTCAGAGAAGATCAACAGCTGCCTTAACAGGATCACCAAATTTATCCAGAAAACCCAGCGGGAGCGGGGCAAGGCCTTTGTGTCACGCACCCGGCTGGAACCTGCGCACTACGCGCACTACCCTTGCCTCGTATTCCGGGTGGTACTGGCCAACCCGCTGACCACCCGCGAGATTCTTGAAGATATACTGGAGGAGCAGGTGGAACTGGCCGGGGATGAAGGCATCCGGGAGGAAATGGAAATACTGCACCAGATGGCCAGCGCGGTACTGGATCAGAAGCGCCCCGACACCAAACGGGCCTGAAAGAAATAATTCCCCAGGCCCGCCCAACCGTTAACCGCTATTATCAGCTCCCCTCAATAAAGCGCTTCCTCGTCGTCAAGCACTTCACGGATGATCTCCAGAAACATCCGGTCCGCCTCGCTCCAGGTTTCCGGGATGCGAATCGTTGTGTTGGCGCTGATCTCCCGGGCAATACGCTCGTCCGCATCCGGCTCGTTGCGGTACCGACGGGCAATCTCCATTGACTTGACGGCGATGGTGGGTTCACTCAACACCTTCTTGATGAAGACTCTCAGTTCATCAATCACTCTGGCCTGGCGGCTTTCTTCAGCTGTACTCATGGAAAACTCCGGTTTGAGAACTCGGGAATAATGACTGGCCGCCTTAAGTCTAGATCAACAGGCCTCGCAGGGTGAAGAACAGAATCGCGGCCATCAGCCCGGATGCCGGCACGGTAATGATCCAGGCCGCCACAATACGGGTCAGGTGGGAGCGTTTGACCATCTCCTCCCGGTAAATTTTCTTGAGACGCTTGCGCTCGGATTTGGACAGCGGCACCTGGCTTTTCTTCTTGGCTTTCTTCAGGAGATTTTCCATCTCCTCCACCGAGGCATTGCGGAAGTCATCCAGGAACGGCTTGAGCCTGGCCCGCTCGTCTGCGTCGTGGTTCTCGATGATCTTGTGCAGCTGGCTTGCGTAGTTGGATTTCAGATATTCCCGCAGGAAACCCACCCCGAACACCCCACCGATGGCAATGTGGGTGGAGCTGACTGGCAGCCCCAACTGGGAGGCCATAATGACAGTCAGCGCGGCAGAGAGTGCAATACAGAAGGCACGGGTCTGATCCAGCTCGGTAATCTCGCTACCAACCGTCTTGATCAGACGGGGGCCGAACAGCATCAGGCCCACCGACAGACCCAGCGCACCCACCAGCATCACCCACAGCGGAATACTGGCGGCGGTGACCACAGCGCCTGCGGACACGGCATCGTTGATGGCCGCCAGCGGCCCGATCGCATTGGCAACATCGTTGGCGCCATGCGCAAAGCTGAGCAGGCCCGCGGCGAAAATCAGCGGCCAGGTAAACAGGGCATTCACCCCCTCAGGGCTGTTCTCCATGGTGGCAGAACGACGTGCCGCCAGAATGCGAACAATACCGTATGCCAATACAGCCACAACCACACCCAGCAATGCCGCGTCCATGAAGTCCACCTTGATGACTTTCTTGACCCCCTTGATCATCAGGTAGGTACCAAAGGCCCAGGCCATAAGTGCCACCAGCAACGGCACAAAAGTGCGGGCGGCGGGCACGAGATTTTCCCGGTAAAGCACGGTCTTTTTGATGGCATAAAGAAACAGTGCGGCAAACAGGCCACCCAACACCGGAGAAATCACCCAGCTCGCAACAATCTTGCTCATCACGAACCAGTCGGCGATACCCCAGCCACCGGCGGCAATACCGGCACCCAGCACACCGCCGACAATGGAGTGGGTGGTAGACACCGGCGCACCCATCCAGGTGGCGAGGTTCAGCCAGAGAGCTCCGGCCAGCAGAGCGGCGGTCATCAGCCAGATAAAGGTATCCACGTCATCCAGTTTTTCGGCAAAAATGATCCCGCCCTTGATGGTCGAAACCACATCACCGCCTGCGATAATGGCACCACTGGCTTCCAACAGCGCAGCAATCAACACGGCTGCCCCCAGAGACAAGGCGCCGGACCCCACGGCCGGGCCAACATTATTGGCAACATCGTTGGCACCAATATTGATAGCCATATAGCCGCCAATTACAGCGGCTGCCATCAGCAACATGCTGTTCGGCGCATCCGGCACCAGGCGGCCGGCAACCAGCCATATACCCAGAAGGAACAACAGGCTGAACCCGATTCGATAGCGTTCTGTCGAGGGACTGGTCAGGAGGGTATCGAGAAAATCGCTGGATCTGGCCATGGCAGAAAAGTTCCTGTGGCTACGGTATCGAGTGGGCCACTATAATTTTTTTGTAATACAAATGAAACACTGACCGTTATTGATCCTCGCATCAGATCCTGCCACTTGAGCCGCAGCGCCCGCACCATTAACATTGCGCCTGTAATGCTCCGGGGAGGGCAACCCCTGGCAACCATCAGAATACCGGTGGGCGGCGCTTAAGGGGTGGCCCCTGATGACAGCACAGGCTCTCAAGCCCACCTGGAGAAAGAAGGGCGCCGGGTGACTTAGCCAAAATGCCCCACCTTGCGGGACAATAACAACAATGGCGCGCTGAACCGGAACAACTGACAGGACAACTTGAGGGATTCGCCAGGGACGGCCATACTCTATTGCGGAAACGACAATAATAATTGGGCGCTGTGCGTAAACTCTTTCTGTTGGTAACCCTGACCGGGCTTCTCTCGCTGATACTGACCGGCACCTATTTCAGCGCATCCGGGGGTTCCGCCCGCCTGCCAATGCCCCCTATCAGCTATCTTCAGGCACCTATCCCCGGCACTGACGCAGCCAGCCTTTTAACCTCCGGAACATGGCAGCCTCTCCCGGACCGCATCCCCAATTTCGGTTACGTCAACAGCAGCTTCTGGTACCGGATGCCGGTTCCTGAGGGGGCCGAGCGTCAGGTCATGGAGGTCAGCTACCCCCACCTTGATCATCTGAGGTTTGTGCTACTGAGAAACGGCGAGCCGGTGACCACCATCGTAACCGGCGACCGGCTTCCCTTTTCCCAGCGCCCCTTTGCACATCCGAAATTCCTGTTCCCCTACTCCCTGGAGAAACCCGGGGACTACCAGATTCTGCTGGGGGTGGCGACCCATGGCTCCCACCAGGTTCCGATCAGTTTCTGGCAGGAAGACCAACTGATCAACGCCCTGATTGCCGAGGATCGGTGGCATAGCCTTTACTTCGGTATTCTTATCACCACCGTGCTCCTGAACCTGATCATCTATGTTGCGCTGCGGGAAGTGACCTATTTGCATTACGTACTGACCGCAAGCAGTTATGCGTTCCTGATCGCAACCCTTTACGGCGCTTCCTTCCAGTTGCTCTGGCCCAGCCATCCGGGGATTCAGAATCAGGGCATGCTGGTCTCGGTGCCGCTGACACTGCTCTTTGCCCTGCAGTTTTGCCGCTCCTTCCTGAAGCTGGCAGACAAGGCACCGGCATGGGATCTGGTGTCCCGGATGGGCATGGTACTCAGTACTCTGGCGCTGATTGCCAGCTTTTTCCTGGATTACAATACGTCCATTCGTCTGTCAGTAGCGATTGCCATGGGGGGCGCTGTATTCATGGCCTTTGCGGGGCCCGTGCAGTGGTGGCGGGGCAGCTCCCAGGCCGGCTATTACACCGTTGCCTGGAGCCTGCTGCTTATTGGTACCGCATTGACCGCGGCGAACAAATACGGCTTTCTGCCGGTCAACTGGCTGACCCGCTATGGCCTGGAGCTGGGCTCCGCACTGGAAGCCATACTGCTCACCTTCGCCCTGGCCAGTCGCCTGTACCACGAACGGCAGGAGAAACTTCATTCCAGGGAGTCCGAACTGGCTGCTCTGGCGGCTCGCCGCCAGGCCGAAGTACGGCTGATGGATCAGGCCCTGCACCACGGACTGACCGGCCTGCCCAACCGCAGTTCCTTCGAGATTGTTCTGCAGGAACTGATCAATGAACAGCCACACCGGCGCTACGCAGTGGCGGTGATCCACCTCAACAACCTGCGCAACATCACCCGCACCCTGGGCCACCGCAACACCGACCGATTGCTGGAGCTGGCCGCAAGACGCTTCAACAGCATTATCGGCGAACTGCCCGGTATCTTTAGCCTGGAGGCATCCGCCAAGGGAGCCTTTTACCTGGCATTCCTGGAGAACGACAGCTTCGGCTTTGTTATTGATGCGGACATTATCCTGCAGTCGCCCCGCTTCATGCTCGGGCGAGTGGAAGAAATCCGTGAACCGCTGGATTATCTGGGCATGCAGCTCTCCCTGGAGTCACAGATCGGCACCGCCACCTACCCGGACCATGCCCGGGATACCAACACACTGATCCGGCGTGCCTACATCGCCCAGGAGTCCCGGGAAGCGAGAGAGCGGGGCCTGGCCCTGTACCGGCCCAGCAGGGACTCCTACAGCGCCGACCGCCTCACCCTGGTGTCCGATTTGCGCCAGGCACTGCAGGAATCCCGACTGGAACTGTACCTGCAACCCAAGCTCCGCCTCAGTGATCGCCGGGTAACCGGGCTGGAGGCCCTGATCCGCTGGCCGGGGCGAAGCCAGCCGATCGGGACAGACGAGCTGATTGCCCTGGCGGAGCAGACCGGCCTGATCAAGCCCCTGACCCGCCGGGTAATGGAGCAATCACTGGCGCTACGCACCCTCCTGCTGGAGCGCGGCCACGACCTGGACATTTCCGTGAACATCTCTCCGAACAATTTGCGGGAGCCGGATTTCCCGGTGTTCGTAAAACGGTTGATGGCCAGTTACCACAGCCATCAGGGTCGCATCACGCTGGAGGTGACAGAGACGTCCATGATGCAGGACCCGGAAAACTCCCTGAAAACCCTGACCTCCCTGGAGCAGGCAGGCATTCCCCTGTCGATTGACGACTTTGGCTCCGGCTATTCATCGCTTTCCTACATCAAGCAACTGCCGGCATCGGAGATCAAGATTGACCGGTCTCTGGTGAAGGATCTGGTGGAACAGGCCGACGACCGGGTAATTGTGCGCACCACCATCAACATGTGCCACAGCCTCGGCTATAAAGTGGTGGCCGAGGGGGTGGAAAACGAAGAGACACTTAATCTGCTGGCGGACATGGGATGTGACGAAATTCAGGGCTACTACCTGACTCCGCCGCTGCCCCTGGATGCGATAATCGAATGGCTGGACAAAGAGCTGGCCGGCAAACAGCAACAATCAGGATAATCAGCGGGCGCGCTTACGAATCAGAGCTTCCTGGACGGTAGAGGCCACCAACTGTCCGTCTTGTGTATAGAAGTTACCGCGATTGAAACCACGGCCCTGGGATGCACTGGGGCTATCCTTGTCATACAGAAGCCATTCATCCATGCGGAAATCCCGGTGGAACCAGATGCTGTGGTCCAGACTGGCCACCTGCATCCCCTTCGACATGAAGCTGACCCCGTGGGGATTCATGGAGGTGGCCAGGAAGGAGAAGTCCGAGGCATAGGTCAGCAGACAACGCTGCAACACCGGGTCATCCGGCAAAGGCCCCTGGGCCCGGAGCCAGCATTGCGAGTATGGCGGCCGCGGCTCAGGGCGGAACGGATTGAGCGGATCCACGGGGCGAATCTCAATGGGGCGCTCCCGGGTCAACATGGAGCGCACTTGCTCCGGCACATGAGGGGCCAGCATCGCGCCGTATTCCTGCTCGGACTTGAGAGTGTCCGGATCCGGCGCATCGGGCATATCAAACTGATGCTCCAGACCTTCTTCTTCCCGCTGGAACGACATGGAACCGGTCAGAATTTCCTTGCCATCCTGCCGGGCAATGACCCGGCGCACGGAGAAACTTCCACCATCCCGGACCCGCTGCACTTCATAATCAATCGGCATACTGTGGTTGCCGGGGCGCAGAAAATAGGCGTGAAGGGAATGCGGCAGGCGGACTTCCACCGTACGACTGGCGGCCATAAGGGCCTGGCCCAATACCTGGCCCCCAAACACATTGGGAAAGCCGAGATCTTCGCTGTCCCCCTGGAAATGGTCATCCCCTATGGGTGACAGATCCAGTAATTCCACCAGTTTACGGGTGATGTCTCTCATGCCTGCTCCTGTAACTGATTCGGTTGCTCAGGAAATCTATTCTACCCAAACTGCAGGCATTTCGCCCGCCTGTCATGTACCGCTTCAGTCAGCGTGAAGAGGCGGCACTTCTTTGGCAAGCGCCTGTTTTTCAATGGCATAGTCACCGGTCACTGCAAAACCCAGCACCTCGCCCTGCGGTGAGCGGAACAGCGCACGCACACTGTTTCCGTCTCGCTCGACTTCCCACTGGCCATCCGCATCAGGCGGTGGCGGGCAAACCGAGGTGGGGCAACATGGGGTTTTCACCAGCACCGGCATGGTGCCGTAGCGCACTTCCGTACGCTCACCGGTCAGGGTCTTTGCCAGCGCCCGGGAACAGGCCATCAGCGGCAGAACGTACAGCAGCACCTTGCCATCTACCTCAGCGCAGTCACCCAGGGCATAAACATCCGGCGCGGAGGTTTCCAGCGCCCGATTCACCCGGATACCCCGACCGGTCTCAATACCTGCCGCTTCCGCAAGGCCGATGCGGGGCCTCAGCCCCACGGCGGAGATCACGATATCCGCATCCAGGCTCTCGCCATTATCCAGGCTCAGACGCACGCCATCACCCCGGGACTCAACCTTGCTGACCGCCACACCCAGATGAAAGCGGGCACCGAGCTCTGTCAGTGCTTTCTGCACCGCATCGGCCGCGTCGGGTGGTAACAAACTGGGCATTACCGCCCGGTCCGGGGCGATCACATCCACCTCGTAGCCACCATTGCGCAGGTCGTTGGCGAACTCGCAGCCGATCAGCCCGGCCCCCATGATCGCAACCCGTTTTTTACCCTCCAGCGCCTTCCGGAAAGCCCGGTAATCCATCAGATCATTGATAGAGAACACATGCTCCTGGCCATCCCCGTCCAGTGACAGGCGGATGACATCGGCACCCCAGGCCAGCACCAGTTTGCTGTATTCCAGAGTCTGGTCGCCCAGTTTCAACTGGTGTGCCGACGTATCAATTCCGGTGACGGTAGCGTGGGTCTTAACCGTCAGGTTGAGCTGCTCTTCCATTTTCTCGGGAGCGGCCTGGGCGAGTTCGTCCGCCTCCTTATCCTTGGTGAAACCAGTGGAGAGCATCGGTTTGGAATAGCTCATGCCATCATCCGCTGTGACCATGACAATGGGAATCTCTTTGTCCAGCTTGCGGATCTCCCGGACCAGGCTGTAGCCGGACAGGCCGGTTCCGACGATGACAACAGGGGCTTGTGAACTCATTGGGGCTGCTCCTTTGTGCGGGTCACTCAGGGTGTCTTGATACCGGCAATCAGCCGATCTCGATCATTTCAAAGTCTTCCTTGCCGACGCCACAGTCCGGGCAAACCCAATCCTCGGGCACATCTTCCCACTTGGTACCGGGCTCGATACCGTCTTCCGGCCAACCTTCCGCTTCGTCATAAATCAGGCCACACACCACACACTGCCACTTCTTCATAGGTCTTTCTCCAGGTTTATCGGAGTTGCAATACTAATTGTCCGACAATATGACGCGCAACCCCGGATGGGTACAATTTATCCAACTATTCGTGTTGGTTGCGCATCATACCCATCCGGCGGCCAATCACCAATGCCACGACGGACAGAATGTGACGGCGTTTGCTGCCAATCCCCTCATGCTCCGCTGCCATTTACCGGAATGTCCAACCCGCTATACACTTCACCCTCCCAAGGATCAGAATGCTTCGGTATACTACCGCGTTTTGGACAGGATCCGATCGTTATGACCGACACCCTCGCCGAAATGAAGCGGGTAATGGCCGAGGCCGACTGCCTGGTGGATGAGCAACAGGTGCAACGCGCCATCGACAAGATCGCCAGCGAAATCACCGACCGCCTCAAAGACAGCAACCCGCTGCTGTTCTGTGTTATGAACGGCGGCCTGATCCTCACCGGCCAGCTGCTGACGCGCCTGCACTTCCCGGTACAGGCCGAATACCTGCACGCCACCCGCTACCGCCAGGAAACCACAGGCGGCATTCTGGAGTGGAAACTCAGCCCGGAGGCGAACATGCAGGGGCGCACCATCCTGATCGTTGACGACATACTGGATGAAGGCACCACCCTCTGCGCTATCGCCGATTACTGCCGCGCCCATGGTGCCGATGAAGTCCTGACAGCTGTGTTGGTTGACAAGCAACACGACCGCAAGGCCCGCCGCGACCTGAAAGCCGACTTTACCGGTCTGGCAGTGGAAGACCGGTTTCTGTTTGGCTACGGCATGGATTACAAAGGCTACTGGCGCAACGCGCCAGGCATCTATGCGGTCAAAGGGCTCTGACTTGTCACGGGAAGGCATCCCCGGCATCCCCGCCACCCACTGGTACCGCAGCCCTGCCACTGCGGGCCTGGCAAACCCGCTCATTCAGGGAAAGGCGAGTTACTGGCTCACCCTGGAAGGCTCCCTGACCCGCGCACTGCAACTGCGATGTCAGGAAGATTTCCGGGTGGAAATACTGCAGGAAAGCTGGGCCCTGCCCCAACGGGAAGAAGCCCTGACCCTGGGCATTGCCCACCGTCAGCTGGCCTGGATACGTGAAGTCTGCCTCTGCGGAGATGACCAACCCTGGGTGCTGGCCCGCACAGTCATACCGAAAAACACCCTGCAGGGCCACGGCCGCCGCCTGCAACACCTGGGCAATCGCCCCCTCGGAGCCTGGCTGTTCAGTCAACCGGAGTGGGCTCGCGGCCCCTTTGAGACCGGGCTCTGCCAGCGCCAGCACCCGGAGCAGCCGGCAGCCGCCCGCCGCTCCAGGTTCAGCAATGGCCAGCGAGCCCTGCTGGTGAGCGAGTATTTCCTGCCGAAGCTGCTGGAATCCCGGGGATAATCCGCCCCCAAGCTTTAATCCCCGGCGACTGGCTGGCTATAATCCCCGGCAACCCAAACGCAACACAGCCGGAATTCCGCCATGCTTCTTGATTATCTGCCTGACAATGCCCGCCAGCGGATTGCTGATTATATCGTCCTGTTGCGGCTGGACCGGCCCATCGGCACGCTCTTGCTGCTCTGGCCCACCTGGTGGGCGCTCTGGCTGGCAGCCGGTGGGCTGCCGGACCTTGGCAACTTTGTGGTCTTCACCCTGGGGGTGTTCATGATGCGGGCCGCCGGCTGTGCCATCAATGACTTTGCCGATCGCAAGCTTGACCGCTACGTAAAACGCACCCAAGACCGTCCGCTGACCACCGGCCGCATCCGGGCCTGGGAGGCGGTAGCCCTGTTTTTCGGGCTGTGCCTGACTTCCTTCCTGATGGTGGTGTTCTTCACCAACACTCTGACACTCTATCTGTCCTTCGGCGGCCTGGTACTGGCGTTCATCTATCCCTTTATGAAGCGCTACACGCACCTGCCCCAGTTGTTTCTGGCGGCAGCCTTCTCATGGGCTATCCCCATGGCCTGGGCCGCCCAGGCCGGCGAGCTCAGCCAGTTGGCCTGGCTGTTGTTTACCGCGAATGTGCTCTGGACGGTAGTCTACGACACCTTCTATGCCATGGTGGACCGGGACGATGACCTGAAAATCGGCATCAAGTCCACGGCTATTCTGTTCGGCGATGCTGACCGGCTGATGATCGGCATACTGCAGGCCATGGTCATTCTGGTACTGCTGCTGGTAGGTCGCCAGGCGGGGCTGGGCACCTTCTACCATCTCGGGCTGGTGGCCATGACCTGCCTGTTTGTGTATCACCAGCACCTGGCCCGCTACCGGGATCGTGACGGTTGCTTTCGCGCCTTCCTCAACAATAACTGGGCTGGTTTTGCGGTATTTGCCGGTCTGTTTCTGGAGCTTCTGATCAATCCGGTGGCATGAAGCCCTGATTGTCATGTAATTGTCATAATATCTCGCTGTAATGGGGCAGCAACAAATCAGGGATAAGAGACAGGTTGACTGACTATGGCCGAAAAAACAGTTCTCATCGTTGACGACGAACCTTCCATCCGGGAAATGATTGCCGTCGCACTGGAAATGGCCGACTACAATTACCTGGAAGCTGCCGACGCCCGGGAAGCCCATGCGCTGGTAGTGGACAAACAGCCCGATCTGATCCTGCTGGACTGGATGCTGCCGGGCACCAGCGGTGTAGAACTGGCCCGCCGCCTGAAAAAGGACGAAACTACCGCAGAAATTCCCATCATAATGCTCACGGCGAAGGTGGAGGAAGACAACAAGATCCAGGGCCTGGAAGTGGGTGCAGACGATTACATCACCAAGCCGTTCTCTCCCCGGGAGCTGGTGGCCCGACTCAAAGCAGTGTTGCGGCGCACCACGCCTGCAGGGGTGGAAAGCCCTATTGAAGTGGACGGACTGACACTGGACCCGGTCGGCCACCGGGTGTTCACACCCGAAGCCGAACTGAGCATCGGCCCTACCGAGTACCGCCTGCTGCAGTTCTTCATGACCCACCAGGAGCGCGTTTACACCCGCTCCCAGTTACTGGATCAGGTCTGGGGTGGCAATGTCTATGTCGAGGAACGCACCGTGGATGTGCATATCCGACGGCTGCGCAAGGCGCTGGGCGATCAGCATGATCACCTGATACAGACGGTCAGGGGCACCGGTTACCGGTTCTCCACCAGGGCAGCGTAAGCCGGACGCTTTGCGGCGACATTTTCCAGATACCAGGCGGAGTGAATGCAGAACAACTGGTCTCGCTATGTGCGCATGATCATCCTGCTGCTGGGAGCCTGCACACTGCTGGGCTACCTCGCAGGCTATCCGTTATACGGCCTGCTTGCAGGACTTTTTGGCTACCTGGGGTGGACCCTGTTGCAGGCCCGGCGCCTGTACCAGTGGCTGGCCAACCCGAACCGCTACAGTGAGGCTCCCCAGAGCGTCGGCCTCTGGGGCGACCTGTTTGATGGTCTGCACAAGCTGAATCAGAACCATCTGCGCACCCGCGACCTGCTGCGGGCCCGCATCAACCGCATCCAGGAATCCACCAACGCCATGCACGACGGAGTCATCATGACCGATGCCGGCGGTGTCATGGAATGGTGGAACGGTGCCGCCGAAAAGCTGCTGGGTTTCCGTCGCCAGACCGACCAGGGCCAGATCATCTACAACCTGATCCGTAACCCGGCCTTCAAAGCCTACTACGACAGCAAGGACTACCGGGAGCCGCTGGAAATCGCCTCCCCTTCCCGTCCCCACCTGCACCTGCAGATCCAGATCAGCCTTTTCGGCGATGATGACCGGCTGATCGTCGCCAAGGACATAACCCGGTTGGTGCAGCTGGAGCAGATGCGCCGGGATTTCGTGGGTAACGTGTCCCACGAGATGCGCACACCATTGACTGTCATCAGTGGTTATCTGGAAACCCTGTCGGACCATCTCGACGAACTGCCCCCGAAATGGCGGCGGGCCATCGCCACCATGTCCCAGCAATCGTCCCGTATGGAAGCGCTGATTACCGACCTGATCCTGCTCTCAAGAATCGAAACCGGAGAACAGACGGTGGATGACACAGTACAGGACCTGGGCCCAATGCTCAGACAAATCTGCGACGATGCCCGGGCCCTGAGCGGCGACCAACAGCACCGGTTCGAGATATCCGTGCCGGAAGGCTCTGTTCTGAAGGGGGATGAAAGCCAGCTGCGCAGCGCCTTCTCAAACCTGGTGTTCAACGCCGTCAAATACACACCCGCCCGGGGCAGCATTCATGTTACCTGGTGCGCCGACCGGGAAGGCGGGCACCTGACCGTCCGTGATACCGGTATCGGCATTGATCCGGTGCACATCCCAAGGTTGACGGAACGCTTTTACCGGGCCGACCCCAGCCGCCACAAGGACACCGGGGGCACCGGTCTGGGGCTGGCCATCGTCAAGCATGTCCTGATCAACCATGACGGTCACCTGGAGATCAGAAGCCGCATGGGCGAGGGCAGTGAATTTATCTGCCACTTTCCACGGGAGCGTCTGGCAGAGCCCGGGGTGGCATCCGCAGCATCCTGATGGCGTTACTGACCGGTGCGGAAGCGGGCGATAAAACGGGACAAATCCTCAAGCTTGTCGGCATCCTCGTCCACAAAACGCACCGTCACACTGACAAACTCTGAATCGGGTCGTTTATCCACCGCGTGCAACTGGTGCACATAGCCGTTCAGCCGGGCCATCTTGCCCTCGCCGGTTTCGATATCCACTACCGCCGGAGCCAGAACCGGCGGGAAGGCCTGGTCACTGCGGGCCAATAGCCGCGCCTCAGTCAGCGTGACATCCCGCACCCGGGTGTTCATCTTGCTCTCACCGAAACGCAACATGGCCGAGGTTTTTGAGGGGGTAACGCCAGCCTTGCCGGAGGCAGAGGATGCCCTGGCCGACGGTTCGGCCGGTTTTGCAGCTTTGCCAGTCAACAGGCTGGCAGACTCCATGAAAGGGTCCGACTTGCTGACCGGCTCTGCAGACCGCCCGGAACTTGCCATGGCCTGTTTCAGGGTGCTGCCCATGACCTTCAACACCTTGCGGCTAAGCCCCTCGGCGCTGAACGGCTTGCCCAGGTACTCGGACACCCCCTCCCTGATCGCCTCAACCACATGATCCTTGTCGCCACGGCTGGTAATCATGATAAAGGGCACTTTTTCATACTCGGGCTGCTGGCGCATCCACTGCAAAAGCTCGAGACCGGACATCTCCGGCATTTCCCAGTCACACAGAATCAGATCGAACACCTGACGGGACATCAGGGACTGGGCACGTCGGCCGTTCTGGGCCTCCGCCGTCTCAATTACCGGAAAATGCTGGCGGATGGTGCGTTTTACCAGATCACGCACGAAGCTGGCATCATCCACAACCAGTGCGGTCAAACTCGCCATGTTGACAACCTTTTTACCGACTACCCGCCAACTATAGAACAAACCGCCGCAAGGGAAACCCGGCAGCTACAAAAACACCACAATTCACCCTCACAAAGCGAAACAGGCACCGCAAAGACCGGCCTTAATAGATTGTCATCCGCCGGGCTTTTTTGCGGTATTCCGGTCTCCGGAAACACGCTAAGATGAAGCCGCAAACCACTGAACTTTATCTTCCGCCATTGAGGTCAACACGTGTTAAAGCCGCTTCTGCAGATCTGCCCGCGCCCTGGCAAGACCATCCTGCTGGCATCCCTGCTGGCTCTCACCGGAATCCAGCCCCTTCAGGCAGCCGAAAACAACCTGCCGGATTTTCAGTCCTGCGTTGCGGGTCTTAAGGACAAGGCACTGCAGGCGGGGATCAGCCCGAAGACCACGGATGAGGTGCTCTCCAGCGTCACTTTTCTTGACAGAGTGATTGAACTGGATCGCAGACAGCCGGAATTCACCACCACCTTTACGGACTACCTCGGCAAGCGGGTCAACGAGGCCCGTATCAGCAAGGGCCGGGAACTGCTCCGGGAGCATCGGGAACTGCTTGATCGGGTAACCCGTGCTACCGGGGTGCCGGGCCCCTATCTGGTGGCTTTCTGGGGGCTGGAAACCAACTTTGGCAGCTATTTTGGCAAGATGCCGGTGCCCAGCTCGCTGGCCACTCTGGCCTGTGACCCGCGCCGCAGCACCTTTTTTACCGAACAGCTGATGGCCGCGCTGCGGATTATTGAAGAAGGCGCCATCACATCGGACCAGATGGAAGGCTCCTGGGCCGGGGCCATGGGCCATGTCCAGTTTATGCCCACGGTTTTTCTCAAGCACGCGGTGGATGCCGATGGCGACGGTCGCCGGGACCTGTGGAACAGCCTGCCGGATGCCATGATGTCCGCCGGTCGCTTCCTCGAATCCATGGGCTGGAACGGCGACTATCGCTGGGGCCGGGAAGTGGTTCTGCCCGCCGGCTTCGATTACAGCAAGGCGGACGGTCGCCGCCTGCCGCTGGAAGCCTGGCGTCAAATGGGCATTACCGATGCCTTTGGCAACCCCCTTGCGCGGGAGCCGATTGATGCCAAACTGATCGTCCCGGCAGGGCACCGCGGACCGGCCTTCCTCGCCTACCACAACTTTGATGTCATCATGGGCTGGAACCGCTCAGAGTTCTATGCCATTGCCGTCGGCCACCTGGCCGACCGGGTCGCCAGTGCCGGCGGCCTGCAGAATCCCCCGCCGGAGGACCTGCCTGCCCTGTCCCGGGATCAGATCATCCAACTCCAGGAGACCCTGAACGAGCTCGGTTATGACAGCGGCAAGGCAGACGGCATCATGGGGTCGGCCACCCGCTCGGCCATCCGCGCCTACCAGCAGGACCAGCAAATGGTGGCAGACGGTTATCCGGGTACCAAACTGCTGGAAAAGCTCGACATCCATGCCCGTCCCGAGGCCTGACATGGCAATCTCTTATGCGCCCAAAAACTGAGACACACTTCCAACTACCGGATCAAAACATGTCAGGCAGCACACACGGAAGAAACCCGGGTGGAGATCGTAACGGGTTTTCTGGTTCCGGAACCGGGAAAGGGCTGCTGATGCCGATACGCCTGGATCAGTTCATCGCCAACAGCAGCGAACTCTCCCGCAAGGATGCCAAGCGAGCCATCGGCCGGAAGAGAGTCTCGGTAGACGGGGAGATCGTCACCAGCCCTAATGTAAAAATACCCGACACGTCCCGCGTCATCCTGGATGGCAAGCCCCTGTCGCTGCCATCGGAACTCTACCTGATGCTCCACAAACCGTCTGGTTATGTCAGCGCCACCCGGGATGGGGAACATCCGACCGTGTTGGATCTGTTGCCAGCGGAACTGGCCCGGCGCACCGGCCTGCACATCGCCGGACGACTGGATATGGACACCTCCGGCCTCTTGCTGCTGACCACCGACGGTCAGTGGTCACACCGGATTACCTCTCCCCGCCATGACTGCCGCAAGGTCTACCGGGTGGGCCTCGATCGGCCTCTGGATACCACCGCGCACCAGACGCTGGAAAACGGCCTGATGCTGGAAGGGGAAGACAAACCGACTCTGCCGGCCAGCGTGCACAAGCTGGAAGACAGACTGGTCGAGCTGACCATCGGCGAGGGGCGCTACCACCAGGTCAAACGGATGATGGCGGCGGTGGGCAACCATGTGACCGGGTTACACCGCCAGCGGGTGGGTGCGATTGGGCTTGACTCCGGGTTAAAACCCGGACAGTTCCGGCCACTTACCCAGGAGGAAATCGATAGCGTGTAAGGCGTTACTCAGGCTTTCTCGAAACGCCCGGCCTTGCGGTTCTTGTGCACCGAGCCGGCTTCGAATACCTCGCCGTTCATGGCGACATACACTCCGGCAGGCAACAATTTCACTGCTGCCCAGGCAAAGCCGATATTGAACACCGCATCGGAACGGCGCATACGGGCCGGCTGCATGGCACCGGTAAGTACAATGGTTTTATCCTTCACCCGGAGCAGACTGCGGGCGGTCTCCGGCATGGTATCGGTGCCATGAGTGATCAGGACACGGCCGGCATCGCAACGCTCCACCGCCTCTCGCACCCGGCTCCGGTCGGTGTCGGTCATGTCCAGGCTGTCCTTGCGCAACAGCCCGTCAATGCGATAACCACCATGGATATTGGATTCGGCCAGCAACTCCGGCAGCAAACTGTCACCGATCTCGAATTCACTGCTGGCATCAAAGTACACCTTGTCGATGGTGCCGCCGGCGGTGAATATCTGGATCATCGGCCCGCCCTCAGTTAACACTGACACCGGCAGAGCGGGTTTCCCGGCTCTGATAGGCCTGGTTCTTCTTTTGGGCATACTCCCGGGCAGCGGGTGCCACCTGGCCGGAGGCACCGTTCGCCAGCCAGCGCTTCACGCGGCCGGCATCCCCCAGGGGAGACAGGGTGCCAAGGGAATCGAGGAACACCGTCACTACACGCCGGCCGTGCATCTCGGAAGTCATCACCAGGCAGCGACCTGCCTCATCCAGATAACCGGTTTTGCTGATACCGACACCCCAGCTCTTGCGATGCACCAGCCGGTTCGTGTTACCAAATCGGAGCGAGTATCGAGGCTGGCGAAAACGCCCGGTGAAGTAGCGGGTGGTGGAGTATTCCCCGATTTCAGGATGGCGGGCAGTCGCATTTACCAGCTTCACCAGATCAGCCGCACTGGCGATATTGCCGGTGGACAGGCCGGTGGGGTCGACAAACCGGGTATGAGTCATGCCCAGCTCGGCAGCCTTATCGTTCATGGCCTGCACAAACCCCTGATAACCTCCCGGGTAATGGCGGGCCAGGGTGTAAGCGGCAAAATTCTCGGAGGACATCAGGGCAATACGCAGCATATCGCCCCGTTTCATTTCAGAGCCCACCCGGATCCGGGTATAGGCATTAGCCGGCGCTTCTTTGTGCCGCTCCCTGAACTCCAGCCATTCGTCCAGCGCCTGGCCGCTGTCCATGACCACCAACGCGGTCATCAGCTTGGTGATTGATGCTATGGGCACCGGACGGTCTGCATTCTTGCCGACAATCAGTTCATTCTCCCCCGCATAAGCCACAGCAGCATTCACCGAGGCCAGTGACGGCATATCTACGGCTGACCGGGCAAAGGCGGCAGGAATGGAAAAACACAAGATAAGGAACAGTAAAAAATAACGCAGCACTGGATGCATGGGCGGCCCCGGAAAAGTTCTGGTGAAGCGGGCCAGAGGCCCGGAACTGCCGCAAGTATAACAGCAGCCGGGCATTTTCGCCGCCCCGGCCGCCACTTGTGGATATTACCGCTGGTTCAGGGTTTGTCGGTCACAGCGCCTTCCGAGGCGGAGCTGACCGTGCGGGCATACTTGGCCAGCACACCGCGGGTACGGCTCGGGGCCGGCGACTGCCAGCTTTGCCGGCGACGCTCCATTTCCGCCTCGTCAATATCGAGCACAATACGGTTCTCGATGGCATCGATGGTAATGGTGTCGCCATCTTCCACCAGCGCGATGGGGCCACCCTCGGCGGCTTCCGGCGTGATATGACCCACCACGAAACCATGGCTGCCCCCGGAGAAACGGCCATCGGTAATCAGCGCCACGTCATTACCCAGGCCCTTGCCCATAATGGCCGATGTTGGCGTGAGCATTTCCCGCATGCCGGGACCACCCTTGGGGCCTTCGTAACGGATCACCAGCACATCGCCGGCGACCACGGTGCCGTCCATGATGCGTTCCTGGGCCTCCTCTTCCGAGTGGAACACCCGGGCACGCCCGGTGAAATGGGTGCCTTCCTTGCCAGTGATCTTGGCCACGGCCCCGGTGGGTGCCAGATTGCCATAGAGAATCCGCAGATGGCTGTCCGCCTTGATGGGGTTGTCAAAGGCATGAATGATGTCCTGGTTCTCCGGATAAGGATCCACCTCTGCCAGGTTCTCCGCCAGGGTGCGTCCGGTCACCGTCAGGCAGTCGCCATGCAGCAGCCCCCGCTCCAGCAGCATTTTCATCAGCGGCTGGATACCACCGATGGCGACCAGTTCGGACATCATGTAGTGGCCGCTGGGACGCAGATCCGCCAGCACCGGTACTCGCTTGCCGATTTCGGTAAAGTCCTCAAGGCTCAGCTCCACGCCGATGGTGCTGGCCATACCCAGCAGGTGAAGCACCGCGTTGGTGGACCCGCCCAGGGCGATCACTACGGTAATGGCGTTCTCGAAGGCCTGGCGGGTCATGATGTCGGACGGTTTGATGTCCTTGTCCAACAGGTTCAGCACCGCTGCACCCGCCGCCCGGCAATCGGCTTTCTTGGTGTCGGAAACCGCGTTCTGGGCAGAACTGCCCGGCAGGCTCATGCCCATGGCTTCAATGGCGGAGGCCATGGTGTTGGCCGTGTACATGCCACCGCAGGAACCGGGTCCCGGAATGGCGGTTTCCTCGATCTGTTTCACCTCGATCAGGTCCAGGTCACCCCGGGCGTGGGCACCCACCGCCTCGAACACAGAGATGATGTCGGTATGGTTCTCCCCGGGCATGATGGTGCCGCCGTAAACAAACACCGAGGGGCGGTCCAGCCGGGCCAGACCCATCATGCAACCGGGCATATTCTTGTCACAGCCACCGATGGCCACCAGCCCGTCAAACCCCTCACAACCGGCCACGGTTTCAATGGAGTCGGCAATCACTTCCCGGGACACCAGGGAATACTTCATTCCCTCGGTACCATTGGCGATGCCATCGGACACGGTGATGGTATTGAAGATCAGACTCTTGCCCCCGGCCTCATCGGCTCCCGCGGAAGATTCTTCCGCCAGTTCATGGATATGCATATTGCAGGGGGTCAGATTGCTCCAGGTGGAAGCGATACCCACCTGGGGCTTGCGGAAATCCTCGTCGGTAAAGCCTACCGCCCGCAGCATGGCCCGGCTGGCAGATTTACCCAGCCCGTCCACCACGGGGGCGGAATGGCGACGGCGCTTGTCGTCAGTCATCGGTCTCTCCTGTGTCCTTGAGTGATCCGATAAAGGGTGTCAGAAACGCCGATGCCGGGCAATGGCGGAAGGTTCAGGTGCCGCCAAGCCGGCACTACTGCCCGCGGCTGATTCCAAAACGACTGACCAGACCCATGCCCAGCGCATAGGTCCTGGGAATAAATCGTTTGGCTCGCCAGACTATCCGTGCATCAAACTGAGGAAGGACATAGAGATCGCCGCGATCCAGGCCATTGAGAGTCTCCCTGGCAACCCGGTCCGGTGACATGCCGACCTTGGCCATCATGGTGTCAAGTATCCCCCGGGACTCGCCCTCGATCTTCCCGTTCGCCGCTATATTGGTTTTCACCAGGGTCGGGCATAGTGCGGTCACCGCCACACCGGTGCCTGCCAGCTCTGCGGCCATAGTCTCGGTCAAGGCAAGTGCGCCGGCCTTGCTGACGTTATAGACGCTCATCAGGGGAGCCGCGGAGAATCCGGCGGTCGATGCCACGTTGATGATCCCGCCATGGCCCTGGCGTTTCAGCTGCGGGGTAAATACGTGGCAGCCGTGAATAACCCCCCACAGGTTGACGCCCAGGGTCCACTTCCAGTCCTTGATGGGCGTTTCGCCAACCGTAAGACCGCCAACACCGACCCCCGCATTGTTCACAACCAGGCTGACCGGCCCTGGCAATACCCGCTCGGCTTCCTCTGCAAGGGCCTGCACCTGGGTCAGCCTGCTGACATCACACTTGAACGCCCAGGCCTGGCCGCCTGCCTGCTCAATCAACGAGACCGTTTCATGGGTCGCCTCAAGGTTGATATCAGAGCAAAGAACGGCACCGCCGCGCCTGGCAATTTCCAGGGCAAAAGCCCGGCCAATACCACTACCAGCGCCGGTAACAACAGCCATTGCGTTATAGGAGGGCTTTCGCGAAGAACGGATCGGGAACATAGAGGATTAATACCTGCAAAGCGTTGGAATGAATCGGTCGGTATTGGAACGGTTGCTTGCAATACCGGCATCAGGTCATCACAATAAAGCGAACGCTTGTTCGGATTCAAGTCGGAAAATCATGGCCAGAAAACCAAGACAGCGACGAGCCAAGGCTACGGTCGATGCCATTGTCGAAGCCGGCTTTATTACCATGGCGGAGCGGGGTCCGGCAGCCACCACCACGCGCCAGATTGCTGATATTGCGGGCGTTGGGGTGGGCTCAATCTATGAGTACTTTGAAAACAAGGAGGAAATATTCTCGGTCATGAGTGACCGCTTCATCGCCGATACCATCGCCATGATCCAGCCACTGATACCCGAGCTTGTTCGGAAACCCATCAAGGACGCCGTACTGGAACTACTGGCCCGGTTCCGGGATTTCCTGCAGGCCGGGGACGAGCGCTATCTGAAATGTGCACGCCATGCCATGACCCTGGGCTTCGAGCAGCATGTGGAACCTCTGCAAAAGACTTTGTCTGAACTGGTCACCCAATATCTGATGCACCATCCGGAAACGCTGCAGATCCGTAACATTCCCACTATGAGCTACATCATGATCAACGGCGGCATTTATTCGGTGATCCGCCATCTTTGTGATCCCGCCCCGCCGATTTCCTTTGACGAGCTGGCGGAGGGTCTGGCCAACATGGTCAGTCACTACACAGAGCGGGAGCTGGCCCTGGTGCGGGAATGATCATGTCCAGGCACCCCCATCACGGAACCGTTCCATGAATTACCGTCACCTGCACTATTTCTGGGTCATTGCCCGGGAAGGCAGCATCGCCAAAGCCAGTCAGCTTCTGGACCTCACCCCGCAGACCCTGAGCGGCCAGTTGGCAACCCTGGAAAACAATCTGGGAGGGGCCCTTTTCCGCCGCGAACGCAGACGGCTGATCCTAACCGAACTGGGCAAGACGGTATTCCAGTACGCCAATGAAATGTTCACCACAGCCCAGGCACTATCGGATCTTCTCGAACAACCACCAGAGGGTCGGCCGCTGACGCTCGCAGCAGGCATCTCCGCTTCAATCCACAAACTGATTGCGTACCAGTTGCTTGAGCCTGCCATGGAGCTTGCTCGCGAGGTCAAACTCACCTGCCAGACTGGCTCCCACTCTGCTCTGCTGGATCAACTCAGTCGCCGTGAGCTGGATCTGGTGCTGACAGACCGGGAACCGGAAGCGGGAGAAGCGAGCCACTTTCACACCCGCCAGCTGGCCAGTTCGGCCATGTCATTGTTCGCCGCAGAAACCCTGGCCCAGACCCTGACCCGGGATTTCCCCCGGAGCCTCAACAACCAGCCGTTTCTGGCCACATCGGTGGATGCCCCCTATTTCACATCCCTGATGAACTGGTTTTCCGCCAACCGGGTGAAGATCCGAGTGGCTGCAGAAGTAGATGACAGCGCCCTGATCAAAGTGTTCGGGCGCAAGGGGCTGGGCTATTTCGCCGCCCCCACCAGCATCCATGATGAGGTCTGCCGCCAGTACCAGGTGGTGGAAGTCGCCCGTATCGATGAAGTCAGGGACACTCTTTATGGCATAGTCCGGGCCAGCGGCGTGCCCGGCCCGGCCGTCGAGCGCATTCTTGGTCAGGCCGACCAATAGTTCGTAAAAATCGAACCGTATTAACCATCAAACCTTATTTTCTCTGAAGACGACAAGAGCGAAGATAGTCCTGTGACCTCAACAATGAGGGAGGAGGAAGCCATGAAAACCATACACAAGTTCTTGCTTAACAATCGGGGGGAGCCGACCACTCTGCGCCTGCGTGAAGGCTACCGGGTGGTGCGCTGTGAATATCTGATTGCGGCCAAGGGTGTCTACCTGTGGGTCGAGCAGTCACTCCGACCCACCGTGCCACTGGTGGAGCGTCAGTTTCTGGTGACCTTCTCCGGTGATCCGGTTCCGGAAGCCTACGGATACCTGGATACCGCGTTGGATCCATTCGGACCGGAGGCTTACCATGTATTCGAACTGCCCCCGGCGCCGATGCACTTACAGAGTCCGGACACGGAACAGAAAACGGCGGCTGGCGGGACATCTGGCTACCACCAGGCTCATTACGCCGACTAACGAGCCTTTAACCAAGCAAAGCGTTATCCTGCTGGAAATGGGCCTGGTGGCCAGCGAAACCCTGAAAAAGCCGGCATGCTGTTTGCCAACCAGAGCACCCGGGCCCACGTGCTGGCCGCCTGTGCCCGGGTCACCGGCAAGCCCCCTGACCAGTAGCTTTCCAGTGCCGAGCTGGCGGCGATCGAGGGTCGCGGCAACCCGGGCCCTGGTTACCCGGGGACTGAGCTGAGCAAACGACGGCGGATAGCCGTTTCGATTTCCAGGATGACCAACACCAGCACACCGGCACCCACCGCAAACACCAGCATTTCAACTGACAAGGCAGCGCTGTCAAAGGTTGCCTGAAACCATGGCAGGTAGGTGAACATCCATTGCAGCAGCACCACCGCAGCAACCGCCAGCAACACAACCGGAGTACCCAGCACTCCTGCCAGTGTGATCGACCGGGAATCCAGATAACGGACCGCGAACAGGTAGAACATTTCCATCGCTACCAGAGTGTTGACCGCGAGGGTGCTGGCCAGCACCTCATTATCATAGCGGTGCATGCCCCAGAACCAGGCAGCAAAAATGCCGGCCAGGAACAGCAGGGAAACAAATAAGACCCGCCAGGCAACAAAGCCCTGCAAAAGTTTTTCTTCTCTGGCTCTTGGCGGCTGCTTCATCACATCAGGCTCCGGCGGCTCGAAGGCCAGGGTCATGGCGAGCACCACAGAGCTGACCATGTTCACCCAGAGGATCTGTAAAGCAGATATCGGCAGGGTCAATCCCAGGAGCAGTGCGGTAATCAGACTGATCGACTCGCCACCGTTGATCGGCAGCATGAACGCGATGCCTTTCTTGAGGTTGGTATAAACCGCACGGCCCTCGCGCACAGCGGCTGCAATGCTGGCAAAGTTGTCGTCCAGCAACACCACGGACGCTGCCTCCCGCGCCGCTTCAGAGCCTTTCACCCCCATGGCAATGCCCACATCCGCCCGCTTCAGGGCCGGTGCATCGTTCACCCCGTCACCGGTCATGGCGACCACGCCGTGCAACGCCTGCAAAGCCTTGACCAACCGCAACTTGTTCTCCGGGCTGGTGCGGGCAAACACATCGACCTCAGCCACTTCCCGGGCCAGGGTGTCGTCATCCATGGCATCCAGCTCCTTGCCGGTCAGCACCCGCTCACTGTTCCTGAGACCCAGCTTGCGGGCAATGGCCCCGGCGGTACGGGCATGGTCGCCGGTGATCATCTTCACCCGGATACCGGCATCATGGCAGTCCCGGATGGCCCTGATTGCTTCCTGACGGGGCGGGTCCAGCAGGCCGACAATGCCGATCAACTCCAGACCTTCTTCCAGATCTTCAACCGCCAGATCCGTCACACCCCGCCCCACCGATTTGCGGGCCAGCGCCAGCACCCGCAAACCTTCCGAGGCAAGGTCAGACACCGCCTGTTCCCAGTAACCATGATCCAGGGCTGTCGCCTGATCCTGCGGATCGAGCTGGGCACCGCACATGGCCAGCACTTTTTCCGGTGCTCCTTTGACAAAGATTCGGCCGTGGCCGTGGTGGTCGTGGTTGAGGGTCGCCATATACCGTGTTTCGGTGTCGAAGGGTATTTCGTCCTGGCGAGACCATCCGGACGCTCCGCTGGCAATATCGAACGCTGCCTTGTGGGCAAACACCTTCAAGGCAGCTTCCATGGGGTCCCCATGAACCCGCGGCACACCAGAATGGAAGTCCAGATGGGAGTCATTGCACAGTGCCGCAGCACTGCCCATCTCTTTCAACAACTCTTCTCCGCCGGTGTTGCCAGTGATATCCCCTTCCAGGCCATAACCCTCGCCATTCACCTCGAAGCGATCGCCGGCCAGGATCGTCGTGGTCACCATCATTTCATTGCGGGTCAGGGTGCCGGTTTTATCGGAACAAATCACTGATACCGCGCCCAGTGTTTCAATTACCGGCATGCGACGCACCACCGCCTGGCGCCTGGCCATTTGCCGGACACCAATGGCAAGGGTGATGGTGAGAATCGCAGGCAACCCTTCGGGGATGGCTGCCACGGTGAGCCCCACCACCGCCATGAACAGTTCCCGGAAAGGCAGTCCACTGAACGCCAGGCCGCCGAAAAATATCGCCACGCCGGCAATAATCACCAGGATCGACAGCCCTCTGGCAAAGCGGTCCATCTGTTCAAGCAACGGCGTTTTCAGCGAGGTGGTGCTGGCCAGCAGCCCGGAAATACGGCCGATCTCGGTTGCCGCACCCGTTCGGACTACCACACCACGGCCGGTACCGGTGGTGACCATGGTGCCCGAAAACGCCAGGCAGGACTGATCTCCCAGGGCGGACGATGTATTCACCGGCTCCGGCGATTTCTCCACCGCCTCGGACTCGCCGGTGAGAATCGCCTCATCGATTTTCAGATTACTGGTTTTCTCCAGCCGGATGTCCGCCGGGACCCGATCCCCGGGCTCCAGCAGCACTGTATCACCGGGCACCAGCTCACCTGCATCCAGCTGCTGCTGACCACCGGCGCGCACAACCCTTGCCCGGGGGGCCAGCATGTGGCGGATGGCCGACAGTGCCTGCTCGGCACGCCCCTCCTGAATAAAGCCGACCAGGGTCTGGATAACCACCACAGCCAGTATGACTCCGGCATCGACCCAGTGACCGAGAGCCGCGGTAATCGCCACAGCCGTTAACAGCACATAAATGAGAAAATTACGCAATTGCCGCCCCAGCCGTGCCAGCGGGCCACGGCGAGCTCCTTCGGGCAACTGGTTAGGACCATACTGCCCGAGTCGCGCGGTGACATCCTCCGCACTGAGCGGCCCGGCAGCGGACAGCTCCACCCGCACCTGTTCCGCCGAATGGGCATACCACTCCGTCTTACTGTCTCCGGGGCTAACGGTTTCTTCCATGGGTAATCTCCGCAACTGGGCTTCCTGATTGTTTTAGCACAAGCCATGCCTGCCCCGGCTTGCCGGTGACCAAAATCCAATCAAAAGGGAACCCGAAGGTTCCCTTAGTCAACTCTGCTTAGCCGTGAGACAAAGCCATCACCCGGAGACAAATACCGGCCCGGCACCAAAACTCCACAGAAGCACGGAGCCAACGAGGGTCGACACAAGAATCACCAGCCCTACAGTCAGCAAGGCACCGCCATACATGACCGCGCGCGCTTTTTCGATACCCATGACAATGGGCAGGCCGTCATACATCAGCCAGGCCCCGTAAGCGGCCGCCACGGAAAATACGATGGCGTTGAGCCAGGGCTCCGGGTACAGCAGGGCGAAACCGGCCAGGAACAGTGGCGTGCAGGAATACGCCGCCAGTGCAATGCCATTGGCCGCATCCTGCTCTTCATGGGCACCGTAGGTCCTGGCCATCCAGTTGCTGGCATACCCCAGGGCGAACACACCAACCAGTATGGCGGCGTAGGTCAGGATGCTTAACTGAGCCGCACTGACCTCGGTGAGTTTTATCAGGCGATCATTCCCTACCGTCCAGCCGAAGTGGGCGGTTGAGATGTAGGCACAGACCGGTCCAATCGCTGCCAGCAGCACAACGTAGGTAATGTAGACCCGGGCTGGCCGGGAGTGCTCCCGACGAATGTCCTCCCATTCCTGATCCGGATGGGTGAAAAGACCGAAAGTATGAGACAGCAGCATGGCAAATCCCCTTTTGCTGTTATTGTATATACAACTTACCGGACCGGATGGGCATTTCCACCCAGCTTGTACTTAACTATAGCCAAGAATTGCTTTTGGTCTATCACAGCAAGGAGTAAAACGATGACAACAGCGAAAACAACCGCTTTAGCAACCGCCCTCACTCTGGGAATGACGAGTGCACCACTGATGGCAGAGCTGCAAACCGAAACCGTCGACTACAAGGTGGGCGATACCAGCTTTACCGGCTATCTCGCCTGGGACGACGATCAGAAAGGCGAGCGCCCTGGTGTTCTGGTGGTACATGAGTGGTGGGGCCACAACGAATTTGCCCGGGACCAGGCGGAGAAACTGGCCGCCGAGGGGTTCACCGCTCTGGCGCTGGATATGTACGGCTCCGGTAAGGTGGCTGACCACCCCAAGGAAGCAGAAGCCTTCATGAAAGCCGCCAGCAGCAATATGGACCAGGTGAAAGCCCGGTTCATGGCCGCAATGGATCTCCTGAAAGAGCACGATACCGTGAATGATCAGAAGATCGCCGCCCAGGGCTACTGCTTTGGCGGCGGCGTGGTGCTGAACATGGCCCGTATGGGCGTGGATCTGGATGGCGTGGTCAGTTTTCACGGCGCACTGGGCAGCCCGCTTGAGGCAAAGCCCGGCAAGGTAAAAGCCCGCGTACAGGTTTATACCGGTGGTGCCGACCAGATGGTACCTTCCGATCAGGTGGCGGGTCTGGTCAAGGAAATGCAGGACGCAGAAGTGGATCTCACGCTGGTCACATTCCCTGGCGTACTGCACTCGTTCACCAACCCCGGTGCTGACAAAGTAGCCGAAGAGTTTGGCATGCCGATCGGCTATGACAAGGAAGCGGCACGACGCTCCTGGGAAGGCACTATGGCCTTCTATAACGAGATCTTTGATCTCTGAGGAACAACCTGTCTCACGGACGCAAAAAAAGGCAGCCTCGGCTGCCTTTTTTTGCGGGATGCTGTCTGATCCGTCAGGGATTACAGAGCAACAACGTTCTCCGCCTGGGGACCTTTCTGGCCCTGGGTAACAGTGAACTCAACCTGCTGGCCTTCTGCCAGGGTTTTGAAACCGCTGCCCTGAATAGCGCTGTAGTGAACGAATACGTCCGGGCCGCCTTCACGAGTAATAAAGCCAAAGCCTTTTGCTTCGTTGAAGAATTTAACAGTACCGGTAGTAGTAGACATACTTAAATTTCCTGAAATCAATCATTTATGTGCTGCCACGCACGCCGTGTGCCGGGCAGCGGGTTTACGGAAAAACAGAACTCGCGGAATCAAAAACAGGACGGCACTACTAACTGCGGAGATACGTCTTATTCATGAAATGCTTTGCTGAATCTTTCCTACCCTTTGAACTCTACTCTTAACCCGGGGGCTTGCCAAGAACTAATTACAAAAATTCTGTAGGTAAAGTTACTCACCCGGAGCGTAACAGGCTGTGGACGTAAATCCCCAATGCGATCATCAGGATAGAACCAACCACATGAAGCAGGATACCGGCCAGGGCCAGCCCCCACTTGCCCTCCTGGAAGGCTGTAAACATCTCAAGCGAGAAGGCAGAGAAAGTGGTCAAAGCCCCGCACAGGCCGGTAATGGCAAACAGCCGCCATTCCGGCGCCAGCGTGTTGCTGTGGGAGAAATACCCGATAAGCAGGCCAATCAGCCAGCCACCCGCCAGATTGGCCACCAGGGTCCCCGGCGGAATAGCGTGATAGCTGCTGTTCAGCCAAAGCCCCAACAGCCAGCGCAGATTGGCTCCAATCACCGCACCTGCACTGACCGCCAGGAAGGACATCCACATAGGCGCTTGCCTAGGCAGGATTGTGGTCGATCAGGGTATCTTTCTGGCGGGCGAATTCGTCAAACGGGAAATCGTCCACCGTCAGCAGTTCCAGCACCACTTCTTCATACTGGCGCATGAAGTCTGCTTCTTCCTTGCTGTAGACACCGGCCTCCAGTGCCGCCTCGAAGCGCTCCTCCGGATGCAGGGCCGTCATCGGCAGCTCGCCTTTGGCATAGGCCTTGGTGGCCTTGCGGTACAACTGCTCTGCCTTGTCATAGTCACGCAGCAAGTCGTTATAACGGGCCAGCGGGTTGTCCACCGTGCCTTCGCCACTGGTGTTCCAGACACTCGCCAGCAGTTTGCTGCGGACCGGCGTGTCAGTGGAGATGGCCCGGGCCAGCTTGCGGGACATGTCATGCGCAGGCAGCTTCCAGCAACGCCCCAGCGGCATGGTAATACCGCGCAGCACCATGGCTGCGGCGCGGTTCGGCAGATTGTGAAGGAACTCGTCGAGGGCGGTTTCAGTGCGGTGCAGCAACAACACGAGACTGTACTGCATCAGCTCCTGCTCACCTTCCACCGGCTGGGTTTCATGCCATTGTTTAAGCACCATGGAAGCCAGATACAGGTTAGAGAGCATATCCCCGAGACTGGCTGAGATCAGTTCGCGCATTTTGAGCTCACTGCCCAGGGTCGTCATGGCAGCGTCAGAACACAGCCCGAAGGCCGCACTGAAGCGCGCCACCGCCTGGGCGTACTTGCGGCTCGCACTGTCGAAAGGCACATCCGCCTTACCCAGCCCCAGCGCCTGGGTGAAGGCCCTCGCGGCGTTGCCGAAGATCAGGCCGGCATGACCAAAGAATGCCTCGTCAAACGCGCCCACATCGTCGTTGTCCTTGGCCTCCAGTTCCTTGAGCACGTAGGGGTGACAACGGATCGCGCCCTGGCCGAAGATCATCAGACTGCGGGTCATGATGTTTGCCCCTTCCACGGTAATTGCTACAGCGCTGCCGCTGTACCCGATACCCAGATAGTTGCGAGGTCCAAGGGTTACCGTTTTGCCACCGTGCACATCCATCGCATCCGTCATTACGCCGCGCTGGAATTCCGTAAGGTGGTATTTGAGAATCGCAGAGGGCACCGCCGGCTTTTCGCCCTTGTCGATCATGTTAGCGGTGTGGTTAACCGCAGACTGGGCAATGTAGGTTTTGGCGGCAATACGGGCCAGCGGCTCCTGCACCCCTTCCATATCCGCCACCGGGGCATTGAACTGGCGACGGATACGGGTGAAACCACCGGCAGTGCCGGTGGCATAGGCGGCCGCACCGGCAGCGCCGGACGGCAGGGTGATACAGCGACCCACCGACAGACATTCAACCAGCATACGCCAGCCCTGGCCGGCCATTTCCTGACCACCGATGATGTAATCCAGCGGAATGAACATATCCTTGCCCTTGATAGGTCCATTCATAAAGGGAGTGCCTATCGGGCAGTGCCGACGGCCAATCTCCATACCCTTGGTGTCCCGGGGGATCAGGGCACAGGTGATACCATAATCCTCGGTATCTCCCAGCAGCCCGTCCGGGTCAAACATCCGAAAGGCCAGACCCACCACGGTGGCAATGGGTGCCAGGGTGATCCAGCGTTTCTCGAAGTTCAGGCGGATGCCAATCACTTCCTTGCCATCCACTTCCTGCTTACAGACGATACCGGTGTCCGGCAGGGAGGTGGCATCGGACCCGGCACGGGGGCCGGTCAGGCCAAAGCAGGGAATTTCCCGCCCGTCCGCCAGCCGCGGCAGGTAATAGTCTTTCTGCTCGTCGGTACCATATTTGACCAGCAGCTCGCCAGGGCCGAGGGAGTTGGGAACACCCACGGTGACCATCAACATTTCGTTGGCTGCCAGCTTCTGCAGAACCGCCGTCTGGGCCTTGGCGGAGAAACCGAGGCCCCCGTATTCTTTGGGGATGATCATGCCGAAGAATTTTTCTTTTTTGAGCAGCTCCCAGACTTCCTTCGGCAGATCAGCCCGCTCTACCGCCAAATCCCAGGCGTTGCACTGGGCAATGGCCTGGGTGCACTGGTTGTCCACAAAGGACTGCTCTTCCTCGGTCAGGCCGGTGTAACGGTTGACCAACAGGTTGTGCCAGTCAGGCCGCCCGGTAAAGAGCTGGCCATCCCAGCCGACAGTGCCGGCTTCCAGGGCAACCTTCTCGGTATCGGACACCTTGGGGGCCACTTTCTTGAACATGGCAAACACCCGGGGTGTCAGCCAGCTGCGGCGGAAACCGGGCAGCCCGGCCGCTGCGGTCAGCGCCGCACCGGCAAACAGCACCAGCGCCAGCCAGCCGGAAGCGAAAATCAGGGACAGAACACCGGTGACCACCATCACCCCGATGGCGTGTCTGGCACCGGATTCACGACGCGCAACAATCAACAGGCCGGCCAGCGCCAGTAGCAGAATAATCAATGTCATCATAATATCTCGCTGTCATCCATGGTCGAAAACTGGGGCATTACTCGCAAACGTGTACGTGCAACATAACGAATCGGATCCGGGCTGGCTAGTACCTTATGCCGTGACGATCACCCGGATACCGTCCATATCCAGGCTGGCATTTTCAATGGCGGCCTCTGCCGCTGCCAGCTGGTTCCGGTAGAAACCGATTTCCTCGTCCCGCACTGCCGGATTGACCTCACGCAGGGCTTCCAGTCGCTCGATCTCCGGCTCCAGAGCATTTCGTATCGATTCCAGAGCCTTTGTTCTGAGCGGTTCCAGATGAGGGGCCGCCATTTGCGACGCATGGTCCACCATGGTTTCCACTTCGGCACGGATACGGGGCACCACTTCCTGGGCGGTACGCCGCCGGATGTTTGAGCATAGCCCGTTCAGCCGGTCATGGGGCAATACTTCTGACAAATCCCGGCCATTCACATCCACCAGGAAGCGCAGCGGCAGCAACGGCAGATAGCGGGTGAGCTGCAAACCCGCGGGCGCCGGGCAGTGCACGGTAAACAGTGCTTCCAGCATCAGGGTGCCTGCCGGCAGCCCCTTGACGGAAAGACTGGCCAGCGCGGCCTTGCCCAGGCCGGCATCGGTTACCGCATCCATCATGCCGGCCACCATCGGGTGCTCCCAGCTCATGAATACCATGTCCTCACGCTCAAGGGCCCGTTCGCGGTCCCAGGTAACAGTGAGACCATCCTCCGACAAACCCGGCAGGTAACCGGCGCTGTAGTTCTCGCCGGGGCGCAGGATATGGGCATCGGCGGAATGCTCCTCCGTCTCCACTCCGAGGATATCGCAGGCCTGTTCCATATAGGGCCACAGGGCTTCGGAGTTTTCCTCTTCCTCGATGCGCCCAATCAGTTTCCGCGCCTGGTCACCGCGGCAGGAGTTCAGTTCAATCAGCGCGTCCCGGCCCTCGTGCAGCTTGTCCCGCAAGGCAGCCGCTTCTGCCGCCGTACTCTCCAGCAGAGCTGGCAGAGCATTTGAATCACCCGACAGGGCAGACTGCCAGAGATCACCGACCATGTCCTGTACTGCCGTGCCGATGGCACAGCTCCTGGCGAAGGCATTGAGCCCCTCGTCAAACCAGCGATACTGGACCGCCTGACTGGTTTCCCGGAGCCAGGGAATATGGATGTCGATGGCTTCCGCCTGACCAATCCGGTCCAGACGGCCGATGCGCTGCTCCAGTAAATCGGGATTGGCGGGCAAATCAAACAGCACCAGGTGATGGGCAAACTGGAAGTTGCGCCCTTCACTGCCGATTTCCGAACAGATCAGGGCCTGCGCTCCCTGCTCCTCATCCGCGAACCAGGCTGCCGCCCGGTCCCGCTCCAGCAGGCTGAGACGCTCATGAAAGGCGGCGCTGCGAATACCGGCGCGTAACTGCAGATAATGCTCCAGGGCGATCGCAGTTTCCGCACGGGCGCAGATAACCACCACTTTCGCTGGCCGCAGGGACTTCAGGGTTTTCTCCAGCCAGGCAACCCGGGGGTCCTCCGCCAGCCATTGCTCTTCATCTACCGTTTGCTCCGGGGTCAGGCCGGGTTCGCCCCACTGCACATCTTCACATCGGTAACAGTCCGGCAGCTCCAGGGGCACCGGGCACACCCGGCGTTCGGGGAAGCCGCGGATGGTGTCCCGGGTATTGCGGAACAACACACGCCCGGTGCCATGGCGATCCAGCAGCGCATCCACTACCGCCTCCACCGGGTTTTCCCTGGCCATAAGGGTATCCAGATGGTCTCCCAGCCAGTTACGCAGGGTGTCCAGATTTTTACCCTCCGGCAAACGATTGTCGGACTGCAGCGTCTGAACCACCCGATTGACCTCCGCATAACCGGCCTCTTCCTCCCGGAAGGCCTCCAGATCGTGAAAGCGCGCCGGATCGAGCAGGCGCAAACGGGCAAAATGGCTGGCCACACCCACCTGTTCGGGGGTTGCAGTCAACAGCAATACACCGGGGGTTTGTCCGGCCAGGGTTTCCACCAGCCGGTATTCTTCACTGACCTCGTCCGGTGACCAGGTCAGATGATGGGCTTCATCCACCACCAGCAGATCCCAGCCTGCGGCGATGGCATCCTCCCGCGCCTGCGGATCACTGGTCAGAAAATCCTGGCTACAGATCACGAGCTGCGCTTCCTCGAAGGGATTGCCAGCCGCCCCGGAGTCATCCTCCAGCTGCGCCTCGTAGCGACTGTCATCAATGATGGCAAAACGCAGATTGAAGCGGCGCAACATTTCAACCAGCCACTGGTGTATCAGGGAATCCGGCACCAGAACCAGAACACGACTGGCATGGCCCGTATGCAGCTGATAATGCAGAATCAACCCGGCCTCGATGGTCTTTCCCAGGCCGACTTCATCCGCCAGCAGCACCCTGGGGGCATGACGCCGGGCCACTTCGTGGGCGATATATACCTGATGGGGCAGGTGCCGGGTGCGGGCTCCGATCAGCCCTTGCACCGGCGAGCTGCGCAGGCGGCTCTGGTGTTGCCGGGTAGCCATCCGCAGACGGAAAGCGCCATTACGTTCAAACTGGCCGGCAAACAACCGCTGGTGAGGTGCTGAGAAGTTCACCCGGCTGCTGAGCCTGACTTCGGACACTTTGCGCAATGTCTCGCCGCCAGCGTCAGCGTGGTACATCAAAAGGCCGGCAATCTCCTCTACCGCACGAACGGTCAGCCGCTCGCCGTCAAAGGTCTCAATCTCCTCCCCTATCTGGAAAATGATGCGGGACAGGGGCGCATTGTCCATGGCGTAAGTGCGCTCTTCATCCGCCGCCGGAAACCCCAGGGTCACCCGGCGGCCGGAAATATCTGTAACAATGCCCAGGCCCAGGGCTGTATCATTATGGCTGACCCAGCGCTGGCCGATCTGAAATTCCGTCGCTTCCAAGAAACCTCCGCGAACTTACTTTTGAATTGACTGGTTTTCCCGCACCCAGAAGGCGGTGGCGCCGCAGACTGCTGCCGGCACGACCACCAGATTCAGCACCGGTACCATGGCAGCCAGCGCCACCGGCAACCCGAATCCCAGGGCTGACAGACGGCTATCGCCCAGTAACCTGCGCAGCGCCGGGAAGCTGACCCGATTATTATCCGCAGGAAAATCCACGTACTGCAGCGCCATCATCCAGCTGTTGAACAGCAGCCAGAGTAACGCAACCACCAGGTTGACCACGGGAATCAGGCCGATAATGAGCAGCCCCACAGCCCTGGGCAGGTAATAGGCAATTTTCTGTACTTCACGCCAGAGCGCCCGGGGAATGTCACGCATGATCTGTGACCAGCTGCCGTCTGTGTTCAGTTCCTGGCCTGTAAGGTGTTTTTCAGTCAGCTCGGCAAGGTAGCCGTAGAAGGGAGAGCCGATCAGGTTGGCCACGATGACAAACCCGTAGGCCAGTATCAGCACGATCACCAGCCCGTACAGAATCCAGAACACCCAGTCCAGGGCCTGCAACCAGGCCCAGTCCGGAAGCCAGCCCATAGCGGTAGCAATCATTACCGAGAAGAGTTCCGCCAGAAAGTAGAACATCACCCCGAACAGAAACACATTGATCACCAGGGGAATGATGACAAACAGACGCAGTCCGGGCTGGCGGATGAGCCCGAAGCCTTCTCCCAGATACCCCAGTCCGCGAAAGAAGTTGCCTTTCAGCATGGTCGCAAATCCTCCGTTGCGATGACAGTGACGGGGCGCAAAGCATATCATGTTGAACCTGACTCCACAGCCCGAAACGGATGCCTGTCATGCGCGACACTTTTTATCAGATCCGCGACTGCCTGCCCTTATGGCGCGCGGCCCTCGCCCTGTCCCTGATAGCCATACTCTGGCTCGCCACCACCAGCTACCCCTCCCCGGCACTCTCTGCTCCCAGTGACAAGGTGAATCACTTCATTGCCTTTATGGAACTGACCCTGCTGAGCCGATTGGGGTGGCCGGGCAAACCGGTTTTACGCTACGCATATGCATTGCTGGCCTTTGGACTGACTCTGGAGCTGATTCAGTCACAACTGGATTATCGGGATTTTTCCTGGGCTGATCTGCTGGCTGATGGCGCGGGAATCGCACTTGGACTGCTGCCCTGGCCACTACTTCCTCCGTTGGGCAAAATGACCACAAATCACACTTAGGACATCATCTGCTCCTAGTGTGCGATATTTCCTACAAGCGCGTGCGATTGCTCTGTGATATATCGTAATCTGAACTTGTCCAGCCGCGAAAAAACCCTGTAGATTATTGTTTTTATTGAAAGCCTACCGGTATTGACTGTGCTGACGACGGCAAACCCGCGCACAGATCACAAGACTGAAACATTACCGTTGGTATAGTACTCATCGTCAGGGACGACAGGGAAAGGAGTACGCACTGGATGCACCCCTGCACAGACGCAGGGAGAAGCAAGGATGCAAGGATGCGTGGCTTAAGGGATCGACCTGAATCGCCGGCTCGGACGCTGGCACCAGGGAAGGACAACGGATTTGCCGCGGGATTGCGGCAAGCTGCGCAGGGAAGCGCTGACCTGTTCCGAAAAGGGTAACCTCCGGGTTACCCTTTCTTTTTATCCGCCAGATAAATTCTCACCCGGTTGAACTCTTCAAACTCGTGCAAATCCGGCCAGGTACGGGCCTCCATCACTGTTTGTTGCCGGTACCGGTCATCTGCCAGGTTTTTCACCCTGGAATCCGCCAGCAATACTTTCGGCACCGCTTCGCAGAATATTCCCGGCAAAGGCCGGTTGTCCGGATCATAGAGCACGTCCGCTGCAAGCACCATATCCAGTCCCTCGGCCCGCTTATGCCAGTCATTGCAAAGCGTCAGCGCGACTCCGTTCAGTGCAGCATTGGCAGCGGCCGCCTCCAGCGCTGCCGGGTCGATATCACAGGCCACCGACTCCGCTGCACCCGCCATGGCCGCCGCGATCGCAACAACACCGGAACCGGAACCAAAGTCCAGCACCCGCCGCCCCTGCACCTGCCCCGGATGATCCAGAATCCAGCGTGCCAACACCTGGCCACTGGCCCAGCAGAAGGACCAGTAGGCCGGTTTCGCGACCACAGCCTGGGCCTCTTCATGGCTCAGAGGCCCCTCCAGAACGGACGGGTCAAACAGATAAAGGGCGATCTCCTGACAGCCGGCCGGGCGGCTCGGGGCAACCCGGCCCCTGCGCAGGGTTTTTTGCAGGTGCTGATTGAGAATTTCCGGAGTCATGGCAGCCTTGTCGAACATAGGGTCGAGCGAAAAGAGGCGCTATTGTAGCCTTCCTGACGACCTTCGCCAGCCGGTTGGGCAGCAATACACCAACTCCGTTATACTGGCCGGCTCCTGAACCACAGCAACCAGCGGTTTCCATGAGCCCCAGACCCGACACCGACAACTACCTTGACCTGTTCCTGGGGGATGCCCCCCTGATGGACGTGCGCGCCCCTGTGGAGTTTGCCAAGGGCAGCTTCCCAAATGCGATCAATGCGCCCCTGATGAACGACGAAGAACGGCACCGGACCGGCATCCGTTACAAGGAGAAAGGTCAGCAGGCGGCCATCGAACTGGGGCACCAACTGGTCTGTGGCGAGATCAAGGCGCAGCGGATAGAGGCCTGGAAGCGCTTCGCTGCGCAGCATCCGGACGGTTACCTTTTCTGTTTCCGGGGCGGATTGCGCTCGCGCATTACCCAGCAATGGATGCACGAAGCCGGCATTGCCTTCCCGCTTGTCAAAGGCGGCTACAAGGCCTTGCGGCGTTATCTGATCGACAGCCTGGAAGTGTTGGTGGCCGGCTCGGAGCTTCGCATTCTCAGCGGCCGCACCGGCACTGGCAAGACCCGGGTACTGCAACGGCTTCCCAATCCGGTAGACCTGGAGGGGCTGGCCAACCACAGGGGCTCCAGTTTTGGCCGGCGGGTCAGTCCGCAACCGGCGCAGATCGATTTTGAAAACCGCCTGTCGGTGGCCCTGCTCAAAGCCCATCACCTGGCCGGCGGCCCCGTCTATCTGGAGGACGAAAGCCGGCTCATCGGCCGCTGCTCACTGCCCCTCAGCCTGCGGGCACGCATGGCAGAAGCCCCCCTGATGATCCTTGAGCGCCCCATGGACGAGCGCGTGGCGATCATCCGCGAGGATTATGTCGAACATATGCTTGCCGACTACCTGGAACGGGACGGAGAAGCGGCTGGCTGGCTTAATTTCCGGGATTACCTGCTCAGTGCCCTCGACCGTATTCGTAAACGCCTCGGTGGTGAGCGGCACCGCCAGCTGCGCTCCGTTATGGAACAGGCCCTGGAAATACAGCAGGCAAGCGGCGAAACCCGCTACCATGAAGGCTGGATCAAGCCGCTGCTAGAGGATTACTACGACCCCATGTACGATTACCAGTTGAACAACAAGCAGGGAAAAATACTGGTAAGGGGCAATCCCGAAGAACTGATCCGCTGGGCCGGCCAGTAACGTACCAGACGCTTGATGGCCGGAACTGTACGGCATTCACAATACTCTGCTATAACACCCTGCAGAGCGGGGCGGCGTTTTCTTCAACCCCACAACCCATAATTCAAAACACACCAAACAAGGAGCTCCCGGATGGAAAACCTTTTCGGAGAAAACGGACAGGCGTCCGAACTGGTCGAGCAGGCCATCTCCCTGACCATGGCCTACGCCCCCAAAGTTCTGCTTGCGATCGTCACTCTGCTGGTCGGCCTGTGGCTGATCAACCGATTCATTTCTGTTCTGGACAAAAAACTCGGCGCCAAGGATCCGACCCTGAACAAATTCCTGTGCGGCCTGATAAGTGCCATACTCAAGATCATGCTGCTGATATCCGTGGCTTCGATGATCGGCATTGCCACCACCTCCTTTATTGCCGTTATCGGTGCAGCAGGTCTTGCCATCGGTCTGGCTCTGCAGGGCAGTCTGGCCAACTTTGCCGGAGGCGTACTGATTCTGATCTTCAAGCCCTTCAAGGTGGGCGACACCATCGAAGCCCAGGGTTACCTGGGCGCTGTCGCGGAGATCCAGATTCTTTACACTGTGGTCAACACCTTTGATAACCGCCGTATCGTGATCCCCAACGGCAGTCTCTCCAACGCCACTCTGGTCAACGTCAGTGTCTACGATAAACGCCGCTGCGATATGACGTTTGGCATTCACTATGACGACGACATTGACAAGGCCAAAGCGATTCTCAAGCGGCTTTTTGAGGAAGATGAAAGGTCACTGAAAGACCCGCAACCTCGCATCTGCGTCGGAAGTCTGGGAGATAACTCTGTAAATCTGATGTTCCGTCCGTGGGTCGCTACCGACGATTTATGGCCCTATTACTGGGACATGCAGGAAAAAGTGAAAAAAGCCTTCGATGCCGAGGACATTACCATTCCGTTCCCCCAGAGGGATGTGCATGTCTACAAAGCGGAATAATTGTATCCCATCAACACAGACTGTTACTCGCATTATGGCACCTCTCAACTAAGCTGACCTGTAGGGCGGTGTTCCGCATCCTCGGTTTCACCGCCGGCCATCGGAACCGGATAACAGCAAACCCCGGTTCCTGCTCCGCTGTCATTGCTGGTAGGAGGTTGTCACTATGCCGGTACAGCAACTCAAGGAATTCCTGGATCAGGGCGCTGTGGAATACATGTGCCTGACCCACCCCGCCGCATATACCGCCCGGGAACTCGCCCACCACGTCAAGATAGCGGGCGACCGGATAGCCAAGACCGTGATCATTGAGCTGGACGGCAAAATAGCCATGCTGGTCATGCCTGCCACCTGGCGCATACGCTGGGACCGATTGTCCCGGATTCTGGACACCGACTTTGTCAACCTGGCGGACGAGCAGGAATTCCAGGACCGCTTCCCGGACTGCGAAGTCGGTGCCATGCCGCCCTTCGGCAATCTGTTTGGCATGACTGTCTACTGCGCCGAATCCCTGACGGAGCAGCCGGAACTGGCGTTTGCCGCCGGCAGTCACAGCGAGTCGTTACATATGAAAACCGATGATTTCCTGGAGCTGGTGAAGCCTATCGTGCTCAACCAGGGATTTGTGAAGCCCGGCGCCCGCAAACCAACTTGGCTGGTACGCCAGCGCAACCGTCAGCCGGAGACCGTCGGGGACCGCCTGGCCACAGAAATGGCCGGCTACTGACTGCAAAAAACCCTCGGGTTGCTTGTCTGAATTCTTCCTGTGCGTAAACTGGGGGGTCTCAGACAGGAACCCGTTATGACGCAAGCATTTGATATTATCGTTGCCGGTGCTGGCATGGTGGGTGCGGCACTGGCTACCGGACTGGGCCAGAGCGGCTTTCGCGTTGCCCTGGTTGACCGACAGAGCCTGCCGCCCATTCCCTCCGATAGCCGCCCGGATATCCGGGTGTCTGCCTTGAGTGCCGGAAGCGAAAAATACCTGCAAAGTCTCGGTGCCTGGACCGGTATCGAGAGCCGGCAAGCCACCCCTTATCGACGACTCGCGGCGTGGGACCAGACCCGCCACCCGCTGAGCAGCCTGCTACCACACAACGCTCCGACAGTGACCTTCACAGCCGCCGAGCTGGGATGCCGCCATCTCGGCCACATCGTGGAAAACCGCATCACCCAACGGGCGCTCTGGGAAACCGCCCGCGAGCAACCGGAGGTCACCATTTTTTCCGGCAAGGGTGTAACTGACATCCACCAGACCGATGCGCAGGTAAGCGTCAGCCTGGAGGATGGCAGTAAACTGAGCGGCCAGTTGCTGGTCGCGGCAGACGGCGCCCAGTCTCGCATCCGTGACATGGCTGGTATCGGTGTTACCCGGGACCAGTATGGCCAGCAAGCCATGGTGATCTCCGTGCGCTATCGGGGTGCCCCGGAAGACATCACCTGGCAGGCCTTTTACCCCAGCGGTCCCCGCGCCTTTCTCCCCTTGCACTCTGCAGGGGAGAAGTACCCCGGGGAAAGCTGGGCCTCACTGGTCTGGTATGATGCGCCGGCAACCCTGGCAGAACTGCAAAGCCTGAGCCATGAAGCCCTGGCAGCCCGGATCCGGCAGGCCTTTCCGGACCGGCTGCCGGCAATCACCCATGTGGATGCCCGGGCTGCTTTTCCGATTGCCCGACAGCATGCCAGACAGTATTTCCGGGAGCGAGTAGTGTTGGTGGGGGACGCGGCCCACACCATCAACCCCCTGGCCGGACAGGGAGTGAATCTTGGCTTTCAGGATGCCGAAACATTACAGACTGCCATTCGCGAGGCTCGTCGTCAGGGCCGTGATCTGGCCGATCAGCAATGGCTGCAATACTATGAGCGACAACGCCGGCCGGCGAACCGCCGCATGATGCTGGCCATGGACCTGTTCTACCACCTGTTCAGCAACCGGACCCCTCCCCTGCACCTGGCCCGCAACCTGGGCCTGGGGGCAGCAAAGGCCCTGCCCTTTGCCCGTAACCGGGTAGCGCGCTACGCCATGGGTATTGACGACCGGTTACCGGCCGTTATACGGGAACTGGCGGCGAGGGTGCCGGAACGCCTGAAACTGATCTGAACAAACGATGCCCGATAAGGAAAGAGCATGCCAGAAACTATCTTCAGCAAGATCATCAACCGCGAAATACCTGCAGACATCGTCTACGAAGACGACATCAGCCTGGCGTTCAAAGACATCAACCCCCAGGCGCCGGTGCACCTGCTCATCATTCCCAAAAAGCAGATTGCCACCATCAATGACATTGGTGAGGATGACCGTGAGCTGGTCGGTCACCTTTACTGGGTGGCCGCAAAGCTCGCCAGGGAAATGGGCTTTGCCAACGACGGCTACCGGGTAGTGATGAACTGTGGCGAGAATTCCGGCCAGACGGTGTTTCACATTCATCTGCATCTGCTGGCCGGCAAGCCACTTGGCTGGCCGCCCTATACCGACCGGATGAAACAGGCCTGACCAGCCGGGAAACAGACCTTTCTTTTTAACTTCCTGCATCGCCCTTGAGCAAAGCCCGACTCAGTCTCAGCCGGGCTTATCTTCCTTATTTCATCGATTTTAACGAAGTAAATCTATCTTTTCTTCGATGCCCGTTTAGTTTTTAGCACCCTATAATTCTCCCGACATTTGCGGTGGAGCTGGTCACAGGCTCCCTGAAACTCACCCTACAGGGGAGTACAACCATGCCAAACACAGATATCCTTCTGGTTGGCGGCGGGATCATGAGTACCACACTGGCAACCCTGGTGTCGCTGCTGGACCCCTCCCGCCGGGTGCTGCTTGTTGAACAGGCCACAAGCCTGGCCAGCGAGAGCTCGGATGCCTGGAACAACGCCGGGACCGGTCACGCCGGTTACTGCGAACTTAACTACACGCCACGCTCTGCCGGCGGTGACATCGCCATTGACCGGGCGCTGGACATTAACGCCCGCTTCGAAGTCTCCCTGCAGTTCTGGAGTTCGCTGGTAAAAGAAGGGCTGCTCCCCGAACCGGAAACCTTCATTAACCGGGTTCCCCATCTCAGTTGGGTTAAGGGTCAGGACAATGTCCGCTTTCTGAAAGAGCGGCAACAGAGGCTATCCGCCCATCCCCTGTTCGCCGAAATGCAGTATTCCGACCAGCCGGCAGATCTGGCCAGCTGGCTGCCGCTGATGGCCGATAGCAGCAGCGAGGAAAAAACCGCTGCAACCCGCATCGGCCACGGCAGCGATGTCAATTTCGGGGCTCTGACCCGCTCTCTGGGTGAATTCCTGGGCAACCGCAATGGTGTCGGCCTGCGTCTGGGCACTCGCGTAACGGACCTGAAACGCAAGGGTGCCGGCTGGCAGGTCACCCTCAAGGACCAGCAGGGGCAGACCAGTCAGGTAACCACCCGCTTCCTGTTTATCGGAGCCGGAGGCGCGGCTCTTCCGCTGTTACAGAAGGCAGGAATCAAGGAAGCCCGTGGCTATGGCGGGTTCCCGGTATCCGGTCTGTGGCTCGCCTGCCAGGATGAAAGCCTGGCCAGACAGCACGGGGCCAAAGTGTACGGCAAGGCACCGGTGGGTGCGCCGCCCATGTCCGTCCCCCATCTGGACACCCGCATCATTGACGGCAAACCGGCATTGCTGTTCGGTCCGTTCGCCGGCTTTACCACCCGTTTTCTCAAAGCCGGCAGCCCATTTGACCTCGTTGGCTCGGTACGCAGTCACAATCTGAGCAAGATGCTGGACGTAGCCGGCAGTCAGTGGCCGTTGACACGCTATCTGATCCGAGAGGCCTTCAGTTCACGGCAGGACCGTCTCGATGAACTGGGCAACTTCCTGCCGGACCACAATCCCGACCAATGGCAACTGCGCCGAGCCGGCCAGCGGGTACAGATCATCAAGCCCGACCAGAAAGGTCGCGGCAAACTTGAATTCGGCACAGAAGTACTCAGCACCGGCGATGGCAGCCTGGCCGCGCTGCTGGGGGCTTCCCCAGGTGCATCTACCTGCGTGTCCGCCATGCTGGACGTCATTGAACGCTGTTTGCCGGAGCTGGTAGCCGGAAGCGCCGGACAGCGCCTGAAAACCCTGATTCCGTCCTATGGGCAGTCACTGGTCAAGGACCCGTCGCTGTTGCAGGACGTACGCAAATTCACCCTCGACACCCTGGGGCTCAAGGATATCTCAACTCACCAACCAAGGAGCCTTTCCCATGCTGATAGGCATACCCAGAGAAATTTCCGACCGGGAGAACCGGGTCGCGATCATTCCCTCCGGCATACCGGAACTGCTTGAAGCCGGCTATGAAGTCGTTGTCGAGAGCGGTGCTGGCAGCGCCGCCCATTTTTCTGACGAGGAATACCGTAACTGCGGAGCCATCATTGCCGAAGACGCGGTGTCGCTTTACCGCCAGGCGCAGGTGATCCTGAAGGTACGGACCCCGTCACTGGAAGAGATCGACCTGATGCAGCCGGAGAGCACCCTGATCTGTGTGCTGGACCCCTGGTTCCACCAGGCACAGGTGGAACGGCTGGCCAGCCGCAACATCCGCAGCTACGCCCTGGATCTGGTGCCCCGCACTACCCGGGCCCAGAGCATGGATGTACTCAGCGCCATGGGCGGCATCAGCGGCTATCGGGCGGTGCTGAACGGTGCCATGGCCCTGCCCCGCTATTTCCCGATGCTGATGACCGCAGCCGGCACCATTCATCCTGCCCGGGTTCTGGTAATAGGTGCCGGCGTGGCCGGGCTGATGGCCATTGCCACCGCCCGTCGGCTGGGTGCGGTAGTGGAAGCCTACGACCTGCGCCCCGAGGCCCGGGAGCAGGTGGAAAGCCTCGGTGCGGATTTCATCGAGATCACGGTTCCTGAGCAAGCCAGCGAGGGCGAAGGCGGTTACGCCAGTGCCCAGAGCGAAGCCTTCTACAAGGCACAGCAGGAACAACTGGCCGACTGTGTGGCCCGGTCTGATCTTGTCATCACCACCGCGGCCATTCCCGGCAAGCCATCACCACGCCTGGTGACCCGCGACATGATCCACCGGATGAAGCGTGGTTCAGTCATTGTGGACCTGGCCGCCGAGCGGGGCGGTAACGTGGAAGGCACCGTAATGAACGAAAAAGTGGATGTGGACGGTGTCACCCTGGTGGGCCACGTGGACCACCCCTCCCGGGTACCGGTACACGCCTCCCAGTTGCTGACCCGCAACATCACCGGCTTTTTGATGAACATGACCGAGGATGGCCGCCTGATACCACCGGCAGACGATGACATCGTGCAGGCCACCCGGGTAACCGATAACGGCAAAGTAGTTCATGACAGATTGCGGGAAGCCTTAGGCCACACACGCGCCGAACAACCGGCAGAGGAGACCGCCTGATGGAAATGTTTGTACTGAGTTTCACCATTTTCATTCTGGCCCTGTTTGTCGGTGTGGAGCTGATCAACAAGGTACCGCCCACCCTGCATACACCGCTGATGAGCGGCACCAATGCCATCTCCGGCATTGTGGTGGTGGGTGCCATTGTCAGCGCCGGCAGTGAGGGGACATCCCCAACCCTGGCCAACCTGCTTGGATTCCTCGCGGTCACCCTGGCGACGATCAACATTACCGCCGGATTCCTGGTGACCGACCGAATGCTCAATATGTTCAAACGGAAGAACTGATCATGTTCGCTCTTATCAATTTCTCCTATCTGACCGCTGCGGTCTGCTTCATTCTCGGCATCAAGGGAATGACCCGACCCTCCACCGCTGTCCGCGGCAACCAGCTGGCCGCCATCGGCATGCTGATCGCCATTGTGGCCGCCCTGCTGCACAAAGATGTCATCAGCTACGCCACCATCATTGCCGGCATTCTGCTGGGCGCAGCCATCGGCATCTGGCTGGCACGCCGTACCGCCATGACGGCCATGCCGGAGCTGGTCGCCAGCCTGAATGGCGTGGGCGGCGGGGCCTCGGTGGCCGTCGCCGCCAGCACCTGGCTGCATGCCAGTAATGTCGGTATCCTGGGCAGTACCGGTTGGGCGGTGGCGATCATCGCCTCCATTATCATCGGTGCCATCACTCTCACCGGTTCCGGTGTGGCAGTGGCCAAACTTAAGGGCAGCATCGGCGACAGCCGGATTCCAAAGATCTGGCAGCTGGTTACGCTTGTGTCATTGATTACGGTAGTGGTCATCGGCAGCCTGTTCGTTGCCGGCGGGGCCGGTAACCCGGTACTCCTGGGCGTCGCCATCGGCTTCTGCCTGCTGCTGGGTGTAGGCCTGGTGCAACCGATTGGCGGGGCGGATATGCCGGTTGTGGTAGCTCTTCTCAACGCCTACTCGGGACTGGCGGGGGCCGCCACAGGCTTCGTGTTGGACAATCAGGGCCTGATCATTACCGGCTCTCTGGTGGGAGCCTCCGGCCTGATCCTGACGGCGGTGATGTGCAAGGCGATGAACCGTTCCCTGCCCAATGTGCTGTTCGGTGGAGTACTGGGCGGCGATGCAGCCGGCGGCACACAACAGGATGAAGGGGATTTCTATGCAGGCAAGGTGAAATACGCCACACCGGACGATCTGGCCCTGCTCCTGGATGGTGCCCGCAATGTGGTGATGGTGCCCGGCTATGGTCTGGCGGTGGCCCAGGCACAACACAGCGTAAAAGAACTGGCCGGCGAGCTGGAATCCCGCGGGGCAACGGTCAACTACGCCATCCATCCGGTTGCGGGCCGCATGCCCGGGCACATGAACGTGCTGCTTGCAGAAGCGGAAATTCCCTACGACCAGCTCAAGGATATGGATACCATCAACCCGGAACTGCCCCGAGCCGATGTAGCCATCGTACTGGGGGCCAACGATGTGGTGAACCCCGCCGCCAGCGAGGATCCTTCTTCTCCGATTTACGGCATGCCCATTCTGGATGTGCACAGGGCTCGCACCGTGGTCGTGGTCAAGCGGAGCCTCTCACCCGGTTTTGCCGGCATCCCCAACAGCCTGTTTATCCGTGATAACAGCCTGATGGTCAAGGGCGATGCCAAGGATGTGCTCCAGGCCACCACCCGGGCCATGAAGGAACTGTAAACCAATCCCTTCCGGTGGGGCGTGCTCAGCGCCCTACCACCTTTTCTGCTTCCTCAACCGGCGTATGCCGGACATCCTCACCCTCTACCATGAAGATTACGTTTTCCGCGATGTTACAGGCATGGTCCCCGACACGCTCCAGCGCGCGCAGAACCCACATCACCGACATGCACCGGGAAATGTTACGGGTATCTTCCATCATGAAAGTCAGCAGGGTGCGGGCCGCCGCCTGGTATTCCTCATCGACCCGCCGGTCTTCCTTCTTGGTCCGCAGGGCCTGTTCGGAATCCAGCCGGGCAAAGGCATCCAGGGCATCCCGCAGCATATTCTGCACGTGGTTGCCAATGTGGCGAACCTCGATATAGCCACGCGGCGCCTGCCCCTCTTCAGACAGTTTGATAGCCAGCTTGGCGATCTTTTTCGCCTCGTCGCCGACCCGCTCCAGGTCCGCTACCATCTTGATCACCGAGACAACCAGACGCAAATCCCGGGCGGTGGGCTGCCGGCGGGCGAGAATCAGCGTGGCTTCCTCGTCGATATCCATTTCCATCTTATCGACTTTCTTGTCGTTGGCGCGGATCTCGTCCGCCATATGGGTATCACCGTCAATCAGAGCTTCAATGGCTTGCCCGACCTGACTTTCCACCATGCCGCCCATTTTCAGGAACTGAGTTTTCAGAGCCATCAGCTCGTCATTGAATTTGTGGGAGATATGGTCTCCGTAAACATCATCCTTCTGGTTTGGCATTATTTTGTTCTCCCGTATTGTGATTGCCTGTCAACCGAAACGGCCGGTGATATAGGATTCGGTCAGCTCATGTTCCGGCGAAGTGAATACCTTGTTGGTCTCGTTCACCTCCACCAGATGCCCCAGATGGAAATAAGCCGTACGGTGGGATACCCGGGCCGCCTGCTGCATGGAGTGAGTCACGATAACTATAGTATAGCTCTCGGACAGCTCGGCAATGAGTTCTTCCACTTTTGCGGTCGCAATAGGATCCAGTGCCGAGCAGGGTTCGTCCATCAGAACCACCTCCGGGCTCACGGCAATCGCCCGGGCGATACACAGTCGCTGCTGCTGACCACCTGACATCCCGGTTGCCGTGGCATCCAGACGATCTTTCGCCTCGTTCCACAAACCGGCCTTGCGCAGGCTGTTTTCAACAATCTCATCGAGGTCTGCCTTGCGATTGGCCAGACCATGGATACGCGGGCCGTAGGCCACGTTGTCGTAGATAGACTTGGGGAACGGGTTGGGCTTCTGAAACACCATACCGACCCGGGCACGCAACTCTACCACATCCCGTTTGGGGTCGTAGATATCCTGGTCATCCAGGCGCAGCGAACCCTTGACCCGGCAGATATCAATGCTGTCGTTCATCCGGTTCAGGCAACGCAGAAAGGTGGACTTACCGCACCCGGAGGGGCCGATAAAGGCGATGACCTCGTTGCGCGCTACGTCCAGGCTGATGTTCTTGATGGCACGCTCCTGGCCGTAGAACACCTCGACATTGCGCAGCTTGAACTTGGCATCGTCCGCGAAGGGACGACCCACTGTCTTGCCTTCCTCGATCACCGTTTCCGCCGGTCTGCCTTCCTGGACAGGCACTGCATTCTCTTCAGGCATTTGAACTTCACCGGTTACCGTTGTATTAAGGGTATTCATGGAGATCCTCCTTACCACCTGCGTTCAAGACGCTTGCGCATCCAGATGGCCAATGCATTCATACTCATCAGGAAGGCCAGCAGCACCATAATCGCTGCCGACGCGCGTTCGATAAAGGCCAGTTCCGGACTGCCGGACCAGAGAAAGACCTGCACGGGCAACACCGTGGCCGAGTCAAAGAAGCCATCCGGTACATCCACGATGAAGGCCACCATGCCGATCAGCAGCAGCGGCGCAGTCTCGCCCAGGGCCTGGGCCATTCCGATGATGGAACCGGTCAGCATGCCCGGCATCGCCAGCGGCAGCACATGATGCAGAACCACCTGCATCTTGGAGGCACCAATGCCCTCCGCCGCCTCGCGAATCGACGGCGGTACACTCTTGATCGCCGCCCGGCTTGAGATAATGATGGTGGGCAGGGTCATCAGGGTGAGCACCAGACCACCCACCACCGGTACCGAACGAGGCATGCCGAACAGGTTGATGAACACCGCCAGGCCGAGCAGGCCGAAGATGATGGACGGCACTGCCGCCAGGTTGTTGATGTTCACCTCGATGAAGTCCGTCAGCTTGTTATGGGGCGCGAACTCTTCCAGATAAATGGCGGCTGCAACACCGATCGGGAATGACAGGATCAGAGTCACGAACATGGTCAGCAGAGAGCCCACCACGGCTCCGAGAATGCCCGCCTTGGAGGGATCCCTGGAATCACCGTTCTGGAAGAAGACATCGTTGAACGAGGTCTCTATTACGCCTTTTTCCTGTAACTGATCCACCCAGCTCCGCTGCTGTTCGCTCAGCTTTATGGAATAGGCCTCATTGCCGGCATGCTTGACGTAGACATCGACGTTGCTATGAGCCAGGAACGTCATGGTCCGTGTAGTATTGAGCCATTCCGGGTTGGCTTTCAGGGCATCCCGCAGGGTTACAGACGCATAGGGGTTGATCAGACCGCGCACCGCGCTACGGTCCGACTCGGTCACAGACGGAATTTCCCGGATCAACGCCTGGATCAGCGGCTCGACGAAATCAGCCATTTTCAGCTGACGTTCGTCGGTGGCATCATCCAGATACATCATCTGACCATCAAGCTGAACGTTCAGTGTCAGGGTCGTCTTCAGGAACCCGGTAGAGCCCTTGCCGATGATGTCAGCAAAAAGAATTACCAGGGCGGCGAGGGCAATGGCGATCGCCGTGATGCCATAGGCCCGGAATCGACGTTCCTTGCGATAGCGGCGTTTGAGCGACTGGCGGACGAGCTCCGCCTGAGAGCGTTGGTCAGTCATACTGTTCCCGGTATTTACGTACAATTTTCAGGGCAATAACGTTAAGCAGCAGCGTGGCCAGGAACAGCATGGCCCCCAGAGCAAAGGCGGCCAGTGTCTTGGCACTGTCAAATTCCTGGTCACCGGTCAGCAAGGTCACGATCTGCACGGTCACAGTGGTCACGGTTTCCAGTGGATTGGCGGTCAGGTTCGCCGCAAGACCGGCGGCCATCACCACGATCATGGTCTCGCCGATCGCCCGGGACACTGCCAGCAGGATCCCCCCCATGATACCCGGCAGCGCGGCCGGGAAAATAACCTTCTTCATGGTTTCCGACTGGGTGGCACCCAGGGCCAGGGAGCCATCCCGCATGGCCTGTGGCACCGCATTGATTACGTCATCCGAAAGCGAGGAGACCAGAGGAATGATCATGATACCCATGACGCCACCTGCGGCCAGAGCACTCTGGGAAGACGCCTCAATGCCCAGGGAAGCCGCCAGATTACTAATGAAAGGTGCCACGGTGAGGGCTGCAAAAAAGCCATAAACAACGGTAGGGATGCCGGCCAGCATCTCCAGCAATGGTTTGACGACGCTCCGAACCTGTCTGTTCGCATACTCAGACAGGTAGATCGCCGACAGCAGTCCCACCGGCACGGCCACCAGCATCGCAATGGCAGAAATCAGCAGGGTACCGGTAAACAGCGGGATCATGCCGAAGGCACCTTCGGCGGCAACCTGATCCGCCCTCAATGCCGTTTGCGGACTCCAGCTGGTGCCAAAGAAAAACTCGACGAAAGGAACCTTCTCGAAGAAGCGGAAGGTTTCGAACGCAACCGAGAAGATAATGCCGAGCGTGGTCAGAATGGCCAGGCTGGCGCAGGCAAAAAACAACCACTTGAGAATCGACTCCACCTGTTCCCGGGCATTGATCCTCGGACGAATACGCAGCCAGCCCAGGAAGCCGGCCAGCACCGCCACCGAAACCACCAGGCCAGTCATCAGCATCCGGCTCCGCGCGCGCAATGCCTGCAATCGCTCGGCGGCCTCCACAATCGGGGCCTCCACAAAATCCGGCGGCAAGGCGCCACTGGCAACGTTGCTGATTTTGCTTAAAAGCAGACTGGCACGGCCTTCATCGGCCGGAATCATCTCCGGCGGCAGGGAGCCGATCACCAGGAGCTGAATAACCTTACCCTGGAAAGCCGCCCACAACGCCAGCACCACCAAGGCAGGAAGGGCGCACCACAGAGCCGCACGGGCACCATAGTAGAATGGCAGGGACTTTAGGTGACGAATCCCGCCCAGGGGCATCGCCAGCGACCGGGACCGGGCATAGCCGAGACCATAGGCCGCCATAGCCAGGACCAGAGTCAGTAGAAGGAGGTTGGCAGCTTGCATGGATTATCCTGTCTGACGCTTCAAATAGGCAACAAGTGTAAACATGATAAATGTCAAATGTGTTTCGGTCTTGGTGCTTTTACGTACGAAAGGGTGCGGGTCCGTGAGGACTCGCACCCTTGTCAGTTACTTACCTGTGCAACTGGGGCTTATTACATCAACTCTTTTTTCTGCAGGTTCGGCATTTTATCTGCCTTGTTCTGCAGTTTCATCAGGGCGTCACGAGGCGGAACGATCAGGCCGACGCTCTTGAGATAGCCGTTCGGACCCATGGCAGCCGGGCTGACGAACTCCTCAACATATTCCTTGATACCGGGAATCACGCCGATGTGAGCCTTTTTCACATAGAAGAACAGCGAGCGGGCAACCGGATATTCATCAGCAGCGATCGCCTCGGCGGTCGGCACCTTGCCGTTCAGAGTCGCTGCCTGCAGACGATCCGCGTTTTCTTCCAGGAAGCTGTAGCCGAACACACCATACAGAGCTTTGTCGTCGATCAGCTTCTGCACGATCAGGTTGTCATTTTCACCCGCCTCGATGAAGGCGCCATCTTCACGGATGCTCTGGCAAACAGCTTCCATGTCGTCTTCGCTCATGTCAGCGACGGCGGGCAGGTCTTCACAACCGCCCTGCAGGGCCAGCTCGTTGAAGGAGTCACGGGTACCGGACGTCGGGGGCGGCCCCATCACACGAATGGCAACGCTCGGCAGATCCGAATCGATCTCGCTCCACTTCTTGTAAGGGTTCGGGATCAGCTTCTTTTCGTTTTTCGGATCGGGCACTTTCTCGCCCAGGGCCAGGAACAGCTGTTCCAGAGTGATATCCAGGTTCTTGGCTTTTTTGGAGCTGGCAATCACGATGCCGTCAGAACCAATGCGGAACTCAGTGATGTCCTTGACGCCGTTCTTCTGGCACAAGTCATATTCAGACACCTTCATGCGGCGGGAAGCGTTGGTAATATCCGGGTGCTGGGTGCCGACACCCTGGCAGAACAGCTTCATACCACCACCAGAGCCGGTGGACTCCAGCTTCGGGGTCGGGAAGTCGGTCTTGGTACCGAAACGCTCGGCTACCACGGTCGCGAACGGGTAAACCGTGGAGGAACCCACGATGCTGATGGTGTCACGGGCCATGGCCGGTGCAGACATTGCGGCTACAGAGCCTGCCAGTGCAACAGTGGCGAATGCTTTGTTCAGTTTCATCACGTCGAGTCTCCATTATTCGGTTTGACGTTACTCGGATCTGTTTTACCGATGAGTGCATGCTAGGGACTCTATGTGACGGATTTGTTACACGCAACGAAATATTCCTGACATTGCCCAAATTCGCTTGCAGCGCCGACGCAGGCCATTAACATGCAAGGTTATAAAAATCTTACAAATGAACAAGGCAGGTCCCATGACAGCTTTTGATGACGACAAACCCTCACCCCGGGGTGACCTGGCGCTCCAGGTGGTTCCCCTGCCCGCCGACACCAATGCCAACGGCGATGTATTTGCGGGCTGGCTGGTCAAGCAGATGGATCTGGCGGCGGCCACGGTTGCCGGCAGGGTGTCCCGTGGACGCAACGCAACGGTGGCCATGGACCGCATGGAGTTTCTCTCACCCCTCCGGATAGGCTCCCAGGTAGGCTGCTACTGCGAACTGGTGGATATCGGCCGCAGTTCGATGAAGATAAACGTGGAAGTCTGGACCCTGGACCGGGCAGCAGAGCACCCCCGGAAAGTGACCGAGGGCCTGTTTGTCTATGTTGCGATTGACGAGCACGGTCGTATACGGGAAGTGCCGGAACAGAACTAGTGTCCCTGCCCCACAAGCCGGTCCAGCCGCAGGCGCTCACGTTCATCAAACAGCCGCCGACCGCCCCAGGAAACGGCAATCAGCGCTCCGAAACCGGTACCCACGGTAATAACCAGCATCACCAGAATCTGGTACTTGACCGCCACCGCCGGTGGACTGCCCGCCAGAATCTGCCCCGTCATCATGCCCGGCAGACTGACGATGCCGGCTGCCGCCATGGCATTGATGGAGGGCATCATGCCGCTGCGCATGGCCTCCCGGCGGATATCTTCCAGGGCCTCTCGCCAGGTCTGACCCAGCATCAGCCGGTTCTCGATCACCGCCCGCTGCTGCCAGACCGCCGCGTTCAGACGGTCCAGGCTGAGGCTTACGCCGGTCATGGTGTTGCCGAGCATCATGCCCAGCAAAGGAATGGCGTACTGCGGGGCATACCAGGGCTCCGGCCCGATCACCACCGTCAATGACAGAACCGTCACGGTGAAGGAAGAGACGAACATCGCACCGGTGCCGATGCCAAACGCCCACCAGCCCTTCAGACGCCGACCCTGACGGGCCATGACTTCGCGGCCGGCAACCAGCAGCATGACCAGGGCAACAAGCACAATCCAGAGGAAGCCGGAGGAGGCAAACAAAGCCTCCAGCACCATTCCGACCAATACCAGCTGAATCACGGTTCGAACCGTGGCAACCAGCAGACTGCGAGTGATGCCGAGCCGGCCCAGATGGCTGGTGATTGCCAGCGCAACAATCAGCAGGGCCGCCAGCGCCAGCTTCCACCAGGCCAGATCAATCACTTCCATCGGTGCGCTCCAGAAAAGTTCCGTTGATGCGGTAGTGCTGGTCGGCAACCCGGCGAATCTGCCCAGGATCATGGGCCACCCACAGGGCACAGATCGACCGCCGGCGGATCTCGTCCAGCAGCCAGGCTTCCACCGCTTTGGTCATCTGCCCGTCAAGGTTGGCGGTGGGCTCGTCCAGCAACAGCACTTCCGGTTGCAGAACCAGAGCCCGCCAGAGCGCCAGCCGCTGTCGCTCGCCGGAGGAGAGCCGACCCACGGACCAGCCCATCACCTCCGGATGAAAACCCAGGACATCCGGCAGTTGCCGGCCTGCATCTGGTGGAAAGTGAAGACCGACTTCATCAAACCACCACTGGCTGTCCGCCGGCACCATTACCACCTGCCTACGCCACTGATGGGCCGGTATGGCCTGCTGGTCGGTGCCATCGAGGGAAATGGTGCCGCCGTGAGGCTCCAGATCCGCCACCGCCCGCAGCAGCCGACTCTTGCCGGAGCCCGAGGGGCCGGACAGGCACACCACCTGGCCGGCAGACACTGCCAGATTCACCCTGCTCAAGGTACCAACACTGACATCTTCCAGATAAAGACCTTTCAAACCCGGTTCACCAGAGAAGCTCCTTGCCTTGTCGCAACGAAAGGCAGGCTGGCGCCGGTCATCAAAACCAGTCCGGATTCAGCCATGAAGATAACCTCCGCTCAGATCAATGTTGTAGACTGCGTGGAGCACAGCATAACGTTCCACCTGGCCAGCCGCGACAACCGGGAGCTGTATTCCATGAACTTGAGGCATCTGACCGCCATCATACTGGGCCTGACCCTGACTTCCCCGCCCGCCATTGCAGAAGTAGGAATCTCCCCGTTCGCGGGCTACCGCATGGGCGGCTCAGCCGGGATCGAGTCCGCCGATGGCGACACCCAGGATGAGCTCCGTTTTGAAGATACCGCCAGCCACGGGATAATATTCAACTTCGACCTGCCAGAGGCCGGCAAGCAGGGGGAAATCTATTTCGGTCGCCAGGAAACCTCCGCCAAACTGGATAACGGCCTGTTTGCCCCCGGTACCCGGGCCATTGACCTCACCATCTACCAGCTGCAGTTCGGAGGCCTTTATTTCCCCGGTGGCCGCACCTTCGGCGGTTTTGCCTCCGGGGTCATCGGCGTTACCCGGCTGGAACCGGACAACTCCGAGTTGGATAACCACCACCGCGTGGCGCTTTCTCTGGGCGGGGGTTACCAGTTTTATCTAACCGATCATCTTCGCCTGCGACTGGATCTGCGGGCCATCTATACCGCCCTGGAGTCCGGCGGATCCGTGTTCTGCTCCGGAGGCTGTGCCTTCAAATTCCGCAGTAACGGGTATCTTCAGGCGGAAGCCGGTGCCGGACTGGTGATGCGCTTCTGAAGCGCGCTCAGGCCAGGGCGGTACGCCGTTCCGGGAGCATGACGGACAGCGCCGCGGCCATAGCCACCAGTGCAGCAGAAATCCACAGACAGGCTTCCAGACCCCAGACCTGATAGACCCAGCCGGACAGAACCGTACCCAGCAACCGGCCCGCCGCATTGGACATGTAATAGAACCCCACATCCAGCGACACCCCGTCGCCCCGGGCATAGCTGACAATCAGGTAGCTGTGCAAAGAGGAATTGATAGCAAACAATACGCCGAACAGCAGCAAACCACCGATCACCACGGCCTGAGCCGACCAGCCGGCCATCAGGGCACCGGCGATCGCCGCCGGAACCACCGCCAGCAAGGAGGCCCAGAACACCGCACCGGATTTACCGTCAGAATGGCCAGTGATACGCGGTGCAATGGTCTGGATAAAACCATAGCCGATAATCCAGCTGGCCATAAAGCCGCCCACTTTCCAGTGATCCCAGTCGAATACCGTGGCCATGTACACCGGAAGCGCCACCACAAACCAGACATCCCGGGCGCCAAACAGGAACATGCGCGCGGCAGAGAGCACGTTGATGGCCCGGCTCTTGGACAGTATCTCGCTGAACTTCGGCTTCGCCTTGCTCTTGCCCAGATTCCGCCCCAGCAGGAACAGGCTGGCCAGCCACACCAGCCCCAAAGCCACGGCCATCAGAATGACGGCGCCCTTGAAACCGGCTGCCATCAACAACACGCCACCGAGAAAGAAACCCACCCCCTTCAGGGTATTCTTGGAGCCAGTCAGTATCGCCACCCACTTGTACAGAGTCCCCTGCTGCTCATCCGGCACCAGCAACTTGATGCCACTCTTGGCGGACATCTTGTTCAGGTCCTTGGCAATACCGGACAGCGCCTGGGCCACCATCACCCAGGGCACCGTGAGCATGGCGGCCGGTACCGCCAGCATGGCCAACGCCACAATCTGCAGGAACAGACCGATATTCATGATCCGGTTCAGGCCCATGCGGGCACCCAGGTAGCCGCCCACCAGGTTGGTCACCACTCCGAAGAACTCGTAGAAGATGAACAACAGGGCGATTTCCAGCGGCGAATACCCAAGTTGATGGAAGTGCAGCACCACCAGCATGCGCAGGGCACCATCGGTCAGGGTGAAGGCCCAGTAGTTACCGGTGATGACCAGGTACTGGTGGATAGCAGCACGCATATCAGGCAAGCCCGACCTTGCGGGCCAGTTCCGCGGCACGGTTGGCGTAGCCCCACTCATTATCGTACCAGGCGAAGATTTTCACATGAGTGCCGTTAACCACCAGAGTGGACAAGGCATCGACAATGGAGGAACGGGGATCGGTCTTGTAGTCGATGGATACCAGCGGACGCTCTTCGTAACCAAGGATGCCTTTGAGATCACCCCCGGCAGCCTCTTTTAACAGCTGGTTAACCGTGTCTTTATCGGTGGGTGTTTCCACCTCGAAAACACAGTCGGTCAACGAGGCGTTGGTGAGGGGCACACGCACCGCATGACCATCCAGCCGTCCTTTCAGCTCCGGAAAGATCTCGATAATCGCCGTGGCAGAACCGGTGCTGGTGGGAATCAGTGAGCTGCCACAGGCACGGGCCCGCCGCAGGTCCTTGTGGGGCGCGTCGATAATGGTCTGGCTGTTGGTCAGGCTATGAATGGTGGTCAGGGAGCCGTGCTTGATGCCCAGTTTCTCGTGAATCACCTTCACTACCGGTGCCAGGCAGTTGGTGGTGCAGGATGCCGCGGTAACGATGCGGTCGCTGGCCGGGTCGAAGGTATGTTCGTTGACCCCCAGCACGATGTTCCTGGCACCGGCTTCTTTGACCGGGGCAGTGACCACGACCCGCTTCACCCCCTGCTCAAGATAACCCTGCAGCACCGCCACTTTCTTGTTCACACCGCTGGCTTCAATCACCAGGTCACAGCCGGACCAGTCAGTCTCACCGATACTCCGGTTGTGGGTCACCCGGATGCGCTGATCGCCAATGACAATGTCAGTACCATCCGGACAGGCTTCATGATCCCAGCGGCCGTGTACGCTGTCAAAATTCAGCAGATGCGCGAGCGTGCCGGTATCAGCCCCCGGATCATTGATAGCGACAAACTCCAGTTCCGGCCAACCCCAGGCGGCCCGTAATGCCAGCCTGCCAATGCGGCCAAACCCGTTAATACCTACCTTGATCTTACTCATGGTGTTCTCCTTGCGAGGTTCGCAATCCGTGTGAAGTTGCCGATCAGGGGCACTGCACTGCCGGGCGGTCAGCCATAGCCTGCAACCGGGCCAGCGGCCGCACGATCAGCGCCCCGTTGTTACGGGCGGTTTCCTCCAGCACCCGCACCACCCAGTATGGCAGATCCGGGTTAAGGTAATAATAAACCCATTGGCCCCGGCGCTCCGTTTTCAGCAGGCCTGCATCCCGCAGGGAGGCCAGATGCCGGCTGACTTTTGGTTGCGGTGCCGCAAAAGCCGCCATCAGTTCACAGACGCAAAGCTCACCCTGACGGTGGATCAGCAGGGTGGCGGCAAGCCTGAGTTCATCTCCCAGTGCCTTGAATACCGTCACCGGATTGTAAAGAGCTTGACCTTTCACATTTACCGACCAATATATACGCTTATTCGAATATGCATTTTTTCGCATATTAGTGTGTCAATGGGATGACGTAAAGAACCAACAATCCACCGGAGAGGCAACCGATGAGCAACAACACCGATGCCAGCCCCGTTGGGGACACCCAAGGCGAAATGGACCTGTTCGGGCGTTACCTGTCCGTGTGGGTGGCACTGGCGATCATTGCTGGCGTAGCCCTGGGCCAGCTGGCACCGGGGGTACCGGAAACCCTGTCCCGTTTCGAATATGCACAGGTCTCCATCCCTATTGCCATTCTGATCTGGGCGATGATCTTCCCGATGATGGCGCAGATCGATTTCAGTGCGGTGGTGGGCGTACGCAAAGAGCCCAGGGGACTGGCCATCACCACGACCGTGAACTGGCTGATCAAACCATTCACCATGTTTGCCATTGCCTGGTTTTTCCTGACCGTGGTGTTCGAGCCGCTGATCCCGCCACAACTGGCCCGCGAGTACCTGGCCGGCGCGATTCTGTTGGGCGCAGCGCCTTGTACTGCCATGGTATTTGTCTGGAGTTACCTGACCAAAGGTGATGCCGCCTACACCCTGGTGCAGGTGTCCCTCAACGACATCATCATGCTGTTTGCCTTCGCGCCGATTGTGGTTTTCCTGCTGGGCATTTCCGACATCCAGGTGCCCTGGGATACCGTGCTGCTGTCGGTGGTGCTGTATATTGTCATTCCGCTTACCGCTGGCTACCTGACCCGACGCACCCTGATTGCCAGTCACGGTCAGCGCTGGTACGACGAGGTGTTCATGAAGCGGCTGGGGCCGGTCACGCCGGCGGCGCTGATCGTCACGCTGGTATTGCTGTTCGCCTTCCAGGGGGAGGTGATTCTGGAAAACCCGCTGCACATTGCCCTGATAGCGGTGCCGCTGGTGATCCAGACGGTCTTTATTTTCTTCCTGGCCTACGGCTGGGCACGCCTGTGGAAGGTGCGCCACTGTATCGCCGCGCCCGGTGCCCTGATCGGTGCCAGCAACTTCTTCGAGCTTGCAGTTGCTGCGGCGATCGCCCTGTTCGGCCTGCAGTCCGGCGCGGCTCTGGCCACCGTCGTAGGCGTATTGGTGGAAGTGCCTCTGATGCTGATGCTGGTGCGCATCGCCAACAGTACCCGGGACCGATTCCCGGCCTGAGATACACCAGCCCCCGCACATTGCCCGGGGGCCGAAAATCTGTTCAGCCACCCGCCACCCTGCTAATATCCCGCCGGACTGCCCACTCAACTGAACCTCTGACACAACGGAACCCGTAGCATGGATTTTTACCAGGCCCTCCTCCTTGGCCTCCTCCAGGGACTGACCGAATTCCTGCCCATCTCCAGCTCTGCCCACCTGATTCTGATGCCGGCGTTTTTCGGCTGGGAAGATCAGGGTGTGGGGTTCGATTTGTCGGTTCATCTGGGCACGTTGCTGGCCGTAGTCATGTACTTCCGCCGGGACGTGTTCGGTATTGCCCGGGACGGGCTGATCTCGGTTGGTCAGCGCCGGATCGTCGGCCAGGGTGCGCTGGCCTGGTATCTGGTGATCGGCACCATTCCGGCAGGCCTCGCCGGTCTGGCGCTGCTGGATATGATTGACAACGAATTACGGGGCGCTTCGGTGATCTTCTTCACCACGCTGGTATTCGGCCTGCTACTCGGCGTTGCTGACTGGCTTCCGAAACGCCAGCGCACCATGGATTCCCTGAACTGGAAAGACGCGGCCATCATCGGCATTGCCCAGGCCATGGCACTGGTGCCCGGCACCTCCCGCTCGGGGGTCACCATCACCGCCGGACTGTTCCTGGGCATGACCCGGGAAGCCGCCTCCCGCTTCTCCTTTCTGCTGGCCATTCCGATTATCGTGCTGGCCTCGGCCGCAAAACTACTGGAAGTCGCCACCTCCGATGTGATCGTGGACTGGAGCGGCTTTCTGATTGGCGGGGTCACCTCGTTCCTGATGGCCATTACCGCCATCCACTTCTTCCTCAAATGGCTGAACAAGGTGGGCATGTGGCCCTACGTTATCTACCGGATCGTACTGGCCGGCATCATCTATGCGGTACTCATGGGGTAATCACGGGTTACTCAGCCAAACAACATCTTGAAACCAATCAGGATCAGCACAACACCGCCCAAAAATTCCGCCTTGCCTTCAAGGAAGGTGCCGCTGCGGGTACCGATGTAAACCCCGACGATACTGAACAGGAAGGTCGTCGCACCTATAATCAGGCATGCCAGCAAGGGGGCGACATCCAGCAACGTCAGCGCAAACCCGGCAGCCATGGCATCAATGCTGGTGGCAATGGCCAGTGTCAGCATGACCCGGTGGGTAATGATGGCGATATCTTCTTCAACGCCTTCGGACACGGATTCGTAGATCATCTTGCCGCCAATAAGGACCAGCAGGATGAAGGCAATCCAGGGGGCATAGGCCTCAACCCATCCCAGAACGCCCTTGCCACCCAGATAGCCGATCAGCGGCATAAGGCCCTGAAACAGGCCGAAATACACAGCGGCCATCCAGGCCAGGGACGATGCCTTCCTTGTATGTTTGGAGCCCAGCCCGATGGACACGGCAAAGGCATCCATACTCAGGGCCACGGCCAATACCAATACTTCGATCACGTGTCCGGTTCTCCGGTTTCCTGAAAGCGATGCAGTATATCAGCAGGCTTCCAGAGGTGCATAGGCCAGCACCAGCCACTTGGCCCCGCCATCAAAGTTGACCTGTAGCCGGGTGTGGGCACCGCTGCCCTCGCAGTTCATCACAATACCCTCGCCGAATTTCGGGTGGCGCACCCGCTGGCCGAGAGCGAAACCGCTCTCCTGTTCAGCCGACTGCCCGAACAGACTCTCGTTGGGGCGAGACACCATGGCCGGACGGCTGACGGTGTTGCGCAGGCGCACTTCCTGGATGCAGTCGGCTGGAATCTCCCGCACAAAACGGGACAATGCGTTGAATTTCTCCTGCCCGTACAGGCGACGGGATTCCGCGTAGGTCAGCACCAGTCGCTGCATGGCCCGGGTCAGGCCCACATAGGCCAGACGGCGTTCTTCTTCGAGCCGGCCCGGTTCTTCCAGTGACATGCTGTGGGGAAACAAACCTTCTTCCACACCGGCCAGAAACACCAGCGGGAATTCCAGACCCTTGGCAGAATGCAGGGTCATCAGCTGCACACTGTCCTCGTGGGATTCCGCCTGGGCCTCACCGGCATCCAGCGCCGCCTGGGCGATAAATTCCGACAGCGGATCCACGCCTTCCTCCACCTCGAAATCTGCCAGAGCATTGCCCAGCTCTTCCAGGTTCTCTACCCGTGACTGGCCTTTCTCACCCTTCTCGCTGGCGTGGTAATCCTTCAGGCCGCTGGCCTCGATGGTCTGCTTCATCAGTGCCTGCAGGCTGGCGTGATCCACCATTTCCGACAGGCCTTCAATGATCTGCATAAACCGCTGTAAACCGGTTTTCGCCCGGCCTTTTACCTGACCCGCCTGCAACAGCCGCTCCGAGGCTTCCCACAGGGAAATGCCCTGTTCCGTGGCATGCCCCCGCAGTTCCGCCAGGCTCTTGGCCCCGATTCCCCGGGGCGGTACATTCACCACCCGCTCAAAAGCCGCGTCGTCACGCCGATAATGCACCAGACGCAGATACGCCAGAGCGTTGCGGATTTCCATGCGGTCGTAGAAGCGCAGACCGCCATAGACGCGGTACGGAATTCCCTGACGGATCAACGCTTCCTCAAGCACCCGGGACTGGGCGTTGGAGCGGTACAGAATGGCGCACTCACTGCGCAGATTGCCGTCTTCCACCCAGCTGCTGATGGTATCGGCAATGTAGTTGGCCTCGTCCTGCTCGTTGAACGCAGCGTACAGACTGACCAGCTCTCCCTCCGGTCCGTCCGTCCAGAGCTCCTTGCCCAGACGCCCCTGGTTGTTGGCGATCACCGAGTTGGCTGCCCTGAGAATCACCTGGGTGGAGCGATAGTTCTGCTCCAGGCGCACCAGCCGGGCATCCGGGAAGTCCTGCTGATATTGCCGGATGTTTTCGATCTTCGCACCACGCCAGCCGTAGATAGACTGATCATCGTCCCCGACGATGGTCAGCGGTACCCGTTGCCCCGCCAGCAGGCGCAACCAGGCGTACTGGATGGTATTGGTGTCCTGGAACTCATCCACCAGAATGTGCTGGAAACGGCGCTGGTAATGAGTCAGCAATTCCGGGCGGTGCAGCCACAGCTCGTGGGACCGTAACAATAATTCGCCAAAATCCACCAGCCCGCTCTGGTTACACAGGGCCTGGTAATGGCGGTAAACCTTCAGCATGGTGGAGGTGAAGTGGTCACCAGGGTTTTCCTGGATATGCTCGGCCCGCAACCCTTCATCCTTCTGGCCATTAATAAACCACTGGGCCTGCTTGGGCGGCCAGCGGCTCTCGTCGATCTGGCTCTCCCGCATCACCCGCTTGATGAGACGGAGCTGGTCGTCGCTGTCCAGTACCTGGAAGTTCTCCGGCAATCCGGCATCGGCGTAATGGGCCCGCAACAGGCGGTGGGCGATGCCATGGAAAGTGCCGAACCAGAGCCCCCGGGCCGGGATATTCATCATCTGCTCGATGCGATAGCGCATCTCCTTCGCCGCCTTGTTGGTGAAGGTGACCGCCAGAATGCCGGTGGCCGGCACCTTGTCCACCTGCATCAGCCAGGCAATACGATGTACCAGCACCCGGGTCTTGCCACTGCCGGCACCGGCCAGCACCAGCAGGTGATCGTTCTGTGCCGTCACCGCCTCGCGCTGGGCATCGTTCAGGGGGTCAATGATCGGGGAGACATCCATAAAAAATCACTTGCCACTGGTTAAATAAACAGGTGACAGAGTATAACAGGACAAAGCCGGAAATGGGGCCTTCCCTCACACCATTCACAGCATTGCTGCAGCGCGCCGGGCACATTGATCAACGCCTCGCTCGGGATTTAATGCCAGGCTCATCCCGGAGATCGGGGCAGGCCCGTCGCTACACTCGTTAACAAAACTGCAACACTCAATAATTGCGGTTAGTTCAGATCATGACCTAATATTAAAACAGTTCAGACCTGAGCCTGCCAGACAGCGAAATAACACTAAAAGCGGAATAACAATAAATATGCTTTCAGCACTGAAAATATCTCACAAACTGACGCTCCTGGTGGTGGTTGCAGTTTCCGCTTTCGTGGTCAGCCAGGCATTTTCCATCATTACCGAGCGGAATAACTCCGAGCGGCTGGCAGAGGTCCGAAACCAGCTATACCCCTCTCTCGAACTGTCGACCATCAACCGGGGTCTGTTGCAGCTGATGGAAAATCAGATCAACAGTGCGGTAACCACCGGTGACGAGCAACAGCTGAAAGCCACGGCCCAACAGAAAGACGAAATAGCGTCCAATCTGGAAAAAATATCAGACCTGAACCCCGGCCTGAGCCAGCAGGCATCCAGACTGACCGCAGATCTCAACACTTACTACAACAATGCCAGACGCATCGCGATGGCAATCATCGAAGGCACCGCCGATTTCAACCGGATCGGCCAGGAGGCCTCCGCCAATGCTGATCGCCTGGAGAAACTCCGCAACGACCTTGGCGCCATGCGGGATGCCATGGAGGCAAGACTGGTGGAAGCCATTGACCGTACCACAGCGGCAACCAAAGAGGCGGGCACAGTCTCGCTGACCATTCTGGTCGTTGCACTGATCATACTGGTCGCCCTGAGCCTGGTGATTGGTCGCTCCATTTCCAGCAGCCTGGATCAGATTATCAGTTCCCTGCGCGATATGGCTTCAGGGGAAGGGGATCTGACATCCAGAATCCACTACACAGGCAGGGATGAGCTCAAGACGCTGGCAGACCAGTTCAACCGGTTCGTGGAGAAGCTCCATAAGTCCTTCGCCACCATCCAGCATGACATTGGCGAGTTGAACAATGTCGCTTCCCATCTGAGCAGCACCAGCAGCACTAACCTGGAACGGATCAGTCAGCAGGCCGAAGCCATTTCCTCTACCCGCAATGCAGTGGAGGAACTGGTTAAAAGCGTTGAAGAAGTGGCTGGTTTCGCCTCGTCCGCGTCTGAACAGACACAGAATGCCGCCAGCTTTGCCACGAGCGGTCAGGAAAAAGTGGACAGCAATATCGGCACCATCCGGCAATTAATGGCGGAAATTGAAAAAACGGCAGGCCTGGTTAATCAGTTTGATGAGTTTTCAGTGAAAGTGGGAGGCCTTCTGGAAACAATCCAGACAGTTGCCGAGCAAACCAACCTGCTGGCGTTGAATGCCGCCATTGAAGCGGCCCGCGCCGGCGAGCATGGGCGGGGCTTTGCGGTAGTGGCAGACGAGGTGCGTGGGCTGGCCGTGCGAACCCATAAGGCAACGGAAGAAATTCAGCAGGTCATTGCGGAACTGTCCAAGCTTTCCGGGAACGCGGTCACCTCCATGCAGGGCAGTGTCGAAATGGCCCGGGACGGCGTGGAAGCCACAACAGAGTCCGGCGAGGTACTGAGCAAAATTCTCGAAAACGTTCAGCAGATCAGTGCGCTGAATGAGCAGATCGCTTCTGCCACCTATGAGCAGAGCACCACATTCGGTGAAGTCACAGGCCACATGAGTGGCATGCATCGCAACGCAGAGGCCGTGATGGAAAGCACCGATGAGCTGGACACCGTGAGCCACAAAATCAAGGAAGTCAGCGATGGACTGCAAAGCGTGGCCGGCCAGTTCCGCGTTTAACACACTACTAACAACAAGGTAATCCCGATGAAAAAACTGTTCTCTGTCGCACCACTGGTGCTGGCAATCAGCGCCACACCGGCAACGGCACAAGACAACAACGAAATCCTGGAGCGTATGGAGCAACAGCTGAATTCCATGCAGCAGCAGCTGAACTCAGCAAAAGACAGCGGCATTAAATTTAATGGTTTTTTCAGCACTGGCTACGCACGGGCCAGTAACGATGCCGGCTATGCCGGGGTCACGGAAAAAACCCAGGTACAGGATCTGAGCCTGTTTGGGCTACAAGGCACCTTCGATGTCAACCAGGATAGCCAGGTGGTCATGCAGCTGGTTGGCCGGGGCGAAGAAGAGTGGGAGCCGGAGGTTGAATGGGCCTACCTGAGCCACCGTCCCACCAGTAACCTGCAGGTCCGTGCGGGCAAAATGCGTATTCCGTTCTACATGTATTCCGACTACCTTGAAGTTGGTTACGCCCAGCCCTGGGCTCGCACACCGGAAAGTGTGTACGGCCCCATCCCGGTAGACAGTTATGTTGGCGCAGACGCCACCTACAACTTCAATTTCGACAACTCCTCGTTAACAGCAAACGTCTTTACAGGCTTCACCGAAGAGACTGTCGAGTTCGGTACGGGAGATATGCGCAATATGGCCGGCCTCAACCTGACCTGGACGGATTACGTGTGGACGGTCAGGGCGGTCGCCGCAACGGCAGAAATAAGCATTGAATCTGCCAGCATGGCTCCTCCGGGGGCTCCTCCGGGCACCACCCTGGTACTCGCCAACGATGACCGCGGTCAATTCTTTGGATTGGGTGCCAGCTATGACGATGGCGAGTGGCAAATCATTGGTGAGGTCACCCGTGTGGAGGTCGATGGAGCGTTTACGGATTCCGATTCGGCTTACCTGTCTGTCGGCCACCGCTTTGGTCGCTGGACACCCTACGTTCTCACGGGCTGGACAGAAAGCAAAGACGATGAAGAGCGCAGGGCCGGTCCCCTGCCGCCTTCCACACTGGACTACCAACGCAATGAGTACAGCGTGGGAACACGCTGGGATGTCATGCCGGGCGTGGCCCTCAAGGCCGATATTACCCACGTTCGCGGTCTTGATAAGGGTTACGCTAACCTCAACACCGAATACATGCTGACCAATGACACAGGCAGCACCAACGTATACACCCTCAAACTCGACTCGGCATTTTAAGGAGGCCCCATGAAAAAGCTAAGCCTGTTTTTTGCGGCCTGCTTGCTGGCAAGCCCCCTGGCCCTGGCCGACGTCGTAGTGATTGGCAACCCGTCCGGCCCGGACAGCCTGAGTAGCAATGAAGTGCGTGACCTCTACCTGAACCGCAGCCAGGCCTTGCCGGGTGGACAGAAAGCCAAGCCGCTTGAACTGCCCGAAGGCAATGCCATCCGCAGTGAATTCCATGACAAGGTCACCGGCCGCAACGACGCACAGCTGAAAGCGTTCTGGTCTCAGCAGGTGTTTACCGGTCGTGGTCAGCCACCCGAGGAGGCGGGAAGCCCTGCGGCCATGAAATCCCGGGTTGCGTCCACCCCCGGTGCCATCGGCTACATCGATTCATCCGATGTGGACGACAGCATCAAAGTGGTACTGACGCCTTAACCGGTTTGGGAACAGCAAAAGGGCGAGCGGAGGCTCGCCCTTTTGCTGTTTATGGGGCACGGATCAGAACCCCCGCGGCACCGTCTGGGGCTCAACGAACTCGAACAGACCCTCCAGACCGCCTTCCCGGCCGATACCGGAGGCTTTCATGCCACCAAACGGCGCTTCCGGGGTGGGACCGGTACCGGTGTTCCAGCCTACGTGGCCGAAGCGCAGACCGGCTGCGACCCGCTGAGCGCGCTCTGCATCAGCAGTAAATACATAGGAGGCGAGGCCGAATTCGGTATCATTACCGGCATCGATCACTTCCTCCTCACTGCGGAACAGGGCCATGGGTACCAACGGACCGAAGGTTTCCTCCTGGTAACAGTACATATCGCGATTGACCCCCTGCACCACGGTGGGCGGGAAAAACAAACCCTCCCCCAACTCATCAGGCTGTTTGCCGGCCACCAGCCTTGCGCCTTTCTGCAGGGCATCTTCGAGGTGACGCTTCACCTTGTCAAAACCCGCCTTGTTGATCAGCGGGCCCAGATCCACATCGCCGTTGATGCCGTCCCCAACCGTCATCCCGTTGACCCGCTCGGCCAGTTTTTCGCCGAAGGCATCGGCCACCTTTTCGTGGACGAAGATACGGTTGGCGCAGACACAGGTCTGGCCGCCGCCACGGAATTTGTTGGCGATCAGGTTGTCGGCGGCGGCATCCAGGTCCGCGTCATCGAATACAATGAACGGCGCATTGCCGCCCAGTTCCAGGGCCAGCTTCTTGACCTGTTCCGCCGTGTCCAGAATCAGTTTGCGGCCCACTTCCGTGGAGCCGGTGAAGCTCAGCATGGGGACATCCGGATGCTCGCACAGCACCTTGCCGATCACACTGGCCTTGCCCATCACCAGATTGACCATGCCATCGGGCAGGTCGGTATATTTATCCATCAGTGAGAACAGCGCCACCATGGTCAGCGGCGTTTCACTGGCCGGCTTGATCACCGAAGGGCAGCCAGCCGCCAGGGCAGCGGACAGCTTCTTGGCAATCATGCCGATCGGGAAGTTCCAGGGGGTGATCAGGCCTGCCACACCAATGGGCCGGTAGTGCACGGTCCAGGTGCAGTCCTTGGGTTTTTCGCTCAGGGTATGGGCATCCAGTGCCTGAATATGGCGGGAGCAATAGTCAAAAAAGCCGGCGGCGTAATCCACTTCACCCTGGGCTTCCTTGAGCGGCTTGCCGTGCTCCATGCACAGGATGCGCCCCACCTCTTCCCGGTGGTCCTTGAGGGCATCGCGGATATCTTCCAGCCACTTGCGGCGGGTCTCGATGCTGTAGGGGTGGGTCAGCCGCAGCGCGCCTTTACCCGCGGCCACCGCATCGTTTATCTGCTGCTCCGACATGGAGGCCACGCTGGCAATGACCTCGCCCGTTGCCGGATTATAGACATCAAACGTGTTCTCTGCCGGAGAGTCTGTCCAGCGTCCACCGATGTAGCCAGTAAATTGTCCAAGTAGGGGTGACTCGATCATCGTGGCTCCTTTCAACGGGTTGTGATGGGTTCATTCACAGCTTGCTGTCTCCCCATAGTGCAGGGGGATGGTGTTACTGTAAAGGTAGACTATCCGCAATATCCCGTTCTGTTTTCTCCACGCGGAATCTGTGCCTATACTCAGACATATCCATGGAGTTACCCAGAGACTCCCCAACCCAGGAGGCTGTCGAATGAAGGCGTTTTTTCATCCGGACCAGGATCTGCACATCCCCAAAACCTATTTTACCCGGGGCCAGATGCGCCAGCCCCAGGAGGTGCCGGACCGCACTCACGAAATGCTCAGCGGACTGAGGGATATGGATGTACCGGTGCTGCAGCCGGCCGATCAGGGGGCCAGGGCGATCAGCGCGGTACATGATCTTGGCTACCTGCGCTTCCTCGAGTCCGCGCACCGGCGCTGGATGGAAATGGAGGACTGGGGTGAAGAAGTAATGTCCAACATTTTCGTCCGCTCACCCAATGCCATGCGCGGCATCCTGGCCCAAGCCGGGCGCTATCTCGCGGACGGCAGCTGCCCGATTGGCGAGAACACCTGGAAAGCCGCCTATTGGTCGGCCCAGACGGCGCTGGCCGCAGCGGACGCACTGGCAGCCGGTGAACGCACTGCCTACGCGGTATGCCGGCCACCGGGCCACCATGCCCGGCGCGATGCCGCGGGTGGTTTCTGTTACCTGAACAATGCCGCGATTGCCGCCCAGCATATGTTGCCGAAGTTCCCGAAAATCGCCATCCTGGATACCGACATGCACCACGGCCAGGGCATCCAGGAAATCTTCTATGACCGCCGTGATGTGTTGTACGTGTCCATCCACGGCGACCCCACGAACTTTTACCCGGTGGTCAGCGGCTTCGAAGATGAGCAAGGGGTAGGTGAAGGCTACGGCTACAACATCAACCTGCCCATGCCTCACGGCTCGTCAGAGGAGCATTTCTTCAGCAAACTGGATGAGGCCCTGACCGCGATCCGGCTGTTCCAGCCGGATGCACTGATCCTGACCCTGGGTTTCGATATCTACAAGAACGACCCCCAGGCCAAGGTATCGGTATCCACCGAGGGGTTTGCACAGCTGGGCACTCGCATCCGGGAAACCGGCTATCCCACCCTGGTGGTACAGGAAGGCGGTTATGACCTGGAGACCCTGAGCACCAATGTGCAGAAATTCTTCCACGGTCTGGGCGGCTAAGCATCCCGCCCGGTCAGTAGCGCTCCGGGGCGTAAACCTCGACGTTGCCGTGTCCCTCGGCCTTCAGATGGCCTGCATGCATGCGGCTCATAGTGCCGCGATCGCAATACAGCAGGTAGCGGGTGCCTGCGGCCAGTTGGTCGGCCTGCTGGTTAAGTTCATAAAAGGGGATTTCCAGCACCCGGTTATTGGTGAGTTCCAGGGGGGCCCGCGCGATTTCGTCCGGGTGCCGCACATCCACAATCACGTCCTCCACCGACGGTGTGCGCACCAGTTCCACCTCTTCCGGTGTCCGGACCGAGTCCAGCAGGCGGCTGACCGGGGTATCCACCCGCTGCTCGATGGCTGCCTGCAGAACCGCCGGATCCATCCGGGCCTCTTCATGTTCGGTACGATCCAGCCTGGCCCGGGTCACCGGCTTGCTGGAAATCACCCCGCAGTATTCCGGCATGGTGCGGGCATAGGGTTCGGTACCTATCTCACGGGCAATGGCGATGATGGACTCCTTGTCCATAGCCACCAGCGGTCGCAGTACCACCTGCTCACTGGCCCGGTCCACCACGTTCAGGTTGGTCAGGGTCTGGCTGGACACCTGGGCCACTGCGTCCCCCATGACCAGTCCTTCGGCACGCACACTGGCGGCAATCCCGGAGGCCGCTTTCAGCATCATCCGCTTGAGCACAACGCCCCAGTAGCGGTGGTTTACCGAACGCATGATCTCGGCGACCACACCTTCAAAGGGCACCGAAATGAATTTGGCCCCATGGGAGGCGCCGTATTGCCGCCACAGATAGTGCACTACCTGGCGCACGCCGGTTTCGTGGGCGGTACCGCCCAGATTGAAGAACAGGAAATGGTTACGCAGCCCGCGCCGCATCATCAGGTAGGCCGCCACCGAGGAGTCATAGCCGCCGGACACCAGGGTCATGACGGTTTCCACGCTGCCCATCGGATAACCACCCAGCCCCTTGTGACGACGATGGGCCACATGAAACTGATCGTCCTTTATCTCAACGCGGATTTCCACCTCCGGCGCGCTCAGATCCACCCGCAACGGCTTGCCGGCGGCGGCCAGCCGCCCTCCCACCTCGCGCTCCATTTCCGTGGAGCTCATGGCGTGGGTACCCTGGCGACGGACCCTCACTGCAAACGTCTTGCCGGTAATCCTTTCGGCAAAGGCGCTGATCACTTTGCCGGCCATATTCTCGACATCCACAAACGGGAAGATGCCGATTTCCTGGATAGTGGAGATGCCCGGCACCCGCTGCAGGGTTTCAATGACCAGGCCAGACAGGCCCCGGCCATCCGGAACATCCACGTCGACACGATCCCAGCCGCCTTCCACGCGGATGTCCGGGTCCAGCTCCCGCAGCAGTTTGCGGACATTCTTGCGCAACTGGCGCATCTGCTGCAGTCGCACGGGTTTGCTTTTGATGGCCACTTCCTGGGCGGGACGGAGGAGAAGCTTCATAATAGGAGTATAGGTAATATCGGGTGGCGAAAGACGGCGAAAACCCTTAGTGTACCGTTTTCCCGTATGGCACCACAATCAGAGCGCTTGCGCACGCAGATGCCAAAGTGCCGCAAAAACCCCAGGAGAATTGCCGTTCATGTCAGAACCCACCGTCAGTGCCCTGGTTTCCCCCGAGGGCAGTCTGGAAATCCTCTCCAATTACGAGGTCAACCGCCTCAAGGATAAAAGCGAAGGGGGCCTGTATCAGCTGTTCAGGCAATGCGCACTCGCCGTATTGAATACCGGCGTGGAGACGGATGACAGCAAGAGCCTGATGGAAGCCAACAAGGAGTTCGACGTGCGGCTGGTGCCGCAGCCCCGGGGGCTGAAGCTGGAGCTGATCAATGCCCCGGCCCACGCCTTTGTGGACGGTGAAATGCTGCGGGCCATCCGCGAGCACCTGTTCTCGGTACTGCGTGACATCATCTACTCCTACTCCATTCCTCCATCTGCCGCCGGTTTCCGCCGGGACAATCCGGACGACATCACCAATCTGGTGTTCCATATCCTGCGCAATGCCCGGGTATTGCAGGCAGGCCGGCAGCCGGATCTGGTGGTGTGCTGGGGCGGCCACTCCATCAACGAGCCGGAATACCAGTACAGCAAGGAAGTGGGTCACCAGTTGGGCCTGCGGGGACTGAGCATCTGTACCGGCTGCGGCCCCGGTGCCATGAAAGGGCCCATGAAGGGGGCCACCATCGGCCATGCCAAGCAAAGAGTAAAAGACGGACGCTACATCGGCATTACCGAACCCGGCATTATTGGTGCCGAAGCACCCAACCCGATCGTTAACGAACTGGTGATCATGCCGGACATCGAGAAACGTCTGGAAGCCTTCGTGCGTTGTGGCCACGGGGTCATCGTGTTTCCGGGTGGCGTGGGCACCGCCGAGGAAATCCTCTACCTGCTGGGCATTCTGCTACACCCGGACAACGCCGACCTGCCCTTCCCGGTGGTATTTACCGGCCAGAAGGAAAATGCCGAGTACTTCGAGATGATCGACCAGTTCATCCGCAATGCACTGGGTGACGAAGCGGCCAGCAAATACGAGATCATCATCGACGACCCGGTGCGGGTAGCGCGCACCATGAAGCAGGGCATGAAGGAAGTGGAAACCTTCCGCCGTGCGATGCAGGATGCCTACTACTTTAACTGGATGCTGAAAATCGACCCGGTGTTCCAGCTGCCCTTCGAGCCGGACCATGCCAAAATGCGAGCCCTGGAATTGCACCGGGATCAACCGGTACACATGGTGGCCGCCAACCTGCGCAAGGCCTTCAGTGGTATTGTGGCGGGGAACGTCAAGGAAAGCGGTATCCGCAAGGTGCAAGAAAAAGGGCCTTTTGAGATTCAGGGGGACCCCAGCCTGCTGAAACCGCTGGACAAGTTGCTGCGGGAATTCGTGGCACAGAACCGGATGAAACTGCCCGGCTCTTCTGCCTACACACCGACTTACCGGATCATCAACGGGGCGGACTGAACCGCCCTGCCCCTTGAGCCGGGACTTCGGTAATTACTTACCGCCGTCCGCCGGCAAACTGGCGTAGTAAGCCGCCAGGTTGGCGATATCCTCATCACTCAGAGCCTGGGCCTGGGCCTGCATCACGGCAGCCTGACCGCCGCTGCGCTGCTTGTTCTTGTAGGCTTTCAGGGCGGACACCAGGTATTGCTCGTTCTGGCCTGCCAGGTTCGGATAGGTCGGAATGGACGCCAGGCCGTTGCTGCCGTGACAAGCTGCGCAGACACTGGCCTTGGCCTTGCCGGCTGCCGCGTCACCGGCGGCGGACGACATGGCAGGCAGGGCTGCACCCAGCGCAAAAAGACCGGCAATGGTGTAGTGTTTCAGTTTCATCGGATATACCCTCTCATCTTTATTTGGGAATGCAATCACAAACTTAGCCTAGTTGATTTATACCACCGCGGTCACCCCTTCAAAATGCGATAAATCAAGGTGGCCCGGCCGGAGTTCGGTTTTATGCTGCTTAAATACGTCAGTTCCCCGCTGACGGTATCAATCAACCCCGTGACATGCACTCAAGACCGGAGAAATCCCTATGTCAATTCAGGTTCAGGAACTCGAATGCATGGAAGGCATGCTAGGCCAGATCATCCTGGACGCCCCTGCGTCGTTGAACTCCCTGACCCTCGACATGGTGGAACAGATGCAACAGACCCTGGACCGGTGGGCGGAAGATCCACGCATCTGCCTGGTGGTACTGCAGGGAAGCGGCGACCGGGCCTTCTGCGCCGGCGGCAATATCCGCAACCTGTACGGCGCACTCACCGGCAAAGAAGACAGGGATGCCCCCGTCCGTTTCTTCACCGCTGAATACCGGCTGGATTACAGCATTCACCGCTTCCCGAAGCCGATACTGGGTCTGGCCCACGGTGTCACCATGGGCGGCGGCCTGGGTCTGCTTTCCGGCTGCCGCTACCGGCTGGCCACAACAGATCTGACCCTGGCCATGCCGGAAGTCAGCATCGGCCTGTTCCCGGATGTCGGAGCCAGTCATTTCCTGAACCGGCTGCCGGGACGCACCGGTCTGTTCCTGGGGCTGACCGGCGCCAGGCTGAACATCTCCGATGCCCTGCGGATTGGTCTGGTGGATATGGCCATCAGTGATGAGGTCCGAAGCTCGCTGGTCAGCAAACTGCAGGAACAGCGCTGGACCGGCAATCTTGCCAGCGACGACAGCCGTCTGTTCCGCCTGCTCAATCAGTTGGACACTCTGGATTACCACGCGCTGCCCGCAAGCCCCCTGGCCAGACACGAACAGGACATCGCGAGACTGATTGCCGGCGACCAGCTACCGGGCATAGTGGACCGGCTGGTCAATGCAGACATCACCTCTGACTGGTGGCAGCAGTCGGTTGGCAGCCTGAGGGACGGCTGCCCGGTGACCGCCTGGCTGGTCTGGCGGCAGTTGCGGGAGGCACAGCAACTCACTCTGCGGGACGTATTCCGGATGGAACTGGCAATGGCACTGGAGTGTATCCGTCGGCCGGATCTGTCGGAGGGTATTCGTGCACGGCTGGTGGACAGGGATCAATCCCCGGTATGGTCCTACCCGACGGTCAGGGATGTTCCGGAAGAGGTAGTTGACCGGCACTTCCAGCCCTGCTGGACAGATGCGGACTGCCCGATGGGGCTCAGTGACAGTGTCCTGTCTGGTTAATTCGCTGAGCTGCTGAGCCGCTGAGATCACCCAGAGCGGCCACCATTGCCCGCAGGCGATCCTCCCCCTCCTTCCGGCCCTTGCAAAGTCCGGCCCGCTGCAGGAGGGGCCAGTCCTGCCCCTGCAGAACCGCCCGACTCCACAATTCGGCCAGACCGGCATCGGCCACTAACGCCAACACCCCCGGCTGCAGGCTCAGCAGGCGCAGCACCGGCAGGCTCAGCAGATAGCCCCGATAGCCGCGGGCAAAGCTGTACAGGTCGCGCCGGTCGTCTGCCGTCATGCCGGCCGGGGCCGGCAGACTGGCACTCAACTGCGCCAGCAAGGCCGGCTCCATATCCTGCCAGTTAAGGGGGACCAGGGTCAGCCAGTGCTCCGCCAGACGACCCGCCAACCGCTGCTGTAATGCCTGCCCTGACTGACTGAGGCCTTTAAGGTACTGCACGGGATACTCTCCGGAGCTGGCTTCCCGGCGCAACCCTGCCCGCACAAATTGCAGGCCGCAGCCCTCCCAGAATCGCGCCAGCGCCGCACTGCCGCCGAAACTGGTGCCCACAGCGTCCAGCCCCTGCTCTGCCGCCCAGCAAGTGGCCGCGGCCACCAGCCGGCGACCCAGCCCCTGCCCGCGCAGATCCGCGGGCACCGCCACCCGCACTATTCTCAATAACTGCTGGGAAGCCGCTTCCGGGAACCCGCTGTGGCTCGCCAGAGACTGGGCCAGAAGATGCCCCCGCAGGCGCCGCTTGCCCAGGGTGATCTCCTGCGCCAGAGGCAAATCCAACCCCCCCTCCCGGGTTGCCCAGAGTATGCCGGCCAACCGGTCACCTGTTCGTAACACCCAGCTTACCGCCCGGGGATCATCCAGCCACTGGCGCAGATCCCCGGGCGAGGTCCGGTAGTGAGCACTGACAAGCAACCCGAAGGCTTCGGAAAGCTCGGTCTCCGGAGCACTGGCCGGCGACCAGAGCGTCACCTCCGGTTCCCGCTTTACAGGTGGTGGTGTCGGTGCCCCGGCATCCAGCAGAAACAGGCGAGCGGCCAGACGCTCCAGGGGATCACCCCGGGCCCAGCGTATCGGTTGCGCCAGTGTCGCTGACTGCCATTGCGGAGTTTCCGCATCCAGCACCGCCCGGAAGCGGATATCGAACCCCCGGCCGGAACCTTCATAGCCGTGTACGGTGCTGGCAAATGCCACTCGCGGCCAACCCAGTAACACCGCCTTGAGCAGCGGCGCGGGTATGGCAGCGGCTTCATCCACCATCACCAGCTCTGCGGCGGGTTGCCGGGCCAACAGCTCCCGGATTTCCAGAAAAACCAGCTCCCCGCCATCTTCCAGCGTCAACCGGCTCGCCGGTTCCGCCGGCTCCGTGCCGAAGGCCTCCAGCCAGGCATGACGGAACAGCGAGCCGACCGCCCCCAGGGAAGGTGCGGCCACCAGAATCCTGCGCCTCCCCGCCCGCAGAAGCCGCACAGCGGCGATGCCCAGGGCGGCGGACTTGCCCCGGCCCCGGTCCGCGGTGATCACCAGCGGGCGTTTCCGGTGCCCCTGGCCCAGTCTGACCAGGCGCTCAATCAGCGCCTCCTGATCCGGCGTCGTGCCCGGCCTGAACGGTTTGGTCGCCCTATCGGCGGGGAACGGCAATGGCATTCCGTCAGGGCCTGGCCTGACCACCCCCGGGTGACTTTTCAGGATACCCGCCATGCGCGCTGCAAAGGGGTGAGACTCAGCCGTCTCCAGGCCGGTTCTGGCGTAATCCGGATCCTCAAACCCTGACCATTGCGCCAGCGGCGGCATCAGCCAGAAAAACAGCCCGCCGGCTTTCAGGGTGCCGGTCAGGGCTGCCAGTCCGTCCGGCGGGTTGCCGGCACACCCGTCCCAGACGACCCAGTCCAGCTCACGCCCCAGCCAACGGGCGGCTTTGCGCGGTTCGGTGACATTTGCCGTTGCCAGCGGTGATTGCTCCCGGAAACCCACCCACAGCACCGCCTCCGGCTGCAGACTGCCTTCCAGCCCGGCCAGCCAGTCCAACGCCCGGGACCGGTCGCCCTCCAGCAACACCAGGCGACGTTCGCCAAGGGCCGCCAGGTTACGGCAGAACTCGTTCCAGGCGGCATGGTTGCTATCCGGCACAGCGGGCTCCGTATCGGGGACTGATGAGTCATGGGGCTATTATGGAGAACGGGTTACCACTGCGCCAGTTGCACCGTACAATAGCGCAATGGACCTTCCCGCCTACCTTACCGACGAACAGCAGCGGATTATTACCGCGCCCGCCGAGCACACGGTGATTACCGCCGTGGCCGGCAGCGGCAAGACCACGACACTTGCCTGGCGCATCCGTTATCTGCTCGCGCAGGGTTACCGGCCGGACCGGCTGCTGGTACTGATGTTCAACCGCAGCGCCCGCAATGATTTCCAGCGCAAACTGCAATCCGTCACCCACGGTGCACAAGTATCCCTTCCGGAAATCCGCACCTACCACTCCATGGGATTGCGGCTGTACCGCCGTTTCGTGCAGGAAGGTTACCTGCCGGCCTTCTCCGACAAGATTCTCACCGAGCAGGAAATCAGCTTCCAGGCCTGGCAGCTCACCCGGCAACTGGCTCCGGAAGAGTTGCAGGACGAGATCAGGCGCAACAAGAAAGACTTTGTGGAGACCGCCACCGGTTTTATCGATCGGGTGAAATCCACCCTCTCGCCGGCAGCGGTGGTATTTGAGGAACTGGGCTATTCACCCCACCATTACTACCTGATCGATCTGTTCCACAGCTTCGAGCAGTGGCGCAAGTCCCACGCCCGCATCAGCTATGCCGACATGCTCTATGAGCCGGTCATGGCGATTCACCAGAACCCGCCTTTGCAGCAACTGGTCGCCAATAAAATGGAACTGATTCTGGTGGACGAGTACCAGGACACCAACGAGATTCAGCACCTGCTGCTGGGCTACATTGCCGGCACCCGCGCCCGGGTAACCGTTGTAGGCGACCCGGACCAGACCATCTACGAATTCCGAGGCGCACGGCCGGAGTTCATACTGAGTCGCTTCGCCGAGGAATTCGATCAGCCCAGGGAGCAGACCCTCAGCTACAGCTTCCGCTACGGCCACCACCTGGCCCTGCTCGCCAATCATCTGATCACCCATAACCGGGGCCGCAAGGACGTGCTGTGCCACGCGCACCCGGTGACCCCGCACACCACAATCGAACAGCACACCACCGAGAACGATGCTGACACGGTGGTCAAACTGCTGGAATCAATGCCGGAAGCGGAACAAACGGACAGTGCCATCCTGTTCCGGGTCTGGAGCCAGAGCGTTCCCATCGAGCTGAAACTCTTGTCCCGAGAGATTCCCTATCGGATTGATGCCGGCAAGGGCGCCCTGTTCAGCCGTGAAGTGGCGTCACTGACCGCCCTGCTGACGCTGCTGGGCGGATCGCCGGAAAGAATGCCCGAGGAAGACCGGATGAACATGGCCCGGTTACTGCTGCAGTTTCCCCATGTTGGTCTCAAGGCGCCGGAACTGGACAATCTGGCACGCTTCCTGGCTCGTTTTCCCGACCACTGGGATCAGCGCCTGCTGTCGCTGGATTTTGACGCCTTGCCACCCATGGCCGCCCGCAAGCTGAAAACCCTGGGCGAAACCCTGCAACAGCTCGGTCGCCGGCGACAATCCGCCGGAGCACAGTTACGGAATTACATCACCAGCACCGACCTGTTCGAAGGTGTCCGCAGCCTTGCCCTGACCCACGAATCCGCCGACGAGCGCATCGACACCATCACCGGTTTCGTGCGCTACCTGGAAAACCTGGATATCGGAGTACCAGAAGCCATCACCCACCTGAACAACCTGAAAGCCCGGGCTTCCCTGAAGCAACAGGGGGGCGTATTGCTGTCCACCATCCATCGCACCAAGGGACTGGAGTGGCCGAGGGTAATCCTGCCGGGCCTGCAGGAAAAATACCTGCCCTACAGCCCCCGCAAGGGCAGCCAGACCGAGGATCTTGTCGCGAGTGAACGGCGACTGCTGTACGTGGCCATGACCCGGGCCAGCCACCAACTGCACCTGCTGGTGCCGGGTACCGGTGACACACCTCACCTGGACGGCGAGCGGGTTGCGAGCCGGTTTGTCGGGGAACTGCATTTTGCGCTGTCACAAGCCCTGGGTGACTGGCTGAACGGGCGCGAGCCGGAGCAAACCACCTGCGAACTGGCCCATGCCGTCACCGGGATCAGCCGTCGCTATGCGGAACGCGAAGGAATACGCCTTGAGGGCGCGCCGACACCGGAAACCACGAACCCCGGGCCGGTCTGGGCCAACCCCCGGGTCAACCATGGCATCTATGGCCCCGGCACGGTTCGTGGCGAGACCGAGTCCGCCTTTGAGGTCCGCTTCGATAATGGCGAATCCCGTATTTTCAGCAAAACCAATGCCCACCTGTACTTCAGAACGGCCTGATCTGACGGAAGTCTCCGCTTTTTATTTATCGCCATTTTTTGTCTTTTGAGATCCTATGGCTTAAGTTTCACGTAAGTCAGGAAAATGTGACTTCATTCAAACTGGAAGGTCAAATCACGATAAATCGGACAGGAGGTTCTGCATGCCCACCATGCGCCCGATCGCCATTGCCGTTCTGACGGCAGCCATTGCCACCCCGGCCATGGCTGAAGACAAGCAAACCATTTACCTGAATCCCTTTGCCGGGTTCCAGCTGTTTGACGACAAACGGGACCTCAGTGAAACCGGCACCTTCGGCCTGGGAGCAGAATTCCGCTTCCAGCCCCACTGGGCCGCAGAAGTGGTGTATTCCCGTGCCGATGCTGACCGCAAGTATGTAGGGGGTTCCTCGGATTTTGATGAAGTCCGCCTTGACGGCCTCTACTATCTGGCCACCCCTGAAGAAGCCTGGAACCCATATCTGGCATTCGGTGCCGGGCGGGCAGACTTTGGCAATGGCCCGGTCAACACCGCCGGCACTAACCATGACGAAACCCGCATCAATCTGGGTGGCGGTGTCCGCTATAACGTATCCGACAGCATATCCATCCGCGCTGATCTGCGTGAATTCCACGGCGTTGATGAAAGCACCTTCGACACCATGGCCTCACTGGGCATCAGCTTTGCCTTCAGCCGCACCGTCTCCGACCCGGCCCCTGCCAAGCCCATCGCACCGGCGGATGCCGATAACGACGGCGTACCCGACAACCGGGATCAGTGCCCCGGTACACCGGCGGGCGCCAGCGTGGATAGCCGCGGCTGTGAACCGGATGACGACAACGATGGCGTGGCCAATAGCCAGGACCAGTGCCCGGCCACCGCCACCGGAGCCAGTGTTGACAGCCGTGGCTGTGAACTGGACAGCGACAACGATGGCGTGGTCGACAGCCGCGACCAGTGCCCCGGCACCGCTGCGGGCATTGACGTGGATGCCGATGGTTGCGAAGGGGTAACTGAAACCACCGAAACCATTGAGCTGCAGGTCCGGTTCCCCACCAACAGCGCCGTGATCGGTGACCGGTTCGACTCTGAACTGGCCAGGATTGCCGACATCATGAAAGAGAACCCGCAAACCACCGTGGAAATCGCCGGCCACACTGACAGTCTGGGTGAGGCCTCCTACAACCAGTTTCTTTCACAGCGCCGCGCAGAAGCGGTTGCCGAGCGCCTGACCGGTCCCCTCGGCATTGATCCGGAACGGGTTACTGCCGTGGGTTACGGTGAAGATCAGCCGGTTGCCGATAACAGCTCTGCCGCAGGTCGTGCGGAAAACCGCCGTGTGGAAGCACGCATCCAGGTTACCCGCTGATTCGCAACCCGACAGGGCGCGCACTGCGCCCGCTGTTATCAAAAGCCCCGGTGCGCCGGGGCTTTTCTGTTCTTATCCGGCCTGTCAGGCCCGTTGCGCATCCAGCAACAGGTTGCGGGGAGTCAGGGATCGGTGGCAGAAGGTTCCCAGCCTGACCCGGTACCCGGCTTCTTCCAGAAACAACGCATAATCCAATACAAACCAGACCTCCAGCGGTCGCCGGAACAGGTGGCGCACCAGCTCATGACGACGGAGCTGAGCAAGCCTCCGGGCTCCGTGAGTCAGCCAGTGATCGAAGTCAGTATCCGGGGGGATGATCAGGCCCTTTTGTTCCGCTGCCCAATGGCAGAACGCCTCAAAGCCCTCCTTCATCAGTCGGGTTGGATGGGACGGTACCGGCAGATACCGGTCGCTGCCCGTCACAGCTCTTTGCAGGCCATCAAATCCCAGCCGCCAATGACTCGCCCTGTTGCCCTGCTTTCGCACCCCCTGCGGCGCTGTGACGGTTTCCCGCACCGCCAGTCGCATTTCTTCTTTCAGCAGCCTTAAACGGGATGAATTGCGGGCCCGGGCAGACAATGGCTGATATTCCTCGCTGGTGGTCAGGTGATAACAGCAGGGAGAGAAGCTGACTCTGTCTATACCCTGGGCCACAGCCTCTGTCAGTAAACGCCGGTGGAGATCGCCGCAGGCATGCAGGGCAACCCCATGGCCGGCCTGATTCCAGTCGGCCGAGTCGGACATTACGTCGCAGGCTTCAATCCGTACCGGGTCTCCATAACGCTGGGCCAGCCGGTTGCCATCGGCCACCAGCGCTCCATTCCACTCCAGACCCGATGCCCGGGGTGCGCCGGCCCTGACCAGCGCGCGTGACAGGTGCCCTTTGCCGCAGCACCAGTCCAGCACCGGTTCCCGCAATGGCAGAAGACTGGCGGTAAAGGCACCCGCTTGTAAACGCTTGCGCCCGGGCATATCGGTTGCGATCGTTTCAGCCAGGGTACACCGGGCAAGTGAATCGTCCGGGGCAATCATGGTCGGTAGCGATACCAGCGACGCATAACGGTCCAGTTCCGGCAGGAAATCCGCCAGACGTTCCGCCAGCTTGTCCGGATGCCGGTCATAGTCGTCCAGCTCTTCATCGCACAGGATCCCGACCCAATGCGAGAGACCGGGGAAACGCCTTGTCCAGCCCGGCAAGGGTTCCGCAAAGGGCGAGGGCCGCCACAGACTTTCACAACCACTCAGCCAGTCATTGAGCTGCTGCCAGTGGAGAAAGGTGTCACCGGCCGGATTCGATACAACCGTCACCCTCAGCTCACCCCGTGCCGGGCAAGCAGCTGGCGGTATTCCTCCAGTACATCCGGATGCTCCCCAGGGTAGTCTGGTGCCAACCTTTTCAGCTGTTCGGCCAGCAAAGCGGCCACTACAGCACGGGCGGCCGGCTTGTTATCCCCCGGCACCATAAACCAGGGCGCCTCCTGCGTATGGGTCTGTGCCAGCGCCTCAACGGCACAGGCCTGATAGTCTTTGCGACGCACCCAGCCGTCGATATCCGACCGATCAAACTTCCAGCGTTTACGGGGCTTGTCCAGCCTTTTCAATAGCCTTTTACGGTGCTCATCTTCAGAAAGATTGAGCCATACTTTCAGCAGCACCGTACCCTCACTTGCCAGGTGCCGCTCAAACCCGCGAATTGCCCGGTAGCGACTGGTCCAGTTGTAGCTTTCCGGCGCATGTACCGGCCACACCCGCTCGGCGATCACTGCTTCGTGGTGGCTGCGGTTGAACGTCACCATCTGACCTGCCGCCGGCAGATAAGGCACCACCCGCCAGAGAAAATCGTGCCGGACTTCCTCACCCTGTGGTCTTGAAAATGACCAGGCATGAAATCCGGCGGGGTCGGCCCAGGTGGCCAAAGTACGGATCAGGCTGTCCTTGCCACTGGTGTCCGGACCATGGATGATCACCAGCACCGCCTGCCTCCGATTGGCCCAGAGCCTGCGCTGATATTCTCCGATGCTCTTCAGACTCTCCTCCAGGTCCGGCAGCCCCGCCTTGTCCAGCAGGGTCGGGTACGCCGAAAATTCTGGCCGATCCGGGTCGTAGCACCAGGACGACGCAAACTCAGTGATCTCCATAAGGTTTCATCCTATAACGCCCATACAGGTCAATACCCACTCGAGCTGTTAGACTGTCAGTTTGAAGTTCCAGGAACAGAAGCCCCACCATGGGCTGTGACGGAGATCAGTCAAGGCAATGAGCAAGAAACGTCGCGAAATCCCCGTGTTCGAGCATCCGATCATCGAAACCCACTGCCACCTGGATTACCTCAAGGACCGGCCGCTGTCGGAAACCCTTGAGCAGACCCGGCAGGTGAATATCGAGAAGGTTATCACCATCGCCGTCTCCCCGGGAAATCTTGCCGCAGTGCGGGAGCTCAGCCAGGTAGAACCCTGGGTCTTCGGCACCCAGGGTATCCATCCCCATGAAGCGGAAACCTACACCGATGCAGTGGAGGAAGAAATCCGTGCCCATGCCAGCGACGAAAAGATCGTGGCCGTCGGCGAGATCGGGCTGGACTATTTCTACGACAATGCAGACCGGGACGTACAGCGGGAAGTCTTCCGGCGCCAGCTACAAATCGCCAGTGATCTGGATCGCCCGGTGGTGATCCACAGCCGCGAAGCAGATGATGACACCATTGAAATCCTGAAGGAGTTTGAAGCCAGCCTGAAGCGCCGGGGAGTGATCCACAGCTTCACGTCCGGCCCCGGGCTGGCACAATACGCCATTGCTCAGGGCTGGTGCCTGGGCTTTAACGGCATCACCACTTTCAACAAGGCTGAGAATGTGCGGGACATTGTGCGCATGACTCCGATGGAGCAGATACTGCTGGAAACCGACTCCCCGTTTCTGACCCCGGTGCCCTACAGGGGCCGTGAAAATGCGCCCTTCTATATCCCGTTTGTGGCGGAGAAGATTGCCGAGGTCAAAGCGCTTCCGCTGGACCAGGTGCTGGAAACGGCCTATCGCAACAGCCTGAGAACTTTCTTCCCGGTCCAGCTTCCAGCCAGCCAACCAGGGATAAACGACAGACGATGACTTTTGATGTGCTGTTTCAGGTGGCAGGCGGACTTGCCCTGTTCATGCTGGCGATGGAGATGATGACCAACGGTCTCAAGCAGACCGCCGGTCCCCAGCTTCGACACATTCTGGCCAACTGGACACGCACCCCGATCCGGGGGGTCGGCTCGGGCATGCTGATTACCGGGATTGTCCAGCATTCCGGCGCGGTAACGGTGGCCACCATCGGTTTTGTGAACGCCGGTCTGATGACACTGACCCAGGCGCTGACGGTGGTCTTCGGCGCCAATGTGGGCACCACCATGACCGGCTGGCTGGTCAGCCTGGTAGGCTTCGGCGTGAATATCGAAGCCTTTGCCCTGCCCCTTCTGGCTGCCGGTGTCGGTCTGCGCCTGGCCAGTTCCCACCACCGTCGCAAGGCGATGGGTGAGACCATCACCGGCTTTGCCCTGTTCTTTCTCGGCCTGTCCATCCTCAAGTCGGCACTGGATGGGTTTACCGAGGGTTCTGCGCTTTCCGGCGCAGACTACGGACTGCCGGCCTGGTTATTGATCGGCTTTCTGGGAACGGTCGTAACCCAGTCATCCAGCGCGGCCCTGGCCATTGTACTGACCGCTGCTTCCGGCGGACTGATCACTCTGGACAATGCCGCTGCCGCAGTGATCGGCGCCAACCTTGGCAGTACATCCACCGCTGCGCTGTCGGTCATCAAGGCCACGTCCAATGCCCGCCGCCTGGCCGTTGGCCACATACTCTTCAACGTGGTCACCGGGCTGATTGCCCTGAGCATACTGCCCGTCATGCTCTGGTCGGTGGACAGGCTGACCGGGTGGCTGGAACTCGAGGCCAATGCTGCAATCTCGCTGGCTATCTTTCATACCCTTTTCAACGTTCTGGGCGTACTGCTGATGCTACCACTGGCCGGCCATATGGCCCGGCTTCTGGGCAGACTGTTCCGCAGTGCCGAGGAGGACAATGCAAGGCCCCGCTACCTTGACCATACCCTGCTGGACACACCGGAACTGGCACTCGAAGCCACCGACCGTGAGATCACCCGTTTCTTTGCTCTGGTAGAAAGCCTGCTGCGGGCCGCCCTGGACCGGCAGAACCTAAAGCCCGCAGACATGGCCAAGCGCACTGAATCGGCCCGGACACTGTTTTACGCCATCACCGACTACATTACCCGGCTCCGAAGTACCGGCATGGCACCGGATATTGTGGAAACGCTCACCACCTCGGTGCGCACCTGCCGGTATCTCAACGAGGTGTTGGCACTGAACCATCATATTCTGGCGGTTCGGGACCAGTCGGCCCAGCTGCCCGACCCGCTGGCCGGACTCATCCAGGATTACCTGGACCTGATCCGGAGTACCACGAACTCCGGTGCTTTACTGGAATCTCTGGATGAAGAATGTGAAAAGCGCTACCAGAGTATCAAAGCGCAGACCCTGCGGATGATGGTGCGGCAGCAGGTATCTGCACAACAGGGTGAAGCCTTGCTGGACACGCTCAGCAGTCTGCGCCGGCTGACGGACCAGTGGCTGAAGGCGCTTATGCACCTGCCAACCTCAGAGACGCGGAACAGCTACCGGAACAGCGCATAACGATTCTTGCCCGACTGTTTGGCACGGTACATGGCCTGGTCCGCCTGGCGTATCAGCTGATCGCCATCCAGGCTTCCCTGCTGCGGGTAGAGGGCCACGCCGATGCTGGCTGAAACCCTCACCTCACCCGACTGAAGCACCACCGGAGCAGAGACAGCGCTCAGCAGCCGGTGCAGCAGACCGTCAAGACCCCGGTCGCCCTGGACATTGATCATCAAAGCAACGAATTCATCACCGCCCAGTCTCGCCAGGGTGTCCTGCTCGCGCAACTCCCCGCGCATCCGCCTGGAAATTTCAACCAACAGCTGATCGCCCGCCTCGTGGCCGAACCGGTCATTCACGGGCTTGAACTGGTCAAGATCAATAAACGCCAGAGCCAACCGCCCACCCTGCCGGTCGATCCCGGCCATCGCCTGCCGCAAGCGATCCGTGAGGAGAGTCCGGTTCGGCAGCCCGGTCAGGGCATCGTAATGGGCCATGGAGACCAGTTGGGTTTCCTGCTTTCGCAGTTTACGATGTTGCTGACCCAGCCAGGCAACCGCTACTGCCAGAGCTGTCATCAACAGCGCGATTACGGCTACCCAATAGCGATACTGGTAGACTGCCTCGCCCCAGGTAAACTCGGGCACCTTGTCGTAGGGAGGGAGTCGCAGCCTGCGGGCCAGATTCTCCACCGACTGGTAATCCGCTGGCGGCGCAAACCCCGCCAGCCCGGCAGCACGGGCCGCAGGATGATCTGAATTCAGAGAAAAGAGTGCAGAAGCCACAGACCTGACCACATCCAGCTCCACGTGGGGCAGGGAAACCAAGGGCCACTCGGGATAAAGACGGGTAGAGGCAACAAAAGGGTAGCCTCTGAGATTCTGGCGGTTAACCACCCGGAACTGGCCAGCGAGACCCGGACGATCCCGGGACAACTCCTCCAGAATACCGGTACGAACAAAGCCGACTTCCCCGTCCCTGGCCAGCAAGCCTTCAACCACACTATCATGGCCACCCACATATACAACCTTGCCGCGCCTGCTCAGATCCACCCCGGCATCAAGCAATTCCAGTGCCTGGGTCTGGTACCCTCCCAGGTAATGTGGCCCAGGTGCCAGAACTGTCCGTTTACCTATATCTGCCAGAGTGTTAATACCCTCCTGCTCCTTGCGCACCAGGATGACACCACCCAGACTCATGGTGCTCTCCTCCCCCTGCTGCCTGATCAGGGTCGCAAGCACACCGGAAAGACTTTTTTCATTGCGGACAACCAGAAAGTGGCTGGGATTGGTAAGAAAAAAATCCACCCGGTTGTGGGTAATCGCCCTTTCCATCTCCGCCTGATCATAGATGTGCAGGCGGACATCCAGACCGGTTTTTTTCGACAGGTAGTCAGTCAGGGGTTGATAGCGCTGAACCATGATGTCTACCGGACGGTAGGCAAAAACCCCCAGCTGAATGGAGCCCCCGGAGTGCGTTGCCCAGGCATCGGCGGTGAGCAGGCACAACATTACGGTGCAGAACAAATACCGGATCATGCATCCTCTCTGGTCAGATAACCAGGGGAGGCAATTGCCTTCTCATCGGGAAGTGAGTTAATCATATCCTTGGCGTACATCAACTCAGCCAACTCCGATATGACGGTCTCTATCCGGCCACCCGATCGCAGGTAGGCTCGATTGAGCGCAACATCCGGCAGGGTTACGGATGCCAGCGAACGGCGGACAACCTCCGGAGAGACCTGCTGGTGGGCAGCCACGCGATACTGTGCATCGTGAATACCCCGCACCAGATGAGAAACACCCTGAAAGTGGGCGGAAACCACCTTCCGGACCAATGTACTGTTGTCCGCCTCAGCACTCTGGCACACAACCAGAACGTCAAAAATGGTATCCGGAATGGAACGGCTGTCGAACAGCCGCCGTGCACCGGCCGCCTCCAGTTGCGAGGCAACCGGCTCATAGGCCACACTGACATCGATACTGCCCTTGCGGAACGCCTCAGGGTGCAGGTTGACCGGTAATTCGACTTCCCGGACATCTGATCGTGAAAGGCCCTCCGACTCCAGCCATTTGAGCAGCAGCAGAGCTGATACACCGGTAGGCTCGACGGCGATCCGGGCACCAGCAATGCTTTCCCTGCCGGCAATATCTTCCCGTGCCATCACCACATCGGCACCGGCGGATACATCCATCACCGCCACAATCGACAAGGGTGTACCCATAAGATGAACCCGCAGGGCCTCATCAAGGGTCAGCCCGGCCATATCAAGACGACCTGATAGCAGACCTGTGACCGAATCGGTGGCGGCCCCGGCCTTGATCAGCGAGACGGATTCCGGCAGCCAGCCAAACTCCTCTGCCAGGTATAGCGACTCATAGCCAATCCAGGGGTGCACTCCAATCCGGATAGTTTCCCTGGAGCCACAACCACCCAATCCAGCAAATACCCCCCCTGCCAGACATAGATTGATCAGAAATTCACGGCGATGCATTCACTTTTCCTGACTGTAAAATCGGCGGGGATCCTGCTCACAATAGCGACATGTCGATTCTACACATATTCTGCAAAATCTGTCTGTCAAAGATCAATTTCTGGCCAGGAAATCACCTGTCAGCGAAAGGAAAGAGAGTCTGAACCCGCCGGCAATCGACAGCGCGGTGAGACTGAACGCCGCCAGACATCAGTGGGCGGAAGTACCGGAGCAATCCTGCACCAGAACCCAGGGTGCGACCACCAGCGCCCAGAGGTGAGCATTGCGTTCGTACCAGTCCCGGGCAAGGTCCGGTGACACATCGCCGACCTGACCCTGACTCATCCAGTGCTGGAACCGGGCCTTATTATCGGCCGTCAGCTGCACCGCCACGTCGAGGAGATCCAGTTCAGGAGCCACTCGCACCACCTGCCCCCTGGCAAAATACGTCTGCAGTTCATGCCAATGGATGCGGGACGTTTCCAGGTTAAGTCGTGCTTTGAGCTCATCGCCAGACGGATGCTCAGACATGTCGCCCTCTTGCTTCACTGTGTTTCGGGAAGGCAGGAATCTTACCGGAAAAACCGGCATCGGGCATCCCGGGCCAGAAGGTCAGCCAAGCCGGCGCCATACATGGCGCAACTGTTCCCCCAGCGACATGGGGTCAAAGGGCTTGGCGATGACATCAACGGCCCCCAGTTCCAGGTACCGGTTTATCTCATCCGGCTGCACCTTGGCCGTCATGAAAATTGCCGGCGTTTCTGCAAGTGATGGAATCTGACGAAGCGCCCGGAGTGTGGCCGGGCCATCCATGGCGGGCATCATGACATCGAGCAACAGCAGATCCGGGGCGAAGGATTCCGCAACCGCCAGAGCCTCCGCACCGGATGCACAGCTGCGCAGCTCAAACCCTGCCACATTGACTAACGCCAGTTCGGCCACCGCCCGGATATCGTCCTCATCCTCGACATAAAGAATTCGTTGCAGCCGGCTATGGTTCATCAACCTTGTCCTCGCTCAGCCCGGCCAGACGCCTGAGCCTCTGACATTCTTCAGTATCCTCCTGCCCGGCGACCAGCATGGCTGCCAGCCTCATCGCCAGCTTGTCACGACTGGCCACTCCCTTGGGAAGGAAATGTGTTGCACCGGAAAGCTCCCGGATCGCCAGCGGCAACTTCCAACTCACCTTGAGGCGGTTACCATATTCCTGGGCCCACGCCTGCACATACCGGTCTACTTGCTGCTCGGTCAATTCGCCGCATTGCTGGATATGGCGCTGGAGAACATCCAGAACCGCCACCTCGCCGACACGACTCATGAGCCCTGCAAGATAAAGCGGCCGCTCGTCCAGGCCCATGGCGCGGGCAAGCTCAGAAGCCTTGTCCGCGATTGCCAGCGAGAGACCATGGAATTGCCGGGCCCTGTGGGACAGCACGGAAATATCAATCCCGGCGCTGGCATCCAGCGACAACGCCAGGGCCTGCTGCAAGGCGTGATCCACTCCCATGACAGTGATCGCATCCCGCAGGTTATTCACCGGCTCTCCGGAGCGTCGCAGGGAAACCCCATTCGCCACGTCAAGCAGGCGGGCCACCAGAGCAAGATCCCGCTGCCAACGGCGCGCCAGCCCATCCGCCGAGAGCTTCTCCGCTTCTGCCATCAGCTCCAGGATCGAGCCACTGTCGGTATGACCAGACAGGCGCGTCAGATGCTCAAGCTCTTCCCTGAGCACCTCCTCCACTGTGCGGCCCGCAGACACCCCCGGGGCGGGCAGCAACTTGTCCAGTCGCGAGCGAACCAGTGCCGGCTCAAAGGGTTTGGTGATATAACCGCTCACGCCGTAATGAGCGGCGGCGGTGACAGACTCACGGTCAGACCGGCCGGAGACAATCAGCACCGGAACCGTTTGGTCATGCCGACGAATCGTTTTTAGCAGAGTCAGTCCATCGCCATCGGGTAACGACCAGTCCAGCAGCAGCAGAACCGGCTTCGTCAGAGACTGCCATGCCGACATGGCCGCCTGAAAGGAATGAGCTACCCGGATATGCAGATCAGGACGGGTACCGGAAAGCAGGGTTTCCAGTAACTCCGCCATTAATGGGTCGTCATCAACGATCAGTACCTGCATACATGGTCCGAGGTCATGGCAACCTGTCTCCGGCCAGGGTGACACCGTTGCGCCCGGAGGATTTGCGCAGGTACAGGGCCTGGTCCGCAGCCTCCATGGCCATACCGGCATCCGGATAGAGCAAAAGATCGCTGGCGCCGGCACTCAGGGTGACCCGGAACTGGCCGCCTTCCGTGTCAAACCCCTGCATTGCGAAATAATCGCATAAACCCTGCAGTATCCGGCGCGCGTCATCAGGCCGGCACTCCGGCATAACGACCAGGAATTCCTCGCCGCCGTAACGGCCGATAACATCGGTCTTGCGGAGCTTGGCCCGCAAGGCACGGGCAAGTGCCTTGATCACCTGGTCCCCGGTGCGGTGGCCCCAGGTATCGTTCACCTGTTTAAAGTGGTCCAGATCGATCATGGCGACAACGGAATCGTACCCTGAGCGTTTGGCACGGGCATATTCCTTGTGTACCTCCTGCTTGATCAGGTTATGTTTGAGCAGACCCGTCAGGCTGTCCCGGGAAATCAGCTTGTCGAGTTGCCGTGCCCGGTAACAGCGTACCCGGGAAACGTTGATCAGATAGTTGTCCGACACCGGCTTGGTAATGAACTCATCGGCACCCTCAGACAGGGCCTCAAGCTGGGTCGAACGATCCTTCTCCGAGGAGAGATACACAATCGGTAATCCGATCCAGCGCGCATCGAAACGAATCATGCGTGCCAGGGTGATTCCGGAAAAGCCCCCGATGCGCAGATCCATGAAAACAATGTCCGGATCAAACTCAGAAAGGGCATGCAGCAGGGCATCCGGATTCGGGATGGTCCGCACCGACAAACCAGCCGACTCCAGAATCAGGGCATAATGCTCCAACAGCTCCAGATCATCATCCACAATCAGGACACGGCCCCCGGACTTGCTCTCCTGTTCCGACAGGATCCGCTCGATACGATCACTCAGGGCCGGGACATCCACGGGCATGGTAAAGGTGCCAAAAGCACCCATGGCCGCCAGATCATAGCTTCTGGAAAACCCGTCATCCTCACCGACCGTCAGGAACGGAACCAGGTGCCCTCCCGGCTGACTGGCAAAGATCTGCAGCTGATCCGCCACCACCTCGGCCAGACTGTCATGACAGAGCACCACCAACAGCTCTTCCGATGCCAGCCGCGGCAACAGGTCCTCCAATGCCACGTTGCAGACCGAGAATCCGCCATCTTCCAGACCCTCGCAGAGGTCTGCACGTTCCGCAGCGTCTTCGCCCGGCTGCCACACAACCGCCAGCCGAACCGCCTCCCGGGCCCCGGAGGGTATGCCGGTTTGCGGGACCGGCGAACGACCACCGGCGGTCTTCAATGCTTGCGCGCCACCGTCCAGCAAACTATTCAGTGAAGCGACCGCTCGTTGAAAGCGTGGGCCGATCACCGCCGACATGGACTCCGGCGACAGCCGTGACTCCTTTGCCAGATCCACCATTGGCTTGACCTGCTGCTCAAGATCTCGGGCACGATGCCCCAGGCCATGGAAACCAAATGTGCCGGATGAGCCTGCCAGACGATGGAGCATCTGGTATATTTCATCCAGGTCAGTCTCGGTCGGGACCTCGTCGCGGATCCTCCGGACTCTATCGCCAATGTCCTGCAACTGTTGCCGGGTTTTCCCGACAAAGCGCTCTCTCAGAGCGTCAAGCTGCTCCGAGATGTTCACGTCAGAGTCCGCGGCCATCTTCACTCCACTGTTGCCGAACTGTCTGCTTGACTGTATGAACGATACTATTCACTCAGCCAGTTTAGATTCATCACGGCAAAAGAGACAACTTTGTGAAAGCATTTTCCCTGGCAACCCGGGTCGCCATCATTATCCTTGGAACCGCTCTGGCGACAGTCCTGGCGCTGGCCGGGACCGCCTACCGCTCACTGACCACTGATTTTGAAGCGCTGCTGACCCAACAACAGGTCAAGGAAACCGAACAGCTGGCGGAGCAGGTCGACAGGAACCTGCAGTTGCGCAGCCATGCCCTGGCGTTATTCGCAAGCCTCCTCACCAACGGGAAAACCCTCATCCCGCTACCGGAGATCGAACTGCTGCTGGGACGACAGGAGCAGCTTGCCGGGCTGTTCCCGGCCGGCCTGGTGGTCTTTGACAGCAACGCTACCGCCATTGCAGAAAATATTCATGCGCCGGACCGCATTGGCACCAATTACCGGGACCGACCTCATTTCCAACGAGCTTTCCAGACCCGAGACTCCATTATCAGCCGCCCTATTATCGGACGGGCCACCGGCCTGCCTCTTCTGTCATTTCTCGCGCCCATTGAAACGGACGACGGCGACCTGCTGGGTTTCGCCGGAGGCGTACTGAACCTGGCCGAGACCAGCATCCTGCCGGCCAGCGTGAACAACGCCCGGGCCGATGTATACACCCGGGTGATCGATACCAACAATGCCATTTTTGTTGACAGCCGGGATGACAAGGCGCAGTTACTGGAATTACCGACACCGGGCACTAACCCTCTTATTGACGCGGCGATGACCGGTATCACGTCCGGACTGGCCCGGGGGCCGGAAGGTAAACAGTGGCTCTATGCGACCGATCAGCTTCAGCAACTGGGCTGGCTGTTCCTCCGCGCCACCCCGCATCAGGTAGCGATTGAACCGGCCACCCGATCCTTTCGCTTTTTCCTCGCTCTCAGCCTGGCCGTTGCGGCGCTTATTTCCCTGCTCGCCTATTTTCTCGCAAGGAGCACTGTTGCCCCTCTGTCCCGTATGACCCGAAAAATTCTGGGGGTGGCTCAAAGCCCCGATCAGAAGATCCGGCTTGACGAGGAAGGCAGCCTTGAAATACGGCATCTGGCCAGGGCTTTCAACGCCATGATGAGCGAAAGGGAGGCTCTGGCAGCGGTAAAAAATGATTTTGTGGCCACTGTCAGCCATGAACTGCGCACACCGCTGACCTCTCTCCATGGATCCCTGAAGCTACTCAACTCCGATGCTACCGGCGAACTTCCTCCCCAGGCGGCGGAGCTCATCCGGATTTCCTTGCGCAACAGCGATCGCCTTCGCTTGCTGATCGACGACCTGCTGGACTTCAATAAGCTGCTGGCCGGCAGAATGGACGTTTATCCGGTACCCACCTCCGCCTCGGCCCTGATTCAGGATGCCGTCGAAGGTAACCAGTCCCTGGCCTCAAACGCCCGGGTAAAACTGGTCGCAAAGCCGGCACGGCCCATCACCGTTTTGTGCGATCCATTCCGAACCCGGCAGATACTCGACAACCTGATCACCAACGCCATCCGCTACTCCCCCGAAGAAAGCACGATTACCATTGATGCGAGCCGGACCGACGACGGGCAGGCACGGCTAACTGTCAGTGACCAGGGCCAGGGGGTGCCCGAAGATTTCCGTGAACGACTATTCCAGCGGTTTGCCCAGGCCGAGCGGGGCACCCGGCGATCTATCTCCGGCACCGGGCTGGGCCTTGCGATCTGTCAGGAGCTGATCCAGTTGATGGGCGGCAAGATCGGACATTACAACGACCATGGCGCTCACTTCTGGATTACCCTGCCGCTGGCGACCACCCGCCCCGGTGACACTGAAGCGCCCGTGGGAGACACGCCATGAAATACCCTGCCATAGCTGACAATGAACCAGAGCGGCTCCGGGCACTCAAGAAAACGGGGCTTCTTGATACGGCCCCGGAGGCGCGTTTTGACCGATTGACCCGGCTCGCGAGCCAGGCGCTGGACCTACCCGTTGCGTTAGTCTCCCTGGTGGATGAGCAGAGGCAGTGGTTCAAGTCCGCGGTCGGGCTGGAGGTGCCGGAAACCAGCCGGGCCATTTCCTTTTGCGGGCACGCCATTCATTCAGACGACACCATGGTGATTCCGGACGCTCGCCTGGACCCTCGTTTTAAAGGCAATCCGCTGCTGTCCGGGGATAAGCCGGTGATTTTCTACGCAGGCGCCCCGTTACACTCGAAGGAGGGGCATCGACTGGGCACCCTGTGCGTTATCGATCATGTTCCCCGTGGCTTCAGTGACCGCGAGAAAGGCATTTTGCGAGACATCGCTGATTGCGTGGAAAGAGAGATACACGCCCGGGAAGTGAATGCCCTCTATCGCGAGGTGCTGGAGAGTGAACGTCGGGCCCATGCCGTGATCGAAGGAACCCGGGTGGGCACCTGGGAGTGGAACATCCGGACCGGAGAAGCCACCTTCAATTCCCGCTGGGCGGAAATCTGCGGCTATACCCTGGAGGAACTTGCACCCTTGTCCATCGACACCTGGCGTTCACTGTGTCATCCCGACGATCTGCCCGAATCCGTCCGTCGCCTGGAACAACACTTCGCAGGCAAGGCTGATCGTTACAACTATCGCTGTCGCATGCGCCATAAAAACGGCCAATGGATCTGGGTGCATGACCGTGGCCAGGTCCTTGAGTGGACATCCGATGGTCAACCCTTGTGGATGTACGGAACTCACGCGGATGTCAGCCGGGAAATGGAGCAACTGGACCGACTCAACCAACAGAACACCGCCTTCCGGATACTGAACGACCTGGCAATGACGAGTGAAAGAGATGAGCTGGCGCTGATTAATCGGGCACTCAGGCGTGGCAGAGATTTCCTTGGCCAGCCAACAGCGATCGTCAGCGAGATTACCAGTAACGTCTACACGGTGCGGTGGTGTCAGAGCGAATTGCAGGAGTATCCGGAACCCGGCACCACCTTCCCCCTGGGAGACACCTACTGCTCACTACTACTGAACAACCGCGCACCTCTGGCCATCTCCGACATGGGCCACTCACAGTACCGCGATCAGCGCTGCTACCAGTTGTTCGGACTGGAGGCTTACATCGCCGCCCCCATCCACGTGGGCGGCAAGCTGTTCGGAACGCTGAATTTCTCTGCACTGCAGCCGCGTCGAAACGCATTCACGGATACTGAAGTTACTTTTGTCACCCTGCTGGCCCGCTGGATCGCCAACGCCATTGAACGACAGGTAACCAGCTCCACCCTTGCCAAGCTGGCGGAGCAGGCACCGGGCACCCTTTACCAGTACCGGCTATGGCCCGATGGCAGCTCTACCTTCCCTTACGCCAGCCCCGGGATGCTCGGGGTCTACGGGGTCGCCCCGGAGGAAGTTGCTTCGGATGCCAGCATTGTGTTCGAGCGTATTCATCCGGATGACCTGCAAAGAATTGCCGAATCCATCGAGGTCTCCGCCACACATCTGACCACCTGGCAAGAACAATACCGGGTGGCCTCCGGTCAGGAGTGGCGTTGGGTCGAGGGCCGCGCCACCCCGGAACGCCTGCCCGACGACAGCACCATCTGGCACGGTTATATCACCGACATTCATGACCACAAAGGTATTGAACTGGCCCTCAAGGAAAGCGAGGAACAATTCCGTCGCTTGTTCGAAAAATCACCCATTGGCATTATGCTGGCCGAACTGCGGAGCGGTAAAATTCTCGACATGAACGATGCATTGCTGCGCCCCAGCGGCTATCAACGGGAGGAAATCAGGAACCTGCAGGCGACCGGTTTCTTCCAGAATGACAGCGGCACAGTGGAAGAGTTCATCCTTCAGCCACTGCGTGACAGTGGCCGTTTCGGTCCCATCGAACGAAACATTCTCCGCAAGGATGGAAGCAGTTATACCGCCAACATCCAGGGTATCCGGATCAACACCACCTTCGGAGAACCCCTGGTGTGGGTCCTGGTGGAGGACATATCGGAGCGCAAGCGAGTCGAGCGCATGAAGAACGAGTTCATCTCCACCGTCAGTCATGAACTGCGTACCCCGCTGACCTCCCTGGCAGGATCGCTCAGGCTGATTTCCAGTGGCGTAATGGGCCCGATACCGGAGCAACAGAAGTCACTGATTGAGATCGCCGCACGCAACAGCGAGCAACTCAAACTCCTGATCAATGACCTGCTGGACATGGAGAAACTGGTCGCCGGCCGGCTTGAAATGGAGATAACCAATCAGCCTGTTGCGCCGCTGGTGCAGGATACCATTGGACAGATGCGCACCTACGCGGTTGAACAGGGCATCACCCTCCGGTGTTCCGATGGTTCCGCCGACGCGCCGGCCCCGGTCGATGCCCGCCGATTCCGGCAGGCACTGAACAACCTGCTGTCCAACGCCATCAAATTCTCACCACAGAACAGCACTGTCGAGGTGACCATCAGGGTTGACCCTGACGCTCTCAGGGTAGTGGTGGCCGATCAGGGGCCGGGCATACCGGAGCCGTTCCGGGAACGGGTATTCGAGAAGTTTGCCCAGGCGGACAGCTCGGACACAAGAGGCCAGGGAGGCACCGGCCTGGGGCTGGCAATTACGCGGGAAATCATGGAACAGATGGGGGGAGGTGTTGACTTCGAAACCGGGGAAGGCCAGGGTTCGGTTTTCTGGCTGACACTACCCGGCACCCAAAAGCCAACGGGCTGACAGGGCACATGGAATTGCCGGCCGGCCCCGGGCCTGCCGGCAATCCTCCATTGATCAGGCAGACTTCAGCATCTCCCGCACCACATAGTGCAGAATACCGCCATGCCTGAAGTACACCGCCTCATTCGCGGTATCAATCCGTGATTTCAGTTCGCAGCTCTCGGTGGAGCCATCCTTGTACTTCACCGTCATGGTCAGTGTCTGGCCCGGCTGGATGTCGCCGGACAGGCCTTCAATGCTGATGGTTTCCTCACCGGTCAGTTTCAGGGTCTTGCGATCCACACCCTCCGGGAACTGCAGCGGCATCACGCCCATACCAATCAGATTGGAGCGGTGGATGCGCTCGTAAGACTCGGCCACCACGGCCCTGACACCCAGCAGGCGGGTACCCTTGGCCGCCCAGTCACGGCTCGAGCCGGTGCCGTATTCCTTGCCGGCGATCACCACCAGCGGCGTGCCCTGCTCCTGGTACTTCATGGCCGCATCGTAGATGGCCATCTGCTCACCGGTGGGCACAAATTTCGTGTACCCGCCTTCCACGCCATCGAGCATCTCGTTGCGGATGCGCACGTTGGCGAAGGTGCCGCGCATCATGACCTCATGGTTACCCCTGCGGGAACCGTAGGAGTTGAAGTCTTTCGGCTCCACGCCATGCTCCTGCAGGTATTTGCCCGCCGGCGTATCCGGCTTGAAGGAACCGGCCGGGGAGATGTGGTCGGTGGTTACCGAATCCCCCAGCAGGGCCAGGATATTGGCATCCCGGATGTCTTCAATGGCATCCGGCTCCTCCCGCAGCCCTTCAAAGAACGGCGGATGCTGGATGTAGGTGGATTTGTCGCTCCACTCGTACACCTTGCTCTCCGGCACTTTGATCGACTTCCAGGTATCGTCACCCTCGAACACTTCACCGTACTCCTTGCGGAACATATCGGTCTTGACCTTCTCGACCGCCTCGGCGATTTCCGCCTGGCTGGGCCACAGGTCTTTCAGATAGACCGGGTTGCCGTCCTGGTCCGAGCCCAACGGATCCTTGGTGAGATCCATCCGCACGTTACCCGCCAGGGCGTAGGCCACCACCAGCGGGGGCGAAGCCAGCCAGTTGGTTTTCACCAGCGGATGCACCCGCCCCTCAAAGTTGCGGTTACCGGACAGTACCGAGGCAACGGTCAGGTCGCCATCAGCGATGGCTTTCTCCACCTCATCCGGCAGCGGACCGGAGTTACCGATGCAGGTAGTGCAACCATACCCCACCAGATTGAACCCCAGCTTGTTCATGTCTTCCTGCAGACCTGCCACTTTCAGGTAGTCGGTGACCACCTTGGAGCCAGGAGCCAGCGAGGTTTTCACCCAGGGTTTGGTTTGCAGCCCCTTCGCGACAGCCTTTTGCGCCATCAGGCCCGCCGCCATCATCACGCTGGGGTTGGAGGTGTTGGTGCAGGAAGTGATCGCGGCGATCACCACCGCACCCGGATCCAGCCGGGTCGACTCGCCGTTCATCTCCAGCGGCTGACTGGCGGGGTGATCGAACCAGGCGTGTTGCGCGCCGACGGCAGTACCACCGCCTTCCGATTCCAGCTTGGTTTCCCGGGCTTCTCCTGCGCCTTCTGCGGTTTCCATCAAGAGCTCGAAGGAAGCCTTCATGTTGCTGAGGGCCACCCGGTCCTGGGGCCGCTTGGGTCCCGCCAGACTGGCTTCCACTTCGCCCATATCCAGTTCCAGAGTATCGGTGTAGACCGGCTCATGGCCGGGCTCTCGCCAGAGGCCCTGGGCCTTGGCATAGGCTTCCACCAGCTCCAGCAGTTCATCGTCCCTGCCGGTCAGACGCATGTAACTGATGGTCTGCTCATCTACCGGGAAAAAACCGCAGGTGGCACCGTATTCCGGGGCCATGTTGGCGATGGTGGCCCGGTCCGCCACAGGCATGTCTTTCAGGCCATCACCGTAGAATTCCACAAACTTGCCCACTACGCCTTTTTTGCGCAACATTTCCGTGACGGTGAGCACCAGGTCGGTGGCAGTAATGCCTTCCCGCAGCTTGCCGGAGACCTTGAAACCGACCACTTCGGGAATCAGCATGGATACCGGCTGGCCCAGCATCGCCGCTTCCGCCTCGATACCACCGACACCCCAGCCGAGGATACCCAGGCCGTTGATCATGGTGGTGTGGGAGTCGGTGCCCACCAGGGTGTCGGGATAGGCCAAGGTCTTGCCTTCAACCTCCTTCTGCCACACTGTCTTGCCCAGATACTCCAGGTTCACCTGGTGACAGATACCGGTACCCGGCGGTACCACCCGGAAGTTATCAAAAGCCTGCTGACCCCAGCGCAGGAACTCATAGCGCTCGTTGTTGCGCTCCATCTCGATTTTGACGTTGTCCTTGAAGGCGGACGGGTTGCCGTACTTGTCCACCATCACCGAGTGGTCAATCACCAGATCCACCGGCGACAGGGGGTTGATCATCGCCGGGTCCTTGCCAGCGTTCTTGACCGCCTCACGCATGGCGGCCAGATCCACAACGCCGGGCACACCGGTGAAGTCCTGCATCAACACCCGGGCTGGCCGGAACTGGATTTCCGTATCGGAGTGGCGGTTTTTCAGCCACTGGACCATGGCATCAATATGCTTGCGCTCAACGGTGGTGCCGTCCTCATTACGCAGCAGGTTCTCGGTCAGGACCTTGAGGGAAAACGGCAACCGGTCCAGATCTCCGAGTGTTTCCGAAGCTTTGGGCAGACTGTAGTAGTGGAAGGTCTTGCCGCCTGCATCCAGGCTGGAAAGGGTGTTCAGACTGTCGTTACTCAGACGGGTCGTCGACATGTGGTGCCTCCTTTTTCTGGTGATCCGAAACTTCCGGAAGGCTGTGCGGGAGCCTTTTCAGCAGTCAGCAACAGACCGGCACTCCCGTGCAACTACCATACAGACTGATGGAAAGACTCCGGAATGTGAAGTCACCTATAACTATTGCATCGATTGGCGAGAGTTCAACTGGCGATTCAGGTGAAATTTTCCCGAGAGCCCCCGAGGTCGCCCGGATCCCCCCTGTCAGGCCCGAACCAGCGGCATCTATTATTCTCCGGTACGGAGTCCCCGGATCAGCGCATCCACCTCGCCCACCACTGATTCCAGCTCAACTGCCAGCTCCCGGGCCCGTGCTGCCTGAGACACGACCTCGTGCTGGGCAGCGGACACTCGCTGGATACTGTCATTGATCTGTACCGAGGCGGCCGCCTGCTCTTCCGAGGTAGATGCCACCAGGGTATTGATATCCCGCAGGGTGGCAATGGCACTTTCAATAGCCCCGAATGCCTCTCCCGCCTCACGCACAGACAGGCTGGTTTCCCGGGAACGGGTCTGGCCCACCTCAATCGCCGCAAGGGAGCCCTCCGATACTCTGGACAGCTCATCAATCGTGGTGCGGATCTCGTCGGTAAAAGTCTGGGTTCGGCGGGACAGGTTACGCACCTCGTCCGCCACCACCGCAAACCCGCGACCATGCTCTCCGGCCCGGGCAGCCTCGATGGCCGCATTCAGGGCCAGCAGATTGGTCTGTTCCGAAATGTCATTAATGGAAGCAACTACCGTCCCGATCGACTGCACCTGGGCAACCAGCTGCGCCACCATGTGCGAGGCCTCGCCCAAGGCACCGTCAGTGGATTCGGTCAGTGTGACAGAGTGCCGCACATTGCGGCTACCATTGCTCACCGCACCGGCTGCCTCATCCGATGCCTCCGCCGCCTGTTGAGCACCTTCGCTGACGGACTGAATGGTGCGCGTCATTTCCTCCATGGCAGAGGCTACCTGGGACATTTCAGAACTCTGCTCTTCGGCAACCCGGTTGGTGTGGTCACCCACAGCGGTCAGTTCTCCTGCGTTTTCGTGGAGCCTTGCGGAAAGCGTCCGCACCCGGAGAATCAGATCGGAAAACTGGTCCATGAGGTTATTGAAAGCATGACCACTGCGGTCCCCGCGAAGCACCTCCAGCCGGCCGGACAAATCACCTTCCTCGTCGAAGGCCCGGATATGCCTGATGGTCTCATAGTTACGCTGTCGCTCGCGTCCCATCTGCCAGGCGAAGAAGGTCAGAATGGAAGCCTCGAACACCACAAACGCTGCGTGGAGGAGGGCAATCGACCAACTACAGCCATAGTTGAAAATCATCACCGGCATCTGCCCGGCTGATGCCTCGGCAAGCTGCAACCCGGTCAGCAACAGGTGGTGAACGGCAATCACCAGGGCGCCGGTAACGACCGGCAGCCAGTCACGGTAAATAATCACCAAAGCCAGAGCAGCAAAGATGTGGAAGTGCATTTCAATACGGCCCATCTGCGCCTGGATCATCACCGCAGAAAACAGCATCAGGCAGGCTGCGAATACCACAGAGCAACCACGGGTGCCTCGCAGCGCGCCATAGCCGACTGCCGCCAGCTCTCCGGTCGAACGGCAACAAAGCGGCTCCCCAGCGAGGCCATTATACGATTCAGTTCAGCGCGACTGTCCCGCTCGGGATCCAGAGTGACAAACACAAACCGGATCCGCTCATCGTTCATCTCATCATTCAGGCGACGCAGGTTTCCCAGTTGCACGGGACAAACAGTACCGCAATGCCTGTAGCCGAAGAACACCACATTCAGGCCATTCTCGGGAACCGGGGCACCCTCCATTTGCGGCACTTCAAGATCGGTCTCCTGACCATAGAACTGACTGTCCGAAATAACAGCAGGGATAAACGGCATGGCCAGAAGCAGCGCCAGCGCAGCCACTACCAGTGCGGATGTTTTCCACCACAATCTCATATTTGGTTAAACCGCATCGGCTTCCATGAAGGAAAAGAACTCATACCTCTATCATCGGCCAGAATGGAAGAGTCTGAACAGGTGTTTGTTGCATATTTATGTAAACACCGGGGGCAGAAGCAGTGACAGAAAAACAAACGAGGGCAAACCAAAGCCGGGTCTCATCTTCTGCATCGCGAATGATGCTTCCATCACGACTCCGGACACCTTCTGAAATCTTCGGCTCTACGCCGCTGGCTGCCAGTCCCCGCTTCTGCCATCATAACGCCCCAAGTCGTCAAGGATCAGGACAACCCACGCAGTGAACCACGATTGCCATTACCACCCCGGAGAAGCCGCACGCTGGCACTGCAGTGAGTGCCAGGTTCATTATTGCAGTCGCTGCCTCCCGGAAGCGGATCCGGGCAGCCGTCAGGCGTTGTGCCCCAAGTGCAACAAGGCGATGAAATACCTCGGTTCCGGCAATGAGGTGGTGCCTTTCTGGCAACGCCTGGGTTCGTTTTTCCGGTATCCGTTCCACGCCGCGCCGATGACGGTTATCGCCATATGCACCTTTGTCCCGGCGCTGATGCAGTCGGCAATTACCAGCATTGTGATGGGTGCGCTGCTATCCCTGGCGTTGCTGAAATACAACTACGCCGTCATCAGCCACACTGCGGAAGGGCATATGATGCCCCCGCCGCTGAGCATGGCGTTTGGCGGGGCCGGCATCAATACGGTGGTGATGCAGTTTCTGGTGATCGCCGCAGTGATTGCCATTATTATGGCCAGCGGCATGTTCGGCGGCCCCATTGTGATGATGCTGGTGATCGCTTTTGCGGTACTGGCCATGCCCGCCAGCATCATGATCCTGGCGATGGAGCAGTCCGCCGGACCGGCCATCAATCCGATCAACCTGGCCTCGCTGATTGCCCGCATCGGCACCCCCTATTTTCTGCTTTACGGTTACCTGATCCTGCTGATGCTGGCCTCCGGGGCCGCCCAGCAGTTTGCCTTCGCCCATTTCCCGGCCACCATCTCGCAACCGGTGAGCGGCTTTCTCAGCAGTACCTTCACACTGATCCTGTTCCACATGCTGGGTTATCTGCTGTTCCAGTATCAGGAGGAGCTGGGCTTTGTGGCGGAGTTGCAGGAGGAGGACAATGGCCCGATGCATGACATGCACCACCGGGACCGTACCCGCCGGGTGGATGCGGATATCGACATGCACCTCAAGGATGGCCACTACGACCGGGTGGAATCCATTCTCAAGGAACAGCTCAAGCGGGATGCCCACAACCCTGCGCGGCTGGGTCAGCTTTATAAGCTACTGATGGCCCGGCGCGATGTGGAGCAACTGTACCAGTATCACCCGCGCCTGCTGGCATGGCTGGCCGAGCGAAATGACGGCGAGGGTATCGATGAGATGATTTCCGCCATTCTGGAAGCCGAACCCACCTTCCGGCTGGAGGACCCCGAGCTGGCGGTGCGCTGTGCCAACGCTCTGTATCACCGCAAGCACTACAAAATGGTGTTGCGCCTGCTGCAGGATTTCCACAAGCGTTTCCCGGACAGCCAGGAAGTGGCTCCTGCGTATCTGCTGGCGGCGAAAACCCTGGCCAATGGAATGGGGCAATGGGAGAAGGCCTCCGCCTTTCTGACCTTCATCCGCAGACGCTGCCTTACCCACCCACTGCACGAGCAGGTAGACACCTATCTGGCGCAGGCCAGGCAGAAGCAGCCGCTGCAGGGCCCCAAAGCCAGTTTCGGGATCGACGAGAGCGGGCTCTGAGGTGGCAGGCCGGTCAGTGGGCCTCCGGCATCTGCCGATAATACTGTGCCTTTGAGGGCATCTGTCGTTTGTCGAACTCATCCGCCAGCAATTGGCTGGCTTCCTGGGCCAGAAGGGGGGCATTGCTGTGGCGCAGCCGCTCAAAGGCTTTTTCGGCGGTTTTCAGATCGTGCTGTTTGAGGCTGGCAAACAGCACCCGGTTATGGTCTTCCGCTTCCAGGGGTTGGTGAGGCTCACCCAGGCGCAGATATTCCTTCCACACCGCCACCATACGCTCCGGCAGGCGGCGGTTCAGGGCCTCGTTGAGCATGGCCCGGGCCGACTCGCGGTAGGCGGGCAGATCCGGGCGCAGCTTGTCCAGCTGGTACAAATGCTCGAGCACCACAAACCGGTCCGGCCAGCTCTGCCTCAGTTCCCCGAACTGGCGGCGGGCAAGATCAAACTCCATACGGCCGATGCTGGCCATGGCCCGGGCGTAGCCCTCGGTAAAGGCGCGATCCTGTTCTTCCGGCTCCGGGGCATAGAATTCGTCTTTCACCTGCAACACGCTGCGGCCAAGCAGCCAGACCAGGCCAGCCCCGGCCACCAGCCCTCCCGCATGGGCCAGGTAGGCCACACCGCTCGCTCCGGCGAACCAATAGTCGTAAATTTCCTTGCCGATCCACACCGGCAGAATGACCAGCGCCGGTGCCCGGAAATAATTGAAATACACCCCCACGAAATAGAAGAAGCGGATACGCTGCAGGCCGTAAATGGCCACATACATACCCATCAGCCCGGATATGGAACCGGAGGCCCCAACAAGCGGCATGTGACTCCCGAAGGTAAGCCCGCTGTAGATCAGTCCCGACAGAGCACCGCACGCCAGGTAGGACAGCAAATAGCGGCCGGGCCCGAGTGCCCGCTCCACGGTAAACCCGAGCAGGAACAGGAATACCAGGTTACCGATAAGATGACCCCAGCCGCCGTGCAGAAACTGGTAGGTAATCAGGGTATAGAGGGTGGTTTCGGCCGGGATCAGCCCCAGCCTGAAGGCACTGACCCGGGCCAACAGTTCTTCTTCAATGGCACCGCGCTGCTGCGCCCAGAGCTGCCTTTCCCGGGGGGCCCAGAGCAGGTCCTGCTCCTCCTGCAGGTACTGGTAGAACTCCCGGTCCATCAACAGCGTCAGCGCTACCCAAAGGTCTTCTTGCTGTGCCTGCAGGTCCTGGAAGTCCTGCAGCTCGTGAACTCTGTCCGCCTTCCCTTCCAGGCGGATCTGTCGCCGCAGGTAAGTTTCATACAGCGGTGCTTCCAGGCTCTGCAGATCCGACTCCAGATAGCGCTCCACCGCCCGGGCCTGCAACCGCACATCGTCGGCCTGATAGAACACAAACACCAGCAGGCAAGCAAGCATCAGGCCCAGGGTAACCACCGGCGGGTGCTTCCAGTCGAGTTTTTTCTCAGCGGGGATGATCAGCATGGGCGTTCACAATTCATCATTTTTCTTCCCTGATAGGCTGCAGTTCGACCATAGCATGGCCATATTGACGAGGTTTAATGATACCAGAGTGGCGCCAGGGAGCAGTTGTCACATTGCGGTCACAGTAATGTCATTCAATCCGCAGTGCATGGCGACATAATCCGGGCCTATCGACCATTCGCCTATTGCCGTTATGCCGGCTCGCGTCAATAGTGAGGGCATAACAAGAAAGAGTCAGAAACAACTCCAAGGAAGCACTCCATGACTGTACTGGTAATGGATCATCCCGATCTGATGAAACGCCTGGCCGGCCTGGCCACCACCCCCAACCAACGCGCCCCGGCACGACCGCACCGGATGCGCTTCCACTTCGGATTCAACCAGCATTGCACCAGCGGGGAAGACAGTGATTTCTTGCGCCGGCACGGCGCCTGGCTGCGGGACAATCCCGGTCTCAGGGTGCGGCTGCACAGCCATACAGACAACTTTGGCACCCGCGCCTATAACCTGTTCCTGTCCCGCAAGCGGGCCAATATCGCCAGGCAGTTACTGATCGAGGGAGGCGCACGGGCAAGCCAGATCACCCTGTGTTGCCATGGCAGCGACCAGCCCCTGGCCCGCCCGGAAGATCATGGGGCCAACCGGCGACTGGAACTGGAATATCCAGACCAGCCATTGGCCCGGGCGCTCTGAATATTCCCGGCCTTGCTGGCCGGGTTAACCGTTCACCTGGTAAACATTCCAGAACAGCAGCGCTGCCGTCACCAGAATGCTTAGCCAGGTCAGCAAAATACCCAGAGCCCTCGCCTTGTGGGGGCCGCCCTCGCCATTGAGCATGCCGAAGGCATGCAGAATGCGGCCCAGTACCAGGGCCATACCGGTCCAGTAGATCAGTCCACTGGCCACACCGTTCAACTCGGCCAGACCCAGCATGATCAGCGCCAGCGGCGCATATTCAACAAAGTTGCCGTGGGCGCGGATTGCCGCCTCAAAAGCCGGGTCGTCATTACTGCCCACTCCCAGACGGTATTTGAGGCGAAAGCGCACCACCTGTAATGACAATACAATCAGCAGCAGGCCAAGAATGGCAGCAAATACAGCAGTCACTGGTACGATCATGGGTCAGGCCTTTTTCAGGGCGCTGACAACGGCCAGCAACAAGACGGCGCCCACCGTGGCGGTCACCAGCTCGCCAATGGTACTGGCAGCAGCCAGGCCCAGAATTCTGAACACAAAACCGCCCACCACCGAACCGACAATGCCGATCCCGATGTTGGCCAGAACACCAAAACCCCGCCCCTTCATGATCAGGCCCGCAAGCCAGCCGGCCACACCGCCGATCAGCAGGAACAATATGATATTACTCATAATTGAGTTCTCCTTGTGGTTTCAGGCACCGCAAAAGACTGCCCGGTTATGAAGAAGCTTGCAAGAAAAGCCCGTGGGGTATGTCGCAGTTGATAAGCGGGCCTTACAGCGTGGCAATGGTCTCCTCCATCATGCGATGACAGCGCGCCATTAACTCTGACGCGTTCTCACGAGTCAGGCCACTGGTTTCCAGCGGTGGCAGCACCCGCACCGACACCGACTCCCGGCGACCGGTCAGGCCAGTCACACGGTCGTGATAAATACTGGCGCATACCGGCACTATCGGGGCGCCGGAGGCAATCGCCACATGGAAGGCCCCCTTTTTGAAGTTCTGCAGGCCCTTGCCATGGCTACGGGTACCCTCGGGGAAGATCCAGACACTCTTGTCCTCGGTGGTAATAGCATCGGTCGTGGCCTGCAAGGCAGCCACCGACCTGATTAAGTGGGCACGGTTGAGAATCACGTTGCCGCCGAGCCAGAACACCTGACCAAAAAACGGCACCCAGATCAGCGCAGACTTGCCGACTGTTACCGTGCGGCGGGGCAGCAGGTCTGCCACCACGAAAAGGTCGTCGTTGTGCTGATGATTGGCGACCATCACCACAGGCCGGTCTTTGGGAATATTCTCGGTACCTTCAATAGGTCGCTTCATGCCAAGAAAAAACCGCCCCACCCGGGCAACGACCAGCCCGAACAGCCTGTTGTTGTCCGGATTGAACGGTCGCAACAAATACACCGGCATGAACAGCAGACAGATGACCGGAACCGAAAGCCAGGCCAGACACTTTCTGATAAAACCCATTAGTTGCAAATCCTGAATGACTACAGCACCGAAGTGTAAGCCATATCAGCGGCTGGCAACAGGCTCCGCCAGAGCAAATTCAGGCTCAGCTTCAACCACATATCGCAGCGGACCGCCGGCATCGAGGGTATCGAACGGATAGCAGGTCACCAGCATCAGGGAGCCGGGCGGCAGGCGGGTGAGATCAATCATTTCCCGCCGGCTGTCGACCACCCGGCTGAGCCTGACCCGGTAGCTGACAGGTTCACCGGTACGATAAGTCACCTGCAACCGGCTACCAGCCTCCAGGTCCGCCAGTCTGGCAAAATGGGTATCCCGGTGACCGGCAATGACCACAGGGTCAGTAACGGAGCTTCCTCCGACAAGCCGGCCCGGCCCGAACGCCAGACTCTCACCGTGAGCGCCCTGGAGCACGATAACGGAACCGGCCTCCCCCGGAAACGACAAACGTGCCACCGGCCAGGTATCCGCCCAGGGCCAGGGCTTCACCTCGGTCTGGCGGGCACGGCTTTCAGCCCAGGCCAACTCCAGCAGCTCCTGGGCCAGCAGTGCCTTGAAAGGAATCCATAAACCCGCAACCAGCAAGACCGCAGTGGTAGAACTGAGCAGTAACAGCAGCCGGGAAATCATCCGAACCTCCGCAGCAGGTAAAGGCACAGGGTGAACATCAGGCTCATCAAGCCCAGAACCAGCAACAGGGGCGAGAGCGTCGCAGTCCGGGGATATCGCAGCATGGAGGCCTTACTGCCGGCAGGCTGCAGCACCGGAATGGCCTCATCAGTCAGCGACTCGCTCGCAGGTCGGCGGGGTGTTTGGTCAATGGCCAGAAAACTGGTGTAAGGAGTCAACAACTGGTGCTTTACAGACAAATCGGTCACCAACTTGCGCACCGTATCTTCTGACTGCGACTCACGGCGATCCTCCAGCCGTTCGATTCGCTGCTTCGCCCACAGCCGGTGCAGGCCGGTCCCCGCCACGGCACTGCCCAGCGCAAGGGACCGGGACCAGCGACTGCCGTCCGGGCGGGTACCAGAGAAGACGGCATCACCCTCGGCAGGCTGCCCCCTGACCACCTGCACCAGCGGCTCGGAGCGGAACAGATCGGGCACGGGCTCCGGCAGGGGCTGAACATCCGCCACTGGCCAGCGGCTGCGTATATCCGCCAGCACCGGTGCCTGCATTTTCCGGAACAGACTCTCCAGTGTCCCGGCAATATCGCTGCTGTCCTGAACTGTGGTGTAACTGCCGCGACCATGGCGGGCCGCATCCCGCATGAAGTGCATATTGGGGGCGGATCCGATACCCACGGTAAACAAACGGCTGTCACCCAACTGCCGGCGGATCACCCCGAACAGTGCTTCCTCGTTTCCGACTGCACCATCCGTGATAAACACCACCTGGCGGACAAACCCCCCGGGGATCTGGTTCTGGTGATCCAGTGCCCTGGTCAGCGCCTGCGCCATTTCCGTTCCGCCGCCTGCGGTCACCTCACGGACATACTGTCTGGCCCGGGACAGATTGTGCGCATTGACGGCGACCGGACGAGGGTAGAGTGAACCGGTCTGGCTGTTGAATTGCAGCACATTGAAGCGGTCGCCGGGGCGCAGGGTTTCCAGTCCGTACAGCAATGCCTGGCGCGCCTGGCGGATAGACTCACCCGCCATCGACCCGGAGGAATCCAGCACAAAAATCAGTTCCCGGGGGAAATCACGATTCTGGCTCAGGCCCGGCACCAACATGGCCAGCAGATAATCCTCCCCCTGGAACTGCTCATGGAAGACCGCTGCCGAGGGTTCCTGCCCTCGCACTGGTCGCCAGCGCAACACCAGGTCCCGGTCCATCACAATCCGCCCATTGTCGGGGGTCACCGTAACCCGATCACCGTCCCGGATGCCGGAAACCCGGTGACTGGGGCTGGACACACTGGCCACCGGCAGCCCGGCATCAATATCGACATTGACCGAGGCCCGGTGACTGTCGGGGTGCACATCTCCCCTGGCTACCGTGAACGGACTGATCCGCTGCGCATCGGAGACCTGAGAGGTCGGCAACGCCCAGCCCGCCAGCCATTCTTCGGACTCCGGCACCGGCAAGGGCACACCAGGCATGTACCGGGGGGTCAGGGTGGTGGGCAGGCGCAGCTCGAACTCGCCATACCGGTACTGCACCGGCTGCTGGTATTGCAGCTCTACCGTAATCGACTCGCCGGGCGGGATATTGGCCAGATGAGTGCTGAACAGATTGGGCCGCTGCTGATCCAGCCGCGCCGCCTGGCGGCCTTCTTCCTTTGCCTTTTCATAACGCTGCCGGGCCTGCTGTCGCTCCGCAATCCGCCCTTCGATACGACGCTCCCCCGCCTCCATGGTCAGGGCATGCACACCGGCCTGCTCCGGCAAGGGAAAAGTGAACACCCCTTCCCGCCATTGCTGCGAGGTGTTGCGGAACGTCTGGCGCAGCCGGGTGGTGGCAATCAGGCCACTGACCGTTACCTGGTAGTCGGCATTCAGCAGGGTCGCCGGTTCCTGCCAGGCACCCTGCTGGTCCACAAAGTGAAACTGACCGCCAGTGACTTCGGCTTCACTCGCGTCGGCCATCAGGGAATGGGTCGACAACATCAGGAGGAATGCGAGCCACAGACTGACACCTTCCATAAACCGAATGATACGTGCAGGACAGAGCAACTGAAGTGAGGTAGAAACAGCAGCGCGGCTTTGCATAACAGATTCCTTCTTCGGGGAGGTTTTGTGCCTATTTCACTCCCCGGAAAGGGCAATCCGGTGTCGCAAACCGGGTATTCCGCAGCAAAAAGATGATGAATTATGGCAACCCCTTGTTATCAGGGCCTGCCGTGATTAAATGGAACCCGACCATTCATTCGCAAAACGGGCAAACGGACAAACCATGAAACGGCACCTTGTTCTGGTGGAAGACGAACCGGGCATCCGGGAAAATTACCGGGATGCCTTCGAGCGACGCGGTTACCGGGTGTCCGCCTACAGCGACCGGGCCTCGGCGATGACCGCCCTGCAACATGCCCTGCCGGACCTGGCGATTATTGATGTGGGGCTGGGAGACGAACCGGAAGGTGGCTTCGAGCTTTGCGCCAGCCTGCGCCAGCGCTCCGCGACCCTGCCGATCATATTCCTGACCGCCCGGGACAGTGACATCGACTCGGTCCACGGGCTGCGGCTGGGTGCCGATGACTATGTCACCAAGGACATGAGCCTGGATCACCTGCTGGCCCGGATTACTGCCCTGCTGCGCCGGGCCGATGCCTGGGCCGAGACCCTCCAGCAACCGGACCAGGTGATCGAACGGGGCGATCTGATTCTGAACATGGACCGCATGACCGCCCACTGGCGCGGCCAGCCGGTGGACCTGACGGTTACCGAGTTCTGGATGCTGCATTCCCTCAGTCAACACCCCGGCCATGTACGGGACAGAGACCAACTGATGACGGCCGCCAATACGGTGCTGGATCCCAACACGGTGACCTCCCATATCAAACGGCTCAGGCGCAAGTTCCAGCAACTGGACCCGCAGTTCGATGCCATCCAGACCGCCTATGGCATGGGTTATCGCTGGAACGCCCATGAGGTGTAAGCCTTGACCCTGAAACGCCAGTTACTGCTGACCGGCCTGCTGATGTTGCTGATTCCCTGGGCGGGCCTGCAGTTCGTGATTGAGCTGGATGAGGCGCTGCGGGGTCAGGCCCGGGAGCAGCTGGCAGAACAGGGAAGACGGCTCGAACGGCTGCTCGGCCCACTGCTCAGCGACCAGCCCCCACTACCGGACAATGCGCCGGTGATTTATGCCCAGACGGTCAGCAAGCCCCCGAATCTGGACGGCTATGGTTCCGACTGGCCGGGTTATGACGAGGAATCGGGGCAGGAAGACTGGCATCCCCGGCAACCCGGAGAGACCACCGCCGAAGGGTTTCGCTGGCAGGCCTCTGCCACGGAACAGAAGCTGTATCTGCAGCTACGCATCCCCCGCAACCCCCAGGCTCTCTACCACCCCTCCCTGCCCGACCGGCCCTACGATTACCTGAGCCTGCGCTGGGTGCGCAACGGGGAATCCACCGAGCGGATATTCCGTACCACCGGTCAGGGCCGGATGGACAGCCTCACCACCGGTCGCACCCCCCGGCAAGACACACAAGCCACCGGCTACTGGCAGAACCGGGGCTATGGCTATCGCCTGGAGCTGACCCTGCCAAGGCCAGACACAGGCAGCTTGCTGCAATTCGGTCTGCTCAACAGTGCACCTACGGGTACCCCACCGATGGTGGCAGGGCACCTGCTCAGCCGCCTGCCTGACCTGGAACAACAACTCCATCCTCTGCTGTTTGCCGGTCAGCAGGCCCGGATTCTGGACAACGGCGGCTGGCTGCTGGCCATAGCCCGGCATGAGACAGATACCCGTGCAGACGACTTTGACAGTCTGAGCGCCGTGGAAATTGTTGACCGAATCATCCTCAACGGCCTGCGTGGCCTGGTCCGCGCCTTCCAGCCGGAACCCGTCGAACTGCCGGCCATCAACCGCCAGCTGCCAACGTCAAAGCTACCGGACCAGCACCTGGTGCGCCTGCCGGACGGCGACCGTTACCTGATGGTAGAACAGCCGCTGGGGGAAGGCCGCAGCCTGATTCTGCTACAGTCCCTGGATCGTATTCTGGCCCTGTCCGGCAACACCCTGGGCTCGGTCATTTCCCGCAGCACCTTGCTGATTGTGGGCCTGATGCTGGTGCTGCTGGGGTATGCCAGCTGGCTGTCGCTGCGCATCACCCGGCTGCAGAAAGCCATCGATCAAAGCGTGGATCCGGAGGGGCGTATACTCGCGCCACTACCGCCATCCCGTGCAAGGGACGAGATCGGCGACCTGTCCCGGCGCTTTTCCCACATGACCGAGCGACTGGAAGGCTATACCCGCTATCTGGAGAGTTTTTCCCGCCGCCTGGCCCACGAACTGAAAACCCCGGTGGCGGTGGTGCGCTCCTCCCTGGACAATCTGCCCCACGCCGCCAGTGACCAAGAGCGGGACAACTACCTGACCAGGGCCCGCACCGCCACCCAGCGGCTGAGCCGCATCATCCACGGTATGAGCGAAGCCAGCCGGCTGGAGCAGAGTCTGGAACAGGCAGAACACGAAGCCTTCGAGCTGGCCCCGGTGCTGGCAGAAGCCACTCAGGCGTACCAGACCCTCGATCCGGACCATGTCATCCGCTACCTGGGGCCTGCATCCGGATGCCCGATGACCGGTTCGCCGGAGTTGCTGGTACAGATGCTGGACAAGCTGGTGGACAACGCCCGGGATTTCACTCCGGCAGGCGGACAGATTATCGTGTCGCTGGAGTCCCTGGATAACCAGCTCCTGCTATCCGTAACCAACGAGGGCTCACAACTGCCGGAGCAACTGGCCAGTGATATTTTCAGCCCCTTTGTGACCGTCCGGGCGCCGGCTGCCGAGGGGCACCTGGGTCAGGGGCTGCTGATTGTGCGACTGATTGCCGGCCACCACCGGGGCACAGTGACTGCAGACAATGTCGGCACACCGCTGCAGGGTGTGCGGTTTACCGTCACCCTTCCCCGGCATCCGGAAAGCGGCCACTGAACTGGCGATAGAACTGCTGCGCCGTGCGCCCGTTGCGCACACCCCGGCCAGTGGCAAAGCGAATGGCCTGAATGTGCAGTTCCTCGCGATCCGCCACATCGGGGAACCAGCGGTCCACCGCCTGCAGGTAAACATCCTGGGCAAACGGGTAAAAGGACAGTTGCAGGCCAAAACGGTCCGCCAGGGATACCTGTTCCTCGATGGCCTCCGCCGGATGCAGCTCACCACCACGTACCTCACTGTGCACATTGTCATCCATGTATTCCGGCATCAGGTGCCGGCGATTGGAGGTAGCATAGACCCGCACATTTTCCGGCGGCAGTTCCAGGGAACCTTCCAGCACACTCTTGAGGGCCTTGTAGCCAGACTCCCCCACGTCGAAGGACAAATCATCGCAGTAAATCACAAAGCGCCAGTCCAGGTGCTCAATCTCATCCACGATTTCCGGAAGGTTCACCAGATCATCCTTGTCCACCTCGATCATTCGCAAACGCCGGTCGCTGTAGCGGTTCAGCAATGCCTTGATCAGTGACGACTTGCCGGTACCCCGGGAACCCCACAAAAGCGCGTTGTTGGAAGGCTGGCCCGCCAGAAAGCGCTCGGTATTCTCCGCCAGCGCCTCCTGCTGGCGGTCGATTCCGGTCAGATTATCCCAGCTGATCGGGTCCAGCCGCCGCACCGCCCGCAGCCCCGAACGGTGCCGGCGCCAGACGGCGGCATGGGTGGTGTGCCAGTCAATCGCTGCGGGGCTGCCCTGATCACCTGTCTGCTGCTTCATACCCATTCTGCTCCTTTCTGTGTCCGGATTATGCAAACTGCCAACCGCCGGCTAAACTCACTGAACACCAAGACAGGGAGTCCAGAATTATTCATGTGTCCTGCCTCGAACGACAAACGGTTTGCCTGCCCGGGCGCTATTTTTTCATGGCTTGCGACGTTTGTCCTGCTCACAGGCAGTCTGCTGCCTTTCGCAGTGAAGGCACAACCAACCGACAAGCCAGTAGTCAGCATCGGCATTGTGGCCGACAACCAGCCGTACTCCCATGTGGAGGGGCGCACCGCCAGCGGTTTTTCTGTCGATATTTTGCGGGAAGTTGCCCGGCACGCCGGCATCACCTTCCGTTTCCGGGCCGGCAGCTGGCCGGAAATTTACAGCGCTTTCATGAGCGGGGAGCTGGATGCCATCGACGGTATTTCCTACCAGGAGGACCGGGCACGCTCTATCCTCTTCACGCGCCCTTACCACGTCCGCCAGACCTTCATGATGTACGACAATGGTAAACCGCGTCCCCGGATAAACTCTCTGAACGATCTACAGCACGTGCGAGTGGGTGTCGTGGAAAATATTTATTATATGGACTACCTGGTTCGCAACGACATCGATTTCCGCAGCTATGAGAGCATCCCGGCCCTGGTACGAGCCCTGGCCTTCGGCTGGGTGGATGTCATTATCGGCCCGGAGCTGACCCTGGATTACTACGCAAACCGGGCCGGCTTCCGGTTTCTGGATATTCTGGGCCCGGCACCACTGGGAAAGTTGTCACGGGAAGACTTTCGCGTAGGTGTTCATCGTGATAATCCGGAGCTTTTCCAGCGTTTACAGCAGGGACTGGAGGCCGTTCCCGAACCACGTATCCGGGAATTGCTGCAGCGCTGGCGGGAATATGGCGGTGCCCGGGCTGGCGAGACCCGAAGCTTTGCCCTGAGTGACGACCAGCAGGCGCTGGTACAGAAAACCGGCCCGCTCCGGGTGGGCGTGATGTCTGACTATGCGCCTTTCAGTTTCCTCGCCAACGGTCAGATCCAGGGACTGACAGTGGATATTCTCAATCGTATCGCAGACCTGACAGGCCTGCAGTTCATCCCGGTGCCGGGCCGCTGGGCCAATTTGTTCCCGGACTTCCGCAGTGGCGAGCTGGACATCATGGCCAATATGTCACTCAACCCGGAAAGGGCCGGGTTTACCCGTTTCACCGAGCCCTACCACACCATTCCGGTAGTGGCCTTCACCAGCCGGCCGGATATAACGTTCTCGGAACTGACAGATCTGGCCCCCTACCGGGTCGGTCTGGGAGCCGGCATCTATTACGAATCACCGGTACGCAAACAGCTGGACAAGGTACGCGCCTATGACAGCCAGAAAGCCATGTTCCAGGGTCTTGCCGACGGAGAAGTCGATGTGGTACTGGCTGCTCTGGCCAACGGCAACTACTGGATCCGGGACCTTAACCTGCAGAGCATCCGGGTAGTCGGAGAACTGACCCACGGCGAGGTAAGGGGAGAAGACCTGCGCTTCGGCCTGAACCCCGAACTGGAACCGGTGAGGAACATCATGAACCTGGCCCTGGCCGCCATCAGCCCGATCGAGAAGCGTAGCATCGAAGACCGCTGGCTGGGCAGTTTCCGCGCCAGGACAGCTGAAGAGTCCCGCAATCTGAGCTTCAGCCCCGGCGAACAGGAATGGCTCGAGCGACACGACTATAAACTACGGGTCTGCCTGAGCCCCGATTCCATGCCCATGGAAGGACTGGATGAAAACGGACGGCATACCGGTTATTCCGGGGATGTGTTCCGTTATTTTTCCGGGCAGTCCGGGATACGATTTGAGCCACAGCCCACCCGGACCTGGCGGGCCTCCCTGGAAAAGATCCGGCAACGGGAATGCGATCTGCTGTCACTGGCGATGAAAACGCCGGAGCGGCTCAGTTACCTCAACTTCACCGTTCCTTATCTCACGCTCCCGGTGGTCGTACTGGGTCGCCTGGAAACACCGTTTTTCGAAGATTTCACCAGCCTTGAAGGCAAAGCCCTTGGCGTAATCGACGATTTTGCTTTTATTGATCTCATGAGAGCACGTTATCCGGAAATCCGCCTGCAAACCGTACGGAATGAAATGGAGGGCCTGGAACTGGTGACAAGCGGCGAGCTGGATGGTTTTCTCACGACCCAGGTCACCGCCAGTCACTACATGCAGAGACTCGATCTGCATAAACTGAAAATTCTTGGCCGGGCACCCTTTGACTGGAACCTCGCGGTAGCCACACGCAGTGATGAGCCCATGTTGTTGGGCATCATGCAGAAGCTGGTGGCCTCCATGCCCGAGCAAATGCGAGCCAGCATTGAGTCCCAGTGGCGTACCCTGCAGGTCCGCCAGGCCCAGGACTACACCCTGCTGTGGCTGATGTTGGCGATCACCGCAGTGATACTGGCATTGCTGTTCTACTGGAACCGCAAGCTGGGCCGCCTCAACAGCGAACTGGCACAGGCCAACGCCAGACTGTCCCATCTGAGCGTGACTGATGAGCTGACCCAACTGGGCAACCGCAGCTACTTTGACCGCCAGCTGGCCAGCAGCTTCCAGTGGTGCCAGCGGCACAAGGCTGGCTTTGCCCTGGCCATGGTGGACGCGGACCATTTCAAGGGCATCAACGACACCTACGGCCATCAGGCCGGGGATGAGTGCCTGAAAACCCTGGCGGATACCATGCGCACCATGTTCCGACGGGATACGGACGAACTGGCCCGGTTCGGGGGAGAAGAATTTATCATTCTCACCACCTATCAGGAGGCGGACGAACTGATCGAGCGACTGGAGCAGTTCCGTCGCACAGTCGCAGAGAAAGTGACTGACTGTGAAGGACAGCAGATCCGCTTTACCGTCAGCATTGGCGTGGCACTGGGGACTCCCGCCCCGGACGACCTGGCGGAAAGTTATCTGCGGGGTGCCGACAAGGCCCTGTACCGGGCCAAACAGAAAGGCCGGAACCGGGTGGAAGTGTCCAGCCCGGACCAGCCAGGTTGATCAGGCCCCGGCGGTTGCCTTACGGGCGCGACGCTGCTTGTTTTCTGACACCTTACCGAAGCGGAAATCGGTGAGTCTCAGAGACCGGGTACGTATCCAGTATTTCCAGGTGGAGAACGGCCAGACCGCGAAGTTCTTGCCGTCCGCCTGCTGATACCAGCTGGTGCAGCCGGAGGTCCATACCGTATCCTTCAGGCCTTCGGCCACTTCCTCGTTGAAGGATTCCTGGGCACCGGCAGTGACATCCACATAGTCCACATCCCTTGCAGCCACCATGTTCATCAGGCTGACAATGTAGTCTGCCTGGCACTCGATCATGAAAATGATGGAGTTGTGACCCAGCCCCGCATTGGGGCCCACCAACTGGAACATGTTGGGATAGCCGTGCACCAGGGTGCCCATATAGGCTTCCACGCCCTCGGCCCAATCCTTGTCCAGACTGTGTTTGCCGCTGCCCTTGAGAGTGAAGCCTTTCATATAGAGGCGCGGATCCACCTGGAAACCGGTCCCCAGAATAATGCAGTCTGCCTCCCGCTCCTTGCCATCGGCAGTCACCACGCTGTGTTCACGGACTTCCCTGATGCCCCCGGTCACCAGTTCAACATTCTTGCGATTGAACATCGGATACCATTTGTTGGAAATGAGTACCCGCTTGCAGCCGATGGTGTAATCCGGTGTCAGCTTGCGTGCGGTTTCCCGGTCACGCACCGTCAGACGAATGAACAGTTTGGCAAACTGCTGCAGACTGCGTGCCAGGGACGGATTGAAAATCGGCCAGACCCGGGATTCATTGGTCCAGTAGAGCCGCGCCCGGTGCAGCTTACGCAGGGCCGGGAAACGGGCAAACAGCTTTTTCTCGATACCCAGGTAACGCCGATCGTCCCGGGGGATCACCCAGGCGGGGGAACGCTGGAATACATAGAGCTGCTCCACCTCGGGCGCAATCTCCGGGCAGTACTGGATGGCACTGCCTCCGGTGCCGATCGACACCACCTTCTTGCCCTTCAAATCGTAATCATGATCCCAGCGGGCGGAGTGAAAGACCTTGCCACGGAACGAGTCCAGCCCCTTGAGGTCCGGGTACTGGGGCACGTGCAGGGGCCCGGAAGCCAGTACCCAGTAGCGGCAGTCAAAGCGGTCACCCTTTTCGGTGGTGATCAGCCAGCGGGCAGTGTCATCGTTGTATTCCGCCGCGATCACCTCCTGATGGAACTCAACCCGCTGGCGCAACCCGTATTTTTCGGTGGTATCCAGAATGTACTGCTGGATTTCATTCCAGGGGGCGTAGCGTTTACTCCAGTCCGGCTTGCCCGCGAAGGAGTAGGAATACATGTGGGACTGCACATCACAGGCGCAGCCCGGATAAGTGTTATCACGCCAGGTACCGCCCACCTCGCCGGCCTTTTCCAGGATAACGAAGTCATTGTAACCCGCCTCCTGCAACTTGATGGCCATACACAGGCCGCCAAAACCGGCCCCTACAATAACGACATCCGTCTTGTGGATCGCTTTACCGGTGTTCCCTTTGGCTACCGCAGTCTTGTTAGTGGTACTACCCATTGTTCTGCTCCTCGGTTACAGGTCTGTACGGCCGAAGTATACAAATGTCTACCTGAAGTCAGACAAGACAAAACCGGCCATCCGCTTGCCTCAATGGGCCACCAGAAAGCCGGTTTGATTCAGGTCAAATTATGGGCAGAAGATCAGAACTGGAAGCGGACACCGGCCCGGGCAGTATCAAACCGGGGGCCATCATCACTCACCTGACCATTGAAGTCACTCTCGTCGATATCGACGTTGTAATAGTCATACTCGGCGAAAGCGCTGACGTGCTGAGTGACACGGAAATCCACACCGGCCCCCACGAAGGGTGAGACTTCATCGTACGTTTCATCTTCGTCGAAGGCTTCCACATCGAAGGCGGACGCAAAGGCACCGGCCTTGCCGTAGATCCCGAAGCTGTCGGTCACCGGCAGACGACCAATCAGCCCCAGGCCCACGCCCTTGAGTTTGCCTTCAACCTCGTCCTCACCGAAATTGCCGAAATCAATGTAGTCTGCCTCCAGGGCAAAATACGGGTTGAACTGGTAACCCACGGATGCACCAAACAGATCGTTCTCGTCTTCGAACTCGCCCTCATGGGCCTTGTAACCGCCGTAACTGCCGCCGATATAGAGCCCTGAGCTGTCCCGGGCGGTACCGTTGTCCTGTGCCCAGACCGCCGGTGCCGAAAGCATGGCGGAAGTCAGAATGGTGGCGTACGCAATTTTGCTCGGATTGTTCATAACCTTCTCCCCTCCTGGGCTGAGAATGTTCGGGTTAGAATCGCATATCGGGAATGTGACCCCGATCACCATTTCACCCTACCGACAAAATTGCGGGTTTTGGGTTAAACCCGGACTACGGTCTGTTCACTCTCCCTTCATGTACCTTTTCCCGGAACGTTCAGCGTTGATCAAAAACCGTAAAACCCTCATACCGTTCCTTGTGCAGCACAACGCTATTCCCGCAGGAAAGGTTGGGTGAAAAATCGCACAAAGCCCGGTCTGAGGGTCAACCATCAACGTCCGCGGCGCGGTCCCATGCAGTTAGCGTAGTAGGTAACGGTGGCCGGCCAGTCGGAGAAAATGCCCCGTACACCCACATCCCGGGCCAGCACATCGATCACCTCAAACACATCGCCATCCCGGTCGATGGCATCGGTCACGGTCTGGTAATACCAGCCACCGCCGGTGGCCAGGGGGCCGCTTCGCTCCACAGTCCAGGCGATCAGGTCAAGACCCGCGATGCGGGCATTGCGGGCATATTCGGAAGCAACGATTTCGCCGTTGCCGTCCAGAGTCAGCATTTTCCACAGGGCCGGTGCCAATACATTCACGCCCTGCCGGACGAGTTGTTCCATGGCGGCCAGGGAGCTGTTCGCGTCGGTGATCGGTTGCTCGTCAAGAAACACCGCCTGACGACCGAATGCCGGCATCTCGTTCACCCAGAACAACACATCGTCAAGCCGGAATGATTGCGGCCAGACATCCCGTGGATCCACACCGGCATCCACGTAATCCTGGAGCATCTGTCGGGCATAGTCCTGCTGGCTGTAGCCCCCTTCAAAAGGCATGTCGACAACCGGGGTTTTCAGTTCCGGGGTGAACTGTACGCCCAGCGCCCGAAACAGCTCGATGCTCTCCCGGTGGCTCAGCAGGGTACCCTGGGAGGCGTACAGATCAGTGCGCCAGTTGGCGGTGCCACCCAGATACTCTTCCGGGGTGGTGGCCATCGGGTTATAGGCATCCATCTTGCCCTTGAGGGACTTGAATTCTTCCAGGGTGATGTCGCTGGTGCGGCATTCCGCCTGTGCTTCGATACCGTTCTCCGGATCAGCTGGCACAAACGGCTGAGTACACTTGGCATTGAGCTCGGGAATCGTGACGATGTTGGTGGTGGTGTGCAGGTCTGCCTGGGAATGGCGGCAGACCAGTTGGCGATCCTTGGTGAAGGCTACATCACACTCTATAACCCCGGCCCCCATCTGTGCTGCGGCCACATACCCCTCGAGCGTGTGCTCCGGAAACTGCAGGGGGGCACCGCGGTGTCCGATGGAAAACTCACTGGTATACATGGGATCGGAGGCACAGGACTGAAGCTTGTCTTTCAGGGGGCTGTCCGCCATGGTTTCCACCAGCCAGAGGGGACGAGGCCCGAGTTGGGCTGGCTCCCCGCGGGACTGGTGCAGCTTGCGACGGACCTCATCGCGGATGTGCTTGAGCTTCTCCAGCCCCGGCGCAGACCATTGCTGGCCGTGACCCGGATGATCGAGGGCTGCCGTTGCGGTGGAGGCCATCCCCACCAGGGCAGACGTGAATACAATGGATATCAGCAGGCGTAACGTCATAACAAGCTCCTTGTTGATGAATGATAACACCCGGTCAGTGTTACGTGACCGGGTGACAGGCGCATGACGTTTTTCTGAAACTTGCGGGCCATGGCAAACACCGGGCAGGCACTGCCTACCCGGTGCCCTGGCATCAGTACAGGCTGCGGGGAATCTGGTAGCCCGCCAGCATTTGCCGGGTGAAGGGATTGGTGTTGCTGGCGGCGTGCAGGCGGTAACGCATTTCACCACTGTCCAGCTGGAACTTCACATCCACCGCACTGTTGCTGACCCCGGTAATATCCGCCTTGTCCAGCAGGCGGAACAGCGCCCAGGGACCGCTGGTGGTTATACTGCGAGGTGACCGGTTGACCTGGATCGGCACCAGGGTAATCCGGCTTTCCACGGAATCCCGCAGGGTATTGGGCCATACCAGCGGAATACTCTGGCTGGGGCCATGACTGAACTCCACCAGCTGACCATCCATATTCACCACACTGCGCCGCTTGTTGGCGGACAGGTTCAGGGGCTCCAGGGCAAACTCCACGTCCAGGCTGCCGCCCCGGGTGAAGTAGGCGCGGCGGATTTCCTCTGCCCTGGCCAGCGCAGCCCGCACATCCCGGCGCACCAGGCTTGCGCGCCGGGAATTGCTGACATGCTCCGGGTGATCTTCCAGGAACAGCTTGAGGTTTTCCTTGTAGAAACCGTCCAGTACCCCGTCCGGCGCAAAAAACCGTTCAAAATCCTGCAGGGCCGCGTCGCGACCGGCTCCCGGATCAAACGGATAGTGTCTGGCCAGGGTCTGCTGGAACGGCTGGTACACCTCCTGGTACCACTGGCGCTCAAGCTGGGCCACGGCATTGTCGAGAATGACCCGCCAGCTCTCATTGGCCAGCCTGGACAACATGCGGTCCAGCGGTGCCGGCTGGTTGGCTGCCAGACGCTCCAGGGTGAAGATCGGGTCGGCACCCTGCAGCCCCATCCGGGCCCGCGCCGCCGCCAGTGCGGCCTTGCCCCGGTCCGGGGCTTCCTGGATGTTGCGCAGGTAGCCGTGCAGGCCGGTCAGCACTTCCATGATCTGCTCCAGACCGGTCGGATTGTCACCCCGTTTTTCCAGCAGCTGGTTCAGCTCGGCAAACTGGCGCTCGATCTCCTGCATCATCCGGTAGTGGGGAGACTGTTCCGCCAGTTTGCGGGCAGCCGCCTGCTCTTCACCGTTACCGGGAGCCGGAATCAGCCGGGTGTTGTGTTCCACCTGGCGCAGGAAACGGCCCAGCGGCTCATGGCCACTGGTCAGGCTTTCCAGAATACGCACCCCGTGGTTCAGGTCGTCAAAGCGGTGCACATCCAGCCGGGTAACCGCCTCGCGCCAGACTTCCACATAATTGCGCGCGTACAGGTCCTGCAGCCGGGCCCTGAGCCGGGCTTCATCCGCCTCACTGAAATTCACATCACCCCGGCGGCCCAGCACCCAGGCATCCACCAGCGCCAGCTCAGTGACCGAACCGGACTTGTGGGTAAACCAGGTTTCCAGGCCTTCCCGGGTCAACAGGGATGGAATCACCAGGGGATCACCCATGCTCGCGGGCTCCTCTATGAGAGGCTCACCGTGCTCATCCAGACGAATAAAGACAGAGCCAAAAGCAGGGCCGGATTCACGGGCCACATCCAGCGGAGCCCGGAATTCTGACCGCGCTTCCCTGACCAGATCCTGATAAACCCGCTCAGTGGTGGGAATACGACCAAGATCGTTCTGGGCCCACTGCACGCTGCTGCGGAAAGGCGCCAGCACCATGTCGGCAGTGGTATCACCCTGCTCCACCCGACTGGCCAGATCGACATGCCTGAGCGCATACGCCAGGTGATCCGCCAAACGCTCCTGAACGCCCCGCTGGCCAGGAAAGGATTTCTGCCAGTAACGCTCCATATAGTCGGTAACAATGTCCATGCGCCGGCCGCTGGCATCGTACAACATTCGCAGTACCCGCAGGTGACCGAGACGCTCGGAACTTTCTTCCGGTGCCTGACTCATCTCATTCATCACACCCATCATCAGCGCCGGCAGGTATTGGTAGGCCAGCATATCCAGATAGGATTCTTCCGCCAGCGGCCCGACCTTGTGTCCCTGGTAAAGCCCCATATCCGCCACCCGGGTCCATTCCTCCCGGTAGTCACCGAATGCCAGGGTTGCTTCACGCAGTTCATCCAGCGGGTCAAGCAGGTTCTGGCCGGTAATATCCGGCTCGAAGCCGATTGGCCGCCAGTTGTCGATAAAGTTCTGTACCCGGGCTTCCACCGAGGCAGCCGCCTCCGCATTCTTGATGAAGTAGTGCTGCCAGCCGGCGGTCATGCCCAGGCCGGCGGCCAGGGCCACCACGGCAGCCGCGGCCACCTTGCGACGACGGCGGGACACCACCCGCCGGTTGTCCCCGGCCAGCCCCGCCTCCGGGTAGATGACCCGGGTAAACAGCGCAGGCGTAAACAGACTGGATGACTGGCCATTACGCTGGGCCGGCTGGATCGGACCCGCCAGCTGGTAGCTGGCAGCGGCGGCAGCGACAAACGGATCCTCCGGCACACCTTCCTGCAGCACCGAAGTAAAGTAGGCACCGCGCACCAGCGCCGGGGTGGAAAACACATCGGCGGACAACAGGTCTTCCAGGAAGGCCGACAGCAGCGGGCGCAGACCGGCTACCTGACGGGTAAAGGAATAGGCCGCCATGCGATCTTCACTGTCCCGCACACCGGCAAGCCGTTCCGGCAGACGGTCTGACAGTCGTTCGGCAAACTCGCTGAACTGCTGCTCGAACTCCGCCAGCCAGTGGTCCGGATCCTGCTGGTCCTCCAGCCGGAAGGTGAAGCCCAGGGGCTGCTCCTTCTCGGTCTTCGACAGACCCCGAACAAAGGTACTGAAACCGTACAGCAGATCCATCTTGGTAAAGCTGACATACACCGGCAGCCGGGAACCGAGCTGTTCAATCAGCTCTCGCAGGCGGGTGCGCAGGGCAATGGCATCACTGCGGCGCTGCTGTTCGCTGCCGCGGCTCAGGCGGGCCACATCCACGGTCAGGATGACCCCGTTGAGGGGCCGCTGCGGGCGATTATTCTCCAGCCAGTCGACGAAATGCTGCCACAGGCGGCGCTGCACGTCAGACTGGGTGCCTTCACCGGAATTCTGGCTCACAAGCTCCCCGTCCGGATCAATCAGCACCCCGTGGTCGCCGACCCACCATTCAAAGCCGAAGGCATTGCGCTCCCCCCGATTGTTGCGAGTGACGTTGGTCAGGGTAAAGGTCTGGCCGGAGCGCTGGATCAGGGATGTCTTGCCGGCATTCTCCAGGCCCATCACCAGGTACCAGGGCAGGCGATAGATGCCCTTGCGCCCCGGCAGATTGCTCTTCAGGGAGGCAAGCTGGCGATCCAGCAAGCGCTGCTGGCGGCGTTCCATGGGCAGAATCGGGTCTTCCTCTTCCTTCTTTTGTTGCGCCTCGACCTGTTTGGCCTTGCCCAGTTTACGGGCCAGCGCCATACCCCACATCACCACCAGCACCAGCAGGATGCCCAGGCTTACCAGCGCTCGGGTCTGCCATGCAGCCAGCGGATAGGCGCCGCCAATCTCCAGCCGTGGCCCCAGCCACCAGGTGAGGGCCATCAGTACCACCAGCCCCAGCACAATCACAACCGGGGCGGCGCTGCTCACATAGGGCAGTGCTTTTTTGCCGAAATATAGGGCTCTTCTCCACATGGTTTCCATTCCTGTCGTATTCCGTAATCGGAGCCGGCCAACGGGTTTTCCGCTGACGGCCCGCCATCAGCTCAGTCTGTCCAGTGTTGCCATCAGACCCGGCTCCCAGTCTTCCAGGGCCAGAGCCTGTGTCTGTTCCTTCAGGTCTTTCATCTGCTGGCTGGCCAGGGATTCCAGACCGCTGTCCCGCAACAGACGGGCGCTCATCAACCGCCAGTAGAACCGGCTGCGGGGTTCCCGGGCCTCGGCCAACCCTGCATCCATCAGTTTCATGGCAGCGTTCAGGTCTTTCTGGCCGGCCAGCTCCCGGGCCTGCTCATAGGCCTGCTCCCAGGGGCTGGCTCCGGCCGTCGCGCCCCCACCGGACGGTGCCGAATACAGCCACTCCATCGCTTCTTTCGGGAAAAACGGCGTGCCGTCGTTGAAGGTCAGTTTTTCCAGATCCGGCAGTCGCTCCATAAAGCCCTTGACCGCGACCCGGATGGCTTCGGCACAGCCATCCAGATCCAGCGCCCGGGCCACCTGCGCACTCAGCCAGTGCCCCTCCAGCCAGAAGGGACTGACCGACAGGCTTTGCTCGATGCGCTGCCACAGGGCCTGACCCGGCTGCTTTGCCAGAGCATCCCGGTACTCGGCCACCCGGTCAGCGCTGACCGCAGCCAGATCGGTTTTCACGCCGTCCCGGGTCGGCGGCAGCGCGGAGATGTTCTGCCAGATGGCATAGCGACGCATCTGGTAGCCCAGGGGATCCTCCGGGTTCAGTTCGTTCAGCAGATCGGCCACCTTCAACAGGCTCTGCCGGGTGGCCCGCTCGTTGCCGGGATCCAGGCTGAGGTTGCCCAGTGAGGCGGTGGCCCGGGTCGCTGCCGGCTGGCTTCCGCTGTTCCCGGAACTCTCCCGGGGCTTGTTTGACTCACCGGCCGGGCTGGCAGCCGCTGGCTCTGGCTGTGCTTCACCGACGGCAGGAAGCTTCTCCACGCCCCGGCGCAGATCAAACAGCAGATCGTCCGGCAGCTCCCTGCTGGCAGCCTGATCGTTCAGGGCGGCGATGCGATCCAGGCAATACTGGCGGCCATCCCCGACTCCGCCATCGAATGACAGGCCCGACACCTCCCCGGCAGCGCGCTGCAGGATCTGGTTGAACAGCATCTTGCGGGCCCGTTTGCCCCGCTCACCGGGATAGGGCCAGGCCTCTTCCCACCAGCTGTCCAGCACCTGACCCAGCAGATACAGGGACAGGGCAAAACGTTCACCACTGCCGCCCCGCTGCAGGCACAAAAGCAGGAAACCCAACACTTTCAGGTCCTTGCTCTGATCCGCCAGCAACCGCAGGGATTCGCTCTCGACCTTGCTCCACTCGATACCGGTATGGGCCAGGGAGCCCACTTTCATGATCTCGTTGTCCAGAAACTCCATCGCCGGATCGTCCATCAGACTTTCGCCCATGGGGTTCTCACCCTCGATCGGCGAGAGAATCTGGTCCACATAGGGGTGCTGCTCAACGGCCTGCATCGTCACACCTCTTGCAATACATGCAATACATGGGTCGCCCGCCTTACCAGCCGCAGGATTTACGCAGTGGCTTCATGGCCTGGTCCAGCCCCGCCAGATCAAACATCAGCCCGTCCAGCTGACGGTTATCCGCACTCAGCTCGGTGTCCTGCAACGCGGCCAATCCGCGGGCCATGCGGATGGAAGGCAGGCCACGACCGGCACTCACGACAAAACCATCATCCCGCACTCTCCAGAGGCCCGGGTCACCACTGTAATCGCCATCGAAGGACAGCCTCAGACGTTCACTGCGCACCGCCTCAGGCAGCAATACCGACAGCTCGGTGATGTTGTTGTGGCACTGCAGGGCCAGTAACGGCCGGGGTGGCCGGGTACCCAGGGCGGGAATGGTAATCATATGGCCCGCCAGTGCGCCGGTGTTGCGGTATATCGGCCCCTGCCCAGGACGGCGCTCGTCCTCCTGCCGGTAGGCCTGGCGCCAGCTCTCCGGGCGGAGGGTTTCTTTGACCTGTCGCTTCGCATCCGCCAGTGGTGTGTGGAAGACCCGATCGAAACAGGCCAGCCGTTCGAGGCGACGGGTTTCGCTGGTACAGTCACGGGCCTGCTCCAGCAAGACCTGCTGGTCGGCGGACACCGACGGCAAAGAGGTTGCCAGCAGGCCTGCCGACATCAGCCAGGGTGCAGTCCGGTTTTTCAGATGACACTTCATAGACTTTCAGATACCTGATACTTCAGACATTTATGGGCCAGAGTGCGCTTGGGCAGGCCGAGACTCTCCGCCGCCTGGGCACGATTGCCGTGGTACTGTTTCAGCCGTTCGCGGATCACCGCCGCTTCAAAGGCCTGGGCTGCCGCCCGCAAATCCCGTATACCGGACGGATCCGGCAGCCCCTGCAGCATTGCCCCGACACCCGTCAAGGTTTCAGCCGGCACCGGTGCTGACTCGTCCAGTCGCAACATGTCAGGCTGGATATCCCCCCCTTGCGGAGTCTGCAGGCAGGCAAACTCGATCATGTTGCGCAGCTCCCGCACATTGCCGGGAAAGGTATAGCCGGACAGAGCCAGCAGGGCGTGACTGCTGATGCCCATGGGGCCGTGTCCTTCCCGTTCCTTGTAGCGGGCGATGAAGTGACGGCACAGGGCTTCAAGATCATCGCTCCGCTCTCTCAGGGGCAGCACCCGCAATGGAAACTGGCTGAGCCGGTAGAAAAGGTCCCGCCGGAAGCGGCCTTCCTTCATGGTTTCCTGCAGGGGCTGGTGGGTAGCGGCCACCAGCCGGAAGTCCGACTGCAATTCCTGCTGCGCCCCGAGCGGCCGGAACCGCCGTGTTTCCAGAACCCGCAACAATTTCGACTGCAGCGCCAGTGGCATGTCGCCGATTTCATCCAGGAACAGGGTGCCGCCATCCGCCTGGGCCAGCAGTCCGTCCTTGGCCTTGTCGGCTCCGGAAAAGGCCCCTTTGACATGGCCGAATAATTCACTTTCCAGCAACGAATCCGGAATCGCTGCACAGTTCACAACGACCAGCGGTCCCCGGGACCGCTCGGAAAAATCGTGGATGCCCCGGGCCACCAGATCCTTGCCGCAACCGGTTTCCCCCTGCACCAGCACCGACAACTGACTCCCGGCAGCCCGGACAATCTGGGCGCGCAGGTCCGTCATGGCCCGGGAAGGCCCCACCAGAGTGGTGGCGAGCTGGTCACAATGCTGGCGCAGCACCTCGGCATCGTGCAGATGGTCCAGTGAGCGCTTCAGCATGCGGCGCTGCCAGACCTGGTCCCGGCTCTGCAACTGGCTCACCCACTGGTGCACCAGCAGGGTACGCAGGCCGCTGTACAGGGGCTGACCGGTGATCCCGTCCCAATCCGACTCATCCGCTGCCAGTACCAGAACACCCAGCACCCGGCTGTCTTCCCCTTTCAGGGGCTCCAGCCACAGGGACGCAGGCCGGTCACTGGCATCGATCAAAGCCTGGAAACCCGGGTGGTCGAGCCGGTAGCTGGCCGCCCGGGACAAGTGTCGCGCCTGGCCGGTCTGCAGCAGATGGGCAAAGGGATGAGTGAAATCATCACAGTCGAACTCCCCCGCCTCACCCAGCGCTGAGCAATGCAGCGTGCGCCCGCTCAGGTCCAGCTCCAGCGCCCAGCAGCGGCGCAGACCAAAGGCCCGCTCCAGCTGCGAGGTGGCGGTACACAGCAGGGCTGGCAGGTTTTCCTGCCGGATCAGCTCCACCGCAAGTTCAATCCCGGTGTGCAGCTCCATCTGCATCCGTCCCATGTCGGTCCCCTCAGCACACCGTTCCGGTGAAGCGGTTGTCTGCCACGCCCAGGCGCACACGGGTGACCGGTTCCCTGGCGGCCAGTTTCTCCAGCAATGCCAGAGAGACCGGCGGCAGCAATTCGCCCTCAATGATGGATTCCAGCATCCGCGCGCCGTTTTCACTTCGGGTGGCACGGCTGCGGATGGCTTCCACCAGCCCCTCTTCCAGCTCCACCTCGGTGTGGTAACGCTGCTGGATCTGGCTGGCGAGCCGTTCCAGTTTGTCACCGACAATCCGGTTCAGGGTGTCTTCGCCCAGGGGCAGATAAGGCACCACTTCCATCCGGGCCAGCAGAGCCGGCTTGAAGAAGTCCGCCAGCTCCGGGTAGAGGGCCTCTTCGATCTTCTCCGGTTCCTCCGCATGATTGACGATGGTCTGGAAACCCAGGTTGGAGGTGAGGAAGAACACCAGGTTCTTGCAGTCGATCAGACGGCCTTCACCGTCCGCCAGTTCGCCCTTGTCGAAGGCCTGGTAGAACAGATTGAGGACTTCCGGGTGGGCTTTTTCCACTTCGTCCAGCAGTACCACGGAATAAGGCTTCTGGCGGATCGCCTCGGTGAGCACGCCGCCCTCGCCAAAGCCCACATAGCCGGGGGGCGAACCGATCAACCGGGAAACCGTGTGTTTTTCCTGGTACTCGGACATGTTGATGGTGGTCAGGAACTGCTGGCCGCCGTACAGCAGCTCGGACAGTTGCACCACGGTTTCGGTCTTGCCCACACCACTGGGGCCCACCAGCAGGAAGGCTCCCAGCGGTCGCCCCGGGCGGCGCAGGTCGGCGCGGGCCGTCAGCAGGTGCCGGTGCAGGCACTGTATAGCGGTGTCCTGGCCCTTGATGTGCTGATGCAGGAACTCCGGCAGACGGGTGATCCTGTCCAGCTCGTCCACGGTCATGCGATTAACCGGGATACCGGTCCAGTCGGCAATGACTTCCGCCACCTGACGGGCATCCACCCGGGCGTGCACCAGCGGTTCATCCTGCTGCAGCGCTTCCAGCTCATGCTCGATAGCCGCCGCCTCGCTGCGCAGGTCCGGGCGCTCCTCAGTGAGACCGGCTTCCACGGTTTCCGCGCGGACTTCGTCGGACTCGCCGCCTTCTTGCTGCTCATCCGCCAGCAACTGCTCGCGAATGTTCACCAGCCGCGCCACCAGGTCGCGCTGGTCGTTCCAGCTCTGTTCCAGTGCTTCCGCTTCGGTCTGCAGGGCATTAATGCGTTCCGCCAGTTCGGCTTCCCGTTCGCTGTCGACGCTCTGGCCCAGGATATGCTCGCGACCAATCATTTCCTGTTCCATGCCCAGCTGGTGCAACTGGCTCCGGACATGACTGAGCCGGCGGGGCGGCGTGGTCAGATTGAGGCTGACCCGGGCGCAGGCGGTGTCCAGCACGTCGATCGCCTTGTCCGGCAGCTGACGACCGGCCAGATAGCGGGCGGACATTTCCGCCGCAGCTTTCAGCGCACTGTCCGCAATCAGCACCTGATGGGATTTTTCATAGACCGCGCGTAGTCCCCGCAGGATATGCACGGCTTCCGAGGGTGTCGGCTCATCCAGTGCCACCGGCTGGAAACGACGACTCAGGGCCGGGTCCTTCTCGAAATATTTTTTGTATTCCCGCCAGGTGGTGGCGGCAATGGTGCGTAACTCACCCCGGGCCAGCGCCGGCTTCAGCAGGTTGGCCGCATCCGCACCACCCTCGGCGTTACCGGCACCGATAATGGTGTGGGCCTCGTCGATGAACAGGATGATCGGGATGGGCGATCCCTTGACCGCCTCGATAACACCCTTGAGACGCTTCTCGAACTCACCCTTGACCGAGGCACCGGCCTGCAGTGCCCCCATATCCAGGGTCCAGAGTTCCACGCCCCGCAGACGCTCCGGCACGTCGCCGGCCACAATACGCAGTGCCAGGCCTTCCACCACGGCGCTTTTACCCACGCCGGCATCGCCCACCACAATCGGGTTGTTCTTGCGGCGACGACACAGGATATCGATCATCTGGTCGATTTCCGGATCCCGGCAGACCACCGGATCCAGCTTCTCCTCCCGGGCCAGGCGGGTGAAATCGGTGGCGTACTTTTTCAGCGGGTCCATATCGGACGGGGCTGCCGGTGCCTTGCGCGGACCGTCTTCGTGCTTCGGTTGTTCCACGGACCCGTCAGTCATGGCATCGAAACGCTTGCGGACCTGTTCCCGGTTGATGTCTGCCAGCGGCCGGGTAACGGAGGGCAGCAGATACCGGTCGGCATTGAGCAACAGCGCCAGCATGATGGCACCGGACCGCAGCTGGCTGTGCCCCAGTTCGGTGGAGGCCAGCAACCAGGCATCCTGCAACAGGTCAATCAGCAATGGCGAGAAGGAAGGATATGGCTCCGCACTCCGGGGCTCGCCGCTCAGGCTGTCTCCTGTCAGTGCCTGCAGCTGCCGGTAATCGACACCGGTCTTTTCCAGAATCTGACGCACGTCGGAAAACGGCGTTTCCAGCAGCTTGAACAGCAGATGCGCAGGCGTTATTTCCGCGCCCTGACGGCTGATACAAAGGGCCGCGGAGGATTCCAGGCTCTGACGTGCAATATCGTTGAGGCGCCCGATCAGCGCCGGCAGTTCTACCCGAATCACAGTGATCTCCTTATTTCGGGAGTTGTTCCAGTACGCGGATCACATCCCTGATGCGTTCATCCAGCGCGTTGCTGTAAAGCATGTAAACACCCACCATGGCCGCCACGAAAAGGCCACCAATGCCCCACAGGGGCAGGCCGGTACGCAGCCGGTTGCGGGCTGGCACCACGTTGTCCAGGGGCCCGGTGAGCGGCTGCGGATCGTCATCACCACGCAGGTCGCGCAGCTGCTCGTAAAGCCCACGGATAACCTCTTCGTATTCTTCCCGGCCGTTGTCCATGACCTTGTAACGGCCTTCAAAACCCAGGCACAGGCACAGGTAGATAAACTCCAGCATCTCCCGGTAGCGTTCCGGCTCCCGCTCCATGCGGGCGAGAATGGCAAACACCTTCTCGCCGCCCCAGGTTTCGTTATGGAACCGCGACAACAGGGAATGCTGCGACCAGACACTGTGGGCACCCCAGTCGGTCCCCAGTACCGCCTCGTCGATAAAGGCACAGAGCACGTAGCGGTAAGCCACCAGGGTGGGGCGTTCATAGCCCTGCTCCACCAGTTCCCGGTCGATGGCGGCCACCTCATCCACCACCTGCCGGTAAAGACGCTCGACACTGTCGTTGTCCGCCAGCCGTCGCACCCGCAACACCAGCCCGAGCAACGGTGTGGCAGCATCCGTCAGCCGGTTATTCTGCAGGCCCCGCAGCTGGAAACCACCGGCTTCCGGGCCGACCGGGCCGGCCTCAGCCGGCTGGTTGCTGAACATGAGCTGGTCGAAATCGACGGTATCCTGACCGGCATTGGCATTACGTTCCGCCATGTCCATTAACTCTGCATCTGCCATGACTTAGCTCCTGATGGCCCAGAACTGCATTTCCATGCCCGGGAAGCTGCCCGCCACGTGGAATGCGAAACCACTGGCGTTATCCAGCATTTGCCAGGCCTGGCTCTGCTCGTCCAGACGGAAATAGACAAAGCCTGCGTGGTAGGGCAACTGGCGCGGTGCCACCGGCAGTGGCGACAACGGAATGCCCGGCAACTGCAGGCTGATCAGATCGCGGATCTTCTCCACAGAGGCGACCTTGCACTGCTGCACAAACTGCTTGCGCAGATCGTCCAGCGGCATGTCGGCCTTCACCGCCAGGATGAATTCCGCCTGACCAATCAACCCGGCATCCTGGAGCGGTGCCACAGTCAGACCGTACTGACGTTCCTGCAGCTGGATGGCCAGGGCGCGCGGCTCCAGTACCGTGCTGAGGGACTGGCGCAGCACCTGCATCAGCGGGCTGAAAGAGGCCTCCGGCAGGTCGTGATCGTAGGCGGCGTATTCTTTGGGCAGCCGGTTCTCGTCGGTAAAGGTCACCAGTTCCCCGCACAGTTCCAGCAGGCACTCATAGAGCCGCTCCGGGTGCAGCTGACGCAGCCGCGCCAGGTGCATGAAACGGGGGTGGGCGCGGTTCAGCATCTGCAGCAGCATGAAATCCGCCACGTCCGCCACACCACCCTGCCCGGGCGCACCCACCCGCTCGGCGATATTGCGCGCCCGCTCACGCATCAGCCCGGCCATTTCCCCCACAAAACGCTGCAGCCGGGGCGCGGCCCGTACGCTGAGCATGGTAGGCAGGAAATTCGGATCCATCACCAGACTGCCGTCCGGGCGCTTCTCCAGAATCCGGCTGATGGCCAGGGTGGCATAGGCACTGCGATCTTCCCGTTCCAGCATCAGGCGCGGGGCCACCCGGGCGATATCGATATTGTGGGCATCACCGTCAATGGAATGCAGGTCACGGATCTCGGTGCTCTCCGCCCGGAACCGCCCGCTCACCGGCGCATCCGGCCATTCCACTTCCGGCAGACTGTCGCTGCCCAGGGGCAGGGCCAGATAGACCACCTGGTTGGCCACCGAGGCATCGGTGATTTCCAGGGGCTCTGGCATCACATCGTCCTGGGGCAGGCTGAAGCGGGTGCCGTCCGGGAACAGGCCGGAGGCCCTCACCAGGCCGATCCGGCCGAAGCTCAGATATTCGGCGTTGAGCTCCATATCCGCGAACCCGTAAAGGTAATCGGAGATCGCCAGGGCCCGCTCGCTGATCTGGTGTTCAAGGTAACGTTGTTGCTGCTGGAAGTGCTGGGGTTTGATAAACAGCCCGTCACTCCAGATCACTCGGTTTGTGGCAGACATCAGGTATCTTCCGATTGACGCAGTTGAACTTCCCGCTCACGCAGGTTGACCAGCAGGTGATAGCGACCACCGACCGGATCTACCCGGACCACCTTTTTCCACTGGGACAGGTTCGGGTAGGCATAGAAGGCAATCACCCCGATAAACCGGGTGTCCTCGCTGATCTCGAACGGCTCGATAAACTTGAACTGGCCGGGAACCAGGGTGTAATCACTGTGATCCACGTAGTTCTTGCCCAGAGACGGCTTCAGCTCGCTCAGCAATTGGTCGAAATCCGCGGCCATCAGGCGGGAACTGTCGGTCAGTTCGATGATCTGGAAAGAAACCGGGGTCGGTGCCATGGACTCGTTCGGGTTGACGTTCGGCTCGGCCAGCATGGTTACATCCACACGACTGGGCAGGTCTTCCGGATAACCCACCGGAATATCCGGATTCCAGAGTACCTTGGCGGTCTTGGTGACAGCGTTATAGGGGGTGCTGCAGCCGACCAGGGCCATCACAATGACGAGCAAACTCCATTTGCTGAATTTCAAGAGTAGTTCTCCCTTTGCAGTTGACGTAGTTGATGGTCATAAGCCTGTTCAAAGACTTCCCGGAACAGCCGCTCGAAACCCTGCTGGCGGCTGGAGCTCAGTTCCCGGTAATAGTGCTGATACATTTCCCAGGCCCAGGCGCCTTCTTCCTCGTTCTGGCTGAGCCCCCGGCGGTAACCATGGAACCGTCGCAGCAGGGCCTCCGGGGAGAAGGCGTGCAGTATGGCTTCCAGCCCTTCCCGGATCGCCGCTTCGGTGGCAATCTGGTGATGTCGCAGGCTGCGCAGGCTTTCTGCCACGGCAGACGGAGCCGACAGGTGGACGGGGCTGCGCTCGCTGGCAAACAGGGTTTCCACCGTCTGCTGATAGTCCTCACCCAGGCGCAGTGGGTTATCCTCGATGGGTTGCAGCCGGGTTCTTAGCGCCTGGTGTCGGCTGTCTTCGCCACTATGCAGATCCAGCAGCCCCTGGACGGTTGCTTTGAGGGTCTGGCCCGCCTCCTCCAGGAACAGCCGCATATCATCGCTGTCGCCAAATGCCAGCTCGCTGTCCATGCCTCGCAGCAACGGTGCACCGCTGATATGCTGGCGGCTGCGCTCCTCTGCAGACTCATCCCGCCTGCTGACCGGTGTTTCCTTCATCCTGCTTTGCTCTCCGTGTCTGAATGGCAGCCCCATGGCCGCATCGCGGTTGTCCCGGTATTCGTCGCTGACCTCTGAGCCCGGGGCATACCAGTCCGAACGGCTGGCCAGCAGCTGCCCGGTTTCCCGGTCGCCTTGCTCCGCCTCGGCGGGTGCCGACCAGGCATCCAGCGGGTCCCGGCTGTGGATTTCCCCCGGAGTCGCCTGCAGCCCCTGCATCGGCTCTTCCGCGACAATGCGTTGTTGCTGCCCCCGGCCCCGCATCAGTGCGCCTTCTTCCACGTCCACCAGACTACGGTCTTCCAGCGGGGCTTCACCAGCTACCGGACTGTCGCCACCGGCCGCCGCCAGCTCCGCCCGAAGCTGGTACTGGCCCACGCGGATAACGTCCCCCTCACTGAGGCGCGCCCGGCGACCACGGCCGACCGGCTCCGAGGCACTGTTGATGTAGGTGCGGCCGCATCGGTCAATCAGGCAGAAACCGCCATCCACAAAACGGATTTCCGCATGACCGGGCACGGCACCGGTGCGATGGGCCGACAGTTGCCAGGTATCGTTGCGGGCACTGCCGATCGATCCGCCGGCCAGCCCGAACGTATGTTCCCGGTTCAGGCCGGTGCTGACGTTCACCGGGTTGTTGATTACCAGTCTGAGGCGTTGTGTCTGTGTCATTGCCCTGTCCTTGCCAATGTTGACCCGGGGGTCAGCGGCGTATCTGAATTCGCACAGCCGGATGCTCCAGCCCTTTTTCCGGGGTCAGGAACGAGTTCCACCCCAGCCTGACTTCGCCCCCCATGCTCATCGGCTTGATGTCCTGGGGGCGCATTTCCAGTTCCAGGTCATAGGCCAGCTGTTCCCGGGTGGTTAGCTCCACCAGCTTCACCAGCCGCTGGTGATCCTTGCCGTTGGGCAGGAAATCCGCGAACCGGTTACGGTCCAGATTACGGATGCGCAGAATGAACTTGCCGCTGCGGTCCCTTATGCCGGAGCCCACCAGAGTGTCCTGGCCCAGGGCGGCATTATTCCGGCCCAGCCGGGTCTGCTGGTCCGCCGGTATTGCGACCCGGCGCAATACCCACTGTTCGATTGCCACGTCGTCCAGATCAAAACAATGGGCGACGATGCCACTCACCACCTCCGGCGACCGGCTGCGACCGGCCATCAGCCCGGCGTAGGCCAGCATCCTGGACCAGTTGACCGGGGTAGCCCCGCGCAACCGGCTGTCCCCCAGACCCACCAGCGAGAACACATGCTCGGAGAAGCCGTCCGTGGCACCGGGCTGGAAACGCACGTAATAGCGATACTTGCGCCATGACCGGTGGAACAGGGTCACCAGCCGGTGGTTGAAAAAATCCAGGAAGTGCCGGCGCACGCCGAGTTTCTGGCCCGCTTCCCACGCCAGATCCTCCAGGTAATACCCCGGCAACGGCGACTGGGAGCCATGCAGCCCCAGAAAGCTGACTTCCAGCTGATAGGGAGCATGCTCGTGTTCCGGTGTTTCCGCCGAGATCACATCACTGCCGGGAAAGCCCAGACTGGCGGAGGCGGAAAACCGGATGCGCTCCCGCTGCGGGCGCTCGTCCTGTTCCCGCTCCAGATCATCCCCGTGGTGCCGGTGGATCAGATCCACCAGCTGAAAAAAATTGTAACGCCGTGCATTCCCGAGAACGGGCTGCATTTCGGCTACATCAGCGGCTGTTGCCCTTGCTGCAGCGTCCATGTGTACCGTTCCTGATTGTCCGTATTGACCACTTCCAGGGAATGGAAGGCGTTGATGCTGGCGTACAGCGCAAAAAACTGACTGAGTACCGTGCCGAACAGGTACAGATCACCTTCCGAGGCAAATGACTGCTGATCCAGTTGCAGCACCGACTTGATGCCCCGCACCGGCAGGCCCCGGATCATCCGGTCCACCGGCTGGGTTTCGATGCCGGTAATACCCGCCAGGCGCTTCCGGGAAATCCGCTCTGCCTGCCGGTCCACCAGGGCCCGGAAGTCATACACCCGCAGTACCGTGCGCAGAGCATCCACATCCAGCAGCGACAGATAATTGAGAGACAGGTTGGAAATCAGCGTCCATAACAGGCTGCCATCCAGGGTTGGCCGCAGAGTCGCGGTAGGCCGGGTAATATTGGTAAAGGAAGCAAACGATGGAGTGGATTCCGTGGCCATGGAAATTTCGCCCACTGCCAGCTGGCCCGGTAGCTGCCGGTTGGTGCAGGTCATGGTCAGGGAGATCGCCTCCTGGCGGCTCATGCAGTCGGACTCGTCACCGCGTACAAAGGAGATATAGTGATCAAAGCCGTCGCCGCGGACGCTTTCCCGCACCCGCACCCGGTAGTACAGGGCCGTCCGGCCACGATCCCGCTCCACTTCGTGCTGAAAGCTCTCGAAAGGTGTGTAGATGCGCGGTTCGCCCCGGCCGGAGCGGCCTTCCAGCCAGCCTTCCACCTGTTCCAGACTGAATACCTCAAAATGCTCCGGAGAGCGGCTGGATGGTGTTACCCGGTATTCCGCCTGACGACCGTTCAGGTCCACCGGATCCGCCTCGTGGGTAAACAGGTTAATGGCGGGGGTGCAATAGAGCTGGAAATTCTCCGCGCGGATTTTCACTTCCGGCGGCAGAATCCGGCTGAAATGGAAACGCAGACTGATCTCGTCCGCCTGCACTGCCGGCAGCCGGTTCTTCAGGCCACACAGATCCACAAACCGGAACGCCTCCGGAAAGCTCAGGTACTCCTGCAGGATCCGGTAACCGGAGTAGGCATTCTTGGGATAGGGCAGCAACCCCTCGTCCTGGGCGAAACCCACCGGCTTGAGCAGGCTGGATGGCAGCCGGTAAACCGACTCCCCCACCACCAGCTCCACCTGGCTCAGATAGTGATTGAGCCACAGGTACAAAGCCTCTGCCGTGTGGTCTTCGCCGCCCAGGTAGAAACGCAGGCTCTCCAGTCCCAGGGCCGAGAGGGGCTGGTCGGTATGCAGGGCCAGGTCCACGGTCACCGAGGATACTTCCCGGCTGTGCTCTGCGTGGGCTTCCGCCACGGTCAACGGAAACACGTCCACCGCCCGGCAGGTACGAAACCGGCACTGGGTCTGCCGGGTGGCATTCCCCAGCGGACGGCTCTTGATTTCGGTGTGACGATCCACCCGCTGCCGCTCACTGATCGCATGCAACTGGGGATCGAACTTCATAATCGTGCAACTGGGCACCGGCCGCAGATAATTGGGCCAGAGCATGTTGATCAGGGAATGGGTGATTTCCGGGAATTCGTCTTCCACCTTCTCCCGGAGCTTGCCGGTCAGGAAGGCAAAACCCTCCAGCAGACGCTCCACGTCCGGATCGGTGCTCTGCTCGGACAGGAACCGGGTCAGTTGAGGATGTGCCTCGGCAAATTCCCGCCCCTGCAAACGCAGAAAGCTCAGCTCGTCTCTGTAGAATCGGTTCAACTTCATAACTACCGCACCCGTTGGCCCGGAGGTACCGGCATGGCCCGCACCTCGTTTCCTTTGCCGCTCGCTACATCACCCGATAGTAGCGCTTGTCATCCAGTAACAAATCGATGGTGGTTTTTTCATCCGGGTTCGCCACGCACAGGTAAACCGTAACCTGGAAGCGCAACTGCAGGGGGTCCGACCCGTGGGGCAATGCCACCACGTCCACCCGCTTCACCCTGGGTTCGAAGCGTTCAATGCAGTGCCGGATAGCGCTGCGGATCTGGACATTCAGGTCATGGGTACCCAGGGTGGCATCGTTGAAATCCAGCAAGCCCAGATCCGGTGCGCTGGCACTGTTGCCCGGATGGGCATTCAGCAGTCGCACCAGGTGACGCTTGATGGAATCCACCACATGGGTCATTTCGCCCATTCCCTGTCCGTCCGGGCTGGCAGCCTGTTCCAGTCGTTCGAACAGGCTGCCCCCCATGGTCCCGGCAGCCCCGGAGCCGGAGTCTCTGAACATGGTTTAATCCTTGTCCAGACGACCCACCAGAGAGAGCTCGAAGTTGGCACCCATGTACTTGAAGTGCGGACGCACCGCCAGGGATACCTGGTACCAGCCCGGATCGCCTTCCACCTCGCTGACCGAGATCTGCGCAGCGCGCAGCGGGCGACGGCTGCGAACATCCGCAGGCGGGTTTTCCTGATCCGCCACGTACTGGCGAATCCAGGTGTTCAGCTCGCGCTCCAGATCCTGACGCTCCTTCCAGGAACCGATCTGCTCCCGCTGCAGTACCTTGATGTAGTGAGCCAGGCGGTTCACGATCATCATGTACGGCAGTTGAGTGCCCAGCTTGTAGTTGGTTTCCGCTTCCTTGCCTTCCCTGGTGTTCGGGAACTGCCTGGGCTTCTGCACGGAATTGGCGGAAAAGAAGGCGGCGTTGTCACTGCCCTTGCGCATGGTCAGGGCAATAAAGCCTTCTTCTGCCAGCTCGTATTCACGACGGTCGGTGATCAGCACCTCGGTCGGAATCTTCGCTTCCAGCTGACCGAAGGACTCGAAGGTATGTACCGGCAGGTCTTCCACGGAGCCGCCGCTCTGGGGACCGATGATGTTCGGACACCAGCGATACCTGGCAAAGCTCTCGGTCAGACGGGTGGCCAGCAGATAGGCGGTGTTGCCCCACAGATAATGCTCGTGATCGTCGGACACGTCTTCCTTGTAGTTGAAGCTGCGCACCGGGTTCTCGGTGGGATCGTAGGGGGTACGCAGCAGAAAGCGCGGCGAGGTCAGGCCCAGGTAACGGGCATCTTCAGACTCCCGCAGGGAGCGCCACTTGGCGTACTTTGGCCCCTCGAATACGGCCTTGAGTTCCTTGATGGCCGGCAGCTCCTGGTAGCTGTCCACACCGAAGAACTGGGGTGCCACAGACGACAGGAACGGCGCGTGGGACATGGCCCCCACAGAAGACACATACTGCAGCAGCTTCATGTCCGGAGTGGCCGGCGTAAAGGCATAGTTACCCACAACCGCACCCACGGGCTCGCCGCCGAACTGGCCGTATTCGTTGGAGTAGATGTGCTTGTAGAAGCCACTCTGGGTGACATCCGGCGCAAACTCGAAGTCTTCCAGCAGCTCTCCCTTGGTGGCGTGCAGAATATCCACCTTGATGTTTTCCTGGAAGTCGGTGCGGTCGACCATCAACTTCAGGCCGCGCCAGGAGGACTCCAGTTCCTGCAGCTTGGGCGCATGGAGGATTTCATCCATCTGGGCGCTGATCTTGCGGTCCAGCTCTACCACCATCTGGTCCACCAGTGCCTTGTTGACCGGCTGGCCCTTCTCGTCGCTTTTCAGCAGGTTGGAAATAAAGGTTGCCACACCACGGCGGGCGACATCGTAGCCCTCGTCGGCCGGCGCCATACGGCTGTTGGCCATCACCTGGTCCAGCAATGAACCTTCTTCAACAGATTCGGTTGCAGCCGATTGCTGCTCAGCAGTATCAGACATACCACATCCCTTCAGTACGTTTTAATAAATGATCCGGGTGGATTCCTGCACAGGCAGGAGGAACAGCGTGTTACTCGCTGTCAGCTTCGCCGGTAGCCAGGTCAAGCTCGTCCAGCAACTTCTGCCTGGCATCGTCATTGTCCAGCAGCTCCTGCAACTTGGAGCGGAAAGCCGGCACGTTACCCAGCGGGCCTTTCAGGGCCACCAGCGCTTCACGCAGCTCGATGAGTTTGTTCAGCTCGGGCACCTGGCGGGCAATGCTGTCCGGCGCGAAGTCTTCCAGCCCCTGGAGCTCCAGGTTGACCGGCAGCTCGTCGGCTTCTTCGTCCAGCTTGTTGGTGACGGTGGTGGACAGGGTCAGACCCGCTTCCTTCATGACTGAACGGAAGTTGTTCTTGTCCACGGATACAGCCTTGCGGTCCTCAATCTGGGTTTCTTCCGCGCGGCCCTTGAAGTCACCGACAACAAACATCTTCAGAGGCAGCTCGGTTTCGGCCTGCTGATCACCTGTGGCGGGTACATATTTGATATTGATGCGCTCTTTAGGCGCAACGGAACCATCTTTCGAAGACATGGTGGGAGCTCCCTGTAGTCCGTTGGGGGGGGTAAAAAAGTACATTCCTTTGTGCGTACCCTCCTGGCACGCCACAGGGCGAACTTTACACAGCTGCATCGTTTCTCTCAAGCAAAAATTCGCCAATCCGAAGTTCCGGGCAAAACTTTGCCAACCATTCCGCAAAAATCCGGCCGGGCTGCCGTTTTTAACACTTTCGTCACGGCTTAATGGTATTCGGGCAATAACGCTTTAACGCTTCCATCTATATACTCTGTGACGACCCTGACGATTTTCAGGAAAATCTGATCAAGGAGCGCATATGAGTGATCTGAAAGCACAATTTGACGAAGCGGTTAGCTATGTACAGACCGCGGAGGGCGACTTCAAACCTTCCAACGACCTGAAACTCCGGTTTTATTCCCTGTACAAGCAGGCCACCGAAGGAGATGTCACCGGCAAGCGGCCAGGCATGACCAATTTCGTGGGGCGCGCCAAATTCGATGCCTGGGAAAAACTCAAGGGCATGTCCCCGGAAGATGCCATGCAGAAGTACATCGACCTGCTGGAAGACATGAAAAAGAAAACAGGCTGATTTCCGCCGCAATCCGCCCCCCCCGGAGCAACTTCCGGGGGCCTGCCCTGCACACGAAACTTTTGCCGCCTTAAAACGAATGTCATAAACTTCCCGCACCATAACAACAACAAACGCCACCGGAAGACACACTCATGACTTTCATTACCGCTCTGGAACAGTCCCGGACGGGGCTCGTTGCACGTATCAGCATGGCTATCCGTGCACAGAACCTGAACCAACGCGCGGAACAGAACTATCTGCACTGGATCAATCGCTTTGTGCTGTTCCATGACTGCGAAGACCCGGAGACCATGAACCGGGAGGATTGCGAGGTTTTCCTGAACTACCTTAAGGATCGCATGGGCGCCTCCCGGGCCAAGCTCAATCAGGCCAGGCAGGCTTTGAACTTTTTCTTCGAGGATGTGCTGGGCAAACGCAATATCAGCGCAACCGAAGCTGCCTGACCAGGGTCGCTCAATCAAGTTGAGCGCCTCACCGCCGGCCGGGGCATACTCTCCGCTTGTCATCCGCTCTGCTTGTCATCCGCTCTGCTTGTCATCCGCTGTCGATGTGTAATCAATGGAAATGATAACGACCCTATGGATGCCCTCGGGGGTGCGGACATCCACCTCGTCCTCCGGCCGTTTGCCTAGCAATGCCCGGGCAAAAGGCGAATCAATACTCAGATAACCGCGGGACAGATCAAACTCGTCGGGGCCGACCAGCCGATAGCGCTGCTCTTCACCTGCTTCGTTTTCAACGGTCACCCAGGCACCAAAGAACACCTTCTCCCGGTCGTCAGGCAACCGGTCGACTACCTGCAGCTCGTCGAGCCGCTTGCTCAGAAAACGCACTCGCCGGTCAATTTCCCGCAACTGCTTCTTGCCGTAGATATACTCGGCGTTCTCCGACCTGTCTCCCAGGGCGGCTGCTTCCCGCACTGCCTGAGTGACCTGTGGACGCTTTTCTTTCCAGAGGTACTGGAGTTCATCCCGCAGGGCCTGCTCACCTTCCGGTGTGATATAGCGTGACCGGCCACGGGGGTTCTGACGTGTGTTCATGAATCCTCACTTCCCGGAAAACGTGTTTTCAGGCCAAAAAAAACCCCGTAAAAACGGGGCTCAAGGCTAGCGCTGTGCTGGAGGGGGAAGCAAGGGTTTTATCCGCCAGCTTCCCGATCTCACAAATCCATTTTACAGGTCCGGCATTAAGTCGCTGTGGCCGCACAATTACGTTTTATTCAGCTACTGGACCGGCAGTCTTAAGTCCGGGAGGCTGCTAGGTTGCATGCTCTAAATTTAAGGAATAGCGTTGTAAGAACCGTGCGCTATAAATTCCATCAGGAGACAGACCATGAACCGCAAGATACTGATTGATACCGCCCTGAGCGGCCTTGACCGGATTGGCTACGAGCTGGATCGTCTGGGCATCACCAGCAAGGTAAACCGCCACAATCTGGCGGCGTTCGTTATGCACGAACAGAAGCACCTGGAAGGTGAGTGGGACAGTCTGCAGGCCAAAGTGGGTCGTCGCCGGTCCCAGATCGAGTCTTTGGTCCACACGATTGAAAACCAGGCAGACATTCTGCTGAGCCGCTTGCGCAAGAGCGCCTGATCCGGCCCTCAGGTGATGCGGGGTTCCGCCGGTGCCGGGCCAGTCCCTTCGCCGGCGGATTCGTCTTTGCCTGTCTGGGGCAGCCGGCGCGGCTTGCGCGCCTGCTGTCGCAACGGGATGCGCACGGTTACCGTCAGGCCGCGTTCTTCCTGTTCGGGGTAACTGTCGGTCAGGATAATCTCCCCCTGATGAATCTCCGCCACCGCACTGACCAGGCTGAGTCCCAGACCATTGCCCGGCAATGAACGACTCTTGCCCACCCGGTAGAAGCGCTGGAACACCTGGCCCTTCTCGTCGTCGGGGATGCCGATACCGCTGTCGCTGACCGCAAACACCGCCCGCTCACCTTCCTGACGCACCTCAATGTGAATTTGCCCCTGCTCCGGGGTGTACTTGATGGCGTTATCGATCAGATTGCTGACCATCTGGAACAGCAAGTCCCGGTCCCCATCCACCACCACACCGGTGGCCAGTGACTGCTCGAAAGTCTGACCCTTGTCCTCCGCCAGTGCCTCATAGAGCTCACAGGCATCCGTCACCAGCTCGTCCAGCGCCACCGGCTGCATATCAGCGGTATTGCCACGGGTTTCCAGCCGCGCAATACGCAGCAGTGCGTTAAACGTGGCCAATAACTGGTCGGCTTCCGCCACGGCCCGACCCACCTGATCCCTGGCGTCGTCGTTGTCGACGGCAATCAGGGTATTTTCCAGCTGGTTGCGCAGTCGCGTCAGCGGGGTTCGCAAATCGTGGGCAATGCTGTCAGATACATGACGAATACCCTCCATCAGGTAAACGATGCGGTCCAGCATCTGGTTGAGGTTCCCGGCCAACTGGTCAAAGTCGTCGTCCGTGCCCCGGGTGGGAATGCGCAGGGACAGGTGGCCGTTCATGATGCGCCGGGAGATATTATTAATGACTTCGATCCGCCGGGTAGTGCTGCGGCTCATCAGAAAGCCCCCCAGCAGGGCCAGTGCCAGGGTAATCCCCATCCCCCAGTTGATCGCCCGCTCAATGACTTTCTTGAGGTTTGTCAGCTCGTCCACATCCCGGCCCACCAGCAGATGCAGACCGCCCTGAACCTCAAAGATACGGGCCCGGGCCAGTCGCTCCGGACCTTGCCAGCCAATCTTTTCATTAAGGGTGAAATTGATCCAGCCGCTTTCCGAGGGCGATCCCTTGGGCCACTGGTCAATGTTGCCCGCCAGCTTCAGGAAGTCATCGGTGGTGAGCAGGTAAATGGATTTGGCATTGGGGTCCCGGGCAACCCGTTCCCGGATGATGTTAATCAAGCCATTCACGCCGCTGCCCCGATACTGCTCAGCCAGACCGGCGATTTCCGCTTCGATGGTCTCATCCGTCTGGGCAGTCATGAACCCTGCCGTGCGCCAGTAGATGAATGCCAGCAACAGGAACACCGATGTGGCAAACACCACCATGTACAGCAAGGCCAGCTGGAAGGATGATGTTCTTAGCTGACTAAGCAGTCTCACGTAACATGTACCCGGCCCCCCGGATGGTCTGTAACAGGGGCGTATCGAACTCCTTGTCGATTTTTGCCCGCAGGCGGCTGATGTGCACGTCGATCACGTTGGTCTGGGGGTCAAAGTGGTAGTCCCAGACTTTCTCAAGCAGCATGGTCCGGGTCACCACCTGCCCGGCGTTGCGCATCAGGTACTCCAGCAGCCGGAATTCCCGGGGCTGGACATCGATAGTCTGCCCGGCCCGTTTGACGGTCCGGGCCAGCAGATCCATTTCCAGGTCCGCCACATACAGCACGGTTTCGGTCTCGGCAGACTGCCGGTTACGGCGCACCAGGGACTCGATACGCGCCAGCAGTTCAGTGAAGGAGAACGGCTTGGTGAGGTAATCGTCACCACCGCCGCGCAAGCCCTCTACCCGATCATCCACATCCCCCAGGGCACTGAGAATCAGCACCGGCACCTGATTCCCGGTGGCACGCACGGTCTTGATGATGGAGAGGCCGTCCATGCCGGGCAGCATGCGGTCCACTATCATTACATCGTAGTCCTCACTGGCCGCCATCATCATGCCGTCTTTGCCGTCTGCAGCATGGTCCACGACGAAGTCTGATTCCTTCAGTCCTTTAACAAGATAGCTTGCAACATCCTGATCGTCTTCAATTACCAGCGCTTTCACCGGATATCCTCCTGATTTAAGGATTGATCGTCCTTCAGGGTACGAATTCCACCGGTAACCGGCCAGTTACCATCCTGTAAGAGGGTGTCGTCATCGGCGACGGTCAGCCACCGGGATGAAACCAGCCCAGACTCTCTCCGGTGGTTTTTTCGGGGTGGTATTCCGCGCTCACCCATCCCTCATACCCCATGCGGTCCAGGGCTGCAAACAGGGCCGGGAAATTGAGCTCCCCGGTGCCCGGCTGATGCCGTCCCGGATTATCGGCAAACTGCACATGACCGATCAGCGGCAGCAGCCGCTCCAGGGTGCGGATCAGGTCCCCTTCCATGATCTGCATGTGGTAGATGTCATATTGCAGGCGCAGGTTCGGACTGTCCAGTTGCCGGATCAGGTCCACCACCTTGCCGGAGGTGTCCAGTACGAAGCCCGGCATGTCCACCCGGGAGTTGATCGCCTCCAGACAGAGGCGGATACCCGCGCGCTCCAGTTCACCGGCTGCCCAGCGAACATTGTCCCGCAGGGTGTGCCAGATCTGCTCCTGGTCAGCACCGGCCGGCATCAGGCCGGCAAGGCAGTTCACCTGATCACAGCCAAGGATCCGGGCATAACGGATCGCCTCTGCCACTCCCTCCCGGAACTCGTCGACCCGGTCCGGCAGACAGGCAATGCCCCGCTCACCGGCATCCCAGTTCCCGGGGGGCATGTTGAACAGCACCTGGGTCAGATTGTAGTGCTCCAGCCGGGCTTTCAGTTCTTCAGGCTTCCAGGGATACGGAAACAGATACTCGACTCCCCGGAAGCCGGCTTCAGCCGCCAGCGCAAACCGCTCAGGAAATGGCGCTTCGGTAAACAACATCGAGAGATTGGCAGCAAAGCGGGGCATCTCAGCTCTCCTTCCCCGGATAACCACCGCCCAGCAGCACGCCATTCAGGTGCTCCAGTTCCAGCAACAGGCCACTGTGATCCGCGTCGGCGTGACCATTGGCGATCAGGCTTCGGTATTCGTTGTGGGCCTGCTGAGCCAGGGGCAGGACCAGCTCCTCGGCGCGGGCCTCATCCAGAATCATGCGCAGGTCCTTGAGCTGTATACGGGACGGCGCACCCGGAGTGAAATCCCGGTCGATCATACGCTGACCGTGCAACTCAAGAATCCGGCTGCCGGCAAAGCCGCCCAGCAGTGCTTCCCGCACGGCGGCAGGGTCCGCACCGCCTTTGGCGGCCAGCAGCAGCGCCTCGGACACAGCACCGATGGTAATGCCCACGATGGCCTGGTTGGCGAGCTTGGCCAGTTGCCCGGAACCGACCGGGCCTATATGGGTTACCTTGCCCAGCACCTCCAGTACCGGCCTTGCCCGTTCCAGCACACTGGCATCACCGCCGGCCATAATGCTCAGCCTCGCTTCGGCAGCGCCCGGGGTTCCGCCCGAGACCGGCGCATCCAGATAGGCCGCCCCCCGGGTTTCTGCCAGCTGGCCATGGCGGCGGGCCAGGGAAGGCTGCACGGAACTCATGTCCACCAGCAGACTGTCCGGCTTCAGGATCTCCATCGCGCCGCTTCCGACCAACACCTGCTCCACGGCATCGCCGTTTTCCAGCATGGTGATCACCAGGTCGGCATCCCGGACCGCCTCGGCGGGGCTCTCCGCCACCATCGCCTCCGGGGCAAACGCATCTGCCTTGCTGCGGGTGCGGTTCCAGAGCGTCATCGGATAGCCGGCGTCCAGCAGGTTGCGGGTCATGGGGGCACCCATCAGACCGATGCCGAGAAAGGCAATGCGAGGCAAGGGCTGGCTCATGATGTTATCTCCAGTGGTAAGTCACGGTGCGGAGATTATACAAGCAAAAACGCCACCCGTCGGGGACGGATGGCGTTGCAGGAAACCGGCTGGCGGCGGACAAATCAGGCCGCGGCCACCATCTGGTTGCGGATTTTCTTCATGGCGTTTTTTTCCAGCTGGCGAATACGCTCGGCGGAAACACCGTACTTGTCTGCAAGCTCATGCAGGGTCATCTTGCCTTCCGACAACCAGCGCTCGCGCAGGATATCCTGGCTGCGCTCGTCCAGGTTCTGCAGGGCTTCCATCAGCCGGTGGCTGGAATCTTCCGACCAGTCGGCCTGCTCCAGCTGCCGCGCGGGATCACTGCGGTGATCATGCAGGAAATAAGCCGGCGCCTGGTAGGCATTATCGTCATCGTCGTTCTGCGGACCATCAAAGGCCGTGTCCTGGGAGGCCAGCCGGCCTTCCATCTCCCGCACTACCCGGGGCTCCACCCCCAGATCCGCAGCCACGGCACCGACTTCCGCCTCGTTCATCCAGGCCAGGCGCTTTTTCTGGCTGCGCAGGTTGAAGAACAGCTTGCGCTGGGCCTTGGTGGTGGCGACCTTCACGATGCGCCAGTTACGCAGGATGAACTCGTGAATCTCCGCCTTGATCCAGTGAACGGCGAAGGAAACCAGCCGCACACCGTATTCCGGATTGAAGCGCTTGACCGCTTTCATCAGGCCCACGTTGCCTTCCTGGATCAGGTCGGCCTGGGCCAGGCCGTAGCCGGAATAGCTGCGCGCAATATGCACCACAAAGCGGAGATGGGAAAGCACCAGATGACGTGCAGCTTCAACATCTTCTTCATAGTGCAGGCGTTCCGCAAGCTGCTTCTCTTCCTCGACCGTAAGCACCGGAATCCGGCCCACAGCCTGGATGTAAGCATCCAGATTGCCACCCGGAACCAGTCTGTCAACAAGCTGTAGACTCGTACCCATACCTGTTTTCCCTCCATACCTCGCGGTCCGTAAATATAACAACGAACAATTAGACCGCCAAGCCTGTAAATAGTTCCCGGAACCCCAACTAAACCGTGCAAAATCAACGCACTGGGAATCTTCCGGGCCGCTTCACTGCCCTCCAAGCTAGACCAGGCAACACCTGTTTTTCAATACGGTGATTCCACTATGCGGCTCAACCACCGGCAATCTCACCCGGATCAATATCGTCCAGATGGCGTTTTACCGCAAGCCAGGCACCCAGCCACCCTAACAACATGGCAGCAATTATCAACGTCACAATAGCATCGAATCCCAGCCCCTGCAGGGAAAACTGGCTCCGGTAGAGGCTGGCGAGCCGCTCCACCGGGCCGCTCAGCCACCAGATGGCAACCTGCAGCATCAGCCACGCCGCAATGCCACCCCCAAGCCCGTACCAGGCACCCGTGTAGAGAAACGGGCGGCGCACAAAGGCATCGGTGCCGCCCACCAGCTTGGCCACCAGTATTTCATCCCGACGGCTCTCAATTGCAAGGCGGATGGTATTACCGATCACCAGCACCACCGCCGCTGCCAGTAACAACGCCAGCACCCAGGCCGCCCGGGCCAGCAGATCCGCCATGGCATTGAGCCGCTGCAACCAGCCCAGATCCACCTGCACCCGATCCACACCCTCCTGCGCGCCGAAGTACTGCACCAGGGTTTCCACGCCCTGAGCCGTTCGCGCGGAATCCTGCGGGGTCACCAGCAAGGTGTGGGGCAGCGGATTCTCCTCCAGGTAATCCAGTGCGTCCTGTAAGCCGGAACTGGCCCGGAATTCGGCCAGCGCCCGGTCCCGGTCGATCAGAGTGACACTCTCGATGCGGCTGTCGGAAGACAGCTCTGCCTGTATTTTGCCGGCCCGCTCCAGGGTCGTGTCATCAGACAGGTAAAGGGTAATGCGGGCGCTGCTTTCCCAGCCGGCACTGACCCCCTGCAGACTGGTCAGCAGCAACAGCAAACCCACCGGCAACGCCAGGGCGATGCCCATCACCAGCCAGGTCATGACGCTGGAAACCGGCTGCTGCCAAAGGCGGCGGGCACTGTCCCGTGCGACGCGGCGGTGATGGGCGAAATAACTGTGGGCCTGGTCCTTCAGGGGGGAGCCCGCCACATTGGCACCGCGCCCGGGCTCCCCGGGTTTGTTACGCTCAGCCACGGGCACCCCCCCAGCGGGTTCCGCCGGCGATCAGTTCACCCTCTTCCAGTGTGAGTGTACGCCGCCCGAGACGGTTGATCAGGGCAATGTCGTGGGTGGCAATCAACACCGTCACCCCCACCCGACTGAACTGACCGAACAGATCCATGATGTCGGCGGAAAGTTGCGGGTCCAGATTACCGGTGGGCTCATCCGCCAGCAGCACCGGCGGCTTGTTGACCACCGCGCGGGCGATGCCCACCCGTTGCTGCTCACCACCGGACAATTGCATCGGGTTCATCTTTTCCTTGCTGAGCAGGCCCACCTTGTCCAGCGCGGCCCGGACCCGCCGGCCGATATCCCGGGGCTGGGCACCGGTGACTTCGAGGGGCATGGCGACGTTGTCAAAAACGCTACGGTCAAACAACAGCTGGTGATTCTGGAACACCACGCCGATATGGCGGCGCAGGTAGGGAATCTGCCGCCGGGGCAGACTGTTCAGACGCTGCCCGCCGACCACCACCTCGCCGGCGGAGGGACGCTCCATCAGCATGATGAGCTTGAGCAGCGTACTCTTGCCCGCCCCGGAATGGCCGGTCAGAAAGGCCAGCTCACCACGCTCCAGGGCAAAGCTGACCTGGCGCAGCGCCGTGTGATCGCTGTCGTAGCGCTTGGTGACCTGGCGAAACTCGATCATTGGCCGGAATCCCGGTTGCCGCCCCGGTTATTCAAACAAAGCATCCACAAAGGTCTCTGCGTCGAAGCTGCGCAGGTCCTCCACCTGCTCGCCTACACCGATATAACGGATCGGGAGCTGCAGCTGGCGGGCGATAGCAAATACAATACCGCCCTTGGCAGTGCCATCCAGCTTGGTCAGGGTAATCCCGCTGACACCCACGGCTTGCTGGAATACCCGGGCCTGGCTCAAGGCATTCTGGCCGGTACCGGCATCCAGCACCAGCATCACCTCGTGGGGGGCGGACTCGTCCAGCTTCTTCATCACCCGCACCACCTTTTCCAGTTCGCTCATCAGGTTGTCCTTGTTCTGCAGGCGCCCGGCGGTGTCGGCAATCACGATGTCCACACCCCGGGACTGGGCAGACTGGACCGCATCAAAAATGACCGAGGCACTGTCGGCGCCGGTGTGCTGAGCGATGACCGGCACCTCATTGCGTTCACCCCATACCTGCAGTTGCTCGACCGCCGCCGCCCGGAAGGTGTCACCGGCGGCCAGCATTACCGACTTACCCTGCTGCTGGAACTGCCGGGCCAGCTTGCCAATGGTGGTGGTCTTGCCCACCCCGTTCACACCCACCATCAGGATCACGAAGGGTTTGGTGCCGGTATCCAGTTCCAGCGGGCGGGCAACCGGTGCCAGCAGGCCACGCAGATCTTCCCGGAGCGCCTTGCGCAGTGCCTCGCCGTCCTTGAGCTGGTTGCGTTCCAGCTTGTCGGTGAGGGAATCGATGATTTCGGTGGTAGCCGTCACCCCGACATCCGCCATCAGCAGGGTGGTTTCGATCTCTTCCAGCAGCCCGTCGTCAATCTTTTTGCCAACGGAGAACAGGTCGGCCAGGCCACCACTCAGGCTCTCGCGGGTCTTGCCCAGACCCTGGCGAATGCGCTGGAAAACGCTGACAGCGGGCTCCTCCGGCTCTGCCGGTACTTCCGGTGCGGGCGCTTCGGCCACCGGTTCGACGGCTTCGGCGGGTGCCACTTCTTCCGCCTCAGGCCCGGCTGCCGGTTGCTTTTCCCCGGCCTCACCCACCGGTACCGCACCCCCGGTGGCCTTCGGCCTGGTGAGTTTGAAAGGTTCAGGCCGCGGCACACGTCTGCGATTGGCTGCAATATCCAGCACAAACCAGAGCACCAAAAGGGCCAGTACACCAATTGAAATCCACTCTGCCGTCATAATTTGTCCGTTCTGCAATGGATGGGCGGGAAAATCGAGCGATGATTCTATCAGACTGGCCAGAGGAAGTGAGGGGCCATCGGGGTCCCGGTGATCCGGCCCCGTGATTAGGCTACCATAGGCCCGCCTGATCATCCGGAGACTTTGCCATGGCCCGACAGAAACGCCGCCCCGCCACCCGGCCCACCCTCAGCCATCAGAAGAAAAGCCGGCAGGGCCGCGGTGAGTTGCGCATCATCGGGGGCGACTGGCGCAGCCGCAAACTGAGCTTCCCTGATGCCGGCGGTGTGCGCCCCACCCCGGCCCGCACCCGGGAAACCCTGTTCAACTGGCTGGCCCCCTGGCTGCCCGGCAGCCGTTGCCTGGACCTGTTTGCCGGTTCCGGCGCCCTGGGCCTGGAAGCCCTGTCCCGCGGTGCGGGTACTGCCACCATGGTCGACCACACGCCGGACCTGGCCGCTGCGCTGCGCAGCAACCTGCGACTGCTGAAATCCGGGCAGGGTGAGGTGATCTGTCAGCCGGTGGAAGCCTTCCTCTCTGCTGCGCCGGCCCGGCCGTTCGATATCGTGTTCATGGATCCACCATTCCGCCAGCAATGGCTGCCGCCCCTGTTCCGGCTACTCAGCGACAACCACTGGGTGCGGCCCGGCGGCTGGGTCTATGTGGAACACGAGAGCGAGATGGCAACGCCGGCAGCTCCGCAAGGCTGGAGCCTGCATCGCAGCAAAACCGCCGGCCAGGTCAGTTACTGTTTGTTCCGGGTAACAGCCCCGGGGGAAGCGGATAGCAGGGAAGAGGAGCGAGAGGAGAGAAGAGAAGATAGAAATTGAGGCCCGGGGACTAACCGGGCCTCAGTGAGCCTGTCAGGCAGAGGGGCGCAGGGAATAGGCCCGCAGATGCTCGGCAAACTCTTCCAGATAGCGGATGCCACTGGCTTCCGCTTCCTTGCACCACGCCATCAGAGCCTGGAGTTTTTCCTGGGGCTTGAGGCCCCGCTGCCGCCACAGGGCCTGCAGCTCGAGGCTCTTCTCGTAGATCTGGCGCAGCGCTGCGTAGTTTTCCAGCACAGTTTCCAGCTGCTCCTTCTCCCTGGGCTTGATCAGGGTCACTTCCCGGGACAGCAACTGCTTCAACTTGCGGTAACGGGGACGGATCTCATCATCCATCAGGGTCTTTTGCTGACGCAGCACCGGCTCCATCACCCGCTTGCGGTACTGGCGCATGATATCGAAGCGATTATTGGCAATGGCCTGCACCGTTTCCACGTCCACATCCTGCTTGCCCGGTACGCAATGGGCAATGGGCCGGTAGCCCTTGGGTTTTGCCAGACCGAACAGCTGGAACAGACGAATGTAACCCCAGCCAATATCAATCTCGAACCAGCGCCGGGACAACTTGGAGGAGTTGGGATAGGTGTGATGATTGTTATGCAACTCCTCGCCACCAACCAGGAAACCGATAGGGGAAATGTTGCGCGCATTATCCGCACATTCGTAGTTACGGTAACCGAACCAGTGGCCAACACCATTGATGACACCGGCGGCCCAGAACGGAACCCACATCATCTGGATCGCCCAGATCCAGATGCCGTTAACACCGAAAAGCGCCAGATTCATTACCGCCAGAAAGACAATACCCAGCTCCTTGTGGGGCGTATACACCCTGCGCTCCAGCCAGTCTTCGGGGGTGCGCTGGCCATAGCGTTCCAGGGTTTCCGGGGTGGCCGATTCCGCATACAGCTCGGCCCCCTGCCAGAACACCTTCTTGATGCCCATAACCACCGGGCTGTGGGGATCTTCCTTGGTTTCACACTTGGCGTGGTGTTTGCGGTGGATCGCCGTCCACTCTTTGGTGTTCTGGGCGGTGGTAAACCACAGCCAGAATCGGAAAAAATGCTTCAGTACCGGGTTCAGGTCCAGGGAGTTATGGGCCGAATGGCGATGAAGGTAAAGGGTGACGCTGACAATGGTAATGTGCGTCATAACCAGGGTAACCAGCACCAGCTGCATTACCGAAAGGTCCAGGAGACCGTTGTACCACATAAACTTTTCCTCAAATATTCGCGGTCAGGACTGTCGCTCCCAACCCCCGCCGCCCTGCACCGTGCAGGGTCAACCGGTAACCACTACTTTAGCGTACAGCCGTAAGCCTGAACAACCTCAATTTGTCGGCTTTTTTGTTACTGATTACACTTACCCGCGGGTTATGGTCCGGGTACGCAGGGCTGTTCCCGGCCGCTTGCCAGTCACCGGAGATCACTGTGCCAGAGTTACCCGAAGTAGAAACCACCCGGCAGGGCATCGCTCCCCACTGCGAAGGCCGCCGTATCCGCCGACTGCTTATCCGCAACCCGGCCCTGCGCTGGCCGGTACCCGCTGACTTGCCCGCCCGCATGGAGGGCCACACCATCCACGCGGTTGACCGCCGCGGCAAATACATTCTGATCCGCCTGGATGCCGGCACCGCCATTGTGCACCTGGGCATGTCCGGCAGCATGCGGGTGGTGACCGGACCGGCGCCCCCGTTGAAGCATGACCATGTGGAGCTGCAACTGGATAACGAGCTGATCATCCGCTTCAACGATCCACGCCGGTTCGGCTGCTGGCTGTGGTCCGACACCCCGGACCAGCACCCCTTGCTGAATGCCCTGGGACCCGAGCCGCTGGCAGCGGAATTCACCGGTGCGCTGCTGTACCGGCTTGCACGGGGCAGGCAGGTGGCGGTCAAATCCTTCATCATGGACAGCCGGGTGGTCGTCGGGGTCGGCAACATTTACGCCAACGAGGCACTGTTCAAAGCAGGCATACACCCCAACCGCAAGGCCGGCCGCATAAGCGCCGACCGCTACCACCGGCTGGCCGAAGCCATCCGGGAAACCCTCAGCGCCGCCATTCTGATGGGTGGCACCACCCTGCGGGATTTCGTCAACAGCGACGGCAAGCCGGGCTACTTCGCCCAGTCACTGCTGGTTTATGGCAAACGGGGCCAGCCCTGCCCGGCGTGCCAGCGACCGCTCCGGGAGGTGCGCACCGGCCAGCGCTCAACGGTTTACTGTGGTCACTGCCAACGCTGACTTGATCACGTCCGGGCAAAATGCGTTTGAAATTGCGGGAATATGATTCATAGTTATGGCAATACTGAGGAGTATTGAACATGACCGCAAAACTGACACGCACTCTGACCACCTTCCTCGCGGCCTGCCTGCTGGCATTCTCTTCCGTGGGGTACGCCAACACCGTTGAGGAAAGCCCCTCGGCGCTCGCCATGACCGGTGATGCGCTACTGGTGCGCCCGGCATTGCTGGCGACCACCATTCTGGGCACCGCCGTCTATATTGTCTCCCTGCCCTTCTCACTGCTGGGAGGAAATGCAGAAGAAGCAGGTGAAACACTGGTCGTGGGGCCTGCCAGGGCGACCTTTGTACGCTGCCTGGGCTGCACACAACCCGGACGCAAGGATGACACAATCCAGCAAGCTGCAGAATAATCGGTACCGTTCCGGGCTTGCCAGCTCCGGACACCTGAGGCAGCCTGAGCGATCCATTTCGCCCGGCTGCTGTTGTTTATGATTGACTGGTCAATACTGGAAACCGTGTTCCTGGATATGGACGGAACACTGCTGGATCTGCATTTTGACAACCATTTCTGGTTGCAGCATCTCCCCCTGCGTTACGCACAACACCACGGCCTGAGTCCCGAGGACGCCCGGAACACACTGATCCCCATGATCATGGCCGAGCGCGGCAGTCTCAACTGGTACTGCACGGATTACTGGAGCAACCGGCTGAACCTCGACATTACCAGCCTCAAGGCAGAAGTGGGGGAGCGTATCGGCTACCGCCCCCATGTACCGGAATTTCTCGCGGCTTTGCGGGAAACCGGCCTGCCTGCCGTGATCGTGACCAACTGCCATCCCGACCCGCTGGCACTGAAACTGGAGCGCACCGGCCTGGATCGCCTGGTCACCGGGATCGCCTCCAGCCACGAATTCGGTCGGGCGAAAGAGGATCCGGCGTTCTGGCGCGCCCTGCATGACCGGCACCCCTACCACAATCACACAACCCTGATGGTGGATGACAGCTTCCCGGTGCTGGACAGCGCCATGGAGGCCGGCATTGAGCACTGCCTGGCAATACTGGCCCCGGACAGCCAGGAAAAGGCACGACCGCAGCACCCGGCAATCCCCGGCATTCACCATTTCGATGAAGTGATTCCCGAGCTGTACCGGCAGCGCCCTCTGCCATCCGGCAATGCATCGGCGCTATAATGGATCCAAACGCAGCTTCCGAGAGGAGATATGGCGGACAATCACGGCGATGAACCCCGGGTAAGGCTCGACAAGTGGCTCTGGGCCGCCCGGTTCTACAAAACCCGCAACCTGGCCAAAGCGGCCATTGAGGGGGGCAAGGTCCACTACAACAACCAGCGCAGCAAGCCGGGCAAGCTGGTGGAAACCGGTGCCAGGGTCACCCTCAGAATGGGGTGGCAGGAGAAGATTGTGATAGTGGACAGCCTGAGCGACCGGCGCCGGGGTGCCCCGGAAGCCCGGGCGCTCTATCACGAGACCGAAGACAGCATCAAGCGTAACGAAGACCTTGCCTGGCAGCGCAAGACCATGCAGGCAGCCCAGCTGCCACCTGCGCGACGCCCCACCAAGAAAGACCGGCGGGACATCCAGCGGTTCCGGGAAAAACACGGCCTCTGAACAGGCCGGGCCCGACCCTTACACACCCAGGGCTTTACCAGCATTCATCCAGGAGAATCAGATACATGGCATCCCGGGATCAGTTCCAGCGCTTCATCTTTGAAAACAGCCAGGTACGGGGTGCCTGGGTGCGCCTCAACAGCAGCTATCAGGAAATCACCCGCCAGGCCCCCTATCCCGATCCGGTGAAAACCCTGCTGGGAGAAGCCCTCGCCGCCAGCGCCCTGATGAGCAGCACCCTGAAATTCAGTGGCACACTGTCAATTCAGGCCCAGGGCCAGGGGCCGGTCAGCACCCTGATGGCGGAGTGTACCCATGAACGGTATGTGCGGGGCATTGCCCGTTTTAACGAGGAAGCCGTGCGGGAAGAGTCTTTCAACGAGCTGCTGGGACAGGGGCAGATGGTGATCACCATCACGCCGGAGCAGGGTCATCGTTACCAGGGGGTCGTCCCGCGGGAAGAAGACACCCTGGCAGGCTGCCTGGAAGCCTATTTTCAGCATTCCGAACAACTCGCCACCAGCCTGATCCTGTTTGCCGACGAAAGCGCCAGTGCCGGCCTGCTGCTGCAGCGAATGCCCGGAGCCACGGAGGAAGACGACGACCTGTGGGACCGGGTGAACCACCTGGCGCGCACCGTACAGGCAGACGAACTGCTGAACCTGGACAGCGAGGCGGTGCTGCACCGGCTGTTCCATGAGGAAACCGTGCGCCTGTTCGACCCGCAACCGGTGGCCTTCCGTTGCAGCTGCTCCCGGGAACGCACCCTGAAGGCATTACAATCTGTCGGTCAGGACGAGTGTTACAGCATCATTGAGGAGCAGGGCAGCATCGACATGGACTGCCAGTTCTGCCATGCCCGTTACAGCTTCAACCGGAACGACATTGATCATCTGTTCACCGGCCACTCACTGCACTGAAACAGACTATGACATGGCCGCAGGCCGCAAATAACAGGCGTTCTCAGGCAGTCGTTTTTTACCGGCCGGTCTGGCATAATAGCGCGCCTGAATTGATCCGATTGCTCAGAAAACCGCCAATCCACGGCAGGGCAATCCCGATGACATCCCGAGGGCGAGGTCGAAGTGAGTAACACCTATACTGATCTGAGCACAGCACGACTGGTCGAGCTGGCACTGGAAAGAGGCGAAGGCCAACTGGCATCCAACGGCTCACTGGTGGTTCGCACCGGTGCACGCACCGGCCGTTCCCCCATGGACCGCTATATCGTCGAAGAGCCCAGCACCACTGACGATATTCATTGGGGACCGATCAACCGACCCTTTGATTCCGACAAATTCGATGCCCTGTGGGACCGCGTGGAAGCCTACATCGCCGAAAAGACCCGCTTCGTTGCCAACGTCCACGTCGGCTCCGACCCCGAGCATTACCTGCCGGTCCGCATGACCACCGAAACCGCCTGGCAGAACCTGTTCGGCCAGAACCTGTTTATCCGTCCGGAGAGCTATAATCCGTCCGACAAGCAGGAATGGCAGATTCTCAATGCCGCCGGCTTCCAGTGCGAACCGGAACGTGACGGCACCAACAGCGACGGCTGTGTCATCATCAACTTTGCCAGGCGCAAGGTGTTGCTGGCGGGCATGCAGTACGCCGGCGAAATGAAAAAGGCCATGTTCTCCGTACAGAATTTCCTGCTGCCGGAAAAAGACGTGCTGCCCATGCACTGCTCCGCCAACGTGGGCGAGAATGGCGAAACCTGCCTGTTCTTCGGTCTCTCCGGTACCGGCAAGACCACGCTCTCCGCCGACCCTCACCGTTACCTGATCGGTGACGACGAGCATGGCTGGGGCCCCGGCACGGTGTTCAACATCGAAGGTGGCTGCTACGCCAAGTGCATCGATCTGAGCCCGAAAAACGAACCCATCATCTGGAATGCCATCCGCTTCGGGGCCATCGTCGAGAACGTTAAAGTTGATCCGGACACCCGTGAACCGGACTACAGCGACGTCTCCCTCACCGAAAATTCCCGTTGCGCCTACCCGCTGGAGCACGTAGAGAAGCGCGTGATCGAGAACCGCGCCGGCGAGCCCTCACACATCGTTTTCCTGACCTGCGACATGACCGGCGTACTGCCACCCGTGTCCATCCTCAGCAAGGAGGCCGCCGCCTATCACTTCCTGAGTGGCTACACCGCCCTGGTGGGGTCCACCGAGATGGGCTCTTCCTCCAAACTGAAGTCCACCTTCTCCACCTGCTTCGGCGCACCCTTCTTCCCGCGCCCGGCCGGCGTATACGCCGAATTGCTGATGAAACGCATGGAGGAGTTCGGCAGCAAGGTGTTCCTGGTCAACACCGGCTGGACCGGCGGGCCCTACGGTGAAGGTTCGCGCTTCAGCATCCCGACCACCCGGGCCATTATCACCGCCATCCAGAACGGTGACCTGGACGACGTGGAAACCGAGCATCTGGACAGGCTGAATCTGGACGTGCCGAAGCAGGTACCGGACGTGGATACCAACCTGCTGAATCCGCGCAACACCTGGGCCAGCCCGGAACACTACGATGCCAAGGCCGGGGAACTGATCACCCAGTTTGTCGAGAACTTCTCCAGGTTTGACGTGGCCGATGCCATCGCTGAGGCCGGACCGAAGCTGTAAATCCGCTTCACCTGAAAAAAGCGCCACGCTGCAAAGCCTGGCGCTTTTTTTGTGGTTAAAGCACCGGCGGATACACCCTGAGCCACTGCCTCGGGGCCTGTGCCAACCTGCTTACCGGCGGCGAGCCGTCCGCTTCATACTGAGCCGTTCACAAATTTCAACAAAATCTCCCATTAACGTAACCAGTCGACAGACTGGAGAACCTCTCCACCGGTAACCTGTACCTGAAAGTGCGAAATTGCCCCCAGTGCTCCGTCAATCCGGAACCAGCCGGAGCCTGGGAGGCGAACGACAAAAACAGCTGTGGAGCACCCAAATCATGAATACCCGCAAACACCTGCTTGTTGCTTCCATGACATTTGCCCTGGCTGCCTGTGGTGGCGGTGGCGGTGGTGGCAGCGAGCCAGCCCCGCCCCCTCCCGAGCGCGACATCGTGGGCGGAACCGCAAGCAGCGTCGATCAAGCCACGGTAGGCATTTATGAGTGGGACGGCCAAGCATGGTCTGAAACCCCAATAGCCACCACCACCACCGACAGTGATGGCCGTTTCGTCTTCAATTCCGTGGCGGAGTTGAGCGGCCCCGTGCGTTTTGAGCTGACGAGCACTGCCAACACCCAGCTGCAGTGTGAGTCACCAACCGGTTGTGGCAACAACGCGGAGGCCGGCGACTATTATCCCGCGCCTGAGGACTACAAGCTCAACACCCTGGTCAATGGCGAAGGCCTGACCACTGTGGCACTGTCTCCGGTCACCAACATGGCAGCCCAGTGGGCCATGGACATGCCCAGGGGCGTTACCGTGGAAGGCATCAAGCTCTCCAACGCCCGGATTCAGGCGCTGTTTGGTCTGGACAGCGACTTCACCACGTCGCTGCCAACCACCGTCGCAGACGACAATGCCATCAGCACTGCCAGTGCCGGCGACCGGAACCACGCGATCGTTTCAGCCGCTTTCGCTGACCTGTCGGAAGATGAAGGCTACAGCGTTTCGCTGATGGTGCAGGGCTCCGCCCGGATGTACAGCCTGCTGGGTGGCCAGGTGCTGACCGGCTCCGGCGAGCTTTCCACCGCCGATATCGAAAGTCTGCTGACTCAGTATCCCCAGTATGCCGGGGCCGCCCAGCCACTCCTTGAGCAGATTCCCTTTGACAACCTCTCCGTGGCCGGCCTGGATCGCCTGATGGCCTCGGCAGGCCGCGTGGTAAGCGGACTGGAAGAAGGCGGTGCCTTTGACTCGACCACAGGCGACAGCCTGCGCTCCGGTTTCAATGACCTGGTAAGCAAATGGAACGGAGGTCTGATCACCGACCTGGCCGAAAGCACAGACATCCCCAATCAGGCCGACTTTGACAAAGGCAAGGCCCTGCTGAATGCCTACGATGACTATCGTCGGACTGCGCTCGAGGCCGAGGCCGGGATTGATGCGGCTAACCGGAATCTTGGGTGGTTGTATATTGACCAGGCAGCGACGGATGACACGGTTGCCATGCTGACCGTCATTTCCGACGTTATTTCTGACAGCATAACGGCAAGCATCTGCCTACCTAATATCATATACAATTTCACATACGACCCCTCAGATTGCCAGCTCTCAACAAGTTACAGTTCAATTCAAGATACAGGCTCAGGTTATGAGTTACGGGCTCAGGCTGACGGGACTTTACAGGGCCAAGCAATAGATCTGACTATCCCACTCGAAGATATTCGCAACCTCCTGGCTAATAATGCTTCGACCAGTGCCAGTGCCGATAACCAGCTCGCCATACCGATCTCCGGTACGATCACAAACTCCACATCGGTTACCAGCCTGGATACCACGATTGTTATAGATTTGACAGGCAACGACTTTTCAGCCTTCCCTTCTCTCTCTGATGGGATTTTGAATGCTGGGAGTTGGTCTAACGCCTTTAACAATGGAAGTATTGATGCAGCTTTAACGGGTCTTGTCGAAGAGCTTTCGGTGAATCTGACTTTAACCGGGGATTTTGAAATAGCGAAGGCCGGCGGCGATCCCGACTTTAAGTACTCTGTAACCGGGATAGATACGTCACTGTTCTTCAACCGCCGCGTCATCACCCAGAGCGAGACCGAGCCCGGCCCCCTGCTGACTTTCAGCAGCAGCTCCACAACAGAGAACCCCGCTGGCGAGACTAAAGGGCCGATTGACGAGAGGCCGATGTACCGCCTGCAGGTTGAGGGCGATGCCCTTGACGTGGAAGCGGCCTACCGTTTAGAGAACATTATTGGGCTTCCGCCCATGGAACTGGAGGTCAGCGGTGGCCTGAGCGGTTATCCGGGTATGGTTCCCGATCTGGCCAAGGCCATCACCCGACTGCTGGAGGCCAATCCGGAGGATCCCTCCAGCGACGGTGACAGCAATGTGTATGCTGAACTTCAGGATTTGCTTGGTGGCATGGACTTCAGCACCCTGGCCCTTAGCGGTGATAATGAGCTGCGCATCTATAGTGAAGACGGCACAACCGTCGAGCAGACCTACTTACTGACCACCGAAGCAGACGGTGGTGTCAGCATCACCAAGGATGCAGCCGCAGAGCCAGAGGCCACCCTGTACATCCGCGGTGCGGCCGGCTACCTCTACACCAACGACACCCTGGTGGCCGTTGTCAACATCAGTGACAGGACAGGCGGCCTTGTTGTCAATCTGGTGGATGGTGACCAGCGTACCTATACCTCCAACGCGGGTGACGACGAAAAGGCACTCCAGGCTGCCACCTGGACGCTGCTGGAGTCCCTATTCAGCAGCCTGTTCAGTGCTGGGTAAGCCCCAACCGCCCTCCCGGATAACGGGTTGAATCAGCAGTACTCAGGCCCCCGCACCGGGGGCCTTTTTTATGGCAGCTTCCCCGCCGGCAACGCCGCCTGACCGGTCCGCACCCCCTCCCCCGGCGCCCGGGTTCCCCTTCAGTATAGAGACAGGTTATTGATTTTCCCGGGCTCATATTTGCGCAATTGCCAACCCGCTGTTACGTTTTAAGAAGGGTTTCTCAACAACCGCCATCCCATTATCAGGGAGAGCCCATGACCGAAACCGTGACCGACATGCTGGCCCACAACTGGGCCACCGGGCTGTTTGTGGCTGCCACTCTGGGTCTCTGCGCCTTTATGGTAGGGGCCTCTGCCCTGCTCGGTGGCCGCAGCCAGGGTGTCAGCAAATCCCTGCCCTTTGAGTCGGGCATTGTCGGCACCGGCGACGCCCGTCAGCGCTTTTCCGTCAAGTTCTACCTGGTCGCGATGCTGTTCGTGATCTTTGATATCGAAGCCGTGTTCCTGTTTGCCTGGGCCATCGTCATCAAAGAGGTTGGCTGGACCGGCTTCTGGGGCGCAGCCATCTTCATCCTGATTCTGCTGGCGGGGCTGGTCTATGACAGCCGCACCGGCGCCCTGGACTGGGCCCCGGAACCGGCAGACGACAGCACCCGGAAACGGGCAGACTGAATTCACGCATCACGGACAACACGGCTGGCCGGCCTGCTCTGGCGGCCGGCGTGTTCACGGAGGCGAAGCATGTCCTATACCCTGACACGGGCTGATCAAGAACCAGCAGGCGCTACCCGCTATCCGGCACGGCAGCAGCAACCGTCGGACGATCCGGTCAAGCAGCAGCTGGAACGTAATGTCTTTACCGGCAAGCTCAGCGAGGTGCTCAACAATGCAGTCAACTGGGGCCGCAAGAACTCCCTGTGGCCCTACAACTTCGGGCTGTCCTGCTGCTATGTGGAAATGACCACGGCCTTCACCTCACCCCATGATATAGCCCGCTTCGGTTCCGAGGTGATCCGGGCGTCTCCCCGGCAGGCGGACTTCATGGTGATTGCCGGCACCTGCTTTATCAAGATGGCGCCGGTCATCCAGCAACTCTACGATCAGATGCTGGAGCCCAAATGGGTCATTTCCATGGGCTCCTGCGCCAATTCCGGCGGCATGTACGACATCTACTCGGTGGTTCAGGGTGTCGACAAGTTCCTGCCGGTGGATGTTTACGTGCCGGGCTGTCCGCCCCGGCCCGAAGCGTTTCTGCAGGGGCTGCAACTGCTGCAGGACTCCATACAGCAGGAGCGGCGGCCGCTCTCCTGGGTGGTGGGTGACCAGGGCGTGTACAAGGCGGACATGCCCTCCCAGCGGGAAAAGTGGCGCGATCGCCGAATCCAGGCCACCGAACTGCGCACACCGGACAAGCTCTGAACAGGACCAACTCTGAACAAAACGCACAGGAGCAGAACCCGAGCATGACCACAGACACCGTCGCTAACCCGGTCGCGGCCGGGAACCCGATGATTGAGGCCCTTCTGGAGCAATTCCGGGAGGGGGTGCGTCATGTGCAGCAGACCCGTACGGGGATGCCGGTACTCTGGGTGCGCCGGGATTCGCTCACCGATATCCTGCAGTTCCTCAAATCACAGCCCTCACCCTTCTCCATGCTGTACGACCTGTCCGCCGTGGACGAACGCCTGCGCAGCCACCGGGAACATCTGCCGCCGGCGGACTTTACGGTCTTTTACCACCTGCTGTCGGTGGAACGTAACGAAGACCTGATGCTGAAGGTGGCGCTGACCGAAGACGACCTGCGGGTGCCCAGTGTCGCACCGGTGTTTGCCAACGCCAACTGGTACGAACGGGAAATCTGGGACATGTTCGGCATTGGCGTGACCGGTCATCCGCACCTGCAACGCATCCTGATGCCGCCCACCTGGACCGGTCACCCCTTGCGCAAGGACTATCCCGCCCGGGCGACCGAATTCGACCCCTATACCCTGACCGTTGCCGGCCAGGACACCGAGCAGGAGGCCATGCGGTTCCGGCCCGAGGCCTGGGGCATGGCCCGGGAGCGGGACGGCGTCGAGTTCATGTTTCTCAACCTGGGGCCCAACCACCCGTCCGCCCACGGCGCCTTCCGGGTGGTGCTGCAGCTGGATGGGGAGGAGATCGTCGACTGTGTGCCGGACATCGGCTACCACCACCGGGGCGCGGAAAAGATGGCCGAACGGCAGTCCTGGCACAGCTTCATCCCCTACACCGACCGCATCGACTACACCGGCGGGGTAATGAACAACCTGCCCTACGTGCTGGCGGCGGAAAAGCTGGCGGGCATCGAGGTGCCGGAACGGGTCAAGGCCATTCGCGTGATGATGGCGGAGATGTTCCGCATCAGCAGCCATCTGCTGTTCCTGGGCACCTACCTGCAGGACCTGGGGGCCATGTCGCCGGTGTTCTTCACCTTCAGTGATCGCCAGCGGGCCTACAAGGTGATCGAGGGCATCACCGGCTTCCGCATGCACCCGGCCTGGTACCGCATCGGCGGCGTTGCCCAGGACCTGCCCCGGGGATGGGAAAAGCTGGTCCGGGAGTTCCTGGACTGGATGCCGGCGCGCCTCCGGGAATATGAAAAGGCCATGATGGAAAACGCCATAGTGCGCGACCGCACCCGTCACGTGGCCGCCTTCAATACCGCCGATGCCCTGGAATGGGGCGTGACCGGCCCCAATCTGCGGGCCACCGGATGCAACTTCGACCTGCGCAAGCAGCGACCCTACTCCGGTTACGAGAACTTCGATTTCGAGGTTCCGCTGGGGGCAAACGGCGATGTCTTCGATCGCGGCCAGCTGCGCATTGAAGAGATGCGCCAGAGCCTGCGGATTATTCAGCAATGCGTGCAGCACATGCCCGCCGGCGACTACAAGGCGGACCATCCACTGACCACGCCGCCGCCCCGGGAACGTATGTTGCAGCATATCGAGACACTGATCACCCATTTCCTGCAGGTGTCCTGGGGGCCGGTGCTCAAGCCCGACGAGTCCCTGCAGATGGTGGAGGCCACCAAGGGCATCAACAGTTACTACCTGACCAGTGACGGCAACACCATGAGCTACCGCACCCGTATCCGTACCCCGAGCTTTCCCCATTTGCAGCAGATACCGGCGGTGATGCGGGGAGGCTTTGTGCCGGACCTGATCGCCCATCTGGGCAGCATCGACTTTGTAATGGCAGACGTGGACCGCTGAAGATGGCAGCAACAGACGCGACAACCGGGATCATTGGCAGCGACGCTTTCCGGCTTCATGCGGACGATGAGCAGGCCATGCGGCAGGAAGTGCACCACTTCGAGCAGCCCCGGGCTGCCTGCATTGAGGCCCTGAAGATCGTCCAGCGCCGCCATGGCTGGGTACCGGACGGTGCCATACCGGCCATTGCCCGGGTGCTGGGCGTTGGCCCCGGCGACGTGGAAGCAGTGGCCACCTTTTACAGCCTGATCTTCCGCCAGCCGGTGGGCCGCCATGTGATTCTGGTGTGCGACAGCAGCTCCTGCTTTCTGAGCGGTTTTGCTGAGCTGAAGCAGGCGCTGGTGACACAGTTGGGCATCGATTACGGCCAGACCACCGGCGACGACCGTTTCACGCTGCTGCCGGTGTGCTGCCTGGGAGCCTGCGACGGTGCCCCGGCGCTGATGATCGATGACGACACCTACGGCCCGGTGACCCCCGGGGATCTGCCCGGCCTGCTGGAGGAATACCCATGACCACTACCATCAACAGCCAGCGCGACTCGATACGCTACCGCAGCCGGCTGTTGCAGCCGGAGAAGGAACGCAGCGCCGGGACCCATCCGCTCACCTGGCGCCTGCGCGATGACGGCGCAGCGGTGTGGCTGGACGAGTACCTGCGCAAGGACGGTTACCAGTCAGTGCGCAAGGCGCTGGGCCAGGGCGATCCCCGGGCCATTATCGCCACCCTGAAAGAGGCCAACGTGCGCGGCCGTGGCGGCGCCGGTTTTTCCGCCGGCCTCAAGTGGAGCCTGACCCTGCAGGGCGGCGACATGCCGAGGGGCTACCTGATCTGCAATGCCGACGAGATGGAGCCCGGCACCTTCAAGGACCGGTTGCTGATGGAGCAGCAGCCGCATCTGCTGATTGAGGGCATGATCCTGGGCGCTTATGCCAACAACGCCCGTTTCGGCTACATTTTTTTGCGGGGCGAATACCTGGAGTCGGCGCGGGTGCTTAACCGGGCGCTGCAGGAAGCCCGCGACGCGGGCTGGCTGGGACCGGACATCGACGGCAGTGGTTTTGACTTCGACATCGTGGTGCACAGCGGTGCCGGGCGTTATATCTGCGGCGAGGAAACCGCCCTGATCAACTCCCTGGAAGGCAAACGTGCCAATCCCCGGGCCAAACCGCCGTTTCCCGGCCAGTCCGGTGCCTGGGGCAAGCCCTCCGTGGTCAACAACGTGGAAACCCTGTGCAATGTACCGGCGGTGATCCTCCATGGTGCCGACTGGTACCAGGGGCTATCCGGCGACCGCACGGACGACGGCGGCAGCAAACTCTACGGGGTGTCCGGGCCGGTACACAGGCCCGGCCTCTGGGAGCTGCCCATGGGCACCACCGGGCAGGAGATCCTGGACCTGGCCGGCGGCCTGCGGGACGGCCACACGCTCAAGGCCTGGCTGCCCGGCGGTGCCAGCACCGGGTTCCTGCTGCCGGAGCATCTGGAACTGCCGCTGGATTTCGACACAGTGGGCAAGGAGGGCAGCCGTCTGGGCACCGGGCTGCTCACCGTGGTACCGGACAGCCAGAGCATGGTGGCACTGATGGGCAATCTGGAGGCCTTCTTTGCCCGGGAATCCTGCGGCTGGTGTACGCCCTGTCGCGATGGCCTGCCCTGGACGGTGAAGCTGCTGCAGGCCCTGGAACAGGGCAAAGGGGAGCCGGGGGATATCGAACTGCTGGACAAGCTGGCGGCGGACTGCGGCCCGGGACTGACCTTCTGCGCCCATGCGCCGGGTGCCGCCATGCCCCTGCAGACCGCCCTGAAACACTTCCGGCACGAATTCGAGCAGGGCATCAGCCGGTCCCGGGGACCGGCTCACCAGGATGCCATTCCGCTGGGTTCGGTATGAAAGGGCTCGGCATGCACCGGAACAGTCTGGTCAGGAGAGGGTAAACCACAGCATGGCAATCATTCACGTGGACGGACAACAGTACGAAGTGAACGGCGCCCGGAACCTGCTCCAGGCCTGTCTGTCGCTGGGCCTGGACATTCCCTATTTCTGCTGGCACCCGGCCATGGGCAGCGTGGGTGCCTGCCGCCAGTGTGCGGTGCGCCAGTACAAGAACGAGGAGGATAACCAGGGCATGCTGGTGATGTCCTGTATGACACCGGCATCGGACCAGACCCGGATCGACATCGAGGATGAGGAAGCCCGGGCCTTCCGGGCCAGCGTGGTGGAGTGGCTGATGATCAATCATCCCCACGATTGTCCTGTCTGCGAGGAAGGCGGCCACTGCCACCTGCAGGACATGACGGTGATGACCGGCCACGACCGCCGTCGCTACCGGTTCCGCAAGCGTACCCGCCGCAATCAGGAGCTGGGCCCCTTTATCGCCCATGAAATGAACCGCTGCATCACCTGTTACCGTTGCGTGCGTTTCTACAATGACTATGCCGGCGGCACCGATCTGGGCGCCTTTGGTACCAAGGACAACGTCTATTTCGGTCGTTACCAGGAAGGCACGCTGGAGAACGAGTTCGCCGGCAACCTTACCGAGGTCTGCCCCACCGGGGTGTTCACCGACAAGAGCCATTCCCGGCAATACACCCGTAAGTGGGACCTGCAGTTCGCACCGGGCATCTGCCACCAGTGCGCGGTGGGCTGCAACATCAGCCCGGGGGAACGCTACGGCGACATCCGCCGCATCGAGAATCGCTACCACGGGGAAGTAAACGGTTATTTCCTCTGTGACCGGGGCCGGTTCGGCTACGGCTATGTCAATCGCCAGGACCGGCCCAGGGTACCGGAATGCCGCGAGAACCCGAAGAGTGCGCCGGTCAGCCTGGACGTGGATACCGCTCTGGCGCGCATCAACGAGTCCCTGCGCCACGCCCGCCGGATTATCGGCATCGGCTCGCCCCGGGCCAGCCTGGAAAGCAACCATCAGCTGCGCGCACTGGTGGGCAGGGACAACTTTTCCACCGGTATCGAGGCCCGGGAACAGAGCTGCCTTGAACTGATGAACCAACTGCAGCGCAGTACCGGCCTGCCCACCCCCACGCCACGGCAGATCGAGCGTCACGACGCCGTGCTGGTACTGGGCGAGGACCCGATACAAAGTGCCGCCCGGCTGGGCCTGAACATCCGCCAGGCGGTGCTCTCGCGGCGGGAACAGCTGGGGGAAAAGGTGGGCATTCCGGCCTGGAATGCCGAGGCCCTGAAAACCATCGGACAGGACCACTACCACCCGCTGTTTATTGCCTGGCCGGCCCCCACCGGTCTGGATGATGTGGCTGAGGCGCGCTATACACTGGCACCGGACGACATCGCCCGGCTCGGCTTTGCGGTAGCCCGGCACATTGACCCGGCCGCAGCGGCGGTGGATGCGCTGGATGAGACCACTGACCGGGCGGCGCAACGTATTGCCAGCGCACTGATGGCGGCACAGCGACCGCTGGTCGTCAGTGGCGGCTCACTGGTCTCCACCGCGGTGCTGCAGGCGGCCGGTGCCGTCGCCCGGGCGCTGGCGCGCCGTGCCAAACGGGCCGGACTCATGATGATCCGCCGCGAAGCCAACAGCACCGGCCTGTCGCTGATGGGGGGCCGGCCCCTGGACTGGGCACTGGACGAACTGGAACAGGGCCGGGCCGATGCGGTGGTCATCCTGGAGAACGATCTCTATCAGCGCAAACCCCCGGCGCAGGTGGACCGGGCACTGGCCGCGGCCGGGATCCGGGTGGTGCTGGACCACCAGCGTACGGCCACCCTGCAGAGGGCGGACTTTGTACTGCCGGCAGCCAGCTTTGCCGAGGCGGATGGCACCCTGGTGAACCTGGAGGGCCGGGCCCAACGCTTCTTCCAGGTCTTCGAACCCGGCTATTTGCGCCCGCAGAGCCGGCTCCACGAAAGCTGGCGCTGGCTGCACGCCCTGGCCGCCAATCTGCGGGGCGAATCGCCGGCCGATATCACCCTGGACGAGGTGACCCAGGCCTGCGCCGCGGAACACGAGACCCTGGCCGGTATGGTCGGAGCGGCGCCCGGGGCGGACTACCGCGTTGAGGGCCTGAAGCTGGCGCGGGAACCCCATCGCTACAGTGGCCGCACCGCCATGCGGGCCAACCTGGACGTGAGCGAGCCGCGCCCGCCGCAGGACCGGGACACTGCCTTTGCGTTTTCCATGGAGGGTTACAGCGGCTCGGACCGGCCCCGGCAGCAGGTGCCCTTTGCCTGGGCACCGGGCTGGAATTCACCCCAGGCCTGGAACAAGTTTACCGATGAGGTGGGCGGTCATCTGCGGGGCGGCGACCCCGGTGTTCGCCTGCTCCACCCCCGGCCGGGCCGCTACCATTATCCGACCGATATTCCCCGCGCCACCCGGCCCCGGGACACGGCCTTGCGGGCACTGATCCTGCCCCGGCTGTTTGGCGGCGAGGAAACCTCCTCGCTGGCGGAGCCCATCCGGCAGCGCATGGCACCGGTCACACTGCAGATCTCGCCAGCGGATGCCGCCGCCCTGGGCGTGCGTGACGGTGACCGGCTCAAGGTGGGCCTGGAAGAGGCAAGTCACACCCTGCCCGTGGCGGAGCAAGCCGGGTGGCCCGACGGGTGGCTGGGCATCCCCGCCGGGGTCATTCCCGGCCTGCTTCAGGGGGCCGGTCTGCCGGTGCTGGCCCGGGCGGATGAAAACCACCGGGGAGGGGCATCATGAGCTGGTGGACACCACAACTCGCGGCCATACTCTGGGCCATGTTCCAGGCGCTGGTGATCCTGCTCGGGGCGGTATTGCTGGGTGCCGTGCTGACCGTGGTGGAACGCCGGCTGCTGGGCCTCTGGCAGGACCGTTACGGGCCCAACCGGGTGGGGCCTTTCGGCAGCCTGCAGCTGATCGCGGACATGATCAAGATCTTTTTCAAGGAAGACTGGATTCCGCCCTTTGCCGACCGCTCCCTGTTCGTACTGGCCCCGGTGATTGCCTTCGCATCGCTGTTACTGTCCTTCATCATCATTCCCATCACGCCGGGCTGGGGCGTGTCGGACCTGCACATCGGGCTGCTGTTCTTCCTCGCCATGGCCGGCATTAACGTCTACGCGGTGCTGCTGGGAGGCTGGGCCAGCGGCAACAAGTACGCCCTGCTGGGTGCCCTGCGTGCCTCGGCCCAGACGCTCTCCTACGAAGTGTTCATGGGGCTGTCGCTGATGGGGGTGGTGGCGCTGGCCGGCTCCTTCAACCTGCGGGACATTGTCGCGGCCCAGCAGGATCTCTGGTTCATCATTCCCCAGTTCTTCGGTTTTGCCACCTTCCTGATCGCCGGTATCGCGGTCACTCACCGCCATCCGTTCGACCAGCCGGAAGCGGAACAGGAGCTGGCAGACGGCTACCATGTCGAATACTCCAGCATGAAGTTCGGCATGTTCTTCATCGGCGAATATGTGGGCATGCTGCTGGTCTCGTCGCTGATCGTGACGCTGTTCTTCGGCGGCTGGCATGGCCCCTGGCTGCCGCCCATCCTGTGGTTTGCCATCAAGACAGGCTTCTTCCTGATGCTGTTCATCCTGCTGCGCGCTGCACTGCCCCGGCCACGTTACGACCGGGTGATGAGTTTTGGCTGGAAGATCTGCCTGCCGCTGACCCTGATCAATCTGCTGGTAACCGGTGCCGTCATTCTGCTGGTTACCCCCAACGCCTGAGGAGGACCCGATGGAAAAGCACAAGGTCCCGTACATCAAATCCGTGCTCTGGCTGGTGCCGGCCACCTGGTCCCAGTTGCGCACCCTGGGCATGGTGTTCATGCACAGCTTCCGCAAGCGGGAAACCGTGAACTATCCGGAGGAGGAGGTCTACCTGCCACCCCGTTACCGGGGCCGCATCGTACTGACCCGGGACCCGGACGGCGAGGAACGCTGTGTGGCCTGTAACCTCTGTGCAGTAGCCTGCCCGGTCGACTGCATCGCGCTGGAGAAGGGCGAACAGGAAGACGGACGCTGGTATCCGGAGTCCTTCCGCATCAATTTTTCCCGCTGCATCTTCTGCGGCATGTGCGAGGAGGCCTGCCCCACCTCCGCGATTCAGCTGACACCGGACTTCGAGATGGGTGAGTACGACCGCCAACAGCTGGTTTACGAGAAAGAGGACCTGCTGATCAATGGCCCCGGCAAGGACCATGACTACCACTTCTACAAGGTGGCGGGCATGGCCATCGGCGGCAAGGGCAAGGGCGAGGCCCGCAACGAGGAGGCACCGGAAGATGTACGATCACTGCTGCCATAACCCGGAGGAGCCGAGCTGATGGAACTGGCCTTCTATCTCAGTGGCCTGGTGGCCGTGCTGGCCACCCTTGGGGTGATCACCGGCACCAGTCCGGTTCATTCGGTGGTCTATCTCATCGTTTCGCTGATTGCCGTGGCGTTGGTGTTTTTTGCCCTGGGGGCACCCTTTGCCGGTGCGCTGGAGATCATCGTCTACGCCGGTGCCATCATGGTGCTGTTTGTGTTTGTGGTGATGATGCTCAATCTGCGTTCCGACACCCGCACGGACCAGCCGTGGCTGCATCCCCGGCAATGGCTCGGGCCCGCGACACTGGCTCTGGTCCTGCTGGTGGCCATCATGGTTTTGCTGGCCCGGGGCAGCCCCGGCACCCTGATTGACGGCGAGCTGCTGACTGCCCGCTCGGTCGCCCTGACCCTGTTCGGGCCCTGGCTCATGGTGGTGGAGTTGTCGGCCATCCTGCTGCTGGCCGCCCTGGTCACCGCATCCCATGTCGGTCGGCGCAATAACCCCCTGCATAAACGCAAGCGTGGAGGCAACCCATGAACGGCATTCCCATGGAGCATGGCCTGATTCTGGCCGCCACCCTGTTCAGCCTGGGCCTTTTGGGGCTCATGCTGCGGCGCAACATGCTGTTCGTGCTGATGAGTCTGGAGGTGATGCTCAATGCGGCGGCGCTGGCCTTTGTCGTGGGCAGTACCGCCTGGCACCAGCCCGAAGGCCAGGCGATGTTTTTACTGGTGATCACCCTGGCGGCCGCGGAAGCCAGTGTCGGCCTGGCGCTGATGATCCAGCTCTACCAGCGTTTCCATTCCCTTGATCTGGATGCCGCCAGCAGGATGCGTGGATGATGGCAGCAACAGTGGTACTCTCGTTCCTTCTGCCCCTGGCGGGCACCCTGCTCCTGGCGCTGTCCGCCGGCCGCCTGGGGGCCCGGATGAGCGTCATCATCGGCGTCGGCAGTGTGGGGCTTGCGGCGCTGGCCACCGCCCGGGCCCTGATTCTCTATCCGGGCACGCCGGAGACCATCACCCTGTGGACCTGGATGGCGGTCGGCGATTTCCGCCCCACCATCGGCCTGGCCGTGGATGGGCTGGCCCTGGTGATGATGGCGGTCATCACCGGGGTCGGCTTTCTGATCCACCTGTTTGCCGCCTGGTACATGACCGGTGAAGCCGGCATCACCCGTTTCTACGCCTGGATGAACCTGTTTGTGTTCAGCATGTTGCTGCTGGTGCTGGGGGACAACCTGCTGCTCCTGTTCCTGGGCTGGGAAGGGGTTGGTCTGTGCAGTTATCTGCTGATCGGCTATTACTACCAGAAAAGTGCCAACGGCCAGGCTGCCTTCAAGGCCTTTATCGTCACCCGCATCGGCGACGTGTTCCTGGCCCTGGGCCTGTTCCTGATTTTCCGCGAACTGGGCACCCTGAATATCCGGGAGATCCTGGTGCGGGCACCGCAACTCTGGCAGGAGGGTGGCACCACCGCCACGATTGCCGCGCTGCTGGTACTGGGCGGGGCGCTGGGCAAATCCGCCCAGGTTCCGCTGCACACCTGGCTGCCGGACGCCATGGCCGGCCCCACCCCGGTGTCCGCGCTGATCCATGCGGCTACCATGGTCACCGCCGGGGTCTATCTGATTGCCCGCCTCAACGGGCTCTTCCTGCTGGCACCGGATGTGCTCCTGCTGGTGGGGATTATCGGCGCGGTATCGATGCTGCTGGCGGCCTTCGCCGCACTCGCCCAGACCGACATCAAGCGGGTGCTGGCCTATTCCACCATGAGCCAGATCGGCTACATGTTCCTGGCACTGGGTGTGGGGGCCTTTGATGCCGCCATCTTCCACCTGGTCACCCACGCCTTCTTCAAGGCCCTGCTGTTCCTGTCCGCCGGGTCGGTGATCGTCAGTTGCCACCACGAACAGGACATGACCCGCCTGGGGGGGCTCTGGCGCAAGCTGCCGGTGGCCTGGGTCGGCTTTCTGGCGGGCGGCTCGGCACTGGTGGCACTGCCACTGGTCACGGCCGGCTTCTACAGCAAGGACGAAATCCTCTGGCAGGCCATGGCCGCCGGCAACCATGGCCTGCTGGCGGCCGGCCTGCTGGGGGCGGTGCTCACCGGTATCTACACCGTGCGGCTGATTCTGGGCATCTTCCACGGCCAGCCGGGCAGCGACCATGCCCGTAACCCGGAGCCGGGCTCCAGCCCTGTTACGCATCATCTGCCCCTGGTTGTATTGGCGATTCTCTCCAGCTTTGTCGGCGCCTGGCTTTACCCGGGGCTGGACACGCTGTTTCCGGCAGCGCCCGGTGAAGGCACGGATGCAGGCCATACGCTGCTGCAACTGCTGGCCATCGGCGCGGTGATCAGCGGCCTGGTCCTGGCCGGCTGGCTGTTCCTGCTGCGTGGCAACTGGCTGAATCAGCTGGTGGCACAGGGTTGCGGCCGTCGGCTGTGGTCCCTGTGGCATCACGCCTGGGGCTTTGACGCGCTGTTTGACCGGCTGCTGGTGCGGCCCTGGCAACTGGCCGTGACCTTACTCAGGCACGATCTGATCAATCTTGCCATGAACCTGCCGGCACTGGTCGCCCGCGCACTGAATAGCGGACTGGTCAGAACCCAGAACGGCCGGGTGCGCAGCTATGCGACTGTGATGGTGCTGGGTGTCACCATTATCCTCACGGTCATGGCCCTGGCAGCGGGAGGTGCCCCATGATCCTGCTCTGGCTGATTTTGATTCCGTTCCTCGGCGGCCTGCTGTGCTGGCAGGCGGAACCCTGGGGTGACCGGGTGCCCCGCTGGATTGCCCTGGTGACTATGTTGTTCGTGCTGGTGATCAGCCTGGTCCTGTGGTGGTCCGGGGACTTCCGCCTGCCGGATGGCAGCCAGAGCCCCTGGCTGCTGGAATGGCGGGCACCCTGGATTCCCCGTTTTGGCATTGAGGTTCACCTGGCCCTGGACGGGCTGTCGCTGATCCTGGTAGCGCTGACTGGCTTTCTGGGTACGCTCGCCGTGCTCTGCTCCTGGCATGAGATCGACCACCGGGTGGGCTTTTTCCATCTCAACCTGCTGTGGATCCTCGGCGGTGTGGTGGGTGTATTCCTGGCGCTGGATCTGTTCCTGTTTTTCCTGTTCTGGGAAATGATGCTGGTGCCCATGTACTTCCTGATCGCGCTCTGGGGTCACAGCGGCTCCGCCGGTCAGACCCGCATCCGCGCGGCCACCCGGTTCTTCATTTATACCCAGGCCAGTGGCCTGCTGATGCTGGTGGCTATTCTGGCACTGGTGTTCGTGCACTACACCAATACCGGTGTGCTGTCGTTCAGTTATGAGGTGTTGCTGGGCACCGACGTGCCGGACGCACTGGCCCCCTGGCTGATGCTGGGCTTTTTCGTTGCCTTCGCAGTGAAACTGCCGGTGGTGCCTTTCCACGGCTGGCTGCCCGATGCCCATGGCCAGGCGCCCACCGCCGGCAGTGTCGACCTGGCGGGAATACTGCTGAAGACCGCTGCCTACGGTATCCTGCGTTTCGCCCTGCCTCTGTTCCCGGAAGAGTCCCAGGCCTTCGCGCCGGTCGCCATGACCCTCGGGCTGGTGGGGATTGTCTATGGTGCCGTGCTGGCCTGCGGCCAGCAGGACATCAAGCGCCTGATCGCCTATACCAGTATTTCCCACATGGGCTTCGTGCTGATCGCCCTCTACTCGGGCTCGGAGCTGGCCATCCAGGGCGCCGTGGTGCTGATGGTGGCACACGCCTTCTCCAGCGCCGGACTGTTCATTCTCAGCGGTCAGCTGTACGAACGCATCCATACCCGGGATATGCGGTTCATGGGCGGGCTCTGGGGACGGATACCGGTATTGCCCGGTTTCACCCTGTGTTTTGTGGCGGCATCCCTGGGCATGCCGGCCACGGCCAACTTCGTGGGAGAATTCATGATCCTGTTCGGAACCTTCCCCACCGCACCGGTGGTGGTAGTCATTGCCAGCGCCGGGCTGGTGCTGGCCGCTGTGTATTCGCTGCTACTGATGCAGAGGGTTCATTTCGGACCTGCCTGTCGCGAGGGCCCGCTGCCGGGGCCGGACCTGCGTGAATACGGGATGATGCTGGCGCTGGTGCTGCTGGTGCTGCTGGTGGGGCTCTATCCTCAGCCTTTGCTGGACACCGCGGCGGCGACCTCCGCACGGGTCGCGGAGCTGTTCGGCAACGGCGGCCCGCCGGTTCTGGCAGGGGGGGCAGACTGATGCTGACGCTGAACCATCTTGTCGCTCTGCTGCCACTGGTGATTGTCGCGATCACTGCCGTGGCAGTGATGCTGGGGATCGCCTGGCGACGGCATCACGGCCTGACGGCTCTGGCTTCCGCTGCGGGTCTGTTGCTGGCGCTGCTGGCCCTGCCCATCGCCTCCGGCGCGCCGGACTCTCCGCCATTGATGCGGGTGGATGGCCTGGCCATCATGGCCAGCACCCTGGTACTGCTGTCAGCGCTGGTGACTGTCGCCCTCAGTCACCATTACCTCACGGGTTACATCGGCCCCCGGGAGGAATTCTACCTGCTGCTGCTCTGCGCGGTGACCGGGGCCCTGGGGCTGGTAGCCAGCGATCATCTGGCCACGCTGTTCATCAGCCTGGAGCTACTGTCAATGCCGCTTTACGGGATGCTGGCCTACAGCTTCCGGGCCGAGCGTTCGCTGGAGGCAGGCATCAAGTACCTGATCCTGTCCGCCGCCGCGACCGCTTTCCTGCTGTTCGGCATGGCCCTTCTCTATGCCCGTACCGGCCGTCTCGACCTGGCGGGACTGGTAACGGTGCTGGCCACCGCTCCGGACACCTGGATGCTGGCCGGCGCAGCCCTGCTGCTGGCAGGTCTGGGCTTCAAGCTTTCGGTAGTCCCCTTTCACCTGTGGACACCGGACGTGTACCAGGGTGGCCCGGCTCCGGCCACCATCTTTCTGGCCACCGTCAGCAAGCTGGCCGTGTTTGCGGTGCTGATGCGGCTGGTATTGGAGGCACCGGTCTTCCAGAGTGACCGGCTGGCCACCCTGATCACGGTGCTGGCGCTGCTCACCATGCTGGGCGGCAATTTGCTGGCGCTGTTCCAGTCCAATCTCAAGCGGCTGCTGGGCTATTCATCCATTGCCCATTTTGGCTATCTGCTGGTGGCCGTGGTGGCGGGTGGCTCCCTGGGGATGGAAACCGCCGGTGTCTATCTGGTTACCTACCTGGCCACCACCCTCGCAGCCTTTGGCGTGGTCACCCAGCTTTCCAGCCCTTTCCAGGGCGAAGATGCCGCCGGCCTGCATCACTACCGGGGGCTGTTCTGGCGACGTCCCTGGCTGGCGGCGGTGATGACCGTGAGCTTCCTGTCACTGGCAGGTATTCCACTGACCGCCGGCTTTATCGGCAAGTTCTACGTGATCGCTATGGGAGTGGCGGACAATCGGTGGTGGCTGGTAGGCGGTATTGTGGTGGGGAGTGCTATCGGTCTGTTCTACTATCTGCGGGTGATGGTCACCCTGTATCTGCCGGAACCCGGCATGCGCCGACGGGACGCCAGCAACGACTGGGGCAGCCGCATCGGTGGAGTCACCCTGCTGGCTACTGCGGTGGTTATTCTGATACTGGGTATCTATCCCACGCCCATGATCGACTGGGTGGTCGGATTGTCGGCGATCCGCTGACGCACGGTATTACTGACTCAACGCCGGATGATGGCAACCGGATCAATGCACCCGGTGCCAGGACCTGGCACCGGGTGACGTCTCTCCTTCGGTTAATGCTACTCGCCTTCGGGCTCGCGGGGGTCACCCGTTCAGCGACCGGGCGTTGACCCGGTCGCTCTCCCGTCCGGGATCAAAGATCAGGCGTAGAAGAACAGCGGCACGAAAGCCACCAGCAGCAACGATATGCCCATGGCAATCAACGGCATGAGGATGCGTTCGTGGCGCTGATAGAAAGTGCCCTCTTCCTCCAGGGCGGCGAGCACTTCCGCTTCCCCGACCACTTGTCGGGTCAGCAGGTGGTTCAGGGCCACCGGCGGGGTCAGGTAGCCCAGCTCAAAGGCGACCAGGGTAACCATCCAGAAATGGATGGGATTAATACCGCTGGCATAGGCAATAGTGGCTACCGTCGCCGAGACCAGAATGATGGCCCCGAAGGCATCCATAATCATGCCCAGGATCACCAGCAACACCACCATCAGAAGCATCGCGGCCCAGACACTGCCAAAGGTTTCCGGGAACAGCGACATCACGTTGGAGCGCTCGATCACCCCGCCGATACTGACGGACAGGCCAAACAGCAGCAGCAACGCCCCTATTTCCGCCGTGGTGTCGTTGGTGGCAAAGCGCACACTGCGCTCCAGCCCCTGGTGATTGATCTCACCTCTGGTACGACCGCGGTTATTTTTCAGGCCAACGTGCTCATAGATGAGAATACCCAGCATGATCACGGGCAACAGTCGAGGCGCGGAAAACTCGTCCATGGTGACATTGAGGCCAAAGCGGTACACCAGCACCACGCCGGCCATCACCAGCACGTAGGGAATCAGCGGCTTGAGTGCCTGAATCATCGCCGGCAGGGCAGTGGAGGCCGGAGCCAGATCAAGCCGCGACTGACGGTTGACGGTCATCACGACCGTGCAGAACATGGCAGCGGTCAGCATCAGCACCCAGATGCCCCAGCCGAACAGTTCGTCAGTGGTTACCTCCCGGTTCAGGTAGGCGATGATCACCACCAGCAGACAGGGACGCAACACCACACCCAGTGAACCCGACATTGCCGTCGCGGCCAGCGCCAGATGGCGGCGTGCACCGGCGGCACGCAGCTCGGAATAAATTACCGCACCAGCAGCAATCACGAAGATACCGGAGGCACCGGTGTAGGCTGTGGGAATCGCCGCCACCAGCACTGCCACCACTGCCAGCAACTCCGGGGGCATGTGCCAGGGACGGAATACATTGAACACCAGCGTCGCCAGCCGGGTCTGTTTCAGCATCATGCCGACCCAGACATACAGGGACACATTCAGGAACATGTCCGACAGTTCCATCATCTTGCCCAGGTAGATGCCGATACCAGATGAGTGCCCGATCAAGATAAAGTAGCTGCCAGAGATCAGACACATTACCGTATACAGCGGCACCGCGAGAAATGCCTTGCCCAGCTTACCGCCTTCCCGCAGATCATCGGGTACCCGGAACAATCGATAGAGACTGGCCAGCGTCAGGGCCGCGAAGCCGATGACCCACATGTTATGCAGCAGTAACTCCTGAGATGTCAGATTGCCCTGAACATTCAGGCTCGATTGCCGGAAGATGGCACTGGAACCCAGCAGCATGACATTGGCAATGACCTGCAATACGTGGGCTACAGTGTAATCCAGCCGGGTTTCCATGGCACGCATGGCAATATGGTGCCGGGTCACTGTGGCCGTAATCGCACACAGCATCACCAGGATAATCAGTATGAATTTCTGGGCCTTCAGGCCAAAGGCAATCAGGTCCGCCACGAACAGTTCAACGCTGCGGTAGATCTTCACCCCCGGGGTCAGCTTGTCCTTGATCTGTTCATACTGGAGGTGACTCTGCCGACAATCCTCGACTTTGCGCTCCACGGCGGTGCGGACATCCGCGGGGTTCACTTGCGTTTCCCCCAGCATCGCCGCCATGGGGTCATCCTGTGCCTGACGCTGGGCTAACTCGCGCTCGACCGCCGCATCAATATCAACCTTGTAGTTACATTCCGGCTGGACCGGATCAGTGCGCAGCTTATAGTAACCACTCCACATCTGCTGACCGAAGTGGAGCATCTGGTTGTGGATGTCGCTGCTGGTGGAAAAAAGAACAACCGAAAGCAGGAGCAGACAGGCCGGGAGTGAGGAGAACCATTCCCGACCGCTGCGGCGAAAACCGCTGTGATACATAAGAGCTACTCTGGGATGGGTTGGTTACAGGATGCTGTCCAGGTCCATGGTTTCAACTTCGTCTTCCGGGTCATCCCAGAAGGTACCGAACTGACCCATGGGCGTTCTGTGCCCGGTATTCTCTACCCAAAGCATATCGGACATGGAAACCATGATTTCGGTCGCCATCGCATCAACAAATGCCCAGTCGCCACTGGCTGGCTTCTCTTTGATTGTTTCGGCATGGTTACGGATGAGGTCCTTCAGCAACTGCGTTCTTCCCTTGTTCTGGGCGGCAATGGCATGAAATACGTGAGCCAGGCGTACCCCGGACTCTTCTGCCAGGCGGTCAGACGCCCGCAGTCGCGCGAAGGCATCCTCGCCTTCCGGTTCGGCACCGGGAATCATCGCCCACACGGTGGCCTTCAGTGCCACGGGAGCACCCCACCATTTCTCGTTGTCCAGGCAATCGCTGGCACGGGAAGCAATGGCACCGACGTTCTTGGGCACACCGATAGAAGACGTGGACTGAATTTCAGCGTTCAGAGCCTGCAAACCGGATAGCAGGCCGGCAAAGTAGATAAAGCCGTCCACGTCATCGTCCAGATCCGGGCACTCACCCTCACCGATATGGTCATAGTAGGTATTCAGACGCTGCCAGCCCTTGAAGTAACGCTCAGCGGCCAACCTGTAGGCCCGCTTTTCACGGATCATGGCATCCTGGGCGGCTTCGGCGTTCATGTTACGCATGGCCGCCGCCGCTTCCAGGCCGTACTCGCGGGCCTGGGCATCGGCACAGCTGCCGGCAGAGAGGTAAAGCGCCACGGCCAGCTGGTCGGGGTCATCGGTCACCCGACCAAACGACAGCAGCAGGGGCGACAGCGATTCAGCCATGGCACAGCCCATGGCCAGGTCATCGGTGCCCATCAGATAGGGCACCGCATGCTGCTTCGAATAACTCTTGAGCACCCCGCCGGTGGTGGCATAGATGCTATGGTTGATGGCGCCACAGCCACTGAACAGCACGCTTGCCGCCAGCACTGCCGCCACTCCACGGAACCTGGCTACTGTGTTGAGCCAGCTCGCTGCGAGACTCTGGATATGTGTCATAGGATCTACCTTCTGTGTTGTTTTTATAATGCCCGGAACCCCGGGGCCCGGCTATTCACATCGTTTGTTCTTGTTGCTCTCTGGCCCGGTTTATCCCCGGGTTTCCGCCTCGCGGAGGTGACCGACCCCCGCGACGCTCCGGGCCCACCGGCTTGCGCAGCTACAACGGGCGCACTATACCTTCACTGATCCGGCACCAGTCCGGAGTACGATTCATACCGAAAACAAGGAGCCGCCCATGCGTAAACCAGAACTTGCCGCCGCCATCGCTGACCAGACCGGACTTAGCCGGGAAAAGGCCAGCGAAGTTATCACCGCCTTCACCGACCAGGTGTCCGCGTCTGTCGCCAAAAGCCAGGATGTTACCCTCATCGGCTTTGGCACCTTCAACATCCGCAAGCGCGAAGCCCGCAATGGGCGCAATCCCCGGACCGGTACCCCCATCAGGATCCCGGCAAGCAGGACGGTAGGCTTCAAGCCCGGCAAAGCACTGAAGGATGCAGTGCGCTGAACTGCCTCCGCCCGCCGGTGGTTCGCCGGCGGGCCTCAAGCCAATACCTCTCCTCAGGAGGCACACTCCGCCCGGCTGCCATCCACCCGACAACGGATTGCCTTCATCAGGTTGAGGGCCCGCTCGTCGTAGATGCCATCCTCCAGCAACGACAGGCGAACCTCGCGGAGCATCTTGTCATAGTCCCGCACATCCTCCTCCGGGGGATACGTCCAGACGTGATCGGGAATGCCTGCCTCTGCCTCTGCGATGATCTCGTAGGCCTCGTCAATGCGTTTGATGGCCTCAGACCTGACCACCTGCACCGCTTTCTCCGAGAAACGGTCGCGGTGGATAACCACCTGTATGTTCATGTAGGCCAGCACGTATTTGAACACACCGCCATTCGGCTCCACGCCTTTGTAGAGCTCCAGAGGCTGATAGGCGATTGCAGGCGCATAGGCCAGGTCCACACTGCCGTTGTTGAATTTGCCGGCAAAGTTGGCGGCGTTGGCCCCCACCACGGAGGCACCCACATGGCGCACCATCCGCACGGAAGGAACATCGTAATCCAGGGTGGCAATACGTTTACCCTGGAGCTCTTCGACGGTATCCACCGAACGATCCCGGCTGTGCAGATAAACGGCACCGCCCGGGAGCACGCCGACCACTTCGTATTCGCCTTCGATCAGGTATTTACGGGCCTTTTCCTGGCTGAGCGTGTTATACAGCAGACGCATTTCCTCTTCGCCGGGCACTGCGCCCATGGCCTCCAGAGAACCGGTAAACTTGTTGAATTCCCGGGCCCGGGTGCCGGTCAGCATGACCGCATCACACTGGCCCGCCTTGAAGTCCTCGGCGGCCACTTTTTCATCGGTATAGGCATGCAGCTTCAGCTTGATACCCTCCTTGAGGGCAACTGGCTGAAAGGATTTGGTGATGGAAAACAGAGGACCATTGGTGCCGATGGGATCAAACACACAAAGGCTGCGTTCGATAAACTCCTTATCCTGCGCCTGAGCCAGAGGAGACAGGGCAACGGTGGCGGAGAGGGTGACAACGGAGGCGATACGCCGGACGAGCGATGTTGGATTCAATTTGAGACTCCTGAGTATTGTTGTTGTGGAGTTAAGTATTGTTGTTGGAGATTATCAGGGCCTGTATCGGCCGTCACTATTTGTAACCTGACGTTAGTCCGCGAAACGCAATAATACGTTGGCAGGTGCGACTCTGATCAAAGGGCATTTCAGCAAAAACAGGGAAAGTGTGAGCGGATTGTCACTTTTCCGCGCCATCCCGCCTCTGCCTGCTACGGATACCCGGAAGGCCAGGCCGTCCGGCCCCCGACCATGGTGAGGCGAACCACACCGTGCAGCGCATGGTTGACCACGGGCACATGGTGTCCCGCCGACACCAGTGAGGCGCTGTCCGCCAGCCAGCGCTCCTGCGGGGCGAACACGCAGATATCTGCAATGGCACCGGCTTCCAGGGCGGCCTTGCGACCCAGCACGGCGGCCGGTCCCGCCGTCAGTCTCTGCAACAACACCGACAGGCTGAGCTCCTGGCGCTCCACCAGCATCAGGCCCATTGACAGCACACTCTCCACACTGGACAGGCCGGGCTCGGTAGCCGCGAGGGGAGCTTGCTTGGCGGCCGTGTCGTGGGGCTGGTGAGCACTGACTATGGCACCGATCACACCGGTACGGACGCCTTCCAGCAGCCCCTGGCGATCGGCTTCCGAACGCAGCGGCGGGCGCACATGAAAACGGCTGTCGAAGCCGGAAAGCGCCTCCTCTGTCAGAAGCAGCTGGTGCATGGCCACATCCGCCGTAACATTCACACCGCGCTGCCGTGCTTCGGCAATCATCTGCACGCTGCGCCCGCAGGAAATCTGTGCCAGGTGCAGGCGCACACCGGTTTCTTCCGCCAGCAACAGCATCTCCATGACGGCGGTGGTTTCCGCCACTTCCGGTATGCCCAGCAGACCCAGACGAGTGGTAATACGGCCATCGTGGGCGTAACCGTCCGCGGCCAGTGCCTGATTTTCCGGATGAAGCATCAAAGTGATGCCGAAGGTCCGGGCGTAGGCCATGGCACGGTGCAGCACCCGGGCATCCCGGAAACCACCCCTGCCGTTTGCCAGAGCTACACATCCCGCCCGCACGAGGCCGGCCATATCGCTGAGCAGCTCTCCTTCCAGACCTTTGGTCGTCGCACCTATGGGCAATACGCGGATCGGGGAGCGGGAGCCGGATACATCCCGGATCAGATGGGTCACGGCACCGGAGTCATTGACCGGAGAGGTCTCCGGCGACGCGCAGACAGTGGTAAAGCCGCCATGGGCTGCCGCCCGGGTTTCCGAAGTGATATTGCCTTTCTGGCCATCCCCGGGCTCCCGCAGATTGCACCACAAATCCACCAGTCCGGGTGACACAATGCAGCCTTCGGCGTTGATGACGGTGGCATCGCCCGCGCCCTCTGCTGCGGCTCCCACTGCACTGATATGCCCATCTGCAATCAGCAGCGGGCCCGCCTGGAGCTGCCCATCGGGCAGCAACAGGGTACCGCCGACAATTTTCACTCTGGAAGGTTGCGAGGACACACTCATGGCTGCCCCTCCCCAAGCCTGCTGACCCGCTCGGTCACCTGCCCGCCCATGGCCATGGACATGACCGCCATGCGCACTGCAATGCCGTTGGTCACCTGATTGAGAATCACCGACCGGGGCCCGTCAGCGACCGCTGACTCTATCTCCACACCCCGGTTGATGGGTCCGGGGTGCATCACTATGCAATCCGGTTTTGCCAGTGCCAGTTTGCTCCGGTCAAGCCCGTACAGCCGGTAAAATTCCTGCTCACTGGGTAACAGGGCACCCTGCATGCGCTCTTTCTGCAGGCGCAGCATGATGACCACGTCCAGATCACGCATGCCTTTTTCCATATCGTATTCCACGGTGCAGCCAAGGTGCTCTGCGTCCGACGGTAACAGGGTGCCCGGTGCAATCACCCGCACCTCTTCCACTCCCAGGGTGTTCAGGGCACAAATCTGGGATCGCGCCACCCGGGAATGCAGAATGTCGCCGACAATGGCCACCTTCAGCCCCTCAAAGCGGCCCTTGTGCTGACGAATGGTCAGCATATCCAGCATCGCCTGGGTGGGATGGGCATGACGACCGTCGCCGGCGTTGATGATGGCGACACCCGGGGTCACACTGGCGGCAATGAAATGGGGAGCCCCACTCTGGGCATGGCGCACCACAAACATGTCGCTGGCCATGGCTTCCAGATTCAAGAGCGTATCCGAGAGGGACTCACCCTTGGAGGTGGCAGAGGTGCTGATGTCCAGGTTGAGCACGTCCGCCGACAGGCGTTTGGCGGCCAACTCGAAGGTACTGCGAGTACGGGTGCTGGACTCGAAAAACAGGTTGACCACGGTGCGTCCACGCAGCAACGGCACCTTCTTGATGGCGCGCTCCCCCACCTCGATGAAAGAGTCGGCGGTATCCAGAATGTCCGTCAACAGCTCGCGGCTCAGCCCGTCCAGGGTCAGAAAATGCCGTAACTGCCCGTCAGCGGTGAGCTGCACGGAATCCGGTGAAGGTTGCGGCGTGGTCATGGCTGGCTGGCCTCCCGGAGCTCCAGATGCAGGGGATCCGGACCCTTTAGCTTGACCCGCTGATCCGCCTTCAGGGACAGGGCCTTGCCGGTCACATCCGGCTGGACCGGCAGTTCGCGGGCACCCAGATCAATCAGCGTGGCCAGCATGATACTCGCAGGTCGTCCGTAATCGAAAATCTCGTTCATGGCGGCGCGTATGGTGCGGCCACTCATGATCACATCATCAATCAGGAGGATGTCCCGCCCCTCGGTTTCGAAGGGCAGACTGGATGGCCGCACCCGGGGGTTCAGCCCGATGCGGCTGAAATCGTCCCGGTAGAAGGAAATGTCCAGCTCCCCCCGCGGTTCCGTCATTCCCAGTCGCTTACCCAGCAGGTCCGCCAGCCAGACACCGCCGGTGCGGATGCCGATGATGGCCGGATTGTCCACACCGCGAATCTCGAGCATGTTGCGTACACCCTGCTCCAGGGTATCCAGCAACTCGTCCATATCCAGTAATGCGGTCATTGTATCCTCACTCTCGTGGCTGTTCCGCCTGCTGGTTGCACCAGGTTTCCAGGATCAGCACCGCCGCCCGGTCATCCACCCCGTGGCGGCCGAAATCCCGGCTTCCGCCGGCGGCCATCACATCGCCCTTGGCCTCGTAGGAGGTCAGGCGCTCATCCACCATTGCAACGTCGACGTGGAAACGGCCATGCAGCCGTTTGCCGAATTTACGGGCCCGGGCACACATGTCATTTTCCGAGCCATCCATATTCAGTGGCAATCCCACCAGCACCCGTTCCGGCTGCCACTCCTGCAGCAGTCGGCCCAACTGATCCCAGTCCGGGATCCCGTCCCGGGCCGCTATCATGGCCACCGGTTCGCCGGTGCCGGTCAGGGTCTGACCCGCCGCCACACCAATCCGGCGGGTACCGAAATCAAAGGCAAGCAAGCGGCCACTGACGGACTCAGGCATGGCCCACCGATTCACTCAACTGATTGAGATCAATGCCCATGTGCCGCAGCACTGCCTCGTAGCGTTTCTGCCAGGGGGTTCCGAGCAATAACTCCGGTGTTGCGGGGCAGGTCAGCCAGGCGTTGCCGGCCAGCTCTTCCTCAAGCTGACCGGCGTTCCAGCCGGCATAGCCAAGGCACACCAGGAACTGCCCGGGGCCTTCATCGGCCCCGATCGCCATCAGGATGTCACGGGAAGTGGTCAGGGCCAGGGTCGGGCTGGTCAGCACGGTCTGCTGCCAGTTGCTGTCCGGCTTGTGCAGCACAAACCCCCGCTCCGGCTGCACCGGACCACCGCTGAACACGGGCAGATCCAGTTCGCCCCCCTCCATGTCCAGCTGTTCCAGAATCTCACCCAGATGAATATCCAGGGGACGGTTGACGGTCAGCCCCAGCGCACCCTGCTCGGAATGCTCGCAGATATACACCACGGCACCATGGAACCGGGGATCCTCCAGATAGGGGGAAGCCACCAGAAAATGGTGACCGAGATTGTCCGGTGTATCGGTATCAGTATTCATCCGGAGGTCAGCCCCTTTTGCTGGAAAGACCAGGTGCGAATGATTTCAAGCTCATCGGCCTGCTCCCTGAGTTCGTCGGGAAATGGCGCAAAGGGTGCCGCCAGGCGCACGATGCGCACGGCCGCATCGTCCAGCACCGTGCTGCCGGAGGACTCCAGAACGACAACCTCCTTCACAGTACCATCCTTGCGCATTGACACCAGCAGGCGAAGGGTACCGTAGATGCCTGCCCGCCGCGCTTCGGTCGGATAATTGATATTACCCACCCGGGTCACCCTGGACACCCAGTTCTGCACGTACCAGGCACTCGACGAGCGCAAGGTCGAGGCGGCCGTCACGCGCATCACCCTCGGTTTCTTGGCATAAGCCTGTCGCTGCTGTTCGAAACGGGCTTCCAGGCTGGCAATTTCCAGGCTGCGCTCCATCAGGCTCTTTTTCTCGCGCACCGGCAGGTCATGCTCCGGGGGCTGCTCGGCGGCCCGCTCCCGCAGCGGATCCTCCCGGCTTTCGGCGCGGGTCTGCACCACGGTTCGTTCTTCGCGGGGCACCGGCCGGGTCTGAGAACGCTCTTCGGGCTGTATCTCGCGAATCTCCTGCTGCTGGAGCTCGGCCGGCTGAGGCGTGGTCATCTCCCGGGACGCCTCCTGACTGCCGCTGCCCTGCTGGTTGGTCTGGGCCAGGAAATCCGCGTCTTGCGGCTCCGCCTCATCCTCAAACTGGGAGAGGGTAATCTCCATGGTGCGGGAGGAAGACTTCGGGTCCTCCGGCGCGAAGGTGATGCCCAGCACCAGCACGGCATGGAATGCCAGTGCCATGAACAGGGTGAACGAGAAACGATCGAAGTCGCTGACCTGAGCTGCCATTACTGCCTCGATTCTCCCGCGTATCCCATCGTCCGGCTCGCCGCTTACCGGCGTTCCAGCCGTCGTTCAATGGCATCCATCAGCTGGCCACTGATGTCCAGCCCGAACGCCGTATCCAGCTCCCGCACGCAAGTGGGACTGGTCACGTTGATTTCGGTCAGATAGTCGCCGATCACATCAATCCCCACGAACATCAACCCCTTTTCTTTGAGCACCGGCCCTACCCGATCGCAGATGGCCCGGTCCCGGGCAGTCAGCTCACGCCCCTCGCCACGACCACCGGCCGCCAGGTTGCCCCGGTTTTCCCCCTGGGACGGAATCCGTGCCAGCGCATAGGGTACCGGCTCACCTTCAATCAGCAGAATGCGCTTGTCGCCATCGCGGATCTCCGGAATAAATTTCTGCACCATGGCCTGATGAGCGCCGTCCCGGGTCAGGGTCTCGATAATGACTCCCAGGTTCGCATCGTTCTCTTTTACCCGGAAAATCGAGCGTCCACCCATGCCGTCCACAGGCTTCATGATGACATCCCCATGTTCCGCATAGAAAGCGCGCAGACGGGCAGCGGAACGGGTTACCAGCACCGGCGGTGTCAGATCGGTGAACTGGGTGGCAAACAGCTTCTCGTTGCAATCCCGCAGAGTCGCTGCCGGATTGACCACCAGCGCTCCCTGCTGCTCGGCGGACTCCAGAATGTAGGTGGCCATCAGGAACTCCCGGTCTACCGGCGGATCCTTGCGCATCAGGATCACATCCAGATCCCCCAGCGCCCTTTCCTGTGAGCCGCCGAACGCATACCAGTCGTCGGGATCCATGTGCACCGTCAGGTCACGGGTGCGGGCCATGGCAGTGCCGCCATCCAGATACAGATCCGGCAACTCCATGTACTCCAGCGTCCAGCCCCGTTGCTGCGCCGCATGCAGCATCGCCAGGGAGGTATCTTTCTTGAAATGGATATCTTCGATAGGGTCCATCACGACCCCGACTCGTACTGTCATAGAACCTCTGGCCCCAGTGATTGAAAAACACGAACCGGTCAGCAGAGTACACGCCGGAATAAGTGCTATGCTGTGGAAACAGATGGTATTGTACCCGCACGGGATTTGCATCCGTTTCTGCACAATAAAAAGCTGTGACGCAGGTGGCAGGGTACAATTGGTCACAATTCGGGGCTTTCTCTCCGCCGTACGATAATCTATAAATAAGCGGGGTTTATAGAACAACCTTGGTAATTGTGTTAAAACCCCGGTGAAAACAACGACAGTCGCAGAGCGCAAGGCAGTTGCACAATGGATGACAACTTCGAGAATCTGAAGATCATGGTGATCGACGACAGCAAGACCATTCGTCGCACCGCGGAAACCCTCCTGAAAAAGGTCGGTTGCGAAGTCATAACCGCCACCGATGGCTTTGACGCTCTGGCCAAGATAGCGGACTCCCAGCCAGACATCATTTTCGTCGATATCATGATGCCCCGGCTGGATGGCTACCAGACCTGCGCCCTGATCAAGAACAACACCGCCTTCAAGAAAACGCCGGTGATCATGCTGTCAAGCAAAGATGGCCTGTTCGACAAGGCCAAGGGGCGGATCGTCGGATCAGACCAGTACCTGACCAAACCGTTCAGCAAGGACGAGCTCCTTAACACCATTCGCCAGTATGTTCCCCAGGCGGAACAGTAAAGCCGGCTGAACACCAGAATAATTGAGGAAACCATGGCCCGAATTCTAATTGTCGATGATTCTCCTACCGAGGTTAAAAAAATCTCGACCATCCTGGAAAAGCACAACCATGAAGTGCTGACGGCCGACAACGGCGCAGACGGAGTTGCCAGGGCCCGGGCGGAAACCCCGGACCTGGTCCTGATGGATGTCGTCATGCCCGGGCTGAACGGCTTTCAGGCCACCCGCCAGCTGACCCGTGCCCCTGAAACTGCCTCCATCCCCGTGGTTATCGTAACCACCAAGGATCAGGAGACAGACCGGGTATGGGGTACCCGCCAGGGAGCCAAGGGCTATCTGGTAAAACCCGTTGTAGAAGACGACCTTATTAAAACAATTAACAGTCTTATTGCCTGAACCACAGGCTCGGAGTACGCATGTCCGCCCAGGCCGCCCCATTTGCAGTACTGACGGATATCGCCCAACGCAGCCGGTCCATGGCCGCGGGCCTGCCGGAACAACACGAAGCCGTTGAGCTGTGGAACGGTATCGGCTTTGTTCTGGCAGGCGAGCGCTATGTGGCACCCATGGGCGAAGTCACGGAAATCCTTCATGTCCCCCGATTCACCCACATCCCGGGCGTACGCCCCTTTATGCTGGGTGCTGCCAACGTCCGGGGACGCCTGCTGCCGCTGATTGACCTGTCCTCCTTCTTTGATATCCCCCGTTCCAGCCGCAGCATGCGCGACCGCCGGGTGCTGGTACTCGAGCAGGGCGATGTATTCAGCGGTCTGATCGTGGATGGCGTGGCCGGCATGCAGTATTTCGCCGTGGACAGCTTTGTGGCGCAGCCCGAAGGTGTCCCGGATTCCGTACAGCCCTTCGTCAAGGGAGGGTACGAACGGAATGAAGAAGTCTGGAAAGTGTTTTCCGCCGTTGACCTGGTCGACGACGAGCGCTTTCTGGATGTCGCGCAATGGTGACCGTGGTGACGGTGGCAGGAACACCATGTCGCACCAGCCAGCATCCGCACAATCAAACTTGCCAAACCGTGAAAAAAGGCCGGGAGCCAGAAAATGAAAAATAGAGCCGGAACACTCAGTATGGGACAGGGAGGCAACAAGCTGATTGCCGGCCTGATCGCCGCGCTGATTGCACTCACCGTTCTGCTCGTTGTGGTCCTGTTCATCATTAACCAGAGCAGCCAGAACGACCAGCAATACATTGCCCACGCCTCAGAGCTCAGGGTGCTTTCCCAGGAGATTGCCAAGAACGCCACCGAGGCAGCCGGCGGCACTCCGGAAGCCTTCGAGCAGTTAAGGCGTTCCCGCAATGAGTTCCAGCGCCTCTGGGGGTTCATGACGGAGGGCAATCCGGAAACCGGCCTCCCGCCCAGTGAACTGGCCCGAAACAGTGGCGTTCAGGAGACCTGGGACGCCGTGCGCGGAAACGCGGACAGCATCCTTTCCAGCCGGGAAACCGTACTTGGGTTGCACGAAGTTGCCCGGACCCTGAACGAAACCATTCCCCAACTGCAGGTGGAATACGACTACATCGTTGAAATACTGCTGGACAACAATGCACCCGCGGATCAGGTTGCACTGGCACAACGCCAGTCGCTCCTTGCCGAACGGATTGCGCGCTCCATCAACAACGTACTCTCCGGTGACGAAGATGCCGTCATTGCGGCAGACCGCTTCGGCCGGGATGCGCAGCTTTTCGGTCGGGTGCTGCAAGGCCAGATGGAAGGCAACGAGGCCATGGGCATACCCAGGGTCAATAATGAGGAAGCCACTTACGGCCTTGAGGCCATTGCCGAACTGTTCGAATTTGTATCGCAGAACGTGGATGCCATTCTTGAAGCCTCTCCCGACCTATTCAAGGTGCGCACCGCTGCCAACGATATTTTCCAGAGCTCCCAGGTACTGCTGGATGAACTGTCCGTTCTGGCGGAGCAGATCAGCAACCGCGCCGGTTCGCGCCTGATCGGACCGACCCTGGCCTTTGCGATCCTGGCCGCGATAATCGGTATCGCCCTGTTCATCGGTATCGCTCTGTACCGGGATGCCCAGGCGCGCCTGGCCTCGACCCAGGAACAGAACGAACAGAACCAGAACGCGATCCTGCGCCTGCTGGACGAACTGGCCGACCTGGCCGATGGTGACCTGACCGCCGAGGCCACGGTAACAGAGGACTTCACCGGTGCGATTGCGGACTCAATCAACTACGCAATCGACCAGATGCGCGGGCTGGTGCAAGCGATCCGGGGCACTGCGGTAAACGTTGCCTCTGCCGCCCAGGAATCCCAGGCCACCGCCATGCACCTGGCCGATGCTTCCGAACACCAGGCCCAGGAAATTGCCGGCGCCTCCGCAGCGGTTAACGAGATGGCGGTATCCATCGACCAGGTATCCTCCAACGCTTCCGAATCCTCAGCGGTTGCCGAGCGGTCGGTTGCCATTGCGAAGAAAGGCGCGGAAGTGGTGCAGAACACCATTCGCGGCATGGACAACATCCGTGAACAGATCCAGGAAACCTCGAAGCGGATCAAACGCCTGGGTGAATCTTCCCAGGAAATCGGTGACATCGTATCGCTGATCAACGACATCGCCGACCAGACCAACATCCTGTCGCTGAACGCGGCGATTCAGGCCTCCATGGCCGGTGACGCAGGCCGGGGCTTTGCGGTGGTTGCGGACGAGGTTCAGCGGCTGGCGGAACGCTCCTCTGCGGCAACAAAACAGATCGAAGCGCTGGTCAAGACGATTCAGTCAGATACCAACGAAGCCGTTATCTCCATGGAACACACCACCGCCGAGGTGGTCCGTGGTGCCCGTCTGGCACAGGACGCGGGGATTGCCCTGGAGGAAATCGAGAACGTATCGATGAACCTCGCGGAGCTGATCCAGAACATCTCCAACGCGGCACGCCAGCAGTCGTCTTCCGCGGCACACATTTCCAACACGATGAACGTCATCCAGGAAATCACCTCCCAGACCTCATCGGGCACCAGCGCCACCGCGAAGTCGATCGGTAATCTGGCCGAAATGGCCGCTGAGCTGCGTTCTTCGGTTGCCGGCTTCACTCTGCCGGAAACCGAGGATGAAGCCGGGGACCAGGAAGAGGAAGACAGCAACGTCCCGGTGGTGGACTAAGCAAGGCGCCGAGGCTGACGACCCTTTATGGCCGAAACACGCAATGACCAGTCAGCTGCCGAAGGGATCTGGTCCATGCGCCGGCTTCCGGAAATGGATGAGGCGCAGTTCAGCCAATGGCAGACATTGCTGGAACACCGCACCGGCATAACGCTCAACGCCGGACGCAAGTCTTTTCTCGAGACCAATCTCGGGATCCGGATGCGGGAAATTGGCTGTAACAGCTATCAGGCCTATTACGAAAAGGTCGCCTCGGGACCGGATGCCATTGTTGAGTGGTCCACCCTGGTGGATCGCCTGACGGTGCAGGAGACCCGGTTCTTCCGGGATCCGGATGCCTTCCGGCTGGTATCAGACTATGTGCTGACCCGCCCCCGGGAAGTGCTGAAAAAGCGCCCGATGGAAGCCTGGAGCGTAGGTTCATCAACCGGCGAGGAACCCTACACGCTGGCCATGCTGCTGAACGAGTGCATGAGCCAGCTGGCGTTGCCGCCGCTGTATGGCGTAACCGGATCGGATATCAGTAAACCGGCCATCGAAAAGGCCCAGCGAGGCCTCTTCAACGCCCGCAAGCTGATGGGTATGGACGAAGAAATGAAAACCCGGTATTTCCGGCCGGCAGAGCGAAATAGTGTGGAAATTGTGGAGTCGATCCGCGAACGGGTGTGCTTTACCCGGCTTAATGTGCTGGATCTGAAGAGAGCACCCATGCACGGCATGAACATCATTTTCTGCCAGAATCTGCTGATTTATTTTCGCCGCTGGCGCAGGCGCGAGATTGTGAAGCGCCTGGCAGAGAGACTGGCACCCGGGGGATTGCTGGTGCTGGGGCAGGGAGAGGTGACCGACTGGCACCCACCCGGCCTGCAGAGAGTACCCTCGGAACATGTACTGGCGTGGATTCGCCGCCAGACGGACGAAGAATAACCGGAGTGGTTATGGGCAACAACCATGACAGCATCGCCCTGGACTGGGTCAGGCGCGAAATACAGGACACGCTGACCCAGGGTCAGCAGGCACTGGAGGCCTATGTGGGCAACCGGGAAGATACCGCTCGTCTGCGGTTCTGCCTGAACTACCTCCACCAGGTCCACGGCACTTTGCAGATGGTGGAGCTATACGGTGCTGCCCTGCTCACCGAGGAAATGGAAAAGCTGACCCAGGCGATCCTCAACGAAACGGTGCGCAACGAGGACGATGCCCTCGAAGTGCTGATGCAGTCCATTCTGCAGCTTCCCCAGTATCTGGAACACCTGGCCAGCAGCAAGGATGATTTCCCGCTGGTGCTGCTGCCGACCCTCAACGACCTGCGTGCCGCCCGGGGAGAATCGCTGCTCTCGGACACGTCCCTGTTCAAGCCGGACCTGTCACCGGCCCGGGTAAAGCCCGTTGCCAATGCTTCCCAGCGCTTGCAGGATCCCAAGGTACTGGGGCATATCCGCAAACTCCGGCAGATGTACCAGTTTGCCCTGGCCGGCGTGGTGCGCGAATCCGACCTTAATGCCCATTTCGAATACATGCAGAAGGTGATTCTGCGGCTGGTCAAGCTCTGTAACAAGACCCCCAGAGGCGAGTTGTGGCGGGCCGCCGGCGGTTTTGTGGAGTCCCTTCAGGAACAGGTCAACCCGGTCAATACCGCCGTCACCGCTATACTGCGGGAACTGGACGCGGAGATCCGCCGTCTGGTTGACGAACATGTGGATATTCTCCAGCAACCGGTCCCGGAAGCGCTGCTCAAACACCTTTTGTACTACGTGGCCCGGGCCCGGGACCTGAACACCCCCTATATCCGCGAGCTGCGGGAAGCCTATAGCCTGAATGATGCCCTGCCATCAGACGACGCTGTGGATGCGGCCCGGAGCCGGGTTTCCGGTCCCGGCAAGCAGGCTATTCATTCGGTTGTCAGTGCCCTCAATGAAGAACTGGCCAAGCTGAAGGACCAGCTGGACCTGTTTGTGCGCTCCGAGCTACGCCAGAACAACGAGCTGGATGACCTGCTGCCAGGCTTGCGTCAGGTGGCCAATACCCTGGCGGTACTGGGACTCGGTATCCCCCGCAAGGTCATCCAGGAACAGATGGAGCTGGTCGAACGCATCGTTAACCAGGAAGCACCGGTAGACGACGGCACTCTGATGGACATTGCCGGCGCCCTGCTTTATGTGGAAGCCACTCTGGCAGGACTCGACAGCGATTCGGCCGACGAGTCCGCTTCCGACACGGAAACCGCCCATCTGGGCAGGGGCAGCCGGGAACTGAGTGATGCCAGCCAGGCATTGCTGAGAGAGTCCCGCAATACCCTGGAGCAGGTCAAATCCGCCATTGTGAACTTTATCGCCTCACAGTGGGACACCCATGAAATCGAAGAAGTTCCGGGGCTGTTGCACAGCATACGCGGTGGTCTGGGCCTGATCCCGCTGGATCGCGCCTCAGGGCTGCTGGCGTCCGCCGAGCGTTACATCAGCGATGTGCTTCTGGGTGGCAAACAGGTCCCGGACTGGGGTCAGTTGGACACGCTTGCCGATGCGATAACCAGTATCGAGTACTACCTGGAACGTCTGGCCGAGGGCATCCACGATAACGCTACTGTACTGCAGCTCGCCGAAGACAGCCTCAAGTCCCTTGGCTTCCCGGTGGGTGAGGAGCCCACCTGGCAACAACCGGCGGAAGAAGCCGAGCCGGCACTGGTCACCGAGGAAGTGCCGGAACCCGCGGTCCGCAAAGAGTCCGACCAGGAACTGCTGGACGATGAGATTCTGGAAATCTTTGTGGAGGAAGCCGGCGAGGTGCTCTCCACCATCAACGAATACTACCCCCGTCTGTACCTGGACCATGGGGACCGGGAGGCGCTCACCGAAGTCCGCCGCGCCTATCACACCCTCAAGGGCAGCGGTCGCCTGGTGGGTGCGGAAAGCATCGGCGAACTGGCCTGGTCCGTGGAAAACCTGCTCAACCGCATCATCGACGGCACCATCCGCGCCAGTGACGAAGTGCTTGCCCTGGTCAGCGACGTCAACCAGCGCCTGCCGTCATTGATCGAGGAGTTCAGGCAGGGGGAGAGCAGCGGTGACGTGGTGGCTCTGATGGAGCGCGCTGAAGCGCTCGCGGACACCCGCAGGGCGGATCAGGAGCCGGCCCCGGAGGTCCGGGAAACTGCGCCGGCGGAAGAGGAGCCTGCAACCGCGCCCGAAGAGATTGCGGAGGCCGATGTTGAAGCGGAGCCGGAAGACGACCTGATCGATGACGAAATCCTGGAGATTTTCATCGAAGAGGCGGAAGAGGTCCTGGGCACCATTAACGAATATCTGCCCATTCTGCTGCGCCAGTTTGATGACCGCACGGCGCTTTCTGAAGTACGCCGCGCCTTCCACACCCTCAAGGGCAGTGGCCGGATGGTAGGCGCCTCGGTGATCGGTGAGCTGGCCTGGTCCGTTGAGAACATGCTGAACCAGGTGATTGACGGTTCCGTGTTCATGAACGACGACATTGCTGCCCTGCTGCAGGACGTGACCGATACTCTGCCAGAGCTGACAGCCGACTTTGAGAAACACCGAACTCCGTCCGTGGCAACCGCACCGCTGGAAGAACGGGCCAACGCTCTCGCCAAGGGTGAGATCCCTGCCGGCACACCGGCTCCGGGCGGCAACCTGGCGGATGAAACCACCGAGACAGGACAGGAAGACAGCGAAGATGATGCCCTGGTCGACCAGGTACTGCTGAAGATTTTCGAGAGCGAGGCAGAAACCCACCTGCAGACACTGCGGGCATTCCTCGATACCGCAGGCGAAAAAGCAGCGGTCTCCTACACCGACGACGTTTCCCGCGCACTGCATACCCTGAAGGGCAGTGCCAATACCGCCGGCATCGAACCCATCGCCCGCATCATCACGCCCCTTGAACGGTTCGTCAAAGAAGCCCGCGCAGAAAACCTCAAGGCCGACCGGGATGTACTGGACCTCCTCGACCAGGCCTGCGCCTTCCTGACACGGGGACTGGCCCAGTTGCGGGAGAACCCCCAGGCGCAACTGGAGGGCACCGATGACTATCTTGCACAACTGGATCAAGTCAGCCAGCGCATGCTGGGATCCCGCAGCTCCGCGGAAAGCGAACGGCAGGCAGCCAATGCCTCCCCGCAACTGGTGCAGCTTTTTCTCAATGAAGGGCTGGATATTGTTCTGGATGCAGACAGCATTCTGGATGAGTGGGTAAGAGACCCCGACGACCGCAGCCCGCTGACCACCCTGCGGCGGGAACTCCAGCAACTGACCAGCAACGCCGCAGAGGCCGGTCTCAGCGATGTGGCCAACCTCAGTCACGCCCTGGAACAGGCTTATGGTCGTGCGGAAGCCACCCGTCAGCCTGCATCGTCCGAGTTTGTCGACACGGTCCGGGCTGCCCATGAAAACCTGATCAACATGATGGACCAGGTGGCTGCCGGATTGGCTACCGTGTCCGATTCCGGATTGATCTACGACCTGGAAGCCCTCGGTGGAGACGAAGCCGAGCCAGTTCAGGACCCCTTCGACGAGGAATTCACCGGCGACCTTGAAGCCATTGATGAAAGTCTGGAGGAGCATCAGAGCGAATCCGCCACCCCGGACGCCACTGAGCAGCCGGTCGGCGAAAAAACCGCTGCGGAAGAGGATTATGATGCCGGCGCCGATGAGGAACTGGCCGAGATCTTTCTGGAAGAAGCCCGGGAGCTCATCGGCAACAGCGCCGAGGCCCTGCAGAACTGGAGTGAGGATAACGCTGACCTGGAGCAACTGCACCTCTTGCAGCGGGATCTTCACACCCTCAAGGGCGGCGCGCGGCTGGCTGGCATCCAGGCCATCGGCGATCTGTCCCACGAACTGGAAAACCTGTTCGAGGGCCTCGCTGAGCAGCATTTCCAGGTAACCGAACCGCTCGCTGACTTGCTCTTCTCCTGCCATGACCGGCTGGCCGGCATGGTGGATTCACTGGAACAGCATGAATCGCCGCATCCGGCGCCGGACCTGATTGCCGAGATACACCAGTACATGGACAGCAGCCGCGGCGGTGACACTCCCTCAGGCACGAAAACGGACACCGATGCCACGCAGGACTCCGACGAAATTCCCACCCTCGAGGTGTCTGAAGAAACGTCAAAAGAAAATGAAGCCCGGGCCTACGACCTGTCCCATCTGGATCCGGAGCTGGTGGGCATCTTCCTTGAAGAAGCCTACGATCTCATCAACTCTACCGGCAGCTCTCTGCATAGCTGGAGTGAAGATCCCTCCAACCGGGAAATCGCTGCCGAACTGCAGCGGGACGTGCACACCCTCAAAGGCGGGGCCCGCATGGCCGGCGTGGAACCGATCGCCGACCTTACCCACGTACTCGAGGACCTGTTCGAGAAGGTCGCCGAAGGCGCTCTGGAAGCCACCGGCAACATGCAGGACCTGTTGTTTGCCTGCCACGACCGACTGGCACAGATGGTAGAACAGGTGGCCACCGGCCAGCCCTGCCCCGCCACGAACGATCTGATTGCCAGGGTCCGGGCGGTGCTCGCCGGCGAAGAACCGGCAGAAGCCCCGGCTGCGGCAGCCGAAGAAACCGCAGAATCCGAACCTGAAGAACAGCCAACGGAAGATGTTGCTGATATCACACCGGATCTGGCGGACACAGACGATGAAGACCTGATCCGTATCTTCCTGGACGAGGGCATTGAGATCCGCAATGCGATCAGGGAGTGCCTGTCCCAATGGAAAGACAACCCGGAAGAACTGGTTGGTATTACCGAGCTTCAACAGGAACTGCACACCCTCAAAGGAGGTGCACGACTGGCGGATGTGGATCCGGTTGCCGAACTGGCCGAAGGCTGGTCCGACGCGCTGGATCCCCTGATTGCCGGAGCCAGCAACCAGCAGACGCTACAGGCACTGAGCCAGAAGGCCCTTGAGGCTCTCAACGCCATGCTGGACAGCATCGAAGAAGGCGAGAAGCCGGTTCTCGACCCTGCCCTGCTGGACGATTTCCGCAGCGCCGGCAATGAGGTCGCAGCCGATATCCGGCCCGCCGACCAGAGTCGCGATGACAGTGCCGACGGGTCGGTGGACCCGGAAGTACTGGAGATCTTCCTGGAAGAAGCCGGAGAAATTCTGGACCAGCTGGAACAACTGCTCGACAACTGGCGCAAGGAGCCGGCCAACCACCAGTTCAACCAGGAAGCCCAGCGGGCATTGCATACCCTCAAGGGAGGCGCACGCCTGTCCCAGATGAGTGAGCTGGGTAACCGTGCCCACGCCCTGGAAACCCGCCTGATTGACCTGGGGGGTAATGAGCCCGACGAGGCCGTTTGGCAGGCAATTACCGATGATTACGACGCGATCGTTGGCCGGGTAACCGAGCTACGCAAACGCCACGAACCGAGGGGCAAGGCGCAGCCCGGACCCGTACAGGAAAAGCCCAAAGCCGAACCCGGGGAAAAGCCGGCTCCCAAGCCCGCCGCCAGGAAACCCGCCCGCAAACGGGAGGCGGCGCGCAGTGCCCAGGAAACCATCCGCGTGTCCGCGCCGCTGCTGGACGACCTGGTCAACCTGGCCGGGGAAACCAGTATCACCCGAAGCCGTCTGGAGCAGCAGAACAGCGACTTCAGCCATACCCTGGACGAGATGGCTGCCACCGTCGAGCGCCTGCGCGAGCAGCTGCGGCGCATGGATATCGAAACCGAGGCGCAGATCCTGTTCCGGGCAGAGAAAGAGCACGGTCCGGACTACGGAGACGATTTCGATCCGCTGGAAATGGACCGGTACTCATCCATTCAGCAGCTGTCCCGGGCACTGACCGAATCCTCCTCGGACCTTGCCGACCTGCGGGAAACCCTCGCAGACCGGGTGCGGGATACGGAAACCCTGCTGGTACAGCAGTCCCGCATCAATACCGAACTGCAGGAAGGCCTGATGAAGACGCGGATGATTCCGTTCTCTTCCATGGTGCCGCGCCTGCGTCGCATTGTCCGTCAGATCAGTGGCGAGCTGGGCAAAAAAGTCGAGTTCGATGTGCGTAACCCGGAAGGGGAAATGGACCGCAACATCCTGGAGCGGATGGTCGCACCACTGGAACACATGTTGCGAAATGCTCTGGATCACGGTATTGAGAGTCCGGGAGACCGCAAGAAATCCGGCAAACCGGAAACCGGCGAAGTAACCCTGTCTCTGACCCGCGAGGGTGGTGATGTGGTGTTGCGCATGATGGATGATGGCAAGGGTATTCCCATCCCGGTGATCCGCGACAAGGCCATTCGTCAGGGCATGATGGCTGAAAGCGAGCAACTGAATGACCGGGAGATACTGCAGTTCATCCTGCAGCCCGGCTTCTCCACCGCCCAGCAGGTCACCCAGATTTCCGGACGGGGTGTCGGTATGGACGTGGTTGCCAGCGAGATCAAACAGCTCGGCGGCAGCCTGGATATCGATTCCAGGGAAGGCCAGGGCACCACATTTACCGTACGCCTGCCGTTCACCGTATCGGTCAACCGCGCGTTGATGGTATCCACCGGCGAGGATTTCTACGCAATCCCCCTGAACACCATCGAAGGCATCGTGCGGGTCAGCAGCTACGAGCTGGAGGAGTACTACAAGCCGGATGCTCCGATGTACGAGTACGCCGGTCAGGAATACCGCCTGCAATATCTCGGCGGCCTGCTGCACAGTGACAGTCATCCCAAATTGCAGGGTCAGGCATTGCCGCTGCCGGTCATCCTGGTGCGGGGAGCCGAGCAACCCATGGCACTGCAGGTCGACAGCCTGATGGGCTCCCGGGAAATCGTGGTGAAATCCCTCGGTCCCCAGTTCAGCTCGGTACGGGGTGTTTCCGGTGCCACCATACTCGGGGATGGCAACGTGGTAGTGATCCTCGACCTGCCGGCCATGATCCGTTCCGACATCATCTCTGAGCGCCAGCGGCTGGTCGATCTGGAGAGGTCTCGCGAGGCGGAACAGTGGCAGGAAAGCGTGACCCGCGTCATGGTGGTGGACGACTCGGTCACCGTGCGCAAGGTGACCTCGCGGCTGCTGGAGCGTAACGGCATGGAAGTCTTCACTGCCAAAGACGGCCTGGATGCGGTGGCGCAATTGCAGGACAACCGTCCGGACGTGATTTTGCTGGATATCGAAATGCCCCGCATGGACGGCTTCGAAGTGGCCAGCTTTATACGCCATGACGAAGTACTCAAAGACACGCCTATCTGCATGATCACCTCCCGGAGCGGCGAGAAACACCGGAAACGGGCACTCGCCATCGGTGTCAACGAGTACCTGGGCAAGCCGTTTCAGGAGAGCGAGTTGCTCGATACCATCCTGCGGCTGACGGGTAACAAGTGATGGTCGGCCAGCCTGGCCGGCCAAAGGTCGGAATTGTTTCCGATAACAGCCTGCAACGTCACCGCTTACAGGAAGCCTGCAGCAAGTTCGGTCTGGGTGTCTGCTATTGCGGCACCCCGGAACGGCTGATGGATCATCCGGACTTTCCCGGTGCCGGCCTGTGGCTGGTGACCCTGGAGGATGAAGCAGACCACCCGGCCCTGTTTGATTACCTGCTGGAAAAAACCGACTCGCCGGTATTGTTCGGCGTGGATCCGGCGCCCGAACCCGGCTCCACGGAATACGTCCGCTGGGAACGCCGGCTGCAGGACAAACTGGAGAAGCAGCTCGGCAGCCTGGAAACCCTGGAGCCCGGCGATTTCCTGGAGGATCTGGCAGAAACGGTGCCCGCCCCGGCCCGGCCACCGGAACTGCCCTGTTGGATCACGCCGGCAACTCCGGACACGCCCGCCGAGGAAGTCTGGGTGCTCGGTGCTTCCCTGGGAGGGCCCGCAGCAGTCAAGAACTTTCTGGATCACCTGCCTGCCGGGCTGCCGGTGGGCTTTGTTTATGCCCAGCACATCGATGGACACTTCACCGAAGTGCTGACCCGGGTGCTGGGCCGGCACGCCCACTACCGTTTGCGCAAGGCACAGAAAGGCCACCGTATCCGCCATGGCGAGGTGGTGTTGTTGCCGGTGGAACACGAATGGGCCCTGGACAGCACCGGTGCCCTGTACGAAAAAGACAGGCCATGGCCGGGCCTCTACGGCCCTTCCATCGACCAGGTGCTGCTGAACCTGGGCGATTATTTCGGTGCCCGCTGCCACACTATCCTGTTCTCCGGCATGGGCAACGACGGAGCCATCGCCGCCCCCCTGCTCAAGGCCAGTGGCAGTAAGGTATGGGTTCAGGAGAGCAGCAGCTGCGGCAACAGCTCCATGCCGGAATCGGTGGCGGCTACCGGCTGTACCAGTTTTTGCGGTACACCGGAGGAGCTGGCCCGGGAACTGGTCAAGACCATTGAAGAATCCTGCCTGCTCAGGAAACGGCAACAACAAACGCTGCCCGAGGATATAAACGATGAGCGACAATAACGACATCCTGCCCTGTGTCATCATACCCATGCAAGACGGCCAGCTGCTGCTGCCGAACGTATCCATCGCGGAAGTTGTGGATTTTTCCATCAGCGAAGCGGAGGCAAGCTCCCCGGACTGGCTGGTCGGCTGGCTTGAATGGCGGGGCGTGAGCCTTCCGGTCGTCTCCTACGATGCTGCCAACGGCAATAAACCGGTGGTGCCCGGCGGCCATCGCGGCCGGGTGGTGGTGCTCAATACCATCGGCCAGAGCCACGAGAAGATGCCCTTCCTGGCACTGGTCACCCAGGGCATTCCCAGCCAGGTCCGCATCGGCCCGGACCAGGTGCGGGAAATCGAAGGCGCAAAGGGCTCCGCCGACCAGCTGCTGGTGGAAGTGGACGGCGACACCGCCGTCATTCCAGACCTGGAATATCTCGAGAAGCTGGCCCACGAAGCGGCCTGATGAGACAAGTTGCCGGCTGACGGCCAGCTTGCGGAATGTTATAGTATTGCAAAACATTCCGGATTCAGGTCATGGTCGTCAGCGCAGCGCCTTATCACCCCCACAACCACGATGTCTGTGCCCGGGAAGCCCTGGATAACGCCCGCAGCATCTGCAAAACGAGGCAGGCCCGTCTTACGCCGATACGGGAACGTGTGCTGGAGCTCATCTGGCAGTCCCATAAGCCACTCGGTGCTTATGACCTGCTCGCCGAACTGGCCAGTGAGAGGCAAAATGCAGCCCCACCGACGGTCTACCGGGCACTGGACTTCCTGCAACAGAACGGACTGGTGCACCGCATTGCCTCGCTCAACGCCTTCATCGGCTGTACCCATGCCGGTGAGAGCCACCACGGTATGCTGCTGATCTGCAGCCAGTGTCGTAATGTGCTGGAACTGGCTTCCGGGGATGTCACCCACTCGATCCGCTCCGCCGCGCGGGAACAGGGATTTGAACCGCAGGAAACCACGCTGGAGATCACCGGCCTGTGCCCGGCCTGCCAGACGAAAACCGACCCATGAGCGCACCAGAGCCTCTGCTTTCACTCAGTAGCGTCAGCGTTCGTTTCGGTTCGCGACTGGTGGTGGACCGGGTCAGCCTGACTCTCCACCAGAGTGACATCGTGACGGTTATCGGCCCCAATGGGGCGGGCAAGACGACCCTGATCAAGGCCATTCTGGGTATCCAGTCTCTCAGTTCCGGCCAGGTGACACGCAGGCCCGGACTTACCGTCGGTTATGTACCCCAGCACCTGCAGCTGGAGACCAGCATGCCGCTGACGGTACGCCGTTTCATGCTGCTGGGCGGGCAGAGTGAGGCCCGCTGCCGGCAGGCACTGAGCCGTACCGGGGTGGAGCATCTGTTTGCGTCTTCGGTGCACCATTTGTCCGGTGGAGAAAAACAACGGGTATTACTGGCCCGGGCCCTGGTGCGCTCCCCGGATCTCCTGGTACTGGATGAACCGGCCCAGGGGGTGGATATCAACGGCCAGGCGGCTCTCTATAACCTGATCCGCAGCCTGCGGGACGAACTGCACTGCGGCGTTCTGATGATATCCCACGATCTGCACCTGGTCATGGCGGCTACCGACAAGGTGATCTGTCTCAATCAACACGTCTGCTGCAGCGGCTACCCGGCCGACATATCCCACGACCCCGCATTTATCGAAACCTTCGGCCGGCCGGTTGCGGAGAGTCTGGCGATCTACCATCACCATCACAACCACCGGCACAATCTGCGCGGCGATGTAGTGACACCCGCCCCACACCATCACCACGGAAAAAGCTGCACTCACCATGAACCTGATTGACGCGGTACTGGATGATTTCTTCTGGCGTGCCCTGATCGGCGGGCTGGGTGTGGCTCTGGTTGCAGGGCCCCTGGGCTGCTTTGTGGTGTGGCGTCGCATGGCCTATTTCGGCGACACCCTGGCCCATTCCGCGCTGCTCGGTATTGCCCTGGCGTTTGCCCTGGAACTGCCCCTCAATCTCGGCATCCTGCTGATCTGCCTCGCCCTCGCCCTGGTACTGGTACTACTGTCCCGCAGCCGGGCCCTCGCCACCGACACCCTGCTGGGCATACTGGCGCACAGTGCCCTGGCCATCGGCCTGGTGGTGCTCAGCCTGATGCCGGGCGTGCAGGTGGACCTGACCGGATTCCTGTTCGGTGACCTGCTGGCCATGAATCGCGACGATCTTATCTGGATCTTCTCGGGTGCAGCACTGATTCTGGTGCTGTTGGCCCGCCTCTGGCGCTCCTTGCTGATGACCACCATTCATGAGGAACTGGCCCGTGTGGAGGGCTTTGCAGTGGAGCGGTTGCGGATGGTGCTGATGCTGATGTTCTCGCTGGTAATCGCAGTGGCCATGAAAATTGTGGGGGTGCTGCTGATCACCGCGCTGATGATTATTCCCGCTGCCACGGCGCGCCGGCTGGCCACCACACCCGAACAGATGGCGCTGCTGGCCACCGGGTTCGGATTTGCTGCAGTGGCGGGCGGGCTGGCCATGTCCTGGTTTGCAGACACCCCGGCGGGGCCCTCGGTGGTGGTCACAAGCTTCCTGGTTTTTCTGCTGGTTTACAGTGGTTCACGCCATCGCACCACCTGAATAGCCGTTGCCGGTGGTTTCCTGATCCCGGACTCTGTTCTACAGTGTTTAACATTGCACCGGGAGAACACCATGGATTCCAGCGAGCGAACCCAGGCAACCGTTCATCATTACTGGCTGACCGCACTGGTGATCAGCGCCGGCCTGGCGGTTAGCTGGCTGGTCGCCGATAAAGCCATCTCTGACTACCAGAAACGGGCCATCGACCAGCACCAGCAACAACACAATCTGTTACACACCCGCCTCCAGGGGCGGATCAACAGTCTGCTGGAGAGCATCGGCTGGGTCGTTATCAGCGCCCGGGACAGCCCAACCATGATGCGTCACAGCATCGCTGCCTTTACCAACAGCTACCCGTCCATCATGAGTGCCGGGCTGATCCGGCACAGTGCCGCCAGTGACGAGCTGTTGTGGGAATACAGCTCGGTACTGCATCGCCAGAGCAATCGATTGCCCCTGTTGCTGGAGGAAGCCCGCGCCCTTTCCGGACTGATGGAAAACCCGCCGGCCTCGGCGGCAGTCATCGTCACGCCGCGTATCAGCCTGTCCATGGAAAACCAGCTGCAACAAGCCACCGGCCTGCTGAGACAGGCCGGTGATAACCTCTGGCTGGTGCTGCTTGTGGACCCCACCGCACTGCTGAAGTCCCTGGTCGGTGCCCCGGATACCACCCTGGACGCCATCCGCATCCATGATCTGGATCAGCACAGTAAAACACCACTGTACGAAACAGGCACCATTGAGGAGACCGGATACCTGCAACAGCGCTCGGAACTTTCCGTGGGCAACCGCTCATGGCTTTTGGCCACTTATGCCCGCCCGGGAGAACTGGCCCCCGGGGCCTGGCATTCATGGCAGTCAGTATGGCTGACCGGGCTGACGATAACAGGACTCTTTGCCCTGGTCTGTTACCTGCTGGGCCGCCGGACTTCCCGGCTTCAGTCCGGTAACCGGGAGTGCCTGCAGAAGCTGAAGGAACAACGCCAGCAGTTGGGTAACCTCCGGGTTGAGAAAAACATCATTCGCCAGGCACTGGAGGAATGCGAGCAGCGCACCCGGGATCTGGTGGAACTGTCACCGGATATCACGGCAGAGCTGGACGAATCTGGCCGCATCGGCTTTATTTCCGGCCAGGTTGCCGACCAGTTGGGCCAGGCACCCGCCGATCTGGACGGGCAACCGCTCAGCAACCTGTTGGCGGAGCGTCATCGGCAAGTCCTGACCACCGCCCTGGAGGCGGCCCGCCAGGAACATACCATCCAGACTACTGACATCCGCCTGCTGAACCGGGAGGGTGACGAGGTGAATGCCAGAGTTCGCATTCTGTCCCTGCGCAATGCGGTGTATGGCTGTACCGGCTATCGGCTGGGCATCCGCATCGGTTAGCTGAGGGCGCGTGCCAGGAGGTGCCTGCAAAGGTTTGCTTCCTTTTGCAAAAGCCGTGCTACACTCAGCTTCGGTTCGTCATTCCAACAACGATCTGCCCTTAGTGGCAGGAGTACCCCCGTGAACCCACTGGCACCGACCGACTCACTGTCCACTAATCCTACCCTGGCAGTTCTGGGTTTCCGGCATAAAATTGTCTATCACCTGCATTTCTGGTCACTGGTTGCGGTGGCACCCCTGGTGATGGTGCAGTGGCAGCAACACCACCGGTTGCTGTCGGTCCTGCTTATTTTATTCTGCCTCAACTGCCTTCTGGTGATCGGCACCCTGTGGCTGCGTCGCAGCTACTTCTTCAAGGGCAGACTGTACCCGGTACTGGCGGGTGTCTGTGCCGTCTACTCCACTGCCATCAACGGCTACATCGGGCTTTACTGGGCCTACCCTGCAGCCGCCGCACTGTTTTTCCTGTTGCCGCTGCGGGAGGCAACGATCTCCAGCGTTATCTTTGTGCTCAGCATGTCCGTGGTGTCTTTGATACGTTTCCCGGAGCCGGACTTCTGGCGCATTACTTTCTCGCTGGCGCTGACCAGCATCTTTGTGATGATCTTTGCCTGGCTGGTGGGTCGCCTGCAGCAGGAACTGGCCAGGCTCGCCACTACCGACCCTCTCACCGGCTGCCTGAACCGGGCCCAGCTGTCAGACCTGCTGAACGCCCGGATCCGGCGGCGGGAACGACTCGAAGAAGTGACCAGCCTGATTCTGGTCAACCTGGACAACTTTCACGCCATCAACGATCAGTGGGGGCATATAGCCGGAGACCAGGTTCTTGAGGAGGTGGCCCGCAGGTTGCGAAAAAGTCTGGGGGGAAATGAGTCATTGCTCAGGATCGGTGGCGAGGAATTCATGGTTCTGCTGCCGAAGAGCCGTCAGAAGGACGCGGACGTCATGGCCCACAAACTGCTGACACGGATCAGTGCCGCCGCTTACATTCACGATATCCACCTGACCGCCTGTGCCGGGGTGGCTGAAGTAGGCCGGGGGGAAACCTGGTCTGTCTGGCTGAACCGGGCCGATCAGGCATTACTGAAAGCCAGGCAGATCGGGCGCAATCAGGTCGTCAGCGCACAGCGCAACAACCGTCAGGACGAGTTACCGGCCCCGAGTGATGGCTCCGCGGTTCCCTCCTGAACCGTTTCAACCGCTGTTGCAGAAATCCCGCCAGGCCCGGAACACCTCTCCGGGCACTTCGAAATGGGGATAGTGACCCACCCGGCGCAGGCTGACCACATCCGGCTCTGGCACCAGCTCGCGGTAACGCCGCGCCATTGCTTCGCCGGAAACCGGATCGGCGATGCCGCAAATAAACCGCACTGGCTGGGAGGCATTCTGCAATGCACCGACCCAGCGGTTACGATGCAGCCGGCGTTCCTCCATGAACTGTATCAGCCGGTGCAGAATGCCACGGCCGTTATTGTAGGTGAGCAGATACCAGAACTGGTCCAGATCTTCCTTCCCGGGCCGGTTCCGGTCCCCGAACAGGCGATAGAAATTACGCTCGAAACTGCGCCGGTTGAGCCCGCGGCTGACCAGGGCACCAAAGGGGCTGCGCAGCATCTTCTGGAGCAACAGCGGGCTGTGCACCTCCGGGAAAAGACCGCCGTTGAGGAAACACACCCGCTTGATGGCAAAACCGGTGGCGCCTTCCTGCTCCCGGGCCATCAGCTCCTGAGCCACACTGCAGCCGTAGTCATGGGCAAACAGCGACACGGCGGGCAAACCCAGGCCCTCAATCCAGCCCTGCAGCAGGTCTGCCTGGTCTTCAATGCTGTAACGATAGTCGCCTGGTTTGTCGGACAGCCCGAAACCCAGCATATCCAGGGTCAGCAGATTCTGGGTCTGTACCAGCATCGGCCACAACCTGGACCAGTCCCAGCTGGCGGTGGGAAATCCGTGCAGCATCACCAGGGGCTCGCCCTGACCAGCCATGCGGCTGAAGATGGCATGGCCTTCAAAGCTGAACCATTTGCCGCCGTCCTGCCACCATTCCAGACTTCCCTCGCTAGCCCCGTTGCCGTGACTGGCGAGGGACTCACCGCTGATTTTTTGCATGAACCTTCCCCGGATGACAGATCAATCCTGACTCTAGAGCAAAGCCCCGGCCCCTTCCAGCGTGTCTGGCTGTAAATGTGAAATACGCGCTGGCACAGTGGTCTTTTTGATCCACAGCATCGTAGACCGTAGAGAAACACAGGGATTTCCCTTAAGCTTTCCCTTTTCCATAACAGCCAGACCGGAACGCCACATGACCGACCCGCTGAAACAGCTAGCCGAAAACTATCACCAGATTCTGAGCGGTGTGGGGGAAGACCCTGACCGGGAAGGGCTTCGCGACACACCCGAACGGGCGGCCAAGGCCATGCAGTTTCTTACCAGGGGCTACCAGCAGGATCTCTCCTCCCTGGTCAACGGCGCGGTATTCGAATCCACCATGGACGAAATGGTGGTGATCCAGGATATCGAACTCTACAGCATGTGTGAGCACCACATGCTGCCCTTTATCGGTAAATGTCACATTGCCTACCTGCCCCAGGGCAAGGTGCTGGGCCTGTCCAAATTTGCACGGATAGTGGATATGTATGCCCGTCGCCTGCAGATCCAGGAAAACCTGACCCGGCAGATTGCCATGGCTATTGAAGAGGTCACCAACGCCAAGGGCGTTGCCGTGGTGATCGAGGCCCGGCACATGTGCATGATGATGCGGGGCGTGGAGAAGCAGAACTCTAAAATGAAAACCTCCATGATGCTGGGCGGCTTTCGCAACTCCCAGGCTACCAGGAGTGAATTCCTGAATCTGATCCGCAACGGATAGGCATAACAGCAACCAGGAGTCTCCCCATGACCATTGCCGAACGGACAGAAACCGCCCGGGTACGTATTAAAAACCTGTTACTGAGAGCGTACATCGGCATCAAGGAAGATGAGATCAACAACCAGCAGGACGTGGTGATCAATGTGGATCTCACCTACAACGCCGCCGCAGCCATCGACCGTAACGAGATCGAAGCCGCTCTGAATTATCGCACCATCACCAAGCAAATCATCCATCACGTGGACGGCAACCGCTTTGCCCTGCTGGAGCGCCTGACCCACGAAGTTCTGTCGATTGTGATGGAGCACCAGGCTGTGCAGTGGGCCCGTGTGGAAATCGACAAACCCCATGCGCTGCGCTACGCTGAATCGGTCTCGGTAGCGCTGGAAACAGCCCGATAGAACGGAGGAGCTGATATGCCCGACAACCAACCAGAACAGATGCGCGACATCCTGGAATCCGTTCGCACCATTGCGCTGGTCGGTGCCAGTGAAAAGCCGCACCGGCCGAGCCATGAGGTGATGGCCTACCTGCAAAAGCAGGGCTACCGGATGATCCCGGTCAACCCCAAACTGGCTGGCCAGACCCTTCTCGGTGAGACAGTTTACGGTGCCCTGGAAGACATTCCCGAAAAACCGGACATGGCCGAGCTGTTCCTTGCCCCTGAACGTACCGATCCGGTCATTGACTCCGCTATTAGCCTGTCCATTCCGGTCGTATGGATGCAGATCGGTGTGATTAACGAAGAGGGTGCCCGTCGTGCGGAAAAAGCCGGCTTGAAAGTGGTCATGGACCGCTGCCCGAAACAGGAAATCCCCCGCCTTGGCATTACGCCCGGTCGCTGATACCAGGCGCCAATAAGCCGGCACCGCTAACCAACAGCGGTGTGAAACACATGCTGTCTCCTTCCGCAAGCTTCTGCCATACTCATGTAACAAAGAACAAAAGACTGGCAGAGCCATGTGGTTCCGAGGTAAATCCAGCAAACAGGGCAAGCAGCCCGCTTCCGGCAAACCGGGCACCCGCAGCGTGGGTCATACCCTGCAGCGCATGCGTGTGCCTGTGGACCTGCTGCGGCCGGGCATGCGGGTGGTCAAACTGGACCGGCCGTGGACAGAGGTTCCGGTGTTGTTCCAGGGCTTTGAGCTGGCCCACGAAGATCAGTTCCGTATTCTTCGCCATTACTGCGAATGGGTCCTGGTGGAAGGAGACGAGCATCAACTGGCGGATGCGCTGGACCGAATCGCCCGGCAGAAAAAACGTACCACAGAGCCCTTATCCGAAACCCGGTCTCTGGAGAGAGAATTACCCAGAGCCAGCCAGGCCTGGGAAACCACCCGCAGCTTTGTGGAAAAGGTCAGCAGTGACATCGAGACTGGCAATGCACTGAACCTGGAAGAGGCGCGCCCGGTTATTCGCGCCTGTGTAGCAAGCATCAAGTCCAATGCCAGCGCCATGTTCTGGATGAGCCGCATCAAATCCCGGGATGAATACACCGCCGAGCACTGCCTGCGGGTAGCTGTTTTTGCCGTGGCCTTTGCGCGTTTTATCGGCCTCCCCGATGAAGATCTGGAGGTGGCCGGCCTGTGTGGCCTGCTCCACGACGTGGGCAAACTGAAGGTGCCACCGGAGATTCTCAACAAGCCCGGCCCCCTGGACCCGAAAGAAGCAAAAGTCATGCAGGGGCACACGAGCATCGGCTATAACCTGCTGAAAACCGACCAGAACCTGGACCCGATTGTCATTGATGTCACCCGCCACCACCATGAGCGGATGGATGGCCGGGGCTACCCGGCCAGGCTGGAAGAATGGCAGATTTCCCGCTTTTCCCGGCTGATTGCCATCGTGGATGCCTACGATGCCATGACCAGTGACCGCTGCTACCGGGACGGTTTGCCCGCCTCGGATGCCATGCGGATTCTCTACCGCAACCGCGGGCAGCAGTTTGATGCAGGCATGGTGGAAGCCTTTATCCGGATGGTGGGCATCTATCCCCCCGGCAGCCTGGTAGAACTGAGCAGCGGAGAGGTGGCGCTGGTGCTGACCACCCATCCCGGTAAAAAACTCCGCCCCAAAGTCGAAATTCTGCTGAGTCGGGAAAAACATCCCGTCACCCCCCGAGTGATTGATCTCGGGGGCGAAAGCAACGATGATGCAATACAAATTACCCGACCATTACCCGACGGATCCCACGGCGTTTCCCTGGAAGGCAGGATCAGCCAGGTGATCGCAGGAGACCGGACCCTGGCTCAATGACCCGACTTTTTCTCGCTCCCGCCTTACCCCTCGCCATTCTGCTGATCTTTATCACTGTGGGTGCCGGCCTCTGGTCGGGGCTCAGGGAGCAGAACAGGGACCAGATCCATGGTGCCGTGCAGGACCAGGCCCGGCTGCTGGCAGCCGACCTGGAGGAGGATTTTGCCGAACATGTTCTGGCCATCCGCCGTATGGCAGACCGTATGGCGACCAACCCCGGCCAGTCCGAAGCGCATTGGCGGGCAGATGCCCGTAATTACCTGGAAGACTTTGGTATTTACCAGGCCATCGAATGGATTGGCCGTGATCAGATCATCCATTGGGTAGAACCGGTTGATGGTAACGAAAGCGTCATCGGCTACGACGTGGGCTTCAACGAAGAGCGCCGGGCAAAGCTGGCCCGGGCCCGGCAAACCGGACATATCGATATCTCCGGCATTATCCAGCTGAAACAGGGCGAGGCCGGATTGGTCATCTACGCTCCGGTGGGCGCTGGTCGTGATAACCGGGGTTTTATCGCTGGTGTATTTGCTATGGAATCCCTGGCCACCTCAATGCTGCAAGGCAAAATTACTGACAGCTTCAGGGTGGACGTTGTCAGCGGAGGGGACGTTGCCTGGCGACTGAACGGCGAGCGACCGGTAGCAGAGCGCTTCAGCCACCGGGTCATACCCGAGCTACCGGTCATAGACTGGCAACTGGTGCTGACTCCGGAGCAGAGCTGGGTTGACGAGCGCTCCAGTTACTGGCCGGTAGTCACCGGCATTTCCATGGTGATACTGGGCCTGCTCACCAGTGCGGCGGTGCTGCTTGCCCAGCTGATTCTGAAGCGCAATGCCGATCTTCTGAAAACCCGCCGGGTACTGGATCGGGAAATCCGGCAACGCCAGGAAGCACAGAAAAATGTGGCCCGGCTGGAGTCCACCGATGCCCTGACGGGCCTGGCCAACCGCCGTTTTTTCATGGACGATCTGGGTCACTCCATTGCCATGGCGGAGCAACAGGGCCACCAGTTGGCCCTGATCATGATCGACCTGGACAAGTTCCAGATGCTCAACGACTCCCTTGGTCACCATTTTGGCGACGAATTGCTGGTACTGGCATCGGAGCGACTCGGCAAGCTCAACAGCGAACGTGTCACGGTGGCCTACTCCGGCGGCGACGAGTTCATGGTCTGTCAGCAGCATGTGGAAGACATCGACGATGTGATTCACCTGCTGGGACAACTGCAGCAGTGTTTTGCCGATCCTTTCATGCTACGTGACGAGCCCCACGGCATTACCGCCACCATGGGCGTGGCGGTCTTCCCGGGCAGCGGCACGGACGCAGATACGCTGCTGCGTAACGCGGATGTCGCCCTCTACCGGGCCAAGGAACAGGGGCGCAACACCTATCAGTTCTACACCGAAGGCATGCAGGACCGGGAAATCCGCCGGCTGGAGCTGGACAAGGATATCGCCAAGGCACTCGCCAACGACGAGTTCGTGCTGTTCTTCCAGCCGCAACTGGACCTGAATGACGGCAGCATCCACAGTGTCGAGGCACTGATTCGCTGGCAGCATCCGGAGCGCGGCCTGCTGGCCCCGGGCGAGTTCATTCCCCTGGCCGAAGAAAGCGGACGGATCACCGATATCGGTCGCTGGGTGGTACTGGCCGCCTGCCGCCAGCTGGCCGCCTGGAAAGAGACGCCTTTCGGCAACCTGCGGGTGGCCCTGAACATCTCCGGCCGGGAGCTGGACGACGACCGGCTGGTGGAGAACATCGCCGATGTTCTGGAATTTCACCGGGTTCCCCCTGCGATGCTGGAAATCGAGCTGACCGAGGAAATCTTCATCGACAATATCCAGCGCAACCTCAATCAGCTGAGCCGCCTGCAGCAGCTCGGGGTGCATCTGGCGATTGACGATTTCGGGGTCGGTTATTCGTCCCTGAGTTACCTGCGCAATTTCCCGGTGGATCTGCTCAAGATTGACCGCAGCTTTATCACCCACGTGTCTGACCGGCATGATGACGCAGTGATTACTCGTGCAGTCATCAACCTGGCCCATAATCTGGGGCTGCAAGTGGTGGCAGAAGGGGTGGAAACCCGGGAGCAGCTGAACTTCCTGGCACGGCACCGCTGCGATCTGATCCAGGGCTACCTGATCAGCCGCCCGATTCCCGCCAGTGAACTGGAAGCCGGCATTCTTGACGGGTCACTGACCCAAGGGCTGGAACTGATGCCCTGAGTGCCGGGATTGCAAAGGGGCGCCGGCATCCCCATAGTTTTTACAGCCAACGTCATTAACGGGCACCATCATGAGCACTGCGTATCTGACCCCGGAACAGCATCAGCGTCTGCGCCACTGGGAGAAGTGGAATCAGCGGTATTTTGTTTTCGCCTTCGTGGCGCTGCTATTACTGCTGGTGTTCAGCAGCCAGCTTGGCCTGTCCAGTGGCGACAGCTGGGGTCCGCTGGGCATACTGCTGGCATTGCTGGTGGCCCCCATCATCGTGCTTCAGCTGAAGCTGAAGTGCCCGGCCTGCGGAGCCCGTATTGGCTGGCAGGCGAAACTGATGGCACCGGATCAGTGCAAGGCCTGCGGGACGTTTTTGCGGGCGAAAGGGGCCGTGAAGCATGAGTGAGCAACCGGCTCTGAAAATTGTGCCGGTTCAGAGCCAGCGAACCGGCCAGCCAGCCTGCAAAGCAGGGGAACCAATGAGCTCTCTGCCGGTCAATCCGGGTGGAATCATTCTGATGGGGGCCATTACCCGGTGGTTCCGGCTTTCATCTCCGGATAACGGTCAACAAAACGATCACAACCACCATTGAGGGCACACCATGAAAAAACCACCTTTCGCCATCGCCCTGGCCGCCGCCCTGAGTCTTTCCGGGCAGGTACACAGCAGCGAAGAAGACGAGCGGTACAACGTCCAGGTACACAAATCCCCCACCTGTGGCTGCTGTGATGACTGGGTAAAGCACATGGAAGACAATGGCTTCGATGTTCAGGTCACGGAAACCAACAACCTGAACCCGATCAAGATTGAAGCCGGACTCACGCCCGCCCTGGCCAGTTGCCACACCGCAAGGGTCGGTGACTATGTGATCGAAGGTCACGTGCCGGCCAGCGATGTACGTCGCCTGCTGGCGAATGCCCCCATGGCGGCCGGACTGGCAGTGCCTGGCATGCCCGCAGGCTCCCCGGGAATGGAGATGGGCGACCGCAGGGAGCGTTATCAGGTACTGTTATTCAACGAGCAGGGCCAGACCCGGGTGTTCTCAGAGCACAACTGAAAAGCACGACTCAAAAGGCGGTGAGTCTGTACATAACGCCTACACTTGATTCCTTCTCTGGTTTACCATGGGAACTCAAGACCAAGGACCGGAGAAGGGAACTCTTTTGAGCCTTAAAACCAGAATTCTGCTGCTGGCGGCGGCCCTGATGTTGCTGTCTTCGGTTGCCTCGCTGCTTGCCTACCGGGAATTGTCCCAGTCCATCATCGAACGCTGGGGTACCCAGGTTGCGGAAATCCAGGTGCGCTATGACAGTGCACGGCTGCTGCAATCCCTGGAACGGGAGGTCGGCCTGGCCCGGCAGATGTCCGAATCCACCACTCTGATCAACTGGGCACAACACCCCGACGACCGCATTCTGCGGGCCGGCGCCATCCGGGAAATGGAAAGCTTCCGAAGCAATTTCCGGGACAACAGCTATTTCGTGGCGCTCCGCAAGAACGGTCATTACTATTACAACAACGGGGCAAACCAATTCGCCGGTAACCAGTTCCGCTATGTGCTTGACCCTCAGAACCCTGACGATGCCTGGTTCTTCCAGCTGATTTCAGAAGGCCGGGATTTTCACCTGAACGTCAACCCGGATAAGGAACTGGGTGTCACAAAGCTCTGGATCGATGTTCTTATGCGGGACCCGCAGGGGGAAATCGTCGGGATGGTCGGCACCGGCCTCAACCTGGATGGTTTTCTGCAGGACATTGTGGATATCAACCAACCCGGTATCACTACGATGTTTGTGGATGTCAAGGGCGCCATCCAGCTTCACCGGGACCGCAGCTATATTGACTTTGCCAGCATCATCAAACCCGAAGGCCAGAAGAACACCCTCGACCTGCTATTGGAAAAACCCGCAGACAAACGGGAAATGATGAACCTGCTGGAGTCCCTGCGCCAGGGGCCCGGCACGGCAGGCGAGGTGGCAAGCAGCTTCGTCACCGTCAACGGACGACGGCACCTCGCGGGCGCGGCCTTCCTGCCGACCATCGGCTGGTTTGAGGTCACCCTGCTGGACCTCAACACCCTGCTACCCAATCGCTATCTGTGGCCGCTGATTGCGGTATTTCTGGTGGCCCTGGTGGTCACGCTGCTGGTTTTCCAGCTGGCCATCCGCCGCCGCATCATCCAGCCGTTGTCTGGCCTCGAGTCAGCTGTCAAGGCTGTGGCCGAAGGCAATTTTGCGTATCCGGCCCTGCGCAAGCCGGACAATGAAATCGGCCGCCTGGCCGGGCACTTTGAAACCATGGCAAAACGGCTGGAGGAATCCACCCACAACCTGGAAACCCAGGTTTACTACCGCACCGAAGAATTACACCGGCTGGCCCGGGTGGATGCCCTCACCGGGCTCAGGAACCGCCGGGGTCTGGACGAGATACTGGCAGCGGAAATGGAGCGCTCCCGACGCCAGCAGACCGGATTCGGCCTGATCTGGCTGGACATCGACCTGTTCAAAAGTATCAACGACCGGCAGGGCCATCAGGCCGGCGATGATATCCTCTGCCGGGTGGCGCTCTGGCTCAAGGCCAGCGTGCGCCCTTACGACCACCCGGGTCGCTGGGGCGGTGACGAATTTGTGGTGGTCCTGTCTCCCTGCAACGCGGAGACCATGGCACAAATTGCCCACCGGGTGCGCGCCAGCATCGAGCAGGACAGCCGCCTCACCGATACGCCGGTGACCGTCAGTGTCGGTGCCTACTTCTCCCATCCCGGTGACACTCTTGACGACATACTCCACAGGGCAGACCAGGCCCTCTATCTCGCCAAAGATAAAGGCCGTAACCGTGTGTGTGTTGCGGATCATTACAACAAGGAAAGCTCACCGGCCTGAAGGGGTCTGACTCACCGGCACATAACCGGTATACTCGCTCCATACTAAATTCCAACATCAGGTCGATTCATGCTCAATGCCGACGCCCTCAACCAGCTGCGCCAGCTGAAGACAGACATCAAGGAAAACAAGGTGGTGTACCCGGGCACCGTGAAGGCCACCAATGGCCGGTTCGGTTTTGTCGCCCTGGACGAGGGGCGGGATGTTTTCCTGCCTCCGGAGGAAATGCAGAAGGTGCTGCCCGGCGACCGGGTCAGTATTACTGAACAGGAGACCGACAAGGGCAAGACCCAGGGTGTGGTGGACGAGCTGCTGGAAACTCACATCACCACCTTTGTGGGCCGTTATGTGGTAAAGGGCAAGGGTCACTTCGTGGCTCCGGATACTCCCGGCATTAACCGCTGGATATTCATCCCCCCCGGGGAACGCAAAGGCGCCCAGCCGGACGACTTTATCTACTGCCAGATTCACAAACACCCCATCAAGGACGGCAAGGGCCAGGCGAAAATTCTGCGGGTGATTGGCAAGGCCGGTGAACCAGGTGTGGAACGGGCCTTCACCCTGGCCAGCTTCGATCTGTCAGACACCTGGCCGGACGAGGTCCTTAAACAGGCAGACGACATCAGCGAGGACACCCTGGCGGAGCATTTCGAAGGCCGCGAGGATCGCACTGACCGCCCCTATGTGACCATCGACAGTCCCGGCACCCAGGACATGGACGATGCCCTGCTGGCAGAAGCCAACGCCACCGGCTGGAGCCTGTCCGTGGCCATCGCCGATCCCACGGCTGTGATCCCGTCGGGCAGCCCTGCCGAGCAGGAAGCCTTCAACCGGGCCACCGCTATCTATTTCCCCGGCGAGCCACTGCCCATGTTGCCGGACAGCATCAGCACCCGGCTATGTTCCCTGATGCCGGAAGTGAGACGCCTGGCACTGGTGTGCGACCTGCAGGTCAACAATGATGGCAGCCTGGGAGACTACAGTTTCCACTTGGCGGTGATTCGCTCCCGGGGCAAGCTCAGTTACGAGCTGGTCTCCAATCTGCTGGCAGGTCGTGACGACGACGAGATCCGCGCACTGCCAGAGGAGGTCAGCAATAGCCTGGACCAGCTTCACCAGGCCGCCACCGCCCTGCGTAAATGGCGGGAAGAGCATGCCCTGCTCAATCAGGACCGCCCGGAATTCCGCCTGCGCCTGGATGAAAACAAACGAATCCGCCAGATTGATCCGGCAATACAGAACGAAGCCCACCGACTGGTCGAGGAATGTATGGTGGCCGCCAACCGCAGTGCGGCGGATTTCCTCCGGCAGCAGAGCAGCGGCCTTTTTATCCGCCATCCCGGCGTAAGAGACGACCGCACCGACAATATCCGCGCTTTGCTGGAGAGTTATGCTCCGTCACTCAGCGAGCTGGATGCCGGCTCCGCCGAAGGGTTCCGTGAGCTGATGAAGCTATCGGGCGATATAGACGCTGAGGTGCCGGTAAAAACCATCATCTCCCGGCAGCTGGCCCGGGCCGAGCTGGGCTTCGAGGCGGCCCCTCATCAAGGCATGGGGCTGGAGGCCTACACCACCTTCACCTCGCCATTGCGGAAGTTCTCCGATTTCTATGTACACCGACTGATCAAATCCAGCCTGTGGGAGTCACCCCTGAAACCTTTGAATCAGGAGCAGCTGGAGGCACTTCAGGCAAGCCAGATCCGTGCACGGCAGGCCGCCAACAGCCTGGAAGCCTGGCTCAAAAGCGACTATGCCAAAACCCTGGGCGACGCACCCCTGGAAGGTACCATTAATCGTACCACTCCGGCGGGCTTCTTCGTGCGACTGGACAGCAATGGGCTGGAAGGCTTTGTGAGCTGCAAGGATCTGGACGGCAAGTTCCGCTTTGATCCGGTCACCCTGCGCCTGGAACACACCAAAAACGGCCGCATTTTCCAGTTGGAACAGCGGGTGACCGTGTGCTTTGCCGGAGTGGACGAGGAGCGCCGACAGATCAATTTCAGGCTGCTGGAAGCGACGGATACCGGGCAGCCGGAGGGCGAGGGCTGATTACTGCAGCCCTCTCTTTACAGTAAGCCAGGGCTATTCGGACAGCATCCGCTCCAGACGCTGGTCTTTCTGCTGCCACTGTTCGGTGAGCCAATCCTTGATGGCCCTGCGGTATTCCGCGTCTGCCGAATAATCACGGCCTTTCAGGTTGTCCGGAATCTTGCGGGTGTGGATCTCCATACGAATCTCGCTCACCTCACCGCACAGGAACTGCCAGAAGGTCGGTGCTCCGCCGGGGTAGGCAATGGTCACATCCACCAGGGTTTCGATCGCATCCCCCATGGCATCGAGCACAAAGCCCACACCACCCGCCTTGGGCACCAGCAGGTGCCGATAGGGAGACTGCTGCTTATCATGCTTGGCTGGGGTAAACCGGGTGCCCTCCACAAAGTTCATCACGCTCACCGGCGTATGACGGAAACGCTCACAGGAACGACGGGTCGACTTGAGATCCTCCCCCCGTTTTTCCGGGTGCTTGAGGAGGTATTCCCGGGAGTACCGCTTCATGAACGGGAAGTCCAGCGCCCACCAGGCAAGGCCAATTACCGGCACCCAGATCAGTTGCTGCTTGAGAAAAAACTTCAGAAAGGGCGCACGCCGGTTGAAAACCCGTTGCATGGCGAGGATATCCACCCAGCTCTGGTGATTGGAAAGCACCAGGTACCAGGCTTCCCGTTCCAGCTGATCTTCCCCTGTGACCGTCCAGCGGGTGCGCTGGGTCAGCTTCATCCAGCCGGTGTTGCAGGCAACCCAGGACTCGGAAATCCAGATCATCAGCTTGCTGGTGAACACCTGTATCGCCCTGAACGGCAGAATCAGCCGCACCAGCAGCGGTATGTAGAGTATCAGACACCAGAAAAGAGTGTTGATTCCCAGCAGCAGGGCATTGATAAGGCCGATAACAGGGGCGGGCAGAAAACTTAACATGGTGATCCCGTTTTGTTGGTTTTTGTGAGAGGTAGGGAATGATAACAGTACAGCTGTACGTTGGGGAGTGGCCCGCCATGACCGGTTTGCCGAATTTCAGCGACTTGGGTGCCATAGCCATCTGCTGATTGCGCATTTAGGCTAGTGCCCCAATCTGCGGCTGAACCATGTTTCTGATGGAATCACCTATGCCAAACATTCTGAAATCCGCTTTCCACATGGCTTCCGGGGTTACCCGGCAAACCACCCTGTACGCTGGCAATGCGTTCGACCGGGTATTCCGGGCGGCAAGCCTGGTGCAGGCAGGGAAGACGCCCTTCGAGACGCTGCATTCCGACGGGCTGGTGAGCCTGCGGTATTACCCGCCCCTGGAGGAGGATTTCATCGAGCTGGACGGGCATACCATCAAGGTGGAGAGCAAGTCCCACAAGATACCGATTGTGATTGTGCCGCCCCTTGCGGTGAACATGCTGATTTACGATCTGTTTCCCCAGCGCAGCCTGGTGCGCTTCCTGCGGGCAAAAGGGTTCGAGGTTTACCTGATCGACTGGGGCATTCCTACCCGCAAGCACTCCCACTATAACCTGCACACCTACGTGGCAGAACTTCTGCCCGCCTATCTGAACCGTGTCCGGGAGCATAGCGGCCAGCAAGAGCTGTCTTTGCACGGCTGGAGCATGGGGGGCATGTTTGCGCTGTTTTACTGTGCCCTGAGCAAGGACCAGCACATTCGTAATGCCATTATCGTGGGCTCACCCATCGACAGCCATGCCTCCGGGTTGTTGGGGCTGTTGTATGAACAGCTCTCTGATGTGGTGGAGTTTATAAGGGAGCGCACCGGATTCCGCATCCATAACCTGAAACCCCAATGGTTCCACACCCCCGGCTGGGCCAACACCATCGGCTTCAAGCTGACCAATCCGATTGGCAGCGTGATGAGCTATTGGGAGCTGATTGTACGCCTGGGGGACCGGGAGTTCGTCACCAACCACGCGACCACCGCCGCCTTCCTGGACCGCATGGTCGCCTATCCGGGCGGTGTCATCCAGGACACCGTGGTGCGGATCTGGATCGATAACCAGCTATCAAAAGGCGAAATCCAGATCGGCGACGATATCGCCAGACTGGACAACGTTAACGCCAACATCTTCGCGGTTGCCGGCAAGAACGACACTATCGTCCCCCCCGATGCCGCCAGGCGCATCGCTGACCACGTCAGCTCCGGGGACGTCACCTTCCGCGCCATTCCCGGTGGCCACATGGGCATCCTGGCGGGCAGCAAGGCCCCGTCATTCAGCTGGCGGGAGATGGCGGAGTGGCTGGCGGAGCGGTCGGACTGAACAGGTTCCGCCAGCTCATACTGTCCCCCGAGAGATTGCTAATCCACATCGATATGATTCATCGTAAACCACAACGGGCCGGGCAGCTGCATTATTATCCAAACCCGGCCACACAGAGTAAGGTGTAAGCGATATCCAAGAATGACGACCCAAACAAGGAGCAACCCATGAGCGACGTAACACTCGACGGCAACCCCATCGAAATCAGTGGCACCTTCCCCAACCCGGGCGACACCGCCCCCGACTTCACCCTCACCAACAGCGCCCTGGAAGAAGTCACCCTGGATAACTGGAGCGGCAAACGCAAAATCCTCAACATCGTCCCCAGCGTAGACACCGGCGTATGCGCGGCCTCCGCCCGCAAATTCAACGAAAAAGCCGGCAGCCTCGACAACACCGTGGTACTGGTCATCTCCGCCGACCTGCCCTTCGCCCAGGGCCGCTTCTGCGGTGCAGAAGGCCTGAAAAACGTCATCACCCTCTCCACCTTCCGCAACTTCAGCTTCCAGACCGACTACGGCGTCTCCATCCAGACCGGCCCCCTCGCCGGCCTCTGCGCCCGTGCGGTCCTCGTCCTGGACGAGAACAACAAGGTGCTGCACAGCCAGATGGTCAGTGAAATCAAGGACGAGCCAGACTACGAGGCTGCGCTGAACGCGCTTTGACTGGCCGGTAAATGTTCCTGAGATAAGCCTCGATCAGTAATGAAAACTGTAAGGAATATTCTCAGAGTCTGATGAAGCCTTCCCCAAGGCGATATCTCCAAAGTCTGGGGAAGGCGGGTTGGGGACCCCTTTTCAGAACCGTGGAGGGCCATGGATGGCCCGACCCGAGCCCTACAGGGACGTACTTGCGGGCGTGTTCTGAAAAGGGGTCCCCAACCTGCCTAAGGCACAAACCCGAAGGCTACCGAGATCCTGCACAAAGCCCGAAAGCTTCTGATAAACTCGCGCTCCTCAACCCATAACCCGAGAGCCCACTCCCAACAGTGACCAACACCGCCGATCAACAAAGCCTGGCCCACCAGCTCTTCCACATGACCTGGCCCATGCTCTTCGGCGTACTGTCACTGATGACCTTCCAGCTCGCCGACAGCGCCTTCGTCGGCCAGCTCGGCCAGGAGCCCCTGGCCGCCCTGGGCTTCACCGTCCCCATGCAGCAACTGATCAGCGGCATGTATGTGGGTCTGGGTATCGCCACCACGGCCATCATCTCCCGAACCCTGGGCAGCGGAGACGAAACCCGCGCCCATCGCCTCGGCGGACTGGTGATTACCGTCGGCGCCGCCCTCGCCTTCCTGCTGGTCACCGGCCTGTGGCTGCTGCAGGAACAGATCATGACCTTGCTGGGTGCCGAGCAGGCGCTGTTACCGGTGATCCGCAGCTACTGGGCCCCCTGGCTGGTGGCCGCCTGGACCGGCGCCATGCTGTACTTCGGCTACGCAGTCTGCCGCAGCCACGGGGATACCAAACTGCCCGGGTATCTGATGATCGCCACCAGCCTGCTCAATATTGCCCTGGACCCCCTGTATATCTTCGTCTTTGGCTGGGGCCTGCCCGGTGCCGCCTGGGCCACCATCACCGCGTTTACCATCGGCGCGTTGATCGTCTTCCCTACCCTGCTGCGCCGGGGCTGGATCCGCTTTGACCTTAAGCAGGTCCGGCCGGTCCGGTCCCTCAGGCAACTCAACAGCATTATGGCCCCCGCCATGATCAGCCAGCTGATGCCACCATTTGCCTCCATGCTGGCCACCGCCCTGGCGGCAGGCTTCGGTTCCGCCGCCGTCGCGGCCTGGGGTCTCGGAACGCGGCTGGAATTCTTCTCCATCGTGGTGGTTCTCGCCCTCACCATGTCCATGCCGCCCATGATCGGACGCCTGCTGGGGGCCGGGGAGCTGGGGCAGATTCAGCGCCTGGTGGGCATTGCGGTTCGCTTTATACTGGGGTGGCAGCTGTTTATCGGGCTGGTGTGGCTGGCGAGTTCCGGTCTCGTCAGCCGAATCTTCACCCAGGACCCCCAAGTGGCACCCGTGGTGGCGAACTACCTGGTCCGCGTACCGCTGAGCTACGGACCACTCGGCATCTGCATGCTGATGGTTTCCACCTGCAATGCACTGGGTATGTCCCTGCGGGCCCTGCTGATCTCAACCCTGCGGCTGTTCGCCTGCTACCTGCCGATGCTCTGGGTGGGGTCCCAACTGGGCGGGCTCACCGGCCTGATGACCGGCGCGCTGGCGGGTAACCTGCTGGCCGGCACCATGGCCTGGCTGGTGTACCGGCGGGGCATGCGCCGGCTGGAGAAACAACCGGCCGCCTGATCAGCGGTCGGCGGCAAACTGTTCCCGGAACCATTCCGGCATACGGGTCACTTTCCGTTCCTGATAGTCAAAGAACACAAACCCATACTTCGCCAGTGCCACGGGTTGGCCGCTGTCTTCCTTGGTCACCCGGAAGACAAAATCACCCCCATACTTGTTGAAGTCCATCACCCCGACTTCAAAGCGCAGCATCTCCGGGAAAAAAGACTCCGACTGATACATGGTCGCCAGATCAGTCACAATCATCCCGACGCCATTATAGCCGGCTTCCTCGACACCGAAGCGCACCAGAAACTGTGCCCTTGCCTCGGAAAGCATCGATATCAGCGCGTCATTGCCCAGATGGTTGGCACCGTTTACATCGGTAATACGGACCGCCATGCGGGTTTCAAAACAATAAACATCATCCGGGAAGGACAACTCGATTCTTGCCACGAAATAACTCACCTTTGAGGACTGGGATGCAGCAATATGATACAGCTTCCAAGGCACGAGTGCAGAGGAGGTGGGAGCCTTTTTCAGGACACGCCCGTGAACCCATCCCTGGGGGGCCCGGCTCTGACCATCCATGGGCAGAGACGGTCCTGAAAAAGGCCCCCACCTCCTCTGCGCCGACTCCCAAGCCAGCATCATGGGTGATACCATCCCAAGACCCTTCTCGTAGTTGAGGTACAAACATGGATATCCGTCCCGCCGCTACTCTGGTTCTGGTTCGCGACTCTGCCAACGGCCCTGAAGTGCTGATGCTCCAACGCACCTGGGAGGCCATTTTCATGCCTGGCTTCTACGTCTTTCCCGGTGGCGCAGTGGATGAGTCAGACACGCAGTGCCGCGATCATATAACCGGCCGGGACGATGAGACCGTAAGCCAGATCATGAGTCTGGACGAGGGGGGGGCCGATTTTATGATTGCGGCGCTACGGGAATGCTTCGAGGAAGCCGGTATATTACTGGCGGATGGTCATACCGGTGACGATTATGAGGCGGAGCGACAGGCGCTGAATCGGGGTGAGGACAATTTCTTTGCGTTCTGCGCCCGCCACAATCTGAGCCTGCCGCTGGACCGGCTGGGTTACCTGGCCCATTGGGTAACACCCCCGGGACCGCCCCGGCGGTTTGACACACGTTTTTTTGTCGCGGCCATGCCGGAAGGCCAGTCTGCCCGACCGGATGACATCGAGACCATTGACCATGTCTGGCTGACACCGCAACAGGCACTGGCGGATCATGAGTCGGGCGCACGCCTGATGGGGCCACCGACCGCCCGGACGCTGCGGGTGCTGAGTGATTTTGGCTCGGCGGAGGAAGTTCTTGCCTACGCCCACGCCAACCCACCGGAACCGGAACCCACCAAGGCCTGGCCGGGCATACGTAAAGGCAAGCCGGTACTGGTGGAGCCCGGTGCGCCGGCGTTTGATGAACTGCGCAAGCTGGATCCGGAAGGCAAGGGGGACGCGCAGGCGGAGATTGTACCCGGGGCCGCGGTGGAGGTGGGGTACGGCATACACCGGCTGACCGCGCCCAATGCCGGAATGATGACCGGACCCGGTACCAACACCTATGTGCTGGGCCCTCAGGCCCCCTTCACGGTGATTGATCCCGGCCCCGATGATCCGGCCCACCTGGAGCAGATCCTGGCGTTCACCGGTGGCCAGATTGAACAGGTGCTGGTCACCCATACCCACCGTGACCATTCACCCGGTGCCATGGCACTGAAGACGAAAACCGGTGCCCGGCTGGCAGGCATGGCGCCGCCAGACGACGCCAGCCAGGACCACGACTTCCGGCCGGACTATTCACCAGAGCACGGTGAGGTGGTGAGCACCACCGCAGGTGAGCTGAAGGCGGTCCACACCCCCGGCCATGCCTCCAATCACCTGTGTTACCTGCTGGCCGGGGAGCAGATGCTGTTTTCCGGCGATCACATAATGCAGGGTTCCACGGTGGTGATTAATCCGCCGGACGGTGACATGAGAGCCTACCTGAAATCCCTCGCCCTGCTGCTGAACGAGGACATCCGCTATATCGCGCCGGGGCACGGTTTCCTGATGAAGGACTGCCACCGAGTGGTGGATTACCTCATCACTCACCGGCTGGCCCGGGAGCACAAGGTGGTGAAGGCTCTGGCCGATAACGGCCCCGGCACTCTCAGCGAACTGGTCGCTCATGCCTATGAGGAAGTGCCGAAGGCGCTGCATCCGCTGGCCCAGCGATCATTACTGGCCCATCTGCTCAAGCTGGAGCAGGATGGCCGTGCCCGACAGGACGAGGATCAGTGCTGGTCACTGATCAGCGCCTGATGTCTGGTATAAGCCCCCTCAGAGTCTGCCCAGGGCCCGCTCAATGCGGCCCAGCGCCTCCCGGAGTACCGGCCGCGGGCTGCCCAGATTAAGCCGCATGAACCCACTACCCTGACTGCCGAAGGTGTAGCCGGGGTTCAGGCCCACTGCCGCCTCTTGCACGAAGAAGCGTTTCAGCTCCGCATTACTCAGCCCCAGTCCCCGGCAATCCAGCCAGAGCAAATAGGAGCCCTCCGGCTCCTGAGCCCGGATCCCCGGTAGCCTTTGGCGAATGGTCGCAAGCACCTCATCACGGCTGCCCTGCAGATAGGCCATCAGCTCATCCAGCCAGGGGCCACCTTCCCGGTAGCCGGCTGCAAAGCCGGCGATGCTGAACGGATGACACTGGGGCATGTGCCAGCGGTCAAATTCGGACTGCACGGCGCCCAGCACCTCACGGTTCGCACTGACCAGGGCAGACAGGCCCAGCCCCGGCATATTGAAACTTTTGCTGGGCGCCACGGCCGTGATCAGCGGGTCTTCAGGGTTGGCGATGGTGGCCAGTACCCGGTGACGGGGCTTGTCAGGGAACACCAGGTCGCAGTGAATTTCATCCGACAGCACCACCAGATCGTGGCGACGGGCGATGGCCAACACCGCCTCGAGTTCACCGTCCCTCCAGACACGACCCACCGGATTGTGGGGCGAACACAGAATCAACAGCCGGGTATCGGACGGCACGGCACACTGCTCCAGATGCTCCAGATCCATCCGGTAGCCATCCGCGGTTTCCAGCAGCGGATTCTCCACCACCCGCCGGCCGGTTTTCTCGATGGCGCTGAAAAACGGCGGGTAAACCGGCGGCTGGATAATGATGCCCTCACCGGGAGCGGCAAATGCCATGGCTGCGGCGTGCAGAGAGGGTACGACCCCGGGAGCCATCACTATCTGACTGCGTTCGATGGTCCAGTGATGCCGGGTGGCAAACCAGTCCTGCAGAGACTGGTAGAGACTGTCAGGGAACAGGGTGTAACCGTACACCGGATGAGCGGCCCGCTCCGCCAGGGCCCGGGTCACCGCCTCGGGAGCCGCAAAATCCATATCCGCCACCCAGAGAGGAATCACATCCTCCCGGCCGAACACCTTGTCCCGCGCATCCAGTTTGACCGCCTGGGTCCCTGCGCGGTCGATGCGTTGATCAAATCGGTTCATCCAGCCTCCCGTTGCACTCTTGCGCCTGTTGGGGCACATTCTGTGGCAGTCGCCCCACGGGCCGCAACCCGAGTTGTCGTATCATCAGCAGCCAGCACAAACCTATAACCGGATATGTATCAGGAAAGCAGATGTCTGAAGCCATCGCCGTTGTCAGGGCCTCACGCCCGAACTTTCTGATTCTCGCCCCCCTGTGCGTCGGGCTGGGGCTGGCCGTGGTCTGGCAGACAGACCGGAGCACCATCGACACGTTGAATCTGCTACTGGTGTTCGCCGGGGGATTGCTGGCACACGCTGCAGTGAACCTTTTCAATGAATATCAGGATTTTACCAGCGGACTGGATCTCACCACCAGACGCACCCCCTTCTCCGGAGGCAGTGGTGCCCTCCCGGAAATCCCTCAGGCAGCCCGGGGCGTGTCACTGGCAGCGTACACGACCCTGACTCTGGTGCTGTTCATCGGAGGCTGGTTCCTGTGGCTGAGGGGCTGGCCCATGCTGCTGCTGGGTACCACGGGGACCCTGCTGGTACTGACCTACACTCACTGGCTCACGCGCCGCCCTCTGCTTTGCCTGATGGCACCCGGACTGGGCTTCGGTCCGGTGATGGTGCTGGGAACCATCGTGGCCCTCGGCGGAACCATCAACAGCACAGCGCTTTACGTTTCCCTTGTGGCCTGGATACTGGTCAGTGAGTTCTTGCTGGTCAACCAGATACCGGACGAGGTGGCCGATCGCCAGGCCGGCCGCCGGCACCTGGTGATCACCATGGGCGCCAGAAACGCCAGCTGGCTTGCAGTCGCATTGCTTCTTGGCAGCTATCTGCCCCTCGTCATCGGGGTGGCAGTTTCGGTACTGCCGGCAGCCACCCTGCTGGCGCTCCTTACCCTGCCAGCCAGCCTCTGGATCAGCCACTCCCTCCCCGCATCCCTTGGTCATCCGGCCAGGCTGAACAAGGTGCTGGGAACCAATGTGGCTGTTTTACTGAGCACCCTGACGCTGATGATCACAGGATTCATTCTGTAAGACGGAAAACCTTCACCCGGGAACTCAGCTGCTCCGCCAGCACCGCCAGATCCCGGCTGGAGGCAGCCACCTGCTCGGAGCCTGCCGAGGTTTTCAGAGTGGCATCGTGGATGCGACTGATGTTGCGGTTCACCTCTTCGGCCACAGCACTCTGCTCCTCGGCAGCGCTGGCAATCTGCGCATTCATATCATTGATAGAGCCGACCTCCTGACGAATCCGGCCCAGTGCCTGCTCAGCCTCCCGGGTGTGCTCCACGGTCCGCTGGGCGAGTTCGCGGCTTTTCTCCATTTCCTCCGATGCCTGGCCGGCACCGGTCTGCAGGTTACCGATCATATCCTGGATTTCTCGTGTGGAGGACTGGGTACGGGCTGCCAGCGAGCGAACCTCGTCCGCCACCACGGCAAATCCGCGCCCGTGGGTGCCCGCCCGGGCTGCCTCAATCGCGGCGTTCAATGCCAGCAGGTTGGTCTGTTCAGCAATGCTATTGATCACCTCGATGATCTGACCGATGGCCCCACTGTCATCGGATACTTTTTGCACCACCTGGTTCGCCTGTTCGAGGGTTTCCGCCAGATTTCCGATGGCAATGGAGGTGCGCACCACTACCTCATTGCCGCCGTCGGCTTCCTGGTCAGCCTTGGCAGTGGCGGATGCTGCATTGGCGGCGAAACCAGCCACTTCGTTCACAGTCGCCGCCATCTGATTGACCGCTGTGGCCATCTGTTCCGCTTCTCGCGCCTGCAGCTGGATCTGCTGGCTGTTATCGTCCGAAGTGGACTGTAGCTCGGCGGACGCACCGGTCAGTGCTTCCGCTGCACCCCGCACTTCCCGGATAATATCCGCAAGGCCCAGCATGGTGGTCTGCAAAGCGCCCATCACACTATCCGGATAACGCGTCTCTATCTGCTGGTCGAGATGGCCATCAGCCAGCGAGCGAATGGCCCGGGCCACATCCTCCGGCTCGCCGCCCAGGGTTCTGCGCAGCCAGGTAATAATCAGCCATGCGATCAGTCCACTTAGCACCACCGCAATGCCGGTGACCAGAAAGATCAGGCTGGCGAAGCCTTCCGCCTCATGACGTACCGAGTCCATTTTGCCCGCCACAATATTTTCCTGGTAATCGATGAAATCGTTCACTCTGGCGAGCCATTTCGTGTAGGCCTGCCCCACATCCGCGAGCAGCATTTGCCGGGCCTCGTCAATATCACCTTGCAAGCGCACATCCAGCATCCGTTCGGTCAGTGCCAGAGCTTGCTCCTCGATACGCGCGATCTGAGCCAGCAACTGTTTCTCCTCTGCACTCGCCCCCTTCTCCCGGAAGCTTTCTGCCATCGCCTCGGCGTTTTCCCGGTAGAAAACTTTCAGCCGGTCAATATCTGCGATGTGTTGCTGCAGCGCCCGGTCATTCTCTACCAGCACCGCATCCCGGATCGCAATGGCCCGATCGTGCACACTGCCCCGGAAATTGATGGCGTAACGCTGTTTTACCGCGGCACCATCACCTGCCTCCACCAGAGTGCGGTTCATGAAATTAACCCGGTTGTTACCTACCAGACTCACCACAATCAACACGGAGAGGATCACACCGAAACCCAGGGAAAGCCTTTGAGCAACAGTCAGACGACTGAACATGGAACACCACCTGTGCAACATTGTTAAATAACATTGAATTGATATGTTTAATAAAATACGCCAATTCATCCGACTGGATGTTTCGATTTGTAATTGCCGAAATCCGGATGCCGGGAGCCTCAGAAACGCTGACTTGCTTGCAACTGAGCGGGCTTTCGCCGATGGTAAAGGTGTGAACCTGCTTGATTTCACCGTGATACGGAGGTTTGTCAATGAGTGTTCTGTTACTGTTGATCAGTGCGCTGGTACTCGTCTATCTGGGTATCGGCGGTACCACGGCAATGGCCGTTATGGTTATCGCCACCCTCGTCGGCCTGTTCCAGGACGACTTCCATATCCTCAGCATTCTGTTCGGCGGCGGTCTGCTGGCGCTGGCCTACGTGCTGCTGATGCCTGGCCCCTTGCGCACCAACAAGCTCAGTCGTCCGCTGCTCGGGTGGGTAAGAAACAAGCTCCCGACACTGTCCGATACCGAACGGGAAGCCCTTAATTCCGGCACCGTAGACTGGGACGGTGAACTCTTCTCCGGCCAGCCGGACTGGCAGAAATTGCTCAGCACCCGGCCCGCAAAGCTGAGCGAAGAGGAGCAGGCCTTCCTGGATGGCCCGGTGGAAACACTCTGCGCCATGCTGGATGACTGGAAAATCACCCACGAAGATTACGACCTGCCAGACAAGGTGTGGAAGTACATTCGCGAGAACGGCTTTTTCGGCCTGATGATTCCGAAAGAGCAGGGCGGTAAGGGCTTCTCCCACACCGCCCACTCGGAAATCGTGATGAAAATATCCACCCGCAGCGTGTCCACCGCCGTCACCGTCATGGTGCCCAACTCCCTGGGCCCCGGTGAGCTGCTGATGGAATACGGCACCGACGACCAGAAGCAGTACTACCTGCCCCGCCTGGCCGGCGGCGAAGAAATCCCCTGTTTTGCGCTGACCTCACCGGTGGCCGGCTCCGATGCCGGTGCCATTCCGGACAAGGGCATCGTCTGCAAGGGCGAGTGGAAGGGCAAGGAAGTACTGGGTCTGAAGGTCACCTGGAACAAACGCTACATCACCCTGGCTCCGGTCGCGACGCTGATCGGCCTGGCCATCAAGGTCTATGACCCGGATCACCTGCTGGGGGACCAGGACAAAATCGGCGTAACCTGTGTCATGGTCCCCCGGGACACCGAAGGGGTCAACGCGGGCGCTCGCCACCTGCCGATGAATACCGTGTTCATGAATGGTCCCACCTGGGGCAATGACGTTTTCATTCCCATGGAACAGGTCATCGGCGGCCAGGACATGCTCGGTCAGGGCTGGAAGATGCTGCTGGAGTGCCTGTCCATCGGCCGCTCCGTGTCCCTGCCGGCCCTGGGCACCGGTGCCGGCAAGATGGCCAGTCTGGCCACCGGCTCCTACAGCTATGTGCGGGAACAGTTCGGCCGCTCCATCAGTCAGTTTGAAGGGGTTCAGGAAGCCCTGGAGCCCATCGCCGGCTACACCTACATGATGGATGCCGCACGACTTCTGACCGCCGGCATGCTGGACCGGAACGTGCGACCGTCTGTGCCCTCGGCGATACTCAAATACCGCAACACCGATCTGATGCGGGAAGTGATCAACCACGCCATGGATGTGGTCGCCGGTCGCGGCGTCATTACCGGCCCCCGCAATTTCCTGGCCCGGGGCTACCAGGCGGTGCCCATCGGCATCACCGTGGAAGGTGCCAACATCCTGACACGCAGCCTGATGGTGTTTGGCCAGGGTGCCATCCGCTGTCATCCGTTCATCGTTGACGAAATTGAAGCCGCCGGCATGGAAGACCAGAGCGAAGCGGTGAAGAAATTCGATGGCGTCTTCTACCGGCATATTGCCCACACCACTCGCAATGCCCTGCGCTCCACCGTGCTGGCATTAACCTGCGGCTTGCTGGAGCCGGTCCCCCGGGAGGGCGACCTGGCCCGTTACTACCGGCAACTGGCCCGGTTCTCCGCGGCCTTTGCGACCCTCACGGATATCACCCTGCTAACCATCGGCGGTGGCCTGAAAGCCCGCCAGCGCCTGTCCGGACGGATGGCGGACTGCCTGGTGCAGCTCTACTACGCCAGCGCCGTGATCAAGATGTGGCATGAAGAAGGCTACCCGGGCGATCAGCGTCCGCTGGTGGAATGGAGCCTGCAGACCTGCCTGCGGGATCTGCAGGCCAGCATGCGGGAAATGGTGATCAACTTCCCGGTCAAGGCCCTGCGCTGGCCTCTGCGAGTAATGGTCTTTCCCCTCGGTGCGACCGGACTTAACGGCCCGGACGACACACTGGGCACCGAAGTCGCCAGCACCATCGTCAAGGATGCGCCGGTGCGCAAGCGCATCAGCCAGGGTGCCTACATCAACACCGACCCGGACGATCCTCTGGGTCGGGTGCTGAATGCCTACCGACTGGCGAACGAAACCCGGGGACTGCGGGACCGGCTGCACGAAGCCATCCGCAAGCGGGACGCAGAAGAACTGGGCGGCATCGACCTGTTGCTGGGCCACCAGCGCAAGGAACTGGTGGACTGGGCACTGGAGCAGAAGGTCATCAAGGAAGACGAGGCGGACAAACTGCTGGAAGCCCTCACTGCCCTGTACGACGTGATTCGCGTGGATGCCTTCGATGCCGAGGGGCTGAAATCCCTGGCACGCAGCTCCAGGGGCAAACGCAAAGTCGTCGAACGCCCCGCCCGGGACGAGGAATAGCCCGGACAGGGGAGCCATCCCGGCCGCGGGAAACACCGGGAAGGCCCGGAGCCCCCGGTTGCTCGACAGGTGTCACCACCCGCCCAAGTTCGAGTCCTCACACGCAAAAGCGGCCAGGGCATTGCCATACCCTGGCCGCAAGTCCGCATGATCTGACCGTTATTTTCAGGCGGTGGCGATTGCCGCAGCCTCCTCCGTTACCGCACCGGTGGCTGGCTCACAACGATAATTGCCGGCATCAAATTTTCGGGTCTGCTGACGGAACTGCCAGGTAAAGCCCGGCCACAGGGTGGTGTTTTTGCCGTTTTCGTTCACGTACCAGCTCTTACAGCCGGTCTGCCACACGGAGTTGCCCAGTTTGGCGTGAATCGAGGCGTTGTACTGGCGGAAGGCAGCGTCCTTCACCTCTACGCTCTTCCAGTTGTGCTTTTGCATTTTCTTGATGGCATCCAGCACATACTGAACCTGAGATTCGATCATGTAGACCATGGAACTGTGGCCCAGCCCGGTATTCGGTCCCATCAGCATGAAGAAATTGGGGAAGCCGGTCACACTGGTGCCCTTGTAGGCTTCGGCGCCTTCTTTCCAGGCATCCAGCAGGTCCTGGCCGCCGCGGCCGAAGATCATCTTGCGGGGAATCGGATCCTGGGCCTTGAAACCGGTGCCGTAGATGATGCAGTCCACTTCCCGCTCGTTACCCTGATTATCGACGATCACGTTACCGCGCACTTCCCGGATACCATCGGTCAGCACATCCACATTGTCCCGGGCCAGGGCCGGGTAGTAATTGTTGGAGATCAGTACCCGCTTGCAGCCAAAGTGGAAATCCGGAGTCACCTTGCGTCGCAGCTCCTTGTCCTTGATCTGGCTACGGATGTGGCGACGGGCCTGCAGTTCACCGATTTTCAGAATGCGGGGATTACCCACAAAGCCCAGTACCCGGCCTTCCAGCATCCAGTAGAGGCTCTGGCGGAACGCATTCAGGGTCTGGGGGAATTTGCGAAACAGCATCCGCTCCAGCGGGCGGATCTCACGGTCCGGCTTGGGCATGATCCAGGGGGGCGTACGCTGGTACAGATCCAGATGAGCCGCCTCTTTGGCCACCTCCGGCACAAACTGGATAGCCGAAGCGCCGGTGCCGATCACTGCCACCCGCTTGCCTCGGAAATCGTAGTCGTGGTCCCAGTCCTGGGAGTGGAAGCTCTTGCCGGTGAAGCTTTCAATACCCTTGATCTCCGGATAGGCGGGCGTGCTCAGACCACCCATGCCGGATACCACCACCTCTGCGTTGAGGGTATCGAACGCTGGCAGGGCCTTGTCCGTGCGGTCCAGGGCATCGCCCGGTTTCAGGCCTTTGTTCTGCATATAGGCCCACAGCTCCTGGCTGCTGCAGGTTTCGACGGTCCAGCTGCCGGTGCGCTCCTCGTAGCGGGCACCTGCCACGTGGGTGTTCAACCTGATATGCTCCATTAGCCCGTACTTTTCGGCACAGCCTTTCAGGTATCCCTTGATCTCTTCCTGGCGGGCAAACATACGGGTCCACTCGGGATTTTGCTCGAAGGAGAAGGAATAAAGGGCAGACTGGACATCACAGGCGCAACCCGGATAGTGGTTTTCATGCCAGGTACCGCCGATATCGTCACTCTGTTCAAGAATCACGAAATTATGGTATCCCGCTTCCTTGAGCCTGATACCCATACCCAACCCGGAGAACCCGGTACCGATGATGACGATCTGTGCTGCATTACTCATAACTACCTCACTACTGGCAGGACCCGGTGGCCCGTTCTGTCATTGTCAGAATCTTGTGCGATTCAAGGTATACAACTGTATACAGGCTAGGTAGACAGTTGTATACTTTTTGAAATCCTGAAACGGGTATCTGGCCCGAACTGACTCAAAGGTGTCCCGATGAGCGCACTGACAGGTGGAAAACTGAAGCTGGTGCAGGCAGCCCTGCGGCTGATAACTGAAAGCCGGAGCCTGACTTCTCTCGGACTGCGGGAGCTGGCCAGGGAGGCAGGCCTGAACCCCAACACTTTCTACCGGCATTTTAGCAACCTGGACGAGTTCGGCCTGCAGGTTCTGGGATATATCGCCGAGGATATGAAAACCGGTGTGCGGGAGCTGCGGCGCATGGCAGAAAGCTCCGAGCAGGCAGCGCGGGAGACGGTGGCGTTTGTCTACGGCTACTTTAATGCCAACCCGGCCGCCACCACTGTCGCGGTGCGGGAACTACATGGCCCCTCAAAGGCGCTGCGCCAGGCGCTACAGGTACAACTGGAGGCCAGCGCCCGGGAAATGGCGGAGGATATTCTGGAGCGGGACCTGGTGACCGGCCTGGCGCCGGAAACGGTACTGGAAATCTCCCGGATGACCATTCACTACATTCTGTTCCGGGCGATGGATTACATCGAGAACCCCCGGCAACGGGAACAGATCCAGCTGGAAACCGAGCGTTTTATCAACCGCCAGTTCCGGGGAGCCCTGCTGGAGCATCTCAGCCAGGGGGAAGTGCAAGCCATGGCCCGCCCTACCCTTCAGAACTGACAGAACGGACGCGTCAGAGCAGATTTCCGGCCAGCATCACCGCTGTGGTCACGGACATGCCCCAGGCAAGAATCGCCAGGACACCATCACGAGCCACCAGCGACAAACCGAACACGGTCAACGCCAGACCGGCAATGCTGGAGCTGAACGGCACCACCTCCGTCGCCGGCATCGCCGCACCGATCGCCATACACAACACCACCGTCGCATACAGTCCAGGCCCTTTCACCATCCAGGTCAGGCGGGTACGGATTCGCTGATCAATGCGTTGCGCCCAGGGGCGCATCCAGTCTATGGCAGCCACCAGGCGCTCACGGGGAATCTGTCGCTCCGTCAACAGGGGCGGCAGCCAGACATGAGACCGGTCAAACAGAATCTGGCCCAGAGTGAGCAACACCACCAGCCCCATTAAGGTGGGAATGCCCGGAATACCACTCAGGGGTGTGACCAACAGCACACCCACCAGCAGCACCACCGGCCCGAAACTACGGCGCCCGGCGGCATCCAGAAGATCACCCACAACCACCTTTTGCCGGCCATGGCTGCGCTCCTGCATCCGATCCAGCAACTGCTCCAGATTTTCCGGCTCTGTATCGGCGGCCATGACGGTTATGGAATCTTCAGGCACTGTTATTCAGTGGTATTGTAGACATAGGAATCCACTGTGCCATCCTCATTGAACCGCACCACCAGATCCGTGGTTTCTGCCTCACCAAAGGCCGACCAGCGGTACTTACCGTAGGTCCAGGTGCGCTTGCCGTCCTCAATGCCGGTGCGCCACGGGTCACCGAACATCTCCTGGATCTGCGCCCGGGTGGTTTCATCCAACGTGATCTGGTCGACCGGATGGGTGGGAAAATCCCGGCCAACCGACGCACACCCCCCCACTACCAGGACAGCGAGTGTGGTAATTGCGAAAGCTCTGAATGTCATCGTCCCTAGTCTCCTGTCGGTTATATCCCTTTATCATACCGGTTTCAGTCAGGGTTCGGGTTACCATGACGACACATCACCGTAACCACAAGGGCAGAGACACGCCGACAAACCCGGAGGGAGGCATGCCACCGCTTCACATTCAATCAGCAGTCCACACGTGAAAGCATAGAGCATATCAGCGGGAAGCACAGTGTTCTTCGGGCTTCCCGCCGTACCCCGGGCCTCTGCCTGCGGCGATCAGTAAAGCGCCTCCAACGACTTTTTGGCGAACGCCTCCACTTCATCACGACGACCTTCCTTGATCTTGGTCAGCCACTGCGGGTCCTGCAGCAGGGCACGGCCCACGGCAATCAGCTCGAATTCGTGGTTGGCCATTCGCTCCACCAGTTCATCGATGCCGGACTGCGCAACGGATTCCTGCTTGCTGGCGAAGGTGCCGCTGATGAAGTCCTCGGTCAGGCCTACACTGCCCACGGACATGGCCGGCTTGCCGGACAGCTTTTGGGTCCAGCCGGCCAGGTTCAGGTTGGAGCCTGCAAACTCCGGCTCCCAGAAGCGGCGGGTGGAAGCGTGGAAGATATCCACACCGGCATCCACCAGCGGCTTGAGGAAACGCTCCAGCTCTTCGGGGGAATGCACCAGCTTTGCCTCGTAATCCTGCTGTTTCCACTGAGAAAAGCGCAGCATGATCGGATAATCCGGGCCTACCCGGTGGCGTACCGCTTCTACGATTTCCACCACAAAACGCAGGCGCTTTTCCAGGCTGCCGCCGTACTCGTCCTCCCGCTGGTTGGTACCTTCCCACAGAAACTGATCCAGCAGGTAACCATGGGCCCCGTGGATTTCCACGCCATCAAAACCCAGCGCCCTGGCATCCCGGGCGGCGTCGGCAAAGGCCTTGATCACATCGTCAATGTCTGCCCTGGTCATGGCCTTGCCGTTCGGCTTGCCCGGCGCAAAAAGACCAGACGGACTGTAGCCGGGGACTGACGGATCCGGTTCGGTACCTTCCTGTCGCACCGCACCCACGTGCCACAGCTGCGGGAAGATGGCGCCCCCGGCACCGTGCACCGCCTCCACCACCTTTTTCCAGCCAGCCAGGGCCCGTTCACCGTGGAAAGCCGGCACATTCGGATAGCCGTTGGCGGCGATGTGATTGACGGTGGTGCCTTCGGTAATCAACAGACCCACCCCGTTCTCCGCACGGCGGCGGTAGTAGGCCGCTACATCCTCACCGGGCACACCGCCAGGGGAGAAGTTGCGGGTCATCGGGGCCATGGCCACGCGGTTTTTCAGGGTCAGGTTGTGGACGGTAAACGGCTCGAATATCGGGCCCAGGTTCATGGACATCGTTGATCTCCTGGCATCGCAGTGATGGTAAATCTGGTTGCTTTATGCAACTCTATTTAATCTGGTTCTAAAATGCAACCGTTTTAGGTAGACTTCTCCCATGATCAGAAAACGTTTTGATGATTCCAGCTGCTCCGTCGCCCGGGCCCTGGACGAAGTAGGGGACTGGTGGTCGCTGCTGATCGTGCTGCAGGCCATGTATGGCACACGGCGCTTTGTGGACTTCCAGAGGGAACTGGGCATTGCCCGCAACATACTCTGTGACCGCCTGGAACGGCTGGTCAGCAATAAAGTATTGCGCAAGGTGGACGTCGGCGAGCACGGCTCCCGCTTCGAATACCGCCTGACGGATAAGGGCCGGGACCTGTTCCCGGTGGTGATCGCTCTGCGCCAATGGGGCGACAAATGGAATCCGGCCCCGGACGGCCAGGCTCTGGACCTGCGCGACCGCGCCTCCGGCCGCCCTGTTGGCACCATGCAGGTGCAGGATGCGGACGGTCAGCCGCTGACCATACGGGATGTCTTTGTGCGGGAAGAACCCGATACCAGGCAAACCGCCAACCGCAAGACCCGTTAGCACCACTCTCCCTATTTTTTGAGCCAGATCAAGCTGCTGCCCGACTAGGGGACGATGTCCGGGGTTTCTTGAGCCAAATCAATTTTTGCATCCTGCCAGGCGGTAACCTGTGACCATCACATTACAGGTCAAGGAGATAACGATGTCCCGTTCACTTACTCTCAGTGTTGCTGCTGCCAGCCTGCTGGCACTCACTCCGGCAGCTCAGGCCTTTGAAGCAGGTGATTTCATCCTGCGGGCCGGCGCGGTCCATGTCGATCCGGACGATTCCAGCGACTCCATCACCGTGGGGGGCAACCCGTTGCTGAACGGCGTTGACTCGAAAGCCTCCGTCGACAGCAATTCCCAGCTTGGCCTGCGGGCAACCTATATGGTCACCAGTAACCTGGGTATAGGCCTCCTGGCAGCCACACCGTTCAAGCACAACATCAATGGCGGCGGTGATCTGTCCGAAGATATTAACCTGGGCCAGACCAAGCACCTGCCACCCACTTTGACACTACAGTACTTCCCGATGGCAAGCACCGCGTCACTGCAGCCCTACGTGGGTGTGGGTGTCAACTACACCACCTTTTTCGAGGAAAAGACTTCGGACACGCTGAACACCGTTGTCGCCGGCGAATACAACATACCCGGCGCGACCACATCGCTGGATCTTGATGACAGCGTTGGGGTGGCTGTCGAACTGGGGCTGGATTACATGCTGAGCGAGAACTTCGGCCTGAATGCGGCGATCTGGTGGGCGGACATCAACACCGATGCCACTGTCAAAGTGTATGACGGAAATGGTAACCAGGCGGCTAAAACCGACGAGTTCGAAGTCGAGATCGACCCGATGGTGTACATGGTCGGCTTTACCTACAAATTCTGATCTCCCTGTGCCGTGCTGTTGTTAATGTCTGCGGGAGATACAGACAGCACAGCGCTTTTCTTCGCGGGGCCTTCGGGCCCCGCCTTTTTTTGCCTTACGCCCCGGCGCCCTGACGCGATCCGTTGCGAGCAGACTGACTCCGACCGCCTGGCTTGCCAGCAAAGCTCCGGCCTTTTCCATTATTTCCGCCACTGCCATTGCGGTTGCGGGCCCGTGACGGATCCGGCTTGCCCTTCGGCTTCAGCGGCAGGTTGTTGGTCGGCTCAAAACCCTCCACTTCCGTGCGCGGCAGCTGCTTCTTGATCAGTCTTTCAATGCCAGCCAGCATCTTGCCTTCATCGGCGCTCACCAGCGACAGGGCATGGCCACTTTCGCCGGCCCGGCCGGTGCGACCAATACGGTGCACATAGTCTTCCGGCACATTGGGCAGCTCGAAGTTCACCACCTGAGGCAGCTGTTTTATATCCAGACCTCGGGCAGCAATATCCGTGGCCACCAGCACACGCACCTCACCGGCCTTGAAATCCGCCAGTGCGCGGGTACGGGCACCCTGGGACTTGTTGCCGTGAATCGCCGCAGCGGTAATACCGTCGCGTTCCAGCTTCTGGGTGAGACGGTTGGCTCCGTGCTTGGTGCGGGTAAACACCAGTACCTGCTCCCAGCCATTCTCACGCACCAGTTTGCTCAGCAGGGCCGTTTTCTGGTTCTGGTCTACCGGGTATACGGACTGCTTGATGTTGTCGGCAGCGGTGTTGCGGGCGGCCACTTCCACCTGAACCGGATTGTCCAGCAGGCCTTCCGCCAGCTTGCGGATCTCTCCGGAGAAAGTCGCGGAGAACAGCAGATTCTGGCGTTTGGCCGGCAACAGCGCAAGGATCTTGCGGATGTCGCGGATAAAGCCCATGTCCAGCATGCGGTCGGCTTCGTCCAGTACCAGGATTTCCACTTCGTTGAAGCGCACCGCATTCTGCTGGTACAGGTCCATCAGACGACCCGGCGTCGCCACCAGTACGTCCACGCCCTTGCGCAGCTTCATCATCTGCGGGTTGATTTTCACACCGCCAAACACCACAGCGGCTTTAGTGGGCACATACTTGCTGTACAGATTCACACTGTCGTGAACCTGCGCTGCCAGTTCCCGGGTCGGTGCCAGAATCAGCACGCGGGGGCCTTTGCCGTTGCGCGGGTTTTCCGCCAGACGTTGCAAAAGAGGCAGTGTAAAACCAGCGGTCTTACCGGTACCGGTCTGGGCCGCAGCCATAACGTCCCGACCGGACAACACCGCAGGAATGGCCTGCTGCTGGATGGGGGACGGGGTTTCATAGCCCTGATCGGTGGTGGCACGGACCAACTGCTCGGACAAACCGAGGGAAGAAAAACTCATATAGGATCTACTCTTATGATTCTGCCCCGACGACCACCATCAACGGGTGAATGCGGGCAGATGCCATGATGATTCATGGAAAAATGACGACTACGGTCACCTGCGATTGGCAGGATGACGTCCTCTGACGGGTCGTATGGATGGTTCGCAAAGCGGCCGTTGGCCAGAAACTGCGGAAATCCTTAGAGGCAGGATGCAGGCACAATAACAGAGCGGCCCCGGAATAGCTATAGGCAGCTGTCACGCCAGCCAGAGCGTCAGCGATGCTGCCAGCAAACTGGCGATGCCGAGGCCGGACAGGGATAGCGCCAGACTCCAGCGGAAGGAGGCATCCCGCGCCCGGTAACCGGTCAGCCGCTCCATAATCAGGGCATTGGCAGCAAAGGGCGTACCGAAGGCGGTAATGCCCCAGCCTGTAACCATGGCAATGCCCAGGCCGATTTCCGCCCCGCCCGGCCATACAGAGCCCAGAACACCACCCACCAGGGTACCGACCACAATCGGGTTCATGCCGCCCAGGCCAGCCACATAGAACAGCCAGGGCACACAGGCCGCCAGCACTGCCCATAGCCAGACCGGCAACTGTGGATCACCACTCATCTGCCCCAGCACCATCCCGCTGATAACAGCCCCGATAAACGCCGATCCACCCACAATGGCCAGTTCATTGCTGACATTGGCCATGCCGGACACAGGATGACGCTCACCATGCAACAATTCCGTCAACCGGTACACCAGCACCGCGCCAAGACAACTCAACGCCACCGCATGGGCGTAACTGAGCTGATAGTCGTGGCTGAGCCAGAAAACACCCGCGCAGACCGCCAGGATCATGCCGGTAAAGCGAAGCCAACTGGCAACCCCCGCCCGCGGTTGCGGTGCTGGCAGCTCCAGCGCGGGCTCCGGCTCCCGCCAGCGCAGGCCGGCCAGCACCAGCAGAACGGAGAAAGGAATGGCCAGCGAAAGCAAGGGAGCAATACCCAGCCCGGGCAGCAAGGTGAGGGTGAGTACCACGGAAATCGACAGTGGCGAAAAAATGGGTGCCACCCCAAACCCACGCAGCACCGCACGAGTAGCATTGCGGGTTGCAGCGGAGTCACCGTGACGGCTCAGCCGCTCGGCAACCAGGCTGCCCACCACCGCCACCGATCCGAAATTCAGCGGCACCGACACCAGCGAGGTGCCGTAAGCCAGGCTGAGATAGCGAGTCAGCGGCTTGCCGCCGAACAAACTGGCGGAAATCCGCTGCAGATCCCGCGAGCGCCCCAATACGCTGGACAGCAACATCACCGCCAGCACCAGGCCCGCCAACCGGGTCATGTTGCCTGCCGCCGTGACCACCAGTCCCGGATCATGGCCCAGGGCAAACAGCAGCATCAGTACCGCCACCGCAAATACCGCCCGCGGCACCCAGCGCATGTCACGCCAGCCCAGCACCACCGCCAGACTGACCGCCACCGCCCCCGCCAGCTCCATACCGGGCAGCGGCGACAGCACGGCGGCAAGCAGCGCAAGGTAGGCAAGAATGGAACGCAAGTGGTACGGCAAGGGCGGCTTCCCCGGTCAGTTGATCATCAGAGGAGCCATGGTAAGGATGCCTGGGGGCCTTGCCTATCCGCAATTACGGGAATTGGGACAGGCCCGGGCCTCAGTGTAATAAAGAGGGGCCGCACAGCCCCTCCCCGGTCAGGAGCCAAACAGCGCCGAACGCAGCGGCCTGAGGAAGCCGGTATGGCTGTCGCTTTTGCCACTGCGGCTACGTTTGCCGTCAAACTCCAGATAACCGTCATCAATCGGATCAAAGCGCAGGATTTTTACATCCTCCAGGTAGTTATCCGATGATTTCCAGGGACCATGGGTACCCTGACGGGGCAGGCGGTCCTTGGCGCGCATGATGTAGCCCGAATTCAGGGCGCCCATGATGGTATCCTCGCCACGACTGTTTTCCGTATCACGGGGCACCACGGTGCTGATCTTGTGTCTGTCCATGTAGTTCAACAACCGGCACAGGTACTCGGCTGCAATATCAGCCTTGAGCGTCCAGGAAATATTGGTGTAGCCGAAGATCATACCGGCATTGGGAACACCCTCGACCATCACATTCTTATAGATGATCTTGTCCTTCATAACGACTTCTTTGCCATCCACCCGTGGTTTGATACCGCCAAGCATCTGGATATTCAGCCCGGTGGCCGGGATGATAATATCCGCCTCCAGCTCCTGGCCGGATTTCAGGAGAATACCCTTCTCGGTGAAGCGGTCGATATTGTCGGTGACAATGGAGGCTTCACCGGATTTAAGGGACTTGAACAGATCCCCGTCCTTGACCACACACAGCCGCTGGTCCCAGGGATTGTAGTCCGGGCTGAAGTGCTTCATGTCCACCTTGCCGCCGAGCTGTGTACGGGTGATGCCAAGGAACAAACGGCGCATCAGTTTCGGGTTTTTCTTGGAGCGCTCGAACATTATACGCGCCGCGGCAATATTGCGGGCACGGGTCAGTTTGTAGGCCAGCTTTGCCGGTAACACCTTCTGCAGGCTGAGGGCCACCTTGTCCACCGATGGGAGCGGCAGCAGATAGGTGGGAGAACGCTGCAGCATGGTGATATGGGCAGCCTCCTTGGCCATGGTGGGCACCAGGGTAATGGCGGTGGCACCGCTCCCTATCACAACGACCTTCTTACCGGCGTAATCCAGGCCCTCCGGCCAATGCTGGGGGTGCACAATCTGACCCTTGAAGTCCTTCTCCCCGGGGAATTCCGGCTTGTAGCCTTCATCGTAGTTGTAATAGCCGGTGCAGCCGACCATGAACGAGGTGGTAAATTCCAGTTCCTCGCCGGATTGCTCGCGCACCGCCTTGAGCTTCCAGCACTTGTCGGCACTCGACCAGTCTGCATCCGTCACCTTGATGCCGAACTGGATTTTTTTGTCGACACCGTTTTCACGGGCGGTCTCGCGCACATAATTCTTGATGGACGGCCCGTCCGCCAGCACCTTGCCACCGGTCCAGGGCCGGAAATTGTAGCCAAACGTGAACATGTCGGAGTCCGAGCGGATACCCGGGTAGCGGAAAAGATCCCAGGTCCCACCCATATTTTCACGGCGCTCCAGTATGGTGAAGGACTTGTCCGGACATTCACGCTGGAGGTGACAGGCCATGCCGATACCGGAAATGCCGGCTCCGACAATAATGACATCAAAATGCTGTTTACTCATATCCGGGACCTCTCGGAATCACTGTTGTTATCGGCGACAGTTCGTCTGTCTTACCGCCAAGATACCCTACTCTTTTCACCCGATGAATTGGCTCAAGTGCAATACCGGTCCCGTTGCAATAGCCAGTATGGCCGGATTCCGGAGGCAAACTAAAAAACCCGCCAACCAGAAGGAAGGCGGGGCAAACAACGCACAGGTTGGAAGGGGTCAGCCTTTGCGTTCAGATCGAAGCGTTCATCTTCCTGGGTGGCCCGGTCAGGCCGCCGCATCGTCTGCGGCCGGAGCCTCGTTGCGAATGAGGAAATCGAAGGCGCTCAGGGCAGCCTTGGATCCTTCCCCCATGGAGATCACAATCTGTTTGTAAGGCACCGTGGTTGCGTCTCCGGCGGCGAATACGCCCGGCACAGATGTTTCACCTCTTTCATCTACGACGATCTCGCCGTGGCGGTTCAGTTCCACCGGACCACCTTTCAGCCATTCGGTGTTGGGCACCAGACCGATCTGTACGAACACGCCTTCCAGGGCCACGTGGTGGCTCTCACCGGAATTACGATCGGTATACTGAAGTCCGTTCACCTTGCCGTTCTCCCCGGTAATCTCAGTGGTCTGACCGGAGGTGATGATCTCCACATTCTTCAGGCTGCGCAGCTTTTTCTGCAGCACCTCGTCCGCGCGCAGCTGGTCACCGAACTCGATCAGTGTCACGTGACCCACGATGCCGGCCAGATCGATTGCGGCCTCAACACCGGAGTTGCCACCGCCGATTACGGCCACCCGCTTGCCCTTGAACAGTGGACCGTCACAGTGCGGGCAGTAAGCCACACCCTTGTTGCGGTATTCCTCTTCCCCCGGCACACCCAGCTGGCGCCAGCGGGCCCCGGTAGCAAGAATCACGCTGCGGGCCTTCAGAGAGCCGCCATTGGCCAGCTGCACCAGGTGCAGACCACCCCGCTGGCTGGCCGGCACCAGCTTCTCGGCCCGCTGCATGTTCATGATGTCCACGTCGTATTCCCTGACGTGCTGCTCCATGGCCGCCACCAGTTTGGGGCCTTCGGTATAGGGCACGGAAATCAGGTTCTCGATACCCATGGTGTCCGCCACCTGGCCACCGAAACGTTCCGCAGCAATACCGGTGGCGATGCCCTTACGTGCGGCATAGATGGCAGCAGACGAACCGGCCGGACCGCCACCGATCACCAGTACCTCAAACGGCTCTTTCTGGTTAATCTTCTGTGCTTCTTTCTCGGCGGATTTGCTGTCCAGGCGCGAGACAATCTCTTCCAGAGTCATGCGACCCTGAGCCCAGGACTCACCGTTCAGGAATACACTGGGCACCGCCATCACTTCTTTCTGCTCCACTTCGTCCTGGAACAGGGCACCGTCAATGGCGGTGTGCTTGATTTTCGGGTTCAGTACACTCATCAGGTTCAGGGCCTGAACCACGTCGGGGCAGTTCTGACAGGACAGGGAGAAGAACGTCTCGAACTCGTACTCACCGTCAAGAGACTGAACCTGCTCAATCACTTCCCGGGAGGCTTTGGACGGGTGACCACCCACCTGCAACAGCGCCAGCACCAGGGAGGTAAATTCGTGCCCCATGGGGATACCGGCAAAGCGCACTTCCACATCGCTGCCCACCCGCTGTATGGCAAAAGACGGGCGGCGCACGTCCTGACGGTCCTCGGTACGCAGGCCGATCTTGTCAGACAGCGGTTCGATTTCCTCCAGCAGCTCTTTCAGCTCTTTGGCCTTGGCGCTGTCATCATAGGCAGCGACCAGCTCGATCGGCTGCTGCAGCTTTTCGAGATAGGCTTTCAATTGATCCTTGAGATTGGCATCCAACATGTGTCATTTCCCCCTGACTGAATCTCTGAACATTGAACGGGTGATTAACCTGATAGGTGAACAATAAGGGCTCACCATGAAAAGCTCAAATTAATTGACTTTAAACAGATGATAGCTCTTTGCTATATGAGTCCCGCCGTTATATCCAGAGGATACAAAAACAACAAACCCCGGCACCAGGCCGGGGTTTGTTGTGAAACGAAGCGGAACACGCCGCTGCGGAACCTGATATGACTCAGGGGCTGATCAGATCTTGCCCACCAGGTCCAGAGAAGGAGACAGGGTTTCTTCACCTTCTTTCCACTTGGCAGGGCAAACCTCGCCCGGGTGGTTCCGCACATACTGGGCGGCTTTAACCTTGCGCAGCAGGTCGTCCGCATCACGGCCGATGCCTTCGGCAGTGATTTCCATGGCCTGAATAACCCCATCCGGATCGATCAGGAAAGTGGCGCGGTCTGCCAGGCCCTGGCCTTCACGCATCACACCGAAGTTGTTGGTGATGGTGCCGGTCTGGTCGCCTACCATGTAGTACTGGATCTTGCCGATGGTTTCGGAAGTGTCGTGCCACGCCTTGTGAGTGAAGTGAGTGTCAGTGGAAACAGAGAACACTTCCACGCCCAGCTTCTGCAGTTCTTCGTATTTGTCAGCCACGTCGCCCAGCTCCGTCGGGCACACGAAGGTGAAGTCAGCCGGATAGAAGAAAAATACGGCCCACTTGCCCTTGACGTCTGCTTCGGAAATCTCGACAAACTCGCCCTGTTTGAAAGCAGTTGCGTTAAACGGTTTGATTTCGCTGTTGATAATGCCCATTGATTTCTCTCCTGTAGATCAAGTTGGGATAGATAACGTAATCAATCTTTTCCGTTTGTAAAAATTGATTATTTTTAACCCGGTTATAGTGTAAACCTATAGCGCAGCCCCGCAGTGCACAGGTGAGGGCTGTAAGCCGGGTCTGCCGGCACTTACGTATTAAAGGCTTGCGGGTACCGGCGTTTCATCCTGACCAGTCGGTATATGGTGATAAAATTGGTAATTACAACCATCCCCTCCGCCAGGCTGCCACCAACCGAGCCTATCATGATGTTGTTAAGCATCCATGAAATGGCAGCGCCGCCAAGCACCAGCCGCAACGGAATGCCCCGCAGCATGAACATACCCACGGTGCCCAGCACGGCGGCGGTAATGGCAAAGATATCCACCGGGCTCTTCCACGTAACCACCGCTGCCATAGCGTTAACCGCCAGTACCGCCAGCATCACCGGCCAGCTCCCCAGGTAACGGCGTGCCAGCATGATGCGAACGATCACCAGCAGGCTCAGCACTGCTGCAGTCCAGCTGCCGAACAGCGCAAACTGCACCGCGAAGGCCACATTGGCGGAGATCAGCAACACCATCAGCCGATCGTCTTGCTTGCTGGCAAACCCGGCAATGCAGAACCCCAGCGCAATCAGGCTGACGAGCTGGCCAGCCAGGCTGGTCAGGGACGCGCCCTCACCCCACATAACGGCCTCCCGGCAAACGGTTGGGGATCAGTGCTCCGTCCCTGAATGATCCATTGGCTCAGGCGCATCCAGGGAACGCACCTGTAATTGCAACACCCGAGTCGACCCGTCCCCGAACTGCAACGTGACGGGCACCTGCTCGCCTTCCAGCAGTGGCTTGTTCAGCTGCTCCAGCATCAGGTGGTGGCCGTGGGGTTTGAACACCTGGGTCGCACCCGACGCGAGCGCCAGCCCCTCCGCCAGTGGCTGCATACGCATCACACCGTTCTGCATTACCGTCTGGTGAATCGACACATGCCCTGCCCGGGGGCTGTCAGCACCTGTAAGGGTCACGGTCTGATCGCCGGTATTGTGAAGGGTCAGATACCCCACGCCCACCGGCGTACCCGGCGGAGTGGGCCGACTCCAGGGATTGTCCACCCGGATGTCTCCGGCATGATTGTGCTCCTCTGCCTGGACCATCGCCATAGGGGTAACCAGCAACCATAAAAATGCCAGAATCCGATGTGGTGTCTTCATACAATTCCTCAATCAAACGTAAATGCAATCAGGGCGTTACCGTCACTGGCATGGCCAGCTCCGACAACATATCCACCCCCTGTTCACCGAACAGACTGCCCCTTCGGCTAAGCACCAGTTCTGCCGCCCGTTCCTGCTGCAGAACACGGAGCAGGCTTTCCGGGCTTTCCAGCGGCAACTGCCGTATCCGCGCCGGCACGCCCCATTGCCCCAGCTCCGCCTGCAATTCGGCCAGTATTGCAGGATCTCCGGTTTCCGGACCCCGCACCAGCACCGTTAACGGACAATGGGTGCGCCTGGCCCGCTCGGCGGCCGCCATCAGAGCCCGGCGATTACCCTCCCGGTCATGGTTCAACAACACTACAACCCGGCATTGCGGCCGCGGCCGGGACTCGGTCCACAACAGCACTTCCCCCGGGGCCTGGCCGGCAAGACGGCGTGCCGTTGAGCCCATACGGGCACCGGAAATACCGGACCAGCCAACCCGCCCCATAATCAGCAGATCTTCAGGCTGCAACAAGTTAAGCACTTCCTCGGCCACCGCACCGCGGCAATGCACCAATGCCTGCACCCCACCCGACGTGGCCAGAGCCTGCTGAAGCGCCCTGCGGATCTGCTCTGCCTGCGCCCTCATGCGCGTTTGCAGGGCCGCGGCATCCAGGGGACGGACCACTCCAGAACTGGCACCTACCTCCCGGGCAAAACCGTAACCTGCGCTACGCAACAGACTGACTTCCTCCACAAACACGCCCAGCACTTCCGCCTGCCGGGCACGGGCCATCTGCGCTGCCACTTCCAGTGCCGACAGGCTGGGGCGGGAACCATCCAGCAGAATCAGGATTCGCCCCCGGTCGGTGCCGGCGGGCTGCTGGTCATCCGTCACCGTTGCTGCCTCCGTTATCCTTGTCCGTGCTGTCATCACGACTCTTGCCGGATTCAGCAAACTGCACCAGCCGGTCGGCCACCAACCGGTTAAAACTGCCTTCCGGAAACTGTCCGCCGCGGTCCGGCTCGCCGGCCTCCATACCGGTCATCAGTTCGATGGCCTCATCAATACGGGTCACCGGATACACCGAAAATGCCCCGGAGCGCACCGATTCCCGAACCTCCCGGTTCAGCATCAGGTGCTCCACATTACTGGCTGGCAGCAGCACCCCCTGCCCCTGCAAGGCTCCGGTTTGGGCGCAAACCCGGTAGAAGCCCTCAATTTTTTCATTCACACCCCCCACGGCCTGTACCTCGCCGTGCTGGTTCATGGAACCAGTGACCGCCAGTGATTGCCTGAGTGGCACGCCGGTGATAGCGGACAACAACACACAGGTCTCGGCAACCGAGGCTGAATCCCCCTCCACGCCTCCGTAGGACTGCTCAAAAGCCAGGCTGGCCGAGAGTGACAGCTCACCTTCGGGGGCATAGCGGTTAGCCAGAAAGCGGGACAGAATCATCACCGCCTTGCTGTGGATCGGCCCACCGAGTTTGGCCTCCCTTTCGATGTCCACCACCTGCCCCTTACCGGGCCGGGCTGTCGCTGTAATGCGGGTGGGCTGGCCAAAGCGGGTAGCCCCCAGTTGCAGCACTGACAAGCCATTCACCTGACCCACCTGTTCGCCGGTGGTGGCAATCATAACCACACCCCGGCTGATCTGCTCCAGGCTTCGCTCGCGCACACGACTGGCACGGTACTCCCGCTCATCAATGGCCTGCTCGATATGAGCCCTTTCAATCTTGTCACAGCCGTCCTGCGCCGCCCAGTGGTCAGACTCGCTGAGCAGATCCTTGAGAACCCGGTCGTGGGCGGAGAGCTTTTTCTGGTCACTGGCCAGCCGGCTGGCGTGTTCGATGAGCCGGGCGACTGAGTCCCGGCTCAGGGGGCGGATCTTCAGGGCCCGGGCCATGGCGGCGATCATCCGGGCATAGAGCCCGTAACTGTCATCGTCCCGGTCCAGGTCATCCTCGAAATCCGCCTCTACCTTGAACAGGTCCAGGAAATCCGGATCGTAGTGGGCCAGCAGGTAATACAGAGTGCGATCCCCCAGCAATACCACTTTCACATCCAGGGGAATCGGCTCCGGCTGCTGGCTCACCGTGGTGGCCAGCCCGTAGAGCCGCTCCAGGGATTCAATGCGAATCTGGCCGGAGAACAGTATGCGCTTGAGGCTGTCCCAGGCCATTGGCTGGGACAGGACACGCCGCGCATCCAGGATCAGATAACCACCGTTGGCGCGGTGCAGGGAACCGGCACGGATCAGGGTGAAATCGGTGTAAAGGTTGCCCTGATGGGCCCGGTGTTCAATCTGCCCGGTAAGATGCTGATGATTCGGCAGATCTTCATAGACAACCGGCGCACCCCTGGTCTCGGCATTGTCCACCAGCAGATTGACGCGGTAACGGTTGAGCAGACCGGCAGGGGCACCGTTCTCGTTGTCCTGGAAGGCCTCGGCATGTTCCACCACATCCTCACGCACCGCATCCAGGTGGGCGACCACCGCCGGGATCTTCGCCCATTTTTCCCGCAGCTCCCCGATCGGCCCGCCCAGGGTCAGCTGCACCATCTCTTCGTTCAGGGCGTGCACCCTCTCCTGCACTTCCTTGCGCAACCGGGGCAACTGCTGAATCGCCTGCTGGAGCTTTTTCTGCAGCTCCTCCACCTTGGATTCGATCAGGGTTTTCTCATCGTCGGAGAAGTTCTTGTATTCCTCCGGCTCGATCACCTCGCCATTGCGCATGGGAGCAAAGGTAAACCCGGCAGGGGTGGTAAGCATGGCAATGTTATTGGCATTGGCCTCCTTCTGGATCGCAAACAGCCCCTGCTGCTGCCGGCGGGCCACCTCTTCCTGCAGTTCCTGTATGCGGGCCTGGTACTCCTCACTCTCGAAAGCGGCAGGAATGGCGGTTTTAAGCTCCATGGCCAGGTCATTCATGTCGCTCTTGAAGGCCCGGCCATCACCCGGTGGCAACTCGATGACCCGGGGCTGGTCCGATTGCCGGAAGTTGAACACATGGCACCAGTCGGAAGGTATTGGCTGCTCTGCGGCATGGCTGTCCAGAAAGCGCCTGACCAGCTCGTGCTTGCCGGCACCGGAAGGCCCCAGCACAAACAGATTGAACCCGGGAGCCTTGATGCCCGCACCGAATTCCAGAGCTCGCAGCATACGCTCCTGACCAAAGGGCAGCTCCAGCTCCTCAAGGGTCTCCGTGGTTTCAAAATCCAGCTTTTCCGGGGGACAATAATGGTAAATCCGGTCCTCGGTTAGTGCCGCAGGTACAGCCATTGGGCCTCCTCAGTTGCTGCCTTGCAGTTTGTCCTGGGTGCGTTGCTCAAAATCACTGGCCTGATGGCGCTCATGCAGCTGGGAAGAAAGATCTCCCCAGATTTTGTTGACGATGCGCCCCCGTTTCACCGCAGGCCGCTGCGCCACCTCGTCGGTCCAGCGCACCACATGGGTATAGGTATGCGCCTGTAAAAACTCGGCGGCCTCATACACCATATTCTTCACCAGCGCGCCATACCAGGGCCAGATAGCCATGTCTGCAATGGTGTACTCATCACCAGCGATATAGCGATTCTCCGCCAGTTGCCGGTCCAGCACATCCAGCTGGCGCTTCACCTCCATGGTGTAGCGGTTGATGGGGTATTCGTACTTCTCCGGCGCATAGGCATAAAAATGACCGAAACCGCCACCCAGGAAGGGTGCACTGCCCATCTGCCAGAACAGCCAGTTGAGGGTTTCGGTGCGGGCAGCGGGCGCTGCCGGCAGGAACTGGCCGAACTTTTCCGCCAGATACAGCAGGATAGAGCCGGACTCAAACACCCGGATAGCCGGGTCCACACTGCGATCCAGCAAGGCAGGAATTTTCGAGTTGGGATTCACCGCCACAAAGCCGCTGCTGAACTGGTCTCCCTCCATGATGTTGATCAGCCAGGCATCGTATTCCGCTTCCCGGATACCCAACTCCAGCAACTCCTCGAACATCACCGTGGCCTTGACCCCATTTGGAGTAGCCAGGGAATAGAGCTGGAAAGGGTGTTCACCCACGGGCAGATCCTTCTCATGGGTCGGGCCCGCCTCCGGGCGATTGATACTGGAGAAGCGGCTGCCACTGTCCGGAGTCCATTTCCAGACCCTGGGAGGGGTATAGGTCGAATCGCTCATCGGGTACTCCTGTGCCGTTTGAATTCAGGACACCACCGACACCGGCGGTGGCGGCCGGTGTCAGCCAGCATAGCATGAGGGGTATGTCTTTGGTGTTCGCCTTCCGGCTCCGAAAACACCTAATCCGTGGTATCGGGTTTAAAAGCATCCCGGTGGAACTCGACAGCAGCCTCCACTTCCGCGATCCCGCAGACCCTCGGTACCTTCGGTTCGGCTCCGGCAAGCACCTGCAGCACCGTGTGGACACCGCGGGACAATGACTCGGTGTTATAGCCACCCTCCAGAATCATGGCCAGCCGGCCACCACAATGCTTGTCTGCAATTTCCTGGACGATTCCGGTCATCGAAGAGAAGCCCTCGTAGGAAACATTCAGGGCCAGGTCGAACCAGTGGGCATCAAACCCGGCAGAAACCAGCACCAGATCCGGCTTGAAGTAATCCGCGGCCGGCACCAGAATTTCCCGCATGGCTTTGAGGTAGGCTTCATCTCCCGCTCCGCCCGGCATGGGGACATTGATGGTGGTGCCCTCACCCCTGCCGGCACCGATATCCGTCAGGCTCCCCGTCCCGGGATAGAAGGGGGCAGCCCGGTGCATGTCGAAGAAGATAATATCCGGATCCGCCCAGAAGATGTCCTGGGTGCCATTGCCATGGTGCGCATCCCAGTCAATAATCAGCACCCGCTTGCAGCCCAATGCATTCTGGGCATGAGACGCGGCAATCGCCACGTTATTAAACAGGCAGAAGCCTCTCGCCCGCACCGGCTCAGCGTGATGGCCGGGTGGCCGGATGACCGCAAAAGCACTGCCGGTGCGGCCTTCAACCACGGCTTCGACAGCGGCAATAGCCGTACCCGCGGCCACCTCAGCCGCTTCCACACTGCCCGGTGAGACCGCTGTGGTGTCCACATCCAGCCATGCACTTTCATTTCGCAGTGAGAAGATATCGTCCAGAAACGACGTGGTGTGTACCCTGCCCAACTGCTCCCGGGTTGCCGCCTTACCCGGCTGGAACTGCACCCCCGGTATCGGTTCCCGGGCCAGCAGATCCATGACAGCGGTAATCCGGCCGGGATGCTCCGGATACTTCCATTGCAGATTCAACCCGGACAGAATCGATCGAACCCGCTTGTCCAGACGGCCCGGAAGGAACGGCACATTACTGTCCGGATGGTGAGCGAGAACGCGCTCATCGTAAAAGACGGTGACATCCCGTTGCTTGACCAAAAACCCTGCCCTCCTTGATACCGTAACCGTGAAATTGTACTGCCAGTTCCGGACCAGTGTTCTCGTCCGGACCCTGCTTCCATCATAGTCTTATTGGGGTAGATCACAACGCAACATCCCGGCCAGGGATCAGAATTACAGCCAGGGCTGAATTGATTACCGCAAGCCGGTGGAGTCGATCCCGAACCAATGGGGGAAGCGCAGCAGGCAATACAGGGCCACCACGTCGTAAAGCGCATGCCAGAGCATGACCATTCCCAGGCTCGCCGAAAGATGGTAGGCCGCGCCCAAAACCAGGCCCAGCCCGGTGGCCACCAGAAAATAGGTAAATGACACGTAGTGGACCAGGCCAAACAGGACTGACGACGCAATAACAGCCGTCCAGGGCCCGGTGTGCTGGACCAGCCAGCCCTGGACAGCGCCCCGGAACAGCAGCTCTTCTCCGACTCCGGCAAGTACCGACAAGGCCACCAGCACCGTCCAGGAAAAGCTGCGGGCAAAGCTGTGGAGCCCCCGCATCTGCTGTTCCAGATTGTCCGTGAGCAATCCCGGAATCCGGGTGACCAGAATCAGGGAGAGATAAGTGCCAACAGCGCCAACAGCGCCGTACAGCAGGACCTCGGACCCGCCCAGGCCAGCCCACTGAACGGGGATGCCGAACAGCCAGATTGCCAACAGGCCCACGACACCGATGCCACCCTGAAAAACCAGCGCGGCTGGGGTCGAGATGGACGAACCTCCGGTTTTTGCCATGACTTACTGGCTGAACAGGTCTTTCACCGGAAACAGGTCGTCATACTCCGGCGGCTGCTTCTGGCCCCTGGCCTGGAAGGTCTTCATCATGTCGTTGGGGCGGAACATGCCGGCCTGCCAGGTGGCCATGTACTTCAGGCTGTCTTCCACCGAGTGGTCCCGGCTGTAGTTGATCATTTCCTTACAACCGGTAACGGCCAGCGGCGAATTGGCAGCAATCCGGGCGGCAATCTCCATCACACCTTTCAGCATGGCTTCGTGATTGTCATACACAGTATTCACGAACCCCAACCGGTGGGCCTCATCCGCGCCAAACTTGCGGCCGGTATAGGCGAGCTCACGCACCACACCTTCCGGTATGAGCCCGGGCAAGCGCTGCAGAGTGCCGACATCCGCCGTCATGCCCAGCTCGGTCTCCTTGATAGTGAAGTAAGCATCCGCGGTGCAATACCGGCTGTCTGCTGCACAGACCAGGTCCAGGGCACCGCCGATGCAGCCGCCGTGCACCGCGGCAAGCACGGGAAGGCGCACCTTCTCCAGAGAGCTCAGGGTGTCCTGCAGCTGCAGCACCACCCGGCGAAGGTTCTCGGCCATCCGGCCCGGATCGCCACTCATCGGCACCGCTGTGGAATCGGTAAATACCCCGAGATCCATGCCGGCGGAGAAATGTTTGCCGGTCGACGAGATCACAATGACACGTGCATCGGAGTTGGCTTCGATATCGTGCACGCAACGGGGCAGTTCCAGCCAGAAGGCCTTGTTCATGGTGTTGAGGGCGTCCGGCCGTTTGAACCGGACATGGGCGATGTGACTGGACACATCCACCGAGAAGCTCTGGTAGGAAAAGGGTTCGGTCACGTTTTGTCTCCGTTGACTCATTGATAAACGATAAAACCCGGAAATTTCGTCATTTTTTCAGGTATTTTCTGATAATTTCCGGTGATAAACCCCGAATATACCGCTCTGCTGCCGCAGGCGAAAGCGCTACCAGCTACCCGCCTGAAAGGAACCTGACACCCCGGCTTCTGGAGCTGGCAGGATACCAGCAGCCTGTCGTCGCAGTTATCCTTCACATTCCCCATTCCTGCCCTGAGTCCGGGGGCATGACCACCCACTCCGGCTCCTCGAATTCGCCCAGTGGCGTGATCTCCACAAACGGCGCAGCGCTGCGGATGATCTCGCTGATCCTTGGATCCTTGTTGCGCTCCATGGCATCCCTGGCGTCCTTGCTGTCCCAGGTGGCGATGGCAATCAGGGTGTTCGGCTCACCAATCTTCCGGTGGAGCATGGTGCCCCGGGCACCCGGCGCCTGTTGGATCAGCTCGCTGGCGCGTACCCAGGCATCCGCGTACTCCTCGGCGGTGTGACCTTCCTGCACCCGGACTTCAAAGATATATTTCATCTCTCGCTCCTTTATACATTCGCCTACCTCGTTCGGCACACCAACCTTTAAAAGACTCAGCTTTTTCAGAAAACAGACACAGGAAACCGGTTGCGTGACCAGTACAGTGCCTCAGGCGCGAATCTCCGGAAGCCTTACCTCGATTTCAGGTTCTGCGTTGTGCCAACTGCCCTCCCAGGTTACTTCAGACGTCTCACCGGGCCGTGGTGTGATGGTGATGGAAATGCTTCCGAAACTGGTCGGTGCCGGACCAAAGCGGATTGGTGTGTCCTGCTCCAGCCAGCGTGGAGGAATACCGGCGCAGAGAATCAGGCGATCGCCCTCTTCCCGGACAAAGCAGTTACGCACCATCAGCACCCACTCGGCAGACGCCCAGACATGGTGGCCATCGCCCATGCAGCCACCTCCGGTCGCCGGATGGATGGCTTCCGGCCACTGTCCGGTGGGTGATGCCAGCCCGGCAACCGCATCCACCAGCGCCAGAAACCTTGGATCTTCCGCGCGCAGCAGCACCTGTGCGACATGCAGGGTCAGGTAGACGTTAAGGCCCGAGTGAATCATGTCCTGATAAAACGCCCCTTTCACAAAGCATTTGTCCAGCAGGAACTCGACACAGTCGAGCAATCGCGGGTCATCCGGCTCACACAGTTGGGTGGGGTACCCCATGGCCAGAGAGCCAATGGCACCGGCATCCAGCCGGCGGTAGGGAGAGGCCGGCATTCCCGGCCGCTTCAGGCGCTGCTCACAGGTGGCCAGACTGCGCTCAACGGCCTGGCTGAACTCCCGGGCTCCGACGCCGAAACGCTCGCTGGTTTCCCGATCAATCGGGGCAAGCAACGATTCGGCGGCCTTGAGGCCGGCGATGCCCCAGAAATCGTCCCAGTAGTAATAATCATTGGGCCCCAGGTGCTCGGCACTGAAACCGGCCGGCAGCAGGCCAGCGTGAGGCCCTTCAATGGTATCACTGAGGCGCTTTTTCCCGATCCAGCGAGCGCCCTTGCGCACCGGCTCCTGCCATTCACGGTCCAGTGGCCGCCCGGTGAGTTCATGGAACCGCCTGAGAATCCAGAGCACTTCACCGTTGGCGTCCCACTCTCCTTCCTGGGAGCGGAAGTAACCGTTTTTCAGCTGCCGCGCCGGAAACTGGCAGAGCGCCCGTTCGGCCCGGTCGATCAGTCCGGCGCAAAGCAGGGCATGGATAATGAAAGCCGCATCACGAAACCAGAATCGCTTGTAGGTATAGGGGCCGGGGTAAACATCTTCCGGGGAATGAAGCACCAGAGAATGAAGGGCCGCCTGGTAGAGAAACTGCCAGGTCTCATCCGGGCACTCCAGCCGGGCATGACCATCAATGGCGCTGGCCCAGCCCCCAGAAGTGATGCGCGGCGCCGACTCATCCTTCAGCGGAATCCTCACCGAAAGCTCCGAGTCTTTCCCGGCCTGCACCCTGAACAGGGCTGCAGCCGTGACCATGCCAACATCGCACTGACCGTCGCTCTGTTCTTCCGCGTCCTGCAGATGGATGCGGACGTCCCCCTGGCGATAGTCCGAAACATGATGACGCTCCGCGGGTCGACTGAAAAACACCGCCCGCTTTCCGTCCACGGTCCAGGCATCGCTCTGCTCAGACAGCCGAACCTTGTTGATAAAACTGACCCCTTCAGGATTGGCCGGTCGCAAGGATATGACCAGGTGGCCTGAGGTCTCAGCCCGTGCCGTAATCACCATCTCGCACACCGGTCGGCCATTTTCCACAACGACCCGCGAACGACTGCTCAGAGCCAGCCCCTCCAGTTCGGAATCCGTGACCACACACGGGCCATCCTCAAGCTCCTGGCGTTGCGTGGCGGTTTTGCAGCGTGAAGGCAACAGACACCGGCCATCGTCTGCCAGCAGCCACGCATCCAGTGACCAGCTGTCATGGAACGGTGTCAGCAACCCCCGGGGATCAACAATCGGCAGCTCATCCACATCCGGCTGGCCGATGGCCGTCCAGTTACGGTTGCTCAGATTGATGTGGGTAATGGAGAATGCCCGGGGAATGAAGGCAACGTCTTCAGGGTCGAACTGACGTTCCACCCAGTAAGGCCAGACCCAGTCCAGGTTATGCTGGATGACCCGGCTGTTGATCAGGCCGCGCGCGTGGAAAACCACGCCGGCCCGGAGCAGCTCAATGGGCTCCCCGACCTCGGAAGGCTGGGCAAAACTGTGCAGTTTGCCCAACAGCGCAATCGGATCCAGGAAACCATGGCGGTGAGCCACGCGTTTTACCAGATAACGCCAGGGCAGCCATTTCATCCAGCTCATTGGCTTGTTTCCTGTTCTGTTGGTTCGGTCTCGATTTTGTAACGGGTCAGTGCCCGACGGGCCAGGCGATTGAGAAATACAACGGCCAACACCGTGCCTACAAAACCGGCACCGTAAACGGCCCACTCCAGCGGTGTCCGACCGGTTTCCCGAACCCCCACAGTGGAGAGGTCAGCCGCGAGCGAGCCCAGGTACACATTATGGAGTGAAAATGGAATCACGCCCAAAAACGTACCGGCCAAAAAACCACCGAACGAGAAATTGGTAAGACCGAACAAGTAATTGGACAGCTTGCCCGGGAAGAAAGGAATCAGACGGGTCAGAAGCACAACTTTCCAGCCATGTGGTGCCATTTCATTGCTCACCACAGACAATCGCGCCCGGTTGCGGATGTACACGTGGGCGTGCTCACCCAAAAAATGCCGGGCAATCAGAAAGGCAATGGCCGAGCCCAGAGTGGTACCCACCACAACGTAGGCCGTGCCCTCCAGAACACCAAACACAAAGCCGGCGCCGGTAGTCAACAGCACCCCCGGGAGCAGAAGCACCATGGCAAGCACCATAATGGCAATAAACAGAAGAGCCGCCCAGGCACCCTGGGTATCGAACCAGCGCAGCAACTCAACTACCTGCTGGTGAACCCCGAACGCATAGAGCAGACCAACAATCAGCCCAACGCCGGCAATACTGCCCCCCATCCATAAGAGGGGCGATTTCTTCCAGTTGCTCATGATATCAGCATAACGCGGAAAGGCACCGGGCCTCAAAGGCTGTGCGGAGCCATTTCCGCTTCAGGGACTACCAGCAGTCTGTCGGACTTGCATATTGCAGTACGGCTCAAGCGAGTCAGCGTTCCTATAGACTATGATGTGCTTTAGGCAACCTTGGAAAACATGGGAAACTCAGGCCAATGGAAAACACGACCAACAATCTTAGTCCACGCCCACTGCGCTATCTGAGCAGTTATCTTTCAGGACTTGTGCAAGGCAAGCTCTGGCTGAAGGTACTCATTGGCATGTTTCTGGGGCTGGCGACAGGAACCTTACTGGGCCCATCCGTCGGACTTGTAGAGCCTGAGACGGGCACCCTGATCGGTAACTGGCTCGCGTTCCCGGGACAACTGTTCCTGGCCACCATTCAGATGATTGTAATACCTCTGGTCATTGCCTCCGTGGTACGCGGGCTAGCCGCCAGCGAAGACCTTGAGCAACTTCGCAAACTCGGGCTGAGGGTTACCGGTTTCTTTGTTATCACCACGGCACTGGCGGCATCCATTGGCCTCTGGATAGGCGACCTCATCAATCCCGGCAGAATGATGGCAGGTATTGGCACTCCGGCAGCCACTGGAGAAAGCAGCGTACCTGTCGCATCCATGCCCAGTGTCGACGAGCTCCCAAAAACCCTCATCGGGCTGCTACCGGGCAACCCGCTGGACGCCATGGTTGAAGGCCAGATGCTGCAGGTGGTGATCTTCTCCATCATTGTCGGCATTGCCCTGGTGAGCATGGCCCCGGAAAAGTCACGGCCCATGCTGGAACTGCTCGATTCGCTGCAACAAATCTGTATGACCGTCGTGCGTTGGGCTATGCGCCTTGCCCCGCTTGCCGTGTTTGGCCTTATGGCTCAACTGACCACGACCCTCGGATTCCGCGCGATGCTTGGCATGGCCTCTTACGTGGCGACCGTCATTGCCGGGCTGCTGGTCTTGCTGGGAGTCTACATGGTGATTCTTAAAGTTCTGGCACGCCAGTCGCCCATACGCTTTCTGAAAGAGTGCCGGGATGTGCTTTTGCTCGCTTTCTCTACATCCAGCTCTGCCGCCGTCATGCCCCTGTCCATTCGCACCGCCGAAGACAAGCTGGGTGTCCGGCCATCAATCTCCCAGTTCGTGATTCCATTGGGTGCCACCATTAACATGAACGGCACAGCCCTCTACCAGGCTGTCGCCACCATTTTCCTGGCCCAGGTCTACGGCATTGATCTCAGTATGGGCAGTATGGCGCTCGTGGTAGCCATGGCCGTGGGCGCCTCCATCGGATCCCCGGCCACGCCCGGGGTAGGCATTGTGATCCTCGCCATGGTGCTGCAGAGCGTGGGAATCCCCCCCAGCGGCATAGCACTGATCATGGGTGTCGATCGGATTCTGGATATGTGCCGGACCGCCATCAACGTCACCGGCGACCTGGTCACCTGCCGTCTGATGGAGAACTGGTCGGAGAAGAGGCTGCCGTTCGAGCCGGTGCCCCAGGAAACTTCCTGATCTGCCGGAAGTGAGCACCCACTCTTCGCAGCGGCTCAGATACTGTGAGAGCGTTTTTCTGACTCCTCATCCAGCGCTTTCTCGGTGTCACTCCATTGCTCCGAGAGCGCTTCATAGGCCTCTGAAAATTTCTTGCGGGCACGCTCCCATGCGGACGCGGAACTTTTTTTGAGCTCCTGATACCATTTTTGAACACGAGTCCTCTGCTCTCGCAATGACTCCAGGCTCTTCAAAGCCCGCTCCCGGGCAGTGTCGCTCATATCGTCCCAGTTTTCGGAAAGCTGTTGCTCAAGCTCATCGATACGTTGGTCCAGGGCAGACAGCGTTTTATTGATCGCATCCTCCGCCTGCTCTTTCTGGTCAGCACCGTACTCCTGAAGCGCCTCCCCCAACTCCCGTGTTTCCTGTTTCAGAGACTCCAAAGAAGAGTCCGGCGAGGACTCAGCCAGAGCAGTCCCTGAAAGCACTCCCACAAAAACCACCGCTAGCGCGTAACCTCTGCTTTTCATCATTCATTCCTCCTGAACGTCTCCCGGAACTGCAGCAGCGAGCTCCGGAGGAATCCTTCCGGGCTTTGCCTTTTACCGTGACCTCTATAAGGCCTTAACGCCTCCGAATAAGCCAGCTCAATAACGGCCGTCAATCTGGGGTCACGGGAAAACTGTGCCGGGGCAATCGGCTATTGTCTGAACATTAGACTCCGGTCACAAAATGGTCAATCCCGGGCAACTGACCGAACCCGTACTGTGTGCATTCCCACCCTCAACAACCCGGCACTGGCGAGATTCCAGGAAAGATTGGCTTGAATTCTGCCCGGGTTTGTATATTGGGGTGCAGCGTCATTGATTCAGGATTTAGTTAAAGACGAACATTCCTGAAAGTTAAGTTGAACCTTGAACCAGACACCTTTTTCCTTTTCGGGACCGCGTGTTCCCAAAAGTGTTGAAGTGATCCTGACATGACGAGGAGCGTGCCGTGCTTGAGTGGAATAACCAGCTTTTGGGCTTTATCGTCCTTTCTTCTCAAGACGAAGTCGCGGGTTTCACCAAAGTTCGCCGAGGCGATTGTAGGATTTTCACCAAGCGCCCTCTCGTCATCGGAATGCCAGTTCAAATAATCTTCACCATCACGATACCAGTTGAGCAATACACTATTGAACTGGACTGCGAAACACCGCTCTATCATGCGCTTAAGGTACAGCAGCCCGTCATTCCAGTGATTTGGTTTTGACGTTATGCCTGAATAGGTGTAGCAGCGGCCTGGGTCCCCATACCATGAAGTTAACCGAGGAAGGGGTAAGTCTTTCCCATACAGTTTTATGCGGTCTTGTTTCCAATGGATATTGCGGAAATTAACCCGAGCAACGTCAGATATATCTTTCCAGTTAACATCACGCCAATTGAAATTGAAGTTATCCTGGAAGTACTCCAAACATCGGTCGCTGACTGTCTTCGAGAAAAAGCTCTCGGAATAGAATAATTGCCCATTCGGAACAGTAATATGGTAACCAGAAATTTCGTCAGACCAGCCGGATTTGTATCCATCCTGCCCAGGTAAACAAAAAGGCAGAGGCGGTTTATCCAAATGATCAAAAAGGTCCATCAACAACCTCCATCCCCGGGACCGGGTCGTACCGTGCCAGCAGATCGGCGGCCGGTTAAATTGCTACCGCTCACCTTCCAGTTCATACCATACCCGAAGAATGATAATGGCACTCACATGTACTGAATAGCGGACCAGGTACTTATGTTTCGTTTGCTGATAATTCGAGCTGCCTCTCACTTGGCTGGTGAGCAGGATTGGGCGATGCCCGTCCTGTGCTCGACCAACCACCTTTCCGGGATTGATTTTAAGGTCTGATAGAGGAACGACATCCTCGGAAAATTTCACTTGCATAGTGGTAACCTAGCAGCCTGTCGGACTTAAGCAATCGTCGCGAGCAAGGTGGGAAAGCGAGCGCAGATTTTCTGGATTTTGAGGCGCATAGTGGTTCTATGCAACGAAAAAGCCGGGAAATATGAGCCGTTTTC